>CAWCBJ010000029.1:0-71384 GCA_963793685.1 uncultured Gammaproteobacteria bacterium | reverse complement strand
GAAACCATAAGTCAATCGCCGTATCAAGCTGCCTACGCGCAGCGTCAGCTTAGATACTTGGATTTTTTTAAAGGTCACTTTCTATGCCAGCGGTACAAATATAAGCAGAGGTTTTCATTTTAACTTTGGCATGACGACGCTGTCACCAAACTTGATGACTAGAACGCCTTTGTAGGCTTCAGTTAACGCAACAACCTCATTAACGTAATTCTTTCGACATGCCAGGATCGTTCATAGAGAACTCTGGCAACTTACGTTCGGGATCGTATTTCGTTGTAAGTTCCTTCCGTTTCTGTAGGTACTGTTGATACAAAGGCTCGACTTCCGTACGCATCCGTTCTCGTTTTTCTTCAGCCTTTCTGGCTTGGTTCTTCTTCCAGCGGGATAGAACCACCTATACGCAAAGATCAGAATAATGATCGCAAGAAGCACAATTCGTTATTGTTCTCGCGTCCATGACAATTACTTCGCCGCATAGGGAACGCCCTGTGGCAGGCAACTAACTGGAGAATCGCTGTTGCGACTATCTTTTCTATGAAGTAGTAATCCACGGATCAGTCCCTATTTGTTTTGCCTTTTTGTCGTCGGGAAAGCCCCACTGAGCAGCGGTTTCTGCACATTCGTATTTCGAGTTGAAGTACGCAGATGCACGAGGGTATGCACCTGGGTTCTGAACCCATAAGACAGTGGGTATTGGCGGAGTCGGTGGAATCACAGGAGCAGGAGGAGCGTTCTCTAGCTTTGTGAGACGGGACATCTAATTCTTTCTGTTTTGCAGTAATAGCAGACGGGTCGAAATCACATCCACCTATGACGATTGCAACCACCAGTGGCAGATAGAACCTCACCATACGATTTTTGTTCATTTTTGCTAAAGCCATCTTAGTTATAGTTCTTTAGTGATTCACTAAGGACTTTGGAAATGATATCAACGCCAGCATCCCTGATACCTGTTCCAACTTTCTTTAATGCCTTCAGATACCACTTACTGGTCGCACCTTCAGTAATAGTTGGCTTTTCACCTTTAGACTTATCTTCAAGGACTGCCTGACGAAGTTCTTCAAGCTCCGCTTTATCATATCCAAGCTTCCCAACTTCTTTTAGCAGTCCGTCAATATCGCCCTGTTGATTGTTAACTTGAACATTCGTACTGCCAATGACATTGGTGCCACCACTTATGAAGATTGCTGTGTTGAACATTTGACCGGTATCAACAGTTGCTGCTTTCTCAATGAGCCGTTCATCAGGAGCGTTGGTGCCAACTACGCCTCTAAGTTTCTAAGGCGAAGTCGAGTAAGCGGGAACGGACTTGGATAACGATTGCTTCGTATTGAGCCATATCAAGCGAACCCCAGATTTTTAGAATGTTTGTTCCCTGGCTCAATTGCTTCTGAAAGGCTGCTGCGTATTCAGGTGGTAGTGGTCTTGTGAAGCTTTGCTGTTTCTCTAGATACCTTCATTTCGCTCAATCGTGCCTATTGAGCCATCAACCTTCACCTTGGTAATGACCTCCCGCTGTGCCTCATTGAGGTGGAACATGGGGAGATAGTAGTTCGTGTCTTGGTTGTAGCCCCATGTGACATGGGCATACGGCTGTGACTGAACAATCCGATAAGGAGGAACCTGAACTTCATGTGGGTATCCAGTGAGTTCGTTACTCACCCAAGAACGAATTCCTTATGCCCGATCTGGTGAAGAAGCACCTTCGTATTGATCAGAGCGGATTCAAGACTTCCCGTCTGTCGCTCAGTAGCAAGGTAATGATGTCGTCAAGCAGCATGGCTCTTTACTCCATCGTTTATGCTTCCGCTCCCGTCTGAATCCTGCAAGTTTCTCGCTGATGTTTTCACATCCACATCTACATCGGCATACATTTCCTTCAAATGCATAGCTACATCTCGGGTTCTCAAAGAATTCCATTGTGAAGCATGACTCTAGAAATTCTATTCGGCGCTTCATCAGGCACACCTCTTGATATGCTCCCGGTGTCAGTATTGCTCTTTCCATATCCATTGTATTCTTCTCCTTATTAATTGCTCATTAGTTCAGCCAGGTTCCTTGCCTTCATTTTCCTCTGCTTACCTAGCAAATCAGAAATCGCCAATCGGAGCAGCACAGAAGTTGAACTATTGATTGATTCCGATAAGGCATCGAAGTTCTTTAAATGCCTCCACGTCAGTTCGTACACTAAGCATCTTTACTGCGTTTGGTTTTCGTTCTATTAGCATTTATTGTTCCTCAATTTTTTAGTTCCAAGATGACCAAGGCGCTCCAAGCCGATTTCTTTGCTTTGTTTTCCTTGAGAACCATTAATTCGGCAGGACTCATTAATGAAACGTCCCACAGATTCACAACCTGCTTGTCAAAGAATTGCGAGAGAGTCTTTGATTGATCGCGGTACTTTTGTTCATACTTCACGAAGTCTGCTTTCACGTCTGTTCGATTGACTGGTTTTGGTGTGGTGTATTGCATTGTTATTTTCCTTTTGTGTGAAGATATAAACGCTCCTGGTATTTCATTTTCTCCCTGGAGCAAGAAGCTAATATTTGTTACTATTTTTGTTCGACGGAACCTACTGAACCAGTTGGATTGCCGGTTCCTGATGTAAATACCCGGTTACATGCAACATCCCAATTCAATACTTGTTTCAAAATGTATTCAGGGTGAGGATTCGTTCCTGTCAGTCGCCCTCGTATGATATTTCAAGCACAGCGCAATTCTTAGATGTGTATCGAATCGGACATACTAGGTGTGAGAACAATTCTCTGAATGTTCTTTTAAATTTCCACTCGCTATAGCGAACTGAGAGATTGGTGCGGGAAGCTCAATCAGCATGTGCAAATGATTTGTCGCTTTGTTTGAATACAGCTTGGTATCATTTTCATGAACCAGCACCCATTTAAGGCTGTGTCCATGTCGCTTGAATTCACTGCGAAGAACCTTCTGGTTCAAGCGTATTAGAAATTTGCTCCATAGCTTTTCTGCGGCTTCTTGTGATCGCCTGCCTGATCGGATGGATTGATAGAATTCCTGTCCATATCGAATGAAGTTATCTGGCAGGACTCCACCGTTCTTGTTCTGGACTCGCTTGAGTGCTTTTCTGATATTTGACCGTGGAAGATTTACGGATACAAAAATATATGGCGAGGAACCGAGAACGCCATTAAACAGTGAAGAACAGGATTTTTTGACAGATACAGCAGAAGGAGCTTGTTTGAGTTCCTTTGCACAAGCAGATAGAAATCTCTCTCTATTGTTTTTGCCGATAATATCTAGCCTAGTTTTCTGGCAATATTTGTTGATCTCATATCTCCAATCTCCCATCTGTCCCATCTAGCTTTTCCTTTATTGCATTTCCTGTAAGCAAACAAAGATTGCAGCGACCCGACCCATAGCTACCCGCCAATTCCTGCTTACTATCGCGGGATTGCCCTTTTGCGCATGGCAATTGGAAGTGATCTGCGATAGGTGATTCCCTGTGTTTGCAATGGTTTTGCCATACACAGATGAACTACAAAGGGTATTTATGCCTTCCAGTTTCTCAGCGGAGAACCGGAATGCTAGGTTTGTTATCAATCCTAGTGTTATGACCTAATTGCTTAATTCTATTAGGGTTTTTTTGCCTAGTAATTCAATCACCAATACATTATACTAGATTATCTTGTAATAGGACAATTTCCTATATTTTTAAGGAACGATCATATGGCTACGGTAAAGCCCTCTAAAGGACACGCAACCGATCTGACGCAGAAGGCACTTGCCCTGGCATTAGCCCAACACAAGGCTTCTCAGCGCAACACAGCGATGATTCTGGTCTCGATGTGGTGCCGGTCTTAGAGCAAAGGAAATTGCGTCTTTGACCTGGAGCATGGTTATTAATGAAACGGGCAATGTGGGTGATGTTCTTAAACTTCCTAAACATGCCGCCAAGGGTGGTTCAGGTGGGTCAATACCACTTGCCAAGAATGTTAGGAATGCCCTGGAAGAATTAAGGATTCACTCAAATATCGAAAGAGACCGTGTTGCCAACCGATTCCGTATTCATTAGCCAAAAAGACACGCAAGGGGATATCCAACCAGGGCGGTTATTGATCTTTTCGTAGAATTTGGAAGAAGGCTGGCATAGATGCCTCCTCACATAGTGGTAAGCAGCGCTACTTCGCAACCACTGCCGCCCGACAAGTCTCTACAGGTGGGCGGCAGTTTGCGTGATGTGCAAATGTTAATGCGCCATTCGTCGTTGCAGAACCACTCAGAGATATATTTGTCCGAACACCAGAGCGCAAGTGGAACTTGTGAATCTTGTGTCAAGAGGACTTAGGTGATCGTAGGCAGAGGAACCAATCACCTATGGCGCATCTCCGCTATTTCCCTTGGCAACGCTCCTCCTCAAGCAATAGTCTTTCTCTAAGCTGCACATAAGCTCTGCCCCGAGTACCAGCGTTTTACCGCCTGCCTCCGCAAATGCAATCCCATCTCCACCCCGGAAATTGCTCATATTATTTCCGAGTTCGCCAAGGTGTCCAGCGGTGTCCTCCAGTTCGCCATAAATGTCCAACAAATCCACAAGCGACGGCGAACGAGCCTTCATCGCTCGGGTAAGTGCTACTTTAGTTTTCTCCACCCCCTCGCCTAGCTCACGAATTTCCTGGCGCAGCCACGCCGTATATCTTCCGATGCTTTCCAACTTCTACAATTGACTCCGCTAACCAGTTCTTCATATCGGTTCAGTGAATAGAGCGCATCATTTAATAGCACGCTCAAGTTTTCCTGCGTTGTGGCGTGTGCTGCCATTGCTGTAAATACAGTCATGAATAACGAAGGCAATGCAATCCAAGAATCAGTTCTTACGCGCATAGGTCAATCCCACCGTTTCTAATCGCCTTCCTACAGGTCTACCGTTCATCTGCAATACGGAAACTGGCAATAAACAGTTGCTTTTGATCATCGCCGCTCATGATGCTTCTCGGGTGCTTTTGCTGCCAGTTCAATTAGCGACATAGCGACAATCCCTGTTACTGGCGAATCTTGTGGGTCGTGGACTTAGATAATCGCGGTCCGACTACCCCCTACTCAACATTTGCGCACTTCTCGCCAACAACTCATCTACGAATATCCTAGTCGTTCTCATGTAAATGGATAGAATATGCGAATAGCTCATCATGTCATCGGGATTACTCGCTGGTTTGCCATCCTGTAAGTAAGCGATCATTTCTTTACATGCAAACCGATGCGGTAACACCTTTGGTGGCTTCGATTGAGCGTTTGCGTAGAATGCCTCGGTGATTTTGTTAGCGAGTTCCACAACTTCGAGAACCAACTCGCTTGGACTAAATTGTAGGTGGTGGGCATTTCTGTAGTTCCACACCAGCGCAGAACAAAAACTTTGGTGAACGGTAGCAATAATTGCCGTCTCAACGCGAGTAACAATTGATTTCTGATTTAGAGCGATTCTTACTCCCGTTAAACAACGATGCGGCAAGCGCCACAAATGGCTTTAGAGCGTCTGGTTCCAAATTATGCCGTTCCCTCACTTCCTGTAGGAATTGCTCTGAATCAACGATCCAGCCAACTCTTCGCCAACCCAATTTGCTTTGGCAGTTTCTATTATTCGCTTTCCGAATCTCCACCAAGCCATAGAAGATTTACGTAACTGCTACTGGTCGCACATCATGGTGAGCATCTCTATATAAAATTCTTATCCTTTCTTCATGACCGCCATCATCCACAAAACAAATCAATGCGTTTATGTGCCCTCTTCGGTAATTGCTATTCATCCTTATCGAAATTACAAAAAAGAACTCCACGGTCTGTATGTGGTTCAATTGGGTGCTGATCCAGGATCGTCTGAAATACCTCACCTTATCTTTGGTTTAACACACTTAGCTTTCAACAGGATCAGGCGTTCATCCATCCGGTTTTTTACAACGCACCTTGCGACCAATTGCATTACCCACGATTTATCTGCTGTTGCGTACAATTCCAATAGCACTTTGTTACACCATCTTCTGGTGATATGAATAGGCTTAACCCTTCGTGGCTTGTAAATGGATGCAATCACCAATGCAAGCATTTGAACCAGAAAAGAACACACCAAAGAATACTGCGGCAACTAAGGCTATCGACGTACCACTGCACCAACAGCAGCCGTGAGTGGGTGTAGAAACGAAAGCGAAAAGACAACCAACAATAAAAGATCGTTAGGGACATATCTGCCACGGAATATGCTTCAACATGCCGAGCAACCGCATGCCGAATGCAACTGTGGAAGGTTCGTTCATATCTTCCTTTTGCTCTGAATCCTAGCCACATTCATTTCTGGCGTTCTATGACTTAGGTAGTGCCGTTCCAACATATCAACCGATGTTCTAGCGTTACTGGCAAGAGTCAAGTGATCCATTTCTGACGTATCAGCAGCGAACATTATTGACGTGTGACGTAGTGAACCAGACTACGAACTCTGCCTTGATTCGATCTCTTCAAGATTTGCTTGTTCAAGAATATAATTAAACTGTCGGTTCATTGTGTGCCAAGCATATCGACGGTTTTTCAATGCCGGAAAAAATGTGTAATCGTCTGGCTTTCCAAAGCCAAGTTTCCTGTTCAAACTTCGAATGGCTTTGAACACTTAGCTGCGGGGCAAGACTTACAATTTCGTCGTTCATTGACCTTTGATGAAGCAAAATAAGCAAGTAATCATTCTCACCTTTTTTCTTGATTTTAATATCACGATTCTTGAGTATTTTAATGTCAGAACGCCCAAGTGAAATGTCGAATCATCAAGCTACACAACAGTCGCAATTCATCAGTAATAACATTTCCCCTGATAACCACTTTTCTTTATAGCCTCGCGCATAGTGGCTTTTAGTAATTCGTAGTCATCACCTGAGAACCATTGCCGTGGGGTATCAACCCTCTTTATTTGTGGAAATATTGGCTGTTTGTCTAACAGATTCAGCTTTGCAGCATGTTTGAGTGCTTTTTTAAGATATCCCAGGTAAATCACAATTGATTTACTGCCCAATGGTTTCTTTCTATGTTCACCAATTGTCCGTAGATGTTCGATGAACGATTGAATGTGTTGGTAGTTGATATCCTTCAATGGCATCTTTCTGAAGAACGGCAGAATATCTTTATTGAAGGCTAGTTTTTGATCGGTGCCAGACTTTGTGCGCGTTCCCTCGATCCACCTTGCCTTGATCTTCCTTCAGTAAATCAATCACCACTTTTTCAAATGATGGTGACTCAACCAGTGGAAGGTTGTGATGCTCTTTAAAAAGAATTTCATCGTAGTATTTCTTGGCGAACCTGATGGCATCTGCCAATGATTCTGCCTTGGTTGATTTGCGCAGTAACCGTTTACTCTTTGAACACTCCTACCTGCCAATACTTCGCTCGCAGGAATTGTGTATAGCTTGACCGTAGTAGGTAGCGTAGGAACGGTTTGCAGCGTTCCAGGAATGGGAATACAACGTTTTGGGTCTAGCACATTGCAATCTCGAAAGTATGAAAGTGAATTATTTCATACTTTTAGTCATTTGGAGTGGCGTGACTGCCTATTATTATAGCACTTGGTGAGTATGGTTTTTGAGGTAATCTATTTCGAAGCCAGGTGCTCTATCCAGCTGAGCTACGGGCGCGTTGCGACAAGTTTAGCCGAAAGTCCGCGACATCTTTGTATTGGATGGCGAGCGCTGCGGCGCTAAATCGACCAGCGCTTAGTGCTTGGCCTTTGGCGGCGGCAACGGATTGACGAGCAGTACCCGTAGGCCCCAGTTCGCCACCTTCGGATCGTATTGCCAGATTTGCACATAGGCGTGGGTGCTGCGCTTGCTATTGTCGGTGAGCTCGCCCACGGAATACATCAAGGCGGCATCGGCCGATCGACCGCGTACCATTTCTTTCCAAGCTCCCGCGATGGGGTGATCGCTGAGATATTCGCTGGCCGCCCCGATTCCGCCGATCGGCGATTGATCATCGGTGAAAAATACAAAATCGAAATCGCGGCCGTAGGTTCGCAGCGCCGCGGCAATGCCGTCTCTTCGCGCTGTGTCTTGGAAATCGCTCGCCGCATGACCCACGGCATCTTGCGCAACGAGATTTGCCGGCGGACGTTCGGCTGCGCTCATCGGCGACTGGCCCGGCAGCAGTTTGGGCTGGGCGATTTTGGGCATCGCGTGCGAAATTCCGCCATCGAACTCCACGCGCCACCGGCACGTTGCGTCGCGCTTCCAAATAGTCAGAAAATGCCCATGAAGCTGCTTGCCGCTGTCGGTAAGCGTGTAAACCCAGGGTCCGGCGGTGAAGCCGAGATCCCCGCTCGTTGCGACGCCGCCGATAGCGGGATACCACTGCAGCGTGTTCTTGCTTTCCATGGCGGCTTGGTAAATTGGGCGGCCGGGGACAGGCCCCGGATTCAGCACCCAGGAATCCTCGGCCAAGTATTCCAAAAAGGCACCGGCCACCGAGGTTTGCGCCTTTTGGCTGAAAGCATATTCGGTCTCGAGCATCGCGTTCCACGCCCCGGCCATGGCCGCGCAGGCCTGAGGCCCCTTCTCGTCGGCCGCGGCTGCCCGGAGGGTGAGGCTCGTAAGCGTCAGCAACAGAAATGTGGCGCTGCTCAATCCGGCTTGGCGCATTGAAAACCCCACCGTATTGCGAACCCGGCTCGCAGTATGGCCGCCTTAGGGCATAATAAGCAAAATAATCAGTAGCTTACGCCGCTATCGGGGGAACGCTGGCGGCCTTACGCCCTTGGCCGTAAGATCGCATTGGAACTGATAAACATCCGCACCGATAACTAGAGGACTCCCGATGAAGCCTTGGATACCGCTTACGCTGCTGGCTTTTGTACTTGGCTCCGCCGCTCATGCGCAGTCGACTTGCACCTATCCGCGGGCGCCCGACGCGATCCCTGACGGCGCCACGGCGACGAAGGAGCAAATGATCGCCGCCAAAAATGACGTCAATCGATACAACACCGACATGAATGCCTACTTGGACTGCATCAAGCAGGCGCTCGATGCCGCCACGCCGAAGGATCCGAGCAAGCTCTCGTCCGACGAAAAGAAGAAGGCTATTGAGCAGGAGAAGATGCTGACCGAGAAGAACAATGCCGCGGTCGACGAACTCCAGGCGGTGGTTGGGCGTTTCAATGAGCAGTTGAAGGCTTACAAGGCCGCGCACACACCTTGAAGCGGGTCGCGGCGGATCAAGACCGCCGCGATTATTTTGAGACTATGTTGGCTGGCACGCTCATCACACCGCGTCTGGCCGAAGAGGCAATCAACTCTCGGCTGACATGTCTACCCATCGAATCACTGCCGCTGACGCAGTGTATCGGGGGGACACTGCGGGAAAACATATATGCGGAACGCGATCAGCCGCCCTTCGATCGCGTCACGATGGATGGCATCGCGGTCGATAGCGAGTCGCTGCGCCGCGGCGTGCGCCGCTTTCGCATCCAAGGGACTCAACCGGCCGGTTCGCCGGCGATCAGGCTTCCCGGAGACGAGGACGCCATCGAAGTAATGACCGGCGCCATCCTGCCGCTCGCCAGCGACTGCGTGGTGCCGATCGAGCAGTATCTGATCGAGGATGGCGTCGCGTCGCTGAAATCGGCGATCGTTTCGACGCCCTATCACAATGTGCACCGCCGCGGCAGCGATAGCCGCCAGGGAACGCTGCTCCTTAAGACGGGCACCTTATTGCGCGCCCCGGAAATCGCGGTTGCCGCGTCGGCCGGAATGGCGCGGATCAGAGTGAGCAGCCAGCCAGCGATCATGATCGTCTCCACGGGCGATGAATTGGTCGAGCCCGGCGATCCGATCGCCGAATATCAGGTGCGCCGCTCCAATGCTTATGCGGTCTTGGCGGCATTGCGCAGGCGCGGCTTCGGCCGCGTGGGCGACGATCATGTACCGGATGACGAGGGGCGGCTGCACGACCGGTTGGCGCTGCATCTGACCACCCATGAAGTCGTGATCCTGAGCGGCGGCGTATCGATGGGCAGATTCGATCTCGTGCCCAAGGTGCTGGCGCAGTTGGGCGTTGAGCAAGTATTTCACAACATCGCGCAGCGGCCGGGCAAGCCCATGTGGTTTGGCATCGGCCCGCGCGGGCAAGCGGTGTTCGGATTGCCGGGCAACCCTGTTTCAACACTGGTATGCCTCATCCGGTACGTGATTCCCGCCATCGCCGAAGCCATGGGCACGCGCCGCACGGCGCCCGAACGCCTGGCCTTGGCGGCACCGGTCACGTTCCAGCCGCCGCTCACTTTTTTCCTCCCGGTCGAAGTCGAACACGACGACTGGGGCCGCCCCTGGGCCACCCCGAGACCGCCGAACGGCTCGGGAGATTTTTTGAGCCTGGCCGGCACCGATGGCTTCGTCGAGCTTCCGCCCGGCCCGAATACCTACCCGAAGGGCTTCGTCACCAGCATGTATCGCTGGTGAGCTGAGCAAAATGAAACAAACATCCAACGTACGCGACATTTTGGGCGCCGGTAATCCCGTCGATCGCCTCGGTCGGCCGCTCCATGATTTGCGCATATCCGTGATGGATCGCTGCAACTTCCGTTGCCCCTACTGCATGCCGAAGGAGCAATTCCACGAGCACTACCGGTTCTTGAAGTCGCAGGAGCGCCTGTCGTTCGATGAGATCGTGCGACTCGCACGCCTGTTCGGCAGCCTCGGGGTGCGTAAGCTCCGTCTCACCGGCGGCGAGCCGCTGTTGCGCGCGAATTTGGCCGATCTGATCGGCGACCTGACCGGCATACCGGAAATCGAGGACATCGCGCTCACCACCAACGGCGTACTGCTCGCGCAGCACGCGGTCGACCTGCACGCCAATGGCCTGAGGCGAGTCACGGTGAGCTTGGACACGCTCGATAAGGACATCTTCGCGCGTATGAGCGGCGGATTCGGTGCGCTCGAACAGGTTTTGCACGGCATCGATGCGGCGATCGCCGTCGGACTTTCGCCGGTGAAGATCAACGCGGTGATCGAGCGCGGCATCAACGACCATGGAGCGCTCGAGCTCCTCGAACGGTTTCGCGGGATGCCCGTGATCGTGCGGTTCATCGAGTTCATGGACGTGGGCAATCGCAACGAGTGGCGCCCCGAGACCGTGGTCCCGTCGCGCGAGTTGGTCGCGCGCATCAAAGCGCGTTGGCCGATGCACCCGATAGCCGAGAACTACCGCGGCGAAGTCGCGCAGCGCTGGCGCTTCGACGATGGCATGGGCGAAGTGGGATTCATTTCCTCGGTATCGCAACCCTTCTGCGGGACCTGCAGCCGGGCGCGTTTGTCCTCCGAGGGTAAATTCTATACCTGCCTGTTCGCGACTCACGGAATCAACCTGCGCGATGCGGTTCGCAGCGGCGCGACCGACGCCGATTTGCTGCAAATGATCCGCGGCACATGGCTCCAACGCACCGACCGCTACAGCGAGCAACGCGATGAGTTGCGTCAAGCTCGCGGTCCCGCGGAACACAAGATCGAGATGTACTACATCGGCGGCTGAACATCATGACCTTTTCACATTTGGATGCCGATCGGCGCCCCACCATGGTCGACGTCGGCGACAAGGCCGCCAGCAAGCGAACCGCCGTCGCCGAAGCGCGCGTGCTATTCCCCTCAGCGGTCGCCGCGGCGCTGCGCGAGAGCGGTTTGCGCTCGAGCAAGGGACCGATATTCGATACCGCCATCGTCGCGGGAGTCATGGGCGCCAAGCGCACCCACGAGTTGATTCCGTTTTGCCACCCGCTCGGACTGGAGAATTGCCGCATTGCCATCGAGTTGGAAGGCGATGCCGCCGTGATTCGCTGCACGGTGAGCGTGCATCACAAAACCGGCGTCGAAATGGAAGCGCTCACCGGAGCCAGCGTGGCCGCGCTCACCGTATACGATATGTGCAAGGCCTTATCGCACGACATCGTGATCAGCGAGGTTCGTTTGCTCGCCAAGGCCGGCGGCAAGAGTGATTACGTCCGCGAGGCCTCGCGGTGACCGGGCCCACCGCGATCCCCGCGACCCGTGCACGGCCTGATTCTCGCCGGCGGTGCGAGCTCACGCATGAAGCGTGATAAGGCGACACTCCTGTATCGAGGCGAGAACCAACTCGATCGCGCCTGCGCGCTCGCGGGCCGGCACGTGACCCAGGTGTTCGTCTCGATACGCACCGGCCAGGATGCCGACCCGGTGCGCGCGCGATGGCCGCTGATCACCGATTCGGTCGCGGGTGGGGGTCCGATCGTCGGCATTCGTTCGGCACTCGCGGCACATCCGCACGCCGCGTGGCTGGTGTTGGCATGCGATTTGCCGTTTTTGAGCGACGAAGCGCTCGCGCATCTGTTGGCCGAACGCGACCCGAGCCTCATGGTCACCGCGTACCGCAGCGCATACGACGGGTTACCGGAGCCTTTGTGCGCCGTGTGGGAGCCGCGGGCCGCGGACGAACTTGCCGCATACCACGCAGGAGGCGGAAGCTGTCCACGCAAGTTCTTGATGCATCGCGCCGTGAAAATTCTTGAACCCTTGGACCGGCAGGCACTCGATAACGTCAACACGCCCGAGGAATACGCGCATGCCCTGCGGTTGCTCGAATCCGGGTCCGAGGCTAATCCCATGCACCTCAAAATTCAGTACTACGCCCTGATGCGCGAGCAAGCCGGCCGTTCCGAGGAAACCGTGGAAACCAAGGCGGCCACCGCGGCCGATCTGTACTCGGAATTGCAGGCGCGCTATGGCTTCACATTGTCCCGCGAACAGTTGAAAGTGGCCGTCAACAGCGAATTCTCCACATGGTCGCGCAAACTCGTATCCGGCGATGCCGTGGTATTCATACCGCCGGTGGCGGGCGGCTGATGCGCTTCCGTTTCGCGCACTCGGCCATCGACACCGCCTCGGCGCGGCTCGAACTGCTCGATCCCGGCGCCGGCGGCTACGTGAGTTTCGAGGGCTGGGTTCGCGATCATAACGAGGGACAAGAAGTCACTCGGTTGGAATACGAGGCTTTTGAGGAATTGGCGGTGAAGGAAGGCGAACGCATTCTCGCGGAGGCGCAGCATCGCTTTCCGATCAAACGCGCCTTGTGCATCCATCGCGTGGGCGTGTTGGGATTGGCCGACATGGCGGTGTGGGTTGGCGTGAGTTCGGTGCATCGCGGCGAAGCCTTCGATGCCTGTCGGTACATCATCGATGAGGTCAAACACCGGGTCCCCATTTGGAAGAAGGAATACTATCGGAGCGGCGATTCGGGCTGGGTGAATTGCGAGCGCTGTTCGGCCTCGCCGCACCATTCCCACGGACACGAGGCTGCGTGTCCCCGGACCGTAGGGCCGCCGATGCAGCCCGACTATTCACGGCAGATACTTCTCAGGGAAGTGGGCGCGGCCGGCCAGGCCAAATTGGCGCGCAGCCGCGTGCTGATCGTGGGAGTCGGCGGCCTGGGCAGCCCCGTGTTGCAGTACCTGGCGGGGGCCGGCGTCGGATTTCTGGGATTGGTCGACGCCGATACGCTGCACGCCAGCAATCTGCATCGACAGCCGATCTACGCGCGGGATCGAGTCGGCGAAATGAAGGTCCATTTGGCCGAAAGTGCGGTCGCGCAGCTAAATCCAAGCGTGCGGGTTGAAACCCATGCCGCACGCCTCACGGCCGACAACGCACTCGATCTGATTCGCGCCCACGACATCGTCGTCGACTGCAGCGACAATTTCCGGACCAAATTCCTGATCAACGATGCGGCGGTGCTGGCGCAGCGGCCGGCCGTGTTCGCAAGCGTCTACCAATACGAGGGCCAACTGCAGGTGTACAAACCGCAGCAGAGGCATGCCTGCCTACGCTGTTTGTGGCCGGATGCCACCGCGGATGGCGTGGTCGGCAACTGCGCGGAAGCGGGCGTGCTCGGGCCGGTGCCGGGCGCCTTCGGCGCGTTGCAGGCTTTGATGACGCTCAAAATCCTATTGGATATGCCGGGTCAGCTTGATGGTGAGCTCTTGTTGGTGGATTTCATGAATTTATCCAGCGTCAAAATCCAGGCGCCGCGCCGCGCCGAGTGCATCGCTCCGCGCTGCGCGCTCATTCATGAGCTGCCGCCGGAGGATACCGCGATCGAGATGCGCTTCGCCTCGCTCGATGCGGCCGCGGAACACCGGCTCGAGTTGATCGATATCCGCTCTGCCGAGGAATTCGCGGCGGCACCCACCCCGGCCCGGCACATCCCCATGCCCACGCTGCTCGCCAACCCCACCTTGTTGACCCCCGGCGTCGAGTACCTCTTTATTTGCGCGTCGGGCAAGCGCAGCCTCGCCGCCGCCAGCGCGCTGCGCCGTTCCGGACTCAGCGTGCATTCGCTGGCCGGCGGATTGCAGGGGGTCGAGCCCGGCGCGGGCGCGCCGTCCGCGCCGACCGGCGAGCGGTAGCGTGCGATTCGAAAGTAAATTACCGGACGTCGGCACCACCATATTCACGGTGATGTCGCGCCGTGCCCTGGAGGAAGGCGCACTCAACATCGGACAAGGATTTCCCGATTATCCCATCGATCCGCGCCTCGCTCAGTCGCTCATCGAGACCATCGCGGAGGGGCGAAATCAATATGCTCCGATGGAGGGAGTGATCGAGCTGCGCGAGCAGATTGCGCGAAAAATCAACGTAAGCTATGCCGTTGAGGTCGACCCGCGGCAGGAGATCACCGTCACCTGCGGCGGCACGGAGGCCTTATACGATTCGATTCAAGCGGTGATTGCCCGCGGCGATGAGGCCATCATTTTCGATCCGGCGTACGATGCCTACGAACCCGCGGTGCGCTTGGCGGGCGGCCGCTGCATACGAATCCCGATGGCCCCGCCCGAGTTTCGCTTCGACTGGGAGCGCGTGCGGAAAAATCTCACCGAGCGCACGCGCCTGATCATCGTCAACAGCCCGCAGAATCCGTGCTGCACGGTCGCCGAGCGCGCCGATCTCGATTCGCTCGCAGCGCTCGTTCGCGACCGGCCAATCAGCATCCTGGCCGACGAAGTGTACGAGAACGTGCTGTTTGACGGCAGAGTTCACGCGTCGGTCCTATCGCACGCGGAATTGCGCGAACGCAGCTTCGCGGTGTTTTCATTCGGCAAGACGCTGCATGCAACCGGTTGGCGCGTGGGCTACTGCATCGCGCCCCCAGAACTTACGGCGGAACTGCGCAAGATCCATCAGTTCAACACGTTCAGCATCGCCGCACCGCTGCAATATGCGATTGCCCGTTACTTGGCGCAGTTTCCCGACGCCTGGACCGGCCTGTCGGCGTTTTTTGAGGCCAAACGCGATCTGCTCGCGGGGCAGCTGCGCGGTTCGGGATTCGAGCCGCTGCCCGCGGCGGGAACCTATTTCCTGCTGGTCGATTACGGCGCGCTGAGCCGCTCCAACGATCTCGACTTCGCGGACCGGCTGATGCGCGAAGCGAAGATCGCGACCATTCCGCTCTCGCCGTTCTACGCCGCGGCTCCGACCATGACGCTGCTGCGCCTGTGCATCGCGAAACGCGATGAGACGCTGCGAGCCGCCGCCGAGCGTCTGCTCATGTTCGCGGCCGAGCAACCGCACCGTTGAGCGGATCGACTTAGCTCGCCGATGTACCGTGGCGGCGCGTCATCCGCGGCAGATTCTGCCGTTGGCGAATATGCGCGGCGTCCATCAACATGCGTCCCGCCCACCGGTATACGTTTCTCTCCTTGACCGTCTGGCGCATCAGGCTCATCCGATTGCGCCGCTCTTCCCGGCCCATGCGCATCGCGATCACCATGGCTTCGGCGGTTTCGTTCACGTCGAACGGATTGATCAGCACCGCCTCGGTCAATTCCCGCGACGCGCCCGCGAAGGTACTGAGTATCAGCACGCCGTCGTCGTCGTCGCGCGCGGCCACGAACTCCTTGGCCACCAGATTCATGCCGTCGTGCAAACTGTTCACCAGGCAGAAGTCCGCTGCGCGGTACAGCTCGAAAACGCGGTGCGGCTCCTGATGCTCGTCGACGAGAATGATCGGACGCCAATCGCCCTCCGCGAATTTCGCATTGATGCGCTCCACTTCGCTGTACGTATTGCTTCTGCAGAGCCTGGTATGCCGGCAACTGACTGCGCGACGGCGCCGCGATCTGCAGCAAGCTGATCCGTCCGCGGTGCCGGGGGTTCTTGTCCAGCAACGCCTCCATGGCCTGGAATCGCTCGAGGATGCCCTTGGTGAAGTCCCAGCGCTCGACGCCGAGGCCGACGGTGACCCCGGCGCCGATGCCGATACTGCTTGCGCACCAACGCGCGGCAGGTCGCGATATCCGGAATATCCTGCAGCCAGCGCGGCGGCCACTCGATCGATATCGGGTATGGAGCTACGCGGCACACGTGGCCCTGTAGAGTGACGGTCATGTGCTCATGATCGATCTGGCACTCCACGAAACGATCCACGGAGTCCAGGAAATTCTGGCAATGATAGCGGGTGTGAAAGCCGAGGATGTCGGCCGACAGCATATGCAGCAACATCTCGCGCTTCCACGGACACACGCCGAATGTCTCGGCATTCGGCCACGGAATGTGCCAAAACAACGCGATTGTGGCCTTGGGAATCTTCGCGCGGATGAGCTGCGGCAATAGCGCGAAGTGAAAGTCCTGGATCAGCACCACCGGACTATCGGTGGTGGATTCCGCCGCCACCACGTCGGCGAACTTTCATTCACCTCTTCGTAGGCACGCCAGTCGCTGGCGCGAAATGCCGGCCGAACATAGGCCAAATGGCATAACGGCCACAGGCCCTCGTTCGAAAAGCCGTAGTAGTACCCCTGCTCCTGCTCGTTCGTCAGCCACACGCGGCGCAATGTATAGGACGGATCGTCGGGCGGCACACGGATCTGATCGTAGCGGTCCACGGTCTCGCGATCCGCCGTGCCGGCGCCGTGCGCCACCCAGACCCCCGAGCATGCACGCATGATCGGCTCGAGCGCCGTCACCATGCCGCTCGCCGGAACCTGCACGACGGGATGCTGTCTGCTGGTCGAAATTGTGGATATAGGGTTCGCGATTCGACACGATGATGACCTGCGAAGAATGCAGATAATCGCGCACCACCTGCCGCAGCGCCTGCGGCGTCCAGTTCTCGTGAAAGTCGATCTCCAATCGCTGCTTCTCCTCGACCTCGGCCAGCACCTGACGCACTTGCGACAGTATCGGCAGCGAGGAGCGCGGCGATTCGGCGTCGTCGAGAAATCGCTTGCCGCGAATGTCGCCGATCAAGACCTTGACCCAGCGGCGCAACTGCAGCCAGGCCACCAGCACGATCAGCAGTGCCAGCAGCAGCACCGAAATCCCGACGAACACGAGCACGAAATCCCGGGCGGTCCGTTGCCGGCGATCGACGAAACTCAAATCGTGCAGCATCAGCACGCGAAACGGCTTCGGTTGGGCGGCGTCGAAATCGAAGCGCGACACCTGCACCGAGCCGGACGGCAATTGCACGATCCGCGCCGCGGCGGGTTTCGCATCGCCCTCGGAGACGCAAGAAATCGTCGCCGGCGTGTGCTCGGTCTTGTAGATCGTCGAACCGTCGGGACGGCACACCAGGATGGCGAGCAGGCGCTCGTCGGCGGTTATCTTTGCGAGGTAGCTCGCAGCCGCGCCGCGTTGCCGTTTTCGACCAGATCCGTGATCGGCTCCTCCATCGAATGCATCACCAACTGCGCGCGCAATTCGACGTCCGATCGAAACCACTCCGCCAACAGCCGTTCGATGTAGGGCAAGCCGACATACGCGACCACGCACGAGGCGATCGCGATCGGCAGCACGAGACGCAGCATGATCGAGCGAAACATCGCGCCTCCGTGGGAAGTGCTTGTGCCCGGTGGCGCGGACAAAATACATAAATTCCGCCCACCAGTCCCGGCTTTCGTCCGCCGCGACCTCCGGTAAGCATTACATGCGAACCGGCGCTTGCGCGGCATTGGCGGTAGCGACACTATAAGCTATGTGACCTTGTAGGTTATGCTTTCATATGATGCAAACACCGCCGCCCTCGCCGTCGCTCGAATGGTGCCTGTTTTTGGATGTCGACGGAACTTTGATCGAGCTGACCGACTCGCCTCTGGAGACCTTTGCGGATCAGGAACTCAAGACATTGCTGAGCAGCGTGGTGGAGAGACTGGGCGGCGCTGTCGCATTGGTGAGCGGTCGCAGCATCGAATACCTCGATGCGCTGTTCGATCCGCTGCGACTGCCGGCGGCGGGACTGCACGGCGTCGAGCGGCGCACGGCGTCGGGCGGGATGCAGGGCGCGAGTTTCGTCGACACCCGGCTCGACCGCGTACGTGCTGAGGTGCAAGCGCTCGTCTCGGCTCATCAGGGCGCCAGCGTCGAGGACAAAGGCCGCACCATCGCCGTGCACTTTCGCATGGCGCGGCAGCCACGAAGCGAGCATTCGTAAATCACTTAAGGCCATCGCCGCACCGCTCGGAACCTACTATCACGTGCAAGAGGGCAACATGGTCTTGGAGATAAAACCGCGCGCCTTCAACAAGGGAGCCGCCGTCAAGGCATTTATGAAGGAGCCGCCGTTCTCGGGCCGGCAGCCGGTATTCGTCGGCGACGACCTCACCGATCAGGGTGGCTTTCGCGCGGCCGAAGATCAGGGCGGCCACTCCATCGCCGTCGGCGATCGCGTGCGCGGACAATATCGGGTCGACGACTCCCATGCCGTGCGGCGTTGGCTGCGGGGCATCGCCGCCTTGCATGAATCACACCGCGAATGAGCGCCGCCTCCGACTTGGATCTCGCGGTCATCGGCAATTGCCAAGTTGCCGCATTGATCGACCGGCGCGGCCGAATCGTGTGGATGTGTCTGCCGAAGCCGGATGCGGATCCGGTGTTTTGCGCGTTGCTTCGGCGCGAGGGCGGCGACTCGGTCAGCGGCGTGTTCGCGGTCGATTTGCGCGATATGGCCGAGGCAAAGCGCCAATATGTGCGCAACACCGCCATCGTGGAGACCACCCTCACCGACGCGCACGGCAACTCGCTGAAGATCACGGATTTTTGTCCGCGCTTTCGTTCGCGCGGCCGCAATTTCAGACCCATGGCCGTGGTGCGGCTGATCGAGCCAATCAAGGGTCGGCCGATCGTCAATGTGCGGCTGCGCCCGCGGTGCGACCACGGGGCCGATGATCCGCAACGCGTCGCGGGCAGCCATCACATTCGTTTCCTGTCGGCGGCGCTCAACTACCGCGTCACCACCAACAGCTCCCTGTCTCCTCTGCTCGATGAGACCGCCTTCGTGCTCGGCACGCCGCTCGCATTCATCCTCGCACCGGACGAAACCATCGAGGAGACGCCGCTGAACCTGGCAAGATCCTGGCTCGAGGAGACGCGCACCTACTGGCACGAATGGATTCGCGGTTTGGCCGTGCCCTTCGATTGGCAGGAGGCTGTGATCCGCTCCGCGATTACCTTGAAATTGTGCACCTACGAAGACACCGGCGCGGTGCTCGCCGCCTTGACCACGTCGATTCCGGAAATGGCCGGCAGCGAGCGCAATTGGGACTATCGCTTCTGCTGGCTGCGCGACAGCTTTTTCGTGGTTCTCGCGCTCAATCATTTGGGCACCACCAACACCATGGAAGGGTATTTGCGGTATCTCGACAACATCGTTGCGCGCAACCCCGGAGGCGATCTGCAGCCGCTTTACGGCATCACCGGCGAGGCGCATATCGAAGAGCGCGTCATCGAGACGCTGGACGGTTATCGCGGCATGGGACCGGTGCGCGTCGGCAATTTGGCCTTCGGACAAATCCAGCATGACGTCTACGGTGCGGTGGTCCTTGCGGCACGGCAATTGTTTTTCGATCAACGCCTGACGAACCCCGGCGGTACCAGGTTGTTTGCGCGCGCCGAGGTGCTGGGCGAACGCGCAATAAAGATGTTCGCTACGCCCGATGCGGGTCCCTGGGAATTTCGCGGTACCGAACGCGCCCACACGTTTTCGGCCGTGATGTGCTGGGCGGCCTGCGACCGGCTGGCGCGAATCGCCGCGCAGCTGATAATCGACGACCGGACCGCATTTTGGCGGGCCGCCGCCGACTCCATGCGCGCGCAAATCCTGGCGCGTGCCTGGAGTCAAAGCAAGCAGACGTTCGTCAGCGCCTTCGACGGTGAAGAGCTCGATGCCACCGCACTGCTGCTGCCCGACTTAGGCTTCATCGAAGCGACCGATACGCGCTTCATGTCCACACTCGATGCCATCGAGCGGAATCTCGTGCGCGGCGATCTGGTCTATCGTTACACGCATGCGGATGACTTCGGCGTCCCGGCCAACACCTTCACCATGTGTTCGTTTTGGTACGTCAACGCGCTCGCCGCGGTCGGTCGCGTGGATCGGGCGCGCGAGCTGTTTGAAAGCCTGCTGCGCCGTCGCAACAGTGCGGGGCTGTTGTCCGAGGACATCGATCCCGAGAGCGGCGAACAGTGGGGTAATTTCCCGCAGACCTACAGCATGGTCGGTGTGATCACTTGCGCGCTGCGCCTGAGTCGCTCGTGGGAGGAAATGCTGTAATCCTCGGTCGGTCGGCGAGCCGCCCGCTCGGCGGAATTAGTCGCGCGTCTGCCCGCTGCCGCGCACCAGATATTTGTAGCTGGTGAGCTGCTCCGCTCCCACCGGACCGCGGGCGTGAAACTTATCGGTGCTGATGCCGATCTCGGCGCCCATGCCGAACTCACCGCCGTCGGCGAACTGCGTCGACGCGTTATGCAGCACGATCGCGCTGTCGACCTCCGTCAAGAATCGCTCCGCGACGGCGCGATCGTCGGCGACGATACAATCGGTATGTTGTGACCCGTACTTTCGAATGTGCGCCATCGCCGCGTCCACGTCATCGACCACGCGCACCGCGATGATCGCGTCCAGATACTCCGTGTACCAGTCCTGCTCGGTTGCGCGCTTCACGCGCGCATCGGTCCGCGCGGCCGCATCGTCGCCGCGGATCTCGCAGCCGGCCTCGAGCAGCATCTCGATCAGAGGACCGAGGTGCGTGTGCGCGCAGCCGCGGTCCACCAGCAGCGTTTCCGCCGCGCCGCAGATGCCGGTACGGCGCATCTTCGCGTTCAGCACGATGGCTTGCGCCATCATGAGATTCGCGCTGCGGTCGACGTACACATGACAAACGCCCTCGAGATGCCCGATCACCGGTACCCGCGCTTCCTTGCGCACCCGCGCGATCAGGCTCTTGCCGCCGCGGGGCACGATGACATCGATGTCCTCGACCATTTCCGCAAGCATGTAGCCGACGGCCGCCCGGTCGGCGGTGGGCACCAACTGTATGCAAGCGCCCGGCAGACCCGCGATCTGCAAGCCCTCGTCCAAACACGCGTGAATCGCCGCATTGGATTTCATGCTTTCCGAGCCGCCGCGCAGAATCACCGCGTTGCCCGACTTCAGGCACAGCGCGCCCGCATCGGCGGTCACGTTCGGGCGACTCTCGTAAATGATGCCGATCACGCCGAGCGGCACACGGCGCCTCTGAATGACCATGCCGTTGGGCCGCACCCATTCCGCGAGCACGGTGCCGATCGGATCGGGCAGCTGCTCGATGCTCTCCAGCCCGCGCGCCATGGTCTCGATGCGCTTTTCGTCCAGGCGCAGCCGATCGAGCATGGCGCCCGCGGCGCCGTGTGCGGCCGCGTCGCGCATATCGAGCTCGTTCGCCGCCAGGATTCTGCGGCTGCTCGCCCGCAGCGCGGCGGCCGCGGCCTTGAGCGCGCGATTCTTTTGATCGCTCGAGGCGAGTTCGAGCCGCGAAGCGGCGCCCCGTGCCTCGCGGCCGATCGTGCGCATGATCTCCGCCACCATCACGAATCCCTCAGCAAGACCAAGTCGTCGCGGTGCACGATCTCATCGCGGCCCCGAAACCCCAAAGTCTTCTCAATCTCTGCCGACTGGCGTCCAATGATGCGGGCGGCATCGGTGTCCGAATAGGCGCAAATGCCGCGCGCCACTTCCACCCCATCGGGTCCGATTATGCTGACGGTATCGCCCCGTTCGAAGCGTCCCACTGCGCGCGTCACCCCGGCCGGCAATAAGCTCTTGCCCTGCAGCAGGGCGCGAACCGCACCATCATCAACCGCGATCGCGCCGGCCGGCTTCAAAGTCCCGGCTATCCATTGTTTTCGGGTCGCCACCGGCGTCGAGGTCGGCACGAACCACGTGCAGCGCGCGCCCTCTTCTATGCGTCTCAGCGGATGCTGCAGCGCTCCCTTGGCTATGCACATGTGACATCCCGCACCCACGGCAATTTTGGCGGCGGCAATTTTCGTCTGCATACCGCCGGAACCCACGTCGCTGCTGACCCCGCCCGCCATCGCTTCGATTTCGGGAGTGATCTTGAGTACGCGCGGAATGAATTCGGCTTCCGGGTGCTCAGTGGGGTTTGCCGTGTACAACCCGTCGACGTCCGACAGCAGCACCAGGCAATCGGCGCCCGCCATTTGCGCCACGCGCGCGGCCAGCCGGTCATTGTCGCCGTAACGAATCTCGGCGGTCGCCACCGTGTCGTTTTCGTTGATCACCGGTATCGCCCCCAGGGACAAAAGCGTATTGAGGGTACCGCGCGCATTGAGGTAGCGGCGGCGCTGCTCGGTATCGCCCAAGGTCAGGAGAATTTGCGCCACGGCGATTTCGTGGGCATCCAACAGCTCCTTGTAGGCGTGCGCCAGGCGAATTTGACCGACCGCCGCGGCCGCCTGACTTTCCTCGAGCTTTAGCTTACCGGCGCCCAATTTGAGATGCCGGCGGCCGAGCGCGATCGCGCCCGAGGACACCACGATGACCTCCTGGCCGCGCCTGTGTAAGGAGGCCATGTCCGCGGCGAAGCTTTCCAACCAAGTGCGATTGAGGCGTCCCTTGTCGCCGTCGACCAGCAACGCCGATCCCACCTTGACGACGACGCGTTTGGCGTCAGCCAGGCGTCGAGCAAGGGCTCTGCGGTCAGCAATGTCCATGTATCCGTAATATTGCCATTTACTTAGCGCAGCGGCCTCCCCTAATATTCGGCTCGACAGCAGTACACCAGTCAAGAAAGGACGAGCTCACGTGGGCAGAGAGTACGAACCGACCGTCGGGCAGTGGTACGAGGACCTGGAAAATGACGAAACCTTCCAGGTGCTGAGAGTGGATGAAGACCGAGAAATCGTCGAGATTCAGCATCTCGACGGCGATATCGAGGAATTGGACGTCGACGGCTGGGCGGAGCTCGATCTAGAGCTTGGGGAAGAACCCGAGGGCTGGTCGGGCTCCAAGGCTGAAAGAGATGCCGAGGAGGAGGAACAAGAGGAGGAGGACTGGGACGACGAAGACGACGAGGATGATGAGGATTTGGACGAAGACGACGACGAGGATCGAGAGGAATACTAGTAGCCGGCGGCTCACACCCGCTCTAGCCAGCCGTGGCTGTCGGGCGCCTCTCCCTGTTGAATGGCAAGCAGTGCGCTTCGAAGGCTGCGGGTGAGCGGACCCACCTCGCCGCTCGCGACCCGGTGTTCGGCGCCGCGATAGATCAAGGTGCCGACCCCCGCGAGTACCGCCGCCGTTCCCGACAGTGCCGCTTCCCCGGATTTCACCCATTCGAGCATTTCGGCCACGTCGAACACCCGCTCCGACACCGCAAAGCCCCGATCGCGCGCGAGCGTCAATAGTGAATCACGGGTAATACCGTGCAGAAACGTGCTGTCCAAGCCGCGAGTCAAGAGTGCGCCCTCGCGGATCAGCAGGAAGTTGGCGGCACCGGTCTCCTGCACCTGCCCGCCCGGGCAAAACAGCACCTGATCGACCTGGAATTTTGCCCTCGCGCTCAAAGTCGGGCCGAGCGCCGCGGCGTAGTTGCCGCCGGTCTTCACCATGCCCATTTGCGCCGCCGACCGCGTGTGCTCATCGTCCACCAGGATGCGCAGCGGCTTCATCCCGCCGGCAAAGTAATCCCAAACCGGGCTTGCCAAGACCATGAGCAAGGCCTCGGTGGCCGGCGTCGCCGCCGCACCGATATTCGCCGTGGTGCCGATCAATAGGGGCCGCAGGTAAAGAGCGCCGGGCGCTTCCGGCACGGCATCGCGGCAGCGCTCGATCACGCTGCGCACCATGCGAGCGAGCTGCAGCGCATCCGGCTCTGGCAACACCAGCTGCCGGGCGCTCTGACGCATGCGTTGGATGTGCCGATCCATGCGAAAGACGTGGATGGAGCCGTCTGCATGCCGAAAGGCCTTGAACCCTTCGAAACAGGTGCTCGCATAGTGCAGCACATGCGCTGCCGGAGACAGCTCGAGCGGCGCCACCGGCTTGATCTCGGCCTCTCCCCAGCGACCTTCCTGGTAAGCGGCAACAGCCATGTGTGCGGTCAAGAGGGTGCCGAACGCCGGTCGCTTGGGGGGTGCGGTCATGGGGCCTTCGCCTTGGGTATGAAGATCATCGCCGGATGTTCAAGCAGCTCTTTCAAGGCCTGAATCATCGCCGCTGCATCATAGCCGTCCACGAAGCGATGATCGAATGACGACGATAAATTCATGATTCGACGCACCGCTATCGCGCCCTGGTGAACGACCGGCCGATCTATCGCCTTGTTGAGACCCACGATGGCGACTTCGGGGGCGTTGATGACCGGCGTCGAGGCGATTCCGCCGAGCTTGCCCAGACTCGTGATCGTTATCGTGGATCCGACCAGTTCGTCGCGCGTCGCCTTGTTCGAGCGCGCGCGCTCGGACACGCGGCGGACTTCCGCGGCGATTTCCCATAAACCCAAAGCCTGGGCATTGCGCATGATCGGGACTTTGAGTCCATCCGGCGTTTGAGTCGCGATTCCGACATGCACGGCGCGATGCCGCACCAACACGCCGCGCGCCGCATCGTAGAGCATATTGCACTGGGGGAACGATTCAAGAACCCGCACCAGAGCCGATATGACCAGGGGCAAATACGTGAGTCCGGGCTCGCCCTTGGCGAGCTTGGTATTCAATTGCGCGCGTAGCGCCTCGAGTTCCGTGACATCCACCTCTTCCACATAGGTAAAGTGCGGAATTTCCCTCTTGGCCGCGCTCATGCGTTCGGCAATCAATCGGCGTACGCCGATCACTTTGACTTCCGAGGTTGGCGCGGCCGCGGGCGGCAGGTTCGTGGCCTGGCTCGCCGCGGCTTGGACCCCCGCCGTATTGATATCGCTGCGCATGATGCGCCCTCCGGGCCCCGAACCCGCTACGCTCGACAAGTCGATCCCGGCTTCGCGAGCCCGGCGCCGATTGGCGGGAGAGGTCATGACCCGACCCGCGCGCCCCGCTTCGATCGGAGCCTCAGCGACCTCGGCATCGGCCGGCTCCGGCGCCTCGCTCGCGGCAAATGCTCCGGCTGGTGCGGTCGCGGACGCGGGAGCGGTTTCGGGTGCTTGGGCCGTGGCGGGCGCTGGGGCGGTGTCGGGCTCTTGGGCGGCATCGGTCTCGAACACGATCAGGGGTGAGCCCACGGCAACTTTGTCGCCGGGCGCTCCGGTGACCGAAAGCACGCGCCCGCTGACGGGAGCGGGGACCTCCACGGCCGCCTTGTCGGTCATGACCTCGACGATGACTTGATCCTCGGTAACGACGGCGCCCGGTTGCGTGTGCCAAGCGACGATCTCCGCCTCGACTGTGCCCTCGCCCAAATCCGGCATCTTGAAAACAAACTGACTCATGCCGACTCCATGACGACCTTGACGGCCGATGCGACTCGCGCCTGACCCGGAAAATACTCCCACTCGAAGGCATGCGGATAGGGCGTATCCCAGCCGGTCACGCGCTGGATCGGCGCCTCCAGGTCCCAGAAGCACTCTTCCTGTATCACCGACACGATCTCGGCCCCGAATCCCGAAAAGCGCGTGGCTTCGTGCGCCACCACGCATCGGCCGGTCTTCCTCACCGAACTACAGATCGTATCGACGTCGAGCGGTACGAGCGAGCGCAGATCGACGATCTCCGCATCTACCTTGAGTGCCGCCGCCGCCGCCAAGGCGACGAACACCATGGTGCCATACGTAATGATGGTCAACTGCGAGCCGCTTCGTACCACATCGGCCGACCCCAGCGGTACGGTGTAATAGCCCTCGTCAACCTGCCCGTTCGGATGCGCGCTCCAAGGCACCGCGGGCTTGGTCGAGTCGCCGTCGAAAGGGCCGTTGTACAGACGTTTCGGCTCGAAGAACACCACCGGATCGTCGTCCTCGATCGAGGTGATCAGCAAGCCCTTGGCATCGCGAGGATTCGAGGGCATGACGACCTTGAGCCCGCTCACATGCGTGAAAATACCCTCTGGACTTTGCGAATGCGTCTGACCGCCGCGGATGCCGCCGCCGCACGGGGTGCGTATGGTCACCGGGGCGAAGAATTCGCCGGCGCTGCGATAGCGAAGGCGCGCCAATTCGCTCACGATTTGATCGAACGCCGGATAAATGTAATCGGCGAATTGAATTTCCGCGACCGGTCGCAACCCGTTGACGCCCATGCCAATGGCGGCGGCGATGATGCCACCCTCGGCGATCGGCGTATCGAGCACGCGATGTTCGCCGTACTTGCGCTGCAGACCTTCGGTCGTGCGGAACACTCCGCCGAAATATCCGATGTCCTCGCCCATCAGCACCACCGAGGGATCGCGCCCGAGCATGATGTCCATGGCGGAATTCAGCGCTTGAATCATGTTCATGCTGGCCACGGGTTAACCTCGTTCCATGCGCATCAAGGCGCGCTGCCGCTGCAAGTGCTGCGGCATTTCTTTGAATACGTCTTCGAACATCAGATCCGCATCGAGCCTCGGCCCCTCGTTCAGCGTGCCGTAGGTCACCGCCTCCTGCCAACTCGCGCCGACCAACGCCTCGAGCTCCGCCGTGAGCGCGCGATGTCTGTCTTCGGACCATTCGCCCAGTTTGATCAAATGCCGCTTGAGTCGCTCGATCGGATCACCCAGCGGCCAGTGTTCCTGATCATCCTTGGCGCGATAGCGAGCCGGATCGTCGCTGGTGGAATGGGCGGCGGCCCGATACGTCACCAGCTCGATCAAGGTCGGCCCGGCGCCGGTGCGCGCACGCAACGCCGCCCACTGCGTCACGGCATAGACCGCGAGAAAGTCATTGCCATCGACGCGAACGCCGGCAATGCCGTAGCCGGGGCCGCGCGCGGCAAAGGATCGCTGTTCCCCGCCGGCATAGCCTTGGAAAGTCGATATCGCCCACTGGTTGTTCACCACGTTGAGAATGACCGGCGCCTGGTAGACGGAAGCAAACAGCAATGCATGATGAAAATCCGCCTCCGCGCTGCTGCCTTCGCCGATCCAGCTTGCGGCCAGATGGTCCTCGCCCTTGATCGCCGCCCCCATGGCCCAGCCGACGGCCTGCGGAAATTGCGTCGCCAAATTTCCGGAGATCGAGAAAATATTCCCGGCCTTGGAGTGATACATCACCGGCAGCTGACGGCCCTTGCACATATCGCGCGTGTTGGACAACAACTGGCACATCAGATCCACGAGCGCGATACCGCGTACGATCTGCAGACCCTGATTGCGGTATGACGGGAACAGCATGTCGCCCGGGCGCAATGCCATGCATTGCGCAACCGACACCGCCTCCTCGCCCAATGAACGAATGTAAAACGATATCTTGCCGGCGCGCTGCGTGCGCTGCATGCGCTCGTCGTAGATGCGGGTCAGCAGCATGTGGCGCAGTCCGACCTGGAGTTCGGCCGGGTCGAGGTGCGGGTGCCAAGGGCCGACCGCATCGTGGGACTCATCGAGCACTCTCACCAGCTCGAGCGCCAGCGCTCCGATGTCGCGCGCGCGCGCATTCACGTCGGGTCGCGGCACGGCGCCCGCAGGCGATAATTGCACGTAGCTGAAATCGGGTTTCTCCCCCGGTCGGGCCGGGGGGCGAGGCAAATGCAGCCGAGAGCGTTTGTTCATAGTTCTAACTTACGTCCGGCGGCGCATTCGTGTTGCAATCATTAAGCGGCGACCGGATAATGCGGAATGTTTATTCCAAAATGTCGCAAATAATGGAAAATAATAACCATCAAACGATCGATAGGCTGGATTTGCGACTGCTCGACATTTTACAGCGCAACGGCGCCCTGTCAGTGGCCGAGGTGGCGTCGCAAACCCGCATATCCAGCACCACCTGCTGGCGGCGCATTCAACAACTCGAGCAAAGCGGCGTCATCAAAGGACGCGTTGCGCTCCTCGACCGCAACGCGCTCGGCCTCGATGTCACCATCTTTGCGCACGTAAAGCTGGCAACCACCGGCCGCGATGCGATCGCCGAATTCGAAGCGGCAATCCGCGAGCGCACCGAAGTGCTCGAGTGCTACACACTCACCGGCGAATGGGATTTTCTGTTGAAAATCGTCACCAAGAACATCAAGGCGTACGAAGCATTCTATTTGGATTACCTTTCGCGTATTCCGTGCGTGCAGTCCGTCAATTCATCGGTCGCGGTTACCGTCATCAAGGAATCGACGGCACTGCCGTTGGGCGGCGCGGACGGCCATCCCGCATCGAAAGCCAGATGAGCCTGCGGCCACCGCCACCCGCTCATCGACGGCGCTCTGCAAATCGGCTGATGCGCACGCACGCCTCGCGCAGCGTCGCCTCCTCGGTGGCATAGCACAGGCGCACGAAGGCGGCGGTCCCCTTGCCGAAGGCGCCACCATCGAGCACCGACACGCCTTCCGACCGGTACAATTCGCACATGAAGTCGTATCCGGACAGGCCGGTGCCGCTGACGTCGATCAGTATGAACATGCCAGCATCCGGCGCATGGCATCGCAACCCGCGAATTCCAGCGAGTCCCGCCATGACTACATCGCGCCGGTTGGCGCAGAACTCGCGCATGCGCGATTCCGCGGCGGCGGCAACTCCCAACGCGGTCAAGGCCGCCTCTTGAATGAATCCGGGCAGACCGTACAGCATGCATAGTGCCAATGCTTCGGCGTGAGCGACCAGCCGTTGGGGTCCCACCAACCACCCGGCGCGCCAACCGGGCATAGCGTGCGTTTTGGACAGACTGCTGACAGTGATCACCTGCTCGGGCAGGACCGCCGCCAGGCTCGGAACCCGGCCCCCGGGAGCGAGCCCCGCATACACTTCGTCGGCCACCACCCACAACGCATGGCGGCGCGCCAATTCGCCGATGGCGGCAAGATCGGCGGTGCCGATGATGGCGCCGCTCGGATTATTCGGGGTGGCGAAGAAAATCGCGCGGGTTCGCGGCGTAATCGCCGACTCGAGCGCTGCAAGATCCACTCGAAACCCGTTGGCCGCCGGCGCGGGCACACGCACCATGCGTGCGCCGGAGACCTCGAGCGTGGCCGGATACGTCGGGTACAGGGGCTCGAACGCGATCACCTCGTCGCCGGGAGCCGCCAAACACAGCGATGCGATGAACAGGGCGTTCTGCGCTCCGGCGAGGAAGATCACGTTGGCCGCTTCGACGGCCTGGCCCGTGCGCTCACGATGCGCGCGAGCGATGGCCTCGCGCAACGGGTCGCGACCCGGTACCGGCGTGTAGTGCGTATCGCCGGCCCTTAAGGCTTCTATCGCGCGCTCGAGCACGGGCTGCGGTGTGTCGAGATCGGGGTCGCCGACGCTTAATATGATGACGTCCTCGCCGCGATCCTGCGCCGCGCGCGCCTCATAGTGTATTTGCCACGCATCGGCTCCGTCGCCGGCGATACGATCCACCAAATTTGAATATTTCATCCGCAATCAACCTTTTTCTCGCGCCTACCGGAAGCGCGGCAGCTTACTTTTAGGTTCGCCCCGTGCCATCCTAGCGCGGTTTCCCTCGCGGCGTTCAAGAAGGCGCAGATGTCACGCAGTATCGGTCGCTATCTCGTCGAATTGTTGGTCGCCAACGGCATCGATACCGTGTTTGGAATTCCCGGCGTGCACAATCTGGAGCTCTACCGCGGGCTCGCCGCCGCTAATCTGCGACACGTATTGGTGCGCCACGAGCAGGGGGCCGGCTTCGCCGCCGATGGCTACGCGCGCATGAGCGGCCGCGCGGCTGCCGCCTTCACCATCTCCGGCCCCGGTCTGACCAATATCTTGACCGCGGTTGCGCAGGCCTACTCCGATTCCATCCCTCTGTTGGTGGTCGCGACCACGCCGGTGCGCGCCTCGCTCGGCAAGCAATGGGGCGTGTTGCACGAATTGCATAATCAATGGGCGCTCGCCGCCGGAGTCTTCGGGGTAGCGCGAGCGGCCGCGAGCGCCGAGGACGTGCGCGATCATTTGCGGATCTGTTTGGCCTCGCTGCGTGCCGGGCGCCCGCGACCGGCGTATTTGGAAATCCCGCTCGACGTGCTGGCCGAACCGACCGCGCTGCCGGCGGATCGCTTCGCCGACGCGGCGCCCCTGCCCCAGACCTCGGTCGAGCAAATCAGCGCGGCGGTTCGCCTATTGGATCTCGCCGCACGACCCATCATCGTCGCGGGCGGCGGTGCGTGCCGCGCGGGACGCGAATTGCAGCGCTTGATCGATACCCTGGATTGCCCGCTGGTGACGACCGCGGCCGGTAAAGGTTTGCTGGCGCACGATCATCCCGGCAACATCGGCACTGCGCTTCCCTACCGGGCAGTTCAGACATTGATCGGCGATGCCGACGTGGTGCTGGCCGTGGGCACCGAAATGGGTGAGACCGATATTTATTCAGCCGTGAGATTGCCGCTCGGCGGCCGGTTGATTCGCATCGACATCGATCCAAATAAGCTCGCGGATCACTATGCGGCCGATCTGCCGGTGTGGGGCGATGCACGCCGGTGTCTACACGCGATCAATCAAGGATTATCGGCGCGTTCCGGTTGGCGAACCGCGACCGGCGGCGCGGCGGGATTGCGCCGCGAGATCGAAGAGACGTTCGATTCGAAGGCACGCGCGCAATTGGCCGCTCTCGAAGCGATACGCGCGGCGCTGCCGCCGGACGGTGTCGTGTTCAGCGACATGACGCAGATCGCGTATTTCGGCAATTATGCGTATCGAACCGATGAGCCCGGTCATTGGTTCCATCCGTCCGGCTACGGCACGCTGGGCTTTGCGCTCCCCGCTGCGTTCGGCGCCAAGGTCTCGAATCCCGCACGCGCGGTGCTGGCGCTTGCCGGTGATTTTGGACTGCAGTTCACTTTGGGGGAGTTGATGACCGCGGTGGAGACCGCGTTGCCTTTGCCTTTGGTCGTCTGGAACAATTCCGCGCTCGGTCAAATCCGCGACGACATGGTGGCGGCAAGCATTCCGCCCATCGGCGTGATCGCGCGCAATCCCGACTTCGTGGCCCTCGCGCGCGCCTGCGGCGCCGCGGCGGTACGGGCGCGAAACCCGGCGGGCCTGACCGAAGCCATACACGCCGCTCTCGACTACCCGGGTCCCACCTTGATCGAAGTCGTCGCGTCGGACTTCGAGGAGCCTGCCTGAGTACCCCCCGTGGCTCACGGGGCGTACTCAGGCAGGCTCCTAGCGCATCAACTCGGCCACTGCCGGCGACGGGTTGCCGCCGCATATCAGCACCACGATCTTCTTGTCGGCGTAGCGCGCCGCCTCTTTGAAATACGCCGCCAAGGCGACGCCGCCGGCGCCTTCCATGGCCCACCCCTGCGCATGACCCCAGCGCATCGCGCGTAGAATCTCCTGCTCGCTCACCAGCACGCCGCGGTGCATGACCTGCCGGCACAGATCGAACGTGATGGAGCCCGATTCGACGCCACCGGCGGTACTCTCGCTCAAGGTCGGCTTCTCCGGTGCAACGACAATGCGGCCGGCCTTGATGCACTCGTACAGGACCGCGGAATTTTCCGGCCAACAACCGATGATCTCGCAATTCGGCGCTTGGTGGCGCAGGTAGGAACCGACACCGCTGATCAGCCCGCCGCCGCCGGTCGCGATGAAGATCGCGTCCAGATCCGGCAACTGACGCATGATCTCGACCGCGATGGTCCCCTGCCCCGCCACCACATACGGATCGTTGTAGGGGGATACGTAGGTGCGCCCCGACTCACGCGCGGCGACGCGCGCCGCCAATTCCGCCGCGAGCGGATCATCGCCCACGATACGAATCCGCGCACCGTGCTCGCGTATCTTCTCGCGTTTCGCCGGGCTTACTTGCGCGCTCAAAAATACCTCCGCATCGATACCGAGGAACCGCGCAGCCGTCGCGACGCCGAGGCCGTGGTTGCCGGTGGATGAAGCTATGACTCCCGCAGCGGCCGCAGTGGGCTCGAGGCTCATCAGCTTATTGGTCGCACCGCGCAATTTGAAGGAGCCGCTGAGCTGCAATTGTTCGAGCTTGGCAAAGGCCGGGTTCGCGCTGATTTGCAGCTCATCCGTGCCGAGGGGCACCAACGGGGTTTCCCGCACCAGGGAGTACACTCGATTTGCCGCTTCGTTGATCAGCGGCAGCACTTCGTTGGTCAGCATCGCGACATCTCTTTAGGTGCAAGCCTCATGAGGCAAAAGTTGAGCGGCTTGGTATTATTGCAGAGATCTTGAGACGGAAGCCGACGAGGCGCCAATAACTCAAACCAAACCGAAAGGCGCGCAGCGCCGACACAAAGGAAGGGGATTCGCATGAACAAGTTGTCGATTCGCATGGCGGCGCTCGCTGCCGCACTGGTGTGGCTGCCGGCGTGGGCCGGCGAACATTTCGTCGTGGTGGAGCGGCCGGTTGGCGAAACCACGATCGATCTCGGGGCCAAGGGCGACTCCCCTGGTGATCTTCTGGTCTTCGCCAACAAGGTCTACGACGCCGCCAACAAGAATCAGGTCGGCACCGACTCGGGCTACTGCGTACGCACCGCGGTCGGCAAGAGCTGGGAATGCTTCTGGACGTTGATCCTGAAGGAGGGACAAATCACCATCGAGGGACCGTATCTGGACACCGGCGACTCGGTGATGGCCGTTACCGGGGGCACCGGCAAGTACGTGGGCGCGAAGGGCAGCATGAAACTGCATCCGCGGGATCCGACGCCCACCGCCTATGATTTCACCTACGACTTGCTCTAGTGGCGTACACCGCCGCGCACGCGCAGCGCAGCAGGATGGATTTTCCGGCTCTGCTGCGCCCGCGCGAGGGCGTTGAACTCGCATTTCTGGACGGTCCGGGCGGAACGCAGGTTCCGACCGCGGTCATCGAGGCGATCGGAGATCTCTACGCTTCGTGCAATGTGAACACCCACGGCAACTTCCCTCCGTCCAGGGAGCTCGACCGTCGCATGCAGATTGCGCGCGAAACCCTCGCCACGTTCCTCGGGGCTGCCTCCGCCGAATGCATTTCATTCGGCCAAAACATGACCACGCTTTGCTTCGCCTTGAGTGCGGCGATCGGCCGCATCTTGAAGGCGGGCGACGAAGTACTCATCACGCAGCTCGATCATGAGGCGAATCGCGGTCCGTGGCTGCGCCTCGAGGAGCGCGGTGCGGTCATACGGGAGGTGCGCCTGAAGGAATCGGGTGTGCTGGACGCCGAGGACATGGCGGCCAAGATCTGCGCACGCACCAGGATCTTCGCGCTCGGGGCCTCATCGAATGCGCTCGGAACCGTCAATGACATTGCCCTCGCGCGGCGCCTGACTCGCGAGGTCGGCGCCCTGCTGGTGGTCGATGCGGTGCACTACGCGCCGCACTTCCCGCTCGACGTTAAGGCCATGGACCCGGATTTTCTGCTGTGTTCGGGCTACAAATTCTACGGCCCGCATGTGGGCGTGCTCTATTCTAGGCCCGGCGCCCTCGAGCGGCTACCCATCGACCGCCTGAGCGTGCAAGACCCGGCGGCGCCCTATCGCATCGAAACCGGCACGCTCAATCACGCCGCCATCGATGGTTTGCGCGCCGCGGTCGAATACCTCGCCGGTTGGGGCGCCGGCTCGCACCTTGCGGGAGCGCCTCGTCGACGCCATGTCGGGCATTTGCGCCTACGAACATCAGTTGGCTCATTACTATTATGAGGGAGCGCGGCAGCTGCCCGGCGTGCGGATCTGGGGGCCGGGATTCGACACTCGCGCACGAGCCCCCACCGTTTCCGTCACTCTCGAGAAGCACTTGGCCGCTGCGGCGGCGACCGCCTTGGGTGCGCAGGGGATTTGCGTCTGGGACGGAGACTTTTATGCGGCACGCCCCGTTGAAGTGCTGGGACTTCAGAAGCGGGGCGGCTTGCTGCGTACCGGGGTCTCGATGTACACCACGCAAGCCGACATTGAGCGTCTGTTGACGGGGATCGAGAAGCTAGCTTGATGCGGCCGATTCTCGCATGCATCGCGCCGCGGGGGCGCGCTGTGCATCTGGCATTTCGCGAAATTCGTGGTCAAATAGGCGCATGGACAATCCGATGCGCACCGACGGCTTTGAATTCGTCGAATATGCCGCTGCGGATCCCGAATCATTGCGGCGGCTGTTTGACACCATGGGCTTACCTGCGGTGGCGCGGCATCGCTCGAAGGATGTGACGCTGCACCGGCAGGGAGACATCAACTTCATCGTCAATGCCGAGCACGACAGCTTTGCGCAACGATTCGCGCGCGCGCATGGCCCCTGCGCTTGCGCAATGGCGTTTCGCGTCGCTGATGCCGCGTTTGCCTACGCCCGTGCTCTCGAGCTCGGCGCAAAGCCGGGCCCGGCCACTGCCGGCCCCATGGAACTGAACATCCCCTCGATCGAAGGGATCGGCGGCAGTTTAATATATTTGGTGGATCGCTATGGCGAACGCACCATCTATGACGTGGATTTCCTGCCCATCGCCACCGCGGCCGCCGACAGCGGAGTCGGCCTCACCCGCATCGATCATCTGACGCACAATGTGCGGCGCGGCAATATGAACCTGTGGGCCGGATTTTATGAAAGGCTGTTCAACTTTCGCGAGATTCGCTACTTCAGCATCGAAGGCCGGGAGACCGGCCTGTTCTCACGCGCCTTGACCTCGCCTTGTGGCCTCATTCGCATACCGATCAACGAAAGCCAGGACGACAAGAGTCAAATCGAAGAATATCTCAACGAATACAAAGGCGAAGGCATCCAGCACATCGCCTTGGGCACCGACGATATCGCAGCCACGGTGGACGCCTTGCGTGCTCGGGGCATCGAGTTCCAGGATACGCCAGACACCTACTATGAGGGAGTCGATGCACGCGTGCCGAACCACCAGGAATCGTTGCAAGAGCTTGCGCGGCGGCGCATCTTGATCGACGGCAGCGCGGAAACCGGCATTTTGCTGCAGATTTTCACCAAGAACGCCATCGGCCCGATCTTCTTTGAAGTGATTCAACGCAAGGGCAACGAGGGCTTCGGTGAGGGAAACTTTCAGGCGCTGTTCGAGTCCATTGAACTCGACCAAAAACGCCGCGGCGTTCTATGACGCCCGGTTGAACTTAACCCGCCCAGTTGAACTTCAGGCATTTGCCCATATCTAACGCGGCTACGGTCGAGTTGACCGTATAGGGGGTTGATCATGCGAAGAGCGATTACTGGATCAGTTGCCGCTGCGGCCTTGGCCTTTGCGATTTCGAGCCTGCCGGCGTTGGCGGCCGATGGCGAGCCGACGGTACACCAGATCTATGAGGCGGCCGCGTCCGGTCATCTCGATCAAGCGCAGGTGATGATGAATCAAGTGCTGCGTGATCACCCGGAGAGCGCGAAAGCTCATTTCGTTCAAGCCGAGCTGTATGCGCGGGAGGGTAACGCCGGGCTCGCTCGCAGCGAACTTCTGCGCGCCGAGCAGCTCAAGCCTGGTCTTCCCGATGAAAGTCCGCAAGCGGTACAGGCCCTGCAAGCCGAACTCGGCCTTGGCCAACGGGGCCAGAGCCCCTACGGCTTGCGCACCGCGCCGGCTGCGCCGCACTTCCCGTGGGGTACCCTGCTGATCCTCGCCCTGGCAATTGGTGTGGTTTGGATGCTGTTCCGCAGACGAAATAACTACCTGCAATATCCGGCCGGCGCGGTTCCAGCCGGCGGCGCGCCGGGCGCTTATGGCCCGGGAGGCTATGTCGGTCCGGGCGGGATGGGCAGCGGCATCGGCGGCAGTATTGCCGGCGGACTCGCGTCCGGGCTCGCGGTTGGCGCGGGCGTGGTGGCCGGGGAAGAGCTTGCGCATCACTTCCTCGATGGTCGACATGAATCCGGCACGGTTCTGCCTCCGGCCGGTGACGGCTCGAATTCCTCCAACAGCGACATGGGCGGCACCGACTTTGGCGTCAACGATCCCGGCTCATGGGACGATGGCGGCGGCGACTCCGGCGGCGGCGGCGGGGACTGGAGCTGAAGCCTGTGCTCGAGGCTACGGACGCTCGAGACATTTGATGGCTTATCGGCGCGGTCAGCTCGCGCGACGGACGGCGGCCGCGACAGCGTGGTGCAAGGCCTCCATGCCGAAGGAGATGTCCTGCACCACCCCGTCGACATAAAAGGCCGGCGTCGCGCGAATATGGCTGCGGCGCCCTCCCGCCGCCAGCTCGCGCACCTTTTGCAGATAAATGTGATCGTCCATTTCCGCCGTGTAGCGCGCCAAATCGAGCCCCAGTTCGCCGGCGTAGCGATAGAGATCCCGATCTTTGAGGTGCGCTTGATTTTGGAACAACACATCGTGCATCGGCCAGAACAACCCCTGGCCCGCGGCGGCCTCGGACGCCTCCGCCGCCATGAGTGCGTGGGGATGGGCTTCCTCCAGCGGGAAATGCCGAAAAATGAAGCGGATCTTGTTGGGGAATCGCGCGAGCAGGAGTTTCGGTGTTTGCGCCGCGACTTTGCAGCTCGGACACTCGAAATCGCCGTATTCGAGCAGCGTGACCGGCGCGTGCTCGGGTCCCAGGCAGTGATCGGTCGGCTCGGGCGCCACCGCCAGGGTCATCGGGTGCGGCTTTGTATTCATCTACGCACTATGCGTGGGCAATTCAATCGGCGTCAACGTCACCCGAATCATCGCCGATCTTCGCAACAGCTGCAGTTCGCATTCGCGTCCGATGCGGCTCGAATCGAGCAGCCGCTGCAGGCTGTCGATGCCGTCGACCGGCATGCCGTCCAAGGCAATGAGTCGGTCGCCGACCGCTATCCCGCCTTCGGCCGCCGGACTGCCGGCGACGATTTCCAATACGTGTACGGCGGTGGCGCTCGCCAAATTGAAATGCCGCACCACCCGCGTGGCGATGGGCACGGTTGCTCCGGACACGCCGATATAGGCGCGGCGCACCCGGCCGTGCGCAAATAACTGACCGATGACCCACTTCGCCGTGTTGATTCCGGTGGCGAAGCAAATCGACTGCGCCTGCGGGATCATGGCGGTATTGACGCCGATCACGCGGCCCCGTGAATCGACCAGAGGACCGCCCGAGTTACCGGGATTCAGCGCCGCATCCGTTTGAATCACATCGTGCATGAGCCGGCCCGATGTCGCGCGCAATGTCCGGCCCAAAGCCGAAATGACGCCGGTGGTGACGGTCTTCGAGTACCCCAACGGGTTGCCGATGGCGATGGCCACCTGCCCCACCCGCAGCTGGGCGGAGTCGCCGAATTGCGCGTAGGGAAGCGCCGTGGGAGAACCGATACGAAGCACCGCGAGGTCAGAATCGGGATCGCTGCCGACCAAATCCGCAGGGCAGCGCGCCTCGTCGTTCAAACGCACCGTCACCCGATCCGAGCCATGCACCACGTGGCTGTTGGTCAACAGGTAGCCGTCGGGCGTGAACAGGAAACCAGATCCGCTGCCCGATTGCGCGCGCCGGCTCCGAGATCGGGCGGCATTGTGCTCGACCTCGATAAACGTCACGGCGGGCGCCGCGCGCTCCAACGCGCCGATCACGGCCCCGGAGTAGGCATCGAGCAGCGCAGAGTCCTCGCTGCGCGGGGCGTCGTCCGCCGGCACATCGCGAGCGCTGTCCCCCGCACTGCCTAACGATGCAAAACGCGGTGTGAGCATCCGAAGCCTCTTTAGCTCAGAATGATCTTTGGCGCGGCCGCGAGTCCTTCGACGATGAGGCGGTTGACGCGTCGAACGAAGGCCACCGGATCCTCGAGCTCGCCGCCTTCGGACAGCATGGCCTGGTCGTAGAGCAGGTGCGCGAGATCCGCAAAGGCGGCATCATCCGCGGCGCCCTTGAGCCGCTCGATGAGCGGATGGGTCGGGTTCAACTCGAGAATAGGCAGGGTGGCGAACGGATTGTTCTGGCCGGCCTGCTTGAGGATGCGCCCCATGCGCAAGCTCACGCCGAACTCACCGGCGACGAGCACGGCCGGCGATTCGGTGAGTCGGCCGCTCACGCGTGCGCTCGCGATCTTGCCCGCCAAGGTCTTGCCGAGGCGCTCCAAGGTCTCCTTATAGGCCGATTCGGCGGCGGCCTTGTCGGGAGTTTGTATGGCCGAGGCCAGGTCGGCAGCGGCGCTCGCGACGTTGGCGAGCGATTTCCCCTCGAACTCGTGCAAGTGCCCGGCCACCCATTCGTCGATCCGATCGGTGAGCAGCAACACTTCCATGCCATGGGCCCGAAAGCCCTCCAGATGCGGACTGTTGCGCGCGGCGGCGAGCGTGTCGGCGGTCAGATAATAAATGGCCTTTTGATCGGCTTTCATGCGCGAGACGTAGTCGGCGAGCGTGACCTCGGCGGCCTCGCCCGCAACGGCGGTCGAATGAAAGCGCAAAAGCTTGGCGACACGCTCCCTTTGTCCCGCATCCTCGATGATCCCTTCCTTGAGCACCATCCCGAAGGTCTTCCAAAATTCGGCATACTCGGCCGGCTTCTCGGCCGCGAGCTCATCGAGTAAATCCAGCGTACGCTTCACCAGCGCGGACTTGATCTTCTCCACGGTGCGGTTGTTCTGCAGCAATTCGCGCGACACATTGAGCGGCAGGTCATCGGTATCGACGAGTCCGCGCATGAATCGCAGCCATGGCGGCAGCAGCTCCGCGGCCTTGTCCATGATGAAGACGCGCTTGACGTACAGATGCACACCGCCGCGCTGATCGCGGTCGAATAAATCGAACGGCGCGCGTTTCGGCAAATACAGAAGCGAGGTGTACTCGAGGTTTCCCTCCACCTTGTTGTGCACCCAGGCGCGCGCCTCCTGCGAATCGTGCGACAGATGTTTGTAAAAGGCCTGATAGTCCTCGTCCTTGAGCTCCGCCTTGGGGCGGGTCCAAAACGCCTTGGCTTGATTGAGCGTCTCCTCCTGCTCGCCGGTCTTCAGAACGATCGGTATGCTCAAATGATCCGAATACTTGCGCACCAGCTGACGCAAGCTCGCCGCTTCGAGGAACTCCTTGTCCTCCTCGCGCAGATGCATGATCACCAGGGTGCCGCGATCCGACTTGTCGTGTTCCTGAATCTCGTAGGTGCCTTCGCCGTCCGAATCCCAGCGGACCGCCGTGGAATCCGCGCGTTTGGAGATGACCGTGACGCGATCCGCCACGATGAACGCCGAATAGAAGCCGACGCCGAATTGCCCGATCAGCTGGGCATCCTTGGCCGAGTCGCCGCTCAAACCCTCGAGGAATTTCTTCGTGCCGGAGCGCGCGATGGTGCCGAGATTCTCGATGACTTCGTCCCGGCTCATGCCGATCCCGTTGTCCGTGACGGTCAAGGTGCCCGCCGCGGCATCCGGAATCAGCGTGACCGACAGCGTATCGGCACCCAGCAAGGCCGGATTGGCGAGAGCCTCGAAGCGCAGCTTCTCGCACGCATCGGAGGCGTTGGAAATCAGTTCGCGCAGGAAAATTTCCTTGTGCGAATACAGCGAATGGATCACCAGTCGCAGCACTTGTTTGGTTTCGGATTGAAACTCTTTTATCTGTGGCTTGGTTTCGGCGATCATGACCTTACACTGGTGATTGTTGGTTGACTGCTGACGGGGACGCAGTCATCGCCCGGTTGAAATGGGGCCGCCGGCCGATACTTCAAGCTACGGCCAGCCGGCGCGCGGATCGAACTTGAGTTCGCGCTTCATGCGCTCGTAGGCTTCCCGGGCCTGGGTGGTCTGCGCCGCCGGGGTCACCAACTTGATGCTGACCAACTGGTCGCCGCTCGGGGCGCCCGGCAGACCGCGCCCGCGGAGCCGGAGCTTCTGGCCGCTCTGAGCCCCGGCCGGAATGGTCAGTTCCACCGTCCCGCCGAGCGTCGGCACGGCGACCTTCGCCCCGAGCGCCGCCTCCCAGGGCGCAAGCGGCAGTTCGATTTGCACGTCCTTGCCCTGCGGCACATACAGCGAATGCGGGCGCAACCGGACGCGGAAAATGAGCGCGGGGCGATGGCCGGAGCCGGCGATCCGCAACGCCTGGCCGTCGGTGATGCCCGCCGGAATTTGCACATCGACCGGACGTGCATGGCCACCCTCGTTGATGGTCACGCGGCGCTTGGTGCCGGCATACGCCTCCTCGACGGTGACTTCGAGCACTCCGGCGTCGCCCTCCGGTTGCTCATCGCCGGCCCCCACCGTGCCGCCCCCCATGCCGGCCGCGCCGCCGAACAAACTCGAAAAGAAATCGCTAAAGCCGTTGAGGTCCGAAAAGCGCTGGCTCCCGGAGTGGCCGAATCGCTGCTCCCAGTCGGGAGGCGGCCGAAACTGCTGTCCCGATCGATAGTCACGGCCGAGCTGGTCGTAGGCCGCGCGCTTCTCGGGATCCTTCAATACCTCGTACGCCTCTTGAACCTCCTTGAACTTCGCCTCCGCATTCTTTTCCTTGCTCACATCGGGATGATATTTGCGGGCCAATTTGCGATAGGCGCGCTTGACCTGCTCGGCATCGGCGTCGCGCGTTAGACCCAGAGTGTGGTAATAGTCCTTGAATTGCATGCCTCATCCTGCACTGTAATAGTCTCGAAATCGCCGCTGGCCTAGCCGCCGGCGTCCGCCCAGCGGTCGCGTGCTATCCCGCGTCGGCGGCGAATCTTAGGGCGCGCACCTTGAAATTCGACCGAAGCATCCCGACCATTGACCCGCGGCGCTATCATATTGTGGTTTATTTCCCCGAAGAAAAGGTCTATGAAGCGCATTTTCCTATTCATCGTGACCAACCTCGCCGTGTTGGCGCTTTTGAGCGCCGTAATCTTCGTGGTCGAGCAAGTGTTCGGTCTGCGCCTGCCGCAAGGCGGCCTGGGCGGCTTGCTGGTGTTCGCGGCGGTGTGCGGCTTTGGCGGCGCCCTGATTTCGCTGGCGCTGTCGAAATGGACGGCCAAGCATACGATGGGCGTGCGGGTGATCAACGCAACCCCAATCGGAATCGGAAGCTTGGCTGGTGGCCACCGTTGAGCGCCTGGCCGCTCAAGCGCGCATCGGCAGGCCCGAAATCGGCATATTCGACGCCGAGGAGATGAATGCCTTCGCCACCGGTGCGCGACGCAACGCGGCGCTGGTGGCGGTGAGCACCGGCCTGCTGCGCAGCATGTCGCGCCCGCAGGCGGAAGCCGTGCTGGGCCACGAAATCACCCACGTCGCGAACGGCGACATGGTTACCATGACCTTGTTGCAGGGTGTGCTGAATACGTTTGTCATCTTTTTAGCGCGCATCATCGGCGGCATTGGTCGATCGCGCGCTGCTGAAGAACGACCGAGAGGAGTCCGGAATCGGCTTCTTTTTAGACGACCATGGCGGCCCAGCTGGTACTCGGTATTTTGGCCAGCATCATCGTCAATTGGTATTCCCGCCGGCGCGAATTCGGTGCCGATCGCGGGGGTGCTAATCTGGCCGGCACCGGCAACATGATCAGCGCGCTCGAGGTATTGAAGAGCAGCCACGGCGAACCCATGCCGCCGCAAATGCGTGCATTCGGGATCAACGGCGGTCGGTCGAATGGCTTTGCGCGGTTATTCATGAGCCATCCTCCGCTTGGATGAGCGTATCGCGGCATTGCGCGCGGCCAACGGCTGAACCGCAAGCGCTTTTGAAGCGTGAACTACTCTCGCGCCGAGCGCAGGAACGCGCGCATATGAAATCGCGCCTGATCCTGAACGTAGCGGTATGGGGTTCCCACCGGGCAGCTGCGGCGGGCCCGGCAGCCGCGTTCGCGACAGTCCGATCCGGCTGCGCTCGTCACGAAATCGACGCAGGTCTCGACGTCGAATGAACCCGGGCGAAACGCCTGAACCGGGCAGGAAGACAGACACGGTTTGAGCGCGCAGCTCGAGCAAGGGTGAACCGACGGCGCCACGGTCGGCAACTCGATTCGGTCAGGCAGGGCTAGCGCGCCGCGGTAGGCGTGCCACAGCCCCCATTCGGGATGGATCAACAGGCCGATCGGACTCTGATGCACGGGCTCGCTGCGCAAGGCGAGCCGCTGAAACGGCAGTTGAGGCGGCGTACCGTCCGCATAGAGGCCCACCCCGCCCAACTCGCTGGCGAGCGCGCCGATCACTCGACGGGACCAGCGATCGAGGGGATGCGGCAATCCGTCGCTCGCCTCGGCGGAGCTTTGATAACGACCCCATTGCTCGCTGCCGGTGAACCCCAACAGGACCATCGTTCCGATGCCGCGCGGCCGGCAGCAGTTGATCGAATTCTCGAGGTTCCGGGTGGAATGCGCCGCGCACGGCGAGACCCAGCGAAGTCGCGCGCCGGCAGAGCTCAGCGAAGGTCATCTTAAGCTTCCTTTATAGAGTTGCGGTCCACCAGGCATCATAGTGCCCGTCTTGCGCGGCGGAGGTTCCGGCAGCATGCACCCGATCTTCATCGACGGCGCCTGGGTCCAGCCCCTAGAGGGTCCGACCCACGCCGTCACGAATCCGGCAACCCTGGAGCCGATCGACACGGTGGCGGACTGCGGGCCCGTCGACGTCGCCCGAGCCGTCGATGCTGCGCATGCCGCGCAGCCCGGATGGCAGAACGTGCCGGCGGCCGATCGGGCGGCGCTCCTGCGTGAGATCGGCGGCCGCATTCACGACAACGGGCGCGATCTCGCAACCCTCCTGACGCAGGAGACCGGCAAGCCCTTATGCGAGTCCATCGATTGCATCGATGCGGTAGCGGCCTTGTTCAAGGCCTGCGCCGCGGGCGCGTCCCTCTCGGTCGGCTCGCCGCACGCGGCAGCCCGGCGCCGTCCTCGCAGCGATTGCGCCGTTCAACTTCCCGATGCTGTTCATGGCGTGCGCGATCGCACCCGCGATCGCGGCCGGCGATACGGTCGTCTGCAAGCCGCCGCCCGAGAACCCGCTCTCGAGCTTGATGCTCGCCCGCGCCTGCGGCGCACTGCCGCCGGGCGTTCTCAATGTGATCACCGGCGGCGCGGAGGCCGGACAGGCGCTCATCGAGCACGCCGACATCGGGCGGGTAGCGTTCACCGGTTCCGCAGCGGTCGGCCGCAAGATTGCGGCAGCGGCACAGGGCAAGCCAATCGACCTCGAACCCGGCTCGGTCGACGCCTTCATCGTCTGCAAGGACGCTGATCTCGAGCTCGCCGTGCCGGCAATCGCCTGGGCCCGCCTCCTGAACGCGGGTCAGGTCTGCACCTCGGGCAAGCACATCTATGTCGAGCGTTCGATCGCCGCCGAGTTCGTCGAGCGTATACACCAGTGCGTGGGTTTTCTCGACGTCGACGACCCCATGAAGCCGGCGACGGACTTAGGGCCTCTGGTTTCGCTCGAGGCGGCGCGCCGAGTCGAGGATCAGGTCGGGCGGTCGCTGCGCGAAGGCGCCAAGCTCATCCTCGGCGGCCGGCGGTTTCGGCCCTCCGGTCTGCCGGGTCATTTCTTCCAACCGACCATCTTGTCGGACGTGCGCGCCGGCAGCGTCCCCACCCGTGAGGAGATCCTCGGCCCCGTGATCACGATCACGCCGGTAATCGACGCGGCCGAGGCGCTGCGCTTGGCAAGGGGGTCCGCACCCGGCTGCGGCGCCTCAATCTACACGAGCGATCCGCAGGCGGCGGTAATGGCGGTCGAACCCCTCGACTCCGGTATGTTCAGGATCAACGACCCGGCCTCCGGCAACGCCCTGGGGCCGTTCGGCGGCATGCGCCACCGGGGTATCCATCGGGAACTCGGCGACGCAGATGTCGAGGTTTTTCAGCGCTCCAAGTATCTGCGGGTCGCCAAAGCGCCGCAGCGCAAGTCGTGGTGGTTTCCCTATGGCGCCCGCACCCGCTGGACCGGCTGTGCCTGACCGTGCAAAATCTCAAAAATCGTGAAACACAGCATCATTCCTGCCGAAGCCGCCGGTCCGACCAGCGATCCGCTGCCGGTTCTGACCAGGCTGGCGAGAACCTTGCTGCTTCATCGGCTGCGCAAGCTCCGATACGGACGGTTGCGCCTGATCGACGGCGCAATCGATGAGACATTCGGCGCCGTGAGCGAAGCGGCGACGTGCAAATGCTATTGACCAAACCGCGCTCGCGTCGCGCCTCGATTGCCGTCGTCAATGCCGCGCCCGCCTGATCCGGCAGTGCTTGCGCAACTCAAGGCCGTCGTCGGCGACGGCGCCTGGCTCGATTCCCCGAGCGATACCGCGCCCTTCACCACCGACTTTCGCGGCCTGTATCGAGGCGCGACGCCGCTGGTGCTGCTGCCCCGCGAGGTGGACCAAATCGCCCGGATACTCGCGATTTGCAATCGCGATGAATTGGCGGTGGTGCCACACGGCGGCAATACCAGCTATTGCGGTGGCGCAACACCGGACGAATCCGGCTGCCAGATCGTGCTGTCGATGCGCCGTCTCAATCGCATACGGCAACTCGATCCCGCCAATTACTCCATGATCGTCGAGGCCGGATGCACCCTGGCCGAGGCCCAGGCCGCCGCGGCTTCGCGGGCTCGGCTGTTCCCCTTAAGCTTGGGGTCGGAGGGCACCGCGCAAATCGGCGGAAATCTATCGACCAACGCCGGCGGCACAGCGGTTCTGCGCTACGGCATGATGCGCGACTTGGTGCTCGGCTTGGAGGTCGTCATGGCGGACGGACGGGTGCTGTCGGCCCTCAAGAGCCTGCGCAAGGACAATACCGGCTACGACGTCAAATCGTTGTTCGTCGGATCCGAAGGAACCTTGGGCGTCATCACGGCGGCGTCCTTGAAGCTATTTCCGCAACCGGCCGACACCGCGACTGCGCTAGCCGGGATCGACTCCCCGCAACAGGCGCTCGATCTGCTCGCGCAGTTGCGAAGCGCCACCGGCGATGCGCTCACCTCATTCGAGCTTCTACCGCGCCTCGCGGTCGAGCTCACGGTGAAGCACGTCCCCGGCGTCGCCAATCCGCTCGACCAAGGCACCGCATGGTATCTGCTCATCGAGCTGAGTTCGCCCAACCCGCGGGCCAACTTGGCCTCCGTGCTCGCCGATGAATTGCAGGAAGCGGTGGCGAGATCCACCATCAAGGACGCCGCGCTTGCCACTTCGTTGGCGCAATCCCAAGCCATGTGGAAACTGCGCGAATCGGTGCCGGAAGCTCAGCGGCATCACGGCGCAAGCCTCAAGCATGACGTCTCGGTCCCGGTCTCCTGCATCCCGAGGCTCATCGAGGACGGCTCAGAACTGGTGCGCGCGCTGGCGCCGGAAGGACAGGTCGTGAGCTATGGCCATATGGGCGATGGCAATTTGCATTTCAACGTGAGCCAAAGAAAGGACGCGCAAAAAACGGCGTTTCTCGCGCGTGCCGCACAGCTCGAGTCGGCGCTGTTCGATTTGGTCGAGCGCCTCGGCGGCAGCATCAGCGCCGAACATGGCATCGGACGCCTCAAAGTCGCGCAGTTTGCCGAGCGCGCCGACCCGGTCGAACTGGCAATAATGCACGTGCTCAAATGCGCGCTGGATCCAAAGGGAATCCTCAATCCGGGCAAGGTCTTGGCATAAGGCGAACGCCTTGGTTCATAGGAGCCTGTCTGAGTATTCCACATGGCCGCGGCCGAGGTAGATTTGCGCTTGGGCGAGGCGGGACCGACGATGTTTGGTAAATCCAAATGAGGAGGGAGCAACGACGCCCAAGCGCAAATCCACCCGGCCCCACGGGGTTGCGCCTGCAAGGCGCGTCTGCGGCGTTGCGAGGCTTGCGCGTAGGCGCGGCTACGCGCTGCACCTCGCGCCTTGCATCCGCATCCTTGCAGAGAGCAACGCGGCTCATGCGGAATACTCAGACAGGCTCCTAGGCGCATGCGCATGCTCAAATTACCGGTTCGCACCAACCGCCTCGATCTGCGCGAGTTCGTCAAGGCGGATTTCGACTCGATCCGCGCTTATTCTGCCGATCCACGGGTGACCCGCTATATGTTCTTCGGACCGCGCGACCCGCAAGGCACCGCCGACTATCTCGACGGGCTGATAGCATCGCAGCGCGAGAAACCGCGCACTCGGTTCGAACTGGCGGTGGTCGAAATCGCTTCCGGCCGGTTGATAGGCACCTGTGAATTATCCCTGGTCGAGAGCAATGTGGTCGATTTGGGATACATGCTCGGGACCCGCGATTGGGGCAAGGGTTACGCCACCGAAATCGCGCTCGCGCTCATCGACGCGGCATTTTTCGATCTGCGAGCCGAGCGCGTCATCTCGACGGTCGATGTCAACAACAAGGCATCGATTCACGTGCTGGAGAAGATCGGCATGCGCTGGGAAGCGGTGTTCCGCAAACACCGGCGCGCCAAAAACCGATGGTGGGACTGCCACTTGTACGTGCTGCCGCGATCGGTCTGGGAGTCCTTGCGCACGCCCGATCCGGCGCCCTAGTCGTCCGTCTCGGCCGCGGCGCGCTTGCGCTCCCGTTCCTTGGCGCGAGCCAGCACCTCGGGGCTCGGCATGCCGGCACTGCGGCTGATGCGCAGGGTGAGCAGAAGGCCGGCGAGGCCGCCGATCACCAGCACCGCGATCAGGATCGCCTTCATCGGTCGAACACCCGCAACAAACCTTCCTGCGCCGTGCTCGCCAGCAAGCGCCCATCTCGCGTGAACACGCTGCCGCGCGCGAAGCCGCGCGCACCCGAGGCGCTGGGGCTGTCCGTGGCGTACAGCAGCCAATCATCGACCCGCGCATTTCGGTGAAACCACATGGCATGATCGATGCTCGCGATCACCGTCTGCGGCGTCAGCGGCGAGACGGCATGCGGCATCATGGCCGTGTCGAGCAGGTTGAAATCCGAGACATAGGCCAACAGGCAGCGGTGCAGGGTCTCATCCTGCGGAAGTGCATCGACAGCCCGAAACCATATGCTCTTCAGCGGCGATGATTTTTGCGGCTTGAGAAAACTCGGCGGCTGCACCGGCCGAAATTCGAAGGGCCGCTTCAGCTCGAGTATCCGCCGGATGCCGGCCGGCAGGTGATCCGGCATATCGCGGTAATATGACTCCAGATCCGCGAGCGACTCCGGGGACGGCACGTCGGGCATCGCAAGCTGATGATCGAGTCCGTTTTCAGGGGCTTGAAACGAGGCCGACATATTGAATATCTGCGCGCCGTGTTGTATCGCGACGACTCGGCGCGTGGAGAAATGGTTGCCGTCGCGCGCTCGATCGACTTCGTAGACGATGGGCGCATTGAAGTCGCCGCGGCGCAAAAAATACGCGTGCAGCGAGTGCACGACACGCTCCTCGACCGTCGCGGTCGCCGCCATCAGAGCCTGCCCCAGCACCTGCCCGCCAAACACCTGCGGACTGCCGATGTCGCGGCTTTCGCCGCGAAACAAATCGAGCTCGAGACGCTCGAGCGTCATAACCTTGATCAGATCCTCGAGCAACCGATTCATGGATGCGTCAGTGCGAGCCGGCGGCCGCGGAGGAATTGCCGGCGACGCCCAACCGCTTTTGCATGATCGGACTCGTGGTGGTGTACTGCAAGAACTGGCGTTTCTCGGGAAACAAGTGGTGTTGGATACCGAACGCCGCGAGTGCCGCTTCGTGAAAACCGCTCAAAATCAGTTTCTTCTTGCCGGGATAGGTATTGATGTCTCCGATGGCGAAGATTCCCGGCACGCTGGTTTGAAATTTTTCGGTGTCGACCGTGAGCGCCTTGCGTTCCAGTTCAAGGCCCCAGTCGGCGACCGGACCGAGTTTCGGATGCAAGCCGAAGAACGCCAGAACCTGGTTCGCAGCCACCTCGAGCGTGCGTCCGTCGTTGGTCTGCACAACGGCAGCGCCGAGTGCGCCGTTGTCGGTCTTGAGCGCCGTCGCGTGGCCTTCCACCAATTGCATCTTGCCCGCGGCCACTAACTCGCGCATGCGCGCAACGGTCGCCGGCGCCGCCCGAAATTCCGCGCGCCGATGCACCAGCGTCAGGGAACGGGCCTTGCCGCACAGCGCGACCGTCCAGTCGAGGGCGGAGTCGCCGCCGCCGCAGATCAGAAGATCGCGTCCGTGAAAGTCGCCGGCCGTCTTGACCCGATAATGGACACTTTTGCCTTCGAAGTCTTCGATCCCCGGCAAGGCCAGACGTCGCGGCTGAAACGAGCCTACGCCGGCCGCGATCACCACGGCCGCGGCCGTCAAGCGCGTGCCCGAGGAGGTCGCCACGTGGAATTTGCCGTTCGCCAACGGCTGCAACTCGGTGACCTCTTGGCCGAGATGGAATGTGGCATGAAACGGTTTTGCCTGTTCCAACAAGCGATCGACCAATTCCTGAGCGCCGCAAATCGGCAGCGCGGGGATATCGTAAATCGGTTTGTCCGGATACAACTCGGTGCACTGCCCGCCGACCTGCGCCAGCGAATCGATGATGTGCGCCTTGATACCGAGAAGACCGAGTTCGAAGATCTGAAATAGTCCGGCCGGACCGGCGCCGATGATGACCGTTTCCACCGGATCACCTGAGCCGGGCGACCCTGCAATTGATTCCGACATGATGGGGATGTTTCCTGAAGGTTCAGCTTAAATCAGGTGGCGGATTGTAGCCGAACACGCTCAAGTCTGCGGCACCGGAGCGGCACAGGGCCTTTGCCGCGTTCCCGGGGCGCAAGGACGCCGCCGCGGCGATACTTATTTCTATTTGGTCAATACCTTGCTGACGCCGCCCGAAATGAGCGATGTCACATCCAGCAACGCGGCTGCCATGCCAAAACCGCCGGGCGCCGCGAGATAGCGCGGGCGCCAAACCGGCACGAATTTCTCCTTGTACTTTCGCAAGCCTTCGAAGGGATAAAACGTCTCTCCATAGCGCTGCACCATGCGCCCAAGCTTGTGCCAGGCCGGTGCGAGCGCGTGCTCCTCCAGCCCCGAAAGCGGAGCCATGCCTAAGCTGAACCATTGGTAGCCCTGCGTTTTGCCCCAAAGCATGCACTCGGCGAGTAAAAAATCGATCACGCACTTCGGCGCCGCCTCGTTGTAGCGCATGAGATCGACCGATAACTGGGTGTCCGCCCCGGCGCGCCAGACATTGGCGAAGGCCACGATCGCACCGGCGCAGCGAACCACCGCGCAGTCGAAATGGGCGAGATAATGCTCATCGAAGTAACCCAAGGAAAAGCGTTTCTCCGCGGTGTTCTTTGCGGCCAGCCAGGCGTTCGAAACCGCGCGCAATTGCGCCATGAGACCGCCGAGATTCTCGCGCCTCACCACTTCGAATTTGGCGCCGTCTTTCGATGCCCGGCGGTGCGAATGGCGCAGGTCCGCGCGCGCGGCGCCTTCCAGGGAGAATGTGTCCAGAGGTACTCGGGCTTCCTCGCCGAGTTTGCTCAAGGTCAGGCCGAGATCGATGTACAACGGCAAATTGTCGGGCGTGATTTGATAGAAGACCGGCGATACGGCCATGCCGTCGCAATTTTCGATGAACGTCCACACCAACGGCTCGTGCAGCGCGGTCGGGCCGACAGGGTCTCCCATGGAAACCCAACTGCTGCCCGATGCCTGGTACATGATAAACGCCGTGCGATCCGCGTTGAACACAAGGTTCTTGTCGCCCAGCAAGGCCAGATTGGCCACGCCGTCGTGAGCATTCTCGATCAGCTCCGCCGCGCGTTCGAGATCGGCCTGATTGGGAGGCGAAATCGGCGGTTTCGACGGGCGCAGCAAGCGCCACAATGCATAGGCGGCGGCGGTCATGGCGGCGAGCAGCAACGCGCGCAGACTCCGCGGCGCCGGCGCCTCGAACGCGAATTCCCACCACAATTCCTTGCTGTACGGCACGTGCCGATAGGCGAACAATACCAGCCACACCGCGGCGCCCAGCACCAGCAACACCGCCACGACCCATGAGGCGGAGAAGCGCTGTTCGATCAGCGAGGCGCGGCGGCGGAAACGCGCCCGTGCCGACACCAGCACCACCGCGACCGCGCCGAGTATGGCCGCCTCCTCGTAATCGAATCCCTTGAGCAGCGACAGCAATATGCCGGCGCACAGCAGCCACATGGTCAAATACCAGGCCGCATCGAGCCGGCGGTACAGTCCGTTGGCGAGCACCAGCAGACCGACGCCCACCGCACTGCCGAGCAAATGCGACAGCTCCAGCACCGGCAGCGGCACGACATGACGCAAAATCGTCAGGCGATCTCCGGCGCCGGGAGTGGCGCCGGAGAAGAGCAGCACCGCGCCGGCGCCGAATACGGCTAGCGCACTCGCCTGGGGCGTAAGGGCGCTCAACCAGGTGCGCCCCAGCCGCGCGGTTCGCACCAAGGGTCCGCGGTGCGCCCATAACTCATGCGCCCCGAGCAAGATCAGCGCCACGGCGAACGGGGCCAGGTAGTAAATGATGCGAAAGGCGAGCAGCCCACCCAGCAGTTGATCCGCCGGCACCGTACGGATCAAGAGCAGCAGTACCGATTCGAACACGCCCACGCCGCCCGGCACATTGCTGATGATGCCGGCCGCAATCGCAATGAGAAACAGGCCGGCGAATGCGGCGAAGCCGATCGCCGCCTGCGGCGGCAACAACACGTACAAAACTCCGGCGGCGCACAACAGATCGCCGCAGGCGACAGCGACTTGCGCGAACGCGATGCTCGGGCGCGGGACCGGAATCACGATCTTGCGCCACCGAAGCGGCTCATGCCGCTTGCACGCGAGCATGAGATAGGCAATCACCACGGCGAGCAGCGCGCAACCGGCGAACGCGATCAGCGAGCGGTGCAAATGCAGCACCGAGCCGGCCAAGCCGATCTCCCACAGCAGCGACACCCCCAGCAGCGCCGCCGCACCCAGGGAAAAAGTCAATGTGCCGAGCGCGACCACCGTTGCAATTTGTTTGGCGCTCAGGCCCAGCGCCGAATAGGCGCGGTAGCGAACGGCGCCGCCGGTCAAGGGGTTCAGGCCGACGTTGTGGCCGATCGCGTAGCCCATGAAGGAAATCAAGGCGAGCCTGGGATAGGCCACTCGGGCGCCTGCGAATCGCAGACCCAATGCGTCGTACAGCGTCAAGCAGCCGTATCCCGCACAGGTCAACAGCACGGCGCCCAGCAACCGCGACGCGGGAATCGCCCGCATGTGGGCCAGGATGTCCTGCCACCGGTATTGGCCAAGGACGTGATGCAGCCAAACGAGCGCCAGCCCGAAAAGTACGGCGCCAAGCAGCGCCGTCCACGGCGGGACCTTGCGAATTGTGTTTGGAATTGTCAAGCCGCGTATCGTATCAGGGCGCCCGCGATGGGGGGTGCTGTGGCCTGTACGTAGGGTCCCGCCTCGTGCGACCGGTCCACTTCGCCTGAAGAAGCTGCTAGGGTTACGCCTGGAAACATTCCAACACGATTATCAAGGTGCCCCGCACATGAGTTCCGCCAACGATGGCCGCCAGGCAGACATGGATTCGACCCAAATCTATCGCGAGGAGACATTCACCGATCGCAGGGTCGGTACCATCCGCCGATTGACGCCCGTGGGTGACGACGGGTCGCCCGATGCGGCGCGGCCGGTCATTTTCGTGGGACAGGCCCAGGTCATGACGCCGATGGGCGCTTTGCCGATCAGTTTTGAGCTGGATGCCGCCACCTTGAATGCAGCGATCGCCAAATTCGGCGACGCTGCGGAACAGGCGGTGCAACAGACCATGCGTGAACTACAGGAGATGCGCCGCGAACAGGCATCCTCCCTGGTCATCCCCGATGCCGCCGGCGGCGCAGTGCCAAACCCCGGCGATTTGCTGGGCCGCGGACGGCCGAGGCGCTAGACCCGGTCGAAGGAGTCCAGGGCATCCCAGCGGGCGTACGCGGCCTCGAGTTCAGCGCCGAGCGCTTGCAATCGCTCCAAGGCGGCGCCGGCCTCGGCCGGACTTTCCCGAAAGAATTTGGGATCAGCGAGCACCCCTTGCAACTCCCCTTGCAGAGTTTCGAGCGCTTGAATCCTCTCCGGCATCGAGTCGAGTTCGCGCTGCTCTTTGTAAGAACGTTTGCGAGGCTTCCGCTTTACCCTCTCCGAGGCCGCAGCACCGGCGCCGGATGCCGGCGGCGCCTCCGTTCGGCGCTGGCGCATCCAGTCGCTGTAGCCGCCCACATACTCATGGACGCGGCCTTGGCCCTCGAATACCAGTGTGCTGGTCACGACATTGTCGAGAAATTCGCGGTCGTGACTCACCAACAGCAGCGTTCCCGCGTACTCGCTCACCATTTCTTCCAAAACCTCGAGTGTTTCCGCATCGAGATCGTTGGTGGGTTCATCCATCACCAACAAATTGCTGGGTCGTGAGAATAATTTCGCCAACAGCAACCGATTGCGTTCGCCCCCCGACAGCATGCTGACCGGCGCGTTCAATCGTTCCGGCGGAAACAGAAAATCCCGCAGGTAGCCCGACACGTGCCGCGGCCGACCGGCAATCATTACCGTCTCACCGCTGCCGCCGGTGACGTTGTCCATGATGGAGGCTGAGGTATCCAGCTGCGCGCGTTGCTGATCGAAGTAGGCCGGCAGAAGCGAGGTACCGCGGTAGATCGACCCTGCAGTCGGCTCCAAGTCGCCAACCAGAAGCTTGATCAGCGTGCTTTTACCGCAGCCATTGGGTCCGATGATGCCGATGCGATCGCCGCGCATGATGCGCGCGGAGAAGTCGGCGACGACCGGCGTCGCGCCGAAATTCAGCCACACGTGCCGCGCTTCGAATACCAGTTTGCCGGACGGCGCCGCATCCTGAGCCTTCAGTTCAACCTGGCCGATGCGCTCCCGCCGTTCGCGGCGCTGTAGGCGCAGCTGTTTGAGCGCGCGGACCCGGCCCTCGTTTCGAGTGCGCCGCGCTTCCACGCCCTGGCGAATCCACGCCTCTTCTAGCGCGAGCCTCTTGTCGAACAGCGCCGCGTGCCGGGCTTCGACCTCGAGCGCCGCGCATTTTTGCAGGACATAGTCATCGTAGTTCCCGGGCCAGCCGCGCAGCTGGCCGCGATCCAGTTCGACGATGCGCGTCGCCAAGCGGCGAACGAATGCGCGGTCATGACTGATGAACAACAGGGCCCCCTCGAAGCCGATCATCGTGTCCTCGAGCCAGGCAATCGCGTCGATATCCAGGTGGTTGGTGGGTTCGTCCAACAACAGCAGATCCGGCGCCGAGGCGAGCGCCCGTCCCAGCATGACGCGCCGCCGCCAGCCACCGGACAAAGAACCGATCGGCGCATCACGATCGAGCTGCAATCGCGATATGAGTTGTTCGATCTGAAGTTCCGCTTGCCAGTCGCCGCCCGTGCCGTTGCATGCGACGCCTTGTTTGAGCACAGCAAGCACCGATTCGTCGCTCGCGCCGGCAACCTCCTGGGCGAGGCTCGCGACTCGGGCGCCGGGACGAAGCCAAACTTCGCCGCTATCGGGCACAATTTCGCGCGCGATCACTCGCAGAAGCGTGGATTTGCCCTCGCCATTGCGCCCGAGCAAGCAGACCCGTTCGCCCTTGCGGATTTGCAAAGAGAGATTGTCCAGTAAGGGCTTGAGGCCAAAGCTCAAGGAGACTTTGTCGAGGCGAGCCAAGGGCATGAGGCCGCGTATACTAAGCCGCTTCGCCCGCTATTTCACGTTTCTTTTGGCACGTTTGCTTTGAAGGAAGCGCATTGCGCGCAAAATCGTTGACCTTGTGCGCGGCGAGCATCGCCGCCGCGGCCGCCGTGTTCGCGATTCAGGCGCTGGAGGCGAACCGCAACGCCCTGCGGCATATCGTGCAGGATCAATGCCTCGTGCATTGGGTGCACCGACATGACCCGGCGCCATGCGAGCGGGTGTACCTGTTTGGCCCTCCAGGTGAAAGCCAAGGTTATGCCCTGCTTCCCGATCGCAAGGGAGGGGCTCACTTTCTGCTGATTCCCATCCGGTCAATCCCCGGCATCGAGAGCCCGGAGCTTGAACAACCCGGTGCGCCGAATTACTTTGCGGCGGCCTGGCAAGCGCGCGATCGGTTGGCGACCGTGATCGGGCACAGCGTCCCTCGAGGTGCCATTGGTCTCGCGGTAAACCCGGTGCACGCGCGCACCCAGGATCAATTGCACATTCACATCGAATGCCTGCGTCCGGATGTTTTTGCGCAGTTGCAGGCGGCGGCCGCGCGCATCACGAGCACATGGTCGCCGGTGGAGATCGGCGGATCGGGTTACAATGCCTTGCGGATCGATGGTGAGGACCTGAATGACGCCAATCCGTTTGAGTTGCTGGCCAAGCGGCTGCCGCGCGCCAACCACGTAATGGGGGATTACACGCTCGTGCTCGCCGGTATGCAGTTCAAGAATGGACCCGGATTCATATTGTTGGCGGGCAGCGGCCGCGCCGGCGAGTTGTTGCTGGATTCGACCTGCGCGGTTGCGGGAGCCTGAATCACCGTGCCGACGCAGAATCCGCAACCACTCGAACCGCCTTGGTTGATCATCGGTCGAGAGCTGCGGGCCATTGCCCAAATTGGCCTCGCCTTCAGCCAAGAGCCCTTTGACCGCCAACGGTATGAGCGCATTCGTGAATTGGCGGCGTCGCTGATCGCGCAACGATGCGGGCTTGACGATGGCGCCGTACTCGATTATTTCCGCCGTGAAACCGGATACGCGACACCGAAAGTGGATGTGCGTGCGGCGGCATTTCTGGAAGGGAAGGTGCTCCTGGTCAGAGAGATCAGCGATGGCGCGTGGACCCTGCCGGGAGGCTGGGCGGACGTCAATCAATCGGCAGCCGAATGCGTGGTCCGGGAAGTCGCCGAGGAATCCGGCTACCGGGTGCGGGCCGTCAAACTCGCCGCGGTCTACGATTATCGCAAGCGCAACCGGCCGCAGCATCTCGATTCGATCTACAAGATGTTTTTCATCTGCGAGCTGGTGGGCGGCAGCGCCAGCGCCAGCATTGAAACCAGCGAAACCGGGTTCTTCGCTCGTGATGCGCTGCCGCCGCTGTCGGTCGGACGAACCACTGCGCAGCAGATCGCCCGCATGTTCGAGCATGTCGAGCGGCCCGATCTGCCGGCGGATTTCGATTGAACCGATTTGGCGGCGAGCGAATCCTTAGGGGCGACTCAGAGTGTTAGCATCCCGTCTCGGCCAGATACGAGGTGCGCCTTAAAGTGTCGCAGGATATTTTACTCGCGATCGATCAAGGGACGAGTTCCAGCCGCGCGATCGGCTTCTCCGCCGCGGGCGACTTGCTGGCGATCGAGCAGCAGGCGTTCGATCAGATCTATCCGTCTTCCGGATGGGTGGAGCACGATCCCGAGGCGATATGGACCACCACGATGTCCACCACCCGCCAGGTCTTGCAGCGCCTAGGTGAGACGGGCGGCGCCGTGGCCGCGGTCGGCATCACCAATCAACGGGAAACGACCGTCGTGTGGGATCGGCGCAGCGGCGCGCCGCTGTACAACGCGATAGTTTGGCAGGATCGGCGCACTGCGGCGCGCTGCCGAGAGCTGAACCGAGCCAATGCCGAGCCGGAACTGAATCACAAAACCGGGCTGCTGCTCGATCCGTATTTTTCAGCCACCAAGATCGCTTGGATTCTGGATCGCGTCCCCGGGGCACGCGATGCGGCGAAGGCCGGTCACCTAGCATTCGGCACGGTCGACAGTTTTTTGCTGTGGCGCCTGAGCGGCGGCAAGTTGCACGCGACCGATGCCACCAACGCAAGCCGTACCGCGCTCTACGACATCCGCAAAGGCCGTTGGGACGAGGCGCTGTGCGACATGTTCGACGTGCCGCGATCGTGTCTTCCGGAGGTGCGAGACAGCGCCGGCGATTTCGGGCACATCGACAAGGGCCTGTTCGGTCAGGCCCTGCCGATACGGGGCGTTGCCGGCGATCAACAAGCTGCATTGGTTGGGCAGGCGTGCTTCGCGGCGGGCGACGTCAAGAGCACCTTCGGCACCGGCGCATTCCTGGTGCAGAATACCGAGCACCGGCTGGTGTCCAGCAAGAATCGCCTGCTCGGGACGATTGCCTACCAATTGAAGGGCAAAGTGACCTATGCCCTCGAGGGCTCGATACTCTGCGCAGGCACCGCAATTCAGTGGCTGCGCGACGGGCTGGGCCTGATCGCGCGCGCATCGGAGGTCGAAGCGCTGGCCGCCTCGGTGCAGGACACCGGGGGGGTGTACCTGGTGCCCGCCTTTACCGGACTCGGGGCACCGTACTGGGATCCCGATGCGCGCGGCGCCATCGTCGGACTGACGCGCGCATCGGGTCGCGGAGAAATCGCACGTGCGGCCATCGACAGTGTCGCCTATCAAACCCACGACCTGATCGAGGCCATGGCGGCCGATGGGTTGCGGCCGCCGGTGCTGAAGGTCGACGGCGGCATGGCGCACAACGAATTGTTCCTGCAGCGGTTGGCGGATATCTTGTTGGTGCCGATTCACAAACCGCAGATCACCGAGTCCACCGCGTTCGGCGCCGCCTGTTTGGCCGGGCTCGGCTGCGGCATCTTCGGCTCTTTGCGGGATATCGCCACCCTGGCCAAGCCCGCGGCACGCTACCAGCCCGAGCCGGCTGCGGGTCGCGATCAGGGGATTGTCGGCTGGCGCGATGCGCTGCGGCGTGTCAGATCCTCCTAGAGTCGACAGGCGCTGTGACGGTTTTCGCAGAATCCGCTCATGCTGGCGTCGCGGCCTTCCGGCGCGCACAGATTTTGTGAAAAATAGCGCGGCGGCAGGCCGATCGCCGCATTCATTTGGAAACGAACATGAATTTCAGATTCAAGGCCTTTGGATTGCATCTGCTCGCCAGCTCGGTCGTGCTTTCGCTCACGCTCGGCATGCTCTACCTTGGTTGGTATCACTGGCCGGGCTGGTACTTGGCCGATGCATCGCACGTGGTCGTGGTGATGGCCGGGGTCGATGTCGTCATCGGTCCCACGCTCACGCTGATCATTGCCAACGCAAATAAGCCCCGACGCGAGCTTCGTCGCGACCTATCGATGATCGTGGCCGCGCAGCTCATCGCGCTTGTTTACGGCACGACGCAACTGTGGGACGGACGGCCTTTGTATTACGCGTTCTCGGAAAACGTTCTTCAAATGATACAGGCATACGACATAGAACCCGATGAACTGAGGATCGCCCACGAGCAGCATGCCCCGCTGGTGCCGCACTGGTACAGCCTGCCGCGTTGGATCTGGGCGCCGCTGCCCGCGGATCCCACGGAGCGTGGAAAGATCGTATCCTCGGCGGTTCAGGGCGGCGATGATGTGATCTCGATGCCGCGATATTACAAGCAATGGGACCAGGGGCTGCCGGCGCTGCGCACGCAACTGAAGATGGTCGATGAAGTGGGATATTTTACGCCCAATCAAAAGAAGGTGCTTAAGCAACTTATGCGCGACCGCGGCCTCGCCACGGATCAGCGCGATGCGATCCCGTTGACCGGGCGGGGCCCACCACTCCTTGCCGTCCTCGATCCGGTTAGTCTGAAGATAAAGGCGATCATCAAGGTGACGTAAGCCGCGGGGCGAAAGCATCAATTCGGCGAAACATCGCGTCGCTCCGAACGAGACGCGATGCCATAAGCTCTGATCGCCCGGGTTCCGCCGGAGCCCGATCCCCAGCCGCCATTTACTGGGCGTTGGGCGCCGACGCGGGCGCATTGCCCGAGGGTAGAAACGGATCGGCGAAGATCTCCGAACTGCCGGCTCCCGCCAAGAAGGTCTGCATGCGCGCCGCCTCGACCATCTGCGGATTTCCGCAGAGATATACCCGCCATCCGCTCAAGTCCGGACTTTCGTCGAGCGCGACTTGTAGCGGCGTTCCGGCCCAGTATCCGTCGGGCGATGGCCCCTCGGAAATGCACGGGCGATAGCGAAAGTTCGGGTGGCCGGCGGCGAGCCGATTCAACTCCTCGACCAGGTACAGCCCGCAGGCGTCGCGGCTGCCGTGGCACAGGTGGATCCGCCCCCGGTGCCCGCGGTTCAGCGCATCGCGCACGATCCCATACAGCGGCGCCAGGCCGCACCCGGTGCCGAGCAGAAGCAGGTCCTGCTCGGGCCGCCCCGGAACATAGAAGCAATCGCCGAATGCTTCGGAGATCGTCACGGTGTCGCCGGGCTTCACCTGATCGAAGATCCAGCCGCTCACCTGCCCGCCGGGAACGCGGCGCACGTGCATCATCAGGTCATCGTCCAGCGAAGGGACGCTGGCCAGAGAGTAGTTGCGCGAGGTCCGTGCATCCATGAACAGGCGCACGAACTGGCCGGCGTGGTACTCCAATGGGGTCGACGGCCGGATGTGAACGGCGCGGATTTCGTCGTTCAACGTTTCGATCGCGGCAACCTTCGCCTCGATTCGTTCGATCACATCGTCGGCCAGCGCGACCTCGAGATCTTGCGTCGGAAAACACTGGCAGGCGAGGAACAGATTCCGCGCCACCATCGTCGCCGTCAATCCGTGCTGCGCCTGTTCGGGAACGCCGCCCCGAACAGCGCGCATGAGGCACGACTGGCACACGCCTGCGCGACAGGCGCTGGGCACCGCATGTCCCTGAGCCGTCAGGCAGTCGAGCACCGACTGCCCGCCTGCCTCGTACGCCGATCCTTGAAAGCGGACGCGAGGCATTCGGCGCGCGTTACCGATCGAGGACGTCGTTGCGGGTGGTTTCTGCGACGGCGGCCACCTTGGCGATCAGGTGATCGGGCACCTTCAGTTCTTTGAGCGTCGCCCCAAGGTCCTCGACAACGGCATCGAAATGCGAATCATTGAGGCCCTGCTTGACCAAGTGCGCGTGAGCCTTTCGCATGTCCAGGCCGGTGTAGTTATTCGGACCGCCGAAGGCCATGGTCAGAAAGGCCTTTTGCTTAGCCGCCTGCTTAGCCATGTCCACGCCGGCGAAGAACCGGCTGATGCGGTTGTCCTTGAGCACCTTGCGGTAGAAGATATCTACCGCGGCGTCGACGGCGGCTGCGCCGCCCAGATCCTCATACAGTCCCATAGTTGTCCCCCAGTAATTCGAGTGGTCGAACACCTCGAGCGTGGCTCGCGATGAGTACAAGGTGCATGTCGAGGATTGATCAATCAGCCCGGAACCTTGAACATGCATTCCGCGTACATCTTATTGAGTCGGAGGCTTTATGTCTCTAGGTAATTTCCGAATGATTGCAGCGCAGTGCATACAAGCGGGTGAGGGAAGCCCGTGCGGGATCCGTGTGCGCCCCTTGAGCCTTGACGCCGCACTCGTGGAGCACACTCACATCATTCGCAGCAGCGTGTCGTCCCTGCGGATAAACTGATGGTAGAAACCCGCAGCCACATGCACGCCAATCACGACGGCGAGCACGGCGGCGAGGTCCCCGTGGATATCGCCCATGTCGTGCCCGAGCTTTGAGCCCGCCGACATGAGGCGCGGCAGATGCAGTGGGCCGATGCCTACCACCCAGTCGCGGGAACCCGCGTTCGCCCAACCCAGAACCGGAACTATGATCATCAGGAAATACAGAAGGATGTGCGTCGCGGACGCGAGGCGCCGCATCCCACGGCGATCGCTGTCGGTGCCGGTTGGCGGACGCACCGTGCGCCACACCACCCGCGCGGCAACCAGCAGCACGATGAGAACACCGACCGCGATGTGCCAGCCAATCTCGCCGTCCGGGCGCGTGCCCTTGTGGATCTCCGGCATCGTCCAACCGATCCCGAGTTGAAGGACGATGAGAACCGCAATCGACCAGTGCAGGAATTTCGCGACGGCGTTGTAGGTGCGTGCACCATCGGTAGCGGCTCGTGTCATTGATTCGTCTCCTGATCGAAGGCCAGCGCTGGGGCAAACAATATCAGAGTAGCGCAAGCCCCTGCATCCCCCGATCCCGCAGTACCCGCAGGCACCTTCGCCGCGCTAACGACGCAAAGCGCGGACACGTCTACCCAGGCCAACGGCACGACACTTGTTATCACGGCACCGATTGGATCGACGTCGCTATGTTGGCGTTTCCTCTTTTCAGTGGGAGGCTATCCCTCGTGATTTGCCGAACTCGTCCGGATGGGACGCCGCGGCAGGCGCCCGAAGCTCACCGAAACATGAAATGTCGTATCGGCCGTAGGCTAGGTCGGTTCTAACCCGTATAGTCAGCGAATGAACATGGGCCGGCTGGTCTTCTACATCGCGATCTTCGTTGCGACGCTGGCCTTCGTCGTAGGCGGCGTGCGCGCCGCGCGCCGCTTTCGGGACAAGCGCCGGCCATCCTCAACCGAACTCGGGATCGGTTTCGGCGTCCTGGTCGCGGTCTACCTGGTTAAATCGCTGCCATTGGAGAGTCTGCGGTGGCTCGTCACCTTAGTGATTTCTTATGCGGCGTTCGCGATGCTGCGATCGGCCGCACGCGCGTCGACTGCGCCCGCCTTGGGAGCCTGAGTTACCAGGATCTAATAACCTCGGGTGCGCCCGGAGAGATTACTCGGCGCTGCGCCTCGCCCCTTCGGGGCGCCCTTCGGGCGTTCAGCGCCGAAGCGGCGCCGTGCTCGCGGCCTCCTGGGGTGACCTCGCAGAATCTGATCAGTCTTGCTGAATCATTGCGGGCACCTTGATCACTGTGGTAAGTGAGGACGCAGACAGTGGCAACAAAACTGGGCCGTGGCAAGCGAGCGTTGCCGGCATCAAGGCGAGGAGAATTCACGGTGGTCGCGGCATGGTAGGTTGGCACGTGCCCGCTCGTCGCACGCGGTTGCTCCCGAGCGCTGCGCTCATGGCGCTCGCCTGCCTTCTGGCCGCGTCCGGGGCGCGAGCCCAGGACATCGAACCACGTAAGTGGTCGAACACACCGGTTGGTGTGAATTTCCTGATCTGCGGCTACGCCTACACGCAGGGTGGCATAGCGTTCGACCCCTCGCTGCCGATCACTAATCCTCATCTCGAGACGAACTCCGCCGGGATCGGCTTCGCACGATCACTCGATCTGTGGGGCTACTCGGGGAAATTCGACGCCTCCGTGCCGTACACGTGGCTATCCGGCTCTGCGGACTACCTGGGACGGCCGGTGCAGCGCACCGTCAACGGATTCGGCAATCCGGAGTTCCAGTTGTCCGTCAACCTGTACGGTGCGCCTGCCATGGGGTTGAAGGATTTCGCCTCTTACAAGCAGGACTGGATCGTCGGCGTAGCGCTCAAGGTATCGGCCCCGTCCGGGCAATACGATGATACGCGCCTCGTGAACATCGCGACGCATCGCTGGTTCTTCAAGCCGAGCCTCGGTGTTTCGAAGGCCATCGGTCGGTGGACATTGGAGTCGACGGCGGCGGCCACGTTCTACACGGACAATACGGATTTCTACGGTCACTCCACGCGATCGCAGGGCCCGTTGTATTCGCTTCAAGGGCACGTCATCCGCAGTTTTCGCTACGGCATTTGGGCCTCAGTGGATGGCACGTATTACGTGGGTGGCAGAACGATGATCAATGGGACGGAGAGCAACGACCTGCAGCAGAACTGGCGCGTTGGCGCTACACTTGCGCTCCCGATCAACGTGCGCAATTCGATCAAACTCTACGCCAGCGACGGAGTCTCGGCCCGCACAGGCGACAGCTACAAGCTTTACGGCATCGCGTGGCAGTATCGCTGGGGCGGCGGAATCTGATCGGAGAGCAGGGCGCTCGCGCTATTTCGCTTCGTAGGAGAATTTTTGGCCGGCAACAGCTGCCTGATACATGAGGCCACCTTTGGCAATGGTGAACACGGCGACGCCCTTTTGGTAGCCACCCGCGGTCGTCGCGTCCTTCTTGCCGCCACTCGCACCCGCGGTAGAGCCGCCCGTGCCGGCGCTCGCCGAGGCGCCGGCGGTGATTGCGACGGCGCTGACGTCGCCGCTGAACGCGAAGCTTCCGGATGTGAATTCGCTGAACGCTCGTTGGTCCGCAAAGAAAATGATCTCGCTATAAGCCTGACCGCCCAACTGGAAACCGACGCTAAGCTGTGTCATCGATGTGTTGCCGACGTAGCGGCCTTTCTGGTAAACACGGCCCGTGCCGTGAGCTGCGCCGACAACAAGTCCGCCCTTGCCGATCGTCGGAAAGACCGCGTAGCCGTAACTGGAGCCGAAAAACGCAGCACTCGCGCCGGCGTTCTTAAAAAGCGCGACGGTGTCGCTGTAGCTGTCGGCAAGCGCGGGAAGGGCCGACAGCGCCAGTGAACTTAGCAATAGGCATGCGAACCAGATCTTTCTCATGACGCAGCTCCCCAAAAGCCATAAAAGCTGGATTCTACCCCAACCGGTCGCGCGACCAACATTGGCCCTTGGTCACGTTGATTTCCCCCGGTAATTAAGCTCGAATTTACGGCGGACGCTGCGTTGGGCGCACGCGCCGCATTCCTATCTCAGGGCTGCATTCGATTCTGCCGACTCTCGCGCATCACTTTGCCCACTGCCGATCCAATGAACGTAACGCCAGCGCTTCGGAGATGTGCGCCACTTCGATCAGCGGCCGACCACTCATATCGGCGATCGTGCGCGCTACCTTTAAGACACGGTGGTAGCCGCGAGCTGACAACCCGAGTCGCTGCATTGCCCGCTCCATGACGTCCAAGCCGGCCGCATCCGGCGTGCAATAACGCTCCACCGCTGCGTTGCCCAGATGGGCGTTACAGCTCCCCTGGCGCTGTAGCTGCAACTCTCGCGTCCGCATGACGCGAGCAGCTACCTCCGCACTGGCTTCGCAGTCACCGCTTTGACCGCGCAGGCTCTTGAACTCTACTCGCGGAACGTGCACATGCAGGTCTAGTCGATCTAGCAGCGGACCCGAAATGCGTGTGCGATAGCGCAGCACTTGATCGGCAGTGCAATGACAACTACCAGTCGCGTCGCCGAGATAGCCACAGGGACAGGGGTTCATCGCCGCGATAAACTGGAAGCGCGCCGGAAACTCCGCTTGGCGGGCCGCACGCGAGATCGTAATAGCACCGACTTCCAGCGGTTCGCGAAGCACTTCCAGCACGTGCCTCTCGAATTCCGGCAGTTCATCGAGAAACAGTACACCGTTGTGGGCTAGAGAAATCTCTCCCGGTCGCGGTTGCACACCCCCTCCGACAAGGGCCGCCGCTGAGGCCGTATGATGCGGACTGCGAAATGGCCGCTCGCGCCATTCGCTCGGCTTCAGCGGACGGCCCGCAACCGAGCGCACGGCCGCCACCTCTATGGCTTCCGCGTCGTTCATTGGCGGCACGATGCCGGGCAGCCGCTTCGCGAGCATGCTCTTCCCCGCTCCCGGCGATCCTATCAACAGCAGACTGTGCTGACCGGCGGCGGCAATTTCCAAAGCGCGCCTGGCGTGCGACTGGCCGCGCACATCACACAAATCGGGCAGCGCTGTCGGTGCTGCGGAAGGCGACTCGGCTCGATAATGCCCTAGCGGACCTTCACCGCCAATATGAGCGCAAACCTCCAGAATGTGTCGGGCCGCGATTACCTCGCAATCCCTGACGAGCGCAGCCTCGGCAGCGTTGATGTGGGGCACGATCACTGTGTGTCGTACAACGGAAGCGGCGAGAGCTGCCGGCAGCACCGCTCTCATCGACCGCAATTCGCCGCTTAACGAGAGTTCACCGTAGAGTTCACACTCTGTCAGCTCGGAACGGGCGTCGGCCAGTTGACCGGAAGCAATGAGGATCCCGATGGCGATGGGAAGGTCGAATCGACCGCCTTCCTTGGGGAGGTCGGCGGGTGCCAGATTGACCGTGATGCGCCCCGTAGGAAATTGGAAATCGGAGTTGGTGAGCGCCGCCCGCACACGATCCTTGCTCTCCTTCACCACGGCTTCGGGGAGACCGACGATGTTGAAGGCCGGGAGTCCGGAGCCGATGTCCACTTCGACTCGCACCTGAGGTGCATCGATTCCGCGCTGCTCTCGGCTGAGTACGGTGGCGATGGCCATCCCTTGCCTCTTGATTGGTTGGCTGTGTTTTCTCGAGCCGCCGCTGCTCTCCCCTTGGGGCGTCATGTTCGACGTACATTTGCACGTGCACGAGATGCACCTCTTCGTCGAGAAGTGCCCGGCGAATTCAAGCAGTCGTATGTTAGCCTGCACTAGAGACTCTCGAACTGTCGGTTGCCTACGCAAATATCGATTTATTAGCCCGCTCTGGGGGAGCCCAATGGCCGTCCTGAAATCAAATGTTGGCGCGCCCGGAGAGATTACTCGGCGCTGCGCGCCTCGCCCCTTCGCGGCCAGCCGGCGACTCATACATCGTCAGCGACCAGAATGCACTAGCGGGTGGCATATGGCCGGGCGCGAACCGCAAGGTGTACCGGTTGGTACCTTCCAGTTGATGCGGTGTCGCGCACCATCGATATTCGCAAGTCCCAACAGGACCCGTGATCCTTAGAGCGGGCACCGGAGGCAATGGAGCGGGAATGAATGCCCGCACTTTCTCGCTCCCTACGACGGAAGCAGCGTATTGTTCGGAATTCGCGCGTTTCATTTCGCCGCAACTTGCAGCTTCCTCCCACAGGCCGATATTCGCAGTGATAGACTACCGCGACTGGCGCTCCTGAGCGTTGGCCTTTGGCCCAGTAGCCGGATGATCTCATTTATTCTTAGAGTTGATGTTGGGCGCGCAAGCGAGCTGATTGCCTGTGCGCCGCGGGGACCCGGTGCGGAGGAAAGCGCCTGCGTAGCCGCAACGCGGCACAGGTGTATTCGGCGACCCCGCAGCAAATTTACCAATGAATCTTCAATGCATCGACGCCACAATTCACTTGACGAGCAGCACGTTGCGCCGCTGGTGCCTCCTCCACAGCGTTTTGGTTTTGCTGACAACGGTTAATCAGCGTTGCCTCACATGAGTTGGATCACCGTAATCTGGTCGGCGACGCTGGGCGCGAGCCTGATTATGGGACTCGTTCACCTTCAGGTCTGGAGCCAGAATCGGCGCTCGTGGGCGCACTTATGCTTCTTTATCACCGTGATCGGGGTGCTAGGGCTGGCGGCCGGCGAGATGGCCACGATGCACGCCGAGTCGCCGGAAGCTTTCGGGCGGGCAATCCGCTGGACGCATTTCGTGTACGCATTTGGTTTTGCGGGCTCTTTGGGTTTTATTCACTTCTATTTCGGCACCGGAAGGCGGTGGCTTTTGGTGCTGGCCATCGGCTTGCGACTGCTGGTGGTGCTGGCAAACTTTACCACGGGAGCAAACGCGCATATCACGGTCATATATAGCCTGCGGAAAATCGCCTTCCTTGGCGAACAAGTGTCCGTGCTCGGCGACTGGGTTCCCGGTCCGTGGGTGGGACTAGCGCTGCTATCTTCGTTGATACAGTTTGTCTATGTGGTGGATGCCTCCATCCGGCTGTGGCGTACGGGTCCGCGCGAATCGCGATTTCGCGCGTCGCTTGTGGGCGGTGCGCTTGCGCTTTTTATCGCAATTGCCGTGGGGCAGTCCTGGCTCGTTACAGCGGGCGTGCTGCAGGGGCCTTTCATTTTGAGCCTTCCCTTCCTCATTGTGATTCTGGCGATGGGATATGAGTTGAGCAACGACTTGTTGCGCGCGGCGCATGTAAGCCGGCAATTACGGGAGAGTCAACAGCAGACGGATCTGGCTACCGAGGCTGCGCACTTGGGTATCTGGTCTCGGGACTTGTCACGAAACCAAATTTGGGCGAGCGACATATGCCGCGAATTGTTTGGCTTCACGAAATCAGAGCGACTAGACTTCGAAGGCTTTACACAACGGTTGCATCCCGACGATCGGGTTGGCCTTCGTCAGGTCCTTGCGAATGCGGAAGACACTGGCAAATTCGATTCTGAATGTCGGGTAATACTTCCGAACGGCGAGATCCGGTGGATTGCTTTGCGCGGCCGCCTCGAGTTCAGCGAAGGCCGGCCGGCACTGTTACGGGGTGCCGCGCTCGAATTCACGGCGCGAAGGCAGGCGGAGGAAGCGGCGAGAAGCTTGAGCGGACGATTGATCCACGCGCAGGAAGCCGAAAGGACACGGCTTGCTCGGGAACTGCACGACGATTTGAGCCAAAGCCTCGCCCTGCTTTCCATCGAGTTGGACATGTTCGCCCGGAACCCGCCCGCCGCCAACGGCGAAGTCAGTGAACGCATGCGTGACTTATCCGGCCAGGTCAAGATTTTATCCTCCAGTGTGCATCGGATCTCCCATGAATTGCACCCCGCAAAACTTGAACAGCTGGGTCTGGTGGCGGCGCTGCGAGGCTTCTGCAGGGAAATCGCTGAGGCGCGCAATATAGCGATTGAATTAGAGACGCGCGACGTACCGCGCGATTTGCCAATTGACATCGCGCTGTGTTTCTACCGCATCGTCCAAGAGGGGCTGCAAAACGTCATCAAGCACAGCGGTTGCGCCGCCGCGAAAGTGGAATTGACGCCGAATGACAATGAACTTTACCTCATCGTTTCGGATCAAGGCTGCGGATTCGATTCAATCGCGGCTACGAACCACAGTTCGCTGGGGCTGGTCAGCATGCGCGAACGCGTGCGACTGGTGCGCGGACAAATATCCATTGAGTCCCGCAAGGGTGAAGGGACACAAATCAAGGTGCGGGTTCCCATATGAATCATCGGCCGCGCATTGTCCTGGCTGATGATCATACGATGCTGCTCGATGCCTTCCGGCGTCTGCTGGAGCCGCAATGCGAGATCGTCGGCACGGCATGCGATGGGCGCGCGCTGATCGAAATTGCTTTGGAGACCCGCCCGGAGATCATCATCCTCGACATCTCGATGCCGCGGTTGAACGGCATGGACGCCTGCGCTCAACTGCGGCGCATGCTTCCCAATGTCAGATTTGTGTTCCTCACCGTCAACGAAGACGCCGATGTCGCCGCGCAAGCCATCGCACTGGGCGCGTCCGCGTTTCTGTTGAAAAGTTCCGCGTCCGGCGAACTGACGCGGGCCATTGAATGCGCGTTGTCGGGCCTGACCTATGTCACTCCTCTGATTACTAGAGGCACGCCGCTCGGGGTGTTCCTAGACGAAGCGGCTAATCCCGCCGCCGAAAAGCTAACCCTGCGTCAGCGCGAAGTCCTCCAGTTGCTCGCCGAGGGAAAGTTGATGAAGGAGGCGGCTGATATTTTGCATGTCACCCCGCGTACCATTGCCTTTCACAAATACGCCATCATGGAACACCTGGGCATCAAGACCAGCGCGGAACTGGTTCAGTATGCGGTCAAGCATCGCCTGGTGACTCCGCGCGAATAGTTAAGCGTCGCTTCGGAAATTTACCTCCCAACCTGTCAAGACTGACAGTAGCCACGGCACCCAGCCTGGCCCAGGATGCCATCTATAATTATGAATGCTGAGGCTAAAGTCGCGCGTGTATTGCTGGCTGACGATCATGCTGAAATCATGACGCAGACCCGAAATGTGCTGGCCGGCGAGTTCGAGATTGTCGGTGCGGTTGCCAACGGCGCGGACCTCGTCAAGGCTGCGGCGCAGTTCGACCCCGACGTGGTGGTGCTCGACATCAGCATGCCGGGTTTGGATGGCATCGAAGCGGCCCGGCGGCTGAAGCGCTCCGGGTGCCGGGCAAAGTTTGTGTTCCTGACCGTGCACGAAGATCCGGATTACGTGCGTGCCGCGCTGCAATCGGGAGGCGCCGCTTACGTCATCAAAGCGCGCCTCGCCTCCGACCTCATCACCGCGATACACGAAGCCCTCGCGGATCATCGCTTCGTCTCGCCAACAATTGTGTCGAACCCAGCAGATCAGGCGATATACGGGAAGCAGTGGTGACAAGAAACGCACGCCGGCGCAACGCATATTCCCCGCGGGGTACGGTCGCTACCCACGTTAATAGGCGTTTCCACGTACAGACACCGAGCGGATGCGAAACATAATGATAATCGTAAGCGGTTTCCCGCAGTGAGGATGCGTCAATGTCAAAAAAACTAGTCCTAATCTCTCTCGCAATCGTGGCTGCGGCCGGCGGCGGGATCGCATGGTGGATACTTTCGAAGCCGGCGCTTCCGCCCGGATTTGCCGGCGGCAACGGCAGACTCGAGGCAAAACAAGTCGACATCTCGACCAAGTACCCGGGCCGCATCAAAGAAGTCCTGGCCAACGAGGGGGATACGGTCGATGCGGGTCAGGTGGTTGCGACGATGGACACCGAGCCCCTTGAGGCGCAATTGCGTCAGGCCAACGCGAAGATTCGCGAGGCTCAGGACAATCGGAATTCGGCGCTCGCCGAAGTGACCGTCAGGCAGTCCGAACTTGCTCTTGCCGACAAGCAATATAAGCGCTCCAAAGACCTCGTCGTCCGTGGTGCCGTGAGCGAGCAGGAGCGGGACATCGATCTTGCCCACGCTGACAGCGCTCGGGCGGCTCTGGTGGGCGCCCAGGCACAGGCGGTGCGAACCCAATCCGCGATCGATGCCGCCAAAGCGGAAGCCGAGCGGCTCTCGGCGGAAATCAGTGATAACACGCTGAAGTCACCCATCAGGGCCAGAGTTCAGACGCGTATGGCCGAACCCGGCGAGGTCCTGCCGGCCGGCGGTAAGGTGCTGTCGCTCACCGATCTCAGCGACGTCTATATGTATATCTTCCTGCCCGCAACCGTCGCCGGCAAGGTGGCATTGGGTTCGGAAGCTCGAATCGTTCTTGATGCCATGCCGGAATATCCGATCAGAACGGTGGTTTCGTTTGTCTCGCCCAGTGCGCAATTCACGCCCAAAACGGTCGAAACCGCCGAAGAACGCCACAACCTTTCGTTCCGGGTAAAGCTGCAACTCGATAAGGAGCGGCTGCGCCCATACGAACGTCTGGTGAAGGTCGGCATCCCCGGCATGGGCTACGTTCGCTTCGACAATAACGCCGCATGGCCGCCGATGCTTGAGGCGAAGCCGGACGCCCAGATACCCTGGAACACCACAGGCAACACCGGCCCGCAGTAATGGGTAGCGTCGAGCCGGTTGTCAGCGTCAAGGACGTGAGCCAACGCTACGGAGCGGCTGTGGCGCTCGATGCCATCAACCTCGACATCCCCGCACAGAAGATGATTGGAGTAATAGGACCCGACGGGGTCGGCAAGTCCACCCTGCTCGGCATCATCGCAGGAGTCAGGCGGCTTCAGAGCGGCAAGGCGCAGGTACTCGGTGGAAACATCGACGATGCGCGCTTTCGCACCGCCGTATCCTCGCGCGTGGCGTATTTGCCCCAGGGCCTCGGCAAGAATCTGTACCCGACGCTCTCGATTTTCGAAAACGCCGATTTTTTCGGCCGCTTGTTCGGCCAATCGCGCGAGGAGCGCGAGTGGCGGATCAAGGATCTATTCGCCAGCACCGATCTTACGGCGTTCCGCGATCGTCCGGCGGGGAAGCTCTCCGGCGGCATGAAGCAGAAGCTCGGTCTGTGCTGCTCGCTGATTCACGATCCGGATCTTCTCATACTCGATGAGCCCACGACCGGAGTCGACCCGCTCGCGCGCAGGCAGTTCTGGGAACTTATCGCGCGCGTCCGCATCCGTCGTCCCCAGATGAGCGTATTGGTCGCGACCGCATACATGGATGAAGCGGAGGGTTTCGACTGGCTCGTGGCCATGAACGCCGGCAAGGTCCTCGCGACTGGAACTCCGCAGGAGATCAGGAGCAACGCGCAAGAGACAACGCTCGAACGCGCGTTCATCAAACTGCTGCCGGAGGAGGCACGCCGCGGGCACAAGGAACCTGTCATCCTGCCTTGGAAGTCGAGCGGGGGTACTCCGGCGATCGAAGCCGAGGGGCTGACGCAGCGATTCGGCGCCTTCACGGCAGTCGATCACGTGAGTTTTCGCATCGAACCCGGAGAGATCTTCGGATTTCTAGGCTCCAATGGATGCGGCAAGACCACCACCATGAAGATGTTGACCGGATTGCTGCCGCCCACCGAGGGTACGGCGCTGCTGTTCGGCAAGCCGGTCAAGGGGGGCGACGTGGAATCCCGCCGGCACGTCGGTTTCATGACCCAGGCGTTTTCACTGTATACCGAGCTCACAGTTCGGCAGAACATGATGCTGCATGCACGCCTCTTCGATTTGCCGGATGAAGCCGCGCACAAGCGCGTCGATGAATTGCTGAAGAGTTTCGCCTTGGAGTCGGTCGCCGACACCTTGGCAGAGAGCCTGCCGCTCGGCATTCGCCAGCGGCTCTCGCTCGCGGTCGCCGTGATTCACGAACCGAAGATGCTCATCCTCGATGAGCCGACCTCGGGGGTCGACCCGGTCGCCCGCGACGGGTTCTGGGAGCTTCTCATCCGTCTGTCGCGCGAGAACGGAGTCACGATATTTCTTTCCACCCACTTCATGAACGAAGCGGAACGCTGCGACCGCATGTCGATGATGCACGCCGGCAAGGTGCTCGCCCAGGGACCGCCGGCGCAATTGGTCGCCGAGCGGAAGGCCAAGAACCTCGAAGCCGCATTCATCGGCTACCTCGAGGAGGCGGCCGCCAAGGCGGCGGGACCGGCATCCGCCGTGCCCGCGCCGGAGGCGACTGAGCCGGCGGAGACGGCGGGTCCCGCGAGCCACGCCGCGGAGGCACCGAGCAAGTTCAGCATCGGCCGCATCTGGGCATTCGCGCGCCGCGAAGCGGTCGAGTTGCAGCATGACCGTGTACGCCTCGCATTCTCCGTGTTTGGACCCATTCTCCTGATGATCGCGTTCGGTTACGGCATTTCGCTCGACGTCGATCATTTGCCGTTTGCCGTGCTGGATTCGGACGGCACCGCGGCCAGCCGTTTGTACACCGACAGCTTCCGGGGTTCCTATTATTTCGTCGAAAAAGCGCCGTTGGCGAGCTACGATGAGCTCGACCGGCGCTTGCGCAACGGTGAGTTGCGTTTTGCGCTTGAGGTCCCGTCGGGATTCCAGAAAGACCTTGAGCGCGGACGCCAGCCGGAGGTGAACGCCTTCATCGACGCAGCGGTACCGTTTCGCGCTGAAACGAATCGTGCGTACATCGAGAATGTCCAGAACCTCTATGATCAACGCTTGCGCGATGCGAAGGGCCTGCCCCAGGCTTCCGATCCGATCAAGCTGCAGGCACGGGCGCTGTTCAATCAGGATTTCAAGAGCATTTACGCCATGGTGCCCGGCGATATCATGCTGCTGCTCATCCTGATTCCGAGCATGCTGACGGCGCTGAGCGTCGTGCGCGAGAAGGAGCTCGGCTCCATCGCCAAT
>CAWCBJ010000028.1:0-6034 GCA_963793685.1 uncultured Gammaproteobacteria bacterium | reverse complement strand
GCCTTTGTTCGCGAGGGCCGCGACGAGGCCTTTGCGGCGGCGAGCCGATGAGCCCGTCCACGCCCGATCCGAAGGCGTTTCGCGAAGTCCTCGGGCTGTTCGCCACCGGCGTTGCCGTCATCGCCACCGGGTCGATGACCAGGTTCACGCCATGACGGCGAACGCGGTATCGTCGCTCTCGCTCGATCCGCTGCTGGTGCTGTTTTGCCCGGCAAAGCGCGCGCGCTTCTCGCAGACTCTGCCCCGCGCGGCGGGATTTTCGATCAACTTTCTGCGCGACGAGCAGGAAGCGCTATCGACCTACTTCGCCGGGAGTTGGACCGAGACCGCACCTCCCAAATACCGCTTCGTCGAGACCGACGAACTGCCGCGCCTCGAAGGCAGCCTCGCCTCGCTCATCTGCACCAAGCGCGATGTCTACGAAGCCGGCGATCACTGGCTTGTCACGCTCGAGGTGCGACAGCTGCACCGGGGCGTCGAACCGCTGCGGCCGCTGCTCTTTTTCAGGGGAAAATACCGCCGGGTCGACGCCCGGATGGGCACGAGGCCCCCGATCTCGTGGGCACGGCCGACGAACCGGTGCAAATGCTACTATCACGAGCCGTAAATCGCTCGTGAGCGGCGCGCTGCGCGGCCGTTCGCGCGCATCAATGCGCGTTCATTGCCGATGCTATTCTTTGCCGTGGCGGAATGCGGCCCTTTTTGAAAATGGTTCCACAGCGTAGCGGGGAAGAAATGACGAAAAAAAGCGACCGGGCGGTGACCCGCGGCGCGGCGGAAGCCGCCGTACAAACCCTGCTGCGCTGGGCGGGCGAGGATCCCCTTCGGGAAGGACTGCGCGACACGCCGAAGCGCGTGGTCGATGCCTATCGCGACTGGTTCTCCGGCTACGCCAGCGATCCGAGCGAATATCTGCGGCGGACGTTCGAGGAAGTCGAGGGCTACGACGAGATGGTGGTGTTGCGCGATATCGCGTTCGAATCGTTTTGCGAGCATCACATGGCGCCCATCATCGGCCGCGCGCACGTCGGCTACCTGCCCACCGACCGAGTCGTCGGCATCAGCAAGCTCGCTCGAGTCGTCGACGGCTTCTCGCGCCGCTTTCAAGTGCAGGAAAGCTGACCGCGCAAATTGCCGAATGCATCAACGAGGTGCTCAAGCCGCGCGGCGTCGGCGTCGTCATCGACGCCGTGCATCAATGCATGACCACGCGCGGGGTGCACAAGCGCGGTGTGTCGATGATCACCAGCAAAATGGTCGGCACGTTTCGCGCGAATGCCAGCACCCGCGCGGAATTTCTGCGCTTCATCGACATCGAGGGTAGCGGGCTGCGCTGAGCGGCCGCGGCCGTGCGGAGGATCAGTTGCGTTTGCGCTCGGCCGTGGTCCCTTGGGCGCCGGTGCGCACCGGTGCGGCGGTGCGTGCCGGAATCAGATCCACTGAAAAACTGTATTTGTGGCGTTCGCCGGGCTGCAGCGCCCCTACGCCGACCACCTGCCGGGCAATCTTTTCGCCCTGTTCATTGGTGATCGACACCACGACACAATATTCACAGGCCTCGCCGCGGCCCGGGTGATGAATCGAGCCTTCGACGCGCATCGCCGGCACCCCTTCGGACTGGGGCTCGGAGTTCGCGGCGCTGAACCGCAGGTGATGCTGGCAGCCGGGGCAAATATTCGCGCTCTGCAGAACAGTCGCCTTGCAGTGCGGACAGGTTCGTGTTGCGCCAAGAGTGCCCTGACGGACGACGCTCATCACGAGGCTCCTAGCTGCCCCCGGTCGCCGTACCCGCGAGCTTCATCGTTTTCTCGTCTCCCCAACCGAATTCGACGTGGCCGCGCATGCGCGAGCCGGCCGCCACCGTGATCGATCCGGCCTTGACGTCGCCGACGATGACCCCGCCCTCGAGCACGTCCACGCGCTTCGCGGCCTCTATGTTGCCCTGCAGCTCGCCGCCGACCACGACGATGCCCGCCAATACCTGGCCCGTCAAATGGGCGCCGGTATCAATGGTGAAATTGCCGTCGATACGCACATCGCCCTTGAAGCGGCCGGCCATGCGCACGTTGCCGGATCCCTCGATCTTGCCCTCGATCGTCAGGTTGGCGGCAATCACCGATTCGCCGACCTCGCCGCGTTCCCGGGGGACGGGCCGGTGCGAAGCGCCGCCCGCCATCGCTTCGTGCGCAATGCGCTCCGCCGCCGGAGTTACCGACGGCTGGCCGGAGCCGCCCCCCGGCGTGGGTGTCATTGGTTCCTTGCGACCCGCTGACGCAGGCGTGGGTTTCTCATTCCAAAGTGCCATAGCTGGTTATCTCCTGCGTGTGAGGTCCGTAAAGCGTACACGCTAATGCCGCAAAATGGCATCAGGCTAATGTCTTTGATTGGAGACGGTCCCAGGTCAAATGCCCTCACGGGCGCCCCGTATGGGGCCCCTGCGAGTCTCCCGGATACCAATTCCAGCGGCCGGCAATGCTCATGAACGCCGGGACGACAAATGCCCGGATCACGCTGGCATCGACCAGGACCGCAACGCACAAGCCGACTCCGATCATTTTCAAGGCCGGCAGGTCGGCGCTGACAAAAGCGCCGAATACCACGGTCATGATCAAGCCGGCGCCCGTAATGACCGGACCGACCGCCGCCAAGCCTTCGGCCGTCGCACGATCGTTATCGCCATGCAACGCGAACTGGCGCTGAATGTGGAACAGCAGGAACAGCTCATAGTCCATGGACAGCCCGAAGCTCAAACAAAATATCATCAACGGCACTTCGAGCGGTATCGAGGAGAACGGCCGTTCCAGGCCGACCAGCCCGTGCAGCCAGCCGAATTGGAATATGGCGACGACGGCGCCGTAGCCGGCGGCAACGGCGAGCAGATTCGCCATTACCGCCTTGAGCGGCAGAAGGTATGAACGGAAGGCGGCGTAGAGCAGCAGGAGCGTCGTAACGATGACGAAGCCAAACACCTTGGGGAAACTTTTCCACATGTAGTCGCTGAAATCATTGTAGTAGGCCGGAGTACCCCCGATCGTCACCGCAAAGGCCCCGTTCGGCACCACGTGCTTCAGGTCTCTCGCCAGCTGTTGAACCTGCCGCATCGACAGTGCGTTCGCCGGGGTAATCTCGAACAATGCGGCTTGCCCGTCGCGGCTCGAGTAAAGATGCGTCGTATCGCCGCGCGCGGCGAGCGGCGATGAGACCTCCGCCACGCGCGGATCGCGCTCGAGCCGCGCGAGATAGTCCTCGAGAGCGGCGGCGTGACCGGCGGCGAGCACCGGCTGCCCGTCGGTCGCGCGCAGCAAGGCGCGCACCGTCAATGCCGCATCGCCCGCGCCCTGGTGGGACAATAAATCGGCGCCGATGCGCGATTCCAAGTCCCGCGGCATGAACCACGGTTCATTGCTGAATCCGCTGTGCGCACCGGATACGGGCAGCGCGAGCAGCACCACCGCCCCGGCCGAGGCCGCCAGCGTGCGCAGCGGGCGCCGCACGATCCACTCGGCGAGCCGGGCCCATCCGTTCTTGCCGCGCGGCGCCGCCGCGGTACGTTTTCGCAAAGGCCAACGTTCGATCCGATTGCCGAGCAGGGCGAGGCAGGCGGGCAACAAGGTCACGGCGGCGAGCACGGATACGAGCACCACCAAGGCCCCGCCGATGCCCACACTGCGGGTCTCCAAGATAGGGCTGAAAAGCAGCCCCAGCAGCCCGATGGCCACGGTCGAACCCGACCACAGGATGGTGGTTCCTGCCTCCGCCACCGTCTGCGCAACCGCCTCGAGGACCGGTGAATGCCGCAATCTCTCGCGATAATCCTTGACCATCAGCAGCGAGTAGTCGATGCCGATCGCGAGCCCGATCATGGTGACCACATTGCCCAGTAGATTCGATACCGGCATCAAACGTGCCAGCACGAACGCGAGCCCCAACGACACCATCGTCGTGGCAATCCCCATCAGAAACGGTAAGGCCGCGGCGATCAGGGTGCCGAAGGCGAGGATCAGGATGGCGAGCGTGAGCGGCAAGGCCCGCTTCTCCGCGCGATCGCCGCCTTGCGCACTCGAGGTATTGATGTCGTAGTCGGCTGCCGGCCCTCCGGTCACCGCGACCCGTGCCTTGGGGTCGAGCGCGGTCAATTGCGCGCGCAGCGGCGCAAGCGCCGCGCGCACGAGGGGGACGGCGCGCTGCTGCCCCGGCACGTCGGTGGCGGCGAGCTCGACCAGCAACAGCCCCTGATGACCGGCCGGCGCGCGCCAATGCGGATCGCCGGAATCCGAGTAGGCGGCAACGCGCTTGACGGACGGCAGCTCGCGCAGCGCTCGCGCCGCATCGCGGGCCCAAGCCAATAGCGCGGGGTCATCGATCGCAAACATGGGACTCGAGAAAGCGACAATGAGCGGCTCGAGGAACGGAACGCTGAAATCGGAGCGCAATGTCTCGGCGACCTCATTCGAGGGGCTGCCGTACAGGCCCGACGTGCCGTTTTGCGCCGCGAGATCAAATTCGCCGGCTCCCCAGTGGCCGAGCGCAATGGCGATGGCCCAGGCGGCAAGCACGCCTCGCGGGTGCCTGCCGACGCAAGCGCCGAATCGGTGGAAAACTTGGCTCATCGGTTGCGGGTCGGGCTTCAGAAAGGGTAGTTGATTCCGGTGAATACAGCGCCCCCCTCAGAGCCGTACCCCACGTCCACGTAGCCGACGACGAAGGGGCTTGCAATCCCACGAAAGCCGAGCCCGCCGACATGGTGCAGGTGCGCGACCGGCGAATCCCTGGAATGCGCAAAGACCTCGCCGAAATCCGCGAAAGGCGTCAATTCGATGTCGATACGAGTGGACATCGCATCCACGCTGAACACTCTTTTACGGTACTCGATGCTCGTGGAAAATGAATTGCGGTCGTAAAAGCGCCCCTCGCCATAGCCGCGCAACGGCTGGCTGCCGTCCAGGATGCTCTGATCGCCGCCGATATTGGACTGGCTCCAGAACGGCACATTGGTGGCGCCCGGCATGTAGCGCAATGCCACGTGCGCGGCGATGGTATTTCCGGAGGCGAGCGACCACAGCTGCCGCGCGTCCAATCCGCTCTCGCTGTACAGCGACGTGTCGAACACTCCGTCGCGCGCCGCGACGCCGCCATACAGCACGTAGGCGCCGCCGCGCGTCGGCACCGTGGTGTCGTCGCGCGTGTCGTAGACGATCTCGACCCGGCTCAGCGTTTCGTGGGTGGTGCCGACGCCCGGAATCGGTCCGAAAAAATCATCGAGCGACGGGATGCCGTCGAGCGTCCCTTCCTGAATCTTGACCTCGCGCGCGCGCATCGTATACGCGATCTGCCAACGATGGCTCAAATTCCAGCCGACCCTGACCTGCGCGTACATCTGCTGCAGTGTGTAATTGGTCTGATCGCTCTCCGGTGTGCTGTTGCCGATGCCGTAAAATCGCGGGGTGCCGCTGCGGTCATACACCATACTGATATTGAACGATAGCGCGCTGTTGCGCGAACGCCCCGTTTGATATTCGGAGTCGAATTCGCTCTCCACTCGCTCCTTCGCTCCGGCCACGGTGGACCATTGCGAGTCATCCGAAGGAAAGGCATAGATCCGGCCGCGGATGCCGTAGCCAAAATACGGGTTATAGAGCACATCGGGCGCGATGATCTCGGTGATCTGCTTTTTATCGTCCGTCACCAGCCATGTTGGGATCAATCCCAGGGTGAGGCCGCTATTCGGATCGTGGTCGATCTCGGGCACGGGAATGAACGGTGCGCTGGTCGGATTGAACCAGCTCGCGATCCCTTTCGAGGGCGCCCCCTCGTCGGCTCGCGCAAGGCCGCCGCCCGCGGCCGCGAGCGCCAATAAGAGCACCGCACCGGCATACAGCGGGATCGGACTCAACGATCTGACCCGCACCGGCTAACTCGTTCCCGCGGGATCCAAGCGCGACGGCACGATGCCATCGCGGCCGATGTCCGCGATGGCATGGCCTATAATGAGGTCTGCAAAAAATTGGGGCATAAACACTTGTTTCAACATCTC
>CAWCBJ010000027.1:0-57059 GCA_963793685.1 uncultured Gammaproteobacteria bacterium | reverse complement strand
TGGTATGGCAGTAGCAATACCAACGCCCCGGCACTGGACTAATGCGCAGGCACTCGTCAAAACCACGTTAATTCGAACACGCAACATTAGGCGACCGGAGCACACAAACGGCACCAGCCCATTGAAATGGCCTTGACGCGGCGCGCCGTGGCCATCGAACCCACGTCGCCGTGGCAGTAGCCGCGAACTTCCCGCGTCGGGCGGCCCCGCTCGAAGATGAAGCGACCCTACATTTCGGAATACGCTCCGAAATCCAGGGCGCAAGCTCACTGGGCAGCGGGTGCCCAGGGCGACCAGGAAGCTCCAGCCTTCGTCGCAGCGGGGTTCTGCACAAACCCACTGCAATAGCAGTGCGGGCAGATCTCGGTGTCGCCCGGATAGAGCTTGCAGCCGTTCACGTCGGTGTCATTGTTCGGCTTATCCTTGTTGGGGATGAAATTGACGCATACTTTGCAATTCTTCGCGCCGTTCGGATCGAGCTGGTGCTTCAGGGCCTTCCGCACCGCCGTATTTTGAGTTGCAAAGGCTCGCTCAGATAATCCGACAAGCGGCACCACGGCAAGCGCCGTCATACCGACCTTGAGCACTTTTCGACGCGAATGTTTCGATTGACTTTCCATCTGAACCCCCTAATTCCCTCTGGTATAAGAAAAATCCGACACGTCGTCTTCACAAACATGATCAGAGCGACTTCGCGCAACTGACAGTTTCCGCATCTCAACAGCCGCAGATGGGTATCTCAGTTCCATCCGATTGGTCGGCCAACATGGGTGCCAAAATCGTCCAAGGGTGATAGCAATGGCAGCTCCAAGTCGGAGTGCATGGCGGTCTCATCCGAGTCCGTGACGCAGGCTTTCTTGAAGTGTGCCGCAGAGCGCAAAAGGCACTAAGTACTTGTACCGGCTCATCATGCTAGATCTCCGGTCAATTTCTTTTCAGCAATCAGCTGGCCTGATTTTAGGTCCATCCGGCAAGGGCTGCCCCTTCCGCGTCCGCCAAGTATATACCATGCACACTGTTTGCAAAAGTTCCGGTGCATTCATTTTTCAACGAACCGGTGCTGCATGCGCTGGACAAAGGAGCTTGTGCGCACCGCATATTCGAAGGGTCGCGTACATACGTTTTCCAAGGGTGCCGTTCGTTTTCACGTAAACGCTTCGATTGGTCCAAGGCTCGAACGAGCTTACGAACAGCAAGGCACTGGTCTTATCGAAATTGTCGGCGAGCCGTGATCAAGGCACGCATCGACTACGCAGGTGGTCCATGACCCGCATGGGCATTTGCATTGGATTCAGCGACAATGCAGGTTCATCAGGGAACCGAGAAGGGGCAGCTATGTTCACAGGTGAATCCACGTCTCGCAGGGGTCCCGGTGGTCTGCTGTTTGCGCAGATTGAAAACGACCTAGCCACGGCAACGGTTTGCCTGCAGGGAGCACAGTTGACCCACTGGCAGCCGCGATCCCAGGCAGAGCCGGTGACCTTCATGTCGGCAACGGTGCAGTACACGGAAGGCAAGTCACTGAGGGCAGGCGTACCCATCTGCTGGCCGTGGTTTGGCCCGCATCCGAGCGACAAAGCACGTGCCAGTCATGGGTTTGCACGCAACGTCCTTTGGGAAGGGCGCGCGCCCGTTCGTCTGGGAAATGGCGCGACGCAGCTCGCACTGCTGTTGTCCGACAGCGAAAAAACCCTTGCGCTATGGCCGCACCGCTTTGTTTTGGAATATCGCGTCACGGTCGGCGACGCGCTCGACCTCGAACTGACGACCACCAACACTGGCAGCGAGGCCTTTCCGCTGAGCGAAGCGCTGCACACCTACTTCCAGGTCGGCGACATCGGCTCGGTACAAGTGCTCGGCCTGGACGGCGCCGAGTTCATCGACGCCGCCGATGCCGCGCAGCGCAAGCGCCAGCACGGCGCCGTGACTTTTGCGGCGGAGGTCGACCGAGTCTATGTGAACAGCGAAGCGACGTGCACGATTGTCGATCCCCTGCTCAAGCGGCGCATTCACATTTCCAAGCGCGGCAGCCATTCGACTGTCGTGTGGAATCCATGGGAAAAGAAAGCGGCCGGTTTCGCCGACCTGGGAGCCGCCCCGGCAACGCGCGGCGGATGGCGGCAATTCGTGTGCGTCGAAAGCGCCAATGCCCGCGACAACACCCTGACGCTTGCCCCGGGTCAAAGTCACTGCCTGGCCGTTCGGTATCACGCCGAACCGATCTAAACGGGCGACGCCTTGATCTTGAGTTACGATTCCCGCCTGTGAAATGTGGCAGCTGCCGGCCAAAATACCGGGCACTGGTGGTGTCAAGATACCTGCCGCGAAGCGCTCATTCCGAACGGAAAGCACGGGACGATCTGTATGGCCGAGGGCGGCGGGCAAGGCGATCATCGTAATCCTCTGCCCTCAAGTCGCAGCACTCGCGCGCGATGCGAGGAAGCGCTCCGGCCGGTATGGCGTCAAGAAGTCGGCCGGGGAATCGTGCAGTAGTTCTTGGGTCACGTAACGCCCGAGAATCGGGGCGAGCGTGACGCCGCTGTGAGTGACCACGACATATACATTGGCGTGCCCGGGATCGCACCAACCACCGGAAGATCATCGAACGGTATCGGGCGTGCCCTCCAGCTGGGCACCGGCCGCCCGTAGGAGCGCTACTTGCTCGGCTGTGCTGGCCCAATTGATATAGCCGGCCCAGCTTATCCCCAGTTGAATTCGGCGATCGAGGTCATGATAGGCCTGCAGGCTCGACAATCGAAGATCACGATAGTGCGGATCCGACACGAAGGCATTCAACCAAGCAAATGAATTCTTCGTCGCACCGCTTGCCGGCTGCCCTTTTTCGAAGCTTGTGACTTGAGCTCCGGCCTGCGCCAGATGAAATGCGATCGAGGCGCCGACGATGCCACTGCCCAGGACACCAACCCGCACGGGACGCTGGTGTGCGATCAGCCTGGCAGACAGCCCGTACGCCGCCGTTCCAGAAACGCCCGTCAAAAACTCCCGACGACGCATCGTGTACCCGCTCCTCACTGCTGTGATGAATCTTACTGCATGCAGCGTCTCCACAAGTCCTCCCAAGGGCGGCATCAACGTAAGTGATCGCCCATCCCCAAGGTCGAGCGGCTTGTGATCCCAGAACCCACCCGCGGAGCTCCGCAGAGCGTCGATGGCGGCCACACGATTACTTAAGTTCGACTGTGGCCGCTCCAATTCCGCACGCTCCCACCAGATAATCGCCTAGTCGCGAGCGCTGGTGACATAACATTTTTTAACCTGCGACAGGCAGCGTAATTTTGCAGCGGTGGCGTTGCCACGAATTTAAGATCGCACGAGCATCGTTCACGGAGCATTCCTTTAGAAGGTGATGGAGGTGACCGTATGAAGTCGATGCTGTTCATTCTGGTGGCTCAGCTACACGCGGGCGGGACTCAGACCGTGGCCGCGTATCCGAGCCTGGAGCAGTGCAGGGATGCACTCAAGGTGGCAGCCACGAACGTCGCAGCGGACTACACGTGCGAGGCGACGCCAGTGGAGGGGACGTGGTCGCAAAAGGATTCGCGCTACGTCATGGTGCGGGAATGAACCGCGCCTGCAAGCTGGCGTGTGGCTGCACGGTCGACTCGAAGACCGAACACTACGCGACGATGTGCGCCGAGCACGGCGCACACCAGCCCAGCGGCTGCGAAAGTGACAGGGTTTGTCACCGCTGCGATGTTCACTGCAGTTGATCGAGAGTTCGTCACTGGTTTGCCCGATAGACGACGTTCGCGAGCATCAACTCCGGGTTGTGACCCGCCGGTGGGCACCAGTAGCACCGGCGATCGGCTCCCCCTATCCGACAAACTCGACGGAAAAGCCGGGAGAGCACTTAACTACCTGTTTTTGCGGGCTTCACGCACAGCGTGATGTGGGGCGCAGATACTGCATATAGCGACCCCGCGCTACCAACCAATCATGCATGGGAACCGACGGCCCTCATCAGGGTAGCCGAGTGTTTTTGGCGTTTTTAACCAAAGGATGTAAAGTTCAAATAAGCTTGCTTACAAACGAGAAACCGCACCGTCGGCCCATGTCACGCGAATCGCGACGGGGGAGATTGAGGAAGCAGCTACAGGAACGAGCGCTGCCGCCGAGTTGGGGAGAAAAAGGGGCAAGACGCGGGCCGCGAAGCTTTCGCGCGGCAACGAGTAAGATTGTGAAAGAAGGGGCGGGAGCGAGATGGAAGGTCTGCGAAGCTCGAAGCGCCGGCTCGCCGCGGCGTTGACCTCGAGCCTGGCGCTCGCGGCGGCTTCGTGGCCCAGTCCGGGAGCGGCGCAACCGGCGGCTCGGCCCGAAGGACTCATCGCCCTCTACCAATATGGACAATGCGCCAAGCGTGGCGAGTGCGGTCTCCTCCGCGCCAAGGCAGCCGACAACCCGGCGATCGCGGGGTTGATGATCCGCCTCAAATGGAAGGACGTGCAGACGGGCCCGCGCGTGTCTGATTTCAACTGGGAGATGACCGACAATGTGTTTCGCCAGGCCGGCGCGAACAAATTCGTCGTGCTTTCCTTCGTGCCTGGCATCGAGACGCCCGACTGGGCGCTGGATCGCATTCCCGAGGGCGGCAAAGAGAAGTTTTGCATCCCCTACGGCCTCAAAACGGAGGTCGGCACGGAGATCACGCTCCCGCTGCCCTGGAACGAGACGTATCTGAAACTGTGGTACGACTTCCTGCAAGCCGTATCCGAAAGATATGCGAGGAATCCTCGGTTTCTGATGATCGCGGCCGCCGGTCCAACATCCGTTTCCGAAGAGATGTCCTTGCCGGGAGCGCAGACTCAGCTCGAAGGTCTGTTCGACCGAAGCCGCGCTCACGACGTGGATGAGCGTGGGCTACACGCCCGAGAAGTACCTGGGCGCGTGGCGCGAGGTCTTCAAAAGCTATGCCAGCCTCTTTCCGGACCAATACGTCTCGCTTGCGCTTTACCGCGGGCTGCCGATTGCCCTGCGCAACCGTGCATCCGTCGTCGAGGTCAGGGAGACGCCGCAGCGCATCATCGCCTCGGGGATGACGGAGCTCGCGGGCAAGTTCGCTGTCGAGGCCAATGGGCTCGTCGCCAACAGCCCGCGCAACATGGCCTACCAGCTCGTCCGCTCGAGCGGCGGCAGAGCCGTGACCGGCTTTGAGCTCGCCACCGCGGCGACGAAGCGTCCCGAGGTCGAGGGCGACGCCGGAAGCCCGGCGCGGGCGCTCTGTCTTGCGTTGCGCGCCGGATTGGCAGCCGGAGTGAACTTCATCGAGGTCTATCAAGAGGACGCGGCGAGCGACGATCCCGCTGTTCAGAACGTACTTCAGGCGTTTGCAAGGCAGCTGCTCAGCCGTGCCAGGGGCGAGGGCGTCGCCTGCCGATGAAGGTGGCGGCCGGTTGGCGGTACATAAGCTGCCGCATTCTTCGCTACCAACACTCAATGAATCGCCGGCGCCGTCGCCCCTACCTAAGTCAGCCTCACATCGGCCGAAATGTGGCGGGAGCGAGCCTGGGCATTGAACCATCGACCGGCGCAAATCCGCCAGAACCGGCAAACATTACGGCGACACCTCGATAAGGACTAATCCCTGGCTCGGAACCGTGACTTCAGTAGCGCCATTCTGCAAAACGGTTCTCTCCGGATCTGGCAGTCTCGCTGCAATTTTTAGCTCTTCGATCTGTGCGCGGCTGGGAAAAGCGGGACGCCCCATATCATCAAAACTCTTGATGACGTTGCCATGATCGGCATCCAATCTCCACAGTTTCATCGACGCGTTTGGTACCGTACCCTCTAGCCTGATCATGAAGCGCTTGCTGGGTTCAGGGGTTCGAGGTGGTCGGACATATTTGCTTCCGGTGCCATCGGGCGGCGCGTAATTCCACAGGGCGATCACCAGAGCGCCGTCCGCGCGTTTCGTGACTAACGCGGATTCCGAATCTATCGGAACGCGCCGCTCCCCTAGTTTATGTAGTAGTGCAAATGCGTTATAGGCGGGTTTAGGAATACCACGTTCCGCAATCAGGCCAAAACCCCCGTAAAATGGTGTTCTGACTACGCCCTGCTCCTCGAAAACATCGGAGAAGGTCCAGTAGCTCAGTAAATCGACGACCCCCGCGCATTGGCGCACGGTATCGGCTATCCACGGACCCATGTAGATGCCGTCAGTTACATCAGGTTCATTAGCATAGCTAGCATTGAACTCGCTTAGGATAAACGGAACACCATGCATTTGCGAGCGTGCAATCTCATCGCGAACCTTTTGCGCCGCACGGCACACCATGCGATTTCGAGGTATGCGTTCGTGGCTGCCTAGCACATTTTCCGCAGTATCATTCGCATAGATGTGACTCGAAACAAAATCCACTGGTATCCCTTTGCTATAGGCATGGCGCAGAAAGTCTCCGACCCAGGCCGCCTGAGCGGTCGCTGGGCCGCCAACCCGAAGAAGCGTGGTTCACCGACTTTATGTCGCGCGCGGTATGGTCGTAGAGTTCAAAGTACGTGGACTGCTTGCGGCTTTCCGCTCCAGAAATCGATATTTGGCTCGTTCCATACTTCAAAGTACCATTGCGACACCTCACCGATGCCATAGCGTTCGACTAGATGAGCGACAAAGTGACGCACGAGATCGTCCCACTGTAAATAGCTCTTTGGGGGCGCACGATTCGGGTGGTACCAGAAATCAACAACGTTCTTCCGATCCACGGAAAGTCCAACCGGCATGAATCCGATCTCGACGAATGGTCGTATGTCGTTTTCCAGTAAGCCGTCGTAAATCTGATCGATGTAGGAGAAGTTGTAGCTTGGACGGCCGTGAGTGTCGAAGTTTAACAGGCCTACTTCGTCATGAAGGATGTTGTGAAAGCGGACGTATCGGAAATCAGTGACCGCCTTGACCGCGCGCAGATCCTCTCGATAGCTATCACGCAAAGAGAGAACCGCTCTGCCAGACCCAAACATCTGCTCCCAAAAATGCGGCATTGGTGTGTCAATCGATTCCAATGGGACCGTAATCGATTCAACCTGCGCGGCTGTCTGTGCAAACAATTTGCCGCAGCATGCAACGAGCGCTAACGCGATGCCAAGAGCGAATCGGCGACAGATTCGTCGCGCACCTACCGAATGGCTTGCGATCATGTGCTCATAATAAGCCAAGCTATTGCGAGAACCACATGTTGTGCGCCAGTAACATCTCTCACGTCTTCTACACGGGTCGCGTCAATGCCAGCTTGCCGCCAGCGCCACGTCTAAGTCGAAGGGAGCAATCGCGTTCTAGTGCATCTGCGGATTTCGCGCGTTTCGCGGCTCATCGACCCGTCGCACTATAGGTTCAATCGTGCGGGCATTGACCAACCGCGGAATAAGCAGCATCTGCTGGGTACAGAGCGATGAGCTTTCGCATCACGCCATTGGTCCAACCAAAGCCATCCTGCAATGGGTACTCACCACCGCCGCTGCTACGGCCGGTGCTGATCACATCGTATTTCTCGACCAATTTGCCGCTCTGGCTGTAGAACTCCTCGACGTTGATCATCCAGCGACACGCAATCGCTTCTGCCAGCGAAGCATGGTTGTAGCGCCGCAAGCCGTCGATCGCGATCCACTGCAGGGGCGCCCAGCCGTTGGGGGCATCCCATTGCTGCCCGGTTTCCACGGGCGTCGTCACAATGCCGCCGGGCTGTAGCAGTTGCTGAGCCGCGACCTTTGCAACCGACGCTGCCTGAGTCTCGGATGCCAGGGCGACAAAGAGAGGATAGAGGGTTGCAGCCGACACGCGCCGGATGCGCTCATGGTGCGTCCATCGATAGTCGAGATAGGCGCCGCTCGATGCGGTCCCACAGGTAATGGTCGATTGCCATACGGCGCGTCGCCGCTCGATGCGCAAACTCTTCGGCGCAGGCGTGGTCGGCCCGGCGCTGGCAGCCGCTGCTGATTGCGTTCTCGAGTCCGAAGAGCAGGCTGTTGAGATCGATCGGAAGGATTTCGGTGGTATCGATCGTGGTGCGGGTATGACCATCGGCGAACCAGCGCGAGCTGAAGTCCCAGCCGCTCTCTGCCGCGGCACGGATGTCGCGGAACACCTGCGACGCCGGGCGCTGACTCGCATGCGCGAGATCAGTGTCTTCGCGATACGACTCATCGCGCGGAGTGTCGCGCTCGTCCCAAAAGCGGTTGAGTATCGAGCCGTCGGCGAGAGCCACGACGTGGCGGCGTGCGGTGCCGCGACGCAGGCCGTCCGCTCCTTGCATCCAGAATGCATACTCGGCTTTCAGCTGCGGCAAATACTGTGCGAAAGCGGCCGGCGGATCATTGCTTTCCAGCAGGCCGACCATTTCAAAAAAGAACGGCGGTTGCGAACGACTCAAGTAATAGGTGCGCGCGCCGTTCGGCACGTGTCCGTAGGTGTTGATGAAGTAAGCAAAGTCGCCCACCATGTCTTCTACCAGGTCGCGTCGATTGCTTTCGACCAGACCCAGCATCGTGAAATACGAGTCCCAGTAGTAGATTTCGCGAAAGCGGCCCCCCGGGACGACATAGGGCCGCGGCAAAGGCAGCAGCGATGAATATGGCGGTGCAGAGGTCGTGCGGCGGGTGAGCAGATCCCACAATCGGTCAATGTGCTCGATGATCGATACATGCTCCGGTGCCGAGGGCGCTGCAGTTACCTCCGGCGGGAGGGCAAAGTGCGCCTCGACGAAGTGCTTGAGCGCCTGCGGCGAATCCGGGTGCATTGCGTGGTATTGCGCCAGGATGTCATACGGAGCGGCATTCGGAACCGCGTCCGCGAATACTTTGCCGTCAGCGTACAGCGGCGCGGTCTGGACCGCCACGAAGAGGTCCTTGAACAACAGCTGCGGCGGATCCGGATACCCGGCATCTTGAGTCATTCCCGGTTGCGTCGAAGCGATCGGCAGCAGCGCCAGGAGCAGCGCCACAATCGGCACGGGGCGGCGAATCATCGGTTGAGTGCTCGACTGTCATTGAACTCTATGGAGTGGCGCGCATAGAGCCCAAAGCTCAGGATGCCGGCATAGCAGATCCCCGGAACGATGAGCGCCATCTTTAGTCCGACCCAGTCCGCGGCATGACCCGTAATCAGCGGTACGACGGCGCCGCCCACGATCGCGACACAGATGATCCCCGAGCCTTCGGCGGCGCGCGATCCGAGACCTTCGCAGGCCAGAGAGAAGATCGTCGGGAAACATGATGGAGTTGAACAGCCCGATCGCCAGTAACGACCAGCCGGATAACGCACCGGCGGCGTTGGCTGATGTGAACAGAAGCGCAATCACTGCGGCGGCAGCGGATGCAAGCACTTTTCCCGGCGAGAACACGCGCAGCAGGTAGGCGCCGATGAAACGGCCGACCATGGCGCCGCCCCAATAGAAGGGCACGTGCTTGCCCGCCTCTTGCTGGGCCAGCCCAAGGACATTGCTCTGCATCAGGTAGTTGACGATCAGTGAACCGATCGCAACCTCGGCCCCGACGTAGAGAAATATGCACAGTGCACCGAAACCGAAACGGCGCTGCCGCAGCAGATCCAGGGGATGGCGGATCGTGGTGTCTTCAATCGCGGATTCCACCAACCGATTGCGACGCAACCAGACCAGAGCTGCCACCAGCACCAGCACACAGGCCAGCCCCAGATAAGTGCGAACAACGACATGCGTCTCCTGGGTTCGAAACGCAGCCAGGGCAACGCCCGACAGGCTCGACGGGTCCACTTTGGCCAGAGAACCGAGAATCAGGATCGAGCCGACATAGGGAAAAATCGTCGTGCCGAGTGAGTTGAAGGCCTGCGCAAAGGTCAGTCGGCTGTGTGCCGTCGCCGGGGCGCCAAGCATCGAGATCAATGGATTCGCGACCACCTGAACGATTGTGATGCCGGCCGCGAGCACAAATAGCGCGGCTAGAAAAATGACGAAGAGGCTCGACGCAGACGCTGGAACGAACAGTAGACAGCCCGCCGTCATCATCAGCAAGCCAAGCACTGCTGTTCTCATGTAGCCCACGCGCCGGACGATTGCGGCCGCCGGCAGCGAGACCAGGAAGTACGCCGTGAAAAAAGCCGACTGCACCAGCATTACCTCGCCATAGGTCAGAGTGAACAATCCCTTCAGCTTCGGAATCACGACGTCATTCAAACTGGTGATACCACCGAAGATAAAGAACAGCGCGAACACAAACAGGCGCAGATCCGGCGCATCTGCCGGCGCCCCGCCGGAACTTTCGACGGGAACGGGGTCGGTCGACGATGTGGCTGAGATATCCATTGCCATGATTGGTCCCTACGTATGCGACGCTGTTATGGCCGTGACCTGCCGCACGACCCGTCCCGACGACGACCACGAAATACTTGCGTCAAATGCCTGGCCGCGAACCATGATATTCACCAGCTTGAGATAAGTCAGTTCCTTAGGAAGCGTCGGCGCGAATTGCGGTACCAAACCGTCCTGCTCGATGCGCAGACCGGTTACGCCGTACAGGAACGCCTGGATGAATCCACCGGATTGACCTGCGCCCGCCTTTAGAGTTACGGCGGGGTTCGTAAAGTCACATTGGCAATGCGTTCCTCGCCCCACAGAGGGGTTTCACGGGTTAACCGGCGGATAAGCGCCTGAATATGCTTGGGAATCGAAGGTCGACCGGGGCGCGAGTTGAGTCGCCAAAACAATCGCCTCCCGCGCGGTGCCAGCGAATCTGTGTTTCTGAGCGCACCACCAGCGAAGCGTCACGCCAACTGAAGAGTTGTGAAAGAACCGTCAGGCTAATCCGCGTCACGGGATCGATCCGTCGAGGTTTGACACCGCGCTCGATATACAGTCCGAGCTGCCGAGGCAAGAACGGATTCTCGGCTTTGATTGACCAGGGGCCGCCGCTTAGGCTGCCGGCGTTTCAAGCTCATTGCGGTGCTGCGGTGCTGATCATTAAACTGGACGTTGCGTTCGTACGAGGGAGAAAAACAATGCGACTGAGAACCCGTATCTGGACTATGCTTGCCGCGGCGATGCTCCTGGTCGCCACCCCTGGTGCCGCCTTAGCCCAAACCGCTAAAACTGGCAAGAATCCGATCGAACGAGGCAAATATTTGTCGATCGTCGGCGGCTGCAATGACTGCCATTCACCCAAATTGATGACGCCGAACGGCCCGATAGCGGATCCGGCGAGGATTCTGTCAGGCCATCCCGCGAACGAGCGACTGCCATCTGTCCCTCCCGGCGTACTCGGACCAGGCAAATGGATGGCGATGACCAACGACGGTCTAACCGCGTGGGTGGGACCTTGGGGCATCAGTTTCGCCGCTAATCTGACACCCGACGCTGAGACCGGGATTGGCCGATGGACCGTTCAGCAGTTCATCCAGACGCTGCGTACCGGCAAGCACCTCGGCGTTGGCAGACCTATCTTGCCACCGATGCCGGCCGAAGAACTGGCGGCCATGACCGATGCCGACTTGGGGGCGTTATTTTCATACTTGAAGTCGCTCCAACCGGTCAAGAACTTAGTACCGGTGCCGATTCCGCCGGGTCCCTAGCCGCGCTTGGGAATCATCGGCTTGTGAATTGTAATCAATTGATTATTAAGTATTTATTATTGATGCTGCGTTGTGAACAATCTTGCAACCGTTACGTCGTACCGGCTGCTCTGGCTCTGGAGTGAGCAAAAGTTGGCATAGAAGTCGTCCACTTCCAGGACGGCCTCGTCGGTGTCGGCATCCGCGAACGCTTCGCTTCGATTCTCAGCAACAGCCCTTGAACCGTCCTTTTTCGCATGCGTACCGCGCGTTCTGACGTTCACGGTAGAACTCGACGTAGGTCATGATCGGCTCTCCCGGGTGGTGCGCCTTGCGGTGCGCCACATAGTTGTCATAGTCGGGAACGCCGACCATGAGGCGGGCGGTTTGAACCGCACCAGCTCCACAGGATCTTGATTTTCATCATGCGCCGCCTCCCGCCATGGCGCCGGACGCGCCGCCGATCTCCATCGTCGTCGCTTTCGGTGTGGTCAATGCCTTGCGAATATCGAATAAGGCATAGATCACCACGGTCACGACGATCGCCACCGACAAGGCCGCGAGCGTGGCATCCAGATAGTCGTTGAAGATGACGCGGTTCATGTCGCCTAGCGATTTAGCGGGCGCCAATACCTGATTGGCCGCCTACCGCGCGGCCGAACTTGTGCGCATGGCTGATGAACCCGACCGCGGGATTCGGATTGAATACCTTTTCGAGACCCGCCGTCACGGTGCATATGATCAGCCACGCGGTCGGCACGACGGTGACCCACGCGAAGCGTTCACGCTTCATCTTGAACAGCACCACCGTGCAAAGCGTGAGCGCGATCGCCGCCAGCATCTGATTGGCGGCGCCGAACAGCGGCCACATGGTCAAGATCCCGCCCAGCGGATCGATCACGCCGGCATAGAGCAAATATCCCCACAGCGCGCAGGCCAAGCCGGAGCCAATCAGGTTGTTGCTCCACGACTTGGTTTCCTTGAACGCGGGAATAGCGTTGCCGACGAGATCCTGGATCATGAATCGGCAGACGCGAGTACCGGCATCGACCGTCGTCAGAATGAACAGCGCCTCGAACAGGATGGCGAAGTGATACCAAATCCCCATCAGCGCCTTGCCGCCGAGGAACCCCGACAAGATGGTCGCCATGCCGACGGCGAGTGTCGGCGCGCCGCCGGCGCGCGACAGAATGCTGGTCTCGCCCACGTCATGCGCCACTTGCGTCAAGTAATCGGGCGTTACCACGAAGCCCCAAGAGGTGACGACGTCGGCCGCGTGAGCGGCGGTGGTGCCGATGAGGCCCGCCGCACTGTTCATGGCGAAGTAGACGCCCGGATGGATCACCGATGCACCGATCATGGCCATGATGGCGACAAAGGACTCCGTCAGCATGCCGCCATAACCGATGAAGGCGATCTGGTTCTCGTTCTCGATCATCTTGGGCGTGGTGCCGGACGAGATGAGCGAGTGCCAACCGGACACCGCGCCGCAGGCGATCGTGATGAACAGGAACGGGAACAGGCTGCCCGCCCAGACCGGACCGGTGCCATCGACGAACTTCGTCAGCGCCGGCATCTGCAAGTCGGGACGGACGATGATGACACCGACCGCCAGCAGTGCGATCGCACCGATCTTGAGGAACGTGGAGAGATAATCGCGCGGCGCCAGCAACAACCACACCGGCAACACCGAGGCGACGAAACCATAGCCGATGATGATCAGCGCCAGCGAGGTGCCGGGAAGGTTGAAATAGACCGCGAGATCCGGCGTCTCGGCCACGGTTCGCCCGTAGATCAGCGCCGCCAGCAGCAAGACCGCGCCGATGATCGACATCTCGGCGATGCGGCCCGGGCGCAGGAAGCGGCCGTAAATGCCCATGATGAGCGCGATCGGAAGCGTGCAGAACACAGTGAAGGCTGCCCCAGGGACTGCCCTTCAAGGCGTTGACCACGACGAGTGCCAGGACCGACAAGACGATGATGCAGATGAGCAGCACACCAATGCCGGCGATGGTGCCGGCGACGGGGCCCATTTCCGAGCGAATCATGTCGCCCAGGGATCGGCCGTCGCGGCGAGTCGACAGGAACAGCACAGTCATATCCTGGACCGCGCCCGCGAACACGACGCCGACGAGAATCCACAGCGTGCCGGGCAGATAGCCCATCTGCGCCGCGAGCACCGGCCCGACCAGCGGGCCGGCGCCAGCTATGGCCGCGAAATGATGTCCGAAGAGCACGTAGCGATTGGTCGGCACGTAATCGAGGCCGTCGTTGCGACGATAGGCGGGCGTCTGTCGCGCCGCGTTCACGCCCAGCACCTTGTTGGCGATGAAAAGACCGTAGAACCGATACGCGATGAGGTGGACACACGCCGCCGCGACGACGAGCCATGCGGCATTGATGGGCTCGCCGCGCGTTAGAGCGACGATTGCAAGGGAAACCGCACCCAGCACAATGATGGCTGCCCAGATCAATTTCTTCTGGATGGACACGCTTGTTCTCCTATGGCCTTCTCTGCGGGATAGTAGGTTGCGGCTCTACTGCGCTCGTATCGATCGCGATTAGAACGGTGCAACGCATGTCGTATCAAGCAGCATTGAGCGACACGAATTCATTGCCCTCCGCCCGTTTTGTGGTCGCCGATCGCTGTACGAATTGAGTTTACTAATGGTTGCGCGTCCGCCGGCCGCGGTCCGTTCACTAGCCCTTGTACCGAGCCAACCAGGTAACTCCCGTCCATGACTTTAGCCGATGGCCTTCAGTCCGGCAATCGCCCGACGGACGCAATCAGCAGTCATCCGAAACCGTAACATGCGCACTGCGGCCGCATCAAAGATCGCCTTGGCAATCTTGGATGTCCCAGGCCGAACCGGCTGCGGAACGTCGCTGAGTGGCACTCAACAAGATCGTCGCATCCGAACCGCTGCCAACGTCGCTCGGTGGCGACTCAACAAGATCGTCGCATCCCCCGGTGCTGAATCAGAATTCGCGTCGTCGTTACTGAGTGGTGGTCAACCATTCGGCGACACCACCGTGGCTCGAACAGGTCCCACTGCGATGTTGTGACTTCGAGTAGGTCCCGTCTTTGCACTTGGCTGTCGCACCGGTTGGATCGGTGTTGCTAGTCGCTGCAGTCGGCGCCGACTTCGTGGTGACGGGAGGCGATTTCGCGGCGGGCGCAGCCGCCGCGGCTGGCGTAGCCGTGGCTGGCGTAGCCGTGGCAGGAGCCGCGACTGCAGACTTGGCATTGGTCGCCTTTTTAACGCCGCCATGACCGCTGCACGCACCCTTGCCGGTGGCAGAGGAGGTCGTGCCGTCCTTGCAGGTGGTTGCACCACCGCTCGTCGCTGGTGCGGCCGGCTCTGACGTTGCAGTTGCCGCGGCGCCTGTGGCCGTTGGCGCCTTCTGGACGCCGCCATGACCGCTGCACGCACCCTTGCCGGTAGCGGAGGAGGTCGTGCCGTCCTTACACGTGGTCGGATTAGTCGAGTCGGCAGCGTGACTTGGCAGTATCAGTGCGAACGCCAACAACGGTGCCGCAATGGTGCTGAATACAAATGCCTTTTTCATAGAAGTTCACTCCCTTGTTATTTCAATTGCGCTTTCGTATTGTAAACCGAATTGCTTCGTGGCTGCCGGCAGCAAGCATATTGGCCAGCTCGGTGACGCGCTCGAATTCATGTCGAGAATCGCGCTCATCTGGATATATGCGCCCGCTGATACGCCGCAGCGTCGCGGTAGAGGCCTGCGAACCGCCGTAGTCGCAGCCATTGGCGTGACAGTCGCGGCTTGGATCGTGGCGCTGCGCCAATCGATGGCGGCGCGGTGATCAGGTCTTTGCAACCGCGCCGCCGGGGGTTAGCTTGTCGATCGCCTGCGGCAGCATTGTGGATAGTTTTGCGGCCAAATCCTGCGGCGAAAGTCCGACCTTGGCTGCCAGCTGGTTGACCGTATCGGAACCGAAGGCTTGCTGAATCTGAGCCGCGGTAATCGGCTGATTCGGCCCGGTACCTATCCAGGAGCGAGCCGTGCCTCCAAGCCCCTGTTGCTCCAACTGCGCTATGACGCCCTGGACGCCGCCGTGCTTTTCAATGAGTCCATTGACCACGCTCACCATCTCGGCGCCGACTACGCCGCCCAACAATCCGTCGAGTAATCCCATGTTCAGCCCCTCCTGTAAGTACGCAAATTGTAAGCCGATCGGCGCCACGGTACTCAATTATTTAGGGGGTACCGGCGGACTCGCAATGTCGACCATTCCATGGCCCACGTTGAGCGCGAGATTGGTGGACATTTTGAGGGTCGCAGCCGTAGGGTTGCCGGTACACCTAACACGTGCGACGGACAGCGAATACTGAGAAAAGTACCTAGTCATGTCGGCAAAAATAGCGAGGGCATAAATCATAGGGATTATTGATATTCGGAAGAGATCATCCTGCACGCCAAGACGCCGCAATATTCATTCTGCGCGACGATCCCGTCGCATTGTGCTTTTCGCGCGCCTGCAGTTCGCTTCGGTATATACCTATTTTCCCGTTCGGCGAACGGCGCGAACATAGCAACGATGCGTTGGATCGTTACTCATTTGTCGTTGGTCACAATGGAGTTGGAGTAGTGCCGTTGCTTGGCGGGCGGCATTTCATCTGCGATAAGAAATCGCCAGTTATTCCCGAATGTCAGAAGCGACGGATTCGCTAAACATGCAATTCATTGGAAACGTTAACTCGATGCGAATTGCACGCAAGTGGCCGTTCTTTGCATATGACCGAGGCGAATGCTAATTCGTATTTTTATGTGTCTTGATCGGCAACCGGAGATCGAGGCAACGCGGTCGCAAATTTCGCGCTGCTAATTTCGTTCGGAGAGCAACTGGTGCCTAAACATATTCGACGGCTGATTACGCTTCTGGTGATTCTTGCGGTGCTCTTCATAGGCGGGAAAATTATTTTCCATCCGAAGTCCTTCGGGGTGTATGGCCATTATCGGGCCGCTTCAGTCGAGGAAATCGCGGCGGCTAATCCCACGTATCTCAATTCCGATTCATTTTCGGCCGATTACCCGAAAGAGTACGAGACATGGTCCACCGGCATACACAAAGTCGTGCAGTGCCAAGTCTGTCACACGACGGTGGGAAATTCGTTGAACAAAGCGTCGCTTCTCAGCTGACACACCGCATCCTGCAGCGACGGCGCTGCCCATGCCGAGCGATTCGCGAAAGCTGTGCGTCAAGTGTCACGAAAAAATTGCCGGGCGGCCGGACTTTATGCCGCAGATCGAGGTGTCCAGCCACGCCGGCGAGCGACAATGCACGGCATGCCACAATCCGCATTCGCCCCTGTTGTCACCTGCGGGCGAATCTATTTCGGCAGCAGGCGGCGCGGGCGCCGGCACTGCAGACATTGCGGCTGGAAAGAAGCTATCCGCGACGTGTGCGGCCTGCCATGGCCCGGCAGGCGTCAGCGCGATCGCTACGTTCCCGAATCTTGCATGCCAAAAACAGCCGTATCTGATCGGCGCTTTGACGGATTATCAAACTGGAAAGCGCGCCAATCCCGTGATGGGCGGGATAGCCAAGGGCATGAGCCCGGCCGATATAGCGAATGTGGCCGCGTATTTTGCGGGTTTGTCCTGTGGCCAAAAACTCTGACGTGTGCGTCTGCTTAGGAGACGAATAAAGGCGAAATGATGAGCGAAAGCAAATTAAGCAAGGATCAGTTGGGCCGGCGCGGTTTCATGTCTCTGCTCGGGGGGATGTGTGCCACGACGGCGGTGTGTTCGAGTGTCGCGGCGGTCGCGTTGGAGACCGGCGCTGGCGCTGCCAAGGCGACGCCGGTCAAGCCGGAGTTCCCCGCGGCGGGTCCGGTCCCCGACAACGACTGGACCAAGCGCCGTTGGGCATTCGGAGTCGATGCGGAGCGCTGCATCGGCTGCTTGCGCTGCGTCGAGGCATGCAAGGTCGAGAACAAGGTCCCCTTCAATCCGAATGACTTTCGTACCTGGGTGGAGCGTTACGTGTACCTCGAGGGTGAGGATAAACCGCGCGTCGACAGCCAGTCAGATCCGGTGAACATTGCAGCAGCCGACTCCCCGCAGGATTACCGCTTCAGCAATCGTTACAAGGACCAGAAAGTGAAAAAGGCCTTCTTTGTCCCGAAGCTGTGCAATCACTGCGAGAATCCGCCCTGCGTGCAGGTTTGTCCGGTTGGGGCCACCTACAAGACGCCGGACGGCGTGGTGCTCATCGACGAAAAATACTGCATTGGCTGCCGGTACTGTGTCCAGGCCTGTCCTTATGGTGCGCGGTACTTCAACGAGGAGACGCAAACCACCGACAAATGCACGTGGTGCTATCACCGGATTACGAAGGGGCTGAAGCCGGCCTGCGTCGAGGTTTGCCCCGTGAACGCCCGGATCTTCGGGGATCTCAATGATCCGGCGAGCGATATCAGCGTCTTCATACGCACCCATCGCGTCAATGTGCTCAAGGCGTGGACCGGCAATGGCCCACATGTCTTCTACAATGGGATCGAGGGCGAGGTGTCATGATGGACACGTTCATTCAAGCCGCCGGGTACATCGCGTCTCCGTTTAGCGGTTATGTATATCCGAACGAAACGGTGCTGCTCGTGGGGTGTCTTGATTGTCATCTACCCCTACATCACCGGACTGGTCGCCGGCGCATTCATCGTGTCGAGCCTGTACCACACCTTCGGGATGGAGCAATTCAAACCCGTAGCGCGCCTGGCATTGCTCTCGGCGTTGTCGTTCCTCTGTTTCGCGCCAGTCGCCCTGCTGTCCCACCTCGGGCATCCGGAGCGTGCATTCGAGGCGATCTGGACGCCTCACTGGACGTCGGCTTTCGCCGCGTTCGGGTATGTGGCGGGATTCTACGCAATCCTGCTGGTGCTGGAGATCTGGTTCGCCTTTCGCGTCGACATCGTGGCCATGGCCCATAAGTCCAAGGGAGCGATGGGCCGGATCTATCGGCTGCTTACGCTGGGCTCAAACGACGTCTCGGAACGTGCCCTTGCCTACGACCGCAAATGGACCCAGATACTTGCGGCCATCGGCATCGCGTCGGCCGCCGGCCTGCATGGCTATGTCGGCTTTGTCTTCGGTTCGCTGAAATCGCGTGAATGGTGGTCGTCGGACCTCATGCCGATCATTTTCATTCTTTCGGCCATCGTCTCCGGCGTGGCCGTGCTGACGCTGATCTATGTGGTGTCCTCGAATGTGCGCAAAACGGCGATCGACGAGAACTGTGTGAAAGGATTGGCCCGCGTCCTATGGGCCTTCCTGATCGTTACTCTGGTCATCGAAGCGCTTGAATACGCAGAGATGCTGTACCGGCGTATCGAGGGCGTAGAAATGGTCAAGCACCTGATCGCCGGCCCGATCAGCGTGGGCCTCGCCATCCAGGTGGTGTTTTCCGGGATTCCGCTCGTGATCCTGACGGTGCTGCTAGCCCGAAACGTGCGAGGCCGGGCCCTTGTCGGCTGGATGAGTTTTTCCGCTGTCCTGCTGATGAGCGCCGTGCTTGCGATGCGTTGGAACGTCGTGATCGGCGGCCAGGAACTTTCCAAGACTGCAAAGGGATTGATCACCTTCACGCCCCCGGTCTGGGGCCGCGAGGGTGTTGTTTGGGCGCTATCTTTGCTTGGCGGCACCTTCGCGTTGCTGTGGGCGATGACGCGACTGCTGCCGCCATGGGAGCCTGTCCAAATGTCGGAATGAGGATAAGACCATGCGTAAACTTAATTGGGTGAAAATGGGTTTGATTCCGTTCATCGCCATAATTATCGGCTGCACCAAACACGTCAGCCAGGTCAGCTTCAAGAATGACATTTTCCCCATCTTGCAGGAACGGTGCTTGGTATGTCATGCGCCCGGCGCCCCGGGCTGCCTCTCCAGTGGATTGAGCATGGCGACCTACGACAGTCTGATGAAGGGCACCAAGTTTGGTCCGATGATCATCCCCGGCAACAGTCTAGACAGCAATTTATTGAGGCTGGTTAAACACCAAGCTGACCCCTCCATTGCGATGCCAAGAAGCCAAACGCCTGGAGAGCCCTCGGGATGGCTTAAGCCCGAGCAGATCAATCTCATCGAAACCTGGATCAATCAGGGTGCAAAGGACAACTGAGCCGCAGACGGCATTGCGCGCACGATAAATCGCAGGCCCCCAGTCAAGACGACAGTGTAAAGGTTGGCCTCATTCTTCTCCGGAATCGAGTAAGCAACCCTGCCGCCTTTTTCGCCGCCGGAAAGATGGACTAAATTATCCTCGTATAATTCGCGCAGAGCTGCAAGGCCAATACCGAGCGCGTGCGTGCCGCGCGCCGGACCATCGACGGCCTAGGAAATTTCTGAATCGTCATCGCCCGGCATGGTGGTAAGCGCCAGTTCGATATTCGAGGCAAGTTCCTTGGCGTATCTTGCGGCCTCGTGCAACCGAAGAGACTCGTAGTACGTGGCCTTCAAGCGAAAATTGTCGATGTCTTTCGACAATATTTCTCGCGTTTCGTTTTTGCTCATCTCGCAACTCCGGGTGGCGGCAGATTGCGTGTGCAGGAGATCTAAATTATAGACGGTCTGTACGGCCACATATTGGTGGATGAGGCGCCCGCCCCCTTGACAGTGCCCCGCTGTGAGGTACATATATCGGTGGATCTGATTTTGAGGAGCGCTGCAATGTTCTATCAGGACAAGACCTTCACCAACGAACGCGTGGAACTTAGCGGCAGGGGGTTTCACGGCTGCACCTTCAAAAATTGCGAGTTGGTGTATCGCGGTGAACCGTCACCGAATTTTCAGGATAACAATCTAATCGATTCGGTTTTCGTGTTCGCTGATGCGGCGATTTGCACACTGTATTTTCTTTCCAACGTGTATCACGCCGGCCGCGGCGGCCGTGAAGTGGTGGAGAAGACCTTCGATGATATTCGGCAGCGGAACATTCACGGCCGAACGGCAAGGACGGTGACGCCCGGTACGCCGGATCACAGCCTGCGGTGACTCCGCACGCGCTGTGACAACTTGGGAGGCGGGGCGAATCGGCGGGTGTCCGGCTATTTCAGAATGGGCACGCGATCGCGCAGCGCCACGGCGGGGCCGATCGATCCAAGTTCCCGGGCTGCCTTATGGCCGGAGTATACGGCCGCGGCGATGATCGACGGTTGCAGGCAGTCGCCGATGCGCAGGATACGCGCGCCGGATTGGGAGCCCTCGCTGCCGACCAGCTCATAATAGAGTGCGTCGTTGGGCTCGCGCGAGGTCACGAGCACCAGGGCGCTCGCCGCCTGCAGCGCGGCGCTTTCGGTGTAGATGCAGTGCAGAGTGGCTTGGTGGCCATCGAAGGCCGCGAGCGTCTCACTGCAACGGATCTCGATGCCGGCCTCGAGCATCTGCCGCTGGGTACGGTCCTGCTCGCCGGTGTATTTGCTCCACTCCCCGGCGCGGGCCGCTGAGGTGACGTAGCAAACCCGCGCACCCTGGCGTGCGAGCAGCAGCGCGAGCACCGGACCCAAGTAATAGTGGTCGTCGTCGTAGAGCAGCACCTCGCCCGCCGGAACGCGCCCGTCCATCAGGTCGTCGGGGGTGAGCACCAGTGCGTCGCCGGGGAACTCGGTCGGAATCGGGCATGAACGGCCGAGACCGTTGCGCCGCCAGCGTGCGCCGGTTGCCAGCAACACATCGTCGGCGCCGAATTCCAGCACGTCCGCCGCGGACAGGCGGTTGTCGAGATACAGCGACACGTTCGGTAGTTTGGCGATCTGCTGCAAGCGATAGTCGCGCACCCGGCACCACTCGCGCAGGCCGGGCAAGCGGCTCTCGCGGCTGACCCGGCCGCCGGCTTCTTTGGCCGCATCGGCGAGCGTGACGGTATAGCCCCGCTTGCCCAGGATGTGCGCGGCCTCGAGGCCCGCGGGTCCGGCCCCGATGACGAGGACGGTGCCGGATGCGCCCGCCGGCACGCGCTCGGGGTGCCAACCGCTGCGCCATTCCTCGCCCATCGTGGGGTTCTGCGTGCAGCGAATGGCGGAGCCTCGGAAGTTATACGCGTAGCAGATGTTGCAGCCGATGCACTCGCGAATGTCCTCATAGCGTCCTTCGCGGATCTTGGCCGGCAGGAAGGGATCGGCGATCGAGGGGCGCGCCGCGCCGATGATGTCCAGAACCCCGGTCTTGATCTGACGCACCATGGTGTCGGGGCTCGTGAAGCGCCCGACGCTCACCACGGGCTTTCCGGTCAGGGCGCGAGCGTAGGCGATGCGCCCCTCCAAGTGGCCTTCGCCGTAAAAGCGCGACGAACCCATCTCCTCGTAGTAGTCGTCGATCACGAGGTCCCACAAATCCGCCAAATGGCCGACGAGCCCGAGCACGTCGCGCGCTTCCTCGGCGGACAAATGGCCCTCGCCGTGGCCGTTGGCGGCAAAGCGCACCGCAACCGCGCAGCGATCTCCAACCGCCGCCCGCGTCTCCTCGAGCAACTCCCGGAACAGGCGCAACCGGTTCACGAGGCTGCCGCCGTATTCATCGGTGCGCTCGTTCAGGCTGCGCGAGAGAAACTCCGACACCAGGTACCCGTGGGTCGGATAGACGTAAATGATGTCGAAGCCCGCGGCCTTGGCGCGCTGCGCCGCTGCGAGGTGCCATTGACGGAATGTGCGCAGGTCCGCCTTGTCCATGCGCCGCGACTGAACCGGGTCCTCCCGCGAGGGCATCGATCGCACGCCGATGCTGGGCTGGCGGCTGGCGAGGTTCGCGACGTAGCTGCCGCCGTGCCAGAGCTCGATGCCGGCGAGCGCGCCATGGGCATGCACGGCGTCGGCCATCGCCGCGAGATTGGCGAGATCGCCGTCGTCCCACATCGAGGCGAAAGGGAAGGGTTGGTCGTCCGAAGTCGGGTGGATCGAGCAATACTCGGTGCACACCGCGCCCCATCCGCCCTCGGCCTTCATGCCGCGCATTGCAGCAAGGGTGCGCGGCAGGGCGTGTCCCATGCCGGTGCAGTGGGGGACCTGATAGAACCGGTTCGGCAGGGTAACCGGCCCGATCCGGATGGGCTCAAAGAGTACGCTGTGGCGCGGATCGATTCGCATTGGCATCCCTGGTTCAAAGGTTCGAAGCATCCCGGATCATCGACCGGAGGACTTCCGCCTGAAATTGTATAATCGTATAAACAACCGAAGGCGGGTCGAATCAGCGAAATCAGGGGCACATCATGGCACGTGACGGGGCAAGGATGAGAAGAACACGGCCGGCCGCGGCCGCGACCGAGACTCCTGTCAGGGACCGGGGCCTGCACTACGGCGCGAGCGCGCCCTACGACCCATTGCCGAGGAACCAGGTGCTCGAGGTGATCGAGGCCGCCATCGGTCACCTTGAGACCGCCGGTGCCGGCTTCGAGGTGGGCACGCAGGCCATCGAGTTGTTTCGCGCCGCGGGCTGTGCGGTAAGCGCCGAGGGAATCGTACGCATACCGTCCGACCTGGTACGCGAGTGTCTCGCTTCGGTCGCCAAGAGCGTGCGGCTGTGGGGCCGCGACGGGGAGCGCTACATCGAGCTCGACAACCACCACACGTGGTTCTTCCCGGGCATGACGTGCATCAAGGTCTACGATGAGCGCACCGGCGAGCCGCGCGCGAGTACTCGCGCCGATCTGGAGACCATTACCCGGGTCGCCGATGCGCTGCCGAACATCGACGGCGCCTGCATCGCCTGTAAGAACGTGGCGAACTCGGACATCCACGGCGAGATCGATGAATTCTCGGCGATGGCCGAGAACACCAGCAAGCCGCTCGAGTACCTCTGCGAGCACGCCGATTCGCTCGCCATGGTGATCGAGATGGCGAGCGCCATCCGCGGCGGCCGCGAGGCGCTTGCCGCAAAGCCCTATTTTCTGCAGATCGTGACGCCGCTGCCGCTCGACTACCACGCGACCCACATCGACCAAATCATCATGGCTGCGCGAGCCGGGGTGCCGGTGAGCGTGGGGACGTTGCCGATCGGCGGCGCATCGACTCCGATCACGATGGCCGGCAGCATGACGCACAGCCTCGCCACGGATTTCGCGGGCATGGTGCTCGGACAACTCGCGCGCCGCGGCTCCTGCATCATCGGCAGCTCCGACGTGTGCTTCATGGAGCCGGCCACCGGCGGGATCGGCAACTTCGTCTATACCTCGCTTGCCGACATGGCGATGTGCCAGATACGGCGCGAGCTGGGGCTGCCCTCGTTCACCGGAATCGGCGGCACGTCGAACGCACGCCGCTTCGATCAGGACGCGGTGTGGGAATTGTCCACGAACCTCATGCAGGCCTTCTACAGCCGACCCGCGACCCTCGATTACCTGGGTTCGCTCGACATGGGCCTGACCTACTCGCTGCCGGCGCTCCTGCTGTGCGATGAACTCGCGGGCATGCTGCGCACGTTCTGGCAGGGTGTGCGCATCGATGAGGACACCCTCGCGACCGATCTCATCCGCGCGGTGGGGCCGCGCGGAAACTTCCTCGCGCACCGCCATACGGTCTCGCATTGCCGGGAACAGCTCTGGCCGGCCCGCTACTTGGGCGCCAATATGCCGCTCTCGAACGACGACAAGCCCGATCTCGATCTGCTGCAGCGAATCGATGCGCATCTGACGCGCATTCTTGCCGAGCACCGCCCGCAGCCGCTGAAGCCCGAGATTCTCGACGCGATGCGCGCCATCCAAGCGGGTTTCAAGACGCGGCACGCCGCCTAAGCCGCCCGGTCGGGCGGCTGGTCGCGCTTGGTGCGCGCGCGGGCTCAGGCAGCCGCTGCGGCTGCCCGCAGGCGCCGGCTGCGCGCGAGCCAGGCGTAAACCGGCGCGCAGGCGCCGACGAACACGGCGGCAATGACGCCGGACCGCGGGTCCTCGAGCACGGCGGCGATTAGAAAGGCCACCGATCCCGCGAGCACCACCACGGTCGAGACCGGGTAGCCGTGCGCCTTGTACGGCCGGTGCAGCTCGGGCTGCCGATGCCGCAGTACCAACAGGGCTGCAAAGGCCGACACGTAGCAGATCAGAAACAGCACCGTGTACAGAGCGATGACCTGCTGGAACGTGCCGCTCAGAATGATGGCGACGGTGAACATGCTCGTCAGCCGGAGCGCGATGCGCGGCGTGCCGCCGGCGCTCACGATGGCGGCCTGGTCGGTGAACAGGCCGTCCCGACCGATCGCGAACAAAATACGCGGTGTCAAGAGCATCACATTGTTGAGAAGGCTGAACATCATGAAGATCGAGAGGATGGTCACGAGCTGCGCGCCGCCGCTCGGCAGCACCAGCCGCGCCGCCTCCGCCGCCGGCAGTTCCGAGGCAGCGAGTACGGGCAGCGGCAAGATGCGCACGAACGCGAGATTGATCAAGAGGTACAGCGCAGTGACAACGAGCGCACCGCCGATGATGGCCCGCGGCAGAATACGGGTCGGATCGGTATTTTCCTCCGCCATATAGATGGGTGCGTACCAGCCGTCGAATGCGGTCAGTATCGCGCGCAGCGCCGGCACCACCGCAAAAAGCATCGCCACCGATAGCCACGGCACCGAGGCGGCGGTCCCCGCGAGCGGCGCCGCGGAGCTGCCGGCCGGCGGTGCGACGAGAAAGCAGCCGACCACCAGAATCATCAGCATCAGCCCGATCGAAACGCTGATGATCGCCGTCAGCGAGCTGCCGATCCGAAGCCCGATCCAGTGAATGCCGGTGAAGGCCGTAATGAACGCAATGGCAAGCGCGCGCGGATAGAGCGTCGCGGCCGGCCACAGCGCGCCGAGAAACGTCACGGCTGTCATCGATACGTAGGCAAGCGCGGCGACGCTTTGCAGCCAGTCGCACCAGCCGATCGCGAAGCCGATGCCCTCGCCGAAGGCGCGCCGCGCGTACACGCGAAACCCGCCGGTCTCGGGGATCATGGCGGCGAGCTCGGCGACTGACACGGCGCCCATCAGCGCATACAGGCCACCCAGGGCCCAGAACACCATGATCAGCGCGCGATCCCCGAGTGACGCCGCCACCAGGCCCGGAAGGCGCAGGATGCCGACGCCGATCGTCGAACCGAACACCAGCGCGACACCAAAGCCGAGCCCCAAGATTCGACGCAGCGGGTGCGCGGATTGAACGCCCACTTAGCGAGCCAATTCCTTCACCAACCGATCCGCGTGATAAATATTCTTGAGCGCCTCGCCGATGCCGGTCACGTCCACCGCGATCGCGCGGTTCACGCTGCCGTCGTAGCCGAAGTCCCCGCCCAAGGACTGGATGTTCCCGTCGAAGATCAAGCCGATCGCCTCGCCGTTGCGCCCGATGACGGGTGAGCCCGAATTGCCGCCGATGATGTCGTTGGTCGAGACGAAATTAAGGTTGGCGTGCGGATCGACGGCTTTTTGCGCCTGGATCCAGCTGTCGGGCAGCTTGAACGGATCGAACCCCGTCGCATGAGCGTAGGCGCCGGCGAAATTCGTGGTCGGCGCGACGGTGCGGCCGTTCTCCCGATAGGCGGCGACGGCGCCGTACGAGAGCCGCAGCGTGAAGGTCGCGTCCGGATAGGTGTCTTTCCCCTCGAGCGCAAAGCGTGCATTGGCAATCAGCGCGGCGTTCTTGGTGATCACCGCCTTCACGTTGTCCTCGTAGTCGGCCCGGACCGCGCGCGCAGGCGCATCGAGCATGCGGACGAAGTCCATCAGTGGATCGTGATAGGCATCGATGGCGCTCGCGCCGCCCGCCAGCAGCTGAGCGCGCAGCTCGGAGTCGCTCAACTTGGTGCCGTCCACCACCTCACGGGCGATCTCCTCGGGACTTTTCTTGTCGAGCAGCGCGCGCACGTCGGGGTCGGTGGTGCCCAGATCCTCGCGCACCTTGGTCAGCCACCAAGCGATTATGGTCTTTTCGACACTCGCGTAAATGGGGGCGGGTGAGATGATCTCCTGCTTGAGCGCCGGGAAGTGCGCGTCCTGATATTCCTCCAGCCTCTGCCCGTCGGGCTTGCCGATCTCGCCCGCGTAACGATTCAGCGCGATAGCCTCTTTGAGCAACGGGGAGAGCGCCTGCGGAAAGCGCTCGAACAGTGCATTGCGCACGAAGATGGTCCGCTGATGCGCCACCGCCGCTGCGATCGCATCCCAGGCCCCGCCGTCGCTCGCCGCCAGCTGCGGATCGGCGGCGACACGGCGTCGGAATTCGCTCTCGGCGCGCGCCTTATCCGCAATGAGCGATCCCTCCACCAGGGCGAGTTCCCGGCCTTTGTAGGCCTTCAGCGAATTCTCGATCGAGAAGAGCAGGGTCTTCGAGGTGCGGGCCTCCTCGGGGCCCTTGGTGGCGAACTCGTTCAGCATGCCGCGTAATTCGGAAAACGTGTTCAAAATGAACGGCTGAACGGCATCGCGCTGAAGTTCGAGCTGCGCCAGGGTATCGTCGCGCTCGGTCGCGCCGGGATTGCCGCTGGTGAATGCGATATCGCCTTCCTTAACCCCGCGGGTTGCGAATTTCAGGTACGTATCGGTGTGCAGCGGCTTGCCGTTGTCGTAGATGCGCACGAAGGCGGTGTCCAAGTCGTAGCGCGGGAAGGTGAAGTTGTCCGGATCGCCGCCGAAGAAGGCTATGCTTTCCTCCGGAACAAACACCAGCCGCAGATCCTGGTAGCGCTTGTATTTGTATAAATCGTATACGCCGCCTTGATACAGCGTCACCACTTGGCAGCGCACGTCGGCCGCCGTGCCGCAGGCGCTTTCGATCTGGGCCTTGGCCGCGCGTTCCGCCTCGTGGAATGCACGGTCCGATTTACCGGCGGTGGCCGCATTGACCTGCTTCGTCACGTCGGTGATTTGCACCAGCTGGTTGGCCTCCATCGCCGGGCATTTCTTCTCGCCCGCGGCGGCGGCGGCATAGAAGCCGTTGGCAACGTAATCATGTTGGGCGTCCGCCAAGTCGCTCACGCATTCGCGAGCGCAATGGTGATTGGTCATGACCAGACCGTCGGAGGACACGAGGCTCGCCGAGCAGCCGAGCGCCAACCGGATGCTGGAGAGTCGTGCGTGATCGAGCCATGCGGCATCCGGCGCCCAGCCGTATTTCGCGCGCATCTTGGCCGCGGGAAAATTATCGAAAGTCCACATGCCTTCGTCGGCGAAGGCGGGAATCGCGATGGCAATGGCGATCGCGGCTTGCAGCATGGTCATGCGCATTGGCTTGTTCATCCGAACTCCGTCTTAGAGTTGTTGGCGGTCGGTCGACCCAGAAGGGAAAGCGGAGCAACCGATCGGATGTCTATATATTAGCGCACCTTGTAAGCGGCATAGAGGCAATCGACGAGCGGAAAAATCACGCGAAGCCTTTCGGGATCAGCCCATGCTCGTGCGCTTCGCGCCGGAATATTAACGTACTCTTGAGCCGGTATTGCTAGAGTGCCGGAAGTCGCCATCGGGTGCATCAGTTCCGCATGGCACGAGCCTATAAAGGGGAGGGCGGCCATGTCAGACAGTCCATTGATTCTGCGATCGGATGCCGGCGGTGCAATGACGCTGACGTTGAACCGTCCGGGGTCTCGCAATGCGCTCTCGCTCGGCATGCTGCAGGCTCTGGCGATTGAGCTGGATCGCGCCGCCACGGATCCGACGGTGCGCGTTGTGGTGCTGACGGGAGCAGGCCCGGCCTTCTGCGCCGGCCATGACCTCAAGGAAATCCGCGATGCGCGCTTTGGCCGCGACTACATCGAGGCATTGTTCGCCGAATGCACGAAAGTCATGCTGGCGATCCTCCTTTTGCCGAAGCCGGTCATTGCCCAGGTGCACGGCGTCGCCACCGCGGCCGGCTGCCAACTGGTCGCAACCTGCGATCTCGCCCTGGCCGCGGACGACGCTCATTTCGCGACGCCCGGAGTCAACATCGGTCTGTTTTGCTCGACCCCCATGGTGGCCTTGTCGCGCAATGTGGGGCGCAAGGCCTCGATGCGCATGCTGCTGACGGGTGAGCCGATCGATGCGCGCACGGCGGCTCGTATTGGGCTGATCAACGAGGCGGTGCCGGCCGCCGAATTGGCGCATCGAACCGCGGCGCTTGCGGCGACAATCGTCGCCAAGTCGCCGCTGATCCTCGCGATCGGCAAAGAGGCGTTCTATCGTCAGGCTGAACTGTCGGTCGCGGATGCGTATGCGTACACCGCCGGGGTCATGGCGATCAACCTGTCCAAGCGAGACGCGCGGGAGGGTATCGGCGCATTCTTGGAAAAACGAATACCGGTTTGGACCGGAGAGTGAGCGTGGCATTACGGCGCGTGAGCAGGCTGCGCCGCGACCTCGGCGCGGATGATCTCGGCCAGGCGTAGTGCGCCGCGGCCCGCGTAGTCGCGGTCGGCGAACACCAAGTAGAGATTGCCCCAGCGCTCGCTGCCCTCGCGCAGCGGCAGCTGTTTGAGCACGCCGCGCGCGAGGTCGTTGCGCACCCACTCCTCCGCATACCAGGCGAAACCGAGGCCTAAGCCGGCCGCATGGATCGAGGTGGCCTTGTGGCTCACCGTCCAACTTTGCTCCGCGCCGAGCCAACTGCCGCGGCGGCGCTGGCTGCCGGTATCGCGAATAATAAGGTGGCGATGCTGGCGCAGATCCTGCATCGTCAAATCGCGTCCGAGACGGTGCAGCGGGTGATCGGGGTGCGCGGCCGCGATGAATCGCAGCCGCATCAACGGATCTCCGGCGAAACCCGGCGGCACCCGCGAGCAAATCGCCAGATCGACCCTGCGCTGCAGTAGCGCTTCCTCCGTGCCGCTGAGCACGGTTTCGTAGAGCTCGATGCGCATCTGCGGTCGTTCGTCCGCGAAGCGCGCGAAGCATTGCAGCAGCAGCCAGGTCGGAAAAATAATTTCCACCGCCAACCGCAACTCCGGTTCCCAACCGGCGGCGAGGCTGCCGGCAGCACCTTCGAGTGCAACCGCTTCCTCGAGCAGGGATTTGGCGCGGCGGTACAGCACCTCGCCGGTCGGCGTGAGCTGCGCCTTGCGCCCGATGACCTCGAAAGCCTTCACACCGAGCAGCGCTTCGATCTTCTGCACCGCGTAGGTGACCGAGGACTGGCTCTTGTGCAGTGCGCCGGCTGCCTGGGCATAGCCGCCGGCATCGACCACCGCCAACAGCGAACGCCATTGTTCCAATGAAATCCGTGTGTTAGACATAAACTATTCAATAATACGATTAATATACCCTAATTATTCTACTTTTTTATCTAATAAAACTATATTTAAATGGCTGCACGCGGAACATTGGGTTTCGCCACGGATTTAAGGAAGCGTACCGATGACTACCCTGTTGCAGATCAATACCAGCCTGAACAACGGTAACGGCCAGTCGAGCCAACTTGCGAATCAGTTCGTCGCGGCTTTCCGCAAGCGCCATCCGGATGCCAAGATCATCGTGCGCGACGTCGCCGCGGCCGATCCGGTGCCTCACCTCGATGCCGAACGCTTTGGCGCATTCACGACCAAGCCGGCGGAGCGCAACGCCCGGCAGCAGGCGGTAGTGGCATACTCCGATGCCCTGATCGATGAGCTGCGGCAGGCTGAGGTGATCGTGCTCGGCCTCCCGATGTACAACTTCGGCGTGCCCTCGCAATTGAAGGCCTATTTCGATCACATCGCCCGCGTGGGAGTCACTTTCAAATACAGCGATAAGGGTCCGGTGGGTCAGCTCACCGGCAAGAAAGTGTACGTGTTCGCAGCTCGCGGCGGCCTGTATGCCGGGACACCCATGGACACGCAGACCGGATATGTGCGCGACTTTCTCGGCTTCATTGGCCTGCATGACGTCGAATTCGTCTACGCTGAAGGCCTGGCCATCAGCCCGCAGAGTCGGGAAGCGGGTCTGGCCAAGGCGGCGGCCGAGATCGCACGTCTCGCCGCCTAATATCATTCGCTCGAGGGGCATGTTCCATGAATAGCTTATTCGATTCCGTGAAGCCTTATGCCGACCTCATCGGCCGCCTGTTGATTGCCGCTCTGTTCGTGCTGTCGGGCTGGGGCAAAATCAACTCCTATGCCGGCACCCAGGCCTACATGCAGCACGCCGGCGTGCCCGGCGCCTTGCTGCCGCTGGTGATCCTGCTCGAGCTGGGCGGTGGCATCGCCATCGTCATCGGACTGTACACGCGACCGGCGGCGCTGCTGTTGGCCGGCTTCAGCATCATCGCGGCGCTGCTGTTCCACGCCGGTTCGACCGATCAAATGCAGCAGATCATGTTCCTCAAAGACTTGGGGCTTGCCGGCGGATTCCTGTTTTTGGTCGCCAACGGCGCTGGGCGGCTGAGCATCGACGCTCGAAGGAGGCATTAACATGAACATTCGCACCCTGGCCCATGTCATCGAGTCCGTACCGACTTCCGACGGCGCCGGCGTCAAGCTGCGGCGCAGCTTGGGCAGCCAGCGTGGCTTGCATGTGGATCCGTTTCTGATGCTCGATGAGTTCTACTCCGACAACCCCGACGATTACATCGCCGGCTTCCCACCGCATCCGCATCGCGGCTTCGAGACCGTCACGTACATGCTCGATGGGCACATGCGCCATGAGGATCACCTCGGCAATCGCGGCGATCTTGGCCCCGGCGCAGTGCAGTGGATGACCGCGGCGCACGGCATCATTCATTCCGAGATGCCGCAGCAGAGCGAGGGACGCATGCGCGGCTTCCAGCTGTGGCTCAATCTGCCGTCGAAGGAAAAAATGAAGCCCGCCGGCTATCGTGACATTTCCGCCGGCGAGATTCCGCGGGTCAAGCTCTCGCAGGGCGGCGAGGTGAAGGTGATTGCGGGCACGATCGAGTTGAACGGCAAGGCCATCAGCGGCCCGGTGAACGGCGGCGGCGCCAAACTCAGCACCGATCCCTTGTACATCGACGTACGGCTGCCGGCGGGAGCCGAATTCAGCGCACCGGTGGCCGTGGGCCACAATGTGTTCCTGTATCCCTACGAAGGCAGCGCCCGTATCGGTCCAGCCGGCGACACCAAGCCGCTCCCCGCTCGCGCGGCCGGCGTCTTCTCCGACGGCGACGGTGTGCGCGTGGAGGCCGGCGCCGAGGGCGTGCGCTTCCTGCTGCTGGCGGCAAGACCGCTGCGCGAGCCGGTCGTGCAGTACGGTCCGTTCGTGATGAACACGCGCGAGGAAATCGAGCAGGCGATCGCCGATTATCGCGATGGACGCTTGGCGGTTGCGGCCGTCGCGAGCTAGCGGAGGCGGTTCAGGGTATTCTTGACGGTCATTGGCCTTGGTACTGCGATTGTCGTTCCGGTCGCTGGCTACTCGGCGTCGGGAGGATAACGCATGAACCGCCACAGCAGGAAATCACAACAGCCGGTGGCGCGCGACAGCGCCGGTCCGGCAGCAAGCCGTTTGCAGCGTATTCTGGATGGCGGACGCTTTGCGCTGACCGCGGAAATCACCCCGCCCGTCTCGAGCGATCTCGGTGAATTACTCTCGAAGGCGGCGCCCCTTAAAGGCTTGGCGGATGCCGTCAACGTCACCGACGGCGCCGGCGCGCGCGCGCATTTGGATTCGATGATTGCCGCGGACGCTTTGCTGAAGGAGGGGATTGAGCCGATCCTGCAATTGACCTGCCGCGACCGTAATCGGATCGCCTTGCAAAGTCAGCTGCTCGGCGCCGCCGCGCTCGGCATCGTCAATCTCCTGGCGCTGCGCGGCGATGATCCGAAGGCCGGCGATCAGCCGGAGGCCAAGCCGGTTTTCGATTTGGATGCGGCTGGACTTGCCGCGACTGCCGTCGGGATCCGCGACCTGAATGAACTGCCGCACGGGCGCAGGGTCGGCGGCTCGGCGAATTTCTTCGTCGGCGTCGCCGACTCGCCGATCGATCCTCCCGACGGTTGGGTGCCCGCGAGCTTGATAAAAAAAATCGAGGCCGGCGCACAATTCGCGCAGACGCAATTCTGCATGGATGCCGGCATCCTGCGTCGATACATGGCCCGTCTTAAGGAGCAGGGACTCGCCGGGCGCCTGCCTTTGCTGATCGGTGTCGCGCCGCTTGCGTCGGCCAAATCGGCGCGATGGATCAAGCACAATTTATTCGGGTCGATCATCCCGGATTGGATGATCGAGCGCTTGGAGCACGCCGGCGACCCCGCCGCCGAGGGCTGTGCGATGTGCGTCGATCTGTTGCGCGAATACTCGGAAATACCGGGCGTCGGTGGCGCTCATATCATGGCTCCCCTCAATGAAGGAGCGATTGCCAGGGTGATCGAAACCCTGCGGGCGATGTGACCGGGCCGTGCGCCTGCGGTTATGGAATCATCCACTGCAAGACGTACTGCTGCAGTACGACCAAGACTCCCAGGAGCAGCGTCAATATGACGCTGTGCTTGAAAGTCCGCGCCAGCACCAGTCCTTCCTGGCCCTTGAGCTGCGTGACGGCCGCGCCGGTAGCGATGTTCTGGGGCGAAATCATCTTCCCCATGACGCCGCCGGACGAATTGGTGGCCGCGATGAGAATCGGATTCAACCCGAGCTGGTTCGCCGCGACGACCTGAAGATTGCCGAACAGGGCATTCCCTGAGGTGTCGCTGCCGGAGAGCGACACCGCGACCCAGCCGAGAAAAGCCGACAATATCGGAAACATAATGCCGGCCGCCGCAACGCCGAGACCCAGTGTGTAAATCATGCCCGAGTAGTTCATGAGATATGCAAGACCGACGATGAGCATAACGGTCAAGATGGCCAGCCGGCTGTGCCGCCAAGTCGTGGCGACCGCTTCGAGGAATCGGCGCGGGCCAACGCCAACCAGTGCCGCGGTGAGGATGTCCGCCAATAAAATCGCCGTTCCCGTGCCGAGCGGCTGGAATACCCAATTCGCGGCATAGATCTTGTGGTAGAGGGTGATGTACACCGCGTTGTGCAATCCCGGCCAGTGAATGGTCTGCTGGCCGTTGACCGCAACTTTGAGGTGTGTCCAAACGATGACGGTCGCAGCAACCACCGCCCACGGAATCCAGCCCTGCCAAGGAGAGACCCCTCCAGCTTCCCCCGCCGCCACGCCCGCCGCGCCGGCGTTCATCGGTCCGCCGCCGGACTTTCGGATCGCGAATCCTGGATCGGGCTTGGGCCTCCAAATGCGCAGAAACGCCAACGTAACGCACAGCGAGGCGAGGGCCGCCAGCACGTCGGTGAGCGAATAGTCGAGATAGTTCGCCGACGCGAACTGTGCCAGTGCAAAGCTGCCGCCGGCGACCGCCAAAACCGGCCAGAGCGCGCGCAGCGATCGCAGGCCGCCATACATGCCTATGACATAGAAAGGCAGGATGAGCGCGAAGAACGGCAGCTGGCGCCCCACCATGGCGCCCAGCTTGACGGCAGGAAGGTCGGTCACCTGAGCGAGCACGGTGATCGGGGTGCCGAGCGCGCCGAAAGCGACCGGCGCGGTGTTGAATATGAGCGTCAGGGTGAGCGCTTCGAGCGGCGGCAAGCCGACGAGAATCAGCAGAGCGCTGGTAATGGCGACCGGGGTGCCGAACCCTGCGATGCCTTCCAACAGGCTGCCGAAGCAGAAACCGATCACCACGATCACGATGCGCCGGTCGTCGGGCAGGTGCTTCACTACCCACTCGCGAAAGGCTTCGAAGCGGCCCGAGACGACCGCAATGTTGTATAGAAGCAGGCCGTTGAACACGATCCACATCACCGGCCAGAGTGCGAACATGCTGCCAGCCGCCACGCTGTCGAGTGCGAGGCCGACCGGAAACTGCCACACCCCGGTCGCCAAGACCAGAGCCACAATCAGGCCGGCGAGCGATGCTTGCCATGCGGGGCGGCGCAAGACGCCGAGGGTCACCAACACGGTTGCGATGGGGATCGCCGCCACCAGCACCGATAGGACCAAATTTCCCGCAATCGGCGCCAATGGCTGATTAAACATGATTCTGCTCCCTGAAAGACCCGTGTTTGATCGGTTCCCCGCTGGCCGGCAGTTTCAATCAACGGCCGCGATTTGTCCAAGCCGCCGGCGGCGGCGAACCCTCGCTCGACTCCTATTGAGCCAGAAATAATGCTTCAATGCGCGTCCATGCCGGTTCATAACGAGATGCAGCCGATGAATTCACGTGTCCGTCGAGCCCTTGCCGGACCATGCCTTGTCATGATTGCGGTGTCTGCCGGCGCGGCGGATAAGCGTCCGCTCGACGCGAATGACTTCGATCGGTTGCTCGCCGTGGATGATCCGGTGTGCTCCCGCGATGGTCGCTGGATCGCCTACACGGTCGAGGGTTCCGATCTGGACGCCGACGAGCGCAAGAGCAGCGTTTGGATGGTGAATTTCGAGGGCACGCAAGACCTGCGGCTGACCGGCACTGCCGATACCGCATCGAACCCAAAGTTCAGTCCCGATGGCCGCTACGTGTCGTTTCTCTCGACGCGCGAGCCCGATGCCAAGGCGCAGATCTACCTGCTCGACCGGCGCGGCGGCGAGGCTCAGACGCTCACCAACGTGTCGGGAAATATCGGCGCCTATGATTGGTCGCCGGACGGATCCCGACTCGTGATTTCCATGTCGCCGGGAGACGGCGCGTCGGACGGCGGCTCCGCGGTCGCCCACCGCGCCAAGGCCCCCAAGCCGATCGTGATCGATCGGCTGCATTTCAAGGAGGACGTAGCGGGTTATTTGACCGCGTCCGATCACGCCCAACTATACCTGCTCGACATCGACGCGAAAAAGCTCGAGCCCTTGACGACCGATGCGGAGTTGGACGACACCTCGCCGACTTGGTCGCCCGACGGTAAAACGGTGGCATTCTTCGGCGCTCGTGATGGCGACGCGGACCAGTCGGGAATGCGGCAGTTGTACCTCATCGACGCCCGGCCGGGATCGGCGCCGCGCAAGCTCGCGGACTTTTACGCACCCAACAAGGCCGCACTGCTGTGGACCGCGGACGGCAAACGTCTCATCTTCACCTCCGGACTCGAACCGAAGTTAAATGCCTACATCCAGGATCGGCTCAGCGTCGTTGCGGTGAGCGGTGGCAAACCGAAAGTGCTGACCGAGCGGCTCGACCGGGCTCTGTCCTTTCCCGCGATGGCGGCCGACGGCGCCTCCGTCGACGCCATAATCGAGGATGATGGCGTGGAAGTCCCCGTGAGCGTACGGCTCGACACCGGGGGCGTGGAGCGGCTCGTCGAGGGCAAGCTGTCGGCGAGCGCGTTGTGCAGCGGCGGCGGGCATATGGCCGCGGCGCTCAGCACCGACAGCACCGTGCCGGAGATTTACGCGATCGAGGGCTCGGGATTGCGAAAGCTCACCTCGCACAACGACGAGCTCGTGAGTCAATTGGCGCTCGGCTCGGTCGAGGAGATTTCCTTCCCGAGCCGGGACGGGACCAAGATCCACGGTTTGATCGTCAAGCCGGCAAATTTTCAGGCCGGGCGGACCTACCCCACGCTGCTGTGGATCCATGGTGGACCGAACGGCCAAGATTCGCACGGTCTTGTTGTCGATACCTACGCGTTGGCTCTTGAACGGCAATGGTTTGCCGCGCACGGGTATGTCGTCTTGGCCGTCAACTATCGCGGCAGCAGCGGACGTGGCGCGGCATTCGCCAATGCAATCGCCGCGGACTGGGGCAACAAGGAAGTGGCGGATTTGCTGGCCGCAGTCGATTACGCGGTACGCGAAAAGATCGCCGATCCGCGCCGCCTCGGGATCGGCGGTTGGAGCTACGGCGGGATTCTCACCGACTACACCATAGCCTCGGATCCGCGCTTCAAGGCGGCGATCAGCGGGGCAGGCAGCGGCAACCAGCTCTCGATGTACGGCAGCGATGAATACATCCTGCAATACAACGCCGAATTGGGCCCGCCATGGCGGACTGTCGAGCGCTGGCTGCGCGTGTCCTATCCATTTCTTCACGCTGACCGGATCAAGACGCCGACGCTGTTTCTCGGGGGCGACAAGGACTTCAATGTACCGATTGGCGGGGGCGAGCAGATGTACGCGGCGCTGCGCACCCTCGGTGTGCCGACCCAGCTCGTCGTCTACCCCGGCCAGTTCCACTTGCTGACGCGGCCGAGCTACATCAGGGACTGCGTCGAACGCTACCTGGCGTGGTTCGACCGTTATCTGGCGCCGGCGGCCCCATGAGGTGCGCGGCCTGCGAAATGGCTCACAAAATCGCAATTTGCGGGTGAACCGAACTCGCCCCGCGGCGGGCGCCACAGCAAGAAGTGTGATTCACAACCGCCCACGTTTTGGCTCCTTCCCTGACCCTAGAGCATGTTGCAAAGGGCCTGTGGGTTGATCCCACAGCGTCGCTGCGCAACCGGTTTTCCAGGGCGTCCATTCGACTGAGGGAGCGCGGCCTTGTCTCATGCAGCACGAAAGACGGCGGCTGCCAATTCGCACCACGAGTCGGCATCCGCGCCTGCCGTCTCACGGCGACAAAAATTCCTAGTATGTCTGGTGACCCAGGACGAGTCGTTGTGGCCGCTGCTCGGCAGCGGCTTGGACCGCCAATGGTCGCTCAAGCAGTTCGATACCATCGAGGAGTTGCTGGGAACGGCCAGTGCCGGCCAGTCCGGCATCGTTGTGTGGGACGCGCGCGATGCAGCGGATCACGCGGCCGAACTATCGCGTTTGCAATTGCACTCCGAGCGTTTCGCCATCATCGTGATCGACGCCGCGTCGAACTCTGAGCCATGGCGGGTGGCGGTCCAGCAGCGGCAGATCGTCGCGCTGCTCGGCGTTCCCATCAAGGCCGAGCAATGGCGCGAAGTCCTTGCGAGCGCGCGCGACGAGTGTCAGGCGCGCATCGCCGTACTCGGTGAGGCTGGCGCGCCGGCTACGGCGTCCGCGACGCGAGAGATCCCGCGCGGGCGCCGGCTTCCGCGGTTCGCCGTGTGGATCGTCGCCGCCGCATGCGCGGCATGCGGCGCCGGGTACCTGCTGTATCGCGGCGTAGAGAATCGCGCGCCCTCAACCCCTCAGGCGCCCGCCGCGGCTCCGGTCCGAGTCAACGCTCCATCGGTCAAATCGAATCCGGCGGCCGATGAGCAGGTCGACACGCTTCTCGAGAACGCGCGGCAAGCCATGCTTGCTCGCCACTTCATCGAACCGGCCGAGGGCAATGCGCTTGTGCTCTATAAAAACGTTCTGCTCTTGGATCCGGGCAACGGCGAAGCCCAGCAGGGACTGCAACGGCTGGCGCAAATCTTATTCGCAAGAGCCCAGTCCGATTTGGACGAGCGCAAATTCGACATGGCGCTTCAGGCGCTTGAAACCGCGCGCAGCATCAGCCCTGGAGATGCCCGGTTGACGGATCTCGATGCGCGAGTCGCGGCGCTGCGGGCCGAACTTGGATCGGCACAGATTCAAGCGGCGCTCAACGCGGGTAATTACGATCGCGCCAGCGAGTTGCTCGAGGACGCGGTGCGCGCGAAGTCGATGAGCGCGGCGCAGACGACTCAGTTGCGCGACGAAATTCGACGGCGCAGGGTCAAGGCCGACGTCGAGCGGTTCGTCAACCTAGTGGCGACGCGTTTGCAGCAGGAACGGCTGCTCGAACCGCCTGACGACAGCGCCGTTTATTACTTGCAACAGGCGCGGCAGGCGGGCGCCGGCACGGCGGACCTGCAGGAACAAACCGATGAATTGAGCGCCAAGCTGCTGCGGACGGCCCGGGTGGCCTTGGACGAGAATCGCCTCGGCGACGTTGTCCGTTTGCTCAACGCGGCACGCAACGCCGGCGCGGCGCCGGCGGCGATAGCCGGCCTGCAACGCGACATGGATGGCGCTCGCGACCGCCAGGTGCGCGATCAGATGATTCAATCGCAAAATCTCGAGTTGGCGCAAGCGCGATTGGCGCTCGGGCAACTCGTCGAACCGGACCAGGACAGCGCTCTTTATTATGTGAACCAACTGCGCGCGTCCGATCCGACGAATCCCGCGTGGGCGCCGATTGCCGGCGCTGTGCAAAGCGCGATTATCGTACAGGCGCGCGCAGCGCTCGATTCGGGAGACGCGGTCAAGGCGGAGTCGTTGGCAACGCTTGCGAGCGGTCTCGGCGGAACTTCCGACCTCAACGACTTGAAGGAGGCGCTCGCGCAGCAGCAATCGAAACACAGCGCTCCGGCGACGGTGGCGGTGAATTCACTGGTGGTCGTCAATCCACTGAAGCTCGACTATCCGAAGAGCGCTCTGGCGAGCGGCATCGAGGGGTGGGTGGATTTGGCGTTCGATGTGACCACCGAAGGCAAGGTCGCCCATGCCGTGGTCGTGAATTCATTGCCCCGCAACGTATTTGATTCGGCGGCGAGATATGCGGTGTCCCACATGCGTTTCCAACCGGTGATGAAGGACGGTCAGGCGATTCCCATCAAATCCACATTGCGCGTCGCTTTCCGGCTCGATAAGCCGTGAATGAGCCCTCAATGGCACCGGTAATCGACAACGCGGCGAAACTGGACCCGGCATCCGCCAAGCGCGATCCCGGCCCCGCTCGCGGCGCCGCCCGCCCGAGCCAACTGTGCCTGGTGGTCCATGACGATCTCGAATTGCGCCTGAAGCTTGCCGGCGTGGTGCGCCGGACGGCCGTGAAGCTCGATGCCGATACGCTCACCGAGTCGGGTCTCGCGAACCTGTCGATCGATCAGCTCCGTTCGTATGTCGCGGTGCTGCTCATTATCGAATTCATGCAGCGCGACGGCAGCGCCGACCCGCTCGCGGTCGTTGCCCGATTGCGCTCGCGCATGCCCCGGCTGCCTATCTTCGTCTTCGCACGCCATGGCGACGAACGCTCGGCGGCGCGCGCCATCAAAGCAGGCGCCGCCGACTACTGGCCGATTCATTCGGTCGATCTTGTCGAGCTTACGGCCGCGCTGCAGCCGCTTCTCAACCCTTTGCGCGGCGCCGCCGTTGTGCCCCATGTCGGACATGCACGATGTGCCCGAGGTGGCGGGATACCAAGTATTGAAAAAGATCGCCGAATCCGCCGCGGCGACGGTCTATCTCGCGCGCAGCGACGATTTGGCGCAATCGGTGGCGCTCAAAATCCAGCACATCGACGGCAAGGCGAACATAACCGATGAGGATCGCCAGCGATTCTCGCGGGAATGCGCGATCCTCTCCAGCTTGAATCACAGGTCCATAGCCGATGTCATCGATTATGGCGTGACGGCCAAGTGCTTGTATCTTGCGATGGAATACTTTCCGTGCGGCAGCATGCGCGAGCGCTTGCGCAACCCGGTGAGTGAAGCCGAGGCAGTGAACTACGCGCGGCAAATTGCCGAAGCATTGCAACTGGTCCACTCCGCCGGCATCGTGCACCGCGATCTGAAACCGTCGAATCTCATGCTGAACAGCGACAATCGTGTCGTATTGATCGATTTCGGGTCGGCGCGCGCCCACCTGGTGACGCAGGAGTTGTCGGCCTCGGATCCGATGACCGGATCGCCATATTACGCCTGCCCCGAGCAAATCGACGGCAAGGAACCGGATCATCGCGGCGATTTGTACAGTTTGGGGGTCGTGCTGTACGAAATGTTGGCGGGCACCCTGCCGTTTCTAGGCAGCAGCGTGTCAGAGATATTGCAGGGGCATCGTCTTGCGGCCGTGCCTGCGCTTCCCGAAGCGTTGAAGCGGTATCAACCGGTGGTCAATCGTCTGTTGGACAAACATCCGGAGAACCGCTATCCGTCGGCCGCGCATTTTCTTCAAGACTTGGAAACGGCGGCCGGGCCTATCGCGCAGAAGAGGCGCCGCACAGATCAAAACGGAGCGCTCAATACATGATATCTCGGCTACTCAAATTCCCTTCCGTGCGGTTGAGTTCGAGGGCGCTTGCCGTCTTGGTCGCGGTACTGGGCATCGGTTTCGTTGCGGCGGTGCTGATTCCCGGATTCGAGCTCGCGACCGAGCTTGCCAATACCACGGGAGCGCTGAAACTCGTCGGCGAGCAACGGCGAAATCCGGACCTCATGCGCGCTTCGCTCGATCTGGTGCGCGATCGGTTGGATACACGCGGCTACATCGACCCGCCTCTCGAACAGATGCGTGCCGCCGTGAAGAGCTTCGAGGAGACACAGGCGCGCATGGAGCGTGCGCAGCCCGGCGGATGGTTCGAATCATCGAACGACATGGCGGCTTTCGCGCAACCGGGCGTGTCGAGTCGCACGGCGGCACTGCGCGAGCTATGGAAGACCGAGCGACAATCCCTGGAACCGCTGATCGGCTTCAGCGGCGTGCCGTATCGCGACGACGAGGCAAGCGGCACGGCGCTCAACGAAAATGGGCGCGCATTGATGCGCGACGCGAACGCCGCGGTTCGGGCCGCTCGGCGTCATTTGCCCGCCATCGACGGCGAACTCGCGGCGATCGGTTCGCAATTGCAGTCGCAAAATGCGCACTCGGCCTTGCAACTGCGCATCGTCATGCTCGCCGGCCTGCTGATCGCAACGGTGTTGGTGCTGGTGGTGACCATTCTGCTCAGTGCACGCGGCCGTCAATCGAATAGCCTGCGCGAGGCGCGTCAGCAGACCGAAGACATCCTGCGCACGGTCAAGGACGGCTTATTTCTGCTCGACCGCAATTTGGTGATCGGTTCGACCTATTCGACGGCCCTGGAAAAGCTGTTCCAGCGCAAAGACTTCGCCGGACTCAAATTCGAGGACCTGCTGCGAGACATCGTGTCCGAAAAGACGTTGGTGACCGCCCAGAAATTCGTGTCGGTTCTCTGGGCGGAGCGAACCAACGAGAATTTGGTCAAGTCGATCAATCCTTTGGGCGAAGTGGAAGTCCGGATCTACCACGGCCAGGGAAACGTCGACATCCGCTATTTGGAGTTCGATTTCCACCGCGTTCGCGTGGACGGAAAGATCACTCACGTGCTCGTGTCGGTGTCGGATGTCACCGCCCGGGTCGATTTGGCCCGCGAACTGACCGTCTCGCAAAGCCAAGCCCAAGCGCAGGTCGATACGTTACTCGGCATTTTGCACATCGATCCGCTGCAACTGGCATCCTTTCTCAGCGATTCCGAAGCGTCGATGAAGATGATCAACGCGGTGCTCAAGGAACCGGCACGGGAAGAGGGCGCCTTCCGCAGGAAATTGGACAGCCTGTTTCGGCAGGCACACTCGGTCAAGGGCGAGGCCGCATCGTTGGGGCTGTCGTCGATCGAAAGCCGCGCGCACGCCTTCGAGGAGGATTTAAAGGCGCTGCGCGAGAAGTCGGAATTGTCGGGCAATGACTTTCTGCCGCTGGTCATAAAGCTGGACGATCTTCTGACGCATTTGCACTCGATCAACGAGTTGGTGACACGTCTGTCGAAACTGCACGTGAAGGGCGAGGAGTCCGCGCATCTGACCACCGCGGTGGTCCAGGGGCCGACCCGGGCGCAAAATCCGCCGCGGCCGGAGGGCCCATCGCCGCGGCAAGTCGCCTCGAAGCCGGCGACCCCGCCGTCCACCGACCGGTCGCCCCGCCCGGAGATCGCACCCCTGCTGCAGCGGCTGGCCGCGCGCATCGCGGGGGAGGGTGGCAAAGAGACCGCATTGGAGTGCGTCGGGTTCGACGCCATCCCGGACCAGTACCGGCGTCTGGTCAAGGACGTTGCGGTACAAGCCGTACGAAATGCCGTGGTTCACGGCATAGAGCCGCGCACAGTTCGCGAGTCATTGGGCAAATCGGCGAGCGGTGTCGTGCGCCTTGAATTTCAGTCGCTGCCCGACGGTTATCGGTTTACGATCGAGGATGACGGTATTGGGCTGTCGACCGAGCGCATCAAAGAGGCCGCCGTGCAGAAGGGGACGATAACGGCGACGCACGCCGCAACCATGGACGCCAAGCAGGCACTCTCGCTGCTCTTCCAAGCGGGTTTCTCGATGGCGGAGCAGGTTACCAAGGATGCGGGAAGGGGCATCGGCATGAATCTGATCGCCGAGCGGGTGCGCGAGGCGGGCGGGCGTGTGAGCATCGGGACGCGTCCCGGTAAATTCACGCGCATCTCGGTGTCCTTGCCGCTGCCGTCCAAACGCATCAATGTGACCGAGGCTGCATGATGAGCGCTTCGAACCGATCACAAACGCCCCTCAAACTGATGATCGTCGATGATTCGAACATCATCCGCCGGCGCATCGAGCGTTCGCAGCAGATCGATCGATTGGAAGTCGTCGGGTCGGCGAGCAATGGGCGCCAGGCCGTTGAACTGTTCCGCCGCACTCAACCGGACGTCGTGACCATGGATTTGACGATGCCAGAGATGGATGGCATCGAGTGCGTTCAGGAATTGGTGGCGATCAATTCCAAGGTGCTGATCCTCGTCGTCTCGGCGCTCGCCGACAAGGCGACCGCGGTGGAGGCGATCGAAAAGGGCGCGAACGGCTTCCTGTGCAAGCCGTTCACCGACCGGCAGCTCAACGACGCTTTGCACGAATTGCTGTTGGACGTGTGACATGCTGAAAGAGGCCGAAATTCGCACGTTTATCGATGGCGCGACGCGTTACTTCGAAGTGTCGGCGCAGCAGGGGGCGAGCGTCGGATCGCCGTACTTGGTGACGGATGGCAATCCGGGCGCCTACGATTACACGGGCGTCATCGGCATATCCGGCGCTCGCAAGGGAATCGTGTATTTCTCGGCGCCGCGCGGCATGCTCACGGTGCTGTTGATGCGCATGCAGGAAACCGACACCAGCGACGAGAACATCAAGGATTTGGTCGGTGAAGTGGCCAACACGATTTCGGGAAACGCGCGCAAGGATTTCGGCCGGAATTTCATCATATCCGTCCCGACCATCCTTGGCCACGACGTGCAGAAGGTCACCGCGCCGTATGCCAAGTCATATGTCATACCGATCAACTGGCGCACGCATTCGGCGAAGCTCGTCGTGTGCCTCGAATAGGATCTTTGGCCGCATTCACCGGTCGGGCGGCGATCCCTTCGGCGTCCATCCCGGCGAGCCGGTGAGATTGCGGTTCGGCCATTGATCGCTCACCGCCGGCAGGATTCCCTGCTTGCCGGTCACCATTTCCGGTGCGATCGCATACACGATCGTCGAGCCCATTCTCGGAAATGAACCGCGCTCCCGGCCCCATGACCCCGGAGGAGCGTACTTGGCCATGAAGGATTCGTAGAATCGGGTCTTCTGTGCCGCGTCATCCAGGATCGTGATGCGGCCGAACATGATGACCGAGCGGTACGACACGGAGGTGTCGCACTCGACGTGACCATACGGAAAAATCTGGCCCGGTTCGTCGACCTCGAAGCTTACTCGATCGGAGTGGCGAACATTGGCGATGAAGTGTCCTTCATGCGCCGCCGTGTGAAGGTAGATCGTGCCTCCAAGCCATGTGAACAAGTTCGGAACGAGGTACGGATAACCGTCGGCGCCGACGGTGGCGGTGCGTCCGCAAAAGGCGCGGGCGAGAAACTCGTCCACCTCATCAGCGGTCATTATTTTGTCGGTTCGACGAAGTTGCCCGCGAGGGGATGGAGCGGCCGGTTTTTTAAGCATAGAGATTGCCCAGGTTCGTTTCTTGATCGGGATGCGGCTATCATAGCGGACTGTCGCGCTGCGCTGAGGCGCCGAGGATAATACGATGTCGACGGCGAAAGGCAGTATTCCGGCGGACCCGCTTTGGCAGAAGGATCATGCCCACTTTCTGCATCCGTGGACGCACTTCGACACGTTCAAGCGCGATGGCTCGCTGGTGATCCGCGAGGCCAAGGGCGCTTACGTATGGGATGCGGCTGGAAGGCGCTATCTCGATGGGATCGGCGGGTTGTGGTGCGTGAACATCGGCTACGGTCGCCAAGACATGGCCCAGGCCATCGCCGATCAAGTGCTCAAGCTCAGCTACTCGAACACCTTTGTCGATTGCACCAATGAGCCGGCTACGGAACTCGCCGCGAAGCTTGCCGAGCTCGCTCCGGGGTCTTTGAATCACGTGGCTTTTTCACTGTCGGGGTCTTGCGCGAACGACACGGCGATTCGACTCGCGCATTACTATCACTCGCGCCGCGGTGAACCGGACCGGCGTGTGATTCTATCGCGATATAACTCCTATCATGGGTCGACCTATCTCGGCATGACGCTCGGGAACCGAGAGGGCGACCGCTCCCCGCATTTCAAGTACATCGACGGGCTGGTGCACCATCTCAGCGCCCCGTACGCTTACCGGCGCCCCGAGGGCATGAGCGAGGCGCAGTTTACCGATCAGCTGGTCGCCGAATTACGGGGGGCGATCCGCGATATCGGCGCGGCGAACATCGCCGCCTTCATCGCCGAACCCATCCAGGGCGCCGGAGGCGTGGTGCCGCCGCCGGTCGGGTATCTGCCGCGCATGCGCGAAGTGCTGGCGCAGCACGGAATTCTCTACATCTCGGACGAGGTGGTGACCGGATTCGGCCGGATCGGGCACTGGTTTGCCTCTTACGACGAATTCGGCATCGAGCCGGACATTCTGGTGGCTGCCAAGGGCCTGACCTCCGGCTACCTGCCGCTGGGGGCGACCATTTACTCGGACCGGATCCACGAGGCGATATCCGCCCCCGACCCGCAAGCGTGGTTCACCCACGGGTTCACCTACTCCGGGCATCCGGTGTGCTGCGCGGCGGCGCTCAAGAACATCGAGATCATCGCCGAGGAAAATCTGCTCGGCAATGCCCGCGTGGTCGGGGATTACTTCGAGACGCGCCTGAAGGAACTCGCCTCCCTGCCGCTGGTGGGCGATGTGCGCGGCCGGCGTTTCATGATGTGCGTCGAGTACGTGGCAGACAAGTCGACGCGCGCACCGGTCCCCGAGGAGGCGAACATGTCGCGGCGCATCGCCCAGCTGTGCGAATCGAAGGGCTTGCTGGTGCGCCCGCTCGGCCACCTCGACATCATGTCGCCGCCGCTCACGCTGGGGCGGGCGCAGTGCGACGTGCTGGTCGATACCCTGCGCGAGGCTATCCTCGAGGTGACGCATGAACTGGGGCGCGAGGGGTTCTTGTCCTGAGGCCGCCCGCCGGGCGGGGGCCGGCTCAGGCGGCGGCCGGCTCGGTCGAGTCGGCCGAAAATTCAATCGCGCTGGCTGCTGCATCGATCGTCTTGAGCAGCACCGGGCGCCGCCAGACGCGCTTGACATACTCGAGCACCTTGCGTGAACGATCAGCATCCAAGCCGCGCCCGTCGAGCTGGCTGTCATGCTGCAGCACCAGCGTGCCGTCGTTGCGAACCTCGATAACCGAGACGCGCGGCGCGCCGAAATTATATTTTTGGAGCAGCAAGCTTTCGTGCAGTTCCTCGATCTCCGAGGCGACAACCTTGACGGGTCCCTGCGCCTGCCGGCGGTAGCGGAATAGCCCCATTTCGTCCGCGATCTCGCGGGTGAGGTGGTTGCGCAGAAAGCTGAAATCGTCGTCCTCGCGCATGATTCGGCGCGCCGACTCGATGCCGGACTTCTTGACGATTTCCTCCCACAGGGTAAATCCCAAATGATATGGATTGATGGTGAGCGCCACCTGCTCGCCGGTGGCGACCGGCCGCACCACGTCCGAGTGGCACTTGACCGCATCGAGATAGGTGGTTTGCGGAATGAAATCCGCTTCGCGCAACAGTCGCGCGTGCCAATAGGACGCCCAGCCCTCGTTCATGATCTGAGTGGCGAACACGGGATAGAAGTAAAAGGATTCCTCGCGCACCGCAAGAAAGATGTCGCGCTCCCAACTCTCCATTTCGGGCGCATGGGTCGCGATGAACCAGAGTAAGTCGCGCTCGGGGTGCGGCGGCAGCGGCGCGCGTATTTTGCGCGATTGTGAAACGCCCGCGGCTCCCGCCTCCAGGATTGCGAAGCGGGCGCGAAAGGTGTCGTCGGGCGGCGCCGCGGCGGCGGCCTGGTATTCGGGGTAGGGTTCGCGGCGCAGCGCTCGATCGAGATCAATGTATTGTTCCAACGACAGCGCCGCATCGAGAACCTGCTCCACGGCTTTGAAGCCGTGGGATTCGATGTCGCGCTCGATCTGTCGCGCGTGACTGGCGGCGTGCTCGATGATGTGCGCGCTGACTTGCTCTTGACAGCGGCGAAACAACATATTGTTTTTGGAAAAATCCGCATGACCGAGCACGTGGGCGGTCACCAGCACATTATCGGCGAGGCCGTTGCTCGCGGCAAGATACGCATGCCCCGGATTGCCCGGGAACACGACCTCGAATAGTCGGGAATATCCCATGTGCCGCTGCAGGAGCTGATAGATGTAACGGGCTCCGAAGGACCAGTGCGGCATGCGCACGGGCAGACCGTACACCGCGATTTCGGTCATGAAGCTATCGGGGACGGCTTCGAAGACTACCGGCGACCAGTCGAGGCCAAGCTTGCGCGCCAAATCCTCGAGTTGCGGCACGTGAGTGCGCCAGTCGCTGCTCATGGACCTGCATCCGCGGTGGTGCCGGGCGAGAGGGGCTGCGATTCGCTCGCGAAGAAGTGGCGCAGCGCGGTCGGAACATCGTCCGGACCGGTAATCGAGTGCCGTGCGCAGGGCAGTCCCGCGTCGGCTACCGCCTGAAACAGTTGGCAGATCTCGCTCTCGGTGCTGCGCGCGCCCGCGGATATCTCCACATATCCGGCGTAGCGTGCCGCCTTGGCGATGCCGTCGAGTTCCTGTTGGGCTTGCGCGCGATCGTCGGCGGCATTGTCCCCATCCGATGCATAGAACAGGTACACGTTGCATATGGCCGGATCGAAGCGCGCGTGCATGATCTCGCGCACCTTGCTCAGGCCCGCCGAAGCGACGGTGCCACCGCTGCCGGTGACCTTGAAGAAATCCGCTTCGCTGAATTCCCAGGCATCGGTGGTATGCGCCACGAACACGATGTCGAGAGCTTTGTACTCGCGTCGAAGTCCGGCCGCCACCCAGAAGAAAAAAGTCTTCGACAATTGGCGGTCGCGCTCCGACATACTGCCGGAGACATCCAACAGAAAGAAAACGGCGGCGCGCAGCGCCGGCTGACGGCGGCGAGTGAGCTGCCTGAAGCGCAAATCGTCATCGGTAAATGCGGGCGAATTCGCATCGAGTGCTCGGCGCTTGACGGACTCCTTGAGCGAGCGCCGGCGATCCAAGCGCGAGCGCGCGCCGCGCCGGTCCCAGCCCTCTTTCTTCCATTCCGAATCCTCGGTTGCGCCGATTTTAGGCAGTAAATTCGGCAGCTTCATGTCCTCCCACAGCCAGTCGATGACGCTCGTCTACCTTGAATTCGAGCATCAGTTCCGTACCGCCGCGCTCCTTGCCGCCCGGACCCGATTTTCCCGGCCCGCTATTCGCGTTGGCGGGGCCAAGCTGGTCTCCCGGTTTCGCCTTGCCCTGGCCGACACCCTCGGATTCGCCGTTCTCCAGCAGTCTAAAGCGATAGTGTTCGAGCATGCGCACCGGGACCCGGACTGTGCGCGAGCCGTCCTTGATGATGTCGGAGCCGGCGACGATCTGCGGAAGGTGCTCGCGCACCGCTTCGCGTATCTTTTCGCTGTGCCGCAGCCAATCCCGCGATCCGCGCGAGAACAGCTCGTACCAGCCGCTCAGCGTCTGTGACTCCTTGATCGTCGGGTCGTAGCTCATCGAGTCTCCGTCCGCGCGATGGCTGTCATTTGGCCGCTACTCTTGCGACAGGAGCGTGGTCACGTAGTTCAGTGCTTCCTGCGCGCTGTGATCGTCATATCCGTATTCCTTGACGAGGCGTTCCTGCACCACGGATATTTTCTGACGCGCATCGTCGTCGGGCCGCGCCGTGGACGTCACCAGGCGCAGCACGTCGCGACGTTCCTCGAAAAGATATTGTTCGATGGCCTCGCTTACCCGCGCATGGCTCGCGAGGCGGAACTTTTCCCCCGCTTTGAAGGCGACCATGGCCTTGCGAATGACCTCCTGCCGGAATGACTGCTTGCCCGAATCGGACACGTGGATCTTTTCCTCCACCGATCGCATGAACCGCTCGTCGGGCGCGCGATTTTCGCCGGTCATCGGATCGGTGACCTTGCGTTGATCGAGCGAGGCTTCGATCTCGTCCAAATATTTCTCGAGCAGCTGCTGCGCCTCGTCCTGAAAGGAGGCAAACAGCGCGCGATGCACGTCTTCCTTGACCCAGCGATTGTAGAATTCCTTGCGGGCGGTCACCAGATGATCGAACCACTGCTTCTTCTGCTTGGCATCCATGCGCGCGTCGCTGTCGATGGCGTCCTTCAGCGCGAGCAGCAGTTCCATGCTGGTGAGGCTGCGCGAGTTGCCCCGGGTGATCGCCGTCGAGAGCGCATTGATCACGAACCGCGGACTCACTCCGGAGAGGCCCTCATCCGGCGCTTCGGCTCGCAGGCGCACCGTCTCGGTCTCCGAGAACCCTTCGACCGCCTCGCCGGCAAACAGCCGTACCTTCTTCGGCAAATCGAGCCCTTCGCGCTCGGGTTTTGTGTGCCGGGTGAGACTCGCGAACACTGCGGCCAGATCCAGCACGTGCGGATCGAGGTGAATGTCGCGAAACGCGGGGGCTCCGTAGATTAATTTCTTGTAGATTCGCGCCTCGTCTCGATATGACAGCGCGTACGGCACTTTGATGATCACCATGCGATCGAGCAGGGCTTCGTTCTCCTTCTCTTGAAGGAAGCGGTTGAATTCCGCGAGATTGGTGTGCGCCAGGATGGTCTCGTCCAGATAGATCAGCGGAAAGCGCGCCACTTTCACGTTCTTTTCCTGAGTCAGGGTCAGCAAAAGATAGAGAAATTCGCGCTTCACCTTCAGGATTTCGATCATTTCGAGAACGCCGCGACTCGCCGCGTACACCGCGCCGGACCAGGACCAGGCGCGCGGATCGCCTTCATCGCCGACACGCGCGACCTTGGAAAGATCCACCGATCCGACCAAATCGGCGATATCGGCGGTGGACGGATCGTGGGGTGCGTAGGTGCCTATGCCGCAGCGGGCGGCCTCCGACAGAAATATGCGCTCGACGGGCACGTGCAAATAATCGCCTTCACATTCACGGTCCAGATAATCGCGAGCCCATGGGCTGAGCTCACCCGATATGTCGACGCCGTAGGTCTCGCGAAATCCCGCCCGCAAGCTCGTGGGAATGAGATTCAACGGCGATTCACGCAGCGGCGAGCCCTTGATCGCGTACAGGGCACCCTCGTCGGTGCGGCTGTACTCCTCGAGTCCGCGTTTCAACAGGATGGCGAGCGTCGATTTGCCCCCTGAGGGCGGCCCGAGCAGCAGCAGCAGCCGCCGTCCCACGTCGGACCCGGCGGCCGCGGCTTTGAAATAATCGACGACTCGTCCGAGGGGTTCGTCCACGCCGAACAGTTCGCGCTTGAAAAGCTCGCGCGCCTTTTGGGTGTCGTCACCTTGGATTTGGCGACCGTGCCAGAGCAGCATGTCCCATATATATTCATGGCTGGTGCGCACGAAGGCCGCGGGGCTGTTCGGCAATATGAGCGTCAAGAAATCCCCGAGAGTACCCTCCCAGCGTTGCGCTCGATGCTCCTTGCCGAATGTGGTCAGCGAATCCAGAAAATCCGCGGGATTGGATTCTGCTCTAAGCGGTGATGGTCCCATCGTCGAACCTCCGTCGGAGAATTTGAACTGGGCAAGCCGGCACGTTGGCGATCCTCGGGATAAGTTAAATACAACTGACCGGAACAGAACGTGATCGCGTTCAACTCTATTGAAACGCCTTCTGTTAGATGGGTCACAGCTTCAACCCGTGTGCGGAAAGCTCGTGGCAGCTGATTCCGATGCGGTTGGTCGCGCCGCGGAGCGCGCCGCGGCGGATCACGGCGCTACAAATGCTGCGTCGCCGCTTTGCGCGCCGCAATGCACGAGATGAAGGCCGCATAACTGCAGGCAAGATGCGGCGCCGACCGTCTTACCGGTTTGCCGCGGACGGATCGAGCGGCTTTTGGCATGACTTTTATCCGTGTTCAGAGCGGCGTGGGCGGCGTGGTACGGGCGCCGAGTATCGCGGTGCGGCGAGCCGGTGCGCATCGGTATCCTTGACCAGATGCAGCACGCGCTGGAATAGGTGGCCTTGAGCCGCGGGGCGGCCGATATGGATGATGCCCGTGCCCGGCAGATCCTTGTCGAATGCCTCGCTGACGCGCCGAAGCGTGTCATCGTCGAGGGTGTCCATCGCCTCATCGATGATCAGCCATGGGGGCGCATGCAGCAAGGCGCGCGCGAATGCCAGGGTTTGCTGTTCGCCGTCGCTCAACTCCCGGTCCCACCGCCGGACCTGATCGAGCAGCGGCACGAGACGATTGAGACCTACCCGGTCGAGGACATGCGCAAATGCGCCGGCATCGAAGCTCGCGACGGTCGATGGGTAGGCGAGGACCTCGCGCAGCGTGCCGGGAGGCAGATAGCTCGTGCGCGGCACGAAGAGGATGGTTTCACCGTCGGGCCGTGCGACGCGCCCGGCGCCCCACGGCCACAGCCCGGCGAGCGCCCGGAACAGCAGGGTCTTTCCGGAGCCGTGATCGCCGACGATCAAAACATGCTCGCCGGCGTTCACCTCGGCATGCGGTTCCTCGAGCCGGGTGCAGCCGCCGTGAGAGGCGATCTCGAGTTGATCGATGACGATTTTGCCGGGCTCGCCCTCGGTGAAGCTGATGCGGCTTTCGACGTCGTGCAGCACATCGGTGGCGATCGCCGCGCCGCGGAAACTCGCGACCCGAAGCAGCGTCGCGCGCCAATCGGCGATGGCGCTGAAATTATCGACGAACCAGCGCAGCGAGGATTGCACCTGCATGAAGGCGCCGGACGCCATCATCAGGCCGCCGAAGGACAAGTTGCCCGCGAAATAGAGCGGTGCCGCCGCGATAATCGGCGCCACCAGCGTGAACCAGCCATAGCCGGCGGTGACCCAGGTGAGATTCGTGATCCCCGTGACCAGGCGGCGCATGGCCTCGAGAACGGCGGCGAAATCGATCTCGATGCGGCGCGCCTCGTCCGCCTCGCCCGCGGCGAGCGCAATCGCATCGATGTGCTCGTTCACCCGCACCAGCGAAAAGCGCAGGTCGGCCTCGCGTGCGTAACGCTCCGCATTGCGATCGATCAGATTGCGCCCAACCCAATAACTTAGCAGTGAAGCGGATCCGGCGTAGACGACCGCCGCCCACACCATGTAGCCGGGTATCTCGATCCGTCGGCCGGCAATTTGAAATCCGAAGTCGCTCGACAGCGCCCATAGGATTTCGATGAAGGTGATGAGCAGAATCGAGGCCTGCAACAAACCGATACCGAGATCAGCCGACAGCTCGGTCAGATGGCGCGCATCTTCATGCATGCGCTGATCGGGGTTCACGCCGATGGCGCCGGCATTGGCCAGACGAAACGCGCGCCCCGGCACCAGCCAATTTTGCACCAGATCGTGCATCAGCCCTTGGCGCAGCTTGAGCTTCAACGTTTCGCTGAGCCAGCGCTGGATCACATTCAGCACGAGCAGCACACCGGCGATCACCCCGAACACCCCCAGTTGGAACATGAATTCGGTAAAATTTCGGTGCGACAGCGCATCGTAGAACGGTCGATTCCAGCTGTTGAGGCGGATTTGCCCATAGGCGGTGGCCGCGATGACGATGAAAATCGCTAATGAGAGCACGAGCAGCTTGTTGCGCACCGGTGCGGCCCATAATGCCCGGCCCATCATGGCCACTTGGGGCACCAGCCCCGATTCGGTGATCCCGTCGTTTTCGCGCGGGTAACTGACTGCAGGGTCCGGCCGATCTATGATCATGCGTGAGCTTCTTAAGGAATCAGACAATGGCGCCATTATCGACCACGTTGCCGTCGCTGGATAGAGAACGGCGGCTCGTTCCGTGAATCGGATCGAGCGACTGATCGGCGAGATGTCGCTGGCCGAGAAGCTGGGTCAACTGACCATGACGGCCGCGGGCTATGCAGTCACCGGTCCGTTCATCGCGGGCGATTCAACCGAAGCGATCAAAGCCGGCACCATCGGCAATCTACTCAATATTTTCGGCGCTGAGCGGGTGAGCGAATTGCAGCGCTTGGCGGTCGAGGAATCGCGCTTGGGGATTCCTCTGCTCATCGGGCTCGACGTGGTGCACGGACATCGCACGCTGTTTCCGATACCGCTGGGTGAAGCGGCATCGTTCGATCCGCAGCTGTGGGCGCTGACGGCTCGAGAGGCCGCCAAGGAAGCGGCCGCCGACGGATTGACCATGACGTTCGCACCGATGCTGGATGTGTCGCGCGATGCGCGCTGGGGGCGCGGCGCCGAGGGGCCCGGCGAGGACCCTTGGCTCGGCGCTCGCATCGCCGAGGCCAAAGTGCGCGGCTTCCAAGGCGCCGATCTCGCCGCACCGGATGCCTTGGCGGCGGTTGCGAAGCATTATTGCGCCTATGGCGCCGTGACCGCCGGGCGCGACTACGCCTCGGTGGACATCTCCGAGCGCACCTTGCACGAGGTGCATATGCCGCCATTCGCGGCGGCGGTGGCGGCGGGCGTGGCTGCCGTCATGCCGGCCTTCACGGATCTGGCGGGAATACCCATGACTGCAAACGGCGCGCTGCTCACTGGTTGGCTGCGCCGGCGGCTCAAGTTCGACGGCGTCATCGTGAGCGACTTCAACGCGGTTGCGGAATTGATTCGCCACGGAATCGCCGCCGATCTGGCGCAGGCGGCCGCCCTCGCGCTCAATGCGGGCGTGGACATCGATATGATGGCCGACGCCTATCGCCGCGGGCTGCCGACCGCGCTGGAGCGCGGGTGGGTGAGCGTGGCGGATATCGACGCCTCGGTGCGCCGGGTGTTGAGATTGAAGGCGCGACTGGGCCTGTTCGACGATCCGTACCGTCGCGGGAAGACGCCGGAAGGCGCACCGGTCATCGCGGCGCGGCGGCGTCTGGCGCGCGCAGCCGGCGCACGCGCGATCGTGATGCTGAAGAACGACGGGGGTGTGCTGCCCCTGCCGGGCAGCGTGCAAAGATTGGCCGTGATCGGCCCGCTGGCGGACGCATCCGCCGAAATGCGCGGACCGTGGTGGGCCGCCGCCGGTCCCGAGGAACCGGTCAGCGTGCTCGCGGGCCTGCGCGGCATGCTGGGGGAATCGCGGGTGCTGCACCAGCCGGGAGTCGAGATCGACGGCGAGAACGTGGCGGGCATCGCGAGTGCGCTCGAGCTGTGCGCGCACGCGGATGCGATTCTCCTGTGCGTGGGCGAGTCCGCGGCCATGAGCGGGGAAGCCGCCAGCCGCGCGCATCTGGGCCTTCCCGGACATCAACGCCCGTTGGCGGAGGCCGTGCTCGAGCGCGCCAGGGCGCTGCGCAAACCGGTGATCGTCATCCTGTTCTCGGGACGCGCGCTGATTGTGCCGTGGCTCATCGAACAAGCCGACGCCGTTCTCGCGGCCTGGTTCCCGGGGAGCGAGGCGGGCAATGCCATTGGGGATCTCATCACGGGTCGGATCGGCCCGAGCGGGCGCACGCCGGTGAGCTGGCCGCGCGCGATCGGACAGGTGCCGCTATTTTACGGCCAGCGCCCGAGCGGACGTCCGGCCGATCCGAAGGATCGATTCACCAGCAAGTATCTCGATGCATCGGACGCACCGCTGTTTCCATTCGGTCACGGGCTCACGTACGGAGAGTTCACCCTGTCGAACTTGCGGATCACGCCGGAAGGCGTGACGGAACACGACACGGTCGAGATTCGAGTGGATGTCGCCAACGGCGGTGCGCGGGCCGCCGAAGAGACGGTGTTTCTCTTTGCGCGTGACAAGCTGGCGAGCGTGGCGCGGCCGCTGCTCGAGCTCAAAGGCTTCGGCAGGATTCACCTGGATCCCGGCCAATCGGGCACGGTGACGATCCTTCTGGCCGCTAAGGAGCTGCGGTTTCTAGGACTCGACCTAGAACCGGTGTTCGAACCCGGCGAGGTGGAGATTCTGGTGGGGCCGTGCGCGAACCGCTCACGGCTGCTGGCCGGAACGATTCAATTGGCGCCGCCGCCGCGCGCATGAGTCAGGGCGCATGCCCATAGAAATATCGATTCCTGCTGCGTGCCGGGGACAACCGGATTCCATGGAGTCAATTTGGGGTCTGCTTCCTCGGTCTGCGCGTCGCCCCGAATATTGTTGGCGGTGTAGTAGATAATCAACAGATTGCGGGTCTGTTCCTTTTTGCAATCGTATTGAGATTTGTCGACGACGCTCAAGTAGCGTCCGACGTTACCGGTTTGAGGTTCGGCCACCCATTCCGCGTATCAGCTGGTCCAGGGGCTGGAGGGGATGGGGTTCGGTGGCCTGTTCGGCAGCGGTCTCGGCGACGGCCACCCGAACCTGACCCCGCTGGCGCAGAGCGACTTCATCATCGCCGCCGTTCGGCGAAGAGCTCGGGCTGACCGGCCTCATGGCGATCCTGCTCGTCTACGGCCTCATCGTCTCACGGGGCCTGCGGACGGCCGTCGCGGTCCGCGACCCTTCGCGAAACTGCTCGCCGCCGGCCTCGTCGTTCAGCTCGCGCTGCAGGTCTTCGTCGATCGTCGGCGGTGTTGACCGGCTGATCCCGCTGACCGGGATCACGACGCCGTTCCTGGCCTACGGAGGCTCCTCGCTTGCTCGCGAACTGGGTCCTCGTCGCGTTGCTGATGCGGGTCAGCGACGCCGCCACGCCGACCCGGCCCCGCGACACCGATCACCCGATGAGGCATGACCCAGGTGGTGCGGGCCGGATGAACGCCCGCTGCGCCGTCGTCGCCGTCGCCTGCCTGGCCTGTTCGGCTGCTGCTGGTAACATGAACTACCTGCAGGTCTGCCGAGGCCAAGGACGCTCCGCCACCAAGCCCGGCAACGCGCGGACCTTGCGGCGGAGTACCAGTACCGAAGCGCGGCGACATCATCGTCGACGGCATCATGGTCGCCAAGTCGGTGCCCACCACGGACCAGACAAGTACCGGCGTACCTACCCCGGCGCCGACGTCTACGCGCCGGTCGACCGGCTACGACCTCGTCTACGCGCCACCGGCATCGAGGCCGCCGAGACACGCGAACCTCGTCCGGTACCAGGCGACCCCAGGCTGGCCGTCGGCCAACCTCGATCGACCTGCATCACCGGGCGAGCCCGCAGCTCGGCGGCACCGTCTACCTCACCCTCAACCCGAAGGCACAGCAGGCCGCCTACGACGCGCTGAACGGCCTCCGGCCACCCAGCGGCGGTGGTCGCGATCGACCCGAGCACCGGCGCGATCCTCGCCCTGGTCTCCTAGCCCGACGTTCAACCCGGACGGACTGTCCTACGCCACGCCCAGACGGGAACAGGCCAGGCGACTCGAAACGCGCTGCCTCGCGACCCGGCCAGCCGATGCTGAACCGGGCCACATGGCACAACCTTCCCGCCCGGCTCCATCCTTTAAGATCGTCACGAGCCGACGCGCCCTCTCCACCGGGAAGGTCGCCACCCCGCAGACCACGTGCCCGGCGCCCGACATGCTGCCGTACCCGGGTTCCACCGTCTCGCTGATCAACGACAGCTTCACGAGGGAGCGCCGCGGGACGGCACCACGGTGAGTACATCGACGCCTTCACGATCTCCTGCAACACCGCGTTCGGTGCGCTGGGCATCAAGGACCTCGGCCAGCCGCGCTGCATACCCACGCGACCGCGTTCGGTATCAACACGCCGAACCTCACGCACCCCGCTGACGTCCGCCACCAGCGTAACTACCCGATGCCGACCGAATGCCGCGGAGACCACCCTGTCGGCGATCGGCCAGTTCGACGACCCCGCGACGCCGCTGCAGATGGCCATGGTCGCCGCGGCGATCGCCAACCACGGCCGCTGATGAAGCCCTACCTGGTCAAGCAGCTCCACGCCCCGGACCTCAACCCGATCCAGAACGCCAGCCCATCGGTGTTCTCCCAGCCGGTCAGCTCGCAGGTGGCCGGCTACGTCAGGCAGATGATGGTGCAGGTGACCAGCGACCCGGCCGGCACCGCCTACGGCACCGCCAACCCGAACATCGCCGGCGTGCTGATCGCGGGCAAGACCGGAACGGCACAGAACGGGATCAACAACACCAACCTCAACGACGCGGTCTTCACCTGTTTCGCACCTGCCTACAGCCCCCGGATAGCCGTCGGCGTCATAGTCAAGGGCGGCGGCTTCGGTGCCGACGCCGCAGCGCCGATCGCAGTACAGATCATCAAGGCTTACCTGGGGCTGAAATGACCGCGGGCCAGCCTGACGCGCGGCTGCGGCGCGCCGGACCCCGGAACCGGACCGGAAGAATATTGACCGGCCATCGACGGCGGTGCTCGCCGCTTCGGCTGGCCAGGATCATCAAGATGCAGGGCGGTAACCTCAAGTGCGAGATATGACCCAGCCACGGCTGCTCGGCGGCCGCTACGAACTCGACGGGATCGTCGGCCGTGGCGGCATGGCCGAGGTATTCAGGGCACGCGACATCCGTCTCGATCGCATCGTCGCGGTGAAGACCCTCCGCGACGACCTGGCCAGGGACCAGACCTTCCAGGCCAGGTTCCGGCGCGAGGCCCAGTCGGCGGCCTCGCT
>CAWCBJ010000026.1:0-37745 GCA_963793685.1 uncultured Gammaproteobacteria bacterium | reverse complement strand
TTCGGACCAAGTTCTGCGCTTGCGCTCTTCGCGCGGCATCAACGAGATCGGTGATCCGCTGCAAAATGCGGTCAGCCGCATCACGAAAATCCGTCATGACCTGTTGGCCGCTGTTGTGCCGAACGATCGCCAACGCCTGTGGCCTCTCGCCCTCCTTAGCCAGTGCTATCGTAGCGGCAAGTTCCGCCAATCTCTTGCTTTGCAGAATTTCCATGCCGGACACTAACGATGCCAAATCAGGGCTGGCGGCCGCCGCACTACGGAATTCAGGCAGGATATTGACCAGTTTTTCGATTGAATCCCGGTACGGTTGCAGGTACTCGGCGTTGTTGGTCAACAAATATCCCCGCTGCCCGGTCTCGGCGTCGACCACAGTGTTGCGAAACTCCAGAACCTTGCTCTGAATAGTCAGTAGAGACGCGATATGGTCTCCCTGCTCGTGTACCGCTTTGACGGCCTGTTCGTTAGTCCAAAATAAGCCGCCGATGAGGAATCCCATCAATGCGACCGGCACCCAAATAGTACGCGGCAACAGCGTCAGCGCGCTAAGTGGGGTCGTGACGGACATGCGGCGAGACCTCGACTGCAGCTAGGCCTATTAGGGTGAGCATACCATCGCGGCTCATGATCGTTTGGCGGTACCGACCACGGCCGTTTGTGGGACAGCTCTGAAACGAGTTGACCAGGCGGACCTACGGGCATGCGAGATCCGGCGGCGGTAAGCGCCGGACAGGCACCGATTCCTTGAGCATTGTGCGGCGCAAATGAATGCCTCCGCGGGCCGGCCCATCAGCGCATTCTCACAGCAATCGATTGCCTAGGCCGACAGAGACGCGCCGCACGCGCGTTATTCTGAATACAAAGGGAGGGCCGAATGGACACCAAACGCACGATTGCCACCGACATCGCATTACAAACCCGCGTCTTGCGCGAGTGCTCGAAACATCACCGCCTGTACCTGGTCGACGCAGATCCCGCACCGGCGTTCAAACTGGCGCTGGAGCTGCTGCAACAACGCTCCGCCCGCGTCGCGTTGTTTCGGTTCGATTGGCACAAATTGACCGAGCTGATCTGCGACATTCTCGGCAAGGCCCCGGTGATCTGTCCGGAATGCCGCGCTGCGCTGCTGCTGTCCTGGGAGGCGCGTGCGGTGGCCGAGACCGACCTGGCGCAACTCGTCTAAACGCGCGCGCGATCTGACCGTCGGCGTCATCTGATCCCATATGGCGCGTGTCAGGCGGTCATTGCTCTCGGACTCAGGCCGACGGGCAAGGCTCATCGGGAAAGTAATGGCGGAAATCCCGAGAAAGGAAAAAAATGGGATTTTGGCGATGTCGACAGCACTTGCCGCGTTCCGCCAAACCCAAATAGCGCCGCAATGAGCGCGATGACAAAAAAGACCATGCCATAATGCAAGGATGCATTTCTCCTGGTAACACTGGCCGCGTGATCGCATCGCGAGAAGTGCCCGACGATAGCGGTGGGACTCAGAGTCGGCTCTATCCGTGCACGGTTGTAGGTAAACCCCTATGGATCGGCGATCGAGCCGGTTATAGTGAGCCGTAGGAGAACGCTGACAGACATCTGGGCACGAACGGGCGTTAAGTGTTCACGGGACGATCCGGCACAATTCGTTGCATCAGTCGTATGTGCCGGGTGAAGGGGACATCTGTGCGATAGCCGGGGGGATTAACGTCATGCGGATGGCAAACGTATTGATCGCTGATGATCATGCCATGGTGCGAGCCGGTATTCGGAGGTTTCTAGAGCAGGATCACAGCATTCGGCAGATTGGTGAAGCGTCGACGGGTCGCGATACGCTGGAGATGCTACGCGGCGGCGGTTGGCAGCTCGTCATTCTCGACATCAATATGCCTGATAAGAGCGGCGCGGATATTCTTCGCAGTATTCAAGCAAGCTATCCGGACGTTCGCGTGCTCGTAGTCAGCGGGTATCCGGAGCGACAGTATGCGATCAACATGTTCAAAGCGGGCGCGATGGGGTTTTTACCGAAGGAAAGTGCGCCGGAAGAAATTCTAAAGGCAGTCGGAACGGTGCTCGACGGACGTCGCTACGTTAGCGCGGCGTTGGCGGAACTGCTGGTGGACCAATTGGATCAGGAAGCCGATCAACCACCGCATGCTTGTCTTTCAGAGCGGGAATTCCAGATCTTTTGCAAGATTGCCGCCGGCCGGTCGGTCTCGGAGATTGCACGAGAGCTGTCACTCAGCGTTAAGACGGTGAGCACCTATCGCGCGCGGGTCTTGGAGAAGATGCATTTTTCGACCAATGCGGACTTGACCTCCTACGCACTGCGCAATGAAATCATTCGCTAGTGGACGAAATCGATGGTGCCGCGAGCGCAGCGACGGTGGTGCCGAGCGCGGGCGAGGGATGAGCGGCGCATCGCGCGCCGAACAATCCGTCCGGGAGCCTTAAAATTAAAGGGTTTTACCGGCCTCGACGCTCGGGGGCCTGGTGTTGCGGGTTGGGTCGGCGCTTCGAGCGCGGCGCCGACGAGTCCTTGGAGGGCATGACGCGCAATTGAACGGAACGAAATGCCGGGTCATCCACGATATTGCCGTGCACTAGATGGTATTCCATGGAGTGATACGGCACGAGGAGGTCAGGTCAAGCAGGTGCTCCGGCGAGTGGCCGAACCCTTCATGCGACCTGTGGACACTCGCAGACGACGCATGTGCCGGTATCGTCGGGCCGCGTGATCTGGAACTTCGCTCCGAGCAGCGATGCCCGGTATCTCATCGTACGTAATCCAAGTCCCGTCGCGCTGAATTCGGGGTCCGTCAGCCCTTCGCCGTCATCGCAAATCTCCAGGCGTACGCTCGCCGGCTCGATGTCCAGTGTCACCTTGATCGAGCTCGCGTGTGCGTGCCTGAGGGCATTGGTGAGCGCTTCCTGTGCGATCCGGAAGAGGTGATCGGACGCCGCCGGACTGAGCCCGAGCCGCGTCATCCCGATGCTTTTAAAAGCAAGGATTGGCCCGGACCTGGAATTAAGGCGCGTAACTAGCTCCCGCAGGCCGGCGATGAGGCCTCCATGAGATTCCGTGACCGGCGACAGGCCGCGCGCGATGCTCTGGCACGACTGCAGCGCGTGCTGCGCGACCTCACGAGCACGCTCGAGGTCCGTCACTTCGAGGGTCTGGCCGTGGCGCACGCTGCGCGCGAAGGCTGATAGCAGTAGTGAAAGGCCCGCCAGATCCTGACTCAGGCCGTCATTCAGATCCTCGCCGAACCGCCGCTGCTCATGTCCGACCGTGTCGATCAATGCCGCCTCCAACTCCTTGCGCTCCGAGATGTCGCGGATGACGCTGACGAACACGGATTCGCCTACGTTCGACGCCTCGCCGAGCGAGAGCTCGGCTGGAAAGGTCGAGCCGTCCTTGCGCCGCCCGCTCGACGGGCGCGCGGTGATCATCACCGGCGCATCGGTGTTCGGCCGATCGAGATCGTCGGTAAGCATGTCGGGCATGAGCGTGCCGATGGCGCATCCCGCCATCTCTATCGCGGTGTAGCCGAAGAGCCGCCGACAAGCCGCATTGAACATGAGGATCCTTCCGGCAGCATCGAAAAGCATGATGCCGTCGACGGCCGTATCCACCACCTTACGCAGCTGCTCCGCAGCGGCCTTCAGCCCTTCTGTCGCATTTCTAGCATCAGTTGCATCGCGAAGCGTGATCGTCGCACCGACCAGACGGCCGAGGTTGTCAATAACGGCCGAGATGTCGCCGCCGACGGGAACGCGAGCGCCGTATCGGCTGATCAAGTGCTCGTCCGCGCCGAGCGAAACCGGGTCCCGCGACGCGAGGACTCGTTCCACCGGATGATCCTCGGGCGACTCGTCTCCGGTGGAGGCGAAGCGCAAAACCGCGCTGGACGGCTGTCCCTGCGCGTCCTGGATTCGCCAACCGGTGAGGCGCTCGGCGGCCGGATTCATGAAACGCACGCGGCCGTTCACATCTATCGCAATCACTCCGTCCGAGCTGCTATTCAAAATGGTCGCATACGCGAGCAGATTCTCCTCGAGCTGCCGCTCCATCTTGAAACGGTGGACCGCCACGTCAATCGCGGAGATCAAGTTCCTGATGTGAAAGGGCTTCTGAATATAGCCGCAGGCCCCACTCGCCTTGACACGCTGCAGCGTCCAGTGATCCGAGTGGGCCGTCAAATACACAATCGGTACCGATAACTGCCGCTGAATCAGCTCCGAGACACGAATGCCGTCCATGTCGCCTTTCAGGCGCACATCCATCAGGATCAGATCCGGGCGCAGCGCGATTGCGGCTTCGATTGCCGCCTTGTCGTTGTCGGTCGTAGCGACGATTTCGCAGCCGGCCCGCGTCAGCCGGTCGGCCATCTCTTCAACGATGAGCGCTTCGTCCTCGACAATGAGGATCCGAAGTCCGGCAATTGAATTATGGTCCGTGGACATCGTCGCTGCCCTTCATAGTGAGGCACGCCTCCGTAGCCACATCTTCCCCCGTCAAGGCTTCACGTCGGCGCTTGCGTGCCACCGCTTTCGGAACTCGCGCGTGCTGGGCGCACTTGCTGCGGATATTTTCTATCTCCTGCACCGTCAGGCGACGCTTCGATAGAGATGCGAAACGGCGTGGGGGTGCAATTTATCAGGCACAGAAAAATAAACTTCCGCCGTGTAGTCTCGAATTTGTCTCCTCTCTATATCGCTGGCGACCCAAACGACGCGGTGGTGAGCACAATTTGCATAGAGCTTTATCGGTCGGTCAGTCGTGAGAGTTTGCAAGATCGTATCTAAGCTAAAATCGACCAGGGATTCCTGACCACACATCGGGCACTTTGCGGGAAATCTGACAACCGACTCGTCCATCGCGATGACCTCCATATGAGTTCATGCATTAACGGGATAGTAATTGCGAGCTTGTTAGTCCTAATTTCAGTTGGCTGCTACACGCCGACGGGTGGCACGGCATCACCGACGCTCCTACGCCGTTAATAACGCAACTAGCCTAGCGCACGGTCGTCGCAGCCAAAATCCTCTTATTCCCGACAATTGTGTCAACAAGTTCCTACAAGACTGCACGGGTCTAGGAGGCGGATCTTGCGCGGACGGCTAAGGTTTTGAATGCAGGGAAGGCAAGGTCGCCATATGGGTAGGCGCCGGAGTTTTCCACGCGACCGACGAAGTGATTGCCGTCGCCAATGCGCTTGGAGCCGATGCCGCGGAGGCCCTGCTCTGCGTACGACAGCCTGTCGGAGATTTCCTACTCTGGCCGCGGGATGATGACTATATCGCGCGTTCACTCGTCATGATTTATTGCCTGCATGAGGGAATTAGGCGCAAGTCTACTGAGGCGCGCAGTAGTGTGCGGCCTTTGCGGGCTCGGAGCGGTGAGTGTGGCAGTGGCCTCCCCGCCACTGATGGGTCGTGGAGGGATAGTCACCCGAGTGGCGGGCGATACTCATCCAACCCGGCAAAGCCGTTCGATCAGCTCGCTTGGCCGCTTAGATCTGCGTGTGCCCAAGGAATTGTCGAACGCATCTGATGCCACCTCGCAAATACGCTTTCCGTCGCCGCGCCGTACCCCGGAAAGCGCCGATGACAAATACCGACTTCCGGCGTTGGGCACAGACGGGCCGCAGGCGAGGGTCATGGGCCGAAGCGAGGAGTTCGTACATCGTGTGCATCGCGAGGGCCTGCCTGTAGTCCGCTTGTGGGAAAGCAACTCGGCGCTGTTGAGTTTAGGGCTCAATCAACGAGGCAAACCAGGTCTCTGGCTGGTCCAGAAAGTACGTTAGATGTTGCACCGTGGGTGGGCCCCAAGAGTGAACTGCTAAGGCAGATAAGCGAATTGGTGGGAAAGGCCCGGTCGCCTGACGGACAATTACTCGCAGCCATCCCGTTCCCCGTCCTGAACCACATCATCGCGTTGGAGGCCGTGCTAATGACCGCTAAGCCTTTACCGTCCAGATAATTGTATGCCCGCTGCTTTGTCCCGATCAACGCGGTCGTGCGGCGACGAATTCGGTCTCCAAGGCGCATTCTGCCCGCAGGCTCTGCAAGTCCCGAGAGATCGTCGCGATGGCCAAAGTACGTTCACCTCGGCGGTAGGTTACCGCACAGTCATGAGATCTCAACGCACCGTCAACCACGGTGGAGTCAAAGTTTTCGGCGTGCCCGACGTAATTGATCGCGACGTCGTAATGTTGGCTCCAAAAGAATGGGACCACGGCGAATGGTTCGCGTAACCCAAGGATGTTCCGCGCCGCCACTTGACCCTGGCGCTGCGCGAGGACCCAGTGTTCGACGCGGATCCGATCGCCGGTATGAGGATCGGGCCATCGTGCGATATCGCCGGCGGCAAATACACCGGGCGCGCTTGTTTCCAGGTATTCGTTGACTGAAATGCCTCGATCGACCGCCAGGCCGGCCTGCTCGGCGAGCGCAATGGCCGGTTTCACGCCGACACCGAGCACCGTAAAGTCGCCCTCGAGGGTCGTCCCGTCATTCAGTGTGACTCGCTTTCCGTCAACGCGTGCCACCGAATTCCCTAAATGGAAAGTTACGCCGTGCGATTCGTGAAGGTCGCGCACCAGCGTGCCGAGGTCCGGGCCTAGCACGCGCTCCAGCGGTATTCGCTCGAGGCCCACCACGTGCACCTCAATGCCGCGTGCGCGCAGCGACGCGGCAACTTCGAGCCCGATAAAACTGGCCCCGACGACGACCGCCGCTTTTGCCGATTCGGCGGCCGCCAGGATCGCGCGACAATCGGCGAAAGTGCGTAGATAAAAGATCCGCGCGCCGGCTGTGGCTGGAATGTCCAGACGGACAGGATCCGCGCCCGTCGCGAGCAGCAAGGCGCCGTACGCGATTTGTCGGCCGTTAGCCAGACGCACGACACGCCGTGCCGCGTCGATCGACGTGACCCGCTCATTGAGCATGAGTTCGATCTGCCGATCCGCATAATATTGCGCATCTCGCAGCGGCATCCATTCCGCCGGTGCGGTTCCCATGAGGAAATCCTTGGAGAGATTCGGGCGATCGTACGGCGCGGTGTCATCCGCGCTAACCATTGTCAAGGGACCGGAATATCCTTCGCGCCGCAGCATGTCCGCTGCAGCCAACCCAGCCGCGCCGCCCCCGACAATGACTATAGAAGTTGGGGTTTTTGTTGATGGTGCAACGACCGATCCGATGGACCGTTTGGGAGGGTTCAGTTTTTCTCTAACAAATATCTTGTCGAGCACCCGCTCGACACGCCAAGCAGCAATAGGGTCAAGCGCCGGGGCGCGCAAGGCTTCGCCGGTGCGCAGGCTGAAGCAGGCGTGATGCATGGGGCATCGAACGGTATCATCGACGATGAGGCCGTTTGCGAGCGGGGCGTGGTAATGGGTGCACGCGGCCCCGATTGCAAAATAGTCCTCTCCGCGCCGCACCAGGAGCGCCTCTTCGCCACCGACGCGTCCCCTGATGATTGCGCCGTCTGCGAGCTCTTGTATGGCGATGCCGCGGTTAAAATCCAAGTCATCAGTTTGCTGCATGCTGGTACTCAGCTGATTGGGACTGGAGCAGCGGCCGCCCACGCAACGGCCCGAATGAGAACGTTATCTTAGCGCAGCGAAGAGTCATCCCATATTGGACATTTCGGCTATATCCACGTCTGCAGCAGCTCTCGCGGCGCGAACGATTAAACCCATCACTTGACTTATGAATGCGAATGATTATCATTCCTTTATTGCAGGCTGGAACTACAGATATGAAGCCTTTACTGATTGTTGCGGCGCCTTTCATGCTGGCCTTAGTCGGCGTGACGTTTGCCGACAGCATGCCGGAATTCACGCTGGTCCTTAAGAACCATGTCTATCAACCAAGCGAACTTAAAATTCCGGCGGGGACCAAGTTCAAAATCATTGTGCGTAACGAAGATGCTACGCCGGAAGAATTCGAGAGTACGGATTTCGGTCGCGAAAAAATCGTTCCACCGAACAGCAGCATCGAAGTGTATGTCGGCCCCTTGAAGGCCGGCACGTACGGCTTTTTTGGCGACTTCCATCAAGATACGGCGAAAGGCCGGTTGATAGTGGAGTGACCGGATGCCTGGCGTCGCGTTGTTAGTTTTTCGCGAAGTGCTGGAGGCCGCGCTGATCATCTCGATTATCTGCGCCGCCACACGCGATGTGCCGCGTCGCGGGCTGTACGTGACTGCAGGCATCGGAATCGGCATCGTCGGCGCGATGCTTGTCGCCTGGGGAGCTGGCCTCATCGCTGGACTCGCCAATGGTACGGGCCAGGAACTCTTCAATGCCTGCGTGCTGCTTGCCGCGGTCGTCATGATTGGCTGGCACGTGGTGTGGATGTCCAAACACGGCCGCGAACTGGCACAACACATGGGTGCGATTGGCAGCGCGGTCAGTGCGGGCTCACGTTCGCTGTCGATACTACTTACGGTGATTGCGCTAGCGGTGCTACGCGAAGGCTCAGAAATCGTGCTATTTCTTTACGGCATGGCGATCGGCGGCATTGGCGCCATGGGACTGATCAGCGGCATTGCGCTGGGAGTAAGTGGCGGCGCACTGCTGGGTTTTGCGCTTTACTTCGGCCTGCTGCGTGTCCCAATGAAGCATTTTTTTAGCGTCACTAATTGGATGCTCGTGCTGTTGGCTGCGGGATTGGCTTCCACGGCGGCGCGCTTTCTGGTGCAAGCCAATTTGCTACCGGTTTTGGGCACTCAACTGTGGGATACGTCAGGGTTGCTGTCGAACGGATCGTTGGCCGGCAAGACACTCGGCATCCTGATCGGCTATGACGCGAGTCCTGCCGGAATCCAGGTCGTCTTTTACGCAACTACGTTGCTGCTGCTGGTCGCCGGCATGCAAGGGCCGAAACTCGCCAAGTCGAGACACCCGCCACCGGCTTGTTCGCTACCGCCAGAGCAGGCTTCCGGGCCGCTCGGGTGATCCAATCGTCCTCACTTCGCAAATCCTCCACGCATCGATCTTCAGTCAGTTTCCGTCGCCCACGAAATAGTGGTCTCGGAATCATGCTTCTGCTCGCCGGCGTGTCGGCGCACGCGGACGATTACATCGTCTACTCGCCGTACGTGCTCGCCACGCAATCGGAAATCGAACTGCGCGGCTATCAATACGAGGACTCTCGTGCCGTCTTCACGGGCGGTAGCGCCGCTGAGTTTTCGGTCTCTCACGCGTTCACCGATTGGTGGAAACCTGAAATTTATCTCGTCCGATTTCAGAACGACCCCGGCAGCGCCGGACGCCTGCTCGGCTATGAGTTCGAAAACACCTTGCAGTTTACGCAGCCGGGTGAGTTGTGGGCCGACCTCGGATTTCTTGCCTCGTATGAGCATCAGATCGTCGCCGGTATGACGGACGCGGTCGAGTTCGGGCCGTTGGTCGAAAAGAGCGCCGGGAGGTTTACCTACAAGGTCAATTTCATTTGGGAAAAGGAAGTGGGGGCTGGCGCCAGTGGCAAGTATATGCTTCGTTCGAGCTACTCGGGCACCTACACGATATCCGCCGCCTTCCGTCCGGGCGTGGAGGCCTATGTACGGCCCGATGATCGTGCGTATCAAGTGGGTCCCATCGCTGCTGGGGAATGGCATGTCCCTGGCATGACGTCTGGCTTCGAATATCGGGTTGGGGTGGTGCTCGGCATTAATGCCGCGGCGCCGCGGCAGACATGGTTGGCACAAGTCGAGTACGAGTTCTTTTGAGATCTGCGGCAGAGATAACACCCTGACTTGTGACCCGGTGGCGGCTGGCTATGATCCCGCTATCGCGTCAACCGGTCCACGTCGGCAACCGCCACCCTGCATCCTGTATTTACAGACGGGCATTATCGGTCGGGTACCAGCGGACTTTCCGTGGATCAGCCCATAACGCCGCGCAGAGGACCGCCTCTGTGCGAACTGTCGTAAAACGTGGACAGTGTCAGTGAGCAGTTGCGGGCTTCGCCACAAAGCCCGTGCAATAGCCGTGCGGCGGAATCTCCGTATCGCCAGGATAGAGCTTGCATCCATTCACATCGTCGTTGTTCCCCGGCTTATCCTTATTGGGAAGGAAATTGACGCAGTTGCTGCACTGCTTGTCTCCGTTTGGTTGCTCCTGAAACTTCAGGGCCTTCCGTATTGCCGCGTTTTGCGCCGCAGATGAAAATTGGGGAAATCCGGCAAGTGGAATTGCGGCTAGGGCCGTAACACCAACCTTAAGTACTTTTCGACGCGAATGTTTCGCTTGATTGTCCATTGTAGTCAGACCTCGTATCAGATGGTTTCTGAGCAACGCCGCCCCTGTCGCTTTTTTATGATCCGCGAATCCTCCTCGATACAACATCCGCACTTCTACTGTCGACATAGGTTGAATTCCTCGAGCGATCAGAACTCCCGGCTAAGCGCCGGGGACTTTCTTTTTCTTTTGTGGCAAAAGGTCACCGTGTGGCGAGCTGGCCGAGATAGAATTGGCAGCGCGCAGTGGCGCGCTCCATCGCTGCCGTACGCGAAAGTACGAATTCAATAGCGGCGCCGAAGAGCGATCATTCGATCTCTCCACGGACTCGGGGGAGAGGAAAAATGGAGAAGATATGGCTCAGCTCCTATCCGGAGGGAACGCCCGCGGAGATCGACCCCGATGCATATGATTCGCTGGTAGCCCTACTCGAGGAGAGTTGCCGACGCTTTGCCGAGCGGCCGGCTTATCACAATCTGGGAGTTACGCTGACGTTTCGAGACTTGGATCGCCTGTCGGCCGAGTTCGCCGCGTATTTGGTCGGACTCGGCTTGGCGCACGGCGACCGTGTCGCATTGATGATGCCGAATTTGCTGCAATACCCGGTGGCTTTATTTGGAGTTTTGCGAGCCGGTCTTACGGTAGTGAACACGAATCCGCTTTACACTCCGCGAGAGTTGCGCCATCAGCTGATCGACTCCGGAGCGCGCTGTATTGTCATCGTCGAAAACTATGCTCATGTGCTCGCAGAGGTGATTGACGATTCGGCCATCGAGCACATCGTGATTACCGGCGTTGGTGATCTAGCAGGGTTCCCTAAGCGAACCGTCGTCAACTTCGTCGTACGCCGCATCCGGCACCTCGTACCGCGATTTAACCTTGCCGGTGCGGTGAGCTTTCGCGCCGCCTTGGCACGCGGCGCGCAAATCGGACTGCCGCATCGCCCGGTCGGCGGCGAGGACATCGCATTTCTTCAGTATACCGGCGGTACCACCGGCGTCGCCAAAGGCGCGATGTTGACCCATCGCAATATGGTGGCCAACTTGATGCAAATGGCCGCCTTTTGGAGGAATATTCTCGAGCCGGGCCGAGACGTGATGATCACTCCGCTGCCGCTATACCACGTGTTCTGCCTCACCTGCGACTGCCTCTTGTTCATGCAGCAGGGCGGACTCAACGTACTCATCACCGATCCGCGCGATGTACCGGCATTCGTTCACGAGCTTCGCAAATGGCCCATGACGATGATCACCGGCGTCGATACATTGTTCAGGGCACTGCTCAATCACCGGGGATTCGCACGCCTGGATTTTTCACGCTTGAAACTCGGCGTGGCGGGCGGTATGCCGCTTCAGCCCACGACTGCGGAGAAATGGCGCGCCGTCACGGGGCGGCCGCTGGCCGAAGGATATGGTCTCACCGAAGCTTCGCCGGTAGTTGCTGGGAACCTGGCCGCGGCTCCGCGGGTCGGCAGCGTGGGACTGCCCGTGCCTTCGACGGAAATCAGTATCCGGGAAGGCCAAAACGAGGTGCCGATCGGCGAGCCGGGCGAATTGTGCGTCCGTGGTCCGCAGGTCATGCGTGGCTATTGGAATCGCGAGGCCGATACCGCGGAAGCCATTTCGGCGGATGGTTGGCTGCACACCGGCGATATTGCGGTCATGGACGCCGACGGTTGTCTGCGCATTGTGGACCGTAAGAAAGACATGATCATCGTATCCGGATTCAAGGTGTTTCCGAACGAAATAGAAAGCATCGGCGCCGAGCACCCGGCGGTGCTCGAATGCGGATGCATCGGTGTTCCGGACCCGCATTCCGGGCAGGTCGTCAAGGTGTTCGTCGTGGTGCGCGAGAGCAGTTTGGTCACCAGCGAGGAGCTGCACCAGCATTTCAGCGCGCGGCTCACGGCGTACAAGCGGCCGAAGTTCCTGGAGTTTCGCCAGTCGCTGCCGAAAAGCAACGTCGGCAAGATTTTGAGGCGCGAGTTGATGCGCGAGGAATCGACGCGCGCCGCCTGACTCCTGAGGTTACCAATGAAGGCCGCGGGTAATCGATGCGAAGGCGCCGAGCTCGCGCAAAGCCTGTGCGTCGGTTGAGGGCGCGCCGCCGGCCGCCTCGGAGTCCGGAAACATCCTATAGCCCTCGCTCATGACGGCTCGGCCGATCTTGGGCGCGAACAGCTCCACCAGCTGCGCGAATGTACCGAGGGGCGTCGCGAGTCGTTGCGGATGATCGATGATCGCCGCGCAAACTCTCTCGGCCGCCTGCTCCGGCGATAACAAGTCGAAGCGCTCATAGATTTTCGTCGGGGCGACCATGGGCGTGCGAACCAGCGGCATGTTGACCACTGTGATGCGAATGCCGCGCGCGGCGAACTCGGACGCGGCACATCGTGAAAACGCTTCCAGCGCAGCTTTGGACGCATTGTAGGCGGCAAAGCGCGGGGCATTCGTCAACACACCGATCGAGGAAATATTGATGACGCGTCCCGCCCCGAATTTCACCATCGCGGGCAGAAGTCCCAGGGTCATGCGCACGGCCGCAAAGTAATTGATGCGCATCAATCGCTCGTAATCATGAAGCCGTTCATAGGTTTGATCGATTCCGCGCCGGATCGATCGGCCGGCATTGTTGATCAGAATATCCACGTGTCCATGCTCCGCCAGCAACCGCCGGATAAGGTGGTCGCACGCTTCGCCGTCGCCGATGTCACAGCTGTAGGTGACGACCTTGCCGCCGCGAGCCTCGATTTCCGCGCTCACGCTCGCCAACTTTGTCTCGTCCCGCGCCACGATTAGCAAGCGCGCGCCGGCCTCCGCAAGGCGCAATGCCGTGGCTCGCCCGATCCCGGATGAGCCGCCCGTCACGAGGATGGTCTTGTCCTTGACGCACTGCCGCAACGAGACAGCCGTGTGCAAACCGGGATCGAGGCAGCGCTCCCAATAGTCCCACACGCGCCAGGCATAGGTCTCCAAGGGGGGTACCCGAATCCCGGCAGGCTCCAGCAGCGCCTGAGCCCGTGCGGCATCGAAGATGGTCGGATTATTGAGGAGTCCCAAGATCGATCGCGGAATACCGAGATCGTCCAGCAACTGCCCTGCGACTCGCTCGACCGACGGCAGCATCTCTCGCAGCGGCCGCACCAGGTTCGACAGAGAGCCCCACATGCCGGACTCGAATCGCAGCGCCATGCTCGGAGCGTGCGCCGCCCGTGCGAACAGATTCAGTACCTCGCCCACGCGATGATCCTGCGGGTCCGTGAGGTGAAAGCATTGGCCATCCTGGTCCGGTGCGTGCGCGAGGTGCGCCAGCGCCGCGGCGACGAAGTCGACCGGCACCAGGTTGACGTGCCCGCCTTCGATGCCTGGCAGCGGCACCCAGCGCGGCAGGGAATCGCGCAATGTCTGAATTGGCTTGAAGAGGTAATAGGGACCGTCGATTTTGTCCATGATTCCGGTGCGTGAATGGCCGATCACCATTCCGGGCCGATAGATGCGCCAAGGAACCGGGCAGCTGGAGCGAACGAGAGCCTCGGACTCGTGCTTGGTGCGAAAATAGGGCAGATCCAGCCCTTCGGCTTCATCGAACATCCGTTCCGTGAACGTGCCGCGGTAGCGACCGGCGACCGCAATGGAGCTGAAGAGGTGGAAACGGGCCGCTTGGATCTCGTGCGCCAGGTCGAGTGCGTGGCGGGTACCGAGTACGTTGGCGCCCGTGAGATCTGCGTCCGCAGCATTCAAATCGTACAGGGCGCCGAGATGGAAGAAATGGTCGATATGGCCGGACATCGCACCCCGCTCGGGTGCCGATACGCCGAGCAGAGGCTCGGTCAAATTGCCGTTGACTGGCACCAGGAGCTTGCCGCCGGGGCCGCAGTCCCGTACCAGCCGGTCGAATTTAGCGCGCGATCCCGGCCTCACCAAGACCCAAATGGGCTCGCCACGCCCAGCGAGCTCGACGACCAGATGCCGACCGATGAAGCCGGTGCCGCCGGTGACGAAATATCCCATCCTGCAACTCCATTCCGGCGTGGATGGGTACGCACGCTACACCGAACAAGTCATCATCCATATAGTGGTAAACCGAGGGGTCCAAAAACCTCTCAATTGAGCGACAGTAATAGCTATGACCATGGGCGAGAACATGTCGGGCGTCGACCGGGCCTGGCTGCGCATGGAGCGGCCGACGAATCCCATGGTCGTGATGGGGTTGTTGATTCTTCGCGGGCGATTGCGGCATGCCGCGTTGCGCCAGTTGGTGAGCCGGCGATTCCTGGCATTCGAGCGCTTCCGCTGTGTGCCGGTCGCCGATGCGCGCGGTGGACGCTGGGTGCGCGACGAGGAGTTCAAGCTCGAGGATCACGTGCTGCGAATCGCATTGCCTGCGCCGGCCGGCAAAGTTGAGCTGGAGGCATTGGCGGGCGAGCTCGCGAGTACGCCGCTCAACACCGGTCGGCCGCTCTGGAGTTTCCATCTCATCGAGCGCTACCAGGGCGGCAGCGCATTGATCGTTCGCATCCACCATTGTTACGCGGACGGCATCGCGCTGATGCACGTACTCGCCGCGCTGGCCGACGACGCTCCAGACGGGGTGGGCGGCGCACTGTCCCTGGCGCACACCGAAAGGGCGGAGCCCCGCACCGAGCCGGGTCCGGGATTGATCACACAATCGCTGCGCGAGTTCGCCGATCTCCTTGAGAAGAGCGTCCATTACACTCTGCATCCGACCGAGGCGGGTACGGCAACGCGCACAGCGCTCGGCATTGCCGGCGAAATTGCACGCCTCGGCGTACTGCTTGCCGACGATCCGCGAACCCGGCTTAAACACCCGCTTACCGGCGTCAAACGTGTCGCTTGGGGCGAGCCGCTGGCGCTGGAGGAAGTCAGAACGGTGGGGCGCGTGCTCGGATGTACGATCAACGATGTGCTGGTCGCCACGCTCGCCGGTGCCCTCGGCCGCTATCTAGACGCCGTTGGTGAACGCACCGCGGGTGTGACGATCAGGGCGGCCGTCCCGATCAATTTGCGTTCGGGCGATTGTTTGCCATTCAGCCTTGGGAATCGCTTCGGACTCGCCTTCGTCGAATTGCCCATTGGCATCCGGCACCCGCTGCAAAGGCTGTATGCAGTCCACGGCACTATGCAGGCGTTGAAAGGCTCGCCGGAGGCTTTGGTTACCTACGGGCTATTATCCTTGGTTGGTAGTTTGCCCGCGGCGGTGCAGGATCCTGCGATCGCGTGGTTCAGCGCCAAAGCCAGTCTCGTCGCCTCGAATGTACGCGGACCGGGTCGCCCGATGCATCTGGGGGGCGCTCCGATCTCGCAACTGCTGTTTTGGGTACCACAAGCCGGCAGCATCGGCGCCGGCGTCAGTATGTTCACCTATAACGAGGAGGTGCAGTTCGGCGTGATAGCGGATCGGCGCTTGATACCGGAACCGAGCGAACTCGTGTCGATCATTCAAACGGAGTTCGACCGTCTGGTTTACCTCGTGTTGCTGGGCGGCGGATCGCTCGCCGATTGAGCGTGCTGTCCGACTTAGCCAAGCCCGGTGCTCGATCGCCTCAGCGAAGGTAGCGCTGCGCGCGCTCGACATCGAGTTGCTCCATCGCGTCGGCGGGCTCAAGGTTGGCGGCTCGAGCGTAGAGTTCGTCCGCTTGATCGCGGTATTTATTCGCGTCCACCAGCAAGAGGCCGTTAGCGTATTCGATCTGCGCAATCGGCGATGCGGGCGTGAGCTTGATGGCCCGCCGGAAGTGATCGATCGCGGCTTCGCGTGACGCCTGATAGGTCAGGCCGGCGAGCAGCGGGCCGATCTTGGCCACAATTTCCGCGTGATACAAACCAAGTGCAATGTGGGCCTCGGCGTGCCGCGGCTCGAGCGCGAGCGTGGTATCGAGGTGGGTGCGAACCCGGGTCGCGATGCCATCCGCAAGGGCTTTCAAGATCGAGATTCGTTGACTGTGCCGGCCGAGCGCTAGCGCGAGCATGTAATGTGCATTGGCGTCATCGGGAAGCCACTCGACCGCCCGTTCGCCGCGGGTGATGGCGGCATCCAGCAGTCGGCCGGCCTCACCGCCGGCCTGCAAGGAATGGATGGCGGCAGCCTTGTTGGCGGCCGTGGCGCCTAAGGCGCCGAGCTTGCCGCCGGAAGCAATCGCATCCGCGAAGTGTCCGGTATGAAAGCGCCTCCATGCTTCCTGCACACCGCCGGCGACCTCGCCGGCGCCGCCATGGGCATCGACCCACTCGGCAAATTTGCCATGCTGCCGGGAGAGGCGCGTGAGCCGCGCCGTGTCCGGGTACGGTTCCCGATCGCCCTTGTGCAATTTCGCCCAGCGATCCTCGAGACCGCTTCCAGCGAAAGCCTTATCGAAAACACTCTTTGAGCCGCTTTTCGGCTTTGCTGCACGCATTTATACGCTCTTATAGTGGGAACTACGAATCGCCAGGTACCTGCTCTCGCATTTATGTTACGCACGTTGAATTGAAATTCCATTAAGGTCAAATACTCATAGGCGGTGAACGCCGCGAGACATGAGGGGAATGACATGGCAGCGAAGAAAACATCAGCGAAACGCGCACCAAACCGCGCGATCGACACGCAGGGGCAACTACTCAACATGCTGCATCAGGTGTGGCTCGCGGGACTCGGCGCCGTTTCGAGGGCTCAACAAGGGGCGCCGAAGCTGCTCGAGGAATTGATCGCCGAGGGGGCGCACGTGCAGGCGGACACCCAGCAAGCGGCTGCGAAAGCACTGCGCGGCGCGCTGAGCGGCGTGCAGGAGACTCTCAATGCGCGCATGGGCAAAGCGCGCGGTGAAGCGGCGGACGCGTTCGAAAATCTCGAAAAGATCTTTCGGGCCCGCGTACACAGCGCTCTCGCGCAGCTAGGCGTGCCGAGCTCCGGCGAGGTGCAATCGCTCAGCAAGCGAGTCGATGCATTGAACGCCAACATCGACAAGCTCGCGCGCTCGCGCAAGGCAACGCCGCGGATGCGCGCCACGCGCAAGAATGGGTCTTCGCATCTGCGGGCGCACTAGCGTCCGATGTTGACCATTGAGCCCGCGGCGCGACGCCGGGCGGGCCGCGCGAAGCTGGCCATCGCGCTGGCGGGCGGCGGACCGTTGGGTTTCTTTTATCAACTCGGCGCATTGCACGCGCTGAGCGAAGCGATCCAAGGCCGGCGCTTGACGGAATTCGATGTCTACGTCGGCGTAAGTTCCGGGTCGCTGATCGCGGCGGCTCTCGCGAGCGGTTTCGATACCGCCGCCATGTGCGCCATGTTCCTGTACGACGAGTCGGTATTGTTCCCGTTCTCACCCGCCATCCTTTTACGGCCGGCTTTCGGCGAGTATGCGCGCCGCTTGAGCCGCCTGCCCAACGTGCTGGTGCAGATCGCGCAGCGGTGCGCACGCGACCCCGGCCGCGGTGTGTGGGAGGCGGGCATCGGCCCTTTGGGACGCCTGCTGCCAACGGCTCTTTTCGACAACGAACCGCTGCAGGATTATCTGCGGCTGCTGTTCAATGCGAGGGCCATACGAACGATTTCCGAAAATTGCGGTCGCGCTTGTATGTCGTCGCGACGAATCTGAATAGCGGCGCGTCCGAGTCCTTCGGCGGTCCCGGCAACTACACGTGCCAATCTCCCGCGCACTGCTTGCGAGCAGTGCGCTGCCGGGTTGTATCCCGCCGTCGAGATCGATGGTCAGCAGTTTGTCGACGGCGCTTTGATCCGCACGATGCATGCATCGCTTGCTTTGCGAGGAGAAATGCAATTTCGTGATCTGCATCAATCCCATCGTGCCCTTCGACGCCTCGCACGTCGCGCGCTCGACGGTCGATCAATCTGGTGGATGAAGGATTGCCGGCGATCCTCGGACAGACATTTAGAGCACTGGTCTATTCGCGCATGAAGATTGGGATGTCGACCTACGAGCTCGCTTCCCGGCGGCCGACACGCTGTTGCTCGAGCCCGACCGCCACGACGAGCGGCTGTTCTTCGCCAACGTGTTTCGCTATGCGGAGCGAATCCGAGCTTGGCCGACCACGCCTATCGGCGTACGCGGCGCGACTTGCTGGCGCAGGCCGACGTCAATCGCACCGTTGCTCGAGCGCCGCGGCCTGCAACTGAATATCGAAGTGCTGCGTGACCGTAATCGTTCGCTGCCGGCGGCGAGAAAAACGTCGCCGCGGTTGCGGCAGACGGCGCGGCGTCTTGATCTCGCGTTGGAGCGGATCGAGCGCATGCTGCGAGCGCCGGGAATCGCGGGATAATTGCGCCATGGCTGCGCGCTTCTGGCGATGCATCCTCGGCCTCGCGCTGGCGCTTGCGGCGGCATCGGGCGCATGGCTGTCAAAGGTATTTTATTGGCCCCTGTCGGCGGCGCTCTCCATTGCGCTCGGTATGCTGCTCGCGATGCCGGCTGCATTCGTGCTCGTCTCTTTCGTGATCGCACAAGCTCGCCGCAATGACGTGCGGGTACGATGGAGCATGCGCGAGGTATGGCGTGCGCTCTTGAGCGAAATCGCCGAGTTCAGCCTGGCGGTCTTGCGATGAGTGCCGCTTCGCAACCGCGACGACTCGCACCGCAGCTGCCGGCTGCGGGGCCTGCAATACCCGGTCCTGCTATTGCACGGTTTTCTGTGCAACGGCCGGGTGTGGAACGCTTTGCAGGTGCGATTGCGTCACGGCAGGATTCGGACCGTCGAAACCCCGATGTCGAGCCGTTGCTGGTGGACATCGAGACGCAGGCCCGTCGCGTCGCGCCTGATCTATTGTCGCTGCAAAGTCGTTGCAACGGCGAGCGCGTGGTGATCATTGCCCACAGCATGGGTGGCCTCGTCGCCACGGGCGCTGTTGCGCGAGCTCGGCGCGGGCGTCATCCGCCGCATCGTCACCATTGCCTCTCCCCATCACGGTACCGCTGCTAGCGCGCAGCCTGCCTTGGCCGAACGCCAGGCAGATGTCGGACGCTTCGCCCTGGCTGCGCACGTTGAATTCGGCGCAAGAAGGCCGATTCACGGTACCCATGGCGAGCATCTACAGCAGGGAGGACAACCTGGTGGTGCCCGCACGACAGTGCGCGCCTGCAAGGAGCGGAATTGCACGAACTGCGCGGCATTGGCCATCTCGGTATGTTGCGCTCGCGGCGCGCGCTCGACTGCGTCATCGCAGCGCTGCTGCCGGAAACCCTCCGGTGAACGCCCGCGATCGGCTGGACGAGTTGCTGGCTCGCAAGCGAGCGGCTCGAGGCGTCTTCATGCCAGGCAGCCGATTTCGTCGCTCGCCTGCGCGAACTGCAAAACTGGCAGGCCGCCCGCCTGGCGAGGACGTACCGGGATTTTCATGATGATCCGCGCTACGCGCCGGCCGTCGAGTTTTTCCTGAGCGATCTGTACGGGCCACAGGAGTTCGGCCACCGGGATCGGAACTTGGCGCGCGCTTGGCGCCACCTCAAGCGAGCATTACCTGCGGCAGCGATGAAGGTGCTCGGACAGGCCATCGAAATCGACGTACTCACGTTAGAACTCGACCATGCCATGGTGCGCGCGCTAGGCGCGACTGCGGTGACTGACGCCACGTACGCGGCCGCGTATCGCGCCGTGGACGATCAAGCGTCGCGCACTCGACAGATCGATCTCATTATCAGCGTTGGCGAGGATCTCGATCGCATCGTGCGTCGGGTGTGGCTCGGACCGCTGCTCAAGGCGGCGCACGTACCGGCCCATGCGGCGGGCTTCGGCGCTCTGCAGGATTTCCTCGAGCGCGGATACGACGCTTTTCGCCGAATGCGTGGCGCTGAACCTCTGCTCAAAGTCATCCGAGAGCGTGAGACACGGTTCATGCAGTCAATGCTCGGCAAGCAAGAGTCCGCTCCGGGCGGCTCACGAGAGCGCGCATGACTGATGCGGTGTACGACTACGTCATAGTAGGCGCCGGCTCCGCCGGTTGCGTGCTGGCCAATCGCCTTTCGGCCCAACCCGCTGTCCGAGTCTTGCTGATCGAGGCCGGCGGCGCGGATTCAAATCCATTCATCCACATGCCTGCGGGGATAGCCCGGTTGGTTGGAAATCGGCGGATCAACTGGGATTACTACACCGAACCCGAACCTGAATTGTTTGACCGGAAATTGTACTGGCCGCGCGGCCGGGTACTCGGCGGTAGCAGTTCGATCAACGCGATGTGTTATACACGCGGACACCCTCTCGACTATGATGAATGGGCTGCGTTTGGCGCCGACGACTGGGACTACGCGAGCGTGCTGCCTTATTTTCGCAAGGCTGAAGACCAGGCGCGCGGTGCAAGCGAACATCACGGGGTCGGTGGGCCGCTCTCGGTCGAGGACTTGAGGTTCCGAAATCCGTTGAGCGCGGTGTTCGTCGAGGCCGCAGTGCAGTGCGGTATGCCGCGCAATTCGGACTTCAACGGACCCGTCCAGGACGGGGTGGGATTCTATCAAGTCACACAGCGCCGCGGTCGGCGATGCAGTGCGGCGGTCGGGTATCTGCGGCCGGCTTCTCGGCGGGTCAATCTTAAGATCCTCACCCACTGTGTGTCCCACCGAGTCTTGTTTCAGGGCAGTCGCGCTGCCGGCGTCGAGTACCAATCGCGCGGCAAGCTGCATCGAGCCCGGGCGGAGCGTGAAGTGATCCTGGCGGCCGGCACGATAGCATCGCCGCAGTTGCTCATGCTCTCGGGGATAGGAAGGCCGGACGAACTGAAGGCTCTGGGAATTCAAACGGTGGCCGAAAGCTCTGGAGGTGGGGCGCAATCTGCAAGACCATCTCGACTTCTGCACGCTCAGCAAGTGCACGCAGAAAGTCAGTTACGACTTCAATTTCTATCAGGAGTTGATGGTCACGGGCCGATATCTGCTGACGCGCTCAGGTCCCGGAGTCAGCAATGTTGCGGAAGCGGGCGGTTTCGTACGAAGTCGTCTTGCGCCGGACCGGCGCCCCGACATTCAATTCCACTTTGTGCCGGCGCAACTCGATGACCACGGCCGCAATCGGCTGAGCGGCCATGGGTACACCGTGCACGCCTGCGCCCTGCGCCCTTTGAGTCGCGGACATCTGTCGCTGCGGTCCGGCCGACCCGGGGACCCGCCACGAATATTCGCATGCTACCTGCAGTGAACCGAAAGACCTCGAGGTCTTGCTGGAAGGTGTCCGCTTGTCGCGCGAGATTCTTCACAGCGCGGCTTTCGCAATGTTTCGCGGTGCGGAAGTTTATCCGGGCGATGCGGTCACGACGCGTCTGGGCCTCGAGGAAATCGTCAGGCGCAAAGCGGAGACGATCTATCACCCGGTTGGATCATGCCGCATGGGCGATGACTCCTCGTCCGTCGTTGATTGCCAACTGCGGGTGCGGGGCGTTGAAGGCTTGCGGATCGCGGATGCTTCGATCATGCCGCGGCTCATCGGCGGCAACACCAACGCCCCCGTCATGATGATCGCCGAGAAGCTCGCTGATATGCTAACCGCTCAACATTGAGGACAGATCATGAGTTTGTGGGCCGCGATCAGGGATCCTCTGCAAGGAAAGACCTCCCTATCCAAAGTGATTTGGCTCTACGGGCTCGGGGGCTCGTTGATCGTGAGTGCGCTCGGCCTGCTTCTGCCGGACAGCGAAGCCGCGAGGCGCAGCTACGTCGTGTTCGGGTTGGTATTCAGCATCTATGTGACGGTGGCTACATATCAATGTGCGGGAAACTGCCGCTCAATAGCCTTGGCGAGGTTCGTGCGCATTTGTGCCGTTCTATCGCTGGTGCTGTTGCCGGTGTTCGCGTACTTGGACTTCACGGGGGCACTCGATTTGGCGTTGACGGGTTTGCGCGGCGAGCAATGAATCAGCGTAGCGAGGTGGAGCCATGAAATTCATCCTTGGCATACTGGTGGTGGTCTTCATGTTCACTACGGCGCCGGCGCGCGCGCAAGAGGCCGAGAAGGTGACCGACGCCGAGGCTGCCGCACTCGCCTGGCTCGCGCTGACGGATGCCGGTGATTATTCGCGTAGTTGGGACCAGGCTGCGAGTATTTTTCAATCGTCCATATCTAAGCAAAATTGGATGGATGCCTTGCAGAATGTTCGTAAGCCGCTCGGCGAGCTCGTCTCGCGCAAGGTCAAGTCCGCTCAATATGCAGCATCGCTGCCGGGGGCGCCGGACGGCGAGTACGTGGTGATTCAATACGAGACGCAATTTGAGAACAAGAAAAGCGCGATGGAGACGGTTACACCGCACCTTGAGAAAGACGGCTCGTGGAGGGTCTCTGGGTACTATATCAAGTAATTTACGGCCCGCAGGGGAGAGTGGGGCGTCTAGCGCCGGATTGCATGGCGATCGCCGATTTCCATCACCGCCGGTGCAGCCGCATCAAAGGCCGGCCAATGCGGCAATCCGGGGCCATTGGGATTTCCGGTATTGACGAAATTGACCCAATAACCCGCCATGCGTTGGGCGACCTCGCGATCCAAGCGGGTGTAGGGGCGACCCGGCGCGGCATCGAGAGTATCGAATACATAGGGTATCTCAGACCCGTGGAAGGCGCCCCAGCGGGCTGATTGCGGTCCGGGCTCAACGTGATCGTATAGATAGAGATACAACGACGTCTGATTGTGCGCCGCTCGCCGGCGCCCCCACTCGACCAGTGTGGCCCGAGCGCGTTTGCTCATGGACAGTCGCGCCGCGACACTCATCGAAGCGTGCAACGAGCCGTGTTCATCGGCGTCGAGACCCGTGAGTGTGGCGATGTCAGTAGGATTGGCGGCGGACCCCGCGTCGCTTTCGCTCATTATCGTTACGCCGTCCGCGATGGGCGGGAAATTGCGATCGGGCGCAGCGTCGCCGCTATTGGCCGGCGCATACAGCTGCGTCGACGGCACCCGGCGCAGCGCGTCGATTGAGGGTAACGACAGCGCTTGCAGATAGCGCTCACCGCGTTCCTGCGCTTCAATGAGGCTGCGCCAGTGGATGGTGCGCCCGGCGGAGCCGCTCTCGGCGATGACGCCGTGAAACAATCCACGGGCTGCGGGTGAGGCTTCGAGGATGTCCGCCGCGAAGGCGCCTGCCGATTGGCCGGCGATCGTCACGCGCTGCGGATCGCCGCCAAAGGCGGCAATATTTCGCTGCAGCCACTTCAGCGCCGCGATGATATCCATGATGCCGTAGTTACCCGAGATATGCTGCTCCGACTCGGCAGTCAATTGCGGATGTGCGAGGAAGCCCAAGACACCCAAGCGATAGTTCAGCGTCGCGACAATAATCCCGCGCGCGGCGAGCTTGCGGCCGTCGTAGATCGGCACGGAGCCGGATCCGGTTTTGAAGGACCCGCCGTGTATCCACACCATCGTCGCGAGGCGCTCACTACCGGTTTTGGCCGGTGCCCAGATATTAATGCTCAGGCAGTCCTCGCTGATCGGCCCTGGGATCCGGTACTCATTGGTCCACGGCCCTCCGGATTGAGGGCGCTGCATACACGACGCCGAAAAATGATCGGCAGCCAATGTACCCGTCCATGTGGCGGGTGCCTGTGGCGCGCGCCAGCGCAGCGCACCCACGGGTGGTGCGGCGTACGGGATGCCGAGAAAGGCTTGGACCGGCCCTTCAGTAAGACCGGATAGCATGCCGCTCTCGACCCGCACTTCGGGCAATGGCTTGGTCGGCAGGGCCGTGGCGCTTCCCGCCGGTGCCGGAGCACCGAGGATAACCACGGTTGCAATCAACAACAGCCACTGACTATTCGATGGGGGCGGCGCAGTTGGCATCTTTTTCCGAGGAGCGTGCCTGCCTCATCTAAGATATTTGCCGGTAACTGCGCCATCGAGTTTGCGCACACGCAGGGGTCTTAAAATATTGGGATCCATGAGCCTTGCATTGACGCCGATGCGGTCAGAACGCTCATCGACCGGAGCCCAGTGGGTGACGCAGCCGCAAGTCTTGCAGCGATGAAATTCAATCGAGCGATCGCCCCATAGGTAGATGTCCGCTGAGCCTTCGGTCGCGACGATCCGTACCTGATTTGGGGAATAATAGGCCCAGAGCACGCCGTAGCGTCGGCATATGGAGCAATTGCAGTCGGTCACCGTCTCGGGGGGCGTACTGATTGCCAAATGTACGGCGCCACAGTGACATGATGCGTCAATTGTCGTGTTCACTTGGCCCTCTGCTTTCAATGGTTGTGAGGCCATTGCGATTATCTGGTGGGGGTTGCAGTATAAAGTGTCAAGAACAGCAGTTGAGTACCGTGATTGCTCAGTTGGAATCAGGGGGGCTTCTTCGACTTGCGCGTCAAATATTCGCGCCACGGAGTCCAGTAGTATTTAGACCATCCTTCGGAGACCCCGGCGAAGTCGCTGTCGGCGACGTTGAGGTGGGTGAGTTCGATTCTGCCGCCGCCCTTGTCCGGCCAAAATGACAGCACCAGTGTGGAATCGAGGTCGCGTCGATAAAAGTGGGTTGACCGCCACGACTGGACGATCAGCCGATTGGGGACCACTTGAAGGATCGTTCCGGCGAGGGCGCCTCCGAACGCCTCAAACGGTGCGCCGGGCCGTGCCGCGATTTTGACGGGCGCGCCGGTGAATGCGGCGTGCAGCCTCGGATCCAAATACATGCGGTACAGCTTAGCGGGAGAGGCCGGCAGATGAACGGCCATCGCGACGGTTCGGGGCATGGCGGGACTCCTCGGGTGATAAGCCTCAGGCAAGGATACTGCAGCGATGGATGTTGGTGTGCGTTCGGAGGCGGTTAGCGAGATTTGGGGCGCAGTTCTCCTGTCATTACGCGGATTGCCCGTAGGATGCCTTCGGTGTGAAGACTCTGTACCGTAATTCAATGCAGGGTGCCCTCGCGGGCTTGGTGGGTGGCGTCATCAATGTTGTGCTGGCGGCACTTGTAATGGCACCGGCACCGTGCGCGCATGCGCAGAGCGAATCTAGCGCGAAAAGTGAAAGTGACGTCACGGTATACGGCGGCTACCGCTTCGGCGGCAGCGTGACGGATTCCACGACCAACTCGACTATTGATCTTGAGAACGGAGCGAGCATTGCCTTGGCGGTCGACTTCGGATTGGATTGGAAAACGCAGATCGAGCTTTTCCTTAGTCGTCAGAACACGGCGCTGACGTCCGGTCTGTTCTCGTCGCAGGCGAACAATGTGGGGCTCACTCTCTACAATTACCAAATAGGCGGGACTAATTTCATCGAGGAAGTGGGCCGTGGCCTTTATGTCATGGGAGCCATCGGCGGCACGACTGCGAAACCTGACCGGAGCGGGCTCAATTCCGAGACGTTCTTCTCGGGCAATCTCGGCATCGGCTGGATGGTGCCCCTCGGCCAGCATGTGGGGCTTCGATTCGAAGCACGTGGCTACGGCATCCTGATCAACCACAACGGCGCGATCTTCTGCGGTGGCACTCACGGGTGCACCGTCGCGATTAGCGGCACTGCTTTATTTGAAGGTGAACTGCTCGTAGGTGTTGCCGCCAAGTTCTGATTCGGGCGCTATGGGGTGGCAAGCAATTCGCTAAACCGCAGCCTCTCGTCCGGAAGCGCCCGGACTGTTGTCACGATTCGGACCGGCCGTGCCCGCGCTTATGTCCACTCGCGCGCCGCGTCACAGTTCACGCACGCAGCGTTTGTACCGGTTTGCTGCCTGATATAGGGTCGCTCGGGTGGGAGGTCGCAGGATGCGCAAATCAATCTGGTTGCTTGCGGTTGCCGCCGTGGTCTTCGGCGTCTGGCACTTTCGCAGCAATGCGCAACCGTCGGTGCAGCAGATTGAGCCTTTATTGCAGGACTATTTCAAATCGGGCGCTTCCGGCGACTGTTCGGGAACTCTGGTTTTGGAGCAACTCGACAGCGTCTCCGTCGGCACATTTTCCAGCCAGATGGGTGGTTGGCCGATTTATGCGGCCCACGTCGAAACCTGTCATGCGGGCGGCAAATCCACCACCTACGATGGCAGCAAGGATGCTGAGCACAAGATTGCTGCGGTGTTCGCCCGGCGCACCGCCGCCGGAAACATCGAGCTCTATACGCCGGCAATTTTCCAAAGCGCTCAGCGCGACATGAAGCTGAGCCTCCAGAAGGCGCTCGACAACACTCAGGTCAAATGAGCCAACCGGCGCTACAGGCACATGGCCGATTTGGTACGCGCGAGATCTTTCGCAGCCGGCTTACGTCAGCGGATCGGCCAGCAGTTGAACCCAATAAAGACCGCGCTTGGAAGCCTGGCCCGGCGCATAGGCGATGCCCATCTCGGCGAATCGCGGATCCATGATGTTTTCGCAGTGCCCGGGACTGCTCAACCAGCCTTGCACCACTTCCTCGGCGGATTTGGGGCCATAGGCGATGTTCTCACCGACCAATTTTTCTCGATATCCGACCGCGCGGACCCGATCCGCGGGCGAGCGGCCCCGAAGATCCGCGTGTTCAAAATAATTGTGCTTGGCCATGTCGGCCGCATGGCCAAACGCGACACTTGCCAGTGTGCCGGATAACCTCACGGGCGGTGCCGGCTGGAACGAGCGCGCGCCGCAGCGCGCGCCGCGCGCGCGTACTTCGTTGACGAGCTCGAGGGTGCGCGACGCCAGTACCGGCGCCTGCGAGAGGGCCGGTACGATATAGGCGGAGGCGAGTATCAGCCAGGTATCCGAACCGCGTTGATAAACGCCGATATCACTCAACCCCCGGTTCGTCACCGTGCGGCAACTCGATCGCCTGAGCGCTTGCACCAGGGATGAGTCGGGCCCGTTGATATGCAAGGCGGACGTCGCTTGCGCCTGGTAGCCGCTGCGCTGCGCCGCCGCCGCGGGCGAGCGACCGGCGGCCCACTGTTCGGCCGCCCGATCCAGCGATGCGGTGTGATGCAGCGGTTGAGCGGCGGGCATTATGCCGCCGCAACCACCCTCGCGCAGCAATTGCACCGCGGACACGGCGTCGGCCCGGGTAGTCAGGGTCGCCGAGAGTCCGCCCAACAGGACCACCAGGCGCCATAGCCGATTGTCGGTTAATCGATTCAACGGGTACCGCTCCCAACGCCACTGTTGCCATTCTAAACGCGCCGGCGCCGCATTGGATGACCGCGGGCAGAGAACGCGATCACAGAATTCGAAGGCGCGATCCTCAGCGGCGATCCGGGCGGCGCCAAGCCTTGCCGGACCCCAGTTGCTGCGGCATACTTTGTGCGAGAATTCCAAGAGCCCGCGTGAGCCATTCCCTACTTGCCGCAGCTTCTCGGGGACAGTGTGATCCATGCCGGCGCTCAACAGTTCGTTTAATCAAATTCGCCCTGCAATCTTAAGGACCGAATTGGCGATCGCGGGGAGCGCCGGGTGAACGCGGAGCCGGCGATATTTCGGTCGAGCGGCCGGCATGGTTTTTCGGAATACGTCAGCGGCAATCCGCGGCGCGTCGAGGCCCGCAAGGTCGAACACACCGTGCAAGTCCGCTTCACGCCCGTTGCCTGCACCGTGGAGACGGCCGAGGGATCCGTCCAAGCCAAACCCGGGGATGCGATCATCACCGGCATCGCCGGCGAACATTGGCGGGTCTCGCGGGCTCGCTTTGCCGAGAAGTACTGCCCCGTGCCACCGACGCTCGAGGGCGAGTCGGGTCCGTATCACAGCCTGCGCTATCGAGTCCTCGCGCTGCAGATGGACCGCCCCTTTGAGGTGCTGCTCGCCGATGGCGTGTCGCGCCTCGTGGGGCACGCGGGGGACTGGCTGATCGACTATGGCGACGGCAGCTTGGGGATCGTCGCGAGGCCGATCTTCGAAACGACCTACGAAGTTCTGGGCTAGGTATCCCGTGACCTTCCACCAGGCGGTACTGCGGCTTCTGCTCCTCGGAAGCCGGCTCAAGTTACCGCCGGCGCCCCAGAAGCCGCGGCCGCCGCAGCGGCTGCAACCCTTGATCGATGCGCTCGCGCCGCCTCACAAGGCATTCGACGAGCGCGCGGTGTTCGCAGGACACCGCTATCGCAGCAGCTTCTGGGCGATTTACCTGTTGAGCGCGGTCGCCGTGCTGTGCGCGGTGATGCCGCTCGCTCTCGGTTGGGACAGCCGCGCTCACGCGCTGCATCCGTTTGCCGGACTTTGGGCCGTTGCGGAAGTTTGCACGATTGCCGTGGTGAGCGCGATCTATTGGCGAGGCCATCGGCGCGACTGGCATGGCGAATGGCTGCGCACCCGCACCATCGCCGAATTGACTTGGTACCTGCCGCTGGTCGCGCCGCTCGCGGATTTTTCGGAAGCGTCCGGCGAGAGCAGTTGGTATCGACGCGTGTTCAATCCCGGCGCGCGTCTGCCGGCGACCGATGATGTCGCCCTGCTGTGCGCGCGCAATGAAGCGCTGGCCCGCCGGGTTCTGGCGGGCGCCTGGTCGGATCCCGAGTTCATTTCGGGCTATGCGCGCTGGTCGATCGATATTCTGTTGGGGCAGCGCCATTATCATCGGCGGATCGCCGCCATCCAGCACGCGCTGCTGCACCGGGTGCATCGTGTGAACGGCGTGCTGTTCGGGTTGACCGCGCTCGGGGCGATGATGCACTTGTGGGTGCACACGCTGTGGCTGTCATTGCTGACGACCTTTTTTCCCGCCCTCGGCGCCTCGCTCCACGGCGCCCTGGCGCAGTCCGAGTCCTATCGGCTCGAGGCGACCTCCGAACGGCTGGTCGCTGATTTGCAGGGTGCGATCATGCGGATTCAATTTGCGCTCGGCGCGGCGAACGGGACCTCGCCACCGGACCTGCTCGCAGTCGCCGAGCCGATCAAGGATTCGATCGAATCCGCGATCGCCCTCATCCTCGAAGAACATCAGGATTGGCAAATGCTGGTGCGGCCGCACCTCCTGCCGCTCGGCTAGCGCCGGTTTTCCCGCGGCTATTCGAAATCGCGCCTCAACGCCTCCGCCACCGACGCCGGCAACGGATTCAGCATATGCCGGTAATGTTCGTGATCGACGCCGATGCACAGCGGTGCTCCGCTCTTCGCGGCGTCGACCATCGAGCTCGACAGCTCGAAGCGCAGGAAATGCACGGCCGAGGTCTTCTCTTGATTCTCGCGCTCCATGTCCTCGTCGGCGATGGCGAACACGCGCTGCATTTCGCTGACCCGCACCCAGCACCGGTCTTCCACTCCGATCAAGCGCTCGAGCGCGGCGCGCCTCTCGCCGGAATCCGGAAATTCGAGGAGCAACGTCACCTTCCAATTGCTGCCGTCGGGAATCAGCGGATTGTAGGCGTCGAGCTCGCCCTGTATCCCCTCGCTCTCGAAGATGCGCTCGGCACGCAGCATCTCGAGGATTTGGTAGCGGATGGTGGTGCGATCCTCGAAACACCAGGTCATGTTGGGGCCGACCTGCACGTTGCGGCGCTGTTTGTGCGCGATGACTTCGCTGCGCAGCCGCGCCCGTTCGGTCGCGTATTGCTCCAAGCTCATCAAGTCCTTGCGGGTGAGTTTCTTCATGAGAGGCCTACAGACCGTAGGCCATTCTAAGCAGCGTCAAGGGATGCATCGGCGGCCGCCCGTTCTTAAGGCCGCTTTCGATTTGATGGCCGGCCATTGGACAATCGCTTGCATAGAAGTCTGCGCCGCTCGATTCCACGCGCTCAACGACGGGCTTGCCGATCCTCATCGAGGTATCGCGGAATTCCCGCTTCACCCCGTAAGTACCGTTGTGACCCGAACACCGCTCGATCGGCTCGACCGTGGTTGCGGGCACGAGCTGCAAGATATCGCGGGTCTTGAGCCCGATATTCTGCACGCGCAGATGGCAGGCGACGTGATAGGCGATCTTGCCCAAGGGTCGGGCGAAGTCGGTGCGCAGCAGCCCGGCCTTGTGCCGCAGCGCCAGATATTCGAAGGGATCGAACATGCGCTCCTGGATGGCTGCGACCCCCGCATCCTCGGGAAACATCAAGGGCAGCTCCTGCTTGAACATGAGCACGCACGATGGGATCGGCGCGACGATGTCGTATCCGCGCTCGATCATCGCGAGCAGAGCCGGTATGTTCTTCGACTTCAAGTCCGCGATCGCCTGAAGATCGCCGAGCTCGAGCTTCGGCATCCCACAGCAATGTTCCCGTTCGGCAAGCGCGACTTCGATGCCGTTGTGCTCGAAGATCTTGGCAAGATCGAGCCCGATCTCAGGTTCGTTTCGATTGCCATAGCAGGTCGCGAACAGCGCCACTTTGCCGCGCGTCGCTCCGGCGGCCTGCGCGGCGGCCGGCTGTTCGCGCCGCTTTTTTAGCGCAGCGCGCAGGCTGTGCGACGCGTACCGCGGCACCGGTGCTTCGGGATGCACGCCGAGTGCGGCATCCAAGAACTTTCGCCCCATGGAGGTGCGGTTGACCGCGTTGACGGTTTCGGCGATGACCGGGATGCCCGCGATACTGCCGAGCAGATCGGTCGAGCTTAAGACCTTGTCGCGAAAGCGGGTGCCGCCACTCTGGTGCTTGACCGCCTTGGCGCGCAGCATCAAATGCGGGAAGTCGACGTTCCAGGGATGCGGCGGCACGTAGGGGCATTTGGTCATGTAACACATATCACAGAGATAACAATGGTCGATGACTTTCCCGTAGGCCTTCTTGTCGACGCCGTCGATTTCGCCGCTCTTCGATTCGTCGATCAAATCGAACAGCGTCGGAAAGGCGTTGCACAGATTGAAGCAGCGGCGGCAGCCGTGGCAGATCTCGAAGACCCGCTCGAGCTCCTTATCGAGCGCGACCGGGTCGTAGAATTCTGGTTCCTGCCAGCCCAGGGCATGGCGCGTGGGCGCCTCGAGACTGCCTTCGCGGTCTTTCTTGATCTCTGCGTCCGACACGATATCTCCCGGGCGAAAAGGCGGGCCCCCTCATGGGAGCCCGCTTGCATGGCATCGCCCGGCGGGGGCGTTGCGGGATCTAGCGCAGCGTTAAAGGTTATCCAACGCCTTTTGAAAGCGATTGGCGTGGGACCGTTCGGCTTTCGCGAGCGTCTCGAACCAATCGGCAATTTCGTTGAACCCTTCCTCTCGGGCGCTCCTCGCCATTCCCGGGTACATGTCGGTGTATTCGTGGGTCTCGCCGGCGATGGCCGCCTTCAAGTTCAGCGAGGTCGCGCCGATCGGCAAACCGGTGGCCGGATCGCCCACCGCTTCCAAATACTCCAAATGACCGTGGGCGTGGCCGGTCTCGCCCTCGGCCGTGGAACGAAACACAGCCGACACGTCGTTGAACCCTTCGACGTCCGCCTTGGCCGCGAAGTACAAATAGCGCCGGTTTGCCTGCGATTCGCCGGCAAAGGCGTCCTTCAAGTTCTTTTCCGTCTTGCTGCCTTTCAAATTCACGACAAACTCCTTCCGATTGATGAATCCGGAACTCTAGTTAAGGTAATTCCCTAGCGACGGTAGACCGCGAGGGCGCGCCAGTCAAATGGGCGGTTTCTATCGGCGCGATCACCGCGTATCTATCGTCGTCCGGCGGGCTGCCTTAGACTGTCCTTACCTGACCGAGCACAGGCCGAGCGCGACCTTCAGCGAGGCGGACTATCCGGCGAATCTTGCCGCTCAGCAGCGCATGATCCTGCTGGCGGGCGGGTCGATGGAGCGCGTGATACCCGGGCATGACGCCCTGCAATTCCAGAAGTACCCGGGGGCGGGGCGCATTGCCAACATCCATTGACAAAGGGATTGAAGGCGATTCTTAATACGATGAGCTAAATTGGGGATGGCCGGGATGCTCTGTTGAATAGTGTTTCACAGCCTGTTGGCTCGATTGACGAGGCGCTTGCCCATGCGAAGCGGCTGCTCGACCAGAGCCCCGAACTCGCGGCGGAGCAGGCGCGCGAGATCTTGAGCGTGGTCCCCGGGCATCCGATCGCCCGTTTGATCTTGGGCGCCGCACAGCGCGTGGTCGGGCGCGCGCAGGCGGCGCTCGAGATTCTGGAACCCCTCGCGGTGGAGCAGCCGCGCGCCGCTCCTGTATACCTCGAGCTCGGAATCGCGCGCGGCGAAGCCGGCCGCGGCCACGACGCAATCGCGGCATTGCGCCGCGCGGTGCAACTACAGCCCGGCTCCGCCGACGGCTGGCGATTGCTCGCCGATTACCTCGATGCCGAGGGCGACGGCGCCGGCGCCGATCAGGCGAGAGCTTATTACCTCAAAGCGGCGACCAAGGATCCGCGGCTGATGGAAGCGGCCGCGGCGCTGGTGGAGAATAATCTGCCCCTCGCCGATGCGCGCCTGCGGGCGCACCTGGCCGCACACGCAACGGATGTCGCGGCGCTGCGCATGCTGGCGGAGGTCGCCGCGCGCCTGCGCCGGTACCGGGATGCGCAGGAGCTTCTCGAGCGCTGTCTCGATCTCGCGCCGAGTTTCGACGCGGCGCGCCACAACTACGCCATCGTGCTCAATCGCCAGAGCAAGCAGGCGGCAGCTCTGCCGCACGTGGAACGGCTGCTCGCGAAGGAGCCACGCAATCCCGAATTACTTGAATCTCAAGGCGGCGATTCTCGCTCACCTCGGCGATCCCGCCGATTCGATCAAAGTCTACGAAACGGTATTGGCGGCGTATCCGGGGCAGCCCAAGGTGTGGATGAGTTACGGCCATAGCCTGAAGACGGCGGGCCGTCAGGAGGACAGCATCGCCGCGTACCGGCGCGCGATCGCCATGGAGCCAACCTTGGGCGAGGCATATTGGAGCCTCGCCAATCTTAAGACGTTTCGCTTCGCCGAGTCCGACCGTCAGGCGATCATCAAGGCTCTCGAGCGAACCGACCTCGCGGACGACGATCGGCTGCATTTCGAGTTCGCTCTCGGCAAGGCGCTCGAGGATGCCGAATCCTACGAGGAGTCCTTTGCCCACTACGCCGCGGGCAACGCCATCCGCAGACACCAGCACCCCTACAGCGCCGACCAAGAGACTCGATACGTGAGCCGCTGCAAGGCGCAATACACGGCCGAATTCTTCGCGAAGCGCAAGTCGGCGGGCGCCCGATCGACGGCACCGATTTTCATCGTGGGTCTGCCGCGCTCGGGCTCGACGCTGCTCGAGCAGATTCTCGCGAGCCATTCTCTGGTCGAAGGCACCATGGAGCTGCCGGACCTGCCGCAAATCGCGCGCGATCTCGCCGGCCGGGACGAGGGCGAGCACGAGGCTCCTTTCTTCGAGGCGGTCGCGGCGCTCGAGCCGGCGGAGCTCGCCGCCCTGGGCGAGAGGTATCTCGACACTACCCGCGTCTATCGCAAGACCGAGGCGCCGTTCTTCATCGATAAAATGCCCAATAACTGGCTGTACGTTGGGCTGATCCATCTCATATTGCCGAACGCCAGGATCATCGACGCGCGACGGCATCCGCTAGGCTGCTGTTTCTCGGCGTTCAAACAACAGTTTGCCCGCGGCCAGAGTTTTTCCTATGACCTTTCCGATCTCGGGCGCTATTATCGAGACTACGTCGATCTGATGGCGCATGTCGATCGGGTGCTGCCGGGCCGCGTGCATCGTGTATTCTACGAATCCATGGTCGAGGACACCGAGGCCGAGGTGCGCCGGCTCCTCGAGTACTGTGCACTGCCGTTCGAGAAGCGGTGCTTGAAGTTTTACGAGAACGAGCGGGCGGTGCGCACCGCGAGTTCCGAACAGGTGCGGCGGCCTATATTCCGGGAGGGGATGGACCGCTGGCGGCATTACGAACCTTGGCTCGGGCCGTTGAAACAGGCGCTGGGTGCGGTACTGGGACCGGTATCCGGCCGTGCCGGATTTCGCCACAGGTCTTTAAGACTAGGATTCGCCGATTAAAAAAACCGAAGGGGGCAAGGGAACCATGACTCGTAGCCGAAACACAACAGGGGCACAACGCTCAAACGTCGCCGGCCGCCCGCGCGATCATCACCAACACGTGCTGCGCCGGTTGCCGCTCGCCTCGGCCATTTCGGCGATCCTGGCCGGCGGCGTGCCCGCGGCGCACGCCGCCACCGAGGCCGAAACCACCACGCTCGAAGAGGTCGTGGTCACGGCTCAGAAGCGGGTCGAGAATCTGCAAAACGTGCCCATCAGCATCGAAGTGCTTTCCGGCACGCAGCTCGCCCAGTTGGACGTCGGCGGTTTGGACGGCTACGTGAAGTACTCGCCCAGCGTCGCCTACTCGCGCGGCCAGGGCCAGGGCGGCAATGCGCAACCCGGAAGCTCGCACATCTACATGCGCGGCGTGGTCAGTGGCGCGAATGAAAACCACTCCGGATCGCAGCCGAGCGTCGGCACTTATTTTGATGAGCAGCCGGTGACCACCATCGACGGCACGCCGGACATTCATCTGTACGACATTCAACGCATCGAGGTGCTGGAGGGTCCTCAGGGGACTCTCTATGGCGCGAGTTCGGAAGCGGGCACGGTGCGCATCATCACCAACAAGCCGGACCCCACGGCGTTCTCGGCGAGCTACGATGTGCAGGGCAACAAAATCGACAACGGCGGCAACGGCTACAAGGGCGAGGCCTACGTCAACATCCCGATCTCGTCGATTGCGGCGGTCCGCCTGGTCGGCTACTACGAGCATGACGGCGGCTATATCGACAATGTCGCGGGCACCAACAAGACCGCGTGCATCATCAACGGTGTGCGCACGTTTCCGACCTGGTCAGGTGGCACCGGAGGCAATCTTTACAGCGCCTCGGGCGGTAATACTGCGGGGACCGCTTTACCACCCGGAACCCCCGTTGGCAGTTCCGCGAACGTCGTGGGGTGCCCGCCGGTGGCGCCCATCGGTCACGGGTCCATCAGCAATGCGGCGTACGTTGCGAATAACTACAACACGGTGGACACCAAGGGCGGCCGCATGGCGTTCAAAATCGACGTCAACGACCAATGGACCGTGACGCCGAGCATCATGGCCCAGGGAACCTCCACCGAGGGCTTCTTCGGCTACGACCCCGGGGTTGGCGATCTTCAGATCACCCATTTCGGTCCCGAGAGCTCCAACGACACCTTCACTCAGTCGGCGCTGACGGTCGAAGGCAAGATCAGCGACTTCGATCTCACCTACGCGGGTGCCTTCATGAAGCGCACCACTCACTCGATAGCCGACTACAGCGACTATTCGGAATTCTATGACCGTGCTTACGGGTCGGGAAACTATTGGACGGGCGCCAACGGCAAGCCGATCATGCCGCAGGAACTCGTGGTCACCAAGGGGTACTTCCAGAAGTGGAGCAACGAGGTGCGCCTCTCCACCCCGCAGGACCAGCCGGTGCACGCTATATTCGGCGTGTTCATTCAGCGCCAGCTGCACGACATTTGGGAGCAGTACGTGATGCCGGGCTATGGGTTCACCAATCCCTACGGTACGCTCAATTCGGCAACGCCCAACCCAGATGGTTTCAGCCAAGCACTTTCGATCCCGACGCTCGCCAACAGCATTTGGCTCACCGACGAGCAGCGCGTCGACCGCGACCAGGCGGCGTTCACGCAGGTGACCTGGGACATCAATTCGCAGTGGGCGCTGAACGGCGGCTTGCGTTACTACACCTATAACAACACCCTGCAAGGCTTTTATGGATATTCATTGGCCTACGACAAGTACGCAGGCTTCACATCGGGTGGTAAGTTGTGTTTCAAAGGTAAAGGCCTTCCACTCCCTACGCTCCCTGCACGGATCTTGACAATCGGGTGACCGGCAGTGGCAACGTACCGAGGGTTAACCTCACTTACAAGATCACGCCCGATAAAATGGTCTACGCCACTTTCTCCAAGGGCTTCCGACCGGGTGGCGTCAACCGCACTGCCCAGAAGGGAATCGGACCGTACCAGACCGATTACTTGAAGAACTACGAGATCGGCTGGAAGACGCAGTGGTTCGACCACCGGCTGCGTTGGAATGGCGCGGTATTCTGGGAAGACTGGAACAATTTCCAGTTTGCCTTCCTGGGACCGAACAGCGTTACGATCATCGAGAACGGCGGCAACGCGACCATCAAGGGCATCGAGAACGAGTTCGAATGGCAGGCGACCAGCGCGCTCACCTTGAGCACCAACTTCACATTCCTCGACCCGCGGTTGACCCAGGATTATTGCGGTGTTTCAGGTGTGACCAGTTGTCCGAATTACGTCACCCCGGAGGCGTTCATTCCAAACTTAAAGGGACCTCAGGCGCCGGACGGCACCAATCTGCCGATCACGCCGAAGTTCAAGGGCAATGCGATCGCGCGCTACAATTTCGACGAGATCAAGGGTTGGAAGCCGTTCGGCCAAGCCGCATTCGTCTATCAAACCAAGTCGACACCGACGCTGCGCGTGGACCAGACGCAAATCATCGGAGCACAGCCGGCCTACGGCCTGCTCGATGTGTTCGGCGGGGCGACGTACGACAATATGACGGCCCAGCTGATCGTGACCAATGTGACCAACAAGCTGGCCAGCTGTCGCGCTTTGTGCAGACGGTGCCGTCGGCCGAGGCTCAACCGTACGTCGTCCCCACGCAGCCGCGCACCTTCGCGATCCAGTTCGGACAGAAGTTCTGATATGGCCCCCTCGTGTCAACTGGCGCGAGGGGCTTTCTCGCGAGGTGCCGCGCTGGATGAGATGTGCTTGAGTAGGTGGGGAGTCACCCGCGACGGGGAACGCGGCGCTTCCGATATCGCGATCGACAATTGCGTGCCGCCGGAGGACGCCCTGGTCGGGGTGGAAGGCATTCCCGAGAAGTTCGCCGCGGGATCGACGGTGGCCGCCGTTTCTATCGCCATGGCGCTGGTGGCCGAGACCGGCGCGCGCCTGGTGGAAGCCGGGGCCGACCCGCTGAACTGTTCGTTTCGCCGAATGTGGGCCTCGAACCCCGATCATAACCAGCAGGGTTCAAGGCCTACGAACGCTTCATCCAGGGGCGGTGATGCGGCGGTTCGCGCTGGTGGCCGATCTGGGCGGCACCAAGATCGCGGTCGCGCGCATCGACGATACCGGCCGCATCACGCACCGTCTGCGCGCCCCCACGCCCCCGGAAGGCGGCGCGGCAGTGATCGATCGGATGGCGGCCCTGCTCCGCAAGTTGCCGCCCCGGGGCGCCTGCGCGGTGGGCGTGGACGTGCCTGGCCTGGCGCATCCGAGCGGCGTGGTGTGGGCGCCCAACATCGGGGGATGGACGCGCATGCCCGCGGCCGCCATGCTCTCGGAACGCATGCAACTGCCCGTGGTGGTGGATAGCGATCGCAACGCATTCGTGACCGGCGAGACCTGGCAGGGGTCGGCGAAAGGTTGCCGCGACGTGGTGTTCCTGATGGTGGGGACCGGCATCGGCGCCGGCATTATCAGCGGCGGCCGATTGATTCGCGGCCACGCGAACTGTCGGGCTGCGCCGGCTGGATGGCGGTGCGCGACCGCTTCCTGCGCGGCTATGAAACGGTCGGCTGCCTGGAGTTTCACGCGGCGGGACCGGGCATCGCGCGTGCCGCCGAGCGCATCTTCCATAAGCCCACCACGGCGGTGAAGTGGTCCGCCGCGCGCGTGCCGGTGATCCGGGCGCGCAACAGGTAATCGCG
>CAWCBJ010000025.1:0-138238 GCA_963793685.1 uncultured Gammaproteobacteria bacterium | reverse complement strand
TACGTCGAGTTTTACTGTTGTCAGTGGCGATACACGACTGAATTTGGGGCTGAATTTGAAATTCGAGGCCCGACGGCAGAAGGTGTTAGGATATTCACGGAGAATCCCAGAAGGATGGCAGTTCAGTGGTAAAGCATTGGCTCTCATCAAAGAATACAAGACTAAGTTCCCGGAGTTCATTGCGACATTGAATAGGAATCCACATAAAGGTAATTTGATTGCAGAAGATTTCTAAACCTAGATCTCTATGAACCCCAAGACTTCTACCCTGCCGGGCTTGCAAACCAAAAGATTGAAGAGATTGATAAGTGGCTAAAGTCTACAGAGCCCCGAAAGTTGGACAGGGTTCCTATTGATGCAGATCAACTAGATGCGGATACAATCAAAAAAATCGAAGACGCTGTCACAGACTTGCGGTCGACAAATGCAGATCCGTAAGCTGCTGTTTACACTGACGCTGTTCGTGCTGGCGGCGGCGTGGATCAGCCGCTGGATCGACCGTCGCTTACAGAAACTCAGCACGCTCGAACCCTCGACGCGCATCGGTCTTGCGAAGTTCGCCAATGCCTTTTTGATCGGGCTCAGCATTCTCATGGGCTTGAATGCGGCGGGCGTCGACCTTACCGCCTTGACGGTGCTGACGGGGGCCATTGGCCTAGGGTTGGGCTTCGGCTTGCAGTCGATCGCCGCCAATTTCGTCAGCGGATTCGTGCTCCTGATGGATCGCTCCATCAAGCCCGGAGACGTGATCAGTTTGTCCGGACAAAGCGGCACCAGCACCGAGAATTTCGGCTGGGTGCAGGAATTACGAGGCCGTTACGTGGTGGTTCGCGACCGCGACGGCATCGAGATGCTGGTGCCGAATCAACAGCTCATCTCCAACGCCGTGATCAATTGGAGCTACACGGATCCGCGGATTCGCCTCAAATTGCCGGTCACTATCAGCTATAGCGACGATCCGGAATTCGCGCTGGAGATCCTGATACACGCGTGCGAGCGCCAGCGGCGCGTGCTCAAGGATCCGCCGCCGGTGTCCCGATTGATGCAGTTCGGCGACCACGGCATTGAGTTGGAGTTGCGCTTTTGGATTGCCGATCCGCAGGAGGGCGTGAACAACGTGCGCTCCGACGTCAATCGGACCATTTGGGCGCTGTTCCAGGAGAACAAGATCACGATACCGGTGGCGCAGCGCGAAATTCGCATGCTCGGCGCCCGCCTGGAGCGCGACTGACGACCTCCTCATGCCGTTGGTCATTTCACCGCATATCGCGATACCGGACGAAGAATTCGAATGGAAGTTCATCCGCTCCTCGGGGCCCGGGGGCCAGAACGTCAACAAGGTTGCGAGTGCGGTGCAGTTGCGGTTCTTGCTGCCCCACAACACCAGCTTGCCGATGCCGGTCAGAAATCGGTTGCGCCGCCTCGCCGGACAGAAACTGAACGATGACGGCAGCATCCTCATCAGCGCCCGAAGCGCGCGCAGCCAGGAGCAGAATCGCCGCGCGGCGCTCGAGCGGTTCGCGGATTTGATCCGCGCCGCACTGGTCGAGCCCAAGGTGCGCAAAAAGACCCGGCCGACGCGCGCATCCCAGGAACGGCGCATCGAATCGAAGAAGCGCCGCTCCAGCACCAAGCTTCAGCGAGGCGGACGCGCCTGGGACTGATCTGGCGCGCGCGGATTGCGCACTCACTGCCCCAGCGTCACCTGCAAGATGTCGTGCCTTATCTGCTCCGATAGGACCAGCTGGGCGTCGGCGGCGACGCCCAGCAGCGGCTCCCCGAAGGTGAGCGTGCCGTCGTCGGACGCCGTTATCACCTCGCGGCGGCATAACAGCTCTATGAAATTGCGGAACAGGCTCCGGTCGAAGAATTCGGGCGAGTTCAAGCCATACAACAAGGACATGCGCTGCGCCATCAAATGGCAGCGCTGCTCGAGCGCCTGTTGACCGATGTTTCCCGAACCCGCCTTAAGCAAAAGCGCGATGACCAGGTAATAGCGCTCGACCGTTTGAATCGTCGCCTGGGCAAGCAACGACAGCTGGATGGCCTCGAGCGAAGTAGGCGCCGGGCGCCGCCATTCGCTGCGATCTTCATTGACCTGAAGCAGCTTCGAGCGCGCGAATGCATCCAGAAGCGATTCGGTCACCGCGCCGATGTCCGCCTCCGGCCAACGCAAGGCCAACTCCGCGCGAATAAACGGATAGACCCGCCACACGAGTCGTTGAATATCCACCGACCGCATGCGCGCATTACCGATGAAACAGCACGCCAGCAGCGATGGCATGGCGAACAAATGCAGGATGTTGTTTCGATAGTACGTCGCGAGCACGGCGCGCTCGGCACTCATGCGGATGATATCCCCGAGCGGGTGCGGCTGCCTCTCGATGATGCGCATCGATTCGGCGTATCGGATCATTTCCGCACCGTTCTGCGCGGTCACGGTGACCAACGGTGCGTACGGAGCGTCGAGCAACAGGCGCTGGTACAGATCGAGCTGGCGCTCGAGGTCCGCTGCCGACATCGCTTGGCGCGGCGTGGCGAGGATCGCCATCGCGACCAAATTGACGGGAGTCACGGCGGCTGCGGCGTTGATCTCGGCGGCGATGCGTGCGGCAAGATCGGCGATCGCCTCGCCGATCCAGCCCGGCGGGGATTGCTCCTGCTCGCAAGGCGCGCTCGGCGTGCTGCGCCAATGGGGATTGTGCTTTTGCAACAGCTCGTCGAGAGCGATGGGCTGCCCCAAATTGACATGAACTTTGCCGAACTTTCTGCGCAAGACGGACAATGACTTGATCAGGCCGGATATGCTTTCCTTTTGCTTCGCGCGACCGGACAGTTCACCGATGTAGGTCCTGCCCTCGACGATGCGTTCGTAACCGAAGTACACCGGCATGAACACCACTCGGCGTTTCGGGTCGCGCAGGTAGCTGCGCACGGTCATCGACAACATGCCGGTGCGCGGCGGCAGCAGGCGGCCGGTGCGGCTGCGGCCGCCTTCGATGAAGTATTCGAGGGGATGGCCGCGCGCCATCATGAAGCCGAGATATTGGGCGAACACGGCGGCATAGAGCGCATCCCCCTTGAAGCTGCGCCGCAGGAAGAACGCCCCACCTTTGCGCAAAAAATGTCCAATCACGGGCAAGTTGAGGTTCACGCCGGCGGCGATGTGCGGAACCGCGAAACCCTTGCGATAAATCACGTACGACAGCAGCAGATAATCCATGTGGCTGCGATGGCAGGGAACATAGATGATCTCGGCGCCGTCGCCGATCTCTTGCAATTTGTCGACATGCTCGAACTCGACGCCGTCGTACAGACGATTCCACAATCGGCCCAACACCAATGCCATGAACCTGACGAAGGGCTGCGAATAATTCGCCGCGATTTCTAGTGCATACCTGCGTGCCAACCGGAGCGCGGCGCGACGCTGATGCGCACGACTCCGCATTTCGCGCCGCACCGCATGGCGCACGGCGTGGGTCTTCAAGACATGGACGACCATGGTCCGGCGGTGCGACAGATCGGGTCCGATGGTCGAGGCACGCTGCGCGCGCAGCTCCGCGTGCAGCGAGCGCAGCAGGCGCCGCGCGCCCCGCTGCGGGGGCGGGTCGTCCAGCGCCTCGCGCAACCGGATCGGCTCGCCGAACTGCACGACGGTATTGCGTCCGTTGAATATCACGTTGAGCAGCTTGCGGAAACGTCCCGCCAGGACCCAATCTTCGGTGAACAGCAGCCGCCACAGGCTGACCTCCTTGGGCGGAGCACGGCCCCAAAAGATCGACACCGGGACCAGGTCGATATCGAACCCCGGATTTGCGGCCGCCGCCTCGACCAGCTCCACCAGACGGCGGGGGGCTCTCGAGTGGCTGCGCGCGCTAAAGCGCGAAGTGCGGCGCATGAGCTCGAAATACGCTCCCTGTGCGCCCCGATCGCCCACCGCCAAACGCCGCTCGGGGCGCGGGAGATTCAATTGAACGCAGGCGTTGTCGAGCACCGCGAGATCGGCATGACTCTCGCGCTCGAGCACGTAGCACACGGGTCGCGAGCACGCCGCAATGGCCGCCGCGGCCGCCTCCGGCTTGATGGTGGCCTTGACCCACGAGCTTAGTATCTTGCGAACGCTCCAACTTAAGGCCCTGGTCAAGCCGTCAAAGGGGCTCATGGCCGCGCGCGCTCTAGGCGCCTATGGCGATCCGTCGCCGCGTTCTTGCGAGTCTACCGCCGTGCGCGTGGGGAGTGATGCCGCCAGCGACAGAGCCGAAAACTTGAACACTCCCATTTACAACCTCGTGGCAATCTGCCTGCGGAAGGGTTAAGTGTACAATTGTCGCGGACTGGCGGTCACTTGGAGTTCGTGCATGGGTCGTTTCGCGGTGCTGTTGTTGTTGGCGAGTTGCATTTGCGCCGCGGAATCAACCGTCGATATCGACACGGCGGCGAAGGTCTACCAAGCCGCTCAAGTACGCGAACAGGTGCGCGCCTCCCTGGGTGCGATGCCGGAGCACATGCGCCAGCTGTTCGCCCGGGATGCGGCCGCGCAACTTTCCGATCAGCAGCTCGCGGCGGTCACCGCGGCCGCGAAGCGCGGCTTTCGCATCGATGTTTTCGAGGCACCTGCGCTGCGGGCGCTGGCGGACAATCTGGATCCGTCCACGGTGGACAAAGTGCAGGCATTCCTGGCGAGCGATTTGGGTAAGCGCATGGTGGCCGCCGACGTCGCCGAGGCGGCGGTCGCCGAAGAGATCAGCGACAAGATCATAAACGGAGAGCTCGCCGTGCCGGCGACGCCGAAGCGCGACCTCATCATCGAGAAATTGGAGCGTGCCACCCGTTCCACCGAGTCGCAGGTCCAGGTTTATCTCGCCATGGGTGAGGCCGTGGCGATCGGTACGGCCATCGGCTCCGGTCAGGACCCGGCGGCCGTCGCCGAGCGGGCGCGAAAGACCGGTGAAGCGAGCCGCGCGGGATTGGAGGAGAGCATGCGGGCGCCGATGCGCAAAATTCTGGCCTATGGGTATCGGAACTTGAGCGACTCGGATCTGAAACACTTGTTGGCGTTTCTGGACTCCCCCGCCGGAAAGCGCTTTGTCATCGCGTACAACGCATCGATGGAGGCGGGTTTCAGCGCCATGGGTAAACGCACCGGCGAGCAACTGGGCGAAGCCTTGCGCGAAATGGCGCAGGCTCAGCTTGAGGCGCCGGCCCTAAATCCGCCGCCGCCGGACATCGCGGCGCCTGCGGATCGGCCCGCCGCGCCCCAAAGCCCCTAGGAGCCGGTCAGAAAATTCCGCAGCAGCGCGCATATCGCTGCGATCCGATCTTCCAGGCGGTGGTCCGAATCGAGCACGTGCAGCGCCGCCTTATGTTCGCGCGCCCAGCGTATGCTGTTATCGACCGGCACTACGGAATCGCGCCAGCCATGCACGATGGCGGTCGGGCAGGCGACGTCTTGCGGCGTGTAGGCTTCGAATCCCGGCATATAAAAGGCGGGCGCCAGGAGAAACAAACCGCGCGGCCGCACCAGGGGAACTGCGGCCGCCGAGACGTGGCCGCCCATGCTGGATCCCACCAACACGATCGGCGTAGGCACTCGAGAGGCGGCGGCGGCGAGCATCTCGACTCGCGCACCGGGATCATCCACGCCGCGATAATCCACCGATTCCACTGCGTGACCCAAGTCGCGCGCCACGGCCGCCATGGCGGTGATCTTGCTGCCCCATGGGCCGCTCTCCTTGCCGTGAGAAAAGACCACCGTCAGCGAGACAGGCTCGGAATTCATGCAATCACGGCTAAGGCGGCTCGAGCTGGCTAGCCAGATTCTCCACCCACTTGAGCTCCTCGGGGCAGAACTCGGCCAAATGTCCGCGATTGAGGCTCACGGACTGCACGTTACTGCCCGATGCCGAGTGCGAAATGCGAAAGGTGTGAAATTCCGCGCCCGTGGTAGCGGCGAAGCCGATCAGAAATCGAAACTCGTTGGTGCGAGCGGCGTCCGGCGAGTTGAACCGCCGATCGCACATCACGAAAAATGCTTTCTCGATGCGTCGCTCGGGAAACGCTCCCGCTTCATAGAGCTGCTCGAAGAAAATCCGTGTTTGACTCGAAACCGCTTCGGCGACATCCACCTGGGGATCGGCGCTGCGCGCCCAGCGGGTACCGTGCTCAATACTGTTGACGACGAACAGCGCCAAGCGCCGCGCCGAAAGGTTTTGCCAATCCGCCGCACCCGCGGCACCCCGCGCCAAGGTGCGCGGTTTGACGCCGATGCGCCCGACCGATCGGCCCGCTTGGAGCGTGTTCACGCCGCGCATCGCGAGCCACGCACGACGGTCATCTGCAACCACGCAAGTCGGCCGGTACCCCGGCCGCAGTACCGCGTCCTCGAGTTTCGCCGGCCCCCATACCGGGGACGACTCGTCGGCACGCGCCAGCATGCCGGCGACGGCCCCGCAGGGCGCAAACGACTCGAAATGGCCGCGCAATTTGTCGTGCGCCAAGATCCGTGGGAAGTACATCAGCGCGTCTTCACTCGAAAATTCCCAATCACGCATCGCGCGCTGCGCATCATCCGCGGTGTGCCATGCCAAGGGCGGATCGACGATAAGGAGCGCACGGCGCTCCCTGCAATAACGCGCCGCCACCAACAAGACGCTCGGCCCCACGTCCTCTTCCCGCGAAATCGGCGGGATGCACAGGAAGTTGAAGTAGTCCGCGCCGCGTAGCGCAAACAAGCCGGTCTGGTCGATCTCGGAGCCGATCAAATCGTAGTCGCTGAGCGGTGCCCCGTCGTCACCGTCCGTATTGGAGTTCACATAGGCGGCCGCGGGTCCGCCCGCCGAATCCAAAGTGCGCTGCGGCCGCTCCGTCGGCCGCGCCCCGAGGAATCGAATCAGCTCCGAACGCGCAAGAACCGTCTCGATATACCGATCCGAGGTCGGCACGATCGACAGCTGCGGGAATATCTCCTGGTCCTCCACATGGCTCCCGCCTTGGATGCGCACGCGCTGCACCGTGAGATTGAAGCGCAGCGCATCGTCGGCCGGCACGCCGTCGTAATCGACGCTGGCGCGCAAGAATTCCCGCGTTCCCGGACTTACGGCCCGCAGGGTGATTTTGGCGCTGCCCGCCTTCAACGTGAGAGTCGAGGAGCGCGCTCCATTGACGACGCGCACAATGAGCGCTTCGCGACCGCCGTTGTCGAAGAATTGCTCCACCGCGTAGCCGAGCGTGCTCGGCTGCCACAGGCCGCCGAACGTGTGCTGGAATTCCGCAAAGTTCTTCAGGAGGACGGGCTTATTCACCGGGCCGCGAAGCGTGCGCCCGACGAACGCGGTGCGCGCCGTGCCCACGCGCGCAATCGAATGATCAGGGCGTTGTTCTTCTTGTAATTTGAGCCCTAAGCTGCTCGGCGTCACCACATGCTTCCCTCGAGGAGCGCCCCTCGAGCCGACTTTAGCACATTCGGGTCGCCATAGCGCCTGCGCGAACACGGCCGCGATGCCGCTCGATGGCGTGTCATCCTTGAGCGGTATCATCCGCCGGGCGGGCCGTCGAGCGGGCTGCCGATCGGCCGCGGCGGAGTCACCGCAGCCTGCTCTTCGCGGCGGCGCTTCAACTCCATTTGCGACCGCTCAACATCGGTTTTCTTGCGCTCGATCTCATCGAGCATCACCTTCATCCACTCACTCGTCATCTTGTCCCTCGCGCGCGGGATTGACGATCGGATCGAGGGCTGCGACGGTTTGCGGGTGGTAGCCGGATCGCGCCAGCGCGAATACCCGTTTCGCCATCGTCGTGCCGGCCGGCGTTTTCATCAATTCCTCGTACAGCGGCACGATGAGCTTGCGCCGGCCGATGACCTTCAGGTATTCCTCGAGGCGCGGAATGGCTGGACCGTATCCGTTGCGGATCACCAGCATGAGCCAACTGCGGGTCACCACGGCGTTGCTGCTGTGGGTCAGGGCAAAGGCCCGATCGAGGTCGGCGAGCTGCTCCTTGCGCAGCGGTGCCGGCATGTTGTCGAGGAAAACCCGCCACTGCGGGCTCAGCCAATCGCGGGTATCGATCTTCTTGGCGGGCAGCTTGCCGTCGAGCCAGCGGCTGCGGGCCTCGTCCACCGCGTCAAAGGCGTTGGTGGCCGGCAGCACCGCATCGGGCGGGATGCCAGGTGCCTGCACCCACCGCTCGACCTCCTCGGCGGTGACGATGTTGGGATAGCGATCGAGCAGATTGGTTTTCAAGTACGCGATAAACTGCTCGGTGCTGATGCTCCTGGAGGCAAAGTGATCGAAATAGTCGCGCAGAAAGGCATCGAAACGTTCGCGGCCGAATTTCGCCTCGAGGAACAGGAAAAAGAGCCGCCCCTTCTCAAAGACCACCTGGTTGAATGCGGCACTCGGATCACGGTCGCGCAGGTCGATCGCCAGCACCTGGTCCTCCGGCTTGGCTCTGGCGAGATCATCGCGCAAGGATTGCAGGTCGAGCACGCGGTCCATGGCCTCGAGCCGATCGCCGTACACGTGATCCATGATGCGGCTCTGCAGGTACCCGGCAAGTCCCTCGCTGAGCCACAAATCGCCCCAGGTCGCGCTGGTCACCAGATCCCCCGGCCAGGAATGCGCCACTTCGCGTGCGATGACTGCGAGCAGGGATTTATCCCCCGCGATGATCGTCGGCGAGACGAACGATAGCCGCGGATTCTCCATGCCGCCGACGGGAAAGCTGGGCGGCAGCACCAAGATGTCGTACCGACCCCAGGGATAGGGTCCGACGATGTTTTCGGCCGCCTTGATCATGCTTTCCGCATCGACGAATTCCTTCCCCGCTGCCGATATCAAGGAGTATTCCGCATACACGCCGGTTCGCGGACCGGTCTCCTTGAAGCGCAAATCGCCGACCGCCAGGGCGATCAGATAGGGGGGGATCGCGTCCGGCATAACGAACGAATAATCGCCGTTGCGCTTCGCCTGCGGGTCGTTCTTGGCGCTCATGACGGCGAACACATCGTCCGAGGTGTGAATATGGGCGGTATAGGTGACCCGCGCCCGAGGGGTGTCCTGCAGCGGAATCCAGCTGCGGGTCCCGATGGGCTCGGACAGCGTGTACATGAGCGGATGGTTCCTGTGGGGGTCTTGCTTTTCGGTGAGCCATTGCAGCGCCGATGCCGTCGGCGAAGTCATGTAGTCGATTTTTATCAATTGCGTCGTCTTTTTCGACGGCGGCAGCTCGATGACCAGCGGACTGCCCAATATCGGATCCGCCTTTTCGAAATGGAACGGCCGGCTCACCCAAGTCGTTTCGCTCTTCGAGGTCGCGCCGAGCACATCGGTCGCCCTTACGCTCACGTCCCTGATGTCGAGATCGCGCGTGTCGAGAACCAGCTCGGTGGCGCGCGGGTCGAGCCTCTTGACTTCGATGCCGACGGCCCCGAACAGCACCGTGTGCGGAAAATCGACCCTCAAGTTCAAATCCACATGCGTAATGCGAAACTGCTCGACGTTGGCGAAAGAGTGGTAGTCGAGGTCCGACTGAATCGGCGCCAGGCGTGCATCGGCGTTCACTGCCCAAGCGACTGCGGCCCCGCCTAAGCAGGCCAACATCAGGCCGGAAGCAACCAAGCGCAGGATGCGACTCACGCTATTGCGAGACGGATTGCGTCTGCGACGCCGCCGGTGGGTTGGCCCGGCCGCCGAGCATTTCATTGAAGGTCTTTTCGTCCACCAGCAAACCCGTCTGACCGTCCCAATTGGAGCCCTCCGGCAACGTGTTTTGCACCGGCACGGATTGCGCCAGCACCGTATCGAGCCCGTCGTGGCTGCCGGTGACCGGCACCGGTATGGCGCGCGGCGAGTGCGCGAGATCCCCGACCCGCTGCCAGTCGATATCGCTTTCGTGGCCTTCGATCTGCTGTCTCAGCTTGGGGGCCAAGAGATTCGCGAGCAAGCGCTTACGGTTCTTGTCCCAATCGCGCGAATCGTCTTCCATCACCGCATAGGGTTGCAAATACAACGTGCCGGCGCGCCAACCGAACAGATACGGCTGATTGACGACGGTCACCTTGGTGCCGATCGGGATCAAATCGAAGAACACCGCGATGTCCTCCGGATACAGGCGTATGCAGCCGTGGCTCGAGCGCATGCCCACACCGTAGGGTTTGTTGGTGCCGTGAATCAAATAGCTCTGCCAGCCGAGCCGAAACGCATATTGACCCAAGGGATTATCCGGTCCCGCCGGCACCTTGTCGGGAAGCTTCTCGCCGTCCGCGGCGTGTTCGTCACGCACCGATTTCGGCACCACCCAGACCGGGTCCTTCTCGCGCGCGACGATCTTGGTCGTGCCTTCGGGAGTCTTCCAGCCGACCCTACCGATGCCGATCGGATGCGTATAGACGGTTTGCGGCTCGCCCTTCTTGTGCGGCGCGTAGTAAAAAATGCGCATGGCGGCCACGTTGATCACCACGCCCTGGTGCGGCGCCAACGGCAGCACGAATTGCGTCGGCACCACGACCTCGCGCCCGACCCCCGGCAGCCAGGGATCCACGCCGGGATTCGCCAGGAGAATTTCCTCGTAGCCCACATCGAAGCGGCGCGCGATGTCCGGAAGCGTGTCCTCTTTGCCGACGACGGTCCTTTGCACATACCCCACGACATCGCCGCTCTCGGCGTCGAGCTCGAACCGGTGGGTGGCAACGGGCTTCGGCAGTTCGGGCTTGGGCGGCGGCTCAACTTTTACAACGGGCGGCGGCGGCTTGGGCGCGGGTCGAAACAACGAGCAGCCCGCGGCAAAGACGCCGAGCGTCAGGGCCAAGATCAGTCGCTGGGGCGAAGCAGCCGGAGAATTCACGGTCATTTGATCTATCTACAGCAAAGTCGGCCGATCAGGCAATTGGTTATGCGAATCCTGCTCCCCGGTCGCCGTCGCCGGAAAGTGCCGTGCTAGCAGCGCCCCGATGGCATCGACGCCCGCGATTGACCCGGCCTCGAAGCGCCCGGCACGGAAATGCTGTTCCATCAGCCGGCATACTGCATCCCACTCGCTCTGGGTGACCCGCCCCGCAAAGCCCCGATCCGCGACAATCTCCACACTGCGATCCGCGAGCTGTACATAGATGAGTACACCGTTGTTGAGCTCCGTGTCCCATACCTTCAAGTGAGCGAACGCCTCGAGCGCGCGGGCGCGCGGCGTGACCCCGCACAACACGTGCCAGGGGGTGAGCGCGGTTTCGATCACGAAGCGAAGCTCGCCCGTATGTGCCCGCTCGGCGCGTCCGATCGCTTGCTCGATGGCATCGAGCGTGCGTGCCGGGAATAACATCCGGGTGCGCCAATGGGTCGCCGCGACATGCTTGATCAAGCGCACGAGCTGCATCACCAGCTACCCGAGGCGCCGCCGCCTCCGAACCCGCCGCCGCCGCCGCTAAACCCGCCACCCCCTCCGCCGAAACCCCCGCCAAAGCCCCTCAGGCCGCCGCCGATGCCCCCGCCCCACCCGCCGCCGCCCGCCGACCAGGCGCGAGTCGATCCGAGCAGCATCGCAAACAAGAATGCGAGAAAGCCGGCACCCGCACCGACGAGCAGCACGTGACTCAGAAGCCAGGCAATGCCGCCGGCGAGGCCGCCCGTAGCAATCGATCCGAACAGCCGGCCGAACATCGCCCGCAGCACGCCGCTCGCGACGAATACCGCGACCAGCAAGAACGGCAGCACATTGCCTATGCCTCCGCGGTGCTCCCACTTTTCATCCGGCGCCGGCAGCGGCTCGCCGTTGACGACGGAAATCATTTGATCGATCCCGGCTCCGACGCCGCCGTCATAGTCGCCCAGCTTGAAATGCGGCGTGATGGTCTCGTCGATGATGCGTTTGGCGATCGCATCGGGGAGCGCGCCTTCCAAGCCGTAGCCGACCTCGATGCGCGCACGGCGATCGTCTTTCGCAATCAGCAAGATCGCACCGTCATCGACCCCCTTGCGCCCCAGCTTCCATTGTTCCGCCACGCGGATGCTGTATTGCTCGATCTCTTCGGGCTGCGTCGTCGGCACCATCAGCACGGCGATTTGGCTGCCCTTCTTCGCCTCGAATTCCGCAAGCCGGGTCTCGATACGATTGACCGCCCCACCCGATAGGGTGCCCGTGAGGTCCACGACGCGGGCCGTGAGCGGCGGCACGGCGACATCCGCGCTCGCCAACATCGCGGCGAGGCACGCCACCACGCCTGCCGCGAACCGGCCCACGCGAGGAGCCTTTCTGAGTATTCTCAGACAGGCTCCTAATGCGCCGGCGCGGCGGCCGGCGGCCCCGAGAAATCGACGCTCGGCGGCTTGGAGATCGCCGCTTCGTTCTCGACCGTGAAATTCGGTTTCGGCTTGTAACCGAATGCCATCGCCGTCAAATTGCTCGGGAATGAACGCACCGTCACATTGTAGTTCTGCACCGCCTGGATGTAGCGATTGCGCGCCACGGTGATGCGGTTCTCCGTGCCTTCCAGTTGAGCTTGCAGATCGCGGAAGTTCTGGTCGGACTTCAACTGCGGATAGTTCTCCGCCACCACCAGCAATCGCGACAATGCGCCGGAGAGTTCGCCCTGCGCCGCCTGGAACTTGGCGAACGCTTCCGGATTATTCACCAACTCGGGCGTCACTTGGAGGGAGCCGACTTTTGCTCGAGCCTGAGTCACGCCCAATAGGACTTGCTGCTCTTGGGCCGCGTAGCCCTTGACCGTATTGACCAAATTGGGGATGAGGTCGGCGCGGCGCTGGTATTGGTTGATGACCTCCGACCAAGCCGACTTGACCTGCTCGTCTTGCGTCTGCAGGGCGTTGTAACCGCAGCCCGACAATAATGCGGCGACTGCAGCCAAACCGATTGCGGATCTACGCATCACTCACTCCCCTTCGTTGGCCCCAATATGGGTACGCCCTCGATATGGGGACGCCGATTCAGTTTACCACTGCCATAAAAAAAGCCCCGAGTGATGAGCTCGGGGCGGAGGTGCGGACTTTAATGAAGGGAAGTAAAGCCCGCTAGGGGATTCAATGCAGCTGGTCCCACTGCAGCACTTGAATGTCGGTTTCCTCGAGATCAAAGCTCAGTGCCAGCATCCTGGCGATCTCGCGATCGCCTCGGACAGACCCACACTGCCCAAGCAGCTCGACCACGCCGCGGTACTCGCTGTACTCGATGGCGCCGTCCGATTGCGCGATGAAGTGGGTGTAATATTTAGCGCTCATGGGTAGGGAGCTTAGGGATATCGGGCGCTTGATTTCTGTGACCAAACGCTCAATCGGCCGGGCAAGCCCAAGAACCGGTTCACGACTTTAAAATCAGCGGGAATTATTGCACCGTGTCACGATATCGGGCGCCGACGCCACCCGCCTCGAAGTACATCACCCCGGAGGGGGCCAAGCGGCTGCGCGATGAATTGCACGAGCTGTGGCACACCGAGAGGCCGCGGGTCACCGCCGCCGTAGCCGAGGCCGCGGCGCAAGGCGATCGATCCGAGAACGCCGAATACACCTACGGTAAAAAGCGTCTGCACGAAATCGATCGCCGCGTGCGCCATCTGCGCAAGCGCTTGGAGCGCATGACGATTGTCGACGTCGAGTCCGCGCACGGGCGCCGCGATGCGCAGCGGATCCATTTCGGAGCGTGGGTACAGCTCGAACAGCCTGGCGCATCGGCGCGCTGGTACCGGCTGGTCGGTCCGGATGAATTCGACATGGCAAGCGAGTACATCAGCATGGACTCGCCCTTAGGTCGCAGCTTGCTCGGCAAACGTCAGGGCGACGAGATCACGGTCGCCCTGCCCTCAGGATCGCAGTCCTTTACGGTGGCCGCGATCCGCTACCAGCTCAAACGACCCGAATGTTCTTGAACTGCCAGGGATCCGTCGTGTCCAGATCCTCGGCAAACAGCTCGCCGCGCTGATAAAGCGGCGTCCAGTCGGTGTATGCACCAACCACGGTCCCAAGATAAGGCATGCAGATTTCCAAGGGGCGTTTGTAGTCCATCTCGTCCGGTTCGACGATCCCGCGCTTCGGATTCTCCATCGCCCAGATCATCCCGGAGAGCGCCGCCACGGTGACCTGCAAGCTGGTCGCGCTGTTGTAGGGAACCAATTTTCGCGCTTCCTCGATCGACAGCTGCGAACCGTACCAGTACGCATTCTTCCTGTGTCCGGCGAGCAATACGCCGAGCTCGTCGATGCCCGCGGTGATTTCGTTGAGCATGATTCGCTTATTCTTCTGCAGATGCCAGTTGCGCCCCGCCAGTTCGTGAATCGACATGACGGCGCAGTCGCTCGGATGGTAGGCATAGTGAGTGGTGGGGCGGTACACCACCCGCTCGCCCTCGCGGACGGTGTAGTAATCGGCGAGCGAAATGGCCTCGGAATGCGTGATCAGAAAACCGTGGAAATGCCCGGCCTTGGGCGTCCAGGTTCGCACGCGGGTACTTGCGCCTGGACGATTCAAGTAGATTGCGCAGCCCGATCCCGCGTTGTGCCTACCGCCGTCCGCCGGGAAGTGCCTCTCGTGCGTGCCCCAGCCGAGCTCGGCCGGCTGCGCACCCTCGCTGACGAAGCCGTCGACAGACCAGGTATTGACAAACTCGTTCACCTGCTTCGGCACGTTGGTGACCTGCGTGTCGCGCTCGGCGACATGAATGACCTTGATGCCCAAGGTATGGGCAAGCTTGGCCCACTGCGCTCGGCTCGAGGGTTCGCCCGCCTCCATTTTCAAGTCCTTGGCGATGTTGAGCAGCGCTTGCTTGACCAGGTGCGACACCAAGCCGGGATTGGCGCCATGGGTCAGTACGGCCGTCGGGGCGCTCTTGGCCGCCTCGCGCAATGCCAGCGCCTCCAGCCGCATGTGGTAATTGCTGCGTGTCTCGACCGCGAGACTGCCGTCGAGGTAGGCGCCGGCCCACGGTTCGATGCAAGTGTCGAGATACAGCGCCCCGTGCTCCCGCGCCAGCAGGATGAGCGCCATGCTCGACACGTCCACCGACAGATTCAGCAAAAAATCGCCGGCGCCCAGCAAGGGCAGCAGCACTTGCCGGTAATTGTCGCGAGTCAACGTGGACTTCACGAACTTGATGCCGAATCGTTCGGCTTCGGTTCGACCGGCGTCCTCCGCGGTGACGATGGTGATGCGATCCGCCGAAATGCCTATGTGACGCAAGATGAGCGGCAAGACCCCCTGTCCAATGCTGCCAAAGCCCACAAACAAGATCTTGCCCGCAAATTTCACATGCACTTCGTGATTGCTCATCAATGTTTCCCTGTGTTGACTCGTGCGTTGCCGCGACTCCTAACCGGTCAGCCTACCTGGCCGCGCGCGAAATGCTCAAGTTTCGCCGCCACCGCCGGGATTCTCGCGCCAGTGAGGCGGGTAGGTACGCTCGTAACCGGGTAAGGACTCGATGCGGTTGACCCAGCGCGCCAATGCCGGGTAGTTGCGTTCCATCGGCAGGAAGCGCTTGCCGAGTTCGGCGGCGGCGCGCTTGTCCAAGGCGCGCCGCAAGATCTGGATCCAAGGAAAAATGACCATGTCGGCGGCGGAGTAGTCGGCCCCGACGATCCAGTGCTCTTTGCTCAATCGCCCTTCGATCGTGCGCGCTTCGCGCGCCACCACATGCATCGCGTCGGTCAGTTCATCGATCGCACCGGCGACTTGACCGGTGAATATGGCGTTCACGATCTTCAAGAGAGACGGCTCGGCGTAGGCTTGAAATTCGCAGATCACGCGCATGATAACCCCGGCCTCCTCGGGGCTCGCCCCGAAAATCGGCGCCTGGGGATATTTCACATCGAGGTAGTAAAGCACCGCGACCGATTCGAACACCACATAATCGCCGTCCTTCAACACCGGCACCCGGCCGCGCGGATTCAATTTCAACATCTGCGGCGACTGGTGCTCTTGCTTGTCGAAGTGCAGGAGCTGCGACTCATAGGACAGGCGCTTGTGCTCCAACGCCAGCAGCACGCGCCATGAAAATGGGCTGCCGCTGCCCCAATAAAGAGTAAGTGCCATGGAAGCCGATTGTAGCGGATGCAGTTCGATCAGCGGCGCGCTAAGCTCGAAACATGGATTTTAATACCACCATCGACGTCGCCTCTCTCGAGGCGCTGATCGGCGTTGCGGGGATTGCAATCCTCGATTGCCGTTTCGATCTTGCCGCGCCCGAGGCAGGCAGGCAGGCGTATTTGCGGCAGCACATCCGCGGCGCTCGCTACGCCGACCTCAACCGCGATCTGTCGGGGCCGGTGACCCCGAGCAGCGGCCGCCATCCTTTGCCGGCGCCCGATCTCATCGCCGCCCGGTTGGGTGAGCTCGGGATCGGCGAAGCCACGCAGGTTGTCGCCTACGATGATGCCAATGGCGCCTTTGCGGCTCGCGCCTGGTGGCTGCTGCGCTGGCTGGGGCACACCCGGGTTGCGGTACTCGACGGGGGCTTCAAGGCGTGGATCGCCGCCGGCGGTGCGCTCGACTCCGGCGAGCCTGACGAGTGCGCCGCCCAAAGGTTCACACCGCGACTCGAGGATGAGGCCGTGCTCAACACCGCCGAGCTCATCGAGGCGCTCAAGGATCGGCGCCGTTTGCTGGTGGATGCACGCGCCCCGGAGCGCTTTGCCGGCACGGTCGAACCGCTGGACCCGGTGGCCGGGCATGTGCCGGGAGCGGTCAATCATCCGTTCGCGGCCAATTTGAGCCCCGACGGGCGCTTCCTGCCGCCCGCCGAACTCAAGCGCCGCTGGCTGGAACGTCTTGCCGGTGCCGCGTCAGGCAACGCCATCGCCATGTGCGGCTCGGGCGTCACCGCCTGTCACAATTTGCTCGCGCTGGAGCTGGCCGGATTGCACGGCGCCAAGCTCTATGCCGGCTCCTGGAGCGAATGGATACGGGATCCGAAGCGTCCGGTGGCCCGCGGCGATTGAACGCGCGAGGCAATCGCGCCCTCCCTCATTTACCCTCCGTCATTTACCCTCGGTCATTTACATACAGCCCCAATTTGCTATGGTGCGCGCACGTGAGCACACCCGCCAAACCACTGCCCGCCAATCACAACTGGAGCATCGAGGATTCGCTCGACCTGTATCAGGTCGAGGCCTGGGGCAAGGGTTACTTTTCGATCAATGCCGGCGGCCACGTGGTGATCCGCCCCAGCATGGACCCGAGCCGCGAAATCGATTTGCACGAAGTCGTGCACGGGCTCAAGGCGCGTGACCTGCACACACCGGTGGTGATTCGTTTTTCCGATATCCTCGCGCACCGGCTGCGCCATCTCGCGGAGGCTTTCGGCAACGCCATTGCCGAGAACGAGTACCGGAACCGCTACGCGGCCGTATTCCCGATCAAGGTCAACCAGCAGCGTCTTGTGGTCGAAGAGGTCTACCGCTACGGTAAGGAATTCGGCTTCGGCCTCGAGGTCGGCTCCAAGCCGGAGCTGCTCGCCGTCATGTCCATTACCGAGGACGCGCCCGACCGCATCGTGGTGTGCAACGGTTTCAAGGACGACAGTTACATCGAAGCGGTCATCCTGGCCACCAAACTCGGCCGGACCATCATTCCGGTGGTGGAGAATTACGAAGAAATTCATTTGATCCTGAAGCACGCGCAAAACTATGCGGTGCGCCCGAAGATCGGGGTGCGGGTAAAACTCGCCAGCGAGGGCGCAGGCCGCTGGCGGGAATCGGCGGGCGAAAAATCCAAATTCGGCCTCTTTATCAGCGAGATTCTCGATCTGTACGCGCTGCTGAAAGAGCACAACATGCTTGATTGTCTGCAGCTCGTGCATTGTCATCCCGGCAGCCAGCTGCAGGACATCCGGCGCGTGAAAGATGCCATCAACGAGTTGGCGCACGTGTACGCGGAGCTCAAGATCATGGGCGCCGGCCTTCAGTACATCGATATCGGCGGGGGGTTGGGCGTCGATTATGACGGCAGCGGCACCAACTACGAGTCGTCGATGAATTACACGCTGAACGAATACGCGAGCGATGCCGTGTACCGCATCAAGAGCGTCTGCGATGCGCGCGATGTGCCGCATCCGATGATCGTCAGCGAGTCCGGGCGCGCGATCGCGGCGCATCACAGCCTGCTGGTGTTCGACGTCTTGGGCGCCTCGAAACTGGACCAGTTCAAGGTGTCGGGGCGGCCGGAAGAGGACTATCACGGCCGGCAGGAGCTGCCTCAACCAGTGCGCGATTTGTTCGACAGCTACCGCTCGGTCAACGAGCGCCGCCTGGTCGAGTGCTATCACGACGCGCTGCAGGCCCGCGAACAGGCGCTGCAAATGTTCAACTGGGGCTATTTGAGCCTCGAGTTCCGCGGGCTCGCCGAGAAGCTCTATTGGGCGACCTGCGCCAGGATCCGCGATTACTGCCGCAAGCTGGACCGCGTTCCCGAGGAGCTGGAAAACCTCGAAGACATGCTGAGCGACGTCTATTTTTGTAACTTTTCAGTGTTCCAATCCCTGCCGGACAGCTGGGCCATTGGCCAGTTGTTTCCCATCATGCCGATTCAACGCTTAGGCGAGCGGCCGGGCCGCAATGCGGTGCTGGCCGACATCACCTGCGACTCGGACGGCAAAATCGACCGCTTCGTCAGTCCGCGCGTGACCAAACGCACCCTCGAGGTGCATGAGCTCAACGCGGCCGAGCCGTACTACCTGGCGGCGTTCCTAGTCGGTGCATACCAGGAGACTCTCGGCGATTTGCACAACTTGTTTGGCGACACTCACGTGGTCCATATCCGGCTTCAGGAGGACGGCGGCTGGTGGATCGAGGAAGTCGTCAAAGGGGATACCGCCAATAAGGTGTTGGAATACATGGAGTACGACACCGACGAGTTGTATCCGGGCATCTCGCGGGACTGCGAGCGGGCCATACAGGAAGGCAGAATGTCGCTCGCCGAGGCGCAGGCGGTGAAGCGTTTTTACGAAAACGAGCTAAACGGCTACGCCTATCTCGAGGTCGAATAGCCCCTTTACTTAACGAATTCTGACGTTTGCCAACAATAATCCCCTGGCGTAGCATCGGATCGTAGGTCGTTCCCTGGCATTTTATGGCTCAAGTGCGCGACCTTAAGGTACGGGCTGCGCCGCTGCGGCAGTGGCGACGTCGTCCGCCGTGAAACCGCGCGCGAGCCGCAGCATCCCGCGCCTAGCGCGCACTTTAGTGAGACCAGTTGAATGACGACGATCTATGTTGGCAACCTGCCCTTCACCGCGACAGAAGACGAAGTGCGTAGCCTGTTCGAGCGCTACGGTAAAGTCGAATCCGTCAAACTCATCAACGATCGCGAAACCGGGCGCCCGCGCGGCTTTGCGTTCGTGGACATGGCGGCTGGTGAGGCACAAAACGCTATACAGCAAACGAATGGCTTCCAGATGGGGGGACGCCCGCTGCGCGTGAACGAAGCTCAAGAGCGGCCGCCGCGATCCAAGCCCGCTAGTGGGGGCGGTGGGGGCGGTGGGGGCGGTGGCGGTGGCGGCTCGCGCCGCTGGTAAATAGGCGCGGGAGTAAGGCGCCGGTCGATCAAGCCCGCGATTGATTCGATCGACCCCCCGTAAGCGGCTTTGAAGACCCACGATGGCGACCTTGGGGGTCCCACGTGCGGGCGCCGTCGCTCACCACATTTCCTTGAGCTGTGAGACGACGTCCACCGTCGCAGCCGCGTCCGAGCGCTCATCCGCGCGCAAGCTCTCGGCGCCGTGCAGGCTGCGGAAGGTGGTACGCTCGCAGCATGCGAGCACCTTGTCGGTCATGAACCGGCTTTTTGCGCCGTAGACGTGGGCATCGCCGCCTTTGGCTTGCTGGGTGACCATGTATCGTAGCGGCGCGCACAAATGCAGTTCGTTGCGTGCACGGGTCATCGCCACGTACAGCAAGCGGCGCTCTTCCTCGATCATCTCCGGCTTGCCGGCCGAATATTCCGACGGAAAATTGCCGTCGGCGACGTTCAGGATGTACACGATGTCCCACTCCTGGCCCTTTGCCGAGTGGACCGTCGAGAGGATCACATAGTCCTCATCCTTGGATGCCGAGGCGGACTTGTCGCCGGTGACCACCGGCGGATCCAAGGTGAGTTCGGTGAGAAATCGCTCCCGGCTGGCATGTTGCGTGGACAAATTCTCGAGTTGTTCGAGATCGCCGGTGCGGCTGAATGCGGCATCGTAAATTCGTTCCAACTGCGGCTTGTACCATTCGCGCACCAACCCGACCTGACCCGGCCAAGGAGTGCTCGGGTCGGCGAGCTTCTCCAGCAATGCGCAGAATCGCTTCCAATCCATTTTGTTGGCCTGCGGCACATCGAACCCGGCCAAACTCTTGACGCTGAAACCCTGCGATTCGAAATGCTCGAGCGCCTGCTTGGCGTGAGCGGGGCCGATGCCGGGGACGAGTTTCAAAACCCGGAACCCGGCGACGGCATTGCGCGGATTGTCGACCCAGCGCAGCAGCGAGAGCATGTCCTTGACGTGCGCAGCCTCGAGAAACTTCAGCCCGCCGTACTTCACGAAGGGAATGTTGCGCTTCGTCAGCTCCACTTCGAGCACATCGCTGTGGTGCGAGCTGCGAAACAAGACGGCATGGCGCTTCAATGAGCCGCCGATCTCGCGGGTCGCCAGAATCTTGCCGACGATGTATTCCGCCTGGCCAACGGCGTCGTCCAAAGTGACGTACAGCGGCTTCTGAGTGGATTGGCGCGTGCCGAGCAGCGTCTTGCGGTGCTGGCGAGCACCCTCCGACATGAGCGCGTTGGCGACGTCGAGCACCTGCTGCGTGGACCGATAATTCTGCGCGAGCACCACCATATCGGCCTTGGGCTTGTAGCGATCCGCAAATCCCAGGATGTTCTCGACCGCGGCCGCGCGGAACGAATAGATGGCCTGCGCGTCGTCACCGACCACGGTGACCCCGGTGCCGTCGGGCTTCAACGCATTGATGATCTCGCCCTGCAAGGCGCTGGTGTCCTGATATTCGTCGACCAGCACATGGTCGAAATTGTTGGATAGATTCTGCGCGAGCGCGGGGTTTTTCATCATCGCGTGCCAGTAAAGCAGCAGATCGTCGAAATCCAGCACATTGTTCTTCTGCTTACGGGCGACATACTCGCGATACATGCGGGTCAGTTCCTGTTCCCATTCGCTGACCCACGGAAATTGCTCCTCGATGGTCTGCTTGAGGGACAGCCGGGTATTGATCCGATAACTGTAAATCGAGAGACACGAATCCTTGCGCGGGAAGCGCTTGTCCTTGCTCGAATAACCGAGATCATGCCGAATCACATCCATGAGGTCGGCCGCATCGGCGCGGTCGAGCACCGTGAAATTAGGGTCCAATCCCAAATGTTTGGCGAACTGGCGCAAGATCCGATTGCCCACGGAATGAAAAGTGCCCGACCACAGCAGGCGGGACTGCACGCTGCGATCGCCCAATTTGCCGCGGTCGGACATCACCTCCGTGACGATGGTCTGCGCGCGGCGAATCATTTCCTGGGCCGCGCGCCTGGTGAACGTCAGCATCAGGATGCGCGCCGGATCGACTCCGTTCAGCACCAGGTGCGCGGTGCGATGCGCCAAGGTGTTGGTCTTGCCGGTACCGGCGCCGGCTAATATCAGCAAGGGGCCGGCCGTGATGCCCTTGTCCTTCACAGGGGCACCAAAGGTAGCCGCACGCCGCTGCGCCGGATTGAGCGTATCGAACGCGCTTGTGGTCTTGGCCTTCATCATGAGAAAACTATACCGCCGAACTGTATATATATCCAGACCGTGTTACGTCATATCATTCGCACTTCCACAATCGCTCATTTGAACGGGTCCGCGCGAGGAGACAGGTCACAAGAGCCAATTATTTAAGACCTTGCGCAGTCGAGCTCGAAATCCGCGGCAAGCCGCCTCGCAAGCGTCGTCTTGCCGCTCGCCGGGCCGCCGAGAATGATCGTAATATCCTTGAACTTCCCTATGACTCTACACCGCCAAGGTCCGACATGTTGAAGCCAACGACCATCGCCAGCAGCCATATCCACCGGGGTCGCATAATCGACGTGTCCAGTGAACGGATTAGATTCGCGAACGGCCGGGTGCACGACATCGATCTCGTGCGCCACCCCGTCGCCGCCGCGGTGGTGGCGGTGGATGAGGCCGACCGCGTCTGCGTGGTGCGCCAGTATAGGCACGGCATCGGAGATTTCCTGTGGGAGATTCCCGCCGGCAAGCTCGATCCCGGAGAGGCCCCCGAAGCAGGCGCCGTGCGCGAACTCAACGAGGAAACCGGAGTGACGGCGCACCGTTGGACTCCCCTCGGGTTGTACATTCCCGCGCCCGGAATCTTCACCGAGGTGATCCACATGTACTTGGCGCGTGAGCTCGCGGTGGGCGCGCCGACCCCGGACGCCGACGAGGAATTGGAACTCGCGTGGATGCCGATCGGCGAAGCGATCGGCAGGGTCTTACGAGGGGAGTGGAACGACGGAAAAACCGCTTTGGCGCTGGTGCGCGCCCACTATCACCTGCAAATGTGACGGGGCGCAAGATTCGGCAACGCCGGAGTTGACTTGGGCTGGGCAACGCCTAAAAAGGGTAGCATGAGCAAGGAAACCCCGAAGCCCACTGCGAAAGCCGGCGCCGACGGCACGAGTTCCCGTAAACCGTCGCCGTTCAGGGAGGCGCGGGCCGAGCCGCCGAAGACCGGCCGCGTGCAATTCGACGATCGCGGCAACGCGATTTGGGAGTGGTCGGTCGCCACCGGCAAGTTCGGCCACGAGGTGTCGACCGCGCGGCTGCAAAAACTCGAACACCCGGCTCTGTCGCTTGCCGAGGATGCACCGACCGCGGTCGACCAGGTCAAGCCGAATCCGCTGGGCACCGTCAAGGGCTACAACCCCTATGACAGCGGCAAGCTCGACAAGAAGCCGGAAGCGGCGCGCAAAAAGGACCTGCATCGCTTGAGCGAGTGGCTCAAGTTGAAAAAACAAGCCGCCGGCAACCGCGACGACGACTAGCCGACGCGAGGATCAGGACAGGGCGTATCGCAGCTTGGCGGCGCATCCCAAGCGGTAGAATTTGCGCAGTTCGCGCACCAATGCCTCGACTTGAGCCTTGCCTCGATTCACGAAGCGGCTTTCCAACCGTCTGCAAAAATTCGCCGCGCAGCGGTGCGCGGTCCGGTATCGGTCGTATTGTTCCGGCTCGAGACGCGCATCGAAGTTGATCCGATCGAAGAGCCGCGCATGCACTTGCGCCGGGTAACACCCGCCCTGCTGATCGGCCACCAGAAATATCGTGGCCGCATATTTATCGACCTCGGCCTGGGTCTCCAGTTCGAGCAGCGATACCGGCGCGTCCCAATCAAGCCGCCATGTCGAGTAAACGAAATGGCTGACCCCCTCGAGCGCCGTGCAGTAATCGGCCAAGTTACCCTCCGTCAGAGAGCCCGTCGGATCCGCCTGCTCCAGGCGCATGAGCACGCGGGGGTCGATGTACAACGCCACTCCGGCGCCATCCGCGGTCTCAGCGAGCAGCAGCTCCTCGTCGGGCGCGCGCCGGTCATTGTCCGCGATCACGTCCTTAAGCTCGCGCCGGTCGGTGACTAAAAAATCGTAGACGTCGTAGTCGACCGAGACGTCGTAGAGGCGGCCCAACAGCGACTGCAAGCGGCGCAGCACCATGGCGGGCTCAATGCTCGAGCAGCAGGCCGGCGTGCTTCACCGGCTGCACGCCCAGGCGTTTGAGCAGGCCCTGCGCGCGCCGGCTGCCGGTCTTCATCCAGATTTCATAGAGTCTCAGGATGTCCGTGTCCGTATGGCAGTACGACATCTCGCTGACCTCGTTGAGCGCGTCCACCAAGCGTTGAAATTTCTGCGCGAGCTGCGCGTAGATGGCCGCGATGCTGCGACCGGACAGGGAGCGTTGCATGGTGTCCGCCAATGACCCGTATGCGTTCCCGCCCATCGCGATGTGGTAGTCGATGTCGATCAATTTTCGGGCGAAGCTGCGCGCAAAGAATCCGGCGATGAACAACGACACATCGCCGAGGCGCTGCAGCGCGCGATGCCGCACCGCCGCGCTCGGCGCGTCGAGCGCTTCGGCGAGCATGTGCGCGAGCGGCTTGATGCGCAGCCCATCGGGCGTTTTCTCGTACAGCGCGTCGGCGCGCGAGAACATCGTCAGCAGGTTGACGACGTACTGCTCGGCCTGTTCGTCGATGTCGAGACGCTGGTGCTCACTCGCTTCGTGAAATGCGTCACGAAAAAACTCGCGCAGGGAACTGACGGCTACCAGCGTCCGATCGGGCATTGCTTGCATGCTCGGTGTCCTTGTGTTACCCGACACCATCCTATCGGCAATGTGGACGAGATGTGAAGGGGTAAAGTGCGAACTACTGTCCGGAAATACCTATAAAACCAGTGTTTTTCGCTGTCAGCAGCCGGGCGCGTAGGCTGCCAACGCGATGCGCGCCATTACGGTGCTAGATGATTTCGGCGAGTGTCGAAATGGTGCGCGCATGCGGCGCCAACTCGCCCGGCCACAGAGTGTCGTCCAAATCGAGACTGATGACTTTCGGGCCGATTCTGCCTCGCTAAGGCTACAATTGGGAATTTCCCCGAGCCGGAGGGAGTGTTTCAATGCGAGCCGATGGCCTAATTGCAGCTGTCGCGATCCTCGCGGCCGTCGCCGCAATGCCGGGCGGCCCGGCGTCGCAGGCTCGCGCCGCAACGGCGGATCCGGCGCAACCCTTCAGCGTGCAGGATTTGGTTCGATTGGACCGCGTCTCGGAACCCGAGTTGTCCCCCGACGGGAACCATGTCGCCTACACCTTGCGTACCGTGGACATGGAGGCGAACAAGGCGCGTAACGGCATTTGGCTGCTCGAAACGCGCAAGCGAAATGCAATGCCGGTGCGGCTCACGGATTTGGCGGCGAATTCCAACTCCGCGGCTTGGAGCGGCGACGGGCAATTCCTATATTACCTGTCCGATCGCAGCGGCTCGACTCAGGTGTGGCGCGTAGGGCCAGGCGGCGAGCCGCTTCAGATCACCAATCTGCCGCTCGATGTCGGCACGTTTCGCATCTCCCCGAAGGCGGACCGACTGCTGGTGAGCCTCGATGTATTCCGCAATTGTGCCGATCTCGCATGCAGCAAGCAGCGGCTGGCAGCCGTCTCGCACAATCCAGCGCATGGGGTGCTCTATGACCGGATATTTGCACGTCACTGGGACACTTGGAGCGACGGCCGACGCTCGCAGCTTTTCGCGATAGCGCTCGACGAAGCGGGCCTCGCCAACGGAACACCGGTGAATCTGACCGCCGGCATCGACGGAGACGTACCGAGCAGGCCGTTCGGCGGCCGCGAGGACTATGGTTTCAGCCCGGACGGTCTACTGGTGGCGTTCTCGGTGCGCTCGCTCCCGGTGGGCGAGCCATGGTCCACCAACTTCGATGTCTACACCGTCGCCGCCGCCGGCGGGACGCCGCGCAATCTGACCGTCGACAATGCGGCATGGGACGGGAAGCCGGCGTTTTCGCCCGACGGCTCCTCGCTCGCGTACGTGGCCATGGACCGGCCGGGATTCGAAGCAGATCGTTTTCATTTGGTGCTGCTCAACCTGCACACCGGAATCAAGCGTCCGCTCACCCAGAATTGGGACCGCTCGATCAGCGCCTTCGCCTGGTCGCGCGACGGCAAGATGCTGTTCGCGACCACGGATCACCTGGGTCAGCATCCGTTGTGGGCGATCGATGCAAACAGCGGCAGAGCTTCCGCCATCACCGGTGCCGGCGATGTCGAGGGATTCAGCGTCGGCCCGCAAAAAATAACCTATGCGCAGAGCAGCCTGGCGAATCCCCCCGATCTTTACTCGGTGGGGTTCGCCGGCGGCAAACCGCTGCGGCTCACGCACCTGAATCAACCGGCTCTCGCCAACCGCCGGTTGGGCGAGTACGAGCAATTCAGTTTCCCCGGTTGGAACAACGACAATGTCTTCGGTTACCTGGTGAAGCCGGCGAATTTCAAGCCCGATCAAAAGTATCCCGTGGCATTCATGGTGCACGGCGGGCCCCAGGGCAGCATGGCGAACACCTGGCATTGGCGCTGGAACGCGCAAACCTTTGCCGGCGCCGGCTACGGGGTGGTGATGATCGATTTTCACGGCTCGACGGGATACGGCCAGGCGTTCACCGATTCGATCAGCGGCGATTGGGGCGGCAAGCCGCTCGAGGATCTCAAGCTCGGGTTGGCCGCGGCCCTGAAGCAATATCCCTGGCTGGATGGCGATCGCATGTGCGCGCTCGGCGGATCCTACGGCGGCTATATGATCAATTGGATAGCCGGTCAGTGGCCGGATCGATTCAAGTGCCTGGTCACGCACGATGGCATATTCGACAATCGCAGCATGTACTACTCCACCGAGGAGCTGTGGTTCCCCGAATGGGAAAACGGCGGCCCGGAATATCTCAATCCGGCAGGTTACGCCAAGTACAACCCCGTCGATTTCGTGGCCAAGTGGAAGACGCCGACCCTGGTGATTCACGGTCAGCTCGATTACCGCGTGCCCTATGAACAGGGCCTCGCCGTATTCACCGCATTACAGCGGCTCGGCATTCCGAGCGAGCTTCTATATTTCCCGGACGAAAATCACTGGGTGCTGAAGCCGGCCAATAGCGTCCAATGGTATGAGACCACGCTCGCTTGGATGAACCGCTGGACGGGCTCCTAGGCGTCGAGGCCGCGCCATGCCGCCGGGTAATTGGCTCCGAGCTGCAATATTCGGTGCAGCACCTCGGGATAGCGCATGCCGGCGGTGAGGGCCGACTGCGCGAAGTCCTCGCCGGCCGATAGATTCGGATTCGCGTTTGCCTCGAGCGCGTACAACCCGCCGTCCGCGCGCAAGCGAAAGTCCATGCGCGCATAACCGGTCAAATGCAAGGCGCGAAAGATGCGCTTCGACAACTGTTCGAGCCGCGCCATGGTACCCTCCGGCAAATTTTCCGCGGCCGCGGTGGTGATGCCGTATTTCTGCTGATAGCCACGGTCCCATTTCACCTTGCGGGTGGCGATGGCGGGCAGATTTTCCGGTAACGATCCGAAGGTCATTTCCCAGACCGGCAACACCTTCAGCCGCTCATTGCCGATCACCCCGACATAGAGCTCGCGGCCCTCGATGTACTCCTCGACCAGCGCATCGGAATGTGTTTGCTCGTGAATGAATGCGATTCGCTCCTTGAGCTGGCGCTCATCCGCGACCACGGAGGCTTGCGCGATGCCGAGCGAGGCATCCTCGGTCGAGGATTTCACGAACATCGGAAAGCGTAGGCGCTTCGGAATCCGCGGCGTCCGGCCGCGGGCGAACACCATGAATTGCGGGGTCGGCACCCGGTGATAGGACAGCAGTTGCTTCGACAGCACCTTGTCCCGCGACAGCAGCATGCCGCGGGGATTGCACCCGGTGTACGGCTGATGCATCAGTTCCAGGAATGCGACGACATGCTGATCGTAGGTGACAATGCCGTCGAATTCCTCGAGCAGATTGAACACGATGTCCGGCTTCCATTCGATGATTGCTCGCCGCAGCTCCGATAAACTGTCGCTCAGGCCGAGCGGCATCACCTCGTGGCCGGCGGTCTTCAGATGCGATATGACGTCGTATTCGGTGCGCCACTCGTCGATCTCCTTCTCCGACAGTCCCCGCAACGAATCCGGCGGCACCAGCGTGGCATGCACCAGTACCAGGGCCCGCATCTTCTTCACGGCACGACCCGCCTCACGGAGCCACCCGCATCACGGTCTCGCCCGCATCACAGCGCCACCCGCGGCAATTGGCGCTCTTCGTAGGACTCGGCCAGGCGTCCGATGACCCACAGAAGATGCGCCTTCAATTCGCGGCGCGGGCCACGGATGTAGAGATTCAAGGATTCACATCGCTCGATCATCAGGCGCAGAACCTGATGAACGAGGTATTCACTGAAGGCTCCGGAGCGCACGATTTGCTGCCGCAGCGGATGGCGCAGCTCGCGCAGCACGCTCGCCGCCTTCGGCGCCGAGCGCGAGCGCGGAGCGGCGGTGAACACCTTGAGCAATAACTCGTCCGCGCCCGAGCGGCGTGGCATGCGGTAGCGCGGCAGCTTGCGCTCGTAGTGCTGGCGCAAGGTACATGTCTCCTCGGCGATGTCCTCGATCCGGCTGCGGTCGATCACCAACGGCTTGGCCCCGCCTAGTTCGGCGGCGAGCTCATCGATGAACTCGAGCTTGGCGAATGCCGGCCATCCCAAGTATTCGCGGCGCCACGCCGACTTCGGCTTGAGCCAAACCGCAAACGTCTCCGCGAAATCCTCCGTGGGGTGCGCTTGGGCGTACCAAGCTCCCAGGTGCTGCACGAAGCGGCGGCTGCCCGGGCGCGGCCGGTAGGTGTCCGGATAGGGGAGCGATGCGGGCCCAAAAACCTGGCGCCAACGGCTCCGTCGCCGAAGGCGATACGCCGAATCGATGGCGTGGCCCGCTTCGTGGCGCAATATGCGCATCAGCCAGTTGCGGTTGCCGCCTTCCGCTTCGCGCATCAGGCGCCGCTCGATGCCCATGAGCCGGCGATGCACGAGGTAGAACGGAATCGCGATTCCCGGAATGCCGTCGGGGGAGAACCATTCCTGCGACAGCCAGAAATGCGGCCGGAAGCCGATGCCGCGCGTGGCGAGTTCGCCGTAGAGCCGCTCGATCGCCCGCTCCAGGTCGGTCCCTTCGATCGTCAATTTCAAATCGCAAAAGCGCAAACTGAGCAATTGGTCGTCCGCGAGAGTTTCCCAAGGGTAGCGCCGCCGCGAGCGGCGGCCACGGGCCGCTGAGGAAATTTGCAACCTTCTCTTGGATTCTGGTTCCGTCACCGGAAAATCTTACCTTCAATTCGCGCGCGAGACACAACCGGCACTCGCAGCGACTCGAGCCCCGCAAAATCGAACAGCTTGGGATCGGCCAGCTGCGAGGCGGCGACATTGCGCATGCTGGAGAAAATGGTCTCCATACGGCCAGGGAATTTCTGCTCCCAATCCTTCAACATGTTCTTTACGACCAGGCGCTGCATATGCATTTGCGAGCCGCACAGCGTGCAGGGAATGATCGGGTAATTACGCGCCGCGGCGTAGCGTTCGATGTCGCGCTCCGCCACCAAGCAAAGCGGCCGTATCACGATGTGCCGCCGATCCTCGCTCAATAACTTCGGCGGCATCGCCCTGAGCCGCCCGCCGAAGAACATGTTCAAGAACAGCGTCTCGACGATGTCGTCGCGATGGTGCCCGAGAGCGATCTTGGTGATGCCGTTCTCGGCCGCGAAGCGATACAGCGCCCCGCGCCTCAGGCGCGAACACAGTCCGCACAGGGTCTTGCCCTCGGCGACGACGCGCTTGACCACCGCATAGGTGTTCTGCTCGATGATCCGGAACGGCACGCCGAGTGCGGTCAAATAGCCGGGCAGCACCTCGGCGGGAAAACCCGGCTGCTTTTGATCGAGATTGACCGCGACGATCTCGAAGCGGATCGGCGCGCTGCGCTGCAAGCTCATCAGCAAGTCGAGCAAGGTATAGGAATCCTTGCCTCCCGATACGCACACCATCACCCGATCGCCGTCGGCAATCATCCCGTACTCGCCGATGGCTTTGCCGACGCCGCCGCGCAGCTGCGCCTCGAGCTTGTTGAAATTGTTGGAGCGGCGCCGCATGACCATCCTTGCGGTGTCGGCGCAGTTCGCGGTGCTCACGGCGCTTCCAGGTATTTCGATTCCAGATAGCGCAAGTAGGCCGATGCGGTGAGCGGCTTGCCCGTGGCTTGCTTGATGAGCTCTTGCACCGGCAATCGGGCGCCCACGCAGTGCACGTTATCGCGCAGCCAATCCATCACGCCGCCGAATTGACCGGCCGCTATCTCCGCATCGAGGGTCGGGCGTTCCGCGCGCAGCGCCTCGTTCAACTGGCCTGCAATGACCGCTCCCAACGCGTAGGAGGGGAAATAGCCGAAATGTCCCACCGCCCAGTGAATGTCCTGAAGGCAGCCGTCGACGTCGCTCGTCGGCCGTATGCTCAGGCGCTGCTCGATATTGGCGTTCCATGCCTCGGGCAAATCCGCCACGGGCAGCGTCCCGTCGAGAATCTTCTTCTCGAGCTCATAGCGCAGCATGATGTGCGCGGGGTAGGTGAGCTCATCCGCATCCATGCGAATCAAGCTGCGTTTCACACGTATCAGATGCCGGTACAGATTCTCCTCGCTCCATTCATCGCCGCTCACCTGCAGGTATTTCTCCAGCAGCGGTTTCAAATAGGTGACGAATGATCGGCTGCGGCACAGGTTCATTTCGAAGAGCAGCGACTGGCTTTCCTCGAGCGCCAGCCCGCGGTCGCGGCCCACCGGCTGATCGCGCCATTTCGGCGGCATCCCCAAGTCGTACATGGCATGGCCGGTCTCGTGAACCGCCCCCAGTAGCCCGGAAAACGGATCAATGGTGTCGAACCGGGTGGTGACGCGGATGTCGCCGGGAACGCCTTCGGTAAAGGGGTGCTCACTTTCGTCCAACCGGCCCCGATCGAATGGAAATCCCATGGCCTTGAGCACATCGAGCGCGAGCTGGCGCTGGCGAGCCACCGTGAATTTGCCGGCCAAGGGCGCCGGGGCCCGCTCGGCTTGAACTTCAATGGCCTGATTGATGAGTCCCGGGAGCTTGCGCGCCAGCGCTTTGAAGATGGTGTCGATATCCGCGGTCGAGATGCCGGGTGAGAAGGCATCGACCAAGGCATCGTAGGGCGGCAAGCCGCGCGCCTGACCCAAGAGCGCGGCCTTGTCGCGCACCAGATGCACCACCTCCTCCAAGTGCGGCGCCAGCACCTTGAAGTCGTTGGCCTTGCGCGCCTCGACCCAGAAGACTTCCGCGCGCGCCGTCGCTTTGGCCAGGCGCGCGATCAGCGACGGTGGCGTTGCGATGGCATGATCGCGCTGCCGGCGCATTTCGCGCAAATTCGCGCGCGGCCAATCATCGAGCTGCGCGGCGCCGGCCTCGGCCCGCTCCAGCAGCCGCGCCACCTTCGGAGTCGTGAGCAAGGCGTGGTGTTCGGTCTCGAGCGCCGCTAATTGCTCGCCGCGCACGTCGGCGCTGCCGCGCGGCATCATCACCGCCGCATCCCATCGCAACAGCGACAATGTGCCGCGAAATGCGTGCAGTCTGCGAAATTCCTGTTCCAGCTGTTCGTAGGGAGTCAGTGCCATGAGATGTTCGGGTCTCTGCCAGGGCGATGCCCCGATTTTTGACCGTACTTTACCAGAGGGCAGCCCGCCCGACCCGGACTAGCGAAATAATTCTAGTTATTTCAAATAGTTACTGAAACGCCTTCAGCGAGAAGGAGCCGCTCTGATGAAACGGCAAATTATCGAGGAAAGCCAGGTCGAGGCTGGCCGCGCCGGTCACCTCGTAGTCGATTGTGTCCGCGTGCTGGTTTGCGAGCTTGAGCAGCACCATCGCCATGTTGGCGGTGATCGTCATATCGAAATCGGTCTCACCCAGCGGCGGAACCACGAAGGCGCGATTGCTCACGCCGCTGGCGATGGCATCGCCACCGATGTTCAGATCGGCATGCAACCCCTTCACGGGCAGCGCACGATCATTGGGATTTTGGATGTGGAACTTGACCTGAAAGCTTTGCTGCAACAGGTTGGCGTGCTGCATCTCGATGCTCACGACCGTGATATTCGGCCGCTCGAATTTCGGGGAGCAGGCCGCCACGCACAGCAGGAGCGCCAGCAGCAGTTGCTTCGGCATCAACATTCTCGACGATGCGCATGGCAACATAGGCGAATGATACCGGTAATCTTTTTTGAATAGCAGGGCGGGCTCCAAGCTCGGCTCGAGGCCGAAATCGCGCGGCCTACGGGCCGCCTTCCTATCGGTGCTCGCGAGCCTCGCGGTCGCAGTCGATTCGGCGCGCGCGGCCGACCCACCTACGGCCGCGACAGCCACCTGCCTGCCCAGCGGAGACGGCTATCTGCGGGCCCACGTCGCCGGGGCGATCGAGGCCATCATCGACTGGCCGAATAGCGGCACGCGATGCGAAGGAGAATCCAAATCGAGTCCGCCCGGCGTGCGCTTGAGCTTTCAGCGGGCCGCGGGCGGAGTTCAAGATCTGCTCTTCGTGTTCGGCCTGACCGGCGTTACCGAAGGCAAGCCCGGACGCGCCATCGGCGCCAACCTCACCATCATCGTTCAAGGCACCGATCGGATATTCGGCACCTTGGGCGATAAGCGCTGCACCGTAGATTCGCTTTCGCAGCGTCCGCTGCCCACGGCGGGCACTTATCGGCTCGAGGCGCGCGGCTTTTGCACGCAGCCCGCGCATGCCGTACGCGGCGCCGGGGCGGTGCTGGTGAGCACCTTCGAATTCGCCGGATCGGTGAATTACGGCCCTGCGGGTACCGACGGAGCCGCCGGCCCCGCCCGTGCGGGCGCCGGTGCGCCGGCATCATCGCTCTGAAGATCTCTCATGGATAGGCGAATGTTGAAGGCTGCCTTCGTCCTCTGGGCGTCGGCATGCGTGGCGGCGGGTCCGGCGGCGGTGCGAGCGGCCATACCGACCTACGGCGTCGACATCGTCCATACCTATCCACACGATCCGACGGCCTTCACCGAGGGGCTGTTCTACTTAAATGGTTACTTGTACGAAAGCACCGGCCTCGAGCAGCACTCGACCATTCGCAAGGTGAAGCTCGAAACCGGAGAGGTGCTGCAAAAGCTCGATTTACCGCCGCAGTACTTCGGCGAAGGCATCGTCAATTGGCAAAGCCACCTCATCAGTCTGACGTGGAGATCCGAAGTGGGATTCGTATTCGACCTCGCCACCCTCAAGCGGCAAAGGCAGTTCCACTACGCCGGCGAGGGATGGGCGCTCACCCAGGACGGCAAGCAGATCCTCATGAGCGACGGCACGCCGCAGATTCGTTTCATCAATCCGCAGACGCTCAAGGAAGCCGGCCGCATTACGGTCACCCTGGACGGCAAGCCCGTTCGCAACGTCAATGAGCTGGAATGGGTCAAGGGGGAGATCTACGCCAATGTCTGGCAGACCGATTGGATCTTGCGCATCGACCCGCACGATGGCCGCGTCGTCGGCCTCGATCAATCTCGCGGGGCTACTGCCCGCGTCGGATCGAATCCCGGGACAGACCGACGTGCTGAACGGCATCGCCTACGATGCCAAGGGCGACCGCCTGTTCGTCACGGGCAAGAACTGGCCGAAGCTGTTCGAAATACGGCTGCGCCGGGTGGGTTCGGTCCCCTAAAAGAGCGCTCATATTAAAGGAGTCGGCCCCCGAAGGGGCCGACTTTCGCTAGCCAAATGGTCCGCCGCTTGAGTCCGGACGTTGCACGGGACGTCATGATCAGATCATGCCTAGGTAGCTTGCGGAGAAGGTCGGACAAATGCGATCTATGGCGGCTGTTATCAGTCGCCACACCCGATAGTCACGGCCTAAGCGTCGATTCCCCAAGATTTAACATCCCATTTCGCCGGTCGTTGCGCAAACGCCGCAAGCCTCAGACATTTAAGTATAACAATACATCTTGCAGAAGAAATGCTAGGGCCCCCAAAGATTCTCTTGTTGTTTCATAGCTACGGATATCCCGCACCCTAGGGATTGCCGGGATAATAGCCGTTCGTATGCCCGACGCCGAACCGCTGCTGCGCGGACAGCGGCCTTATCGATGGAGCAGGGCTCCCATTCGCCCGCGGCACGGGAAGCGCCCCATGAGATCGCGATCTCTTGACGTGGAATCCCGCGACCCGATACGTAGTTGTATCGCATTGACATTGGCGTGCCGCCTGTTCATGGTTGAAGGCTCCTCTCAGGGCAATCTTGATATGAATACTTCGACTACCCAGAGCACGCCATCCAGCCGTGATGACGTGCGGATCATGACCCTGCAATCGCATATCTTAAGCGAGCAGGCCCAACACCCGCATGCCGGCGGCACCTTTTCGTGGATCCTCTCCGCGCTGTCCATCTCCGCCAAAATCATCGCCGACAAGGTGCGGCGTGCACGATTGGAGAACGTGCTCGGCAGCGTCGGCACGGAGAACGTGCAAGGCGAGGTGCAGCAAAAGCTCGACGTCCTCGCGAATGACGTCCTGATGGGCACGCTCGGCGGCCGCGAGGGAGTGGCCATCGTGGCTTCCGAGGAAAACGAGGAGCCGGTGATTTTGCGCGACGAAACCCGCGGCGCTCCGCGCTATTGCGTACTGTTCGATCCCTTGGACGGCTCCTCGAATCTCGATGTCTGCGGCGGCGTCGGCACCATCTTCAGTATTCTGAAGCACATGGGCGAAGGGACGCGCGCCCAGGACTCGCTGCTGCAAACAGGCTCACGCCAGATTGCCGCAGGCTATGTGATCTATGGCTCGTCCACCGTTTTCGTTTTGACGCTCGGCAAAGGCGTCGACATGTTCGTCCTCGATCCCGGCATCGGCGCCTTCATGCGGGTCGAACGCAACTTGAAAATACCCTCGGGAAACAAGACCTACTCGGTGAATGAGGGCAATCGCAAAACCTTCCCCGAAGGCTATCAGCGATACCTCGATTGGGCTCAGAGCAACGGCTATTCGAGCCGGTACGCGGGGGCCATGGTGGCGGACGTCCACCGGATCCTGCTCAAGGGCGGCGTGTTCCTTTATCCGCCCACAGAAAAAGCGCCGGACGGAAAGCTGCGTTTGATGTACGAAGCCAACCCCATGGCCATGATCATCGAGCAGGCAGGCGGCAAGACCATGGCATCCCCGGAGCAACGGGTGCTCGACATCAAGCCCACGGCAATTCACCAGCGCACCCCGGTGATTTTGGGCTCGGCGGACCAGGTCGATTTGGTGACCGCGAACCTGTAGCCAAACCCGCGCATCGCGTCGGCACTTAAGGCGGGGTCAGTGTCCGCCCTTGACGATGAGTCCGGTCGCCGCCAGTGCTTGCGCCAATTCGATCTCGATGCGGGCCGCGTCCGCCCGTTTGATGAACTGCAGATGCAGCGTGGGTCCGGTGAGCACCTCCAGCCCACGCTTGAGCACGCTCCCGGCCGCGCGAATTCCCGCCTTGTGCTGATCGAAACGCTGTGCCGGAGAGTACTTGCTCATGCCCACATACACGCCGTACGTCCCCTCGCCGCGATCGCAATAATCGAGAAGCGCCAAATAGATGTTCGAGCGGCCCGTACCGGAGGCACGAAAGCCCAGCGCCACCTCGTAAGCGCCCGGCAGCCAATCGATATAGCGCATCGGCAGCCAATCGGGAATGGATATGGCGGCTCGCGCCCACAACCGTTCGAGTGCGCGTTCGATGTTCATGGGCATCTCGCCGCGCATCCACAATTCGTGAACGCAGTGCGCGCCCGTGACACCATCGGCATCCGCCAAGGCGCGCTCGAATCGCGCGCCGATCTTGGCTCGACTTTCGCCCTGCAGCGGGCGGGCACTCGGAGACGTTTTAGGGTCGGCGACATCCAAGTGGGAATGTTGGCTATTTCTCGACTAACGGCACTGCTGAGTTAACTCAGCGTCGACCCTTTATCGATCGGTGCGCTGTGACGCGCCGCGCGGAGTTTGCGCCTCATTAGTCAAGCAATGCCGTCAAGCGGCCGATAGCATCGTCGATTACGTCCTGCGGAACTCGCTCCACCCTCTTGGCCTTGCGCGCCACGAGATCCAGCATACGTATCTTATTGATCAATGCAACACCGCGCGTCTTGCAGCCCGCACTGCTCAATGAAACTGCAAAGCCAGCGAAGCGCGAAAAATCCCCTCCGTGTGTGATGGGCGCCACCAACACGTCGCCGAGTCTATTGAACTCTCGCGTCGTCAGCACCAGCGCGGGCCGTCCCGTCCCGCGCATCTCACGGCCCTCCACAGTGTCCAATCTAACTATAACGATGTCACCTCGGTCGAATGCCGCCATCACCACACCTCGCGACCCAGCGGGCGCGCGCGATTCCATAGCTCGAGGTCGGCCGGGGAAGCCGCCTTCGGATCGCACTGCGCAATCAACTCCGCCAATTTGTAACGTCGCTTGGGGACCAAGGTAATGCGCCCGTCCGAGGTTGAACTCAACGTCGTGGCCTGTCCCGCTCTCAATCCCAACTCCTTGAGCACGGCCGGAGGAAATGCCAATACGGTGCTGTTTCCATACTTGCGAAGGACTACTTCCATGCACGTTATCCTCTGTAAATCAATGTTCAACGGATAGTACATAAGCTCCCCATGCCGTCAAACATTGTTGAACATAACTTGCAGCTAGGGGCTTCGGTGCGCATCCCCGCCTCGCCATCTGATTTCGCCGACGCAGGGATCAAGCAATCGATTGACGTCTGGAACCAGCCCCATCGTCCGCAGCAGCGCAAAGGCGCGAATACGGGCGCTCGGGAATGCCTCCTGAAGCCGCGCCGCGGCGGCCAGCAGGGTCCTTCCCTTGGTCACCACATCATCGATGAGGACAAGGTGTGGCGGCTCACATAGGGAATCTGTGCAGTCCACGGCGAAGGAGTCGTAATGCTTCGCGACGGTGGGCCGTTCTCCCGGAGGCGCAGTCGCGGATTTGGCCACGGCTCGAACTCTGCGCAGGCCGGCCCAAGCAACTTGTCCGAGACCCTCTCGAACCAGCGCGGCCGCCAGGTGATCGGTAACCGAAACGGTAGCCGAATCCCAAGGCTCGCTGCCGGGCACCGGGACTAGCACGTCGTTTGCATCGAAGAAACCGGTGAGCAGGGGCAATTCGCTCGCCTGCTGCCGGACTCGCAGCGCGTACTTGAAAATGAATCGCGGATCGCCGGTCTTGATCAGTGCACGCAACAAGCGTGAGCGCTCCGAAACCGCGCAGGATCCGCCGGGCGAGTACACATAACAAGAGGCAAAAGCCAAGGCAGGGATCACGAGCACTACTCGACGGCCGACCCGCGTACCGGGTTGGGGCGATGAGCGGGGCTGCTATCGCGCAAGATCGTCATCGAGGACACGATCGGAGCCGTTGGCTGCATGGTCCTTAGCGCCGAGTCCCGGGCCATCGCTCGATTCCTGTCGCATCCTCAGCCAACTTTCGCGCGCCTGGCGCCGGATATCCTCGAGAGTGAGAGTCCGCATGGCGTGATCGGCGGGAGTTTGCGCAGCAGCCCGCTCCTGGCGCACTTGCACTCGCGACTCATATTCCTCGCGTAACCGCTCGGCAAGCCCGCTGCGGTAACCATGACGTTCCATTTCAAACGCCACCCGGGGAATCTGCGGTCGCGGCTCGCGATCGATGCCTTGCGCCTCGAGCGTACGATGATCGACTCGAGCCGCAAGGTGAGCGTTCCGTAGCGCCTCGTTGGTGACCGTCGCCCAGCGCTGCCGAACGTACAGAAGTTCATTGATAACCGGCTCCAGTCCCAGCTGACGACGGCGCGAGTCACTGAGTTCGAGCGTGGTTTTGCCGGCCAGACCGCTGGTGGACACCTCGCGTGTCGTCGCGAGAAGGTGCGCATGATAATTTCTGCGGATCGCTTCCCGGAAAATCTCGCGGCGCGTGAATGGAAAGATCCACCGCAAATCGATATCGGTCCGCTAGCTCCTGCGAGAATTCGCGAACCAATCCAAGGCGCTGCTCCGGCGATAGTTCAACGGGCAACGCCACCAGATATTCGCGCGCAACCCTCGCGTTCCTGCGTGACTCGGCTTTTCCGCGGCGTTCCAAAGATTGGCTCGATCCCTTGCCCAACCCATGTCGGAGTCTTCATATCGACTTGGCAGCACAATCTCTTTGTGCATGACATCTTGACGGTTCGAGTGGTCGTAGGTCCGTCCGGTGCGTTCGTCTCGGATGCGCTCCCCGGCACGATACGCAGCCGCACTGGGCGCGCTACTGCCGCCGGATCGGCCAAATGTCTTGAGATTCAAGAAATAGACGGCCATGGCGCATCACGTTTCGGCCGAGGCCGTGAGGAACGCGGGGTCGCATGAATACCCGCCCGCCGCCGCTTCAATCGGTTCCTCTATCCAAATCAGTTCCAGATCGGCGGTGATTTCGCCGCTCATCGGCAGGAAGGCGCCGTCCGGCTCGCAGAAAAGATCATGGTCTTCCAGCAGTGCACCGCAGCTCATACAGTGATTTGCCCAGTAAGACCCCTGCGTTTCCGCGCTGTACGCATAGCGGTAGGCCGGCGAGAATTCCGCCAGGCGGCGCTGAACCGAATCCGGCAGTGCTTCGACGTAAAATAGAAGCGCACTGCATGCGGCGCTCTGCCAGATGTCCGGGATCGACTCCTCCCGCTCGTCATCAGCATCCATCGACAGGGTTTCGTGCTCCGGTGCAAGAGCCAATGCGATCACCGGGGTCGATACCCGACAGCGCCGGCACTCGCCAATCGACCGCACGATGAAATAGCCGCCGGAACGAACGTTGCCGGAGCTGCCGACATTGAGATCGGACATGCGAGCTACTCCGCGTAGGGCCGCAACGGATGATTAGATCGTTCTCGATCCGGGCTCATCGAGACCTTTAGCCAGGCACGCGATGACGCCAATTTCAAGTAGCCGCTGAGATCGGGTAACTGCTCGATCTGCGAGGCCATGACGGCTGTCTCCGTCACGTGTTGCTCGCTGGTGTTCCTCGAGCGGCGCGCACCGCGCATCGAGAATGCCGCTTCGCGATCGCTGCTGCGGGAAATCTGCTTTCTCACGATCTCGCGCTCGCCGATCAGCCGCGAAGCGAACTCCGACGTACCGCCGTTTTCACTGCTCGAGCATCGAAGAATGAGCGTGTTGCCGCAGTTCTCGACTATCGCGTGCGCATCCCCCTGTCCATAGGTGCTGGAGACTTGCGCAATTGACTGAAAACCGAGAACGCATCGGCCGCCAAATTTGCGCAGTCGAGCGAGCGCGTCCTTAAGCCCGTCAATGGCCCCTAACGCATCCAGCTCGTCGATGACGAACCATAGACGCTGATCGTGGTTCTCATCGACGCTCATTGCCTCGAATATGGCGAGGCGCAACCATGTTGCGATCATGGATTTGAGTGCCGCTATCTGCCCGGCTTTGTAGGGAATGAACAATAGGCCGGGAATTGTTTTCGATCGTACCCATGCGCGGACCGAAAAGGGGGCTGCGCGCTGCGCCTGAACGTATTCGAAGGCCGCCATTGCCGATACCGCTATCGAGCGGATCGACCCGAACATGCGCGCGTTCTCCGGGTCGAGAAACGGCTGCGCGGGCGTTCCGGCCACAAGGGGCTGCAGTTCCTCGTTGGGAGCGACCGCGAGTAGCCGCCATAATTCAGCGCAATCACGGCGCTTTCTGGCAAGGCAGCCGCGTACCAGAGCGCAGACAAAGGTGCGCGCGTAGGAGCGCCATTCGCTTGCCGATGCGTCACTGCTGGAGGGGATCAAGCCACTGGCGATTTGCTCTATGTCATACGGGTTATTCAACTCGGCAAACAGGTCCCACTTCAGCGATCCCCTTTCAAATGGATTCAAGACGATATCCCCGCGATAGCGGTCGAAAAATCCCCGGCAGTACCCGCCGTCGGGATCGGCGAAAATCGCCCGATCGCCGCGCGCCAGCGCGCTCGACATCAATTCGCGTATCGCTGTGGACTTTCCGGTACCGGTACGTGCCGATGAGTTTGAAATGCTTGGTTTCGTCGCCGATGGGAATGGGAATTCCCGCGAGAGTCGATGCCCCATTGCGCGATTTCTTGAGCCTCGCGTAGCGTCGCTGCCAACCGGTTGCGTCGCTCAATAGCACGCCGCGTTTGTAAATTTCCGTTGAATTGCGCCCACGGCCTGCTATATAAGCGATAAGTGCCAGCGCAAACCCGGCCACGAGCACAATCGCCCCGCTGTCGCGCATGGAATCAAGGGCTAGAGCCCACTGCATCGCGTCAATATCCTCTGACGATGTAATAATCGGCGTTCTCGCCGTAGGTTGGGGCGCTGCGGTCGACTCGGACGCACAATCGAACTGCCTCGCCGCAATATCGCCAATTGACTAAGCCGCCCCTGTTGTTTAAGTCGAGCGACGCTCACCGCGAGCTGGTCTCGTTCGGCCCTCAATGCTGGAAATTTCCCCGGCCGACGGCAGCACCCAGCGCGCAACTAGCGCTGGGAATGGCGATGCACAGAACCGCAATTGCGGCGCTCCAGAGGAGTCCTCGCATATTGGCGGCCCGCTTCATGTTGCTTAGCGCCTGCACCGCGCGCTTGCTTTCCGCTGTGAGCGACTGGAGTTCCTCGATGAGGGTTCGCCGTATCTCCTCACGCACGATTTCGTCGAGGTCCTGCGTATGTGCACGCAGCCTCTCCAGATGCGTTTCAGCCATTTTTTGATGCGCCTGGGCGCTTTCCATCAACAGGCCGATTTTCATCGACGGTTCATCCATCGCGCGGCCGCCATCACTCACGAGTACTGCCCTCGCGCATTTGCGCGTTGCTGCGATTCGTTCGGGAAATGCCCGGCGCCGGTGCCTGTGATTGCGCATGCGTCGAGTGCCTTGGATTCCATACGTGCTTGGCGTCCAGGTACACGCGTTCCCATTGGGGATCCGATGCGCGCTTAAGGTATCCCGTTAGATCCGGCAGCTGCTCGATTTGCGCGGGCAAGAGCGCAGGCTCGACATTGAAGTGGTCGCTGTGCGATATCGAGCCCCCCACGTCGGTCAGCCGCCGACTTCTCGACACGGTGGTTCGAACACCTCACGTTCGCCGATGAGCTGCGACGCGAACCGTGCCGTGCCGCCGCCCTCGCTTGCGGAGCAGCGCAAGATTAGAGTGTTTCCGCAATTTTCGACGATCGTGTGCGCATCCCCCTGTCCGTACGTGCTGGAGACTTGCGCAATCGATTGAAAACCGAGAACGCATCGGCCGCCGAATTTTCGCAACCGCGCGAGCGCGTCCTTCAAACCGTCGATTTGCCCGAGCGCATCCAGCTCGTCGACGACGAACCATAGACGCCTGGAGTCGTCCGACGAATGTTCGGCACTGTGTTCGTCTCGATCCATGGCCTCGAAGATCGCGAGGCGCATCCATGCCGAAATCGTCGATCGCAATGCAGCGATCTGGCCTGCCTTGTAGGGCATGAACAGCACCCCAGGGTGTTCCTCGGACACCCATTGGCGGACTGAAAACTCTCGCGACTTTTGCTGCGCGATGTAGTCGAGCGCTCCGACCGCGGAGCTGGTCACGGAGCGAATCGAATCGAACATGCGGCTGTTGTGCTCGTCCAGAAACGGCTGAGCCGCGGTGCCGCACACCAGAGTCCGCAATTCCTTGCGTATCTGCCGCCACCAGTAATCGATACAGCTCCGCCATGTCCGTTTCGCCCAGCCTCGTGCATCTGTCGAGTGACTGACGAAAAGAAGGTGCGCGCGTAGCCGCGCCAACTGCGGTCGCTACCCTCGTGATCCGGAATGAGCGAGCGTGCCAGCTGGTCCGCGTCGTAGGCGTTTCTTATTTCCGAGAACAAGTCCCATTTCACCGAGCGCTCGTCGAACGGATTGAGCACCACGTCGCCTCGCGAGTGCGCGTAAAGGCGCCGCAAATAGCCGCCATCGGGATCCGCGATGACGGCGCGATCGCCCCGCGCAAGTGCGGCATTCAAAATCTCCTGGATCGCGGTACTTTTGCCGGTTCCCGTCGTGCCGATCAACTTGAAATGTTTGGTCTCGTCTTGGGCCGCGACGGGGCGTCCGGCCAATGTGATTTCTGCGGTCCGTTCGCCGCCCCTTCGATGCCCCGAGGCGGGCCGCGGATGCTCCGCGACGATCGCGCCTCGTTGATAGACTTTGCCCGCGGGCAAATCACGCGACATTGCGCGACCACCGGCGTAGCCAATTGCCGTACTGAACGAGGCAGCAAGCGCAAATGGGATAAGACCATGCTGCGCCACCCCGATACCGGCCATTAAAGGAGCTGCCATCGCCATGCCGACTCCCACCGCGGCGGTAAGCGGCGCGGCTATGACCGGGGACAGCAAGAACTTGTGCCACCCGGCGCGCCCGCGCGCCAAGCCCGCGAGCATCGGTGCCTGCACGGCAGCGTAGGAGATGGCGAGGCCCGACCACCCTTCAGTCAATACGGCGCTCATCATCAGGTCGCTCCCGGCGAATCGATGATTCGCCGCTTGCGCTCGGGGTCGTACCAGATCTCCTTGATGAATCGCTCGTGGGATTCGAAGCCGAATTGGATCACTACGTCGATGAGCAAATACAACAGACTCTTGATATCGCGCCGCGCCAGGTCGCGGCCGCCTTGATTTTGCTTCACCAGCAGCACCAACTGCTCGAACGCCAGCTCGGCGCTCGCGGCGTGCACGCTCGTAATGGATCCCGGATGCCCCGAATTGACGTTTCGCAGGTAATCGAACGCTTCAGCGGCACGCAGTTCGGCCAGCAGTATCCGGTCAGGCTTCATGCGCAAACAAGTGTCCAGAAGCTGTTTGGGCGTAATCCGAGCGACGCCCTGGTCATCCTTGGAATAAAATAGGCGCACGTGATTTGGATGCCGATCGAGCACCAATTCCTTCGCATCTTCGATTGTGATCAGACGCTCATCGCGCGGGATTTCCCGAATCAACGCCTTTGTCCACGTCGTCTTGCCCGAGCCCGTGGGTCCGGACACCAGAATATTCTTTCGGCTTCGTACGGCGAGACGCATGAATGCCGCATGGTCGCCGACCGACAAGAGGCGCAATAATTCGCTTTCGGTATCATCGGGTGCCTGGTTGGCGCGGCGGGTATGCCTAAAAATGCCCCGGCGAGCCAGGTCCTCGATGCTCCAAACCTCATCCGCGGGCCGGCGAATGGCGACGGCCACGCTGCCGGCGGTAGTCGCCGGCGGCAGCACGATTTGCACGCGCTCACCGCTCGGCAATGATGCCGAGAGCAGCGGCGAGGTCGCATCGACGCGCTGCTGTGTCGAGTTGGCGACCAATTTGGCGAACCGGCTGCACCACTCGAAATCTGCCCATGGCAGGCGTTCGCAATGCCATCCGCTGCGCGTCTCGACAAAGGCTTCTTGCGGGCGGTTGATGCACAGTTCCGTAACGTCTGAATTTGCCAGCAAGGGCTGAAGCGCGCGCATGGTCAGCGCGAGCGCGGACAAGTCGGCAGATTGGCTAACGGCCGGGCGCAACGGATCGCAGCTCATAGACCGACCGGAAATCCAAATCACGAGCAACCAATACCTGGATACGGTCACCGTTTTGTTTGACTACCGTCGGAGGAATATTAACGGTGCTCTTGAGTATCTCGGTCAACACCCCCTGCGAGGCGCTGGGCTCGATGACCACGGTTCCACTGCCATTGCGTGATGACTGCACGGCTGCGGTTACGGCGCCGTCGACGACGGACACGAGCAGTGCGGCGCCGAATCGCTCCCAAAAGTGAGTATTGACCGCCCCGGGAAGGCCGGCGCGTCCCAATTCGTCGGCGCCGGGCGATGCAAGCGGCACGATCACTCCGGTCGGCGTGCGCGCCTCGGTCCACAGCACGAATATGCGCGCCGCGCCCTGCTGCACCTGGCCTCGGGTTTCTCCGATGAGCTTGGTTCCGCGCTCCAACAGCACGACATCACCATCCGCGCCGAAGGCATCCGTCGCCATGACGCAAGTCGTCATTCCGGGCAATGTGGAGTCAATTGCCGTCTCTAAGGTGCAGTCGATGAAGGCGCCCTTCGGCAGCAACAGGCGCTGCGCGGGCAACACCTGCGCACGCACCGCCGCCGCGACGCTGGGCCGCAGCAAGGCTGACAGCTCGCCCGGCTCGCTGCCGTGTGACGCCGCCACCAGGGACCCTGATCCAACCGGCGGTAGCGCTCCCGTCGCAACAGCACTTGTTGATGGGGAAGCGCTTTGAGACCCGAAAACCGCACCCGATAATTGCCGCTCCAGGGCAATCTCGGCCGGGCTCTTGAGGGAGCGGTGCGCCGTTCGCCGGACCGCCCAAAGGAAGCTGCGGCAATGTGCTTGCTGTCCAGCGGAATCGGATCGGCCGGCCGGGCAACAGGCGGCAGTGTACTCTCGAGAGGCGCGGCGACCGGCGGATCGATCCTTCCCAAGCTCGGCAGCGCCATCTCCCCTTGAGCGCGGCTGGCCGATGCGCTTTGCGCGCTCTGCCGTGCACGGCTTTGCCGAGTCATCGTATTCGCGTAGTACCAGGTAAGAGAGCCCAGTCCCAACACGCTCATGAGCGTCATCGCCAGAACGCTGCCGAGCCGCGAATGCAGTGAAATCGAGCGATGGACGGCGGTGACGCCGCGCTCCCCGACAACCTCATGCGGCACAGGTTCCTCTGATTTCACGGCACGACTCCGGGGACCGTGCGCTCGACATCCGGCGCGACGGTCCCGGATTCCAGCCTTAGGCCACCACCGACGAATCCCCGATTGACGATGCATCCGGTCAGCTGTCCGCGCCGCAGAATGAACTGGCGCGCGACCCGATGCACGATGACATCGCCCGCCTCCATGCTGAAATTGAGTAGCGACTCGCTATCGTCCGCGTTGCGCACGAAGATTGCAGGCAGATCGGCATTCGCCGCAAAGCGCAATCGCGTATGCACACCGTCATCGGATGCCGCGACCGGTCTCAGCGTCGCATTTCCACAAAACCAATAATCGCTGTTCTGCGGCCGCTTTGCCGACGCGTCTTCGAGCGCCGAATCGATGCGCTTGCCCGCCGCATCGGTAAGCGCTTGCGCGGTTCCGGGCGCGTAAACGAAGCGAAGGGCGAAGATCACGTCTTGATCCTTCATAGTCGAACTCGGCGGTACGGCGGTGTAGTGAATCTGATAGCGACGGCGGTTGGTAAGCACGGTCAGATTGGTTGAGACCTTCGCCGCCTTTGGTTTTAGAAATAAATGATTGTCTTGGGCGAAGTAAGCGAGCCCATCGATATCTCCGGCGCCCAGACCGACAAAAGTCTCTCCCGCTTCGAATTCAAGATCGACCTGGTAGCCGACGATCCCGTGAAGCCGGTAAACCTGCTCGCTATCATAGGGTGCGGTTCGGATTCGGCTGTCCACAATCCCCCGCAGGGGAACCATTTCCGCGCGCGCCTGCAGCGAATACAGCACGCCTTGCAATGCGATTGCGCACACACATGCCATTCTCAAGGTCACGCGTATCGGTATTCTATGAATCATGGCGGCGCTCCTTTTCGGTCGGCTGCTCGAGCAATACTTCCGGTTCCGATTTGAAGTCGATAATCTTGAAACCCAACGGATTCCAGCGGCGCGTTTTCGGATCTTTTGCCGGTTGCGCATAGGCATACTGAATTGTCGCGACCCAATGACTGAAGGTCTCCGCGGAACCCGCCCCTTGGCGGGCGGCCTTCAGATAACGGACTTGCGCGAGATCCGAAAGGCCGCTCGCGCGCGTGAAGAAGCTCACCGATGTGACCTGCACGCGTACCGAACCGCCGTCCTTATGCACGTTCAGGGGCGAGTCGGGATTGGTCGCCGTCCATAGCGCGTACCACACTTGATTGCGTTGCGTGGAATGAAACGCCCCGCACTCTTCATAGTCACTCTCCGCCGTCGCGAAATTGAATCGCTCGCAGACGGTGAGGTAGTGGGTCAAGAAGTATCGTGTCACCGCCTCTTGCGGCGTCGTGCCGCCGTCGTAAACCGGAACCACGTCGACGACGCCGGTAGTGTTGTCCACTCGTACGACGAACGGCTCCACACGCTTCAGGGGCATCAGGGCGGCGATCGACACCGCGGCGGCAACCGCACAGATCCATCCCGCGGATGCCACCCGCCAGGCGACCTGCGCGCTGCGCCGCAATTGTCCGACCCGATCCGCATCCCAAGACTCGGCTTCGCGACAATACTGGTGAAGTTTTGAATCTGAATTCACTGAACGCTTCCTCCCGATGTCTTCAGCGGCCGAGGCGGTAGCGGCGGCGCCGGCGACTGCGCCGGCTGAGCGCGAGGTTCCGGCTGGTTGATTGGCTGTAAACGACCGTCGCAGCGCACGTCATGCGACGCGCAAGCGGTCAGAAAAAGCGCCAAACTAATGAAAACTCGCATGATTCACCTTCCTTGGTGTACTGATTCAGGTCATCTATCGGGAAAGTCGCTACGCTTTGCAGTACCGGGAGCAGTCATCGACGCCACCGCCGTCCGGTATGCCGCAGTTCCCTTCTGCAGCCCACCACTGACCGCGCGACTCACAAGGCCGAAAGAGTTCAGCGCCAATCCACCCGCCAAGCCGGCGGCGATCGGCATGACTTGGCGCAGTATCAAAAACACCAGCACCGCGATTAACATCATGTTCAACGCATCGACGGTCAATATGGCGGCGCCCAGTGCCGCCGTCTGAACGGCGTAGGACTGAACAATCTGCAGCAACAGGGCCGACACCATGATGGTAAGAATGGTGATGAGGCCGTAGTTCGCGAGTTGAGCCACCCACGCTGAGAAGAACCGCTTGGTGGAATCAAAAAATAGGAACGGAACGAAAAGCGGTCCCAGCGCCAACAGTACGGCAAGGGCGATGTTGGAAAGTGAGATCAGGAACATCGCATAGATGCACAGCATTCCCATCAGGCACCACACGACGGCGCCTGCGATGAGGAAACCGGCGCCGCCGAACGAGATGCCTCCCTTGACAAATAAATTGCCGGCGACCGCTCCGCCGCTCTCCCAAATCGCATCAATGGTGCTGACCGGATCGCCGGCGCCGACCACCGCCGCCGCCAATTGCGCCGGCGCGTTATAAAAGGTATCGACGATTAGCGAGTTGTAAATCCATAGATGCAATCCCACGCCGAAAATGACGGCCAACATGATGATGCGCTTCAACCCCGCGACAAAAGGCTCTTCCAGCTGACCCGTGAGGTGCAGATATCCCCATGCCATGACGTAAAGAGTTCCCAGAGTCACCGCAGCGGGCTCCAACGCAGCGGCCAGACGCGCCGTGTTGCTTCCAATGTAGGTGCTTAATTGTCCATTCAGCCAATTCCAGAATGTGGCGAAGAATCCCATGCGACTACCCTTGCGTTGCTATGGAAGCCCAACCTCTACGGTGTGGGCCGGAAGCGGCTCGCGAATTGGCCCTGACCGGCGATTACCCGCTCACGTTCCCTCTGCGCGTTCGTGGCGTCCAGAGCCTGGGTCGCCTGAGCCAAGATCTGCAGTTTGGTTTGCTCGTTTTGCAACATGCCGAGCTCTGCGCTGATCCGACTCTGCAGATCCAGGATCGCCTTTTGATCGCCCGCCGTAGAAATTGCCGCAATCAAGCTCTGGAGGTTTGCAAAGCGAGCGCTCGCGTTGACGAGCGCCTCTTCGGCCAGCGCCTGACGCAGAGCGGCCGCCTGACGCACCGCGACGATCTGTTGCTGATCGGTGACCGAAAGGTTCGACAGTTGCGTGGGCGACAGCACGGCATTGGAGTTGACCGCGCCTTTCACGTCGGATGCGAGGTTCGCAAAGGCGCCGCTTGTTTGTGCAGCCGCCGCCAATTGAGTCCAGTTCGTCGGCAGGTAATTGCGCGTGATGCCGCTGAGCAGCAGCTCCATGCCGCGATCTCCGGTCATCGACTGCAAAGCCTGCTTGGCCTGTGAGAGTTGTGCCTGCGCAACCTGCAATTGCTGACGCACAGTCTGAACTTCCTCTACCAATTGAGCGACCGCGGGCGCATCGATGACCGCCAATTGCGCCTGAGCGGCCGATGCCGCAGCCATTGAGATAATCAAGCACGCGAGAGACCACCGGTTGAAACGCGTTGACATGAGCCACTCCTATGTTTCGAGTACGTTGGAATGCGGGCGCCAATCGACTGCGCCATTTTCGGCCATAAACAGCGGCAACCAGTTCGCCGGGTCGGTGCCTGCCGCCGCAATCACTTCCTGCATCTTCGCAAGTTGGGACGCGCGACCCGAGATCACCGCGAGTTCGGCGTCGAACCCCTTTAGGTCCAGCCCGCATACGACGCTGTGATGCGCTTGCTTCACCAAGAACATGCACGATCCGGGCTCGAGGCGATCTTTGATGAGCCTGAACTCTCGGTCGGTGAGCCCCAGGCCTTCGGTGTATTCGCGCGAATTCGCCTCAGCATTCGGGAATATGATCTTGGTTGGTGTTTGTTCGATCAACGTGCGGCTGATCGAGCTTTCCAAAACATCGCTCGGGCTTTGAGTCGCAAGGCACATCACGCCGTTCAGCTTGCGCCAGGTTTTTGGGCCGTCCTTAGCGAAGCCCGCGAAGGCGGGATCCGCCACAAGCCGCCAAAACTCGTCCATCCAACACACCAGTTTGCGGCCGTCGAGAAGTTGGCGAACCACATGAAACAAATACAGCGTGATCGCCGGTCGCGTTAGCGGGTGATCGAGAAATTCAGTGACGTCGAATCCGATGACCGAACGGCCCGTCATGCGCGCCACGAGCGTATCGAGGGGATTGTCAAATGCCCACGCGTAGTCGCCGCGTGATCCTGCACACCACGGCGCCAGGCGTGCATACAGTCCCTCAGGATCGGTCGGATCCAAAAATTCAACCAGGCGCGACAGCCTGCGCGCCGACACCTCGAGGGCCAAGGTGCCACGCAGCGCTTGTTCGAGATCGGCCTGCTCACGTGCGGTAGGCACATGATGGCCGCCGCCTCGGGATGGCATACCGGCCAGTTCACCGAGCCAAATCTTGAGAAACTCGACGTTGAACGGCGTCGCCGGCAGCTGCAGCGGATTGAATCCGGTGGGTTCGCCGTTCTTGAGCGGAAAATATTCTCCGTTCAGGGCACGCACTAGAATCTCGAGACCGCGATCCTTGTCGAAGACCACCTGCGTCACGCCCTGCCGGGCAAGCATTGCGATTAGAAAACCGATGAAGACAGTCTTGCCGGAACCTGTTGGACCGCATATGAGCGTATGACCCGTGTCTTTGCGGCTTCCCCCCACTGGGTCGCCTGGGTCGCTGGCATGCAGAGAAAAATAATAGGGCGACCTGGCGCCGGTCACGAGAACCGTCAATGCCTCGCCCCAATGATTTCCGTCCGCGCGACCCAACGGGTAGTTATGGAATGGCGCCATCGCCGCCAAATTGCGCGAGGTGATTGGCGACTTGCGCGGCCGGAACGGAAAGTTTCCCGGTAATTGCGCCCAAAACGCGGCCTCGAGCGCCAAATCCTCCCGCGCCACCAGCATTCCGGTGTCGGCGAGCAAGCTGCGCGCCAGGGCAACCTGATCATTGAGCGCTTTTAGCCGAACAGCGCTCGCCTCGCGATTACCCGAATCCGGAACATCGGATATCAGCTGCAGCGAAAAATGGTGTTCGCCCATGACAAATTCATTGCTGGTCAACGAATCGAGAGCATCTTTGAGCTCTGCGGCCTGCGACACCGCGAAGTCACCCGCGTTGGCCATACGATTGAATTGACGCTGCAATAATGCCTGTCCGGCGCCCTTGCTGAGGAAAGTGAAGGATTGAGTGAGTACGAACGCAAGCGGGGCCGATAGCAACCGGTCATACATACCCACGACTGTGGGCGTCGGGTACTCCTTGATTCCGAGCATGGCTCCCACGCGAGTCTCGCTGGGCGAACGATATTCAATGGCTTCGGTGCCAAAATATAACCGGCTGCTGGCCAGGGCCTGGCTTAAGGGTCCGCGCGGCAAGGGCATACGCTGCGGCTCACCGTTGATCAGCAATCCCAGATACTCGAGCAACGATGAGCACCAGATATTGCCGTGTCGGTAGGACCCCAACTTTTCTGGCTCATAGCGCGCCAAGGAGGCCGCTACCGTTTGCGACAACTTCTCACAGGCATCGAGGGAGTCCTCGAGTTCGACGCACTGGCCATCGCGCTGCGCCTTGGCAAGCGCTCGCGAAAGAAACCCCGTCGCTACACCCGTCATCGGTCGATACAGCAACGACAAATACAACTCGTTGAGCATGAGCGTCTCATGGCCGACCTTGAGTCCATAGCGCGCGTACAAGCGGCATGCAAAGCCGTTTGCGCGGCGCGATTGCGTTGACTCGGCACGCGCAGCGATAGAAACCTTGGCCCGGCGGCGAATGACGTGAGTCCAAAGAGCGACATTGGGGCTTGCGATGTTCCGCCACAATACGTTGAGTCGTTCGTGCCAGTTGTTCAGTTCCTCGTCGTCGCTGGTCTCGAAACTCGCTCCTCCTAGACGGAAGACCTGTATATAGTCGCCGAACACGGTGCTGATCACGGAAGGCGCTACGTGAGCAGCATAGGGAATGCGCTGCGCAGCGGTAATCTCGCGGCGGATGGCAGAAGCGTTTCCCAACGAAAGCATGACGGATACTCCCTCAACCACTGCTTAGCGGCGAGCTGCTCGACGCTTGCAGGCAGTGTGAATGACGCCCCGTCGAAGCTGAAGCCGATTAAGTGCGTGCTTTAGGGAGAAACACCATCGAAGAAATCTATTTGCGGAAGGTGAAAGCGGGAGGAGTGGCTATAGCTGCTCGCCATCCAGAACCGCAGCTGGCAAAACATGCCCATGCGTGCGCGCCCAGACCTTTGCATCGCCCGAGCGAAACCCGACGAATTGACTGCTTGGCTCAGCATTCAAGATTTGGTCGCCCCGATATCTGTCGCTCACAAAATCCGGATTCGGGTCACGAACGTCGCGAATGGGATGGGCACCATTCAACCCTCTGGCGGACAAAGAATGGGGATCGCCTCTCGCTTATTTCGTCGAAAAATCCGGAAGTCAGTTCGATCGATCGTGATGACGGAATGTTTCGGGAACAACTCGCTCATTCTCACGAGGCACAAGTCGGCAAGATCCGGCTTTTGGTCCGCATATCGATCGGCCAAGCGTTCAAGCTGAGTAAGGTGCTCGCGGCAATCAAACGCTAGCGCAACTAACCCCTCATTTATCATCGCCAGGGCTACTGCGACACTCTCAAGGTGGAACGCTGTCTCAGCGAGGACAGCCTCGCATGTTAGAAGCGGTTCGGTAAGTCCAGCGGCAATCTGAGTTGCCCATTTGTGGTGTCTATCATTGGCGTTCGCAAACGCCACCAAGAATCCTGTGTCGGCGATACCCTTCACGAACGGGAGAAGCCCTTGCGTGCCGAGAGATCTCGTGCACCCTGCACCGTGCCGGCGAGTCTCATAAATGAAGGGGCCTTCCCGCTTCTTCGCGCTGCTTCAAGCTGTTCTCGGACGATGCGTCCTTTTGGGATTCCTGATTGCTTTGACGCTTGGTCGAGCCACGACGCCAGATCTTTGGTCAGTCGAATGGTGACTGTCTTACTCATTTGCCAATAACGTAACACGTATTGCTGGGAACGGCAATTTTCGACCAGTGATGGCCACGGCGGCGCCCGATTACCCGCCTGGAAGCCGCTTCCGGACATCCACTAGCGTCATTTTACAATAATATAGCCTCCTACTGACCAAACGCTCTTGCGCCGCCCGTGCCAATTGTTGAGTTGCACATCGTCGGCGCCCTCAAAACCGGCACCTCCCAAACGAAATGCCTGTAAATAGTCGCCGAATGCGGTGCGAATGACAAAGGGTGTCATATGGGCGCTGTAGGGAATGCGCGCGGCGGCGCTAAGTTCCCGCCTCAAAGCGCCGCTGAGGCTCACCTCCCGAATCACTGCTCGCCCCGACCCAAATGCGCGATGGACAGACCGGTGGGTTCGAGACGGCGCCGACCGGTGCGGCCGGGCAGGTCGGTCACAAGCGGGGAGTAGCTGCTCGCCTTCCACACGCGCAGGTTTGCGAACAGCGCGGGCAATCGGGTGCGTGCCCATAGCAAGACAAGGTCAAAGAAGCGCGCATCTCGGGCACACAACAACACGCAAATGCCATGAATTGGCGCGCTCAAAAGCAGTGTCAGGAGATTCTTCGTCAGCAAGAAGGCCTCCAGCGTGAACATCACGTTGAAAAGCAGCGCCGAGTACGTCACTCCCCACCGCATCGGTGGTCGTGTGGCCCCGACGAACAGTGGGTCTACGTTGAGTCCGACGATCGATTCGCTCACACTGCGCCCCTAAACGCCGAACATTCCACGAACCCACGTGACTATTTGCGGTGCGCCAAACGCGATGGCGATTCCGAGAATTGCGCCGATGCACCACCCCCAAGACACGCGGTTCACCATTGCCATTCCACCCAACACCATGACCAAAATGATGGCGACGGGGGTCAACCACGCGAGGATGTTGGTCTGCAGGGAAGTCGCTCCTGTCATAAACGGAGACGCCTGGCCCTGCGCCATGGTCAGATCGGGCGCGCACAGCGCTACAGCGAAGAGTATTGACGGAAGCGCGAGGTGCTTAAGAAGAAGGCGCTGCGCGCAGGGGTGGTACATGGCGGAATTCCTTTTCCGGATAAACCAATGATCGAGGATCGCTATATTTCGGTTTCCAGTGCTCCTATGTCGCGGTCTTCGCGCCGAGCCAGCTCCTCGCGCTTGGCCTTGCCGGGCGCCCCAAATCGGAAGCCTTGCACGACGAAGGAATAGTCGTACTGCTTTTCTCCGTCCTTGTCGGTCCAATTATTGGCGCGAACCTGCGCCTGCAAAATCAATTGATCCCCTTTGCGTGCGTTCTTTGCAATCGCTTCCCCTAGTCCTTCGAACGCTACGAACCATAAGCTGGTCGCCGCCTCGCGGGCGTTTCCGTGTTCATCCTTGCCCGCGTAATCGTTGCCGACCAGGCATATTCGGGTATATGTGGTATCTCCCTTGACGGCGAGTTCAGGGTTCTTGGCGAGATTACCGACGGCGATAAGGTTAAAGCTGTTCATGAATCTTCTCCTTGACGGTTGGTGTACGCGGCGACACAGGCAGCATCGTTCGCGTCAGGGGCAGTCTGAAACAGGTCGCGCAAAACTTAAATGAAATTAAATGCCCGATACGCCCAGTTAGTTGCTCCACCGATTCCAACAAAACTATGCATAATCGGCCGATGCCTGTATTGACCGCTGATTCGGATATGAAAAACTTCGACTCGCCCGCCGATGCGCCGGCGCTGCGCGTCCTGAATCTGCGCAAGCAATATGCAAACATCACGGCGGTCGATGATGTGTCTTTCACCGTCAAGCGCGGTGAAATCGTCGGTCTATTGGGACCGAACGGCGCGGGCAAGACCACCACCATCAATATGATCTTGGGCGTGCTCGAACCCACCGGCGGCCGGGTGGCGATCGATGAGATCGACATTGCGAAGAATCGCGCATTGGCCTTGAAGCGCGCCAATTTCGCCGCCGTGTACGCGCCCCTCCCCGGCAACCTGACGGTCAGCGAGAACATGCGTTTTTTCGGCCTGCTCTACTCCATCCCGGGGCTGCGCGCCCGCGTCGAGGCGCTGCTCGAGGAGTTCGATCTCGTGAGCTTGCGTCACACCAAATGCGGGTTGCTGTCATCCGGCGAACAAACTCGCGCCGCGCTTGCAAAGGCCCTGCTCAACAAGCCGCAATTGCTTCTGCTCGATGAGCCCACCGCCTCGTTGGACCCTTCCGCGGCGCAGATCATTCGCGAGAGGATAAAGAACCTGGCGTTGCGCGACCGCTGCGGCATTTTATGGACCTCGCACAACATGTACGAAGTCGAAGCGGTGTGCGACCGGGTGCTGTTTCTGTCACACGGCAAGATACTGCTCGAGGGGAACCCGAAGGCTCTTCCCGGTGAGCATGGGTCGACGAGCCTGGAGGATTTGTTCATCCGCGTGGCGCGCGAGCCCTTAAGCCATAGCGTGGGCGCCGAGTCGTGAATGTTCGGCCCGTCGCCGGCGTCGTGTTGCGGCAAATCTATCTGCTGCGCGGCAGTCCGGTGCGAGTCGTTCCGATGGTGAGCTGGGTTGCGATCGACATTTTGTTGTGGGGGTTCATCACTCGGTATCTAAATACCGTGAGCGGCAGCGGCCACGACTTCGTGCCGACGCTCCTCGGCGGCGTGCTGCTGTGGGATTTCTGCACGCGCATGATGCAGGGCGTGAGCACGGCGTTTCTGGAGGATGTTTGGTCGCGCAACTTTCTCAACTTGTTCTCCTCTCCCCTGTCGATTTCCGAATACATCGCGGGGCTGGTCATCACCAGCGTGATGACCAGCTGCCTAGGGCTCCTCACCATGCTGCTGCTCGCGACCAGCGTGTTTCATCTGCAATTCTTTTCACTCGGGCTGCCGCTGGTGGCGTTCCTCGTGGTGCTGTTCGTGTTCGGCATTACGCTCGGGATATTCGGGAGCGCCATCGTGCTGCGCCACGGACCGGCTTCCGAGTGGCTGCTGTGGCCCCTGCCGGCGCTGTTGTCGCCGTTCGCCGCGGTCTTTTATCCGCTGTCGACGCTGCCGCACTGGATGCAAGCGGTAGCGCGCGGATTGCCGCCCGCGTATGTCTTCGAGGGAATGCGAACGCTGCTCGAAGGCCGGCCGTTCCCCGGCGCCTTGCTGCTGCAGGGCACGGCGGTGGCGGTGCTGGAATTGCTGTTAGCGGCGTATTTTTATGAACGCGTCTATCGCCATGCGGTGCGTACCGGGCTGCTCGCGCGATACAGCGCGGAGGGCGCGTCATGAGAGTTGGCCACGCCGCCTCCGGCTCCGCGGTCAACACCACCATCCCTTGGCGCGTGGCGCCGCCCCTCATCAGCACGGCGCTGATCATGATCGGCGCCGGTGTCATGGGGTCGCTGCTGCCGCTGCGGTTTTCGGCAATGGGGTTCTCGCCCGGCGTCATCGGATTGATAGCGACGGCGGAAGCGTTGGGTTTTTTGGTCGGTTGCCTGTACGCGCACAAAATTATCGCACCGGTGGGCCTCGAACGCGCCTACGCCACATTCGCCGGCATAAAAGCCGTAGCGATCTTGAGCCTTTATTTCGCTCAAGGTGTCCCGGCGCTGGCGGTGCTGCGGTTTCTGATCGGGTTAAATGCGGCGGGCTTGTCGATCATCGTCGAGAGTTGGCTGAACGCACTCGTGCCGAACGAGCAACGCGGCCGGGTCCTCACTATTTACGTGCTGGTGTACGGATTGTTTTTCGGTACCGGGCAGCTGCTGGGTCAAAACCTCGACGTGAGGGGCCCTGAACTCGTATTCATCGCGGGCATTGCAACTACCCTCGCACTCATCCCGATGGTGGCGATCAACGTGCGTGCACCGGTCCTTCCGCAACGCCTCAGGCTCGATATCTTGAAGGCGCTGCGCACCTCCCCGGCCAGCGTGTTGGCCTGCCTGCTGAACGGCTTGATCCTCACCGGCTTCTTCACCGTCGGACCCTTGTTCGGTGAACGCATCGGGTTCGACCAACGGCACATCGTCCTGTTGATGGCCTGCGTATCGCTCGGCGGACTGTTCTTGCAATGGCCGATCGGCTATTTTTCGGACAAGATCGATCGGCTGTATGCCTTGATCGGCTTGGGAGCGGGGGTTCTCGCCGTCGCCGCCGTGCTGGCAACGGTCGACCGCCAGACGCCCTTCCTGATATTCGCCGGCCTATTCGCGATATTCGGCGGGCTCGCCGAAAGTCTGTACGCCGTGGGCGTCGCGCATGCGAACGATCGAGCCGTCTCCGCCGACTACGTGGCGCTGTCCTCGACGCTCCTGTTCGTCTGGGCTCTTGGCGCCGCGATTGGCCCGACCACCGGTACCTACGCGATCCAACTCATTGCGCCGCGCGCGTTCTTCGTCTACGTGTTCGCGCTCACGTTGGCGTTCACGGGCTTCGCCATTTGGAGACTGTACCGCCGCAAGCTCGACCAAGTGGTCGAGAGTCGCGAGGAGTTCCTCACCTATCCGCAAACATCACCGGAAATCTACGCGTGGCTGCCGTATCACCGCGAGACGCCGGAGGAAGCGACCGCCCGTTCCGCCGCCGGCGATGCGAAGACCGGCGATTCCGCGACCGGCGATTCGGGGACTACCAAACCTGCGTCGCCATCATGAAAGTCGGCAATTATGTCGAAGTTGCTCGCAATCCAAAGGAGCCGTCCGTGCCCAATGTGAGTGAGACGCTGAAATCGGAAGGATACGCCATCTTTCGCAGCTTTCTTCAGCCGGCGCAGACGGCCCAGATCGCCGGCGAAGTGGACAAGATGTACCAGGAGGGACTCAAGCACCACGCGACCTACCGGGATAAGAACTTGCTGTTCGAGATCCTCAACCATCCCAAGGCTCAACGGCGCGTGGTTCTGCAAGCGCATTGGACGGCGTGGATCAGGCCGTTGCTGGAGCGCATGCGCCGCAGCGAGGAATACTTTCAGGTGCTCGGACCGTTGTTGGGGCCCGACATCAAGCAAATCTCACACCAGATCCATTGGAAGCCCCCGGGGGCCAAATACACGTTCTACCGCTTTCATCAGGACGCGCGATTCCGAGAGGGCAAGCTCAAGAATTTCTATCATCTCGACAGCACGGTGACCACTGGACTCGCGATCGATCGGCGCCTCATGATCAACAGCTACGTCCGCGCGAGCGACAGTGAACGGGGCGGATGGGCGTTTCGCGCGCGTGTCCCGACGCCCCTCGGCGCGGAACCCCAATTATGCAAGTACGACCGGCTGCGCGAACGGCCAGGACCCTTCTACATCGAGACCGATTGGACCGAAGAAGCCAAAGAGGCAGCCGCACATGCGAACCAAGAGCTGATCAGCTAGCATAGGGCTCGTTATGCCATACCCGTTACACCGCTTTACCCATGTGCGGCAGATACGTATCACCCGATGAAGCCTCGATCGAGCGCGAGTTCAACCTCGTGCACGGCGAGTTGAAATTTCCGCCGAGCTTCAACGTCGCTCCGACCCAGCAGGTCCCGGTGGTGCGCATGCGGGACGGCCGGCGCTTGGGAGCGCGGCTGCACTGGGGATTGATCCCGTTCTTTGCGCGCGGCATAGCGCCGAAATACTCGACCATCAACGCCCGCATCGAGACCGTGCAAACCGCCGCCAGCTACCGCGGCCCGTGGAAGCGCGCTCAACGCTGTCTCGTCATTGCTCTAGGTTTCTATGAATGGCAGTTGCAGCCCGACGGTAAAACCAAGGTGCCCTACTACATCCATTTGAACGATCAGGACCTATTCGCATTTGCGGGTCTATGGGACTCCTCGAGAACCGATCAAGGAGACGTCATCGAATCCTGCGTGCACATCACCATGCCCGCCAATCGCGTGGTCGGAGAGATTCACAACACCAAGCATCGCATGCCCGCCATTTTGGCCAAGGACGCTCGCGATGCCTGGCTGGCCGGGTCGTCCGAGGAGGCGTGGGCGGCGTTGAAGCCCTACCCCGATGAGCACATGGTGGCCTGGCCGGTAAGTACACGCGTCAATAAGCCGACCAACAATGATTCGCAGCTGATCACACCGGTGGCTTGAGCGAGATCTCGGTGCTGCGCGGATCGAGTGCGAGCTCGCGCCGATACAATTGCCCGCGCTCCGCATAGTGCTTCGCAATGAAGTCGATCATGGCGAGGTCCTGTTCGTTGACTTCGCGAACGATTTTCCCCGGCATGCCCATGACCACCGATCCGTCCGGGATGATCTTCCCCGGCGGTACCAACGCACCGGCGGCGATGAGGCAGTGTTTCCCTATGCTGACGCGATCGAGAACCCTCGCACCGTTCGCGATGAGAGTGGAATTGCCCACAGTGCAGCCATGCAAAAGCGCCTGGTGACCGACCGACACGTTCGAGCCCAGCGTCACCGGTTCGCCTTCGTCGGTGTGGATGACGGTGCCATCCTGAATGTTGGTGCCGCTGCCGAGAATGATCCAATCGCTGTCGCCGCGGAGCACGCAGTTGAACCAAACACTCGCGCCCCGGCCGAACCGCACGCTGCCGATCACGCTGGCGCCGGGCGCCACATAATAGTCATCACCGGCCGTTTGAATCTTCTTGTCGCCAAGCACATAAATCACACGCACCTCCGAAAGATCAGGCCAGCCTCGGAATATCGCTACTCGTCGCGGATCGGCGCCACATCGGGCGCAACCATCCGCTTCGCCCGATGCGACAAAATGAGAAAATAGAGGATACCGATCGCGATCCAGCACCCGCCAAGCACCTTCGCCGCACGGTCCATTTCATACAGCACGTAGAGAATGATCGCCAGACCGGTGAGCGGAAACACGAGATGCCGCATCCAATCGCCGCTGCGCCGCCTAAGAAAGTAGTGATTGATCACCGACAGATGCAGCAGCACGAAACCGCTCAGCGCGCCAAAATTGACGATCCGCGTCAGGTCATCGACGCGGGCCGAAAAGAGCAATCCGACCAGAATCGACACGCCCGCGACCGCGAGAGTGCTCACATACGGCGTCTTGAAGCGCGGGTGCACATTCGCGAGCACCGCCGGCAGTTTGCCGTCGCGGGCCATGGCAAAAAGAATCCGTGCCACGGCCGCCTGAGCGGCCATGGCATTGGCGATCGCGGATGCGAGCACCACCGCCACGATGGTGACGAGCCGCAGCCAAGGTCCGCCGGCACGCTCTGCTACCTCATAAAATGCGGTATCGGCGGAAGCGAAGTGGATGCCCCGAGCCAGATCGCTCGCGACCCAGGTTTGCAGCATGAATAGCGCACCCACGAGCACGAGCGCTAGGAGGGTCGCCCGACCGATGGCATTTTCATGGCCGCTGTTTTCCTCCGACAGCGTCGAAATGCCGTCAAAGCCAAGAAACGACAGCACCGCAATCGAGGTGGCGCCCGCCACCGTGGCGAACGAAAACACCGACGGGTCGTAGATCGGCTTCAGCGTCAACCGGCCGGCGCCCGCGCCGCCGTATAGCGCGATCATGCCGAGCGCCAGAAACAGCCCCAAGGTCACGAGCTCCATGGCGAGCATGTAGCGATTGACGCGTGCCGTGAATTGTATGCCGATCAAATTCGCGACTGCATTGAACGAGATGAATCCAAAGAGCCATATCCACGCAGGAACGGCGGGCAGGATCGGTCGCAGCGCCACCGCGCTGAACAAATAGAGGAGCGACGGCACCAGGATGTAATCCAGAAGAATCAGCCAACCGGAGAAAAAGCCCGCGGTCTGGTGCAGTCCGCGCTGCGCATAGGTGTAAACCGACCCGGCCAGCGGAAATGCGCGCGACATGGCCGCGTAGCTCAGCGCGGTAAAGAACATTCCGAAAAGACCCAACAAGTACGCGAGCGGGACCATGCCTTTGGCGTCGTTCCAAACGAACCCATACACCGAATAGGGAGCGATTGGCACCATGAAAATCATCCCGTAGATTACGAGGTCCTTGGTGGTGAGCACCCGGCGCAATTGCTCCTGATAGCCGAATTCTTGTAGCGACATGGGTTGCTGGTCCAGGCTTGGGTTCATGACCGGTCGATCGCACCTTAGCTTATCCCATGAGCGCTTACCGCAAGATCCGCTCGACGCGGATGAGATTCCGTACAATGTGGCTTGCGCGAGGGCGACCGGATGCTAGAGGGGCCAATGACGCACCGACATACGATTCATCGACATCACTACGGCTGGGATAACAGTCTCGCCCCCGTGGCGCACATCGCGCCCGGGCAGACGCTGGAATTCGAGGTGGCCGACGCATCCGGGGGCCAGCTCAACGCGACGTCGACGGTAGACGATGTCGACCGTCTGGACTTCGATAAGGTCAATCCGGTGACGGGACCCGTGTTCATCGACGGCGCTGCCCCCGGCGACGTTCTTAAAGTCACCCTGCTGTCGTTTGCGCCCTCGGGTTGGGGCTGGACCGCGAATATTCCGGGCTTTGGGCTGTTGGCCGAGGACTTCCAGGAGCCCGCGCTGCATCTGTGGCAGTACGAGGCGAAGACCCTCGCGCCCGCATTGTTCGGCCGCTGGGGCAAAGTGCCGTTGAAGCCGTTTACCGGAACGATCGGCTTGGCGCCGGCCGAGCCCGGTTTGCACAGCGTGGTCCCGCCGCGCCGAGTCGGCGGCAATATGGATATCCGCGACCTGGCGCAGGGCAGCGAGTTGTTTCTGCCGGTCGAGGTCGCGGGCGCGCTCTTTTCAGTCGGCGACACCCATGCGGCACAAGGTGACGGCGAGGTGTGCGGCACCGCCATCGAAAGTCCGATGCGCGTGGCGCTCCAATTCGATCTGCTCAAAGGGCAATCGTTGGCCTATCCGCGGTTCAGGACTCCCGGGCCCGTCACCCGCCATCTCGACGCCAAGGGCTACGACGTCACGACGGGGATCGGGCCGGACCTGATGCTGGCCGCACGCGCGGCGGTTCGCTCGATGATTGACCTGCTCGGCCGCGAGCACGGCATGACCGCGATCGACGCGTACCTGTTTTGCAGCGTGTGCGGCGATCTTCGCATCAGTGAAATCGTCGATCTGCCTAACTGGACGGTCTCCTTCTACTTTCCGCGCGTCGTTTTCGATTGAGCGCGGCAGTGGTCATATCTGAGGCGTTTGCCGGTAAAATGCGCCGGCCTCAACGCTCGACCGGTCACCCGATCCTCCATACGTTCGGGGTCAGTCGGAATACTTGATAACGCCGGACATTCTGTAAAGGATTTCAGGGTACAACGTGACCATTCGTTCACCTCTGCACACCTATCCGGCCAGGCGCCAACCGGCGCCTTCGGAAAACCGGTTTCCGCCGGCAACATAATGTAATGGCGCACGACGCACCCAAGCTGGACAAGCAATTAACGGGCCTGGTGCTCGACCTCCTTCGGCCCTACCGGGGCTGGCTCATCATCGTATTCGCCGCGATGATCGTGGAGATCGCCATGAGCCTCGCGGCGCCGTGGCCGCTCAAGCTCGTTCTGGACGATGCGCTCCAGCATCACAAGCTGCCCGACTGGCTGGCCTGGGCCCATAGCCATGGCATCGAACGCAGCACGATCGGGGTCGCAGTATTCGCGGGGATCGGGACGCTTGCGATCGCCGTCATCGCGGCGATTTCTTCCTACATCGACAACTACTACACCACCAGCATCGGGCAATGGGTGGCGAATGACCTGCGCATCCGCATGTACGAGCACCTGCACCGGCTGTCGCTGCGTTTTTACGACAACACCAAGACCGGAACTCTAATGTCCACCATCACCGGCGATGTGTCCACCGTGCAAAGTTTCGCTTCCTCCTCGACGCTCGGCATCGTGGTCGACCTCCTGACCATCGTCTTCATGCTGGGACTGATGTTCTGGCTCGACTGGGACTTCACGCTGATCGCCATCGGCGTCACGCCGTTCCTGTTGCTGTTCGTCATGCGCTTCAAGAAGGCGGTGAAGGAGGTGACCAAAATCGTCCGCGTGCGCCAAAGCGACGTGCTCGCGGTGGTCCAGGAGGGTCTGGGTTCGGTGCGCGAAATCCAGGCATTCGGGCGGCAGGATCTCGAGGTGGCGCACATTGAGGCGGCGAGCCATGCCACGGTCGAGGCGGCGCTCAAGGCGCGCCAAGTCAAATCCCTGTTATCGCCTGTGGTCAGTATCGTGGTCGCACTCTGCACCGGTATCGTGCTGTGGAAGGGAACCTCGCTGATCGTTGCCGGGACCATGACCGCCGGCGCCCTGACGGTGTACTTGGCTTACTTGTCCAAGTTCTTCAAGCCGGTGAAGGACCTCGCCAGCATGACCAGCGTGATCGCCCAGACGACGGTGGCGCTCGAGCGCATCCAGACGATACTGTCCGCCGATGACATCGTGCCGGAGCGCACCGATGCCATCGATCCCGGCCAGGTCAAGGGCGCGATTGCTCTCGAGCACGTGGCGTTCGGCTACACGGATGACGCTCCGGTGCTCAAAGATGTGTCATTCACGATCGCGCCGGGCCAAGTCGTGGGCGTCGTCGGCCCCACCGGTTCCGGCAAGTCGACGGTATTGAGCCTGATTCCCCGCTTCTACGACCCGAAGGCCGGGCGCGTCCTGATCGACGGCGCAAACGTCAACACGTTCAAGCTGGCGGCGCTGCGCTCGCAGGTCGGGTTCGTGCTGCAGGAGACGGTGCTGTTCCGCGGCACGATTCGCGAAAACATCGCCTATGGGCGCCCCGGCGCGACCGATGAGGAAATCATCGCCGCGGCCAAGCTCGCCAATGCCGATGAATTCATCAGCCGCATGCCGCACGGCTACGATACGGTGGTGGGCGAGCGCGGCGACACGCTTTCGGGCGGCCAGCGCCAGCGCATCGGCATCGCCCGCGCGGTGATCCGCAACAGCCCGATCATGATCCTCGACGAACCGACGGCGGCGCTCGATACCGAGTCCGAACGCCTGGTGATCGAGGGTCTCGAGCGCCTCATGAAGGGCCGCACCGTCATCATGATCGCGCACCGCTTGAGCACGCTCCGCGACGCCGACAAGATCATCGTGATCAAGGACGGCGTCGTGGCCGAGGAAGGCACCAACGATGAGCTGATCGCGCGCGGCGGCGTCTACGCCGAACTGCACCGTATTCAGTACGACACATCGCCGGCGCCGGCCGGCGCCACGTGAGCGTCACGTATCGCCCGTCCGCACGTCGAAACCCAATTCATCGCCGAGGAAATTCAAGCCATGTCGCATACACTGATCGTCCTGCCGGATGACACCGCCAAACCCATCATCGACGCGATCGACGGCGCGGCGCACAAGCTCAACATCCGGATGTTCCTGTTCACCGACCCGACACTGCTCAACGTGGTGATTGCGGCGAAGCGCCGCGGCGTGCACGTGCGTGTGATGTTGAATCCGGCCCGCCGCAGCGGAGAAGACGAGAACGAAGCATCGCGCAAGACGCTCGAGGACGCCGGAATCGAGGTCCGCGACAGCAGCCCGAAATTCGCCCTCACCCACCAGAAATCCATGGTGATCGATGAAGCGACCGGATTCGTCGAGTCGCTCAACTGGGAGACGCGCGACCTCACCGAGACGCGCGACTATGCGGTCGTGACCACCCACGAGATCGAAGTCGACGAGATGGTGAAGTGCTTCGAGGCCGACTGGCACCAGAAGAAATTCGAGCCCGACCCCAAATCGCCCCTCATCTGGTGCCCGAACAACGGCCGCGAGCGCATCGCCGCCTTCATCGACTCGGCCAAGAAGACGCTCTGGCTGCAGAACGAGCGCTATCAGGACACCGTGATCATCGAGCGGCTGGTGCAGGCGGCGAACCGGGGTGTCAAGGTTCATATCATGGCGCGGCCGCCGCACAAACTGAAGAAGGAGAAGCTGGTCGAAGCGGTCGGCGGCCTGCGCATCATGCACGATGTCGGGGCCAAGGTTCACAAGCTGAAACACTTGAAGCTGCACGGCAAGATGCTGCTCGCGGATGAGGAGCGCGCGGTCGTGGGATCGATCAATCTCGCCCCGGGCAGCTTCGATTCGCGACGCGAGCTCGCCGTCCAGACCGACGCCGGCCACGTGATCAAGCGTCTGATAAAGACGACGCACCAAGACTGGGAAAACTCGCACCCGCTCGACCTGTCGGACGAGGGATTGCTAGCGGACCTTGAAAAGCACGGCGCCGAGGGCGCGGACAAGCTGGCGATTGGCGCGGATAACGACGAGAAAAAACATTCGAAGCATTGACGCCGCCGCGATGGGAGCTATTTACCCTGAACCCCCGCGCGATGAGGGGTTCTCGTGGCAAATAGCCGGGGCTCGCAAATTCCGCGACCGTTAACAGCGACAACTCTTTACCCAAACGCCTCCCGGTTGATTCCGCCACACGACCAAGCTGCCGCAGGGGGCGATAGCCCCACTCCAGACAGCCATGGACAACGTACGCCGCGAGTAAAAGCTTATTTCTCTTTGGTGCATGTCGTCGTACTTGTCCCCTTCAATCAACAGGTGTTGGAGGTAAGTTGGTCCATGCGCGTTACGACTTACGCAGCCGCAGCGCGTTGGAGACAACGGATAGCGAACTCAAACTCATGGCGAGCGCGGCGATCATCGGCGACAACAACCAGCCGGTCACCGGGTACAGCACCCCGGCGGCCAATGGTACGCCGAGCGCGTTGTAGAGGAAGGCGAAGGCGAGGTTCTGTCTCATGTTGGCGATGGTATCGTTTGAAATTACCCTCGCCTGCGCGATGCCACGCAGGTCTCCCTTCACGAGAGTCACCTGAGCGCTGTTCATGGCAACGTCGGTTCCGGTGCCCATCGCCACACCCACGTCGGCCTTGGCGAGAGCGGGGGCATCGTTGATGCCATCGCCGGCCATCGCGACGATGCGACCCTCACGCTGTAATTTTTCGACAAGTGCGAGCTTATCGGCGGGTTTGATCTCACCGTACACTTCGTCGATTCCAAGCTTAGCGGCAACCGCCTTGGCGGTGGTCAGGCCATCGCCGGTGGCCATGATCACGCGCAATCCGGACGCCTTCAAGGCGTATAGCGCTTCGATCGTACCGACCTTGACGGGGTCGGACACGGCCACCAACCCCGCCATCCGCCCATTGATGGCGAGGTACATCACGCTGGCGCCCGCCGCGCGCAGCGTTTCGGCTTGGGTTTTGAGACTCTCCACCAGCACATGGGTCTGGCTCATCAATGCAGCGTTGCCGAGCACCAACAGTTTGCCATCGACCCTGCCGCGGACGCCGTTGCCGGCAATGGCCTCGAAGCGATCGGCCTTGGCAAGTACGAGGTCTCGCTCTCTCGCTGCCGCGACGATGGCCGCCGCCAGGGGATGCTCGCTGCCTTGGTCAAGACTCGCCGCCAAACGCAGAACATCGGATTCCTTGTTTCCGGCGGTCGCTATGCTGCGGTCGAACCGCGGCTTGCCTTCCGTGAGAGTTCCGGTCTTATCGACGATGAGCGTATCCACTTTGCCCAAATTCTCGATCGCCGCGGCATCGCGAAATAACACGCCCTGCGTTGCCGCCTTGCCGGTGGCAACCATGATCGACATCGGCGTGGCGAGGCCGAGCGCGCACGGGCAGGCGATGATCAGCACCGACACGGCGTTGATGAGTCCGTAGACCCAGCTCGGATTGGGTCCAAAGAGTCCCCAAAGGATCAAGGTCAGCACCGCGGCACTCACGACCACAACGACGAAATAGCCGGCAACACGATCCGCCATGCTTTGCATCGGCGCCCGCGAACGCTGGGCCTGCATCACCATCGTGACGATGCCGGCGAGCACCGTCTGCGAGCCGACGCGCAGCGATCGCATGACCAGCGCCCCGCTGGTGTTGAGCGTCGCGCCGATCAAGGGGTCGCCGGCGCGCTTCGTGACCGGCAGCGGTTCGCCCGTCAGCATGGATTCATTCACGGCGCTCGCGCCCTCGATGACGACGCCATCGACGGGGATTTTCTCGCCCGGCCGAATACGTAGCTGGTCGCCCACATGAACGCTATTAATGGGTACGTCGGCTTCCGTGCCGTCGGCGTTGATGCGGCGCGCGGTTTTAGGTGCGAGTCCCAGCAGGGATTTAATCGCCGCGGACGTTTGCGAACGCGCTTTCAATTCCAGGGTCTGACCGAGCAAGGTCAGCGAGATGATCACGGCGCCCGCCTCGAAATAAACCGGCACCCGGCCCATGGTCATCACGGACTCTGGAAATACCCCGGGAGCCACCGTGGCAACGATGCTGTAGAGGAACGCGGCCGAGGTCCCGAGCCCGATGAGCGTCCACATATTCGGGCTCCGATGCAGCACCGACTGCAATCCCCGCTTGAAGAACGGCAGTCCCGCCCACAGCATCACTGGGAGACTCAGTATGAGTTCAATCCAGCTTTGAGTGGCCATGTCGAACTCATGCAGGCGCGGACCCGCCATCGCCAATACGGTCACGACCACGGTCAGAGGCAAGGTCCAAACAAAACGACGACGAAAATCCCTAAGCTCCGGATTCTCGCCCTCCTCGAGGCTGGGAAGTTCAGGCTCCAGCATCATGCCGCATTTCGGGCAGATCCCCGAATGCGCCTGTCGAACCTCGAGATGCATCGGACAGGTATAGATCGTACCTTCCGCGGGCGAACCGGTCGGCTCCTGCAGGGGCGCGATTAGTTGTGTAACCGGCGAAGTCGAATACTTCGAAGGATCAGCCGCAAACTTGTCCATGCAACCGGCACAGCAAAAATAGATCATCGCTCCCCGGTGCTGCCAATAGTGCGGTGACCTCTCGGTCACCGTCATGCCGCACACCGGATCCTTCAACGGGCGCTCTGCATCGCTCGCGGCTGTAGGGGTCATTGCGTGCATCGCCTGCGGTGGATAACGATACCAGGCTACATGCAGCTGAAGCGCTATACCACCTCGGAAGCGATTCCCAAACGGCTGGCCAGTCTCTCACGCGGCACCAATAGATCGGCCAACGTGTAACCATCGAGGGTCTCCAAAAACGCAGACGTCGCCTTGCCCAGCGCGCCGCGCAGGACGCAGCATCCCTCGATTCGACAAAACCCGGCGCCTGCGAGGCATCCGATCACGGCTAGGTCGTCTTCCGTCTCGCGCACGACCGCCCCAACGACGATCCGCGCGGGCGGACGGCCCAACCTGATGCCGCCGCCCTTGCCGCGGACCGATTCGAGGTACCCCTGCTGTGCGAGCTTGTTGACGACCTTCATCAGATGAGTTTTTGAGATATCGAAACTCTCGGCGATCTCCGCGATCGTCGACAGTCGTCCATCCTTAGCGCCGACATAAATCAGCGTGCGCAATGCATAATCGGTCCACAAGGTGAGACGCATGGTCTGTTCACTCCGGTCCCGCCGCGGGCGGGCGGGATTTTAATCTCGACACCTAAACATACATATTGTCAGAATCTTTTAGCGCGACAGCAACTGAACGCCGCTCTGTCGATTTCGGCTTGAAGACCGTTAGGCACCCGCGCCCGAGAGCGACATCATCGCATGCAGCAATACGTTCGCACCGGCCGCCAAGTCGGACGGCAGCGCGCGCTCTGCTTCGTTGTGGCTTAAGCCCCCGGCACAGGGGACAAAGATCATCGCGGTCGGGGCCACCGCGGCCACGTTGACCGAATCGTGGCCGGCGCCGCTGACTAAATCCATGGCGTTTAGCTGCAACGCCGCCGCCGCTTGCCGCACGGCGGCGATGCACTTAGAGTCGAACTCGACTCCGGGTGCTTCCCAGACACAATGAATCGACCCCTTGAGCCCCTGACGCCGCAAGGACTCTGCGACCAATCGATCGATCTCCTCGCGCAACGACCGATAATGCGCCACCACCGGATGTCGCAGGTCGACGATAAAACGCAAGCGGCCCGGGACGGTGTTGGGCGAACCGGGCGAGGTTTCGATGACGCCGACGGTGAGACGGGCGTCCGGGGCGCGCTTCTGTGCCGCCGAGTAGAACGCCGGCAGGAGCTCCGCCAACACGCGAATCGGGTCGCGCCGCACCTCCATGGGCGTGGGTCCGGCGTGCGCTTCTTGTCCCTCGACGATTACCTCGTGTCGGCTCATGTGCTGCACGCCGGTGACCACGCCGATGGTCTTGCCGCGCTGTTCGAGCACCGGACCCTGCTCGATGTGGGCTTCCAGCGCCGCTTTGACCGGCTGACGCCGCACCGGTGGCCCGGTGGGCGCGCCCAGTCGCTCGAGCTCCTGGCGCACGCTCTTGCCCGCAGCGTCGGTAAGCGCATATGCCGACTCGAGCGGCGTGCGTCCCGCCCAGACCGCCGAACCCATCATGGGCTGTGGGAAGCGGCAGCCTTCTTCGTTGCACCAGACCACAACCTCGATGGGGTGCTTGGTCGTGACCTTAAGATCGTTGAGCGAGTCAATGACTTCGAGTCCGGCCATCACGCCATACACCCCGTCGAATTTGCCGCCAGTCGGCTGCGTGTCGAGGTGGCTGCCGGTCATGACCACGGGCAAGGTGTCTTCGCGGCCGGATCTGCGCACGAACAGGTTCCCCACCGAGTCGACGCGCACCGGACATCCTGCCGCATGCGCCCAGCGCGACAGCAGTGCGCGGCCCTCCCAATCCGCGTCGGTCAATGCTTGCCGATTGCAGCCGCCCTGGGCGGTGGCACCGATCTTCGCCAGCGCCATCAGCCGCGACCACAGCCGCTCGCCGTTGACGCGCAAAGGATTCCCGTTCAGCACGCCCCGCGGCCTGCACTCATCGGACGGCACTCGCCGAGGGGGACGCCTCGCGCCGCAACGCCTGCGCCATGCAATGAATGCCGCCGCCGGTCTTGGAGATCTCGCTCATGTCGATTTCCGCCACCTCGAATCCGCGCGCATGCAGCTCGCCGATCAGGACGCGGCTCGATTTCGGTGCGATGACCCGATCACGCCCCAGCGACATGAAGTTGCATCCCAAATTCATCGTATCCTCAAACGGCACATCGATGATCTCGTGCCCTTTAGACCTCAACCAATCGATGAGCGCATGTTCGGTGCAATCGAGGCAAACCGCGGTGAGCTTCCTAGCAACCGGCACCACCATGAGATCGATGTGTACGTAATATTCATCGAAGAACGCAAGGCGCGTCTCCCACCCTTCGCGCTTGAACCAGCCCTCGACTTGGCGCGCGGCCTCTTCTTGTGTTCGGCCGCCGCCGCAGCCGATCAAGACGCAATTGTCTTCGATGACGTTGAAATCGCCGCCCTCGAACGCGCCGGCCGTCACCATGTCGTAGATCGGAATGCCCAAGCGCTGGTAGTTGCGTATGGCGGCGTAATTCTCGCCCCGCCGCCACCAATTGGCCATCGCGGTGATTATGGCGCCGAGCGGCGTCATGGCGCTCGAATCGCGGGTGTACACCTGCATCGGCAATTCAGGCTCAAGGCGCGGCGTGTGGACGCGCACGCCGAAATGCTCGTAGGCCGCGGTCAATTCTCGGTGCTGCGCCTGCGCCACGCGGATATCGGCCGGACTTTCGCGCAAGTGCTTTCGCGACAGCGAGCTGGTCGCCATGTGGCGCAAGTGATCTGGTGACGCCAGCAGCACGTCGGTCAGGGGATCCGTTTCATTGTTGAAACCCCAGTAGTTCAGGCGCTCGGTGCCGCCTGAGGGATTGCGTCGTTGCAGCGAGAAGGTTTCAGTTGCGCCGTCCTGCGGACGAGCGGGTACGGATTTAAGTTTGTCGAGCATGGCATCCCCTTCAATCGTTACTCATCATTGACCGAATTGTACTCGCTGGGAAACTTGAGCGCCTTTGCAACTGCTTCACCGCGCTTTCTTGAACAGCGGCATCGCGGTGAGTGAAATTCACCCCGTAGTCCAAACCGTCCATCCACGCCTAGACCAACCCAGTTCGGCTGGTGCTGGTTGAAAAATGGAATTCTGCGCTGAGATGAGTAGCGCCCGTTCAAAAATTGCCCGCTATTCTGGCAACCGGCATTGTCAGGCCAAAACCATTTTCAAGCCGACCACGGCGATCATGAGCGAAATCGCCGATCGCACGATTTTCTCGGGGGCATACGCGGCAGCCAATGAGCCGAGCACGATCCCGGGAATCGATCCGAGCAATAGGTTCACGAGCAGCACGTAATTCACGTTACCCAGCAGCAAATGCCCGGTGCCGGCAAGAATGGTCAACGGGATCGCGTGCACGATATCGGTGCCGACTAAGGAACTCGCGGTCAACCTCAACGGGTAAAGATAAAGGAGCATCACCGCGCCAAGCGCGCCTGCGCCGATCGAAGTAAAAGTCACGAGAAATCCCAATATGGCTCCCGCCAGCACTGTCAGCGCGGGTTGCAACTTCTTGAACTCGATCGGCCTCGAGCCGCGCATGCGTTCACCAAAAGCATGAAACCGCTTGCGGAATACTGCGGCGATGGAGGTCAGAATCAGCGTGACTCCCAACGTTTTGAACATCAGGTGGTTATGACTCTGACCCGTCCCGCTCACGTAGAGCCATATCAGGGTCAATATCGCCGCGGGCAGACTACCGCAGAACATACGACGTAAAATTTGCTTATCGATGGTCCCTCTTTTTCCATGAATCCAGGCGCCGAAGATCTTGGTCGTTGCCGCGAACCACAGATCGGTGCCGACCGCGGTGCTCGGCGCAACACCGAACAGCAGGATCATGATGGGCGCCATCAGAGATCCGCCGCCCACTCCCGTCAGGCCCACCAGCGCGCCAACGCCGAATCCCGCGGCGCAATTGATCCAATTTATAATCATGTCAACCCTGGTCGTGCATAAGCCTTGGCTATCGTCCGGACGGCCATGGATCGATACCCTATATGAATCGCCGATCGAGCTAAGCGTCCCATTATGCTGATTCGGCGATAGTCCTGACGGAATTCCTCATCCGGCTTGTCGCGGCTGTAGGTGCGATCGTCGATTGGTAATTGGCGCCGATCGAGATGGACGGCAGACCAGCGGCCTTGGCGACCGTAATATTAGCCTCGGCCGCATAGCGCTGCGCCTGCGCCGCTGCCAAATCCCGCCTCTGGCGTGCCGCCTCGGCCAGCAGGCGTGCCAGTACTGCTTGTTGGTACGCCGTCTGCGCTTGCAGCACATCGCCCATCCCAGCTACGCCGCCGCGCTCCACGTTCAAAAAGATGATGTTGCAGGAGCTCGGCGCCAAGATCGATCTCACGCGCGTGCATTTCGTCGGCACGCTCGAGTATCACGAATACCTGCACTTGCTGCAGGCCTCCTCGGTTCACGTCTACTTGACTTACCCCTTGGTGCTCTCCTGGTCGTTCATCGAAGCGATGCCGTGCGGCTGCCTCGTGGTGGGTTGCCGAACCGCGCCGGTGCGCGAGGTGCTGCGCGATGGGGTCAACGGTCTGACGGTAGATTTCTTTGCGCCCAAAGCGCTCGCAACCCGCATCGAGACCGCGCTCGAGCACCCGGAGGACACGCAAACCTTGCGCAGCGCGGCGCGCAGGACGGCTCTGTTCGACGATTTAATCAACGGCCGCTAACCGGCGTGCTTTGAGGAGGGGCCTGCGCCAATGGACCTGTAACAGGGTTACTGCATGAACGATTGGCTCTCGACCTCACGTGCCTCCTGGTTGCGCCCCTGGGCGCGCAATGCGTCGGCCAGTAGTTGGCCCGCCTGTCCCTGCGTGACACGATTGCCGCTCGCGAGCGCAAGTGCCTTACGGCCGCAGACTTCCGCCTGGTGCCCATCGCTCTCCGCGAGGCGCAGGCGACCGAGTTCGATCCATAACAAGGGATTATTCGGTTCGATGCGCAACGCCCGATCGAGCGTCGAGGAAGCGGCGGGCAGATCGCCGTGCGCAGCCTGGGTTTGTGCCTGTGTCACCAGCGAGCGGGTGGCTGGCGAGAGACGGATCTCGCGTGGCGGCGGTTCGGGGGGTCGAGGCGCAGGCGGCGGCGCAGGCGGCGGCGCCGGCTGCAGCGGCGGCGCCGACTGTATCGGCGGCTCGGTCAGAGGCCGCCCCGCGCAAGCGCCGAGGAGAACCGCGGCAGCGATCAGGACCGCGAGTGCACTCAGTGAATGATCTTCTTGACCCATGCTCCAATCTTGTCAGTCAGCGTTGCGGATGGCGAGGGGCCACACCCGGGCTTTGCCGGCAGCACGGTGCCCTTCGGCACCGCGATGACGACGGCGTCCGCGCTACAGGCAGGCGTCGTCTCCAATCCGTCCCCAAATCCGATCCAGCGATCCTCGATGAGTTCCAGCGGCACGGGCTGGAATGACGCGGATTTCAAGCTCGCGATGGTGTCGGTCCATATCGGCAATGCGCCGGCGGCGCCGGTGAGCCCGGTGACTCGGTTGTCGTCGTAGCCGACCCACACGACCGCAAGGTAGCTCCCGGTGAATCCGGCGAACCAACTGTCGCGTGTGTCGGAGGAGGTGCCGGTCTTGCCGGCGACGACCATTCCCGCCGGCAGGCGTGCGGATGCGCCGCGGCCGGTGCCGCGTGTGGTCACGAGGGTGAGCATCCGGTCGAGCTGGTAGACCGCGGACGGCGGCGCCGCGGTCTCGACCTGCACCTTGAAGCTCTTGAGCGGCTGACCGTGCTCGTCGAGCACCGCGCGCACCGCGCGCAGTCGTGCCTGAAAGCCGCCGTTTGCAAGCGCCGTGTAGACTTGCACAACCTCGAGCGGCGTCATCTCCACCGCGCCAAGCAGCAGCGACGGATTGAGGATCGGGCGCTTCTCGAGCCCGAGGTGCTGCAGCGCGTCGGCGACTCGCGGCAGACCAACGTCGAGCCCCAGCCGCACGGTCGCGAGGTTCATCGACTCGGCGAGCGCACGCGCCATGGGCACCTCGCCATAGGTCTCGTGCGTGAAGTTCTGCGGCGCCCAGATGCTGCCATCGCCGAGCTTGAGCTCTATCGGCGCATCCAGGAGCATGGTGGCGGCGTTGTAGCGGCCGGACTCGAGTGCCGCCAAGTACACCGCGGGCTTCACCAGCGAGCCGATCGGCCGATGTGCATCGAGCGCGCGGTTGAAACCGTCGGCGCCTACCTCGCGCCCGCCGACCACAGCGACCACGTCGCCGCTATTGGGCTCAGCGACGATCACCGCACCCTCGAGATGCGCATCGCGCACGCGGCTCGCCGCATCGAGGCGATTCAGGTGCCGCGCCAGCGAACGCTCGGCCGCAGCCTGCGCACGCGGATCGAGTGAGGTGTACACGGCGAGCCCTGCAGCGGCGAGATCCGCTTCGGCGTAGTCCCGCTTGAGGTGCCGGCGGACGAGATCGAGATAGGCCGGTACGTAGCTGCTGCCCGGCGGCCGCAGCCCGAGAGGCTCTGCGGCTGCGCGCTTCGCGGCCGCGACCTCGATCAAATTCGCGTCGGCGAGCTCCTGCAAGACCACGTTGCGGCGCGCGCGTGCGCGGTCGGCGTGTTTGCGCGGATCGTAGTAGGACGGTCCCTTGACCAGCCCGATCAGCAGCGCAAGTTCGCCGACATCAAGCTCGGCGAGCGGCTTGGCGAAATAGAATTCGCTGCCGAGTCCGAAGCCGTGCACCGCCCGTGCGCCGTCCTGACCGAGATACACTTCGTTCAGGTACGCGACCAGAATGTCCTCCTTGGAGACGTGTGCCTCGAGCCGCAAAGCCATCACGGCCTCGGTTGCCTTTCGACCGATGGTCTGTTCGTCCGACAGGAAGTAATTCTTGACCAGCTGCTGGGTCAGCGTACTGCCGCCTTGAACCACATGGCCGGCCCGCAGGTCAGCCCACAGCGCGCGCAAGATCCCCAACGGGTCGACACCGTGGTGCTCGTCAAAACGCCGGTCCTCGACCAACTTGATCGCCGCGCGCAGCAGCGGCGGCACATCGGTTGGCGACAACACGATGCGATCCTCGCCGTGGACGGGAAATACGCTCCCCACCAAGAGTGGATCGAGGCGGAACACCGGTAGCTCCCGGCCATCCGTATACTTGAGGTCCGTGATCGCGTCGCCGCCTGCGCGGATCGAGACCAGTTCGGGTTCCCGCAACTCATCGACGAAGCGCACGCGGCGCGCATGAACATCGAAGGTGCCGCCATGCCGGCGGTAGACGCCGGGCCCCGCCGTGGGATCCCCGCTGCGGTAGTGCAGGCGACGCAGTTCCTCTTCGAGGTCCTCCGCCCCCACCGGGGCACCGACATAGAGATCGATCGGCTCGGCGTAGACGCGCGCCGGCACCGACCATAGGCGGCCCCGGAACTCGCGGGTCACGACTCGATCGAGGTACACGACCCATGCGGCGGCGATGGCTGCCAGCACGACGCTCGCGGCGATGATGAGCGGCAGGCGCCAGCGGAGTAATTTGGAGCGCGCCATGCGAGGATTCAGTCAAGCCCGCCGCACGCCGGCCGCGGCGTCTCGATCACCGCCGCCGGCTCGGTACCGGGCCCATGCATTCCGAAGCGAAGCTTAAGTCCACAGGCGTTCGACGGCTGGCTCAAAGACGCAGTTTGTTCAAGGAATATCCGCCGTTTTGGCCGGCTACCACGAGGACGCCGGCGGACCGAACTGAATATTACCGCACTATCGGCCTGGCCGCATGAGCGGTCTGATAGCTGTGATAGCGGGCGGCATCAATTCCGGCCCGCGGGCCGCTTATTCGACGGATTAAGGTCCGTTCGCTGGCCTCCGTCGACCGGCGAGCGGTACGGCACGAGGCGCGCGCGCCGGGTCGATATCGGCGACAATGGACCAAAACAAATAACCTGGAGGAATTCCGGTGACTCACGCTGCAATCGTCGGCTGGGGCAAGTGCCTGCCGCCGTCAGTCCTGACGAATCGCGACCTGGCCACATTCCTGCCGACGGACGACGAGTGGATCACCACGCGAACCGGCATGAAGGAGAGGCGCATCTCTCACGTGCCCGGCATCGAGCTTGCCATCACTGCCGCGCGCCGCGCCATCGCCTGCGCCGGCATGCACGGCGAGGATATCGAGCTCGTCATCTACGGCAGCTGCAGCAACGACGAGGCCGTGCCCAATAGCGCCTCCGGGGTGCAGCAGCGCATCCGAGCGAGTCAGGCGGCGGCATTTGACGTCAATACCGCCTGCACCAGTTTCATGTACGGATTGTCGATCGGCTCATCGATGATCAAGAGCGGGATCATCAAAAATGCACTGGTGATAGGTGTCGAACTGATCTCCCAGTACTTGGACTGGGACAATCGCAATGTGGCCGTGCTGTTCGGCGACGGCGCTGCCGCGATGGTGCTGCAGGAGTCCGAGCACCCGTGCGGCGTCATCGCGGAGAAACTCCAATGCTACGCGGATTCGCGGCAGATCCTGCGGGTGCGCGGCATGGGCACCATGTACGCCAATCTGGGCGTGCAGTACGGGCAGACCCGCTGGGACTTCGACGGTCAGGAAATCTTTCGCAAGGCAGTGCAAGGCATGAGCGAGGCCAGCCTCGAGGTGATGCGCCGCGCCGGCGTGACGATGGATGACATCGCGCTGGTCGTACCGCATCAGGCCAACCTGCGGATTATCGACGCCGTGGCGAAGCGCGCGGGCGCCGGCCCGGACAAGTTGTATCTGACGGTGCAGAAATACGGCAATATGAGCTCCGCCACGGCGCCGGTCGCTCTGGTCGAGGCGGTGGAAGAAGGCCGAGTGCCGCCCGGCGGCCTGGTGCTGATGCCCGCGTTTGGAGGCGGACTGACGCTGTCCGCGCATCTGATTCGCTGGGGTGATCGCATGACGCCGCTGCAGCCCTGCGACGCCGAACTGCCGCCGTGCCCGAAAACCGCGCTCGAACTCGTGAACGAGATCCGCGCACAGAAGAAGCGAGGCGAGGCCGAAGTCAGCCGCTTCGCGACTCTGAATTTCGCGGAAAATCGCGCCGACTGAAACAATCTAACGATTACGTTCCGCAGTGGCTTGGCGGGATTGCGGTGTCAGCCGATTCTCGCGCGTCGCCCCGCGGTCAAAGCGGCGCAAGCGTCTCGCCCACGCTCACCACTTCGTCGAGCGCCGCATAGCGCTCGCGAAACTCCGGCGGCCACCGCACCGGACGCCCGCTCGACAACTCGATACAAGCATATTCGATGTCGGCGCGGGCAAGCGTCGCCCCATCCTCGTCGCGCCGCACCTGAAAGCGCCTTCGAATGCGCAATTTGCCCTCGACCGGAAGGAGCCAGGTCGCGATTCGAATCGTGTCGCCGAGGACGGCGGGACGCAGATAGGCGATTACGCTGCGCACCACCGCCATACCTCGATCGAGTTGCAGGCACTTCTCGATCGGCAGACCGAGCGCCGCGGAATGATCCCAGGCGGCACGGTCGCACCAAGTCATATAGACCGAGTTATTGACGTGATCGTAGGCGTCGATGTCCTCCCGAGCGACGGTGAGCGATGCGAGATAAGGCGCGGGCAGATCCCAGTCGGCCCTTGTCGTTGCCGTCGGATTTCGGTTCCCGGACACTTGCATAGGATCCCCAAGTTCGCGTACTTCATCGCATTGTCGAAATTTGCAGCAGTTCCCGCCGATTGATCGATTAGCCAAACGAAACTGTTTTCCCTACTGTCGATTATATAGCCGGTTTGCATGGTCCCAGCCGGCGCGACGGGTTCAATCCCGGCGTCCCGGAAAGGCCGGCGTGGTTGTGTCTTGAATCCAAAGGGATGACACAGAGGATCCGTTAATCTGCCACGACAGGCTCACGTCCATTTGATTAGACGAATTGCAGCCGTTTTGGTGGCAGATTCGTGCCGGCGCTCGGAAACACCTGCGTCGGTCCCGGTCGGATCGACTTGCACGATCAGCGTGATCTTCAAGCCGATCTCGACCGGCTACGTCTGGGCGACGCTGAACGTCACCGGGCCCGGGTTAAACCATACCGCAACGGTCGACGGCACCGGTACCCAGCGCTGACCGGCCGCCCTGCCCGCCCGCTCAGTTGATGCGCAGCGCCCTGGACGGCTAGGAAGGGAACAGAAGTCTCTTTATCCGCATTCCTTCGCCTATCGACGCCGAGAACCTATTTGCAACGAGGTGGACGAAACGCGGTCCCTGCTGGGTATCCAGATGACATAACCCAAGCATCGCTGAGCTCATGAATAATATTCAATTCATTCATGAATATTATGATTTGGATTAAAGCCCGGATTCACCGCATGCTCACGGTGCGGGGTCAGCACTAAGTAGGCACGAGGACACATATGTCAGCCAAGTCGGTTTCAGTGTCATTCGAATTCTTTCCGCCGAACGATGACGAGATGGCGGCTCAGCTATGGGGCGCGATTCAACGTCTGGCACCGCTTGAACCGAGGTTCGTATCGGTAACCTATGGTGCGGACGGGTCGACGCGTTCGCGCACGCATCAATGCGTAATGCGGATTTTGCGCGAGACCAACCTCTTGGTCGCTCCGCACCTGACCTGCATGGGCGCCACTCGCGAAGAGATTTGCGGCATTGCATGCGAATATTGGGACCAGGGCGTTCGCCAACTCGTGGCGCTGCGCGGCGATCCGCAGCCCAGCGCCAACGGTTCGTCGAGGCCCTATGTCCCCTCTCAGGGCGGTTTTGCCTATGCATCGGACCTGGTTCGCGGATTGAGGGGCGTCGCCGATTTCGACATCTCGGTTGCCGCATTTCCCGAAGGACATCCCGAGACGCCGGGCGTGGATACCGACATACAAAACTTGAAGCGCAAGGTCGATGCCGGTGCAAACCGCGCAATCACGCAATTTTTCTTCGATACGGACTGCTTCCTGCGCTACCGGGATCGCTGCGCCGCCGCCGGTATCCACGCCAGCATCGTCCCGGGCATCTTACCGATCACTCGATTCCCGCAATTGACGCGCTTTGCCGAGCGCTGCGGCGCATCGATTCCCGATTGGCTGCATCAGCGGTTCGAGGGCCTAGACGGGGATCCGGAGACGCGCCGACTGATCGCCGCGCACATCGCGATCGAACAAGTACAGCGCCTGCGGCGCCATGGGGTTGACGAATTCCATTTTTACACCCTGAACAGAGCTGAATTGACCTATGCCATTTGTCATGCATTGGCAATTCGGCCGAAGTCGTCCGAGGCAAAAGTCGCGTGAGTCCACCTCTACCCCGCCCGGCGCGATCGCAATCCCTGATCGATCTCTTGAGGCAGCGCATCGTCATTCTCGACGGCGCCATGGGAACGATGATCCAGCGCCATCGCCTGACCGAATCGGATTTTCGCGGCGAGCGCTTTGCATCCTGGCCTTCGGACCTGCGCGGCAACAACGATCTATTGGTGCTGACCAAGCCCGAAGTGATCGCGCAGATTCATCGCGACTATCTGTTGGCGGGTGCGGATGTGATTTCCACCAACACATTCAATTCGAATGCGGCCTCGCAGGGTGATTACAAACTGGAGTCGCTGGTCGGTGAACTGAATTTCGCAGCCGCGAAGCTCGCCCGCCATGTGGCCGACGAAGTGAGCGAACGAACCGGGCGGCAACGTTTCGTCGCGGGCGCCATGGGCCCGACCAATCGAACCGCATCGCTGTCGCCCGATGTGAACGATCCGGCATTTCGCAATATAAATTTCGACGACCTCGTCGCCAGCTACTCCGAAGGCGCTGCGGCATTGATCGACGGCGGCGCAGACGTGCTTTTGATTGAGACGATTTTCGATACCTTGAACGCAAAGGCGGCGCTTTTTGCGGTTCGAAAGACCCTCGATGCGAAAGGGGTCGATATTCCAATCTTTGTCTCGGGCACGATCACCGACGCCTCGGGTCGGACCTTATCCGGACAAACGACCGAGGCGTTTTGGAACTCCGTCCGTCACGCGCGGCCGGCGGTCGTCGGCCTGAACTGCGCGCTGGGCGGGGAGCAGTTGCGTCCGCACATTCACGAACTATCGCGAATCGCCGATACCTATGTGTGCGCCTACCCCAATGCCGGACTACCCAATGCCTTTGGGGAATACGACGAATCGGCGCGCGAAACCGCGAAAATTCTGACCGAGTTCGCGACCAGCGGCTTCGTGAATCTCGTGGGAGGCTGCTGCGGCACCACGCCCGAGCATATCGCAGCGGTTGCTTGCGCGCTGACCGGCATTGCGCCGCGAACAATCCCTGCGACCGAACCGATATGCCGCCTCAGCGGCCTGGAACCTTTGGCGATCCGCGATTCGAGCTTGTTCGTGAACGTCGGCGAGCGCACCAATGTCACCGGATCAGCGAAGTTCCGCAAACTGATCGAGGCCGGTGATTACGCCGCCGCCGTCGATATCGCCCGCCAACAGGTCGCCAACGGCGCACAGATTATCGACGTGAACATGGACGAGGGCATGTTGGATTCGCAGGCCGCGATGACGAGGTTCTTGAACCTGATCGCTGCCGAACCGGATATCGCACGCGTGCCGATAATGATCGACTCCTCGAAATGGTCGGTCATCGAGGCGGGACTCAAGTGCGTGCAAGGCAAAGGTATTGTGAACTCGATAAGTCTCAAGGAAGGCGAAGCGAGCTTCCTCGCGCAAGCCCGTGCGGTCATGAACTACGGCGCCGCAGTGGTCGTGATGGCTTTCGACGAGAAGGGTCAAGCGGATACCGTCGCGCGAAAGGTAAGCATCTGCGAACGGGCCTATCGTTTGCTGACCAATGAAATCGGCTTTGCGCCAGAGGACATCATTTTCGATCCCAATATTTTCGCGGTTGCCACCGGAATCGAGGAACACAACCGCTACAGCCTGGATTTCATCGAGGCAACCGCTGAAATCAAGCGGCGAATGCCGCGCTGCAAGATCAGTGGCGGCGTCAGCAACGTGTCGTTTTCATTCCGCGGCAACGAGGCGGTGCGCGAAGCCATGCATTCGGTGTTCTTGTACCACGCCATCAAGGCCGGGCTATCGATGGGCATCGTCAATGCCGGGCAACTGGCGCTCTATGAGGAGATATCATCCGACCTGCGCGAGTGCGTCGAGGACGTGATTCTGGCGCGCCGTCACGATGCGACCGAGCGGCTCCTCGAGATCGCCAACCGCTTCAAGGGCGACGGCGGCATCAAGCGCGGCGATGATCTGGAATGGCGCAAGTTTCCCGTCGAAGAGCGTCTCTCGCACGCACTGATCAAGGGGCTCGACGAATTCATCGTCGAGGATACCGAGGAGGCACGACTGAAGGCCGCACGCCCGTTAGATGTCATCGAAGGGCCTTTAATGAGCGGCATGAACATCGTCGGCGACCTTTTCGGTTCGGGCAAAATGTTCCTTCCGCAGGTGGTCAAGTCGGCGCGAGTCATGAAAAAAGCGGTCGCTGTGCTCGTGCCCCATATCGAGAAGGAAAAATCTGGGGCCAACCGCTCCAACGGCAAAATCGTCATGGCCACGGTGAAGGGCGATGTGCATGATATCGGCAAGAACATCGTCGGGGTGGTTTTGCAGTGTAATAATTTTGAAGTTCTTGATCTCGGAGTCATGGTTTCCTGCGAGAAAATTCTGGAGGCGGCCAAGCGTGAGGGCGCCAGTTTGATCGGCTTATCCGGCTTGATCACCCCGTCGCTCGAGGAGATGACGCATGTAGCGCAGGAAATGCAGCGTCTCGGCTTCACGGTGCCGTTGTTGATCGGCGGCGCGACCACGTCGCCCGCGCACACGGCGGTCAAGATCGATCCGCAGTATCAAGGACCCGTGGTCTATGTGAAAGATGCGTCGCGATCGGTCGGGGTATGCCAGCAACTGATCACGCCCGACACGAAGGCCGCCTATGTTGCCCAGATCAAGACCGACAATGCCAGGCGCCGCGAACAACATCGACACAAGAGCGTCAAGGGGCCGCAAGTGTCGTTGTCTCAGGCCCGCGCCGACAAATTTAGAATCGATTGGCGTGCCTATGTGCCGCCGCGTCCGAGTTTCATCGGCGAGAGGGTATTCGAAGACTATTCGCTCGCCGAGCTCGCCCCGTATATCGATTGGATGCCGTTCTTCCATGCCTGGGAGTTTGCCGGGAAATTCCCCGATATTCTGTCCGATGCGGTGATCGGCGAGGCGACGAGCACCTTGTATGCCGACGCCAAGAAAATGCTCGATCAAATCGTCCATGAGAAGTGGCTCAAGGCGCGCGCCGTGATCGGATTCTACCCGGCGAATACCGTCGATGACGACGACATCGCCGTTTATGCGGACGATAATCGGAACGTGAAGCGCGTGAGCTTGCATCAACTGCGGCAACAGAAGGCGAAACCCGAAGGGCGCGGCCAGTGGTGCCTCGCGGATTTCATCGCGCCAGCCGGCCGTGACCGAGCAGATTATATCGGATGCTTCGCCGTCACAGCCGGGATCGGCATAGAGGAACACGTTGCGCGTTTCGAAGCCGCCCACGATGACTACGGCAGCATCATGCTCAAGGCTTTGGCGGATCGTCTGGCGGAGGCGTTTGCCGAACGTATGCACGAGCGAGTGCGGCGCGAATTTTGGGGCTATGCAGCCGGTGAGCAGCTCGATAAGCCGGCGCTGATCAATGAAACCTATCGCGGCATCCGCCCCGCTCCCGGGTATCCTGCATGCCCGGATCATACTGAGAAGGCCAATCTCTGGGCACTCATGGATGCCCAACGCAACACCGGAATCCGATTGACGGAATCGTTTGCGATGTTTCCGACCGCCGCTGTCAGCGGGTTTTATTTCTCACACCCTGATGCCCGTTATTTCGCGGTCGGAAAGATCGATCGCGATCAAGTTGCGAGCTACGCCCAGCGTAAGGGACTCTCGCTACGGGAGGCCGAACGCTGGCTTGCGCCCAATCTGGGCTACGACCCGGACGCTGCCTCTGAGAAATCCGAGTCGGCTGATTCGGCGGCGGCTTGAGATCATCTGAACTGCGGACCCAGTTATCTTTTTACACACGCAGCGTCGGCCCCGCTTCGTCGGGGTCGTCCCCCCCCGTAGGGGCATAAGAGCGCGTCGATTGTCACAGCGCTCCCTTGGCATTTTCAGAGCAATTGTCGGCGGCATTTCGAATATCGACACGCCCTAGGGCTCGCCAAATACCCCGGAAGTAAAAAAACCTTTCCAAACAGTGCGCTGGTTAACATAACGAAGCCGACAAGCTAGGCCATCATGCGCCAGCATTGAGCCCGTGACACCATGAAACGCACCACAGATAAACTCATTGCCCTGCAGTGTCTCGCTGTCGCGCTGCCGATCGCCGTGGTATTGCTCGTGCAAATGGCTGTCGACGCGCGTCAAGCCAATGATTTGGAGCAATCTCGCCCCTTGAGAACCTTGGCGGCAGAGGCTCGCGCGTACTACAAAATCTTCATGAACGGGGCGGCCGACGTCGTCGATACGAACGGCTCCTTGGGCACCCAATCGATTGAGGCATTGCATTCCAGCGCAGGGGAACTGGCCGGGCTTGCAATTATCGACAAGAGGGCCGGTGTCGGCGATGCAGCCGCCGCAGTGGGGGCCCTCGAGTCGACCATACCAAAAGGCGCAACTCCTGACACGTTGATACCCCTGCGACAGCGCATCATCCAGGGCGATGTGCTCACCAAAGCAATCGACGATGAATATCAGGGACGCGACGAGTTGGTGGTAAGGACGGCTGTCGCTTCCGGGGCCCGTCAAAAATACGCGGTCGCTGGGGCCCTGATCATCACCACGATGCTCACGGTACTCTTCGTTTTGGCGACCCGACGGCGGCTGAAGGCCCACATGGAGGCCGACATTTTCCACGGAACGGCAGCGCAAGGCCGAGCTCGAGACTCTGTCTGTTCGGTTTGGCGTCGCAACCCGCGCGGCGCGCGCCGGCGTCTACGAGCTTAAAGCCGATGGTTCGGATCTGTGGTGGAGCGACAGCATGTATGAGCTGTACGCTCAATCGCCGCAGGCATTTCGACCGACGATCGCCTCATGGCTTGAGTTGATCCACCCCGATGATAGGCAGTCGGCGCAAACCGCAATCACCAGCGCCATGCGCGAGCATAGCCAGCTGCGATCCCAATATCGCATCCTGCGTCCGGACGGTTCGGTCTGTCACATCGCCTCGCTGGCAGCGGTGGCGACGGAATCGAGCGACGCCAATCCACGCTTGGTCGGTATCGATCTCGACATCACCGAACGCGTCGAAGCGGACGAACGCGAACGCAATCTTCAGCAGCAATTACGCGATTCTTCAAGGCAGGCGGGAATGGCGGAAGTTGCCACCAATGTGCTGCACAACATCGGCAACGTATTGAACAGCGTGAATATTTCTGCGACCGTCGTATCGGATAGGGTCAAAAATTCCAAGGCGGCTGGGCTCGGCAAGGTCTCGGAGCTGCTGCAACAACACGCGGCCAATTTGGGAACGTTCGTCTCGTCCGACGAACGTGGCAAACACCTCCCTGTGTATCTCGCTCAGTTGTCCGAACAGCTAGTACTCGATCAACGCGGCACCGTTCAGGAACTCGACGCATTACGCAAGAACGTCGACCACATCAAAGAAATCGTGGTGATGCAACAGAGCTACTCAAAGCTGGTCGGCGTGCCGGAGAGGCTCGCTGTCGCAAGCCTTGTTGAGGACGCATTGCGGATGAATACCGGCGCATTTACGCGCCATGGCGTGAGCTTTAAGTGCGAATTCGAGGATGTTCCGGAAATTATCGTCGAAAAGCACAAGGTCTTGCAAATTCTGATCAATCTCTTGCGCAACGCGAAGTATGCCTGCGAGGCATCCGCAAGGACGGACAAGCAAGTGGTGATACGCATTGCGAATCAAGCCGGCGGTGTGCGGATCGCGGTCACCGACAACGGGATCGGCATACAGCCGGAACATATGACGCGAATTTTCAGTCACGGCTTCACCACCAAGAAGGACGGCCACGGCTTTGGATTGCACAGCGGCGCCTTGGCGGCAAGAGATCTGGGAGGAGCCCTAAGCGTCGACAGTGCCGGTCTCGGCCGTGGTGCGACGTTCACGCTCGATTTGCCGCTCAAGCCTCCGGAGGTTATGTATGGCTAAAAAGACGCCGATCAATCGACGCGTCCTCGTCATCGATGACAACCCGGACATCCACGGCGATTTTCGCAAAGTCATCGGCGGCGGACTCGACCAAGCGAGTACCTTGGCGGCGGCTGAACTTGCGCTTCTTGGCGAGAGCTCGCCGGCGAACATGAATCTGGGCTTTGAGGTCGATTCCGCATTTCAGGGCCAGGAAGGAGTCGCACGAGTAAAGCAAGCACTGGACGAGGGCAGGCCCTACGCAATGGCCTTCGTCGACATGCGCATGCCACCCGGCTGGGACGGTTTGGAGACGATTGAGCATTTATGGGCTATCGACCCCGACGTCCAAATCGTCATATGTTCGGCTCATTCCGATTACAATTGGACCGACGTCGTGGCTCGTCTGAACAACTCCGACAAACTGTTGGTGGTAAAAAAGCCATTCGAGGCCATCGAGGTCATACAAAGCGCGAACGCACTGACTCGCAAGTGGCAGAACGAGCGCATCGTGCGCCACCAGGTCGAGAATCTCGAGCAGGTGGTCACGGCACGTACGCAGGGCCTCGAGACGGCCAACAAGCAACTGCGCCATTTGGCGACGCACGACGTCCTCACCGGCCTGCCGAACCGGGTTTTAATGGAGGACCGCATCGGCCAGTGCATCGCGCTTGCCGACCGCCAGAACCAGACATTTGCCGTTATTGTGTTGGATCTCGACCGCTTCAAGATGGTAAACGATTCCTTTGGACATCGAGTGGGTGATGAACTCCTGAGCGAGGTGGCACAGCGCCTCAAAAGCGTTGTGCGCGAGATCGATACCGTCGCTCGCCTGAGTGGGGATGAGTTCGTGCTGATTATTGCGCAAAGCCCCGAGCACGATGCGGCCCAAGCAGTGGCGAGACGGATCATCGAGGTGATGCAAGCCCCGGCGCGCCTTGCGGGCGTCGAGATTCACACTTCAGCGAGCATCGGCATCGCATTTTATCCGCAGGACGCCTCGAATATGGAGACTCTGCTGGCCCACGCGGATGCGGCCATGTATTACGCCAAACAGCAGGGCCGCAACAATTTTCAATGCTTCTTGCCCCGCATGAATACGAGCCACCCAGGAAAAGGTCAAGCTCGAAAGCGATATGTACGTTGCACTCGAACAAAAACAGTTCGAGCTGTATTACCAGCCCAAGGTCAACACCGCCACGGGCGTCATGCACGGCGCCGAGGCATTGCTGCGCTGGACGCACCCGGTGCATGGAGTGATTCCGCCGTCTACATTCATTCCCATTGCCGAAGAAAGCGGATTGATTGGCGCGCTCGGCGCCTGGGTCGTGCGCGAAGCCTGTCGGCAAGCGCGCGCCTGGCAGCTCGCTGGTCTGCCCCCATTGCGGGTCGCCGTCAATCTATCCGCTTCGCAGTTCCGGCAAGGCGATATCGTCGCGATTATTCGGGATGCGCTGGATGCCGCCGGCCTCGAGGCGCGGTTCCTGGAAGTCGAGCTGACTGAAAGTGTGGTGATGAGCGATCCGGAGGACTCGATCGCCATTCTGGAACAATTGAGCACAATGGGCGTGCTCGTGTCGATCGACGACTTCGGCACAGGCTATTCCAGCATGAGTTATTTGCGGCGATTTCCCATCGACAAAATAAAGATCGATCGCGCGTTCATCAGTGAGGCCATGTCAAGGCCCGACGATGCCTCAATCGTACGCGCGATTGTCTCGCTTGCTCATAACTTGAGATTGAAAGTGGTGGCGGAAGGTGTCGAATCGCCCGAGCAGCTCGAGTTCCTGAAGACGCTCGGCTGCGATCAATATCAGGGTTATCACTATAGCCCCGCCCTGCCTGCCTCTCAGTTCGAGGCACTTGCGCGTACCGAGCGTGATGCCGGACCGGATCTTTCCGAGTCCGATGTGGAGCGCACGCACAGCAAGCTGGCGGCGTACCGACCGAGGTAGCGTCGGCGTTGCCAAGCCTCTTAGGCATTGATCCATGCCTGCTCGTCGTGCGGCCTAATATCGGTCGCCGCCAGTAGATGATTTACGGCCGCCGTTTTCTGGGCGCTACTGCATGTGCTGGCCGCCGTTGATCGCAATATTGGCGCCGGTCACAAACGCCGCCTCGTCACTTGCCAGATATGCAACGAGTCCGGCCACTTCTTCAGGCTTGCCGAGGCGCCCCATGGGTATCTGCGGAATGATTTTGGAGTCGAGCACCTCTTTCGGAATCGCCATCACCATGCTGGTGCCGATGTAGCCAGGCGAGATGGTGTTGACGGTGACGCCCTTGCGTGCCACCTCAAGAGCAAGCGCTTTGGTGAAGCCGTGCATGCCGGCCTTAGCCGCGGAATAGTTAGTCTGGCCAAACGCTCCCTTTTGACCGTTGACCGACGAGATATTGATGATCCGACCCCAGCCGCGATCCATCATGCCGTCGCACACCTGCTTGGTCATGTTGAAGCATGAGTCCAGGTTTGCATGCATCACCGCGTCCCAGTTAATTTTGTCCATCTTCTTAAACGTCATATCGCGGGTTATGCCGGCGTTATTTACCAGCACATCCACCGGGCCGAGATCTTCCGTCATCTTGCGGATGCAGGCCTGACAGGACTCCCAGTCGGTCACATCGCAGGGATACGCATAAAAGTGATAGCCCTGCTCGTTCATCGCTTTTAGCCATTTCTGAGCCTTGGTGTTGCTCGGTGAGTAGGTTGTGACGACGGTATTGCCCAGCTTCGCTAATTTGATACAGATGGCTTCACCGAGGCCGCCCATGCCACCCGTGACCATCGCGATTCTTTTCATAGTTGCCATCTGTGTTCACGACATGGTGATGATTGATGTATTGGGTTCAAGAGCCTTTCCTAGCGTGCGATCGCGATCGCAACGCCCATGCCGCCACCGATGCACAGGCTGGCGAGTCCCTTTTTAGCGTCGCGACGAATCATCTCATGAAGCAGCGTGACCAGGATGCGGCAACCCGATGCGCCGATCGGATGACCGATGGCAATGGCGCCGCCATTGACGTTGATTTTCGCGGTGTCCCAGCCCATTTGACGGTTGACGCCGATCGCCTGGGCGGCGAACGCCTCGTTGATTTCCATGAGGTCTAGTTCTTGATGCGTCCAGCCCGCCTTCTTCAAGCACAGCTGGCTGGCTGGCACCGGACCCATCCCCATGAGCTTCGGATCCACACCCGCGGATGAGTAAGCGCGTACCCAGGCCAGGGGCTTCAGACCCAACTCGCTGGCTTTGCGAGCCGACATCATCATCACCGCGGCGGCGCCATCATTGATGCCTGAGGCATTGCCCGCGGTTACCGTCCCGTCCTTGCTGAAGGCTGGCTTGAGTTCACTGAGTGCGTCGGCCGTGGTGCCGGCACGGATGTATTCATCGGTATCGAATGACGTGGTGCCCTTCCGAGAAACGATTTCAATCGGTGCAATCTCAGCTTTGAATCGACCGGCTTTCTGCGCGGCCTCGGCCTTCTGCTGCGATGCGGCCGCAAATTCGTCTTGTTCGCGACGTGAAATGTCATATTTCTTTGCGATGTTCTCGGCCGTCGTCCCCATGTGATAGTTGTTGTAAACGTCCCAGAGGCCATCGCTGATCATGCTGTCAACGAGCTTGGCATCGCCCATGCGAAAGCCATCGCGAGACCCTTGCAGGATATGAGGCGAAGCGCTCATGCTCTCCTGGCCGCCGGCAATGACAATATCCGCATCGCCACACTTGATCGCCTGTGCGGCCAGATGCGTGGCCTTCAGGCCACTGCCACAAACCTTGCCAATCGTCATTCCCGGCACGCTGTCCGGCAGGCCAGCGCGGATCAGGGCCTGCCGGGCCGGGTTCTGGCCGACCCCGGCGGTGAGCGCCTGGCCCATGATCACTTCGGAGATCTGGTCCGGTTGCACACCGGTGCGGGCGAGCAGCGCTTTGATGATTTGGGCACCTAGATCGGCCGCAGGTACCTTCGCGATGGACCCGTTAAATTTACCCACGGCGGTGCGCAGCGCCCCCGTGATGACCACATCGTTCATGTACGATTCCTCCGTCCAGGTACCTGAATTCACCTAGCCGCCGTTACCAAACTCCTTTCACAAGAGTTTGTCATCGGGTCCTCGTGGACCGGCGGCAAATCCGCTCGATCCTCGTAATGCGCGCCGACGGGCCGCCTTAGTGTTTGAAACTCGTCGTCATACTTTCGAAGGCGGCCTTCACCTCTTCCCCGGCTTTATCCATGTGAGTTTTGAATTCCGCCCAAGTGCTCTCGGACGCGCCCTTCAGCTTGTAGAAGTTCTCCCACGCGTCCGCTTGCGCAGCGCGCAGGATCTCGAGCTGTTTATTATACTGGGCTTTGCTGTTCGCCGCGATCTGTTCAGCGCCGGTTTTGAAGCGTTCGGTTTGCGCTTTCCACTCGTTCAACTGTTTTTCCATTTGCATCTGATAATTTTCGCGAGGTTCCATAATCTTTGCTCCTGCTGCAATCGGTTTATCGATCATCGTCGAAACTTCGGGCCGATAACCTTGAATGGGCCCGCTCGGCTAGTAGCGCACCGTACCTTAAGGCGGCCTGGCCAAGCAGCGAATTGTTGTGACCCGCGCACAGTCGACAGCAATCGCGCTGGGCGCAATCGGCTATTTCTGCGGTTTATTCTTATAAACGATAGCGAAACTGTTGTCGGTGCGGTAACGCACCACCGGATCCGAGCGCCATGCGCCGCTGCGCTGCGATTTACTCGGACGCCGGCGCGTCCTGCCACCTCAACGACGGCGTCGGGCAACCCGCGATACCTTCCGCCCCTCGACCGCGACCTCGATAATCTCATTTGGGACATGGTCCGACAGGTCAAGGGCTGGCATGCCTGAGTCCTGAGCCAAGGCGTACTGAATGCCCGTTGCCCTGCGCGAGCTTCGCCCGCTCCTGCGACGCACCTAGAGCGATAGGCCGGCCGCGCGCAGCCGCTCCGTCACCGGCTCGAGCTCGCTCTGGTAATTTTTCCACAGATCGATCGACGTGCGATAGATGGGTTGTCTCACCTGCGCGGCACTGGCGGTCGCGGTCGCATCGGTGCGCTCGTGGAACGCGAGGCATTCGGGCCGCCATTCGAGGCCGAGGAAGTCGAACACACGCCGCCCCTCCGGCTCGGGGGCGCTCACGAGCCGCTCGTACGACACATCGAGGATCCGGCCCGGCAATGCGAGGTGCCAGTGATCCATCAGTCTGCGATAGCCGATGTAATAGTGCGCGATCTCGTTGAGATCGTAGGAAAACGGGTATCCCTGATTAAAGAGCGTCTTGTATACCGCGTATGCGGTTGCCAACGGGTGGCGAGTCAGGTGCAGTATACGAGCGTTCGGCAAGGCTCTGGCGATGGATCCGCAATAGAGATAATTGAGCGGCATCTTGTCGGTGAATCGGGCGTGCCCGCTGGTCCGCGGCCGCGTCCGTTCAATGTAATCCGATCCCAATGCCGCGAAGTCCACGGTTGCTGAGGCGGCCACCAGCTCCCGCCGCGGCAAATCGGCGCGACCGGCCGTGCGCGCGGCGGCGGCGACCAGTGCTGAGGCGTAATGAACCAGCTCGCCGGCGCCGAAGACGTCCGGATGACCGGCGATTATCCGCTCGAGCAGCGTCGTACCGCTGCGCGGCATGCCGACTATGAAGATCGGCTCGGCGCTTTGACAGCCGGCTTGCGCCCCGGCAGATCCGGGATGCGCCGGATACGCCCCGATGATCCAATCGACCGTGGCCAGGTCCTTGGTCACATCGTAACTGAGGTGATGGCGCCGCAGAGCTGCCCCGGCCCTAAGATGATCCCAGGATCGGCGGTACTCGCCGATATCCTCGTATTCCTTCGCGAGCGCAAAGCGGATCGGAACCTCGCGCTGCCACGAGTCAAGTCCGCGGCCAAGGAGCTGCTCGAGCTCGGGGATGTGGTTTCGATCGGGCGTCTGGGCGCGCATCCGCGTGCGGTTGAGCCATGCCTCACAATCGCGGGGATCGAGCTCGATGACCCGATCGTAGTCGCGCTCCGCCGCATCGAGTTCGCCCAGGAATCGCCGTACCGCCGCGCGGTTGTAGAGAATTCGCGCATTCGTCGGCGCACGCCTTGCGGCTTCATCGTACGCGGCGCCGGCGCATGGATAATCCTCGAGCTGGGTGCAGAAGTTGCCGACCAGGGTCCACGCCGCGGCGTCGTCCGCAACGCTGCGCGCCGATTCTACCGCCGCTTCAACCTCCGGCCAGCGTCTCGCGGCCCTGAGCGCATTGGCGAGACGCAAGTAATTTGGCGTCGTGCTGCCGCCCAGATCGATCGCTTGCCGCGCGCTCGCGAGCGCCCGCGCGCCGTCGCCCAGCGCGAGCCCAACATCGCTGTCGAGCGCCCACGCCTGCGGCAGGCGTGGGTTCGCGCCCAACAGAGCCCGGACCCGCGCGTCGGCATCGGCCCAACGTCCGCTTCGCAGCGCCTCCCTCACCACAGCTTCGACGGCGGCGTACATGCCGGCGGTAGGCAATCACGGCGCGAAGGCGCGCCGCAATGTCTTCTCGCTCTCCTGGATCGCACCGATCTCCGCGGACAGGTTGAGCGATCGGGAAAGCAGAAAGTAGGCGCCGCCGGATACCGCGAGACCGACCAGCCACCCGACGTCGACGCCGCCCAGAACCCTTGCGGCGGGACCCGTGTACACATCCGGCAGCACGAAAAACGGCATGGTCGCAACAAAGCCGATCAGGTATGCGGCGAGGCCGCGCGTTCCCCACGCTCCGTAGATGCCCGTCGGCATGAACAGGTGTGTGATCGCGTAGCGGCCGCGACGCACGAAGAAGTAGTCGACGAGATTCACGGACGTCCATGGAACCAGCAGGTACAGCATGATGGTCAAGGTGGCGAACAGCAGTGCGATGGCATCCGTCGTGATTGCGAACGTCGCCGCGATCCAGCCGGCCGACACACCGAGGATAGCGAGTATCCTCAGCCGCGGCGTGGGTTGCAGCTCGAACATCGAATTCAGCGCCGTAACGACCGTGAGCATGCCGCTGTAGGCATTGAGTCCCATCGTGGCTACCAGCGCCGTCACGGACGCAAGGGCCATTAGCACTCCGAAGCCCGCGAATATGGAGTTACCGGCATCGTGCAGCGCCACGAGCCCGTCGGAGGCCCCGATGCGTGTCGCGAGCCAGGCGCCCAGCGAGATCAGCCATATCGCTGCGGAGGTGGCGCCCAGAAAAACCGCGGCAATGATGTGATGCGGCCGGGTGATGCGCGGCAGGTACCGGGAATAGTCGGACACGGAAGGCGCGTAGGTGATGTTGTAGGCCGCGCTGGCGGCAAATTGCCCGATGAACGCGACCCAGCTGAAGCCGCCTGGCGCAAGATGGGTCGCCGGCACCCGGCCCGCCATGATGGCCGACCGTCAAAAGGGTATAGAGCGGCAGGCACAGCCAGAAGCATGCGCGGAAGATCCGGTGAAGCCAGTCGTGTCCGTAGATCGCGATCCCGATCGCGACGGCCGCGGCGATCAGCGTGACGAGGGTTTCGTTCCAGCCGAGTATTCCATTCAGCCCTCGCGCCATCAGCACAGAATCCGCGACGTTGAAGCCGATGAAGGTAAACAGCGTTCCAAATAGCACCGACGACCACGCCGCGATATCCGAACTGAGCACGCGACTGGATCATCTGGGGCATTCCGAGCTCGGCGCCCTGCGAGGCGTGGAAGGCGACGAACAGGGTGCCGAACAGGATACCAAGCGCTCCGGCAAGCGAAGTGAACCCGAAGCTCAAGCCCATGCTCGGTCCAACGAAACCGATCGCGATCGTGAAGAAATGGAAGTTGCCGAGGAACCAGAACGGCACCTGATCGATGACCCGGCCGTGCCGCTCGTCCTCGGCGATGTAGTCGATCGACTTTCGTTCTATGGCCATTTTCTACGTTTGCATCAACAGATCGGCCGCCGGTTCATCCTGGCGGCTATGTCGCATATGAATGTCCGGTCCGGTCGCCATTGCCATTGTGCCCTAGCCGGGCTTCCAAGGTCTTGAGAAAGTTTCGGCAGAAGTCTTTCCGGAGGAGTGATCGGCTCACCTTTCGCCCTTCGACTCGGATGAGGTGCCGCCCGGCGCCGCGCCGCCCCGTGCCCCCACCGGGATTAGCCTGGTTAATCGTATTAACCTTATGAACTTAAGCCGCCTTCATTTCCGTGGCAAGTCGCGCAACCAGTTGTCGACGAAGCAAGACTCTGACAGAGTCTCGCATTGTTCAATCGCTCAGGAGCCCTCGATGGTGGCGGCCAATAAGCGGACCGTGGCTGCGCCCATGCGCCAACGAATTCTCGATGAAGCCGAGCGACTGATCGCCGTCAAGGGCGTCTACGGCTTCACGCTTCAGGACATCGCCGCTCCGCTCGGAGTGCAGGTACCGGCGATCTACAAGCACTACCGCAATCGCGACGGCGTGCTCATTGAGGTTTCCCGCCGGTTCATTGCGCTGCTCGCGAGCCAGTTCGAACTCAGACCGGAGCTGCGGAGCGGTCGCGGCATTTCACGTGGCACTTGATAACTTCGTCGAGCTCATGATGGGACACCCGGCGTACGTGCGCCTCGCGCTGGTCGACTTTGCGACGCCGGGCGGCGGCATGGACTACGTCAAGCTCGCGGCCGGCGGCTCCTTCAAGGAGAATCTGGTCCGTGGACCGCTCGCCGCCATGCACGCGAGGCTTCGCCAGCTTCTGCAGGCGGGTATTCGCTCCGCGGAGTTTCGCCGCGGTGGACGCGACCGATGTCTATCGGCTGGTGAAGGCCGCGCTGGTGATCCGGCTGGTCTTCCCGGACGACACGCTGCTCCTGCGGCGGCCCTCCTCCCGCCGAGATCCGGGATACGAAGCGGTGGGTCTGGGAGATCGCGACCCGACATTTGTCTCCGCGGCGCGGCGCGCTGATCGAGGCGGAGCGCAGGTCGCCGCGCGCGCCGGCCCGGACCCGCCGGAAGGCACGAAAACACTGATGCGAGGACGCCACGGCTGCTGCGCCATGCGCCGATCACCGGCGCAATGCAGCCGTTTGACATCGCTGATTGCCGTTGCTAGATTCCGACGGCGGTTAATGCAGTTAACCTCTCGATGAGATCGAGCACGCGATTCGCCCCAGGCCCTTTCTAAGGGAGCAATGCACAATGGCTGGTACTCCTCTTGTGACACGTCGAAGGCGGCGCAAGGGTTCTGCGCCGTGCCAGCTACCAAATGACGGCCGTGGCGGTCGGGGTGCTCGCCGCCCTGTACGGCGCCCCGGCGCCGGCGGATACCGATACCTTGCAGGAAATCATCGTCACGGCCACGCGCCGTTCCGAATCGGCTCAGAACATTCCGGCGAGCATCACCGCCATCACCGGTGCCGCCATCGAGGCGGCGGGGATATCCGACAAGGTCGATCTCGCGCATTCGCTTGCCGGCATCAACGTGACCGACAAAGGGGCTTTCGGAGGCGTCAATGGTTCCTCGTTGATCATCCGCGGATTGAACAGCGACTCGACATCGGGAGAATTCATCCAATCCTCTCCCATCGTGCAACCGGTCGCGACCTACGTGGACGATACGCCGCTCTTCTTCAACTTGCGCCTGCAGGACCTCGACCATGTCGAGATCCTGCGCGGTCCGCAGGGCACGCTGTACGGCTCGGGCTCGCTGGGCGGCACCATCCGCTACGTGCAGAACGCGCCGGATCTGCATGCGTTCGACGCCAGAGCCGAGGCCGGTGCCAGCGATACGGCACACACGCACACGATCAACTATGACGTGAACGGGATGCTGAATCTGCCGATCACGGAATCCCTGGCGCTGAGACTGAACGCGGGCTACACCGATGAGGCGGGTTTCATCAATCAGCCGCAGCTCTACGTGCTGAACTCTTCGGGCGCGCCTGCTTCCGTGCAACCCGGCAACCTGCTGAGCGCGCCGCAGACCATGGTGCAGGATGGCGTCAATTCGAATCTGTATCGCACGGCGCGGGCGGCCCTGCTGTGGAAGCCGAACGAGGATTTTCACGCACAGTTGTCCTACTACCACCAGCAGTCCTCGGCGGACGGCTACCCCTACGCCGCGCCCATCTATGGCCTGGAGGCCCTGAGTTCATCGGACTACATACCCGCCACCACCAACGACACCGTCGATCTCGCCGCACTCACGCTGGAATTCGAGCTCGGATTCGCCACCTTGACGACGAACAGCTCGTGGGCGGACCACAAGAACACGACGGTGGGCGACGTGACCTCGCTGTATGACAATTTTCCGTTCTATACGTCGCTGTACGGCGAGAATCCGCGCGTGCTGGTCGTCGGCCATCAGGGATTCGACGACAAACCCTGGGCCCAGGAGATCCGGCTCGCCTCCAAGAACAATCAGACCTACGAGTGGGTGGCCGGCGCTCTTCTACAAGAGCGAGCAAACCGACATATCCGAAAACGACTTCTATCCGGGTTATCTCGATTATTTCAACGCCTGCGCGCCGGTTTACGGCGCCGGCAGCGGCTCGACGCCTTCGCAATGCGGGATCGGGGAGACGGCCTACACGCCCGGCCAGCCGCCGAACGTCATCAATGGAATACCGATCGTCAAGGACCAGGCCTACATCGGCAACTTCCAGACCAAGTATACGGACCTCGCCGCATTCGGCGAATTCACCTGGCATATCACTTCTTCGTGGAGCGCGACCGGCGGCGCGCGCCTATTCAAGCAAACGGTGTCGCAGAACCAGCAGACGGGGCTGCTGTTCGACGGTCCCGCCTACATCTCCAATGAGGCTCAGAGCGATACCTGGCGCAAGGCGCTGTGGAAGGCAAACCTGGCGTATCGAATCGACGACAGCAACCTCGTCTACGCCACATGGTCTCAAGGCTTCAGGCGCGGCGCGGTGAACGGACTGCCGCCGACGGAGATCGGGCCGCCGGTCTACGTGACGCCGCCCGGACTTTACAAGGTCAATCCGGACACGGCGGATAACTATGAAATCGGCGCCAAGGGCACCATCCGGAACCGCTTTCGCTACTCGGCGGCGATCTACGACATTGAGTGGCACAACGTGCAGGAATCGGCCTTCCTGACGCCTCTCGCCATACCGGGAGCCATCAATGCGGGCAATGCCTACAGCCGTGGTGTGGAAGCCGAACTGTTCGACCGATTCAGCGAACATCTCTCGGCACAGGTCAATTACACCTATGATGAGACCAAGCTGACCTCCTACTCCGCGCTGGCGCTCGAGGGATTGACGGTGCCGCCGCCGCCGGCAGGCACCTCGCTGCCCGGCACGCCGAAGAACTCCGCGTCGGTCGCACTCGAGTATGGCCATGTGCCCGTCGGCGACGGCGAGCTTCGAGTGGCGGCGAACGCCCATTACCAGAGCTCTCAATTGCCGGCGCTCTCCGCGACCATACCCGTCGTCCCCGGCTACACCACCGTCGGCGCCCGGGCCGCCTATTTGATATCGCACTGGACCACGACGCTGTATGTCGACAATCTGACCAACCAGATCGGCGTCAACTCCTACACGGATCCCGTTCAGTGGGGGAAGTATTACCAGGCTCTGGTATCCAGACCGCGCACGTACGGTTTCACCGTGAGTTACTCGCTCGGACAGAAATAGGAAATCCGCGGCCTGAGCGCCGGCGAAACCCGTATTGTCTGGCGCGCGCCGGACACGGGCGTACTTACGGGCTGCACCAATGCCGAAGCCGAACATCCCTCCAAGCTGGTCCTCGCAACTCGCGGTCTATCTTGGCACCATCGGCGCGGCAGTTGGACTGGGGAGCATTTGGCGCTTTCCGTATCTGGCGGGCACGTACGGCGGCGGTCTGTTCATTGGCGTCTTCGTGATCGCGTGTGTTTTCATTGCAACACCCCTGCTGGTCGCCGAATTCATGATCGGACGCTACTCTCACCTCGCACCACCGGTCGCCGCTGGGGCCATGGCGGTCGATATCGGTGCCTCGCGACGCTGGGATGTCATTGGGCTATTCGGTAGCGGCGCTGCCTTTCTAATCTGCTCGTACTACAGCATCGTCGCCGGCTGGGTCATCGCCTACGCGTGGAAATGTGCCCGAGGCGCGCTCGCCGGTCTCCCCCGGCCGGCACTGCACGCCGAATGGGAGCACTTTTTGGCCGATCCCTGGGCTTTGATGGGCTGGCAGGTGCTGTTTCTCGGCGCTGTCGCCTTCATCTCCGCGCGCGGCCTCGGTCGCGGCATTGAGCTCGCGAGCCGGATTCGCGCTCCCGCGCTGCTGATTCTTTTGCTGCTGCTCGATGCCTATTCACTCGCCACCGGGGACGTCGCAAAGGCCATGCGCTTTGCGTTCGCGCCGCACTTTAGTGCGCTGTCCGGCGAAGTGGTGCTTGCAGCAATTGGTCAAGCGTTCTATGCAACCGGCGTCGGCGCGGCCGTCATGCTCGCTTACGGATCGTACATGTCACGCCGCTCACCGCTCGTGCGGCCTGCGCTGATCGTTACCGCCTCCATTCTTCTCGTCTCGCTGCTCGCGACGATGCTGGTGTTTCCCTTGGTCTTTCGCTTCCACATGGATCCGGCGGCCGGACCGACGCTGGTCTTTGAGGTATTGCCGGCGGCATTTGCGGTGATGCCCGGCGGGCGCGCGATCGGCACGGTTTTTTTCGTGTTGCTCATTCTCGCCGCGCTCACGCCATCGCTCGCCATGTTCGAGCCCATCGTCCTTTGGCTCGAAGCGCGGCGCATGCGGCGTCGGCTGGCGGTGCTGACGACCGCCACGACGATGTGGCTCGCGGGGGTGGGCTCGGTGCTCTCATTCAACGTGCTTGCACGCTGGCACCCGATCGAGCGCGTGCCGTCTCTGGCCGGCAAGACAGTCTTCGAACTGGCCGACTTCATATCGGGAAACGTGCTCTTGCCCGTGGGCGCGCTGCTCACTTGTCTTTTCATAGGCTGGCGCTTGCAACCGGCGGCGTTTGCGACGGAAATCGGCAGCACAACGCCGCTGGTATGGAAAGTGTGTCGAATCATGCTCCGCTACGTCTGCCCGGTCGCGATCCTGGCCGTGCTGTTGGCCGCTTTCCTTCCCAGCCATCCGTAAGAGGATCCGATGGCGGCCCGCAGATCGCGCTGGTCAATCGGGCGGCGCAAGCAAATCCGCGGCCGGAACGTATCGATGCGGAGTTGGCCAGCCGGGAACCCACCCGGGCAGCGGCGCGGCGGACCAGCGCGGCAGACTCGAGAGGGCGTCGACAAAATGCTCGGCCCAGTCCCGAGCGCCGGACGGCGACGCAATCAGATCCTGGCGGAACTCGACCTGCAAATACGGCACTCCCCGGCGCATCGCGTGCTCCGGTGTCGTGTAGTCGATCGCCGGCTCGAGCCAGTAGGGTTGATTGTCCCCGACGGTCACTTGCGGGTCGCGGCGTAACGCTTCGAGCATCGGCAGGGCCAGAGCGTCAGGCGGTTGGTAGCTCAAACCGATATGCCATGGGCGCGCCTCATTGTTGAGGTGCGGGGTGCACGAGTGGATCGACAAGAACACCGGGGGCCGTGCCTCGCGCGCCATCAGCGCATCGAGCACGCTGCTCACCGCGCGGTGGTACGGCAGAAAGAGCGCATCGATGCGCGCCGTCCGCTGCGCAGCGGACAACCCGAGGTTGCCGGGTATGGCCGTGCGATCGCTCTCGGGCGTGATCGACGCCGGATCCCACGGATAGCGGTTGCAGTCGATGACGAGCCGAGAATACCCCGCGATGACCGCCGGCGCGCCCAGACGCCGGGCGATGTGCTCGGCTGCCGAGCGCGCGCCGATGTCGATCGCGATGTGCGTTGCGAGCTGCGCATCCGAGAGCCCGAGCGTGCCGAGCGATGAGGGAATCGCAGCGCCCGCGTGGTCGCACACGATGAGGTAGTCGGCGCTCGGCCCCGGCAGGTATTCAAACGGCGGCGGATCGCGGCTCCTCAGCAGGGCCGTGTGGGTGTCGCGGTCAGCGTGCATCGTGCGGATTTAAGCCTCGGGCGCGATTAACATGGATTGCTCTGATTCTATCAGGCGCTCGAGCGATGCCGCAGCGCAAAAACGGCGCTATGATCGCGCCTACGTCGCATGGAGAAGCGGTCATGGATAATGGGGATCTCGCGATACTTGCCTGGTGCGACCTCGGGGCAATTTTGCGTACCCGCGCCATCCCGCTCGATCACCTCGATGCAAAACGCCGGCACGGCGTCGGCTGGGCCGCCGCGGGGACCGCGATGACGCCGTTCGACGGCATTGTCGAGAACCCCTGGGGTCCGCTCGAGGAAGTCCGCCAGGTTCCGGTCGGCGCATCCGTCACCGTACCCGCAAGCGATCGCGCGCCGGCGCTGCACTTGCACCTCACGCGCACGCTGGCGCACGACGGCTCAGCCGGGGACTGCTGCCCGCGTAATTTTTGCGAGGCGGCGCTGCAAGCGCTCGAGTCCGAATGCGGCTGGACCCTGTGGTCGGCGTTCGAGCACGAATTCACGGCTATCGATGCGCCCTTTGCGCTCGGTGCCGTCTATTCGGTCGAGGCGTTGCGTCACGCCGCGCCGTTCGCCGCCGAGGTGTCCTCTGGGCTGCGTGGGCTCGGGCTCGAGTGCTTCGAGCCCGAATTCGGCAAAGGGCAGTTCGAGGTGAGCTGCGCACCGCAGCCCGGACTCAAGGGGCCGGATTATGCGTTGTTGACGCGCGAGGTGATCAGGGAGGTCGCACGACGGCATGGCCTGCGCATGACCTTCTCGCCAAAGCCTGCGCCGACTGCGGCCGGCAGCGGCATGCACATCCACTTCAGCTTTCGCGACCGCGAGGGCCGCCCGCTGCTTCATGACCCCGCGCAGCCCGGCCTCGTGACACCGCGGGCGGCTTCGTTCATTGCCGGCGTGATGCGCCACATCGATGCCATCACGGCGCTCAGCGCGCCGACGCCGGCGTCGTACCTTAGGCTCGGTCCCGGCCATTGGAGCTGCGGCTATGCGGCTTTTGGCGTGCAAAACCGCGAGGCGGCTTTGCGCGTGTGTCCGTCGGTCGACACCGAGCCGACGGCAGCGGCGGCGGCGGCGAACCTCGAGCTGCGCCCGCCCGATGGCACCTGCAATCCCTATCTGGCGATCGGCGCGCTCGCCCTCGCCGGCCTCGCCGGCATCCGCGCCCATCTGCCGCTGCCGGCCATCGTCAATCAGGATCCCGAAGCGCTCACCGAGGCCGAGCGGCAGCGGCTTGGGGTGAAGCCGTTGCCTGCAAGCCTCACCGCCGCGCTCGATGCGCTGGCGGCGGATGAGGTCGCGCGCGGGTGGCTGCCGCCGCGCTTGTACACAACGTTCATGAACATCAAGCGGATGGAAGCCGCCCGCTTCGCCTACGCCGAGCCCGAGACCATCACGCTCGCCTACCGCGACCTGTATTGAGCGCACCCCATGGATGAGATCCCGCTGATCGATCATCATTGCCACGGCGTCGTAACCGGCGCGATGACGCGCGCCACGCTCGAGGCGCTGATGTCGGAGAGCTATGCCCCGCCCGCGCCGGGCACGAACCACTTCCAGAAGCCGCTCGGCCTTGCGATCCGCCGACACTGCGCACCGCTCCTCGATCTGCCGCCGCTCGCCTCGGCGGACGACTACGTGGCGCGACGGCTCATGCTCGGCGCCGAGGAGGTCAACCGGCGGCTCCTGCGCGCCTGCCGAATCGAGGCACACCTGCTCGACACCGGCCATCGCGGTTCGGAAATTTCGCCCCCGGAGGAGTTCGCGCGGCTCTCCGGCCACCCGGTGCGCGAGATCGTACGCATCGAAGCCATCGCCGAGGAAGTTGCTGCCGCCGGAGTCGCCGCGGATCAGTATGCCGTGCGCTTCGCCGAGACACTGCGGCAGCGGGCGCTGGGCGCCGTGGGACTCAAGAGCATCGTGGCGTACCGCACGACCTTCGTGATCGATCAGACCGCGCCGAGCGCGTCTGAAGTCGCGAGCGCAGCGGGTGCGTGGCTCGGCGCATTGGGCGGCCGACGCCCCCGACTGTCGGATCCGGTCCTGATCCGCCATGGCCTGTGGGCGGCTGCCGAGCTGTGCCGCGAGCGCCGCTTTCCGCTGCAGCTGCACGTGGGCTTCGGCGACCCGGATGTCTACATGCACGCCTGCGACCCGACGCATTTCACGGACTTCCTGCGCAGCATGGAAGCGTGGCAGGTGCCGGTCACGCTGCTGCACAACTATCCGTTCATTCGCGAGGCCGCCTGGCTTGCCGAGGTGTTCCAAAACGTCTACTACGACGTCGGCGTGATTCTGAACTTCACCGGTGCATCGAGCGGGCGAATCATGGCCGAGGCGCTGGAACTCGGGCCGTGGACCAAGCAGTTGTTCAGCTCCGACGCGTTCGGCCTGCCGGAACTGCACTATCTGGGCGTGGCGCTCTTTCGGCGCACGCTGGCACAGAACCTCGATGCGTGGCTCAAGGCCGGCGACTGCACGGTACAGGACGCCGATTCGATCTACCGCGCGATTGCGCGGGACAACGCGGCGCGAATTTATCCGCTTTAGGGACGGGCGGCGCGCCGCTGGTAGAAATACCAGCCGAGGAACAGTGCGAGCACGCCCAGCGTGACCGATGACCAGCGGGGATTGGCGACAAAGCAGGCGGTGAAGGACACGAGCGAAGCCAGCCACGCAAATCCCGAGGTAAAGACTCCGCCCGGCGTTCGGTACGAACCGGATACGCCGGTGCCCCGGGCGCGCATGATCCAGTGAGCGGGCACAATCAGAAGATACGACAGGGTCCCGGCACTCACCATCAGCACGAAGATCTGTTCGGCCGCGCCGGTCAGCGCGAGCGCACAACCGATCACGCCGGGCACCACGACCGCCACCACCGGCACGTGCCGCCGATTGGTGCGGCCCAACCATGCCGGCAAATAGCGTGCCCGTGAGAGCGCATAGGTCAGGCGCGAATAGCCAAAAATCGCCGAAAAGAGACACGCCAGAAATCCCGCCAGGCCGCAGATGTTCACGAGCGCGACGACCCAGTGCCCGCTGCCCGCGGGGCGCACCGCCTCGAGCGCAACCACCAACGGGTCTGCGACGTCCTTGAGGCGCAGCACGCCCGCGGCCCCCGGGCCGGTGACGAGAAGCAGCGCCGCGAATGCCGTCAGAATGAGCATGGCCGCGGTCATGCCGCGCGGCAGATTGCGGGCCGGGTCGCGGGTCTCCTCGGCGGCCATTGCGATCCCTTCGACGGCGAGAAAGAACGCCGTGCCGAACGGCAATGCCGACCACACGCCCTTCCAACCGAATGGCAGCCAGCGATTCGTGCCCGCCGTCAGCGTCTCCTCGAACAACCGTCTCGTATCGACATGCGCTGCAGTCGCGGCCACGAACACGATGAGACCGAACAATGCGACGAGCGCCATCGCGAGCAGCACACGCAGCGCCTCGCCGACGCCCGCCGAGTGAATCGCGACGAAGAGCGCAAACACCCCGATCACGACCAGGGGTCCGCCGAGGCCGGTCAGTGCCTGCAGATAAGCCTGCAGGAACACCGCAATCACCGCGGCCGCGGCGACATATTCGATCCAGATGCAGCCGCCGGCGAGACAGCCGGCGATCGGTCCGAACGCGCGTTGGGCAAACGCGGCCCCCGCGCCCGCTTCCGGAATCAGGGTCGCGAGTTCCGCGAGCGTCGCGAGCAACGCCGTATACATCGCGCACCCGAACAGCACCGCGGCCAGCATCCCGCCCCAGCCGCCGTGCGCGAGGCCGAAGTTCCAACCCGAGTAGTCGCCGGCGATAACGTAGGAGATGCCGAGAGCCGCGAGCAGCACCCACCCGATCGCACCCTGGCGCAGCCCGGGACCGGTCCCGGCCGGTGTCGCCGTGTTCGCTCCTTCTGTGGGCATCCGCTCACGCTACCATTTTTTGACGTTGCACCTCAGGCAAACACGCGCGGCTGCTTGCGAGACAGCCGCACGCCTTCGCCCGCGTAGATGACGAGCGCCCCCCAGATGATCGCGAAGCCAATCGCGCGCGTGCGCACGAACGGCTCGTGAAACACGAACACGCCGCAGGCGAATTGCAGCGTCGGCGTCACATATTGAAGCAATCCCACCGTCGAATAAGGAAGCCGCCGAGTTCCGTACGCGTATAGGAACAGAGCGACTGCCGTGAGCGGCCCGCTGCCGATCAACAAAGCATCGACAAGGAGACCGGAATGGCCGAACGCGACCGTGCCCTTGAACTCGCACCACAGCAGGTACGCCGCGGCGAAAGGCAGAAGCACCACCGTTTCTACCGCGAGGCCGGGCAGCGACTCGATCTTCACGACCTTGCGCATCAGACCGTAGATTGCGAATAAGAACGCAAGCGTCAGCGCGATCCACGGCACGGCACCTGCCACGACCGTGAGATAGGCGACGCCGGCGGCGGCCAGCGCAGCGGCTGTCCATTGCGCGGGGGTGAGTTTTTCGGAAAGCAGGACCACTCCCAGCACCACATTGAGCAGTGGACCGATGAAATAACCGAGACTCGTCTCAAGGACGTGACCGTGCATGACGCCCCAGACATAGACGAGCCAGTTGACCGATATCAAGGTAGCCGAAACGGCGAGCCGCCACAGAACATCGCGATCGGCGAACGCCGCACGGATCACGGAGAATTCGCCTCGCAGAGCGATCCACACGAGGACGCACAGACACGCCCATACCACCCGGTGTGCGGTGACCTCGAGCGCGGAAACGTGTTTGAGCAGCCCGAAATAAAGCGGAAACAATCCCCAGACCGCGAACGCGGCCGCTGTCGGCAGGAGACCCTTGTTTGAAGCACTCATGGGCTCAAGGGTAGCAGCCGCAGGTGCTCGCCGGACATCCCGCTGCATGGGCCGCATGCTATTCTTGGCGCCCCGCTTTTCTTCGTTCATCGACACAGGAGAGGGTCATGAAGACATTGGCGCGCGGTATGTGTATTGCGATCGCGATAGGCGCGGCCTCGGTCGGCTCATCGTCGGCGAACACCGCCCAACCCCAGTCCCTCGACGCGGCGCTTGCCGTACTGAAGTCACACCGGTTCGTCGATTTGACGCACACGTTCGCGCCCGGTATCCCGCACTGGAAAGGCGCACCGAACGAAACTGCCAAGACGCTCTACACGGTCCAGAAGGACGGCTTTCGCATCAACGAGTATTGCCACATCGGCCAGTGGGGCACGCACGTCGATCCGCCGGCGCATTTTCACGAGGGTCTGCACTCGGTCGATCAAATCGATCCGAAGGAAATGCTGATGCCGCTCGTCATCATCGACGTGCACGAGAAGGTGGCGAAGAATCCGGACTACACGCTGCAGGTCGCCGACATCAACGCCTGGGAGTCCCGTCACGGCCCGATTCCGCGCGGCGCATTCGTCGCGATGCGCACCGACTGGTCGAAACGCTGGCCGGACCAAGCGGCGATGATGAATGTCGACTCCACGGGCGTTTACCATTATCCGGGCTGGAGCATGCCGGTACTGAAGCTGCTGTACGAAGAGCGCGGCATCACCGCCTCCGGTCACGAGACGACGGACACGGATCCGGGTGCGGCCACGACCAAGGACGATTATTCGCTGGAGTCTTACATTCTGGGGCTCAATCATTATCAGATCGAAATGCTGGCGAATTTGGACCAGGTGCCTGAAGCGGGCGGAGTCGTCTGGGTGACCTTTCCGAAGCCTGAGAATGGCTCGGGTTTTCCCGCGCGCGTGATTGCGATCGTTCCATGAGCGCGCCGGTTTCGAGCGCCGCGCGGGCGCCGATCGAGTACGCGGATGCGAGCCCCGAGGTGCGGGCGGTATACGATGACATCATGGCGACACGCAAGACCGACTGGATCAACAATTTCTGGAAGGTGCTCGCGCACGATCCGGCGGCATTGCGGCGCGTCTGGGCGAACATCAAGGAGGTCATGGGACCCGGCGCGCTCGATCCTCTGACCAAGGAGTTGATATACATTGCCGTCAGCATCACGAATGGCTGCCGGTATTGCATCGCCTCGCACGGCGCCGCGGCGCGCGCCAAGGGGATGAGCGCGGCGCAGTTCGACGAGATGCTGGCGATCACGGGTCTTGCGAACGAGACCAACCGCCTGGTCTTAGGTCTCGACGTGCCGGTCGACGATCGCTTCCGATGAGGCGAGGAGATAGACAATGATTGCAGATACCGTTCCGAACGTCACCTTGCATCGCTGGGACGAGCTGCCCGCCGAGCCGCTGAAAGAGGGCCTCACGCGGCGGCTGGTCACGGGCGAGCGCATGATGATCGCGCACGTCTATTTGAAGAAAGGCGTGGATGTGCCGCGCCACTCTCACGAAAACGAACAGCTCACCTACATACTTAAAGGCGCGCTGCAATTCTGGTTTGGAGCGAACGATGAGCAAGAATTGCTGGTGCGCGCGGGCGAAGTCATCGTCATTCCCTCGCACCTGCCGCACCGCGCGCTGGCGCTCGAGGACACGCTCGACGTCGACGTGTTCAGTCCGCCGCGCCAGGACTGGCTTGCGGGCACCGACGCTTACCTGAGACGCTGACGATGCCGGGATTCGCCGTCGCGCCGGGCGTGGCCGCCGCGCTCGCCGCCTTCAAGATGCCCGAGAAGCTCGGCTTCGGCGCCGTGTACGCACCGGTGATGTTCACGACCGAATGGCGGGACGGTGAATGGGGACGCGGCGAACTGGTGCCCTACGGACCCATCGAGATCCTCCCCGGTGCGCGTGCGCTGCAGTATGGGGAACTCGTGTTCGAAGGCATGAAGGCCTATTGCGTCGGCCAAGACTGGCCGAACCTCTTCCGGCCGCACGACAACTGGCGGCGCCTCGGCCGCTCCGCGGCGCGCTTGTCCATGCCCGAAGTCCCGGAGGCGCTTTTCTTCGAGGCGATAGAGGCGGTCGCCGGCGCCTGTCGCGCGTTCATTCCGCGGCAGTCCGGCCGATCCCTGTACCTGCGGCCGTTCCTGTTCGGCACCGAGGCCGGCTATATGCTGCGCAATTCGCAGAGCTTTCGCTTCATGGTGATCGCCAATCCGGTGGAGGTGTATTCAGCGGGTCCGATGCGGGTCGCCATCGAGCGCAGCGACGTACGCGCGACGGTGGGCGGAGTGGGCACGGCGAAAGCCTCCGCGAACTATGCCGCCTCGCTGCGCGCATCCACCGCCGCGGCCGCGCGCGGCTATGGTGTGGCCCTGTGGCTCGACGCGCATGAGCATCGGTACATCCAGGAATTATCCGGCATGAATCTGTTTGCGGTGATTCGCGGCGAGCTGCACACGCCGGAACTCGACGGCGCGATTCTGCCCGGCATCACGCGCGATTCGTTGCTGACGCTCGGCCGGCATCTGGGCTTCAAGATGCACGAGCGGCGCATCGCGATCGATGAGTTGCTTCGGGAAATCGCCGCAGGCGAGTGCAGCGAACTGTTCGCCTGCGGCACGGCCGCGATCGTCAGCCCGATCGGGGTATTGGCCGATTCGGACGGCCGCGAGTATGCACCGATGCGCATCGATACGATCGCCGCCGAACTGCGCGCGGCCCTGCTCGCCGTTCAGGAGCGGCGCGCGCCCGACCCCTTCGGCTGGACGCGCAAGGTCTCGCGGCAGGCCGCGGCGCTATTGGCCTGAAACCGCGGCGTATGGTCTAGAGCAGCCGCACTTTTGGCCTAGAATTTGTAGATCAGGTGCGCCTTCCACCAGCGCGGCATGCCGGGATACACCTGCGCGAGTCCGTTGATCGACACGTTGTCGAAGCCCATGAGCCCGTAGTGCTTGTTCGCGACGTTCTCGACCGAGGTGCCCACTTGGAGCCTGCCGCCCATGGTAGTGTAGTTCGTGCGCAGATTGAAGATACCGAAGCCGTTCTGCTGGACATCCGGGTCGTCCGACAAATTGAACCAGAAGCGCGTCATGTAATTGCCGTCCGCCTGCAGCGCCAGACTGTTTTCCCCGACGGGGATGGTGTATCGCGCCATGGCGTTCGCAGTCCAGCGAGGCGCATTCGGCGGCGTGTAGTCGCCGACGACCGGCAGACCCGTCGTCGAGTTGCAGCAGCGGCCGGCCACATTGACGACAATTGCGTCGACGTAGGATACGCCGGCGCCAAACTGCCATGCCCGGGTCGGCGCCCAGTCGAGCTCGGCCTCGGCGCCCTTGTGACGTGCATCCGCGTTGATGACCAATTGTTCGAGACCAAAGGTGTAGATCAACCCCTGATAGTTTTGGTAGTCGTAGTAGTAGGCGGCCGCGTTGAACCTGAGCGTATGGTTGAGCCACTCCGATTTGTAGCCCACCTCGTACGAGGTCAGCGTCTCGGGCTTGAACGTCAGCGTCGACAGATCGTTGATCGTGAACGGGAACAACGGCGCGCTGAAGCCACCGCCCTTGACGCCGCGGTTGTAGCTTGCGTAGGCGAGTTGATCCTGGGTCAGATGGAAGTCAACCTGCGCCTTGCCGCTCCACAGCGTGTCGGAGCGGCTGTTGTTGTAGCTGTAGAGCGTGAGGCCGGTCGGCGGCGTCAACAGTTTGATCGGGTTGGTGACGTCGGTCGGATACATCTCGTACGGGAACCAGGTGAAATTGTAGTCCTTCTGGTCCTGCGTGACGCGCATGCCAAGCGTCAAGCCGATGAGGTCGGTCGCGCGATACTCCAGCTGGCCGAACGCGGCGTAGGACTTGGTCAGCAAGTCATACGGGGATTTGGTCGCCGGAACCCCGCCGTCCGGACCGGGGACGCCGTTCGTACCGGTAATGGGGCTGAGCGTGCTAAAGTACGGGGCGGCACCGTACGGCCAGGGACCGAAGTTCGATGTCGCGCCGTAGTAAAAGTTGTTGGGATTCACCGGCGTCGTAGCCGCTGATGCGCCATTTTGGAATTGCGCGGCCGTGTAGAAGGACGGCCCGATCCAGCCCTCGTAGTAGTTGCCGCTGATCCTGAGGCCGTAGAGTCCCCCGGTCCAATTGAACTTGTCCTTGTTGCCGTTCAAGCGGATCTCGAGCGATTGCTGGTTGACCTTGCTGCCGTTGAAGAATTCGAAGATGGTGTACGGCGATGCGTCGGAGTCCTCCTGGTAATCCTTTTGGAATGACGAGTAGTCGCCGATCACGGTCAGCGTCCCCAAGGACAAGTCCTGGGTGAACTTGGTCGTGAAGCCGTAAAACTTGAGCCGCGCGTAACCGCTAATGTTGTCGCGAATGGTGAATGGGCCGCTGTTCTGCAAGCCGCTCGCGTTGCACCCGGGGCAAGTTCCATAAAAGTTCACGTTCCCGGGGAGGAATGAATCGTAGCCATTGCTGCCCGGGGGGGTATACGCCGCATACTCTTCCCAGGATCCGGCGTTGGCATTCTGACGGCTGCCGCGCGCGATGAACAAGAGCTGCGCGGTGTCGGGCAGCGTGACCAGCAGCTGGCCGCGCACCGCGTAGTCGTTGCCGTTCTCGGCATTCGCCGCTCCGCCCGCGACGTTCGTGAACAGCGGGTCGTAATGGTCCGACACGAACGACAGGCGTCCGTCGATGCCGTCCCACAGATCCGACAGCTTGCCGTTCACCGCGCCCTCCACGCGCTCCAAATTGCGCTCGCCGACTGTCACATCGACATAGCCGCCGTCGACGTCGGTCGGGCGGTTGGTGACGTAGTTCGCGAGTCCGCCGGTCGCGTTGCGGCCGAACAGGGTGCCCTGCGGGCCGCGCAGCACCTCGACCCGATTGATGTCGAACAACGAGAACGTGAGTCCCGCCATTTGGCTGACGTACACGTCATCGACGTAAATTGCCGCCGGACTCTCTTGGTGATCCGCGAAGTCGTTTTGGGTGACACCACGAATCGCGAGACTGTAGGACGAGGGCCCGTTCGGCTGCGTCAACACGACCGCCGGCATGGCCTTCGTGATATCCGTCGCGGTCGCATCGCCAAACGATTGCAACTCAGCGCCGGTGATCGCAGACAACGAGATGCCGACTTCCTGCAGGTTTTGCTCGCGTTTCTGGGCAGTGACGACTATCTCTTCGAGCTGGCCACTGCTCGTTACCTGTTGCGCGTGGGCATCAAGCGCGCCCAAGAGCAATAGCGCAGTGCCCGCAACACTCGTCGCATACGTAATAGAGTTCGGCATGACATCCCTCCGCAATGTGGTCTTGTTTCTATTTATGCTGCGTCAGTAAGTCGGCACATCAGGACCTGCCGCTTGCCGCACCCGCTGTTGCATGCTCGCAACGTCAGGTGTGTTCCGAAGGATAGATAAAACAGGTCTGGCGCGCAATACGCCGCGGCGGCATAGCGCAGCCGACGGCAGGTGGCAGGACAGCGCAGCGAGCGGAAATCTAGGGAATTAACATGATGGCGCCGGACAAGGCTCGTGATTCCATGGCTCGATGTGCATCCGCGGCCTGGTCCAGTGGAAGGCGTAGGACGGTGTGCGCTCTAATTGTCTGAGCAGCCAAAGCGTCGAAAGTCTCCCTATACAATGCTTCGAGCGCCGACCTATCTCGCACAAAATGGAAGAGAATCGGCCGTGTGACCATGGTTGAACGCGCGGCCAACCGGGATACCGCAAATGGCTCGATGGCCCCAGAAGACTGCCCAAAATTCACGAGCGTCCCAAAGTAGGACAGGCAGTCGATAGACCCGAGAAAAGTATCTTGACCGACTGAGTCGTAGACGACCTCAACACCTTTGCCTTGGGTCAGTGCTTGGACGCGATCTACGAAGTTCTCCTCGCGATATAGGATGACATGATCGGCGCCGCATTCACGAGCCGTTCTCGCCTTCTCTGCGGAACCGACTGTACCAATTACTTTGGCGCCCAAATGCTTCGCCCAGCGGACCAGTAGCTGTCCGACGCCACCTGCTGCGGCGTGGATAAGCACCGTCTCCCCGGCAGCTATGCGACGAACGCGTCTCAGCAGCATGCAGGCCGTGAGGCCCTTCACGGTGATGCTTGCGGCAACCTCCTCTGAAACACCATCCGGTAGACGCAAAGCCAAGCTCGCCGGTAATATGCGCTCCTGCGAATACGCACCATAGTGTTGGTCGACGTAGACGACTCGATCGCCGGGAACAAAACCTAGAGAGTTTTTACCCGCCTCCACGACCACGCCGGCCGCCTCGATGCCGGGTATGCCGGGCAGCTGAAGGGTCCGATACAGGCCCGAGCGAACGTAAGCGTCGTGAAAGTTGACGCCGATTGCCGTGTGCCGAATTCGCAGTTCCTCAGGCCCCGGCGCGCCGACCGCGGTCGCCTCCAGGCGAAGCGCTTCGGGGCCGCCATATTCACGCAAGACGATCGCATTACTCATATTAAATTCCCGACTTAAGAATATCCAAGATAATCACATTTGTTTATGGTGGCCAGGGAGGGAATTGAGCCCCCGACACGCGGATTTTCAATCCTAGAGTTGAAGGCTTCTAACTACCGGATTTAATGGACAATATAGGCTGGGCCATGGCCAATATTTCAGCCCGAAAGAGCCACCTAAGCCGCTGACTTGCGAAGATTCGACTGGATTATATTGGACGCCCGCGCCGACAAGCCTGTTACGGTGGCACGTCCAAGAACTCGCGCGGCGCGCGGCAATTCTCGTGCTACGACCTGAGAGGTAGTCAAGGATTCTCCCGACGATCTTGCCGTTTCACGCCTGTCATCCTGTGTCTCGGGGGCGCCACCGCCGTCCGGGTCCGGAAGTCATCGTCCAGTAGGGCTGCGCCGGCGTGCAAGCGATGATATGTTTCCCCGGTAGCGTCGAGACGCGTGTCGGTAAGGGTCAAACATGGGCAACAAGCCGAGAGATATGACGCCCGCCGTAGACCTGACCCGGCGAAACGCGGCCGGCCCTTCCCGCACTCGGCGTCCGGTCTATGTAGATCTTCTCCCGCCGTGCAATCACGCTTGTCCGGCGGGCGAGAATATCCAGGCGTGGCTCGCGCTCGCGCAGGCGGGAGAGTACCGCCCGGCATGGGACGCGCTGGTGGCCGACAACCCCATGCCGGCCGTGCATGGCCGGGTCTGCTATCACCCTTGCGAGAATTCCTGTAATCGCGGCGCCCTCGATGCCTCGGTGAGCATCCACGCCGTCGAGCGCTTTCTGGGCGATCTCGCCACTCAGCAGAACTGGGCACACAGCATCGCGGCGAAGCCGAGCGGCAAGCGAGTGCTGATCGTGGGCGCAGGACCGAGCGGGCTGTCGGCCGGCTATCACCTCAGGCGCCTGGGCCACGCGGTCGAGATCCACGAAGCCGGGTCGGTCGCGGGCGGCATGATGCATTTTGGCATTCCAGCTTACCGGCTGCCGCGCTCGGACCTCATGCGCGAAATCGCGCGCATCGAGGCCATGGGCGTCAGGATCGTGCTGAACCACCCGGTACTGGACGTGGTGGCCGAGAAGACGGCCGGAGGCTTCGACGCTGTGTTCGTCGCCATCGGCGCGGGCCTCGGCAAACATATCGATGTTCCGGCGCGCGACGCTGCGCGGGTGCTCGACGCCGTCTCGTTTCTGCATAATGTGTCGACCGGCGACGCACCGCGCCTCGGCCGGCGCGTCGTGGTCTACGGAGGCGGAGACACGGCGATGGATGCGGCGCGGACCGCGAAACGTCTGGGCGCCGAGGAGGCGCTGATCGTGTACCGGCGAGATCGGGCACACATGCCGGCGCATGCATTCGAAGCCGACGAAGCTCTGGCGGAGGGACTCAAGATCAGGTGGCTCACCACGATCCGGGAGATCGTGGGTCCGAACCTCACCGTCGAAATGATGGCGCTCGATGCCAACGGGCGGCCACAACCCACCGGTCAGTACGAAACGCTTGAGGCCGACGCCATCGTGCTCGCGCTCGGCCAAGAAACCGACAGCACGTTTCTGCGTCGGGTGCACGACATCGACGTCGCCTCGGACGGCACGGTCACGGTCGGGCACGACCTGATGACGGGCCATCCGGGGATCTTCGCCGGCGGGGACATGGTGGGCGGTGAGCGGTCGGTCACTGTCTCGGTCGGCCATGGCAAGCGCGCGGCGCGGAATATTGATGCATGGCTGCGCAGCGAGCGCGTGCCAGGGACCGCGAAACACCCGCTGGTGAGCTTCGAAATGCTGCACCTACCGGTCTACAGCGATGCCGAACCGAGCTCGCAGAGGACCCTGGCCCTGTCCGAACGGCTGAGCGGCTTCGAGGAAATCGTCGCCGGCCTGACGGAGCACGAGGCGCGCTATGAAGCGCAACGCTGTCTCTCCTGCGGCAATTGCTACGAATGCGACAACTGCTTTGCCGCCTGTCCCGAGGCCGCCATCATCAAGCTCGGGCCTGGCCGGCGTTATCGTTTCGCCTATGACCGATGCACCGGCTGCGCCACCTGCTTCGATCAGTGCCCGTGTCACGCCATTGACATGGTATCCGAGCCGCGGGCGCAAAGCTGAGATGGCCATGCCGGTCGCAACCATGGACGGCAACACAGCCGTGGCGCACGTCGCATATCGGGTGAATGAAGTCTGCGCCATCTATCCGATCACTCCCTCCTCGACCATGGCGGAACTCGCGGACGAGTGGGCGGCCGCCGGCATCCGGAATATCTGGGGCGACGTTCCCGTCGTCCAACAGATGCAGAGCGAAGGGGGCGCCGCAGGCACGGTGCACGGGGCGCTTCAGGCCGGCGCGCTGACGACGACCTTTACGGCGTCGCAGGGTCTTCTGCTGATGATCCCGAACATGTTCAAGATCGCGGGCGAGCTCACGCCGACAGTCTTCCACGTCGCAGCGCGTTCCGTGGCCACACAGGCGCTGTCGATTTTCGGCGACCATTCGGACGTGATGGCTACGCGCACCACCGGCTTTGCTCTGTTGTCGTCCGGTTCCGTCCAGGAGGCGCATGATGCGGCATTGATCGCGCAAGCCGCGACGCTGCGATCGCGGGTTCCTTTCGTACATTTTTTCGATGGCTTTCGGACCTCGCACGAGATCAACACGGTGAGCGTGCTGGGCGAAGCCGAGATCCGGGCGATGATCGACGATGATCTGGTGCGAGCGCACCGCGCTCGCGCGCTCAATCCCGAGCACCCTTGCGTTCGTGGCACGGCGCACAATCCCGACACCTTCTTCCAGGCGCGCGAGACGGTGAACCCCTTCTACGCACAACTGCCGGAGATCGTTCAGACCAGCATGGACTCGTTCGCCAGGTTGACCGGCCGGCAGTACCATCTGTTCGACTATCAAGGACCACCGGACGCCGAGCGCGTCCTCATCCTGATGGGCTCGGGCGCCGAGACCGCACGCGAAACCGCGGCCGCCCTGGGGCGGGCCGGCGAGCGGGTGGGTGTGCTGCAAGTGCGCCTCTACAGACCGTTCTCGGCGGCGCATTTTCTCGCCGCTCTGCCTGAGACCTGCCGCGCGGTCGCCGTTCTCGAGCAGACCAAGGAACCGGGCGCCGGCGGCGAACCACTCTATCTCGACGTCGTGGAATCGCTCGCCCAAGCCCTCTCGCGCGGCCGACGCATGCGGATGCCGAACATAAGCGGCGGCCGATATGGGCTGTCTTCGAAGAATTTCAATCCGGCAATGGTCAAGGCCGTATTCGACGAGCTGAAAAAGCCGGCGCCGAGGAATGGTTTCACCGTGGGCATCATCGACGATGTGCAGCACACCAGCCTCGCATTCGATGCGCGTTTTTCAATCGAGCCGGACGATGTCGTTCGCGCGGTTTTCTATGGCCTCGGCGCCGACGGCACAGTGGGGGCGAACAAGAACAGCGTCAAGATCATCGCCGAGGGAGCCGGCCTCTATGCGCAAGGCTATTTCGTCTACGATTCGCATAAGTCGGGCGCCCAGACGGTTTCGCACCTGCGGTTCGGTCCACGGCCCATCCATTCGCCGTACCTCGTCGACTCGGCGAATTTTGTCGCGTGCCACCAATTCCACTTCCTGCAGCGCCTCGACGTCCTGAGGCTCGCCGCCCCTGGCGCCACTTTCCTGCTCAACAGCCCCTATGACGCCGGCGAGGTATGGAGCCGGCTGCCGCGCTCTATCCAGCAGCAGCTCATCGAGAAGAAATTGAAGTTCTTCGTGATCGATGCCAGCCGGGTGGCGCGGGAGGCCGGCCTCGGGAGTCGCGCGAACACTGTGCTCCAGACCTGTTTCTTTGCAATCTCGGGCGTTCTGCCGCGCGAGGAGGCGATCAGGCAGATCAAGGATTCGATCCGCAAGACCTACGGATCCAAGGGCGAGAAAGTCCTACAGCAGAACTTCAGGGCCGTCGATGACAGCCTTGCGCGACTGCACGAGGTCGAAGTCCCTGCTTCGGCAACCAGCCCGTTCGACCGCCCGCCGGCCGTGCCCGCGAGCGCTCCTGAGTTCGTGCGCCAGGTGACGGCGCGGATTTTCGAGGGCCTCGGGGATGATATTCCGGTGAGTCTGATGCCGGTCGACGGAACCTTCCCTTCCGGTACCGCGGCCTGGGAAAAACGCAACATCGCCGACGAAGTACCCGTGTGGCGACCCGAGCTTTGCATTCAATGCGGCCAATGCAGCTTCGTCTGTCCGCACAGCGTCATCCGGGCGAAGTATTACGACGCATCCCGGCTTGCCGGCGCGCCACAGAGTTTCAAATCGGCGCCGGTCAACGCACGCGGCTATCCGGATGTGCGCTTCAGTCTGCAGTCTTATGTGGAGGACTGCACCGGCTGTGGCCTGTGCATCGAGGCCTGCCCGGCCCACAGCGCCGTCGATCCGGGAGTGAAGGCGATCAACCTGGAAGCGAAAGCGGCGGTGCTGGAGGTTGAGCGCGTCAATGTTGCCTTCTTCGAGACTCTGCCACACAACGATCGCGCACGAATCGACTTCGCCACTGTGCGCGGCGTGCAGTTCCTGGAACCGCTGTTCGCGTTCTCAGGCGCCTGCGCCGGCTGCGGCGAAACGCCCTACCTGAAGCTTCTCTCGCAGCTCTTCGGCGACCGCATGATGATCGCGAATGCCACCGGCTGCTCCTCGATCTACGGCGGCAATCTTCCCGTTACGCCCTGGGGCCGCAATGCCGAGGGCACGGGTCCTGCCTGGTCCAATTCGCTGTTCGAAGACAATGCGGAGTTTGGACTTGGATTCCGCCTGGCCGCCGACCAGCATCTGGCGCTTGCGACCCAGCGTCTCAAATCCCTCTCTTCCGAGCTCGGCGAATCGCTGGTCGAGGCTACCTTAAGCGCACCGCAGATCCAGGAATCCGAGCTGCGTGCGCAGCGCATCCGCGTAGCACAGCTCAAGACCAGATTGCTCGCACTGGCGGCGCGCAGTGAAGCAGCCCGTGATCTTCTGTCCGTGGTCGATCACTTGGTCCGGCGCAGCGTCTGGATCGTGGGCGGCGACGGTTGGGCGTACGATATCGGTTACGGGGGCCTGGACCACGTCCTCGCGACCGGCCGCAACGTCAACGTGCTCGTTCTCGACACCGAAGTCTATTCGAACACCGGCGGTCAGGCCTCGAAGGCAACCCCGCTCGGCGCGATTGCAAAGTTCGCCGCCGCAGGCAAGCGCGTCCCGCGCAAGGACCTGGCGTTGCAGGCGATCGCGTATGGCAACGTCTACGTCGCGCAGATCGCCATGGGGGCCAATCCGCAGCAGACCTTGCAGGCCTTTCGTGAGGCGGAGGCTTATGGGGGGCCATCCCTGATTCTCGCTTACAGCCATTGCATTGCACACGGCTTCAACCTGCGCTACGGCATGAAGCAACAGGATCTCGCGACGGCCAGCGGATACTGGCCGCTGTTCCGCTACAACCCGGCCATGCGCGGCGTCGGCCAGAATCCGTTTCAGCTCGACTCCGCGAGGCCGACCATCCCATTCAAGAACTATGCGTACAACGAGTTGCGCTACCGGGCGCTGGCGCTGATGCGCCCCGAGGAGGCCGACGAGCTGCTGCGAGAAGCCCAGGCCGGCGTCAGCGTCAAGTACCGGAGCTACGAAGCGCTGGCTGCGGGTGATGTCATCGGGGGGGCGGAGCGATGAACCTGACGACGAGCTATCTTGGGCTCGAGCTTAAGAATCCGCTGGTCGCCGGAGCGAGTCCCCTCAACGGCGAGCTGGACAACATCCGGCGGCTGGAGGACTTCGGCGCTGGGGCCATCGTGTTGCCCTCGATCTTCGAGGAGCAGATCGCACACGAGGAGCAGCTGATCGACCAGCTGACCATGACCGGGATCGACAGCTATGGAGAGGCGCTGACGTATTTCCCCTCGCGTACCGCCTATGCGGCGGATCCGGAGCGCTATCTGAAATTAATTCGGCGCGCCGTCGACGCGGTTGACGTCCCCATCATTGCAAGCCTCAACGGCTACACGAATCGCGGCTGGGTGGAATACGCGAGACAAATAGAACAGGCGGGTGCGGATGCGCTCGAACTGAACATCTTTTTCATCCCATCGGATCCCGATATGTCGGGCGGCGACGTCGAGCAGCGCTACATCGATATCGTGAAGGCAGTGAAGGCAGAGGTGAAGTGCCAGGTCGCGGTCAAGATTGGCCCGCACTTCAGTGCCATAGGTCACATGGCGCGCCGGCTCGAACTCGCCGGCGCCGATGGTCTGGTGCTGTTTAATCGGTTCTATCAGCCCGACATCGATCTGACGCGGCTCGCGCTTGCTTCCAATCTCGAACTGAGCACCGCGAGCGAAATCCGTTTACAGCTGCTCTGGATTGGCGTGCTGGCAGGACGCATCAAGTCCTCGCTCGCTGCCAGCACCGGCGTCGAGAGCGCCGACGAGGTGATCAAGTACCTGCTTGCGGGTGCCGACGTTGTCATGACAACCTCCTCGCTCCTCAGACACGGGATCGGGCACATCAGGGAACTGCTCAGCGGACTCGAGACCTGGCTCGCAGCGCGGAAACTGGACTCCGTTGCACAAATCCGCGGGCGCATGAGCCACCGGAATGTCGCGGACCCGGCCGCCTTTGAGCGCGCCAACTACATCAAGACCCTGCGCGGTTATCAGGAAGGGTTGGACCGACTGTCCTGATCGGCACAAGGTGACACTCACCGGCGGAATAGTTTGTAACCCATGTGTCCGGAATGGACCAACCTCCGACACGCGGATTTTCAGTCCAGGGCCAAAAATGAACTATGTCATTGATTTAATAATGATAAAGTCCGCCAAGACGTCCAATATTTCTGCCTGATATGGGCACTTAAGGTCCTGATTCCCCGAGATAGCGCCACTTAATATTGGACACTGTTTCCCGCGAGATCCCCCGGTTCTCGACACGTCCCGCCAATCGATTTGATTGCTCGGCACCGAACGCGGCGAACGGCAGAGATCAACCCTGTGCCGACAGTCGCAAGCGGCGGCTTTGCGGCAACGTATTCGTCTTACTTCTGCTTCAGCTTGTCCGGGTGTAGGTCCGGGAATGCGGAAACAATTGGAGGTTGCAACTCAGTCCAAAGTTGGGCCATGGCTACGCCCACAGGATGGCGGAGTAGTCGCTGTTCCGCCGCATCGGGGTCAGCAGCAATAACTGTAGTCGCCTCGTTGAGTAACGCGCCCACCGTCCGCTCGCTCATCCCGGCCTTTGCCGCCGCGGTAACCTGAGATAATCCTTGCTTTAACAATGACATGAGTAACCTCACCTGTTCGTCTCTAACCACGCCCCCCCTCGTTGATGGGGCAGCGTAAACCGGACCTCTGATGAGGCTCGGCGACCGGCAGTCTTAATTGTCGCCGGTCATTCGATCACCGAAAAGATGCCCCGTCACACTTAAATGGGCGGCCACGATGATTGGCGTCTGGCTTTTATCGCAAGAAGATTCGAAAATAGCTAAATGCGGTTAAACAGGAGGTGTCACATGAAAGCTTTCATTGTCCCATTGACCTTTGCTGCGTGCGTACTTGGTTTCGGAATTCGCGCCGAAGCCCAAGATGCGCCCGCAGAGCACAGCATGACCGGATGTCTGGCGAAGGGAGATGATGCCGGAACCTTCAAGCTCACGAATTTGGAGAAAGGGCCGAAGGAAGTCGTGATTGCGGAAACGACAGCGAACCTCACTCCTCACCTCGGCCATAAGGTCGAAATCACTGGCGTCGCTGTCCCTGGAAAGGATAAAACTCACACGATGAAGGTGACGGCGGTCAAGATGATCTCCTCTAAGTGTCCCTAGGCTTAGGTCTGGCCAAGGGCCGAGTGAGAAGGTGGCTTTCTTCGTCAGGCCGGGCTGTTCACACGTCCGTGTGTTCGCCCGGCACCGGCGGCCCAGAGGCGCGACTCCGGTCCGCCTTCCGGACTCCGTCCGTTGCCACTTCCATGTGGCAAGCTGCGCGCAGCGAACGCAACGACTCGATTCAACAAGTCAGTAGCGAATTTGCGCGCAAGAACGCCCGAAGCACGCTTGCAAACGCTGCGCGCGCGTTCATGAGAATGCGGAATCCGGCAAGACCAGCGCCGCCGACGGAGTCAAAATTGATGTTGATTGATACGGCGACAGCTCCAACAGATCCTTATCCCCGGTGATGATCCAATCCACCTTGCCGTCGACCGCGAGTTCAAGAAACTTATCATCCTTCGGATCCCGACACCGCCGAATTGTGGTCGTGACTGGGACCCATTCGGCGACCCTCGCAAAGAGTTCAAAGAACCTCTGACGATCCGGCCTGGAAACGTAGGGATCGAATTTCGGCCGCGACAACGTCTCGGCCAACTCCCTTAACGTCTCCTCAGACACTATGGGCTGCGCGCGATCCAAGAACCGACGAACTGAACGTGCAGTCACAGAGTCAGGAAGCAACAGCCGGCTGAGGAGTACATTCGTGTCCAGGATGACGCGTTTAGTCATCCGTACGCAGCAACGATGCGAGTTTTCGCTCGGTTAAGCCGCGCTCAACAGCGGTTTGGCCTACGCGATCACAAAAGGCCTGAAAGTCGGCAACGGCCAGCCCGCGCAGACGCGCGTACTCTTGCGGCGAGATAACGACCGCTTGATCGCGTGATTGGCGGCGAATCACCACCGGTCCTCGCTGCGCGTCATCCAAGAGCGCCGCGAAGTTTTGTTTGGCATCAGTCGCTGATATAAAGCGCATGTCTCGCTCCATTGGTCGTTTCATTCATTATAGATGAATTGTACATTTTATCCAATCTGAACACGACACGGCATGCACTAGACACGCGGACCTTTCGTCCGAGTGTCGGGGGGATTTTATCAAGTCCATGGATCTCACAACTCATTGATTTTATTTAAAATTGTGGCCAGGGAGGGAATTGAACCCCCCAACACGCGGATTTTCGGTCTTTTTCCGGGAGTTTGAGGGGTTTATCAATCAATCACTTGCAGCGTCTTGCCGACCCCTTCCCAGGCACACCAAGGCACAATCCTGGCACACCCAATCTGAGTTGGTCACGTTTCCGGCATGCGGGTCTTCGTGAACGGGACTAAATTGGCATTTTGCTATATTGCAGCGAGATGATATTTTTTTGACGGACACAGCGCGCGAATTGCGCGGCACGACGATTCGAATTCGCGGGACGACCTACCAAGAAGCCGGATTTATAACCACGACTACCTAGGGTTTATCGCGACCATGATGAGCACAATAATGGCCGGCCCGAGCACCGCCACGACCACGAATGGCGCCCGCCCACGCCCGTGCTGCAACAATTCGACAATCCGACTCTCTGCACCGGCATCAAAAAAAAGCGGAAAAAACGCAGATAATTCACCATAGCTACAACGACGGCCACCCAGAACTCGACTCTCGATAATTCCCGAAGATCAACCGGTGACGGACCTATAGCCAACCGCTCGCCGAGCAGCCACGCCGCCGCCACAGTCAGCGTGATTCCCAGCACCGAGAACGCCCATGCCGCCGCGATCGCGAGCGGACCGCGGCCCCAGCGGTTGGTCAGCGCCAGGAAATTAAGACAGTACGCCTGATGGGCATCCATGGGGGTATGGCGGTAGATTCATAATTGTTCTCTTGGTACATCACCATTAACGTGCACAAATTTCTGTTTGGTGCTCGTATGATATTTACTTCCTGCTTTCATTTCTATATATTTTGAAATATGAAACCCAAAGACGCTGTTTCGAGCCTGGCGGCCTTGGCCCAGGAATCCCGTCTCGCTATCTTCCGCTTACTCGTCAAGCGGGGTCCCGAGGGCTACACGCCGAGCGAGCTTGGGGAAAGGCTCGGTGTCTCCGCATCGACGCTGTCGTTTCATCTGAAAGAACTCCAAAACGCCGATCTCATCGACGTCCGTCGCGAGGGGCGCTTTCTCTACTACCGTCCGAATTTTCCCAATATGAATCGACTAATCGGATTTCTCAGTGAGAACTGCTGCAGCCTCGCCGACCAAGACTGCGGGCCGGCCTGTACGCCGGCGGCGGCCGAAGCGACTTCACTTAAGAGGAAACGCGCATGAAGAGATTTCACGTGAATGTGTCTGTGGAAGATATCACCGAGGGCATACGCTTTTACTCGGCACTGTTCGGTGCGGAGCCTAAGGTTCGAAAAGCCGACTACGCCAAATGGATGCTCGAGGATCCACGCATCAATTTTGCGATCTCGCGGCGTGGTTTTGCCATCGGCGTCAATCACTTGGGATTTCAGGTCGACTCCGCCGAAGAATTAGCGGCCATGCGCACCCAGCTTACAAGCGCGGACCAGGCCCTGGTTGAACAGACCGGCGCAGCCTGTTGCTACGCAAACTCGGATAAGTATTGGGTCACGGATCCTACCGGCATCGCGTGGGAGACCTTTCATACGCTCGACGCCATACCGATCTACGGCGACGATACCGACATTGCCTCAAAAGCGGGTGCCTGCTGCGTGCCGCTGGCAGCTATGGTAAACGAGTCGTGCTGCAAGCCTGAAGTCGCCGCCGCAGGCGAGGCGTTTTGTGCAACCTGAACGCGCCGTGCAATTTGCCCTGGTGTCCGTGAGCGCAATGACCGAGGCTCACTGGCCGGGGGTAAGGGCCATCTACCTGGCCGGTATTGCCACGGGACACGCCACGTTTGAATCCTCGCCCCCAAACACCTGGGACACATGGCAGCAACATCACATCAATGAACTGAGCTTGGTTGCCTTGGACGGAAGAACTGTTGTCGGGTGGGCATCGCTCGCACCGGCATCGGACCGTTGTGTGTATGCCGGCGTCGCTGAAGTCAGCGTGTATGTGGCGCCCGAAGCACAGGGGCGCGGTGTCGGCCGGCGATTACTCGGAGCGTTAATCGAAGGATCGGAGGCTAAGAATATTTGGACCCTGCAGGCGGGGATATTTCCGGAAAATCTTGCCAGTGTGGCGCTCCACCAAGCCTTGGGGTTTGAAAAATTAGGACTTCGACGCCGGCTCGGAAAAATGCGACAGGGACCGCTCGCCGGTCAGTGGCGGGACGTTTTGTCACTCGAACGACGCAGCTCACGGGTTGGCGTCGACTAACTAGCTCATTCTGCGCAGGCGAGATTCACACTATGGCTGACAAGATCTACAACGTGCTCTTTCTGTGCACCGGTAATTCGGCGCGCAGCATCCTTGCCGAATCCATCATGAACAAACTAGGCAAGGGCAAGTTCCGCGGATTCAGTGCTGGCAGTCACCCCAAGGGACAAGTGCATCCGACCGCAATGAATTTTTTACGGCAATCGGGCTTTCCGACCGATGATCTGCGTAGTAAGAGTTGGAACGAATTCGCAGCCCCCAATGGCCCGCACCTCGACTTCGTATTTACGGTCTGCGATAAGGCTGCCGGCGAAGTGTGCCCCTATTGGCCGGGACAGCCGATGACCGCCCATTGGGGAATTCCCGATCCGGTGGCGGTCGAAGGAACGGATATTGCGAAAAGCTTCGCGTTTCGCGAAGCATTCAGATCGATGGAGACGCGGATCAAATTGTTTTTAAGTCTCCCGCTAGCCTCGATCGATCGGATGCGGCTCCAGGAGCGATTGGATGCCATCGGCAAGACGCCGCCCGAGCCGTCATCAGGATGAGCGTCTTTGAGCGCTATCTGACGATCTGGGTGTTTCTCTGCATCGTCATTGGGATTGCGTTGGGGCAGTTCCTGCCCGGCGTCTTTCAAGTCATTGGCGGCCTGTCGGTCGCGCAAGTCAACTTGCCCGTCGGCATCCTCATTTGGGTCATGATTATCCCGATGCTGGTCAAGGTGGATTTCGGCGCCCTGGGCGAAGTACGTCGGCACGTGAAGGGCATCGGCGTCACGCTGTTCGTGAACTGGCTGGTCAAGCCCTTCTCGATGGCGCTCCTCGGGTGGCTATTCATACGACATTTATTTGCTGCGCTCTTGCCGGCGGATCAACTCGATAGCTACATCGCCGGCCTGATCCTGCTTGCTGCAGCCCCTGCACCGCCATGGTGTTCGTGTGGAGCCGACTGACGAATGGGGATCCGCTATTCACGCTGTCGCAAGTGGCCCTAAATGACAGCATCATGGTGGTTGCCTTTGCGCCGCTGGTCGGCCTGTTACTCGGGATATCCGCGATCACGGTGCCCTGGGGCACGTTATTGACCTCGGTGGTGCTCTATATCGTCATTCCGGTCGCTCTCGCGCAGCTGTGGCGTAGATCCCTGCTGAAGCGCGGTACTGCCGCGTTTGATGCCGCCATGCATCGCATCGGACCCTGGTCAATCGGCGCGCTGCTCACAACCCTCGTTCTGCTGTTCGCCTTCCAGGGCGGGGAGATCCTGCAGCAGCCGCGGGTGATTGCACTGTTGGCCGTCCCGATCCTGATCCAGGTGCTGTTCAACTCAGCCCTGGCCTATGGATTGAATCGCGCCTTAGGCGAGAAGCACAATGTCGCTTGCCCCTCGGCGCTCATCGGCGCCTCGAACTTCTTCGAGCTGGCGGTGGCCGCTGCGATCAGTCTGTTCGGCTTTCACTCCGGTGCCGCCCTCGCCACGGTCGTCGGTGTGCTGATCGAGGTCCCGGTCATGCTACTGGTCGTGAATATCGTCAACAGATCCAAAGGTTGGTACGAACACACAGGAATACCTGCGACGGTCAAGCCATGACAGACGTCACGATCTATCACAACCCGTCGTGCGGAACGTCCCGGAACACGCTGGCGCTGATTCGCAACGCCGGAGTCGAGCCCACGGTGATCGAATACCTGAAGACCCCGCCGGACCGGGCGACACTTGAGTCGTTGATTCAGCGCATGGGCGTTCGTCCGCGCGAGCTGCTTCGCCAAAAGGGCACGCCCTATGACGAGTTGGGTCTTGGCGCCGATCACTGGACCGATGGGCAGCTGATTGACCAGATGCTGGCGCACCCCGTCCTGATTAATCGCCCAATTGTGATAACGCCGTGGGGCGTAAAGCTGTGTCGACCGTCAGAGGCTGTCTTGGACATTCTGCCGCTTCCGCAAAAAGGCGCGTTCGCAAAAGAAGACGGGGAACCGCTGATCGACTCGATGGGTCGTCGCGTACGCTGAATTTATGTCGCGCCGCGCTCTACAGCATCGTCTCGACCGCACGCGCCAACGGCCTCGAGCCCCACGCGTATCTGCGCCGGTTGTTCGCCGAATTGCCGAAGGCCAAAACCGTCGAGAACTTCGAGGCGATTCTACCCTTCAACACGACGTAGATTTTGGCAAGGACGGCCTTACTAAACCGCTTACGTTGCATCTAAGGCTTCAGCCACTTCCTTACCTCCATGACTGCTTCGACTAGTTCCGGCTGGGGCATTTTTGCCGGGTGAGATATACACCCTCTGGAAAGCGCCGCCTTTACACGGCGCCCACAGCCATTCCCTATGGAGCACTACACAGCCTTTCTAACCGTGCCGCACTACTGCAATTGGGGCTTTCCCTCGTCACTCGGCAGGGTGCTGCTGTCGTCCATCCGGCGCCTCTCGGGCTCCGGTCGGTGCCCAGTTGCGATGAAATAAGCAGCCTCGGCGATGTGCGTTGCGTGATCCCCAACGCGTTCAATATTTTTCGCGCAGAACAACAAATGAACGAATCCAATTGCCTGAGCCGGGTCTGCCGTCAGCTTGGAAACCAAGTCAGTAAATACTTCTGTATACAGTGCATCGATGATCTCGTCTTGGGTACGCACAATCAGCGCGCGTTCCGCGTCTCGCGCCATAAAGGTCTCTAAAGCAGCCTTGAGGTGCTCAGACGCAAGACCGGAAAGGCGATCGAGACGAGTCACGATATCTTCCGGAAAATAGCTGCTCGCCACCGCCGTCGCGCGCTTGGCGATGTTCTTGGCCAAGTCGCCTATCCGCTCCAGGTCCTCCGAGACGCGAAACGTGGCTAGTACCTCATCGAGATCCGTGGCGAGCGGCTGGCGGCGCGCGATGACGGTTGCCGCCGCGGTGGTCAACTCGGTTCGCAGTGCATCGAGACGGCGGTCCTGGTCGATGACACGTTGAGCTAAAGACCAATCCGCACGTAAAAGCGCTCGCACCGCATCCGCGAATTGAGCCGCCAGCGAAGTCGCCTAACGTTTTTGTATTACGCGTCAAAGCCTGGAGTTCCTGATCGAACGCTTTGACTGTGTGCGGATTAGACATGGAATTGCTTCTCCAAACTCGCTTTGTCGTTAGCCGAATCGACCGGTGATGTAGTCTTCCGTCTTCTTGTTGGCAGGATGGGTAAAGATATCGCCCGTCACACCAAACTCGATAAGTTCCCCAAGAAACATAAAGCCCGTGAATTCCGACACACGCGCCGCTTGCTGCATGTTGTGCGTTACAATTAATACGGTGTAGTTGCTCTTTAACTCGTCTATTAACTGCTCAACCTTGGCAGTCGAGATAGGATCCAGGGCGGATGTGGGTTCATCCAACAACAACACGTCCGGCTTCAGCGCAATGGCGCGCGCAATACACAATCGCTGTTGTTGGCCGCCCGATAACCCCAGAGCGCTATGACCGAGCTTATCTTTGACTTCATCCCAGATCGCGGCGCCTTTCAAGGACTCCTCGACGCGCTCGTCCATGGCTGCACGCGACAAATTCTCGTAATGGCGCAAGGCATACGCCACATTGTCGTAGATCGACATAGGGAACGGCACCGGTTTCTGAAACACCATGCCCACTTTCGTGCGCAGCCGATTGATGGAATAACGCGGGCCGAGCACGTTCTCGCCATCCAACAGAATTTCCCCTTCAGCTCGCTGCTTTGGATAAATGGCATACATGCGGTTGAAGATGCGCAGCAATGTCGATTTACCGCAGCCCGACGGACCGATCAACGCAGTCACTCGCTTCTCTTGGATGACGAGACTGACGTCTTTGAGCGTACGCGTCTCACCATAATAGAAGTTTATATTACGTGCGGTAATTTTTGCCGCAGCATCTGGTAGACGAACGGTCGGGAACGCGTCGGCAATTGATTTGGCTTTCGGCCTATCGTTCTTAAAAGCAACGTCCTGCGCGCGCCCAACCAGCGAGAGGTCAGACTCCATAGGCGTATCGTTCATGCGCGCACCTTCCGGTGCGCGGCCAACCGACCGAGAGGTCGGACTCCGTCGGCATTTCGTTCATACAGTCACCTTCCCGCGTGCAACCAACCAACGAGACGTCAGACTCAATATCAGTACCAGTACCACAACGACAAATGCGCCGGCCCAAGCCAGTGCATGCCAGAACTCAAACGGGCTCAACGCGTATTGAAATATAACGACCGGTACATTCGCCATCGGTTGATTGAGGTTACTCGTCCAGTACTGATTATTGAGAGCGGTAAACAGGACCGGCGCGGTCTCACCAGAAATTCGCGCAAGCGCCAGGAGCACGCCCGTCAGGATTCCGGAAAGCGCAGCGCGGTACAGCACTTGCCGAATGACCTTCCACTGCGGTACGCCTAATGCCAACGCCGATTCACGCATTGGTGTCGGTACCAATTGCAACATCTCGTCCGTCGTGCGAACCACGACCGGCAAGACAATAAAGGATAGCGCGACAGCCCCCGCCCAAGCCGAGAAATGGCCCATGGGACGCACCATTAGTTCATAAACAAAGAGACCGATAACAATCGAGGGCGCAGAGAGCAGAATGTCATTGACAAAGCGTATCGTAAAGCCGAGTCGTGTATGGCGCGCGTACTCCGCTAGATAAGTGCCGGCACCTACGCCAATCGGAGTGCCAATCAATACAGCAATACCACACATAACAAAACTTCCAGCGAAAGCGTTAAGCAGGCCCCCATCCGAGCCAGGCGCCGGCGTCATTTGAGTGAAGAGCCCCCATTTCAATGCGCTCACGCCCTTACTCACGGTGGTCCAGAGAATCCAGGTCAACCAGAAAAGGCCGAAGAGCGTCGCGAGCGTGGCAAGCACCTTGGCGGTATAGTCCTGCAGTTGGCGCCGTCTCCATCGATTCACGACGTCTTACCTCCGCGCTTAGCGAGTTGGCCCAACATGACACGCGCAATCGCGAGCACAATGAATGTGACGACGAACAACAGAAACCCCAACGCGATCAGTGAGGACAGATAGATTGGGGAATCGGCTTCCGTAAATTCATTGGCGATCGTTGCGGCAATTGAATTGCCGGGCTGAAGCAGCGACGGCGAGAGTAGATGCGCATTGCCCAAGACAAAAGTCACGGCCATGGTTTCGCCGAGCGCGCGACCGAGGCCCAAAAATATCCCACCGATGACGGCCGAGCGCGTGAAGGGCAACACGATATCCCAGATGACCTCCCAGGTTGTGTTCCCTACGGCATAGGCGGACTCCTTCAATTGCGCCGGCACGGTGATAAACACCTCTCGCATAATTGAGGAGATGAATGGAATTACCATCACCGCGAGGACTATGCCGGCGGTGAGCATGCCTAAACCGATTGGTGGACCTTGGAAAAGCGGGCCGATGATGGGCAGAGGCCCAACGTGCTCATCGAGCCAGGGGTCAATTTTGTCACCCATAAAAGGCACGAAAACGAACAATCCCCACATGCCGTAGATAATCGAGGGAATCCCTGCCAGCAGCTCGATTGCGGTCGATACTGGCGTGCGCAGCCACGTAGGGGCGATCTCGGTCAAAAATATCGATATCCCCAAGCTGACGGGCACAGCGATAATCATCGCGATCAATGCGGTGACCAACGTGCCATAAATCGGCACCAAAGCGCCGAACTTTTTCTGTACGGCATCCCAATCGCTGCTCCACAAGAAACTCCAGCCGAACGTCCCGAATGCTTCTCGTCCGCCCCACAGCATCGAAAGAGCCGCGCCTAGTAACGCGATCAGCACAAACAGCGCACATCCTGTGACGACATATCGGAACCACGTGTCGTTGCGCTGATCCCGATGCTCTCGCAGGGAGACAAGCCCATCAGGGTCCAGTGCGTGCGCCTGCGCTGGGACGATGTGCAGTACAGGACACATGGTTAATGAATATTCTTGACCCAGTAGGCCTCGATTTGTTTGATCAGCGCCGGCGGTAGCGGAATGTAGTTGAGCGACTTCGCATCTGATGCACCGTCCTCCAAGGCCCATTTAAAAAAATCAATGGCTGCCTTCGACTGAGGGGCATCCTTCGGCTGCTTGTACATCAATACGAAAACCGACGCTGCAATGGGCCAAGAACCCGCGCCCGGCGCATCGGTGATCACCTCGTAGAAATCTGGGTGCTCCGTCCAATTGGCTTGCGAGGCAGCCGCTTGGAAGCTCTGCTCATTGGGCTCGACGAATTCATTGTTCTTGTTCTTTACGGCAGCGAAGGTCATTTTATTTTCCGTTGCATAGGCCAATTCAACGTAGCCGATCGAGCCTTTAATCTGGTTGACGTATGCTGCCACCCCTTCGTTACCCTTGCCGCCGATGCCGGTCGGCCAATTCACAGAAGTGCCTTCACCAACCTTGCCCTTCCATGTGTCGCTGACTTTCGACAGATAGTTGACCCAATTAAATGTCGTGCCGGAACCGTCGGAGCGATGCACCACGGTCAGTTTCGAATCGGGGAGTTTCAAGCCTGGGTTGATCGCAGCGATTGCCGGGTCGTTCCATTTTATAATTTTGCCGAGAAAGATATCGGCCAAGAGCGGTCCTGTAAATTTCAGTTGACCAGCTTTGATTCCCTCCAGATTCACGACCGGTACGACGCCGCCGATAACCACCGGGAATTGCGCCAGACCCGCAGCCTGCAGTTCTTCCGGCGTCAGCGGCTTGTCCGAAGCGCCGAAGGTTACCGTCGCCGCCTTGATCTGTGCAATTCCGCCACCGGAACCGATGGATTGATAATTCACTTTATTGCCAGTCTTACCACTATAGGTCGTCGACCACTTGGACAAGACGGGGTACACAAAAGTGGAGCCGGCTCCGGTAATGTCAACCGCAAGCCCAAGGTTTGCGAGAAATAACGCTGCACAGCCAACAGTAAAACCGCGTGAAAGCAGCTGGCACAAATGAGAGCGGCCCATGTCGTTCGTCTCCTAAGATTTCATAAAACAACGAAAAATTCGACTCGGTGACAGCAATAAAAATACGACATCGCGGGCGGCGAGATAATTGCCCCCGGCGCGCCGATCCAACCCCTGATCCCGCGGCTTTATGCAGAGGAATTTGTCGCAAGGCCTTTGACCCGCAATGGCCGCAATCCCTATGCTCGGTGGCATTCGTTAGAACCGGAATTCTGCTTTCCAATTGTTACAATTAGGCTACATCGGTGTTTTGTGCAGGACGGTCTCGCCACGTAGGCGATCGGAAGGGCGTAGTTCCTAGGACCGACGTACGTGATCCAAATGCAATGCTTCATGGAGGGGGCTATTCCAAAGATTGGAGGGTGCACAACCGGACGGTATTTAGCTTAATCCGCAGTTATTGCCATGGTGAGCATCACCAAAGCTCACAAGGCTAAGGGATCCAATATCTTTCGCGCCCCCTACGGGGTACTGGCGGGCAGCCAGTCCAACATTGTGGAATTCTCAGCGAGTGAATTCGCGTTCACGAACACGTGGGTCCCGAACGCGCTCTAACATTTTCGCGGCGATATATTCCTTCTCGGTTAGGGGTGGTGGCATCCGCTCCGCATGTCGCCTGACCTGCGCGGAGATCTCTGGGCGTCCTTGGCGACTAAGCGCAACCCCCGACACGCGGATTTTCAGTCCGCTGCTCTACCAACCGCGCTACCGGGCCATACCTGGGGAGGCGCGTATTAAACAGGCGCAGACCCCGATCGTCAATGAACATCATCGAATCAGCGACTTACAAGGCATCGCGGCCGCACTTCCGCCTACTTCGGCACGAAGTCCTTGGGCTTTTCCGAGCCCTCTCCGAAGAAGAACTTCTCCATCTCCTTGACCAAGAAGGTGCGCGCTTTCGGCTCGATGGGCGTGAGCCGGTTTTCGTTGATCAGCATGGTCTGGTGCGCCAACCACTGCGCCCACGCTTCCTTCGACACGCTGTCATAGATCCGCTTGCCCAGCTCGCCCGGGTACGGCAGGTAATCGAGGCCTTCGGCCTCACGCTTGAGCAGAACGCAGTTTACGCGGCGCGCCATGGCGCCCATCTTAGCTTAAGCGCCGGCATCTGAGAGCAGGCGCTGGAACAGCTGAATGATCGGCTGCGGCAAACCGACCCTGGGCGGCGCCCTCAAGGCGTACCAGAGCCGATCACCCGCTTCGCGCACGCCGAGCCCCGGGGCACAGCGTACGCGCAGCGGATTCAGGCGCAAATCGAAGTGGGTAAAGGCGTGATCGATCGGCGCCAGCGGCACTGCCGCCTCAACTAGCCCCAGTTCGCGGCGACACCACTCGAGTGCAGCCGATTCATTGTCGAATTGCGGCGGCGACCATAGGCCGCCCCAGATGCCCGGTGTGGGCCGGCGCTCGAGCAGCACTGCCCGCGATGCGTCCTCGCCGGTCTCGGCGATCAGCAGGATGGTCTCGCGCGCCTTGCGCACCCGCCGTCGCTTGGCGCCCGGCAACTCGCGCTTGACGTCCCTCGCGCGCGGCAAGACAACCGGTGCCCATGGGGCAGACCGTGCAGGCGGGCCGGGTGCGCGTGCACACGGTCGCTCCCAAATCCATGATGGCCTGTGTGTAGGCGGCCACCCGCGCAGCGGCGTGCACACCTCCGCCTGTGTCCACAGCGCCGTGAGAACGGGCGGCGAGCTCGGGTCGCCGGCGATTCCGAAGACACGCGCCAGCACGCGTTTGACGTTGCCATCGAGGATGCAGTGACGTTCGCCCCGCGACAGCGCCAGAATGGCCCCGGCGGTAGACCGGCCGATGCCTGGCAGTGCCACCAGCTCGCCGATCGTTTGCGGGAATTCGCCGCCGTGGTCGATCAGCAGCGCCTGGGCGCAGGCGTGCAAGTGACGCGCCCTGGCGTAATACCCCAACCCCGTCCATAGATGCAGCACTTCATCGAGCGGCGCCGATGCCAGAGCGTGGATGGTGGGAAAGCGCGCCATGAAACGCTCGAAATACGGAATCACGCTGGCGACCTGCGTCTGCTGCAGCATTACTTCGGACACCCACACGCGATACGGCGTCGGGTCCGTCTGCCACGGCAAGGCGGTGCGGCCGTGCCGCTCAAACCAGGCAAGCAACCGCTCGGAAAAGCCCGAAATGTCCACTGTCGGCATAGCCCATACCGCTGTTCTCAAAGCGAATCGCAGGTGGCGGGAGCTTCCCGAGACCGACGCGGGACATGCCATCGCGCAGCTGCACTCGGCGAACCCGCGCACCGAGGTCGAGCTTTCGCCCTCGGACGCGCAGCGGGCCCTCTAAGAACCGCCGCCCTCTAAACCGCCGCCCTTCTGCGCCGCAGTGGGCGGATCCTTGGGTTCCGGAGGGTTGGCGCCACCTTCGCGGACGGTAAACCAGTTGACCGCATATTGGATGAGCTGGGTGCCGGTGTGCAGATTGAGCTTGCGCTTAATGCGCTGACGGTGCGATTCGACCGTTTTGATGCTCAAGTTCAGCGAGTGCGCCGTCTCGCGCGTACTCATGCCTTTGCCGATCATGTGCAGGATCTGCAGCTCACGGTTGCTCAAACGGTCGATGGGATTGGCCGATATGTACGACCCGCCGGCGGCGAATTTCTGAATCATGTTGTTGCCGACGGCTTCCGAGACATAGATGCCGCCGTCGAGCACGCGCCGAAGAGATATGAGAAACTGCTCGCTGGCCGCCTGCTTCATGATGTACCCGTTGGCGCCGGCCGATAGCATGCGTTCGGCATAAATGGTTTCGTCATGCATGGAAAGCACCAGGATGGGCAGCTGCGGGTAGTGCGCGCGCACGTCGCGCACCAGTTCGATTCCGTCGCCCTGTTTGAGGCTGATGTCGGCAATGATCACATCGGGGTTGAGTTCTTTGATGGCGGCACGCGCATCCCGAGCCGTCTCCGCTTCACCGCACACCATGAGGTCGTCCTCGTTCTCCATGACCCGCCGAAGCCCCTGGCGAACGATCGGATGATCATCGACGATCAACACCCGCCGCACCCGGCGCTTGCCGCCGGACATGTCAGATTGAGACGCCGACGTACGCATCCATGTATTACTAGCGCCCATATTCATTTCCTCCATATATGGCGTGAGCGGAGTGCAACTCACCCCCCGACAGGGGTTGCTCTCCCGGTTACTCGAATGACTGTCCCTCGCGGCACATTTGGCCCGATCTCGAATTTTGCCCCTATCATGCCAGCCTGATACCTCATGATTTTCAGCCATACCGGTTACCGGCTGATCGTCGCTAGCAATCCCAGCACCATCATCCGTGATTCGCAACAAAAAGGTATCTTTTGCGACCGAAAGGCGGATTTCCACCGTCGAGGCTTGCCCCCGTGGCGTGCCGCATTGGTAAGCGCCTCTTGTGCAATGCGATATAAGTGGTTGGCGTTGGATTGTCGAGCGCAGAGACGTAAATCGTTTCTAACCAGCGATAGGTGCCGTCTTTGTGGCGCACACGGTATTGCAGGCAAAACTTGCCGATCTCGCCCGCCGTCAGCCGGTTGAATTTCACGCGCAGCGGGCCCGCATCTTCGGGGTGTGCATTGTCGAAGATGGAACTCATGTGCCGCTCTTCCGAGGTATAGCCCAGAGCGTTCTTCACGCCGCCGCTGACGTACTGCAGCCTGCCATCGGGCGCCGCGACGGTAGTGATGTCCTGCGCATTCTCCGTCAGCGCACGCAGGCGACGTTCGCTGCTTCCCTGCGGACTCCTAGGCAAGCCGCGCTGGGTCACCTCGGTCGATAAAACGACCAATCCGACGATGCCAGACGGCCCCTTCAGCGGCTGCACGTCGACCTCGAAGCAGCGAACCGGGGCACTCAGCGCCGACAGCTCCACCGCCTCATCGTGATAGTGGCAGCCCTCTAATGCGCGATGGTAAATCTCCTCAGGTAGGGCGGCCAACGGCGTCAATGTCAGCACGGAGCAACCCAGGATGCCGCCCGTCGCGCCGCTTGAACGCACCGCACCGGGATTGGCGTACGTGACTCTCAGCTTGCTATCCAAAATCAGCAGATCGAACGGCAGCTGCTCGACGGCAGACACCAGATCCGGGTCGACTGCGGGTGCCGCAACCGTGAGCATGATCAGCCGCTGGCCTTGAGCGCAGACCAGTAATTTCAATTCGGTCATGACAGCGGTCTCGTTGCGCCCGAACCGCCATGTAAGCGCCCGATTGGTCTTGCTTTGGCCGTCCGACAGCGAGGCTAAGCTAGCTTCAATGGCGGTTGCCGACGCCGGTCCCAAGAGGCCGAAGAGCGAAGAGTCGACCAACGTCTCGCCGTCGAACGGCGCGGCCCCAAAGCAGCCGCAAGCAGCCGCATTGGCAAGCACAATCGGCAAATGCTTAATGCGGGCATCTACGACCAAGATCGGGTCGCGAACGCTATCGAAGGCCCCTTCCGCGTAACCGGTAACCAGACGGCGTGCTTGCGGGCGCCCCCATATTCTGATGGAAACTCAGCGATCGGCGTCGGGTTTTCCGTACGGACGGGGACCGATTCGTAGGGTTCTGTTGATTTCGTTCAGATCGAAACCCGCGGGGTCGAATACCCCGCCGACCCACTCGAGCATTCTGTCGTGCTCTTCGTGCTTCGGATCTTTGATGGCGGACAAGAATTCTTCGTACCCGTGTACGCCGCCGACGTCCTCGGGCGGTGCGGCTCCCGCGCCGGCGACGCAGAGCGGATAGGACCAATCGGTCCTCGGTTTGGCAATTGGAGTCACTGTGATTTGATGGCGCCAGCCATCACCGAAATCGTATTCGTAGGTAAATTCACCAATCGAGTCGCCGAGAACCTCCTCGAGCGTGAACTTCTTCTCGTTCAACATGTTCAGTTCTTCGAGATCCGTGCCATCCATACCGAAAGTCCGCTCGCCAATCTCAAAGCTGTGCAGATGCGAATTCGTCCAGCCCATCACCAGTTGCAGTAAGTCGTGCAGCTGCGGCAGCGTGATCTTCCCAGGCACCAGGATGCGCCGCCAAATCAGCGGCTCGATCTCCTCGAGTTCAACACGCAGATCGTAGATCTTGGGTGCCGTTTTCTTTCGAGTCGCCATACTGTCTCCGAGAGTTGCGTTGCATTGCATTGCATTGCATGCTACGCGAATGTGCGACTCAACGCGGCGGGAAATCCTCGATGTCGGAGCGCAGCGGATTGGCGGCAAAGTGCTCTTTCCACAGCCGCGGCGTGAGCTCGGCGACGCGGCTGGCAGGATGTTCGCCGACTCGCTGCAGCACATCGACGAGATAGGTGTAGGGATCAATGCCGTGCAGTCGGCAGGTAACGATCAGACTCTGGATGATGCCGACGTGCTTGGCGCCGAGTTCGGTCCAGCAGAATAACCACGACTTTCTGCCCATTGGAATCACGCGCAGCGCCCGCTCGATATGGTTGGTGTCGATGGGAACATCTGGATCGGTGAGGAACAACTCAAGTCCAACGCGCCGTTCGCGCACATAGTTCAGAGCCTGGATGAACGGGTTGCTCGGAGTGAAGCCCTGGCGCTTCAGCTGCTCATCGACCCATGCGAAAAAGAGCTCGACCAGAGGCTTGCTGTGCGTCAGGCGATGCAGCTGCTTCTCTTCACCGAGAAGCTTGCGCTCGCGGATCTCCTCCTCGACGGCGTACATCGCCTTGATCTGCTCCAGGGCCGCGGTGGCCCCGGAGGGCTCGGCCTGCAAAGCCTCGAAGAAGCCGCGCCGGCTATGTGACCAGCACCGAGCGTGGTCGATCCCGGTCTTCTCGGCATATTGCTCGTAGGCGGCGTAGCCGTCGGTCAATAACACCGCTCCGCTGGCGGGCTTCAGTCCCAGGGCGCTGCAGACAAAGTCCCCCGACCGGGAGGTGTGGAACGGGAAACAGATCTCATCGAGTTCGCCATACACGGGCCAGAAGTAGCCCGTGTGCATCTTGCCGTGGGCGGCACGGCCCGCCTTGATCGGGGTCTCGTCCATCGCCTTGACGCGGCTCGCGCGGATCGAGTCGAACTGCGCCTCGTAGATCGGCGCAAGCAGGCTGATCGAGGCTTGCGACAACTGGGTGAGCCACTGCCGGCTCACCCGGATCCCGGCGGCCACCAGGCGCTGATGCTGGCGGTAGAGCGGCAGGTGCCAGGCGAACTTGTCCATCAGAAGCCCGGCGGCGAAGCTCACATCGGCGCGGCTCCCCTCCAAGATCCCCTCGGGTGCCGGCAGGGCGAGGATCTGGGCGCTGCTTTTGAGTTTGACCACCGGCCGGCGGTACTTGAGGATCTGATAGCTGCCCGGGCGCTGGGCAATCCGGTAGGTCACCTTCTCGCCGATCACCTCATACTGGTCGGGGGAGAGGCCTTCGACGTCCGCATGCACCAGGATGATCGTCTGGACGGGAACCTTCGACTCATCGAAGAACTTCAGCTCCTCCCCGCTCTCGGCGCCATCCGTTTGTGTGACGCGTCGGGTATGGGCTGGGATGCTCTGGTGTTTCTCGATAGGCTGCGCCGGTGCCGGGAAAACTTCGCCCAGGTGCATCTGCGAGGGATCGGGTTCCGGAGCGAAGCGCTCGCTCTTTTGCCCAAAGAGTTGCCGGCGGAACCACTCGAGCTGGTGCTCCAGCGCTGCGATCTTCTCAGCCTGCGAGCGCACCACAGCGGCGAGTTCCGCGGCGCTCATCGCACTCACTTCGGTGAGGTTCGATGAGCCGGTGGATGCCGCGCTTTGCATGAGTCTCATCATAACACGGTGAGCGCATGAAAGTGCTTTATTTATAGGCTTTTCGTCACCACAGAAGGCAGCGAAAAGCGCTTGCGAACGCGCTTCCCTTCCAACCCCTCGAGCAGCAACTTCAATCCCGTCCAGTCCATCTCGCGGGTACGCACCGCGCGCCAGTCGCTGATGAATTTGCCGCTCTCGAGCCGCTTGCCCCAGATGCAAAACCCGCTGCGATCAAAGTACAGGCACTTGATGTGCGAGCCGCGGCGGTTGACGAAAACATACAGCGCCCCATCCAATGGGTCACGACCCATGGCATGGCGCGCGAGCGCCTGCAAGCCGTCGTAGGACTTTCGCATATCGGTCGGCTGCCCGTACAGGTGCACGCGGATCTGCGCCTCGGCGAAAAACATCAGCCGCGCGCGATGCTCAAGATCACACCGACGCCGAGCTCCAGACGTACTTCAAACCGTGAACCGCCCGACCGTAGTTCGCCCAGTTCGATAAATCCGGGCGTCTTGTTCGTCAACTGCGCCGCCTTGGCGACCAGCGCCTGATCCGACTCCCCTCCCAGCCGCAATCGCCAACGATAAAAACTCTTGCTGCTGATGCCTTCGCGCTCGCAGAACGCGACCGCCGTCAATCCGCTTTCCTCGAAACGCGCCAGCATCCGCCGCCATGCCTTTGCACTACGCCGCCGCTGAATGACCTTCCCCATCGCTGGCCTCCAGTGTGATGAACTGAAGCACCATTGTCCTCACCCTCGCGCGATCCGATAGGACGCCGCGTGGTTACCGGTTACCCTTCCGCTACCGAACGCGTCGCGTTGGTCGCGAGGCGCAGATAGTCCGGAGATGTCGCCATGAAGGAATCCCTCAATTGCCTAAAAAGCCTGGGATTCGTTGTCACCGACGGTCCGATCTCTGCAATCGACAACGGATTGCGGTTTTGCGGATGACGGGTTTACCGTCAGCGCCAGCGATCATTCACGGCCGCCGCGCACTAGCCGTCGCAGTAAGGCCAAAAGCACGGCTGTCGCTGCACCCGCCCTCTGAGCCGCACCGGACACAGCGCACCAAGTATGTCCAATGATCTCGTTTATGCCGGTGCAACGAAGATCCGAGAAGTTCCGTGCAGCGCGGCTGGGAATGACGAAATTCTGCTGTCACTTGCGAAATAATTCTTCCAGCGCAGATTTAGCTCGCTCAATCTGCGCATTATCCTTCGGTATGTAGGCTCCTGCCTTCGGCTTGAAATGGTCGCAGAAATTCGCCTCTTCTTTCTTTCTTACTTCTTCTGCGGTTGGCTCCTTACAGTGCTTCGCGTACGCAACATCGTACTCAACACACATTTTGCAAACGTGAATTTCTGCGTTGCATGTCTTGCATATGTCGAGACGCCGCAACGGTAAACTCAGTTCCGCTAATGAAGTTCCACAGCGCCAACAAACTAGCGAGTGCGACATTGGCTTCTCTGCGGCTTTTTGGTTATTTCCGATCGATATTCAGGTTTTAATGCCGATGAAAACATATTAATCTGAATGGACACGTTCTATGTCTGACCCGTTAGCTCATATCCGCGTAAAGTGTTCCATGTCTTTTTCGGTTACATTTGATATCAGCAATTTGCCTACGTGGGACTCTTTAATCCTGCCTCGCTGACACTGGAGCCCGCGACTGGCGTTACCATCTAGATAAGCATTATTCGCTGTCTATCCCACCCAATATTCATGTTTAACTGAATTCCACTATCTACACCCGTGCGGCGCAAACCTCAACAAGACGACCCAATTAAAGAGGCAACGATCAATGCTCTAAGTCATTTGGCCGATCCGTTACTTGAAATAATGTTTGATACAGGTGTGACAGTGCAAGAATTCAACTATTTGCTAAGAGATAGGGCGGTGCGGGCCGCCACCAAACATGTCTTAAAGGAATGCGGGCGCAATAGTAAGTCGCGGGTGGCAATTATGACAGGACTGCCACGTTCTGAAGTCACAAGAATACTGGACTCTCATGATTCAGTCTCTAAGGGTACACTCGATCATCATCCAGCCCGGCGTGTTCTTGCGGCATGGTATGACGATCCGCGTTTTTTGGTAGCTACAGGCGAACCAGCTGTACTACCGATTTTCGGCAAAAGACGCAGCTTCGAGCAACTAGTTTCCAAACATGGAGCGGGAATACCTGTTCGAGCAATGCTCGACGAGCTCACTCAAATTTCGGCAGTAGAACGCCTTGCTGGCCAAAAGGTGAGGGCGAAGTCTCGCGTGCCAATATTAACTGGCCTGACTACCAATGCAGTCACTGCAGTTGGTGAGCGCTGCGCAGATTTGTTGCGCACTCTCATCTTCAATGTACGGCGACCATTGTCGCCTCTATTTGAAGCAACAGCCCTGGATTGCGATGCAGACGTCGACATGGTGCCGATCGTGCGTCGAGAACTCGCCGAACAAGGGGCCAGCTTCATTAACGGAGCGAACTCCTTTTTGAAAAGAACACGAAATAAACCGAGCGGAGCATCGAGAAAGTTGGCGCCGTGCCGACTTGGGGTGACCGTCTATTATTTTGAGGATGAGGTCGCAAATAACAATGATCTCGCAGAAGAGATTAGGCAGGGCCGTCGAAAGAATCTTCGGCGTCAGCCACGACGTTAAGACCGGGACACGACGGGTAAAGAGCAATTTCCAAGCGCAGAGTCTAAACATGACTAGCCGTACTCGCACTCGCATACCACAGGCCCAATTGGTAAATCAGCAAGGCGCGAACGCGTTGTTAGCCGCCACGTTCAATTTTCTTCGTACAAACAATATTTCCGAAAAGGAGATTCTTAACTACTCTGTTCCTGGGCAATGCGCGCGGCGCGCTGATTGTAGCGCTGACTATTCCGTTCTCGCTGCTGTTCGCCTCCATCTGCCTGGACCTTCGGAAGATTCCGGCGAACCTGCTCTCGCTGGGCGCGCTGGATTTCGGCATGGTGGTGGACGGCGCGGTGGTCATGGTGGAGAATATCGTGCGGCACATGTCGCGCCGGAATTCGGAGGCCCGGCCGGCGCTGGAGCGGATCCGCGAAGCGGCGTACGAAGTGCAGCGGCCGGTGTTCTACGCCATCGGAATCATCATCACGGCGTATCTCCCCATCTTCACGCTGCAGAGCGTGGAGGGCCGGCTGTTCAAGCCCATGGCGTGGACGGTGGCATTCGCGCTGCTGGGCGCGCTGATCTTTTCCATCGTGCTGGCGCCGGTGCTGGCCAGCTTTCTGTTCCGCGGCGATGTTCGGGAGTGGCACAACCCGGTCCTGATCTTCATCACGGAAAGGTATCGCGCCGCTTTGCGGCTGGGCCATCCGGGCGCGCTGGATCACGGTTGGTTTTGCGGCGCTCTGCCTGGCGGCGGCGGTTCTGATCTGCCGGCAGCGGGATCATCGGCTCGGAGTTTCTCCCGCATCTGGATGAAGGCGCCATTTGGGTGCGCGGGACGCTGGCGCCGAGCACCGGCCCGACCGAAGGGACGCGGTTGATGAACCAGGCGCGCATCATTCTGGCCTCCTTTCCGGAGGTGCCGGTGGTGGTTTCGCAGGTGGGCCGGCCGGACGATGGGACCGATACCGCGGGCTTCTCCAATACCGAGTACTTCGTGGATCTGAAGCGCAAGGAGCAGTGGCGGCCGGTCTTTCACCAGGACAAAGGCCGCCTGATCGCGGCCATGAGCCACGAACTGGAGAAGCTGCCCGGGGTGCTGTGGAACTTCTCGCAGCCGATCTCCGACAACATGGAAGAGGCCGTGAGCGGCGTGAAAGGCGAACTGGCGATCAAGATCTACGGCGACAACCTCAGACTTCTGGAACAGAAGGGCGATGAGATCGTCAACGTGTTGAAGGGCATTGCCGGCATACAGGACCTGGGACTGTTTCGCGTGGTCGGGCAGCCCAATCTCAACTTCACGGTGAACCGCAAACAGGCGGCGCGCTACGGCATCAACGTGGCCGACGTGCAGGACGCCATCCAGACCGCCGTGGGCGGCAACGCCGTCAGCCAGGTGCTGGAGGGCGAACAGCGCTACGACCTGGTGGTCCGCTATCAGCAGGCGGACCGCGACACCAGGGAGGCCATCGAGAATATCCGCCTGCTGGCGCCCACCGGCGAGCGCGTATCGCTGGCCCAGTTGTGCGATGTGCAAGTGCTGGACATGGCGTCGCGAATCGACCGCGAAGAGAACTCGCGGTACGTCGCCATCAAGTACAGCGTGCGCGGCCGCGACCTGGGAAGCACGGTGGAAGAGGCCATCAAGAAGGTGGGCCAGAAGGTCAAACTGCCGGAGGGCTATCACATCGGTTGGGCCGGCGAGTATGCCAGCCAGCAGCGTTCCCAGAAGCGCCTGATGATTGTGCTGCCCATCACCATCCTCGTGATTTTCATCATTCTCTACACCATGTTCCGCTCGTTCAAGTGGGCCAGCCTGATGCTGGCGAACATCGCCATGGCGCCCCTGGGAGGGCTTGCTGGCGCTGCTGGTCACCGGTACGCACTTCAGTGTGTCTTCGGGCGTCGGTTTCCTGGCGCTGTTCGGCGTGTGCGTGCAGACCGGAGTGATCATGCTGGAGTACATCAACCAGCTTCGCGTGCGCGGCCATTCGGTGGTGGATGCCGCCGTGGATGGCGCGGTGCTGCGACTGCGTCCCATCATGATGACCACGCTGGTGGCCACGCTGGGCCTGCTGCCGGCCGCCACCTCTCACGCCATCGGGTCCGATTCCCAGCGCCCCTTCGCCATCGTGATTGTGGGCGGCCTGATGGTGGCGATGGTGCTGAACATTTTCCTGCTGCCGACCCTGTACGTCTGGTCCGCGGGCGAAACCGATGTGCTGCCCGAGCCGGAAGTGGAATTCGAAGAGAGAGTAGGGTCAACTGGCGCGGCTGCCGCGAATGCCGCTCCACTCTTCGGCGGCGACGATGGAGTTCGCGGGATTGCGCGCGTCGTACTTCACCGAGAGCGGCCCGGTGGCGGAGAGGTCGTC
>CAWCBJ010000024.1:0-17680 GCA_963793685.1 uncultured Gammaproteobacteria bacterium | reverse complement strand
CAAGGCCAGGAGAAGTCGCAGAACAGTCATGCGAACCAGTTTGCGCGCAGCCCTCCAGGGAAGGCTCGCTTGCCCCTGGTATGCCACGGGTGTTCGTCTGATACCCAACGCGTGGAAGACGTCATCCCACGCGTAGCGCAGACTGGTACCCACGGCAGGATTCTTTCCTGTTTCGAGCGACAGCTCCTGGAGTCCCGCCGACTTTGCAAGAAATTTGAGGGATGCCGGCGTGTAGTGGAACAAGTGTCGCGGCAATTCCAGCCCATGCCAGTAGCTCCCAAACACGCGCGATTCGGCAGAGTCCACGTTGGGCACTAGAACGTAGAAGATTCCCCCCGGCTTCAGCCACTCACCGACGCGGGCCATCACCTCTCGCGGCTCATAGAGATGTTCGAGCACGTCGAAGCAAGTAATGACGTCAAACGATTCCGGCGGAAAAGAAGCGTCCAGGATATCGCCGACGAACACTTTGGCCCCGCTCCTGGCTTCTGCTGTTCGGGCCCCCTCGGCGGACATTTCGATTCCATAGAGTTCCCAGTTATTCCCCCTAAGTGACTCCAGGAACGACCCCGAGCTGCAACCGAGGTCAAGAAGCGCCCCACACCGCTTGTATCTGGTCAGTGTCTCCTTGCGTGCCTCCCAGCGAGCTGGTGAGTTCTCGCCTGCGGCCGAGATTAGTTTGTGATACTCATCCGTGTAATGAAGGTGCATCTCTTCAGGCTTGGGCGGATGGCGGAGCCACACGAGCGAACATGCCGGGCAACGAACGAGAGTATATATTTGTGGTCTCCCGTGAAATCTGTCAGGCGCCTGAAGCCATTCCTTCGCGCCTACTTGCCCGCAAATAGGACACGGCTCCGGTTTGTGCTCCCCGGGGTCTGCTCCATCTTCGCGGTCGGAGCGCCAGTCCGGCTCTGAAACAGGTGCTAAAGATGAACTTCTGTCCATATGACTTGCGCCTCTATCGCACAGACTCTTATACAATACCCGACGAATCTTTCCTCATTTCTTGTTGGTCAGTAGTGCGCAAGCGCTATCCAGCCGCGCACTATGTGATGATCGATGACAAGCCCAATTTATTGGCGTCGATGAAGAGCGCCATGGGCGGGAAGCTGACCACGGTTTTCGTGCGTCAGGGGCACTATGCGCTGGCCGCAGGGTCGAATTCCGTGCAGCCACCGCCGGACCGGGTGATCGAACGCATCGGCGACCTGGGAACTCTCGATTGGGCCGATTTTGGAGTGCGACCATGACGATGACGCGAAATTTGCACGATTTGGGCCAGAGCCTATGGCTGGACAATATCACCCGCGAAATGCTCGACAACGGCACGCTGCATAGGTACGTGAACGAACTGTCGATCACGGGTCTTACCTCGAATCCGACGATTTTCGACGAGGCCATCGGCCGCTCATCGCTGTACGACCGAAGTATTCGGCAAAAGGCCCGCTTCGGCCTGTCCGGGGAAGCCTTGTTCGTCGAGTTGGCGCTCGAAGACCTGCGCCGCGCCGCCGATTTGTTTCGGCCGGTGTTCGAGCGCACGGGCGGCATCGACGGCTGGGTGTCCATGGAAATATCGCCGTTGCTCGCCGATGACACGCAAGCGACCGTGGAGGCGGCGCGCAACATCCACCGGCTCGCCGACCGGCCTAATCTGTACGTCAAGATTCCGGGCACACCGGCCGGCGTGCCCGCCATCGAGGCTGCCATCTTTGCCGGCGTGCCGGTCAACGTCACGTTGCTGTTCTCGCGCGAACAATACCTGGCGGCGGCCGACGCCTATATGCGGGCTATCGAGCGGCGCATCGCCGCAGGACTCGATCCGCGCGTCAGTTCGGTCGCCTCGCTGTTCGTGAGCCGCTGGGACAAGGCGGTCGCCAATCGGGTCCCCCAGAACCTGCGAAACCGGTTGGGAATTGCCATTGCGATGCGGACCTATCGCGGACATTGCGAGCTGCTGGCGGCAAAGCGCTGGCGCGCGCTCGCGGCGGCCGGGGCTGTCAAGCAGCGGTTATTGTGGGCGAGTACCGGTAGCAAGGATCCGCAGGCTCCGCCCAGCCTGTATGTCGAAGCGCTGGCGGCGCCCGACACCATCGACACCATGCCGGAGAAGACGCTGCTGGCATTCTCCACGCAAGGGCAGATCAAATCGGTCATGCCGGCCGACGGCGGCGATGCGGAGACCGTATTGGAGCGCTTCGCCGGCGCGGGAATCGACGTGGCGGCGCTCGGCGCCACGCTGCAGATCGAAGGTGCGGGATCCTTCGTCAGATCTTGGACCGAGCTCATGCAAAGCATCGCCGACAAGAGCGCTGCGGTGGCCGCATCATGAGCCCGCGTATCGACCCGTTGGCCGGCCGGCCCGCCCCGGCGGATCGCTTGGTGGACGTTCCGCGATTGATCACCGCGTATTTCAGCGATCGCCCGGATCCCGCGGTCGATGCACAGCGGGTGGCCTTCGGAACCTCCGGGCATCGCGGCACTTCATTCGAGTTGAGTTTCAACGAATCTCACGTGCTCGCGATCACTCAGGCTATTTGCGACTACCGTAGGCAACACGGCATCGACGGCCCCTTGTTCGTCGGCTTCGATACCCATGCCCTGTCGGTACCGGCCTTCGCCACCGCGCTCGAAGTGCTGGCGGGAAACGGCGTCGAGACCATGACGGCGGCGGGCGATGAATACACGCCGACCCCCGCCATTTCGCATGCCATCTTGACCTATAACCGCGGGCGCACGGCGGGGCTGGCGGACGGCATCGTGATCACGCCGTCGCACAATCCGCCGGACAGCGGCGGATTCAAATACAACCCCCCGGATGGCGGACCCGCGGATACCAAGGTGACCGCCTGGATGGAAGCGCGCGCCAACGACTTGTTGCAATCCGGCTTGAAAGGCATCGTCCGCCTGAGCTTCGCCCAAGCTCGGCGCGCCGCCACCACGCATTCACACGACTTCATGGATGCTTATCTCGCCGATCTGGCCAATGTCATCGACCTGGAACTGATCCGCGATTCGCGCATTCGCATGGGTGTCGATCCCCTGGGAGGCGCCGGCGTGCACTATTGGGCCCGTCTAGCCGATCGCTACAAGATCGACCTGCAGGTGGTGAACGACGCGGTCGACCCCACCTTCCGGTTCATGTCGCTCGATTGGGACGGCAAAATCCGCATGGATCCCTCGTCGCCGTACGCCATGCGGCATCTCATCGCCCTCAAGGACAAGTACGACATCGCATTCGCCTGCGATGCCGACCACGACCGGCACGGGATCGTGACGGCGAGCGGCGGCTTGCTGCCGCCGAATCATTACTTGTCGGTCGCCATTGATTATTTATTTCGGCATCGCCCGCTGTGGAAGCCCGAAGCCGCCGTCGGCAAAACCGTTGTGAGCAGCGCCATGATCGACCGGGTCACGGCACGGCTCGGTCGGCGCCTGTACGAGGTCCCGGTTGGGTTCAAATGGTTCGTCGCCGGACTGCTCTCGGGCGACCTTGGGTTTGGCGGCGAAGAAAGCGCCGGCGCCTCCTTCTTGAGGTTCGATGGCGGCGCCTGGAGTACCGACAAGGATGGAATGACGCCGGCGCTGCTATCCGCCGAGATCACCGCGCGCACCGGCCGCGATCCTGCGCAAGGCTACCGAGCGCTGGTGCGCGATTTGGGCGAGCCGTTCGCGGATCGAATCGATGCGCGCGCCACGCCTGAACAGAAAAAGAAGCTCGGCAAGATCGATCGCGCGCAGGTTCGCAGCACCGAACTGGCCGGTGAACGCATTGATCAGGTTCTCACTCACGCGCCGGGAAACAATGCTGCCATCGGCGGCGTCAAGGTCTGTGCGGCCAGCGGCTGGTTCGCCGCACGGCCCTCCGGCACCGAGGATATCTACAAGATTTACGCCGAAAGTTTTCGCGGCGAAGCGCACTTGCGCGAAATCTTGAGCGAGGCGCAAATCATCGTCGATGCCTCGTTGGCGGGTGCGTAGTGCGGCGCGTTTTGCGGCCGCTCTGCGCCTGATGCCCTGGCACGCGCCAAGCGCCTCCCCCCAAGCGTCTCCCCGCCGAGCGATGCCGCGCTGACGGCGACCGCCAAGCGGCTGCTGCCCTGGTTGGTCGCGGTCGGTTTTTTCATGGAATCGCTCGACACGACGATTCTCAACACCGCGGTGCCGGCGATCGCCCGCGCGCTCAACGTGGCCCCGTTGAGCATGAAGGCGGTGCTCGCCAGCTACACACTGAGCTTGGCGGTCTTCATTCCGATCAGCGGTTGGATGGCCAATCGCTTTGGCACACGCCGAGTATTCGCATCCGCAATCGGCATATTCACGTTCGGCTCGTTCCTATGCGGCGTCTCGACCAATATCCACATATTGGTCGCCTGCCGAATTTTGCAGGGATGCGGCGGCGCGATGATGCTGCCGGTGGGACGGCTCACCATGGTACGCGCATTTGCCAAATCGGAATTGATCCGCGCCATGGGCTTCGTCGCCGTCCCCGGTCTAATCGGCCCGATGCTCGGGCCGCTGATGGGCGGGCTGATCATCGGCTATTTTCATTGGAGCGTCATTTTCTTCGTCAACATTCCGATTGGCCTGGCCGGCTTGATCCTGGTGCACCGGCATTTGCCGAATTATCGCGCTGCGAAGAACTATCCGCTGGATATCATCGGGCTGGCGCTGTTCGGCTCGGGCATCTCGTTGCTGTCCTACGTGCTCGAGGTGTTCGGCGAGCACACGTTGAGCGGCCGGGAGATTGCGGGCCTGTTGGCGATATCCGCCGCCCTGCTCGCCTCCTATGGACTGCATTCGGTGCGCCATGCGCACCCGCTGCTGCGGCTCGGCCTGATGCGAATTCGCAGCTTCCGGGTGGCGGTATCCGGCAATATGCTGACGCGGCTCGGAATAGGCGGATTGCCGTTTTTGCTGCCCCTGCTCTATCAAGTGGGTTTGGGATTCACGCCGATTCAATCCGGCATGATGATCATGCCGCAGGCGCTCGCGGCGATGAGCTTGAAGCTCACTCTGCCTCACATATTGAAGCGATTCGGCTACCGCCGGGTGTTGATCGTCAACACCGTGATGCTCGGGCTCATGATGATGCTGTTCGCGACCATCGATTTAGGCACGCCCCTCTGGGTGATCGCGCTGCAAGCCTTCGTCTACGGCTTCTTCACGTCGACGCAGTACACCAGCATGAACACGCTCGCCTACGCCGACGTAAATCAGGACCAGGCGAGCGGCGCCAGCACCATCGCGAGCACCGTGCAGCAGTTGGCGGTGAGTTTCGGCGTCGCATCGGCATCGCTCGCTGCCGCTCTGTTCATACCGGATCACGCTCATGCGGGCGCCGCGCAAATGATTCACGGCATACATCTCGCGCTGCTGCTGCTCGGCGCGTGGACCATCGTCTCGACCGTCGTATTCTACGAATTGAAGTCCGGCGATGGGGAGGCCATCAGCAGCCACAAGCCCGACCTGTCCGCCGGTTAGCCGCATCCGGCGGCGGGCGCCCGCGCGGCGCGGTCCGTTATTCTGCTTTGACGGGGTGTCCGCCGAATTGATTTCGCATCGCCGCCAGCAATTTGTCCGCAAAGGAATCGGTATCGCGCGACCGCAATCTTTCGAGCAGCGAGGCGGTGATGACCGGCGCCGGTACGCCCAGTTCGATGGCCTCCGCCACGGTCCAGCGTCCCTCACCCGAATCGGCCACATACGGCGCAATTCCATGCAGCGTGGGATTTTTGTCGAGCGCATCGGCGGTCAGATCCAGGAGCCATGAGCGCACCACGCTGCCGTGGCGCCAAATCTCGGTGATCTGGCGCAGATCGAGCCCGAATTCACTCTTGTGCCGCAAAATCGACAAGCCTTCTGCGTAGGCCTGCATCAATCCATACTCGATGCCGTTGTGGATCATCTTGGTGTAGTGGCCGGAGCCGACCGCACCGACCCGGCCCCAGCCCTTGTCCGGCGCCGGCGCCAGGGTCTCGAATATCGGTCGCAAGCGCTCGACCACCGCCTCGTCGCCGCCGATCATCAGGCTGTAGCCCTCGGTGAGGCCCCACACTCCGCCGCTGGTGCCGGAATCGACGAAGTGGATCTGTCGAGAGCCGAGCGCTTGCGCGCGGCGCTGCGTGTCGTGGTAGTTCGAATTCCCGCCGTCCACCAGCGTATCGCCCGCGGACAACAGCGGCGTCAGCGCGGTGATCGTGCTGTCGGTGATCGCGCCGGCAGGCACCATGAGCCACACAATTCGCGGGGCCCGCAATTGTGCGACCAACGCTTCGAGCGACACGGCGGACTCGGCGCCCTTCTCTTCGATCGATCGGCGCGCCGCGACTGCGGGATCGAAACCGACCACGCGATGACCGCCCCGCAGCAATCGCTGCGCCATGTTGGCGCCCATTCGCCCAAGACCGATCATTGCGAGTTCCATAGCATTCACTTGAATCGCACGCAGGCGTGGATCGCCAGTATAGATCCCGATGCTCGCCAACGGTACCTAGGAGCCTGTCCCGGCCTCAGTCATTCAGGAAAAGAGTGATGCTCGAGGCGCTCTGCGTATACGTGGTTGTCGTGTAGGGGCCGATCGCGGTCATGCCCGTCGCCAACACGCTGCCGTTCAATTCCCCCTGCAACTGGATAATGAAGGCGGCAAAGGTGACGAAGTTTTCGAATGTGCCGCTCACCGCATGCCCGATGGTGAACACCGTGTTCGAGGACGTGATGTTCGGCATGATCAGAGGACCCAAGGCGATGCCGACGATGTTGATCGTTTGCGCCCCGATCTGTATCTCATGCCGCGTGCCGATGCTGCTGTTGCTCGCGTCGATGGCGATTTGCCCGGTGCTGTAGGATGCGAATGGGGCCGGCGTTCCCCCGCCCCAGTTCAGAACCAGCTCGGCATTGATCGTTGTCGAGTCGAGCAGCGTCGAGGCGCCGAAATCCGGCGGCGCCTCGACGAAGGCCGTCACCAGGCCGGACACTTCGACCGGCGATTGCACGGTCGAATTCGTCAAGTCCAGCGCGCCGGTGGTCACCTGGTAGTTGGCCGCGCTCGCATCGTCGCCCACCGACAGGCCGGTACCCGCGAAATCGAAGGCGCCCATCGAGCGGCCACCCAGCCACGTCAGGCTGAGAGTGAGGGTTCCCGTGCCCTGCACCGTCACGATGCCGGAGGCGCTGGTCGTCCCAAGCCGGGCGCGGCCCGCGGTCGCATCCAATGTGAGATTTCCGGAATTCAAGGCGCTCGCCGTGCCGAAAGCGTAGATCAGCGAACCAATCGAGATCTGCTGGATGCCATTCGCCACGATGCTTGCCGCGCCGAACTCGGTCACCTGTGTGCCGGCGCCGATTTCAATGGTGGCGGTTCCGGGTACGAAGGTATTGGTCCCGCTGTCACTCAGCAGGGTCCCATCCTCGATCGTGAACGTATCGCCAATTCGGCCGGACACGATGCCCGAGACACGATCGAAGCCCCCGCCTTGAACGCTGCTGCCGGCCAGCACCTGCGTGGCCGCGAACCTCACGTTGGTTGCGCTCGTGGTCGTGGTATTGGCGGCGACGGTAGTCGTCGGCGTGGAGCCATTGGCGCAGGTGGTGATGCCGTTGACGGTCGTCGGCGTGGAGCCGTCGGAGCATGTGGTGACGGTGCCGCTGCTGGTCGGCGTCGAGCCATTGGCGCAGGTGGTGATGCCGTTGACGGTCGTCGGCGTGGAACCGTCGGCACAGGCGGCCGTGCCGTTCGTGCCGGACACGTTCAAGGAGCCAAATGCGACCGTCATGACGCCGGGACTCACGGTCGCCAGCATATTCAGACCGGCCGTGCCGGTCGATGGCGCACCGTTGATTTCATACGTGGTCACCGTACTCGGTGAAATATTGAGGGTCCCGGCCTCTACGGTCGGAAAATCGAAGGGAGCGATGCCGGTGCTGAACACGCTCTTCGCCGCATTGACGCCGGCGAGCGGACCGCGGATGCGAACCGTTTTGGTGTCGATCGGACTCGCACTGGCGGCCATCAGCGGCGTGACCGTCACGGTCCGTTGAGCCAGGTTGACGACGTTCGACGCCGCTAAGTTGAAATCCAAGCTGAGTCGCGACGTGTTGTGGCGGGTAATGCTCAGCTGATTGCTGGGATCGAGATCCAAGGTGAGCGTCACCTGGCCCAACCCTTGCCCGCTCGCGCCTTGGGGCGTAAGCGCGATCCCGGTGGGGCTGCCGTCGTCGTAAACGATCTCCGCGGAGCTGTAATCCACGGTAACCACAACCTGCGAATAATTCCCCCCGGGAACCACAACGGCGCCCAGCACTTCGCTCAAATAGACCAATTTCGACAGATCCACCGTGGTGCCCGTCGGCAGTACGGAGGTTACCTTCCGGCCGTTGGCTTTTTGCAGCTGAACCGAGGCGAGGCCGACCCGATAGGTCAGAAACGTATCCGTCGACGGCGTCGATGTCAGCGTGACCACCGCGGTGCCGTTGCAGGCGGCAAGCGCGGTCAGCAATAGCACGGCGAGCGGCCCCGACACCCAGCGGCTCCAAACCGCGGATGCCGCGCGCAGAACCGGGAAGCAACAGGGTTTCATAGGACCGCCGGAACTCTCGCAATACGAGATATTGTCGGGCTATTGCGCGCCCAAGAGAAGCGCGCCCGAGGCAAAGATCTGTGAAGCAGCCCGAGATTCGCTAGCCGGCGTCGCTGGCTTGCGACAGTCCCCCGACCGAGGCGGGCAACCTCGCCTCCGCGCGGTTTATGTCAAGGGGCCTGTTTCACGGGCGCCGGATCCGCCGGGGTATCGGGCATGGCCGGTACCGAGGATCGCCGCTGCTGTTTCGCATCCTGGCGAGCTTTTCGGGCAGCCTCTTTTTGCTTCTTCGCCTGACGATAATTCGGCTTGGCCAACTTAACTCTCCTCAAAAACGACGTGGATGATTCGATCTTACTCTGCCTTTGGAGAAAGGCGAACCGGCCAGCGATTGGCAAATCAGCCCTATTCGCGAAGTGCGTTGCTAAGATGCGGACACATGGCAAATCCGCCTCAAAGAGCCTGGATCGAATCCGCGAGTCTCGGGCTCGCCATTCTTTCGTTCATCAACCTCTTCAACTATCTCGACCGCTATGTGGTATCCGCATTGGTCGAAAGCTTGAAGCACTCCGAACTCGCGCTATCGGACGCCAACTTGGGCTCGCTGATGTCGGGCTTTTTAATCGTGTTCACGCTGGCGGCGCCGATCTTCGGCTCGCTTGGCGATCGGCGCTCGCGTACGCGGCTGATCGCCTTCGCCGTCGCATGCTGGAGCGTGGCGACCGTGCTATCGGGCTTTGCCGGAAGCTTCGCGGCACTGTTCGCGGCCCGCGCATCGGTCGGCTTCGGCGAGGCGGCCTATGTCACGATCGCACCGAGCCTGTTGGCCGACTATTTTCCGCGCGGGCAACGCGGTCGGGTCATGGCGATCTTCTTCTGCGCCATCCCGGTGGGCTCGGCTCTGGGCTACGTGATCGGCGGCTTGATCGACGTGCATTTCGGATGGCGGATGGCGTTTTTCGTCGCGGGCGGTCCGGGCTTGATTCTCGCGGCTCTGTGCCTTGGATTGCGCGATCCGCCGCGCGGCAATCAAGATCTGCCGTCGGCCCCAACGGTCGCGCGATCCGTGCAGGCGTTCGCGCCGGCGGAGACCGTGCAGGTGGCGTACGCGCAGTCGCCGTCCGCAATCTCCGCGACTTATCTGACACTGCTGCGCAACAAGCCGTACCTTCTCACCATACTGGGGTATGCCGCCTACACATTTGCTCTGGGCGGACTCGCGTTTTGGATGCCCGCGTTTCTCGAGCGAGTCCGTGGCATACCACGCAGCCAGGCGACGGTGAGCTTTGGCGCGATCGTCGTGATCACCGGATTCATCGGTACCTTCGTCGGCGGTTGGCTCGGAGACTATTGCGCCCGGCGCTCGAGGCAGGCTCATCTGTGGATTTCCGCGATAGCGACCTTGATCGCCGCGCCGTTCGCCTGGCTGGCCTTGACCACGGGATCGACCTCTCTCTACCTTGTGTGCATGATCATCGCGCAGCTATGCATGTTCATGTCGACGGGACCGATCAACGCCTCGATAGTGAATTTAGTGCGGCCAACCCAGCGGGCCTCGGCCAATGCGCTCGGCGTGTTCGCGATTCACTGTTTTGGGGATGTTCCTTCGCCCTGGCTGATCGGCAAAATATCGGACGTGTATTCGCTGGCGCAGGCGGTCAAGATCGTGCCGGTGGCGATCCTGGTCTCGGCCGCAATATGGGCTTGGGCCGCGCGGGCCCAGCGTTTGTCCGGCGATGCCGCGGACCCGGCCAACCTTGGGTCCGGTTAGCCGCGGGCCCGGTTGATTTCGGCAAAATAGCGTTCGAAATCCGCGCGATTGACCATGTCCTCCAGTTCCGAATTCAACTTCAGTTGCCAGTTCGGGTATTCATGTTGCGTGCCCGGTACATTGACGGGGTCGGCCATGCCCAACAAGTCCTCGATCTGCAGAGCCACCAGCGCCGTCTTGGAGCGCGCCAGATACAGGTGCAGCGCCTGCGCGAACTCGGGGGTAAACGGCTCCGTGGTTGAGCCCGGGCCAGCGGGTGCGAGCCCCTCATTGCGCAGCGCGGTGAGCATCGCCTCGCGGTCGTGCTCTCGCTCACGCGCGACATCGTTGGCGGTCTCGACGCTCGGGTACAACTGCAAGTGTCGCCGCAACTCGATATCGCGTCCCTCCCAAAAGCCGCGCAAGGTCGGCATGTCGTGAGTGGCCGCGGTGGCGAGCGCTCGGCGAACGAACTCGTCGGGTCGGCGGAATCGGCCGTCTTGCTTTTCGAATAGCAGCACTTTGTAGTGGTAGAGCCCGAATTCGGACATGGCATGGCGTACTTCGTCCGGCACGACGCCCAAATCCTCGCCGACGACCATGCAATTGCTGCGCGAGCTTTCGAGCGCCAACGCCGTGAGGAGCGAGTTCAGCGGATAATGAACGTACGCGCCCTCGGTGGGCGAAAACCCCGCCGGCACCCACCACAGGCGAAACAGCGACATCACATGATCCAATCGCAGCGCGCCGTAGTAGCGCATGTTGTCGCGGATCAGATCGATGAAGCCCTGCAGATGCTGTGTTTCCATCGCCAACGGATCGGGCGGCGGAATTCCCCATCCCTGGCCTTTGAGCGCCAGCGGATCGGGCGGCGCACCGATTTCGGCATCCATGCGAAATCCGCGCTGATCGGCCCAAGTCTCGGATCCGGAAGGATGCGCGCCGACTGCATAATCGCCGTACAGCCCGACGGGCATGCCGAGCTCACGGGCCAAACCCTGTGCGCCGGCGAGCTGCTCATGCGCCAGCCACTGCAGGTACACGTGAAATTCGATCTGCAGCGGACTGTTCGTCCGCGAAGCGCTGCGCCGCCGCCCCGGTCGCGTCGCGGTACTCTTCGGGCCAGCTCAGCCACCCCGAAGCCGTGTTGCGTGTCGCCCGAAAATAGTGGTCGAGCGCATCGAATCGGGCATGCAGTTGCAGCAGCGGGCCGCCCGCAGCGATGAAACCACGAAAGGCGGCGGCGCGTGAGGTGCCGTGTGCCAGATGCCGCTCGCGAAAATCACGGTACAGCAGCTCGAGAATCTCGAATTTGACCTCGGCGACACCTCGATAGTCCACCTGCGGCGCGGCGCGCAGCTCGCTCAATCGGCGCGCGAACTGCTCATCGGCGACTCGCGAGCATGCGGCGGGGCATTCGCGAAACTCCGGCACCGCGGGCACCGCAATGTACAACAGATTGAGGAAGTGCCGGTTCGATGCGCTGTAGGGACTCGCTCGCTCGGGGTCCGCCGGCGCGAGCGCGTGCAGAGGATTCAAGCCGACGAAGCCCGCGCCGCGGGGCGCAAGCCAGCGAATCAAGACCTTGAGATCGTTGAAATCCCCGATACCCCAGTTCTCGCGAGAACGCACCGTGTACAGCTGCACCGCAACGCCCCACAGGCGCCGTCCCTCGTGGATCGCGGCCGGTTCGAAGCACTCGGGCGGCGATGAGATCATCAAACACCGGCCGGCCGGGCCGCCGGCGACCGACACCTTCAGTTCGTGGTATCCGGTGGGCAGGTCGAGCGGCAATTCGAAGCGGCGGCGCGTGATCCAGGAGCCGTCGATTTCGCCGCGCCAAGTCTCCGCGCATTCGGCGGTCGAGAGATGCCCGGCGTGTCCCTCCCCGTGCTCCAAAGCCACCGTCCATCGGAGGCTGGCGCCAAAATCGCGCGCGGCAATGTTCAAATCGAGTACCGCGCGCTGGCCGCGTACCGCGACGATGGGCGGAAGAAGCCTGCACTGCCGCTCGTTCTCTAATTGACCGATCTCGGCCGCCAGTGCGGCCGGATCCTCCGTCGCGCAGCCCATGGCGCGCAAGATGCCGGCTTTGGTCTCGAGAGTGAAGTAGCGCAGTTGGCCCCGGTAATCGTGATAGGCGTCGCCGATGCCGCGCAGCCGCGCCAGCCTGTCGATCAACGACGCGTCCAACACCTCAATACTCCAACAATGCGGCGCTGCTCGCGGCGAGCGGAAAGGAAAGCCCCGAGCCGGGTCCCTGCCCCTCGGCAATGCCGAACGCCGTGTCGAATCGGCAGATCCAGCCCTTGCCGGCCGGAGGTGCCGGCAAGACGAACGCTTGTTTGGTTGGGCCGGTATTGAACAGCAGCAACAGTCGCGCCGCCGAATCGCTGCGTTTTCCGAACCAAACGCCGAGACTGCGCAACGCCGCATCCTGCCAATCATCCGGCGTCATTTCCGAGCCGCGCGCATGCAACCAAGTCACGTCCTTGATCCCGGCGCGCGAGACAGCCCCCTTGAGAAAGGTCTCGCGCCGAAATTCGACATACCCGCGCCGCAAACGCGCGAGCAGCCGCACGAATTCGAGCAAATCCCGGTTGGCATCGCGCAGCCGCCAATCGACCCACGTTATCTCGTTGTCCTGACAATAGGCGTTGTTGTTGCCCTGTTGGGTGCGCGCGAATTCGTCGCCGCCTTGCAGCATCGGCACACCCTGCGCGAGGTACAGAGTGGCCAAAATATTGCGCATCTGACGTTTGCGCAGCGCGGATATGACCGCATCCTCGGTGGGTCCTTCGACGCCGCAATTCCAGCTCAAATTGTGGTGGTGACCATCGGCGTTGTTCTCGCCGTTGGCCTCATTGTGCCGCTCGTTGTAGGAGACCAGATCGTGCAACGTGAAGCCATCATGTGCAGTCACGAGATTGATGCCGGCGGTCGGCTTGCGACCGTCATGGCGAAAAATATCGCTCGACCCGGCGATCCGTTCGGCGAATTCGCCGATCTTGCCGCTCTCGCCGCGCCAAAATGCGCGCACCGCATCGCGATATCGGTCGTTCCATTCCGACCAACCGGCCGGAAACCTGCCGAGTTGGTAGCCGCCTAGTCCCACATCCCAAGGCTCGGCGATCAATTTGATATAGGCGAGCGATGGTTCGTTGCGCAGAGCCGTGAAAAATGCGGATTCCGCATTGAATCCCGTGCCGTCGCGCGCCAATACGGTCGCCAGGTCGAAGCGAAAGCCGTCGATGTGCATCTCCTCGACCCAGTACTTGAGGCAATCGACGATCAAAGCGCGCACTTGCGGGTGCTCGCAATTGACGGTATTGCCGCAGCCCGTGAAGTTCTCGTAGTAGCGTCTGTCGTGCATGAGCCGGTAGTACACCGAATTATCGAGCCCCTTGAAGCACAAGAACGGCCCGGATTCGTTGCCCTCGGCGGTATGGTTGAACACCACGTCGAGTATGACCTCGATGCCCGCCTGATGCAGCGCCTTCACCATGGTCTTGAATTCGGCCACGGCATCGTCCACCGCATACTCGTTGGCCGGCGAAAACCAGGCGATTGGGTTGTAGCCCCAGTAATTCTTAAGGCCCCGGTCGAGCAAAAACGGTTCGCTCACGAAGGATTGGCAGGGCAACAATTCGATCGCGGTCACGCCGATCGATTTCAAGTGCTCGATGACCGGCGGCGCCGTAAGCCCCAGATACTTCCCGCGCCATTTCTCGGGAACCGCCGGATGCAGGCGGGTGAAACCTTTCACGTGCAATTCATAGATCACGGTATCGCGCCATGGCGTCGTCGGCGGCCTATCTCCCTGCCAGTCGAAAGCCGGATCGATCACCCGCGAACGTAGCGGCAGAGCCGTGGATAGCTGGCGTGCGCAAGGATCGATCAAGATGGCCGCGGGATCGAAGCGATGACCATTCTGCGGCTCATTCGGCCCCTGCGCGCAAAAGGCGTAGAGGGTTCCGGGACCCGCGCGGCGCGGCGACAATAGGCCGTGCCAAACATCGTCGGTGCGCCCCGGCAATTCGTAACGCGCCGACTCGGCGCCGCTCTGCGCGTCGAACAGGCACAGCTCGATGCGCGTCGCGTGGCTGGAGAAGACCGCGAAATTGATGCCGGCCTTGGTCCACGTGGCGCCCAAGGGTTTCGGCGAACCCGCTTGAATTGACTTCACTATATTCATGGTCCGATGAAGAACATCGCGCCGAGCGGCGGCAAGTTGAACGTCAGCGCGTGGATATTCTCGTGTAAGGAATCAACCACCGTGTCCACGCGCGGCTGGTCGTTGTATCCGGAACCGCCGAAGCAAGCGGCGTCCGAGTCGAATATTTTGCGGTATTCTCCCGGGTCCGCAACACGAATCAGGTAGCCGTTGCGGGGCACGGGGGTTGCGTTGAACACGCACAGGATCGGTGCGCCCGAGTCTTGGCCGGTGGATCGGCGCTGGAATGCCCAGACGCTCGCGTCGGCATTATGTAAATCCACCCCGCGGAATCCGTCCGGATCGCAATCGCTCCCGTGCAACTGCGGATTGGCGATATACAGGCGATTCAACTCGCGCACGCAGTCGCGCAAAGCCTGATGCGCCGGATCCTGCAACTGCAGCCAATCGAGTTGCTCATTCTCCCGCCACTCGTGGCGCTGGCCGAATTCGCAGCCCATGAACAGCAGCTTCTTGCCGGGATGCGCGCACATATAGGCGCAAAATAGCCGGAAGTTCGCACGTCGTTGCCAGTCGTCGCCGGGCATCTTGCCGATCAGCGAGAGTTTGCCGTGCACCACCTCATCGTGCGATATCGGCAATATGAAGTTTTCCGACCAGGCGTAAACGAACGAGAACGTGATGAGATGATGATTGTACTGGCGGTACACGGGATCGAGCACCGCGTAGCGCAAGGTGTCGTTCATCCAGCCCATGTTCCATTTGAAATTGAATCCGAGTCCACCATGCTCGGGCGGCCGCGTCACGCCGTCAAACGACGTGGATTCCTCGGCGATGGTGAGGATGCCGGGGAATGCGTGATGCACGGCATTGTTCATTTGGCGCAGAAACTCGATGGCCTCGAGATTCTCGCGGCCGCCGTAGCGGTTCGGCAGCCATTCGCCCGCATTGCGGCTGTAGTCCAGATAAAGCATGGACGCGACTGCATCGACGCGAAGCCCATCGACGTGGTATCGATCCGCCCAGAACAGCGCATTGGCGACCAGGAAATTACGCACCTCGTGCCGGCCGTAGTTGAACACCTTGGTGCCCCATTCGTGGTGCTCGCCGAGGCGCGAATCCGCGTGCTCGTAGAGCGCGGTTCCGTCGAATTGCGCCAGTCCATGGTCGTCGCGCGGGAAATGCGCCGGCACCCAGTCGAGGATCACGCCGATGCCGGCTTGATGACAGCAATCGACGAAATGCATAAAATCCCGCGCCGATCCGTAGCGCGCGGTCGCCGCGTAGTAGCCGACCACTTGATAGCCCCAGGATGCATCGAGCGGGTGTTCGGCCACCCCCATCAATTCAAGGTGCGTGTAGCCCATGTCCGTCGCGTACGGAATCAGTTGGTCCACGGCCTCGAGCCAGCTCATGAAGGGCGGCTGGCGCGAATGCCACGGCCGCCGCCACGAGCCCAGATGCACCTCATAGGCATTGAACGGCCGGCGCCGTGGGTCGGCGCGGCCGCGCATCGCCATCCATTCGCCGTCGCGCCACGCGTGATCGTCGAGCGACGCGACCACCGAGCTGTTCTGCGGACGCAGCGTCATCGCGAACCCGTATGGATCGGCCTTGAGGAACAGCCGTCCATCACGGCCCCGAATCTCGTACTTGTATTCCGTGCCGACCCCTAGCTGCGGAACGAACAACTCCCACACGCCCGAGGAGGCGCGCGGTTGCAATACGTGAGCATCGCCGTTCCACTGATTGAACGGCCCGACGACGCTGACGCGTTCGGCGTTGGGCGCCCACACCGCGAAACGCGTGCCCTGTGTTGCGCCGTGGCGCGTCGGGTGCGCGCCGAGCTTCTCGTAGATGCGCTGGTGATTGCCCTCGCCGAACAAATAGAGATCCAAATCGGTGATTTGCGTCTCGTTCAAAGAACCGGCCTTATTCCCCAAACGCGATCCGCGTATTCGCGAATACTGCGGTCGCTCGAGAAATAACCCATGCTCAGACAGTTTATTGCCGCTTTGCGGCTCCATTGGTCTTCGTCGGTGTACAAGGCATCCACCTGATCTTGCGCGGCCGAATACGCGGCAAAATCGGCGAGCACCAGGAACGGCTCGCCGTAGCTCAGCAGCCGCTGCACCACCGGCTTCGCATCATCCGGACGATGCGGCGAGAAGAAGCCGGAATCGATGAGATTGATCGTTGCCTGCAGCTCGGGATTTTCATCGAGCACGCGCCATGGCTGATAGCCCGCGGCGCGCCTGGCGGCGACTTCGTCCGCCGTGAGTCCGAAGATGAACAGGTTCTCGGCGCCGACGTGATCGCGGATCTCGATATTGGCGCCGTCCAGCGTGCCTATCGTCAGCGCGCCGTTGAGCGCGAGCTTCATATTGCCGGTGCCGGAAGCCTCCATACCCGCGGTGGAAATTTGCTGCGACAGATCGGCCGCCGGCATTATTTTTTGCGCGAGCGACACGTCGTAATCCGGAAGAAAGGCGACCCGCAGTTTGTCGCGCGCGTTTTCGTCCGAATTGATGGTGCGCGCCACGTTGTTGATCAGCTTGATGATGGCCTTGGCCATCGCGTACCCCGGCGCGGCCTTGCCGGCGAAGATCACGGTGCGCGGCACGACGTGCGCGCCGGGATTTTCGCGCAGGCGCCGGTAGCGCGTCACCACGTACAGCAAATTCAACAATTGGCGCTTGTACTCGTGAATTCTCTTCACCTGCACATCGAACATCGAGTCGATGCTGATCTCGATGCCGGTCCGGCGCATCACTTCATCCGCGAGTCGCTGCTTGTTGGTGCGCTTGATCCCGCGAAAGTGCCGGCGAAACTCCGGCTCGTCGGCGGCGCCGATCAATCGGCCGAGCTCCTCGAGATCGTTTTCCCATGCGGACCCCAGGCGTTGCGTCAGCAGCGCCGCGAGGCCGGGGTTCGACTGCTTCAACCAGCGGCGCACGGCAATGCCGTTGGTCACATTGATGAATCGATCCGGATACATTTCGGCAAAGCCGGCGAAAACGCTCTTGCGCATCAGATCGGAGTGCAGCTGCGCCACACCGTTGACGCGGCGGCTGCCGATGACCGCCAAGTGCGCCATGCGCACCCGACGCCCGCCGTCCTCGGTGATGATGGACAGGCGCCGTTCGCGGTGCGGATCGTTCGGGTAGCTCGCCCCGA
>CAWCBJ010000023.1:0-25997 GCA_963793685.1 uncultured Gammaproteobacteria bacterium | reverse complement strand
TCTGGGAGCCGCTTTGGCCGCTGCGGCGGGGCAAGGGATTCGTTTTGGTGCGCAAACAGGGCAAGCTGCCGCCGCCGGTGGTCGATGCCGCGTACGATCTGGAATACGGATCGGGCATTTTGGAAATGCAGCCGGGCGCCGGGCGCCTCTTGTTGATCGACGATGTCCTGGCGACCGGCGGCACGATGCATGCGGCGGCCGAGTTATGCCGACGCGCCGGCTATGAGATCACGGCCCTTGCGGCCTTGATCGATCTGAATTTGGTGAAAAACTTTCAGTGGCGCAATCTGCGGCTGCGCGCCGCGATCAGCTATTGAGCCGATGGCCGATTTTCCGAATGTACGGGTGGTCATGGCCGTGCCCGCCGAATCCGCCGGTGTGTTCGAGGCGGCCGGCGTGCCGGTGCTTTATTGCGGCGTCGGCAAGGTGAATGCGGCCGATCGCGCTCACCCGCGAATTGCGCCGCTATGTTCAGCACGCGCAGCCGCTGCCCCTGGTGCTGAACGTGGGTACCGCCGGGAGCCGCGTGCACCCCACCGGATCGCTGTTGGAATGCCATGAGTTCGTGCAGCGCGACATGGACGTGCAGCGGCTTGGGATTCGCGCTCGGGGTCACGCCCTTCGATGAGGTGCCGCCGCGCTTGAGTTTCGAGCGGCGCTTCCCGCAGTTGACCGCCGCCGTGTGCGGCAGCGGCGATTCGTTCGTGACCAGCGTTTCGCATGCGGACTGGGCGGTGGTCGACATGGAAGCCTATGCGCTCGCCAAAGTGTGCTGGATCGAAAAAGCGCGGTTCGCCTGCGTCAAATACGTGACCGACGGCGCCGATCATGCGGCGGCCCATCACTGGCAGAGCAACGTGCACAAGGCGGCCGAGGAATTCTTAAGCCTGTATCGAAGCGTGCAGCACGCGAGCCGGCCGGCCTAATATCCGGCGCGATGCAGATAGGTCACGGCGGCCGCGGCAAACAGGCAGTAGATGCCGAAGCGCGACCAGCGCCCGCTCTCGAGCCATCGGCTCAGCCATTTCAACGCGAGCAGCCCCGCGAAAAACGCCACCGCGGCGCCGAGCAGAGTCAGCAGCGCGACCGAAGCGAGGGCGCCGCCGTCCACGCTGGGGCGAGCGTACCAGGCGCATCACTTCACGAGCCACCACCGGTGGTGTGATCACCACGGCCAACGCGAAACTAAATGCTTCCGCGCGCGCTTTGGCGATTCCGAGCAGCATCCCCGCCGATATGGTCGCGCCGGAGCGCGAGAACCCGCGAAACGGCAGGCACAGCCCCTGAACCATGCCGACGAGCGCCGCCCGCTTGGTGGTGATCTCATTCGTGCCCAAGTCGTTTCGCGCCGCACGCCGCCGCTCGACGAAGCCCGCGCACAGAATCACGAATCCGGCGAGCGCCAGGGCGGGAGCAATGAATTCCAAGTGGCTGAACAGATCCTCGATCTCGGAATGCGGGACGGCGCGGAGCAGGGTCTTTTCGATGATCTTGATGAGGGCTTCGCCCACGGCCGCCGTGAGCAGGGTCGCGACGATCACCCGCACCGCAATGGCCTTGAACGTGTCGGCGCTTTGAAAATAAGTGCTGCGCCACTGCGGCCAAAAGTAAACGATGACGGCGAGCATCGTGCCGGTATGGAGCATGACCAGCAGCAGGGTCATGGGCGGGGAGGAGGGGTCGAGCCCGAGAAGCTTCTCGGCGACCACCACATGGGCCGAGCTCGATACGGGCAGCAATTCCGCGAACCCCTGCACGATCGCGAGAATAATGACGTTCAATAGGGACATCGGGCGATTCTACAGAACATTTTGTCGCTGCCAGACCTGCGATCGACCCAGAAGCGAGATGCCGATATAGCCCCGCACGATCAGGCGTGCCCCATCCTGATCCAAGTGAAATTTGCAGCGGTAGACGGTGCCGGTCTCCGGGTCGAGAATATCCCCGCCGGCGAATTCGCCGTCCTTCGATTGCATGTTGCGGATGATGACGAGGCCGACGATGGGCTGACCCTTGCGCTCGTCCGTGCACACCTCGCATACCCGATGCTCGGCGCCCGGGGTGAAGCTGCGTTCGATGCGCCCGAACAGCTTTCCATTCTGCTCGTAGATGCGCACGATCGCGCGCGCGTTTCCGGTCTTGTCGTCGATGGTTTTCCACAGACCGATGGGCGATCCTGCTTCGGCCGCCGACAAGGGCATGGAGTAAAGCACGGCCATTGCCAAATGGGTGACGGCCAGAATGGCGAGGGATGCGATTCGAACGGGTGTCTTCATGGCCGGCGGCAATTATACTTACCTAGGCCGCGCCATCGGCGCGTCCGAGCCTCCCGATTTCCCCCATTCGGAGAATCCGTGCAAGCTGAAATCTGGTCCCCGCGGCCGCTGGTGGTTCGCTGCGGCGCCTTCGGGGACATGGTGTTGTTGACGGCGCTGATTCGGGTCTTGCATGCGCGTTTCGGATGCCCGGTCGATATCCTGACGTCCGGGCCGTGGAGCGAGCCGCTGTTGCGCGGGCAGCCCGGCGTCGGCGAGGTATGGAGCGTGCGCAGCCGCAAGACGCCGTATTGGTTGGCGCCGGATCAACGCCGTGTCGTGCGGCGGCTGCGCGCGCGGGGGGTTGGTCCGACCTGGATCTGCGACAGCAATGACGCGGCGCGACCCATGCTCACCCGAGCCGGCATTACCGACGAATACATTGTCGACGTGCGGGATCACCCACTGCTGCCGGGAGAGCATGCGACGGAACAATGGCAGCGGCTTGGGCGGGTCATGCCGGCGGTGATCCGCTCGCCGGGGGATTCGGAACCCGCCGCACAGGCCGCGGGATGCTATTTGCAGGTGAGCGAGGGGCAGAGGGCGGAGCTCGAGATTTGGCTGCGGGCGCGCGGGCTCGAGGCGGTTCCGTTGATCCTGATTCAAGTCGGGAACAAGCGCACCATGCGGCGTGGGCTGCGTCGACTCGCGGTCAACAACAAGTATTGGCCCAACGAGCGGTGGGCCGCCGTGATCCGGCATTTGCGCACGCAATGGCCCGAGTACCGCGTGGTGATGCTGGGCACGGGGCCCGAATATTCCTTGAATAACGACATTGCGGCGAGTGCGGGAGTCGATGGCGTGTACAACGCCGCGGATGATTTGCCGATTCCGCGCTTGCTGGCTCTGCTGGCTCGGGCGACAGGTCTTATTACGGTCGATTCGGGTCCGGCGCATGCCGCAGCAGCAGTCGGCTGCCCGCAAGTCGTGCTCTTCGGCAAGGCCCTGTCCTCGCTGTACCGGCCGTGGGGTACGGCGGGCGCCGACGTGAGGGTGTTGGGGGGCCGGCTCGACGGGGAACCCTCCATGTTGGGAATCACCACGGACCAGGTAATCGACGCCTGGGCCACGCTCAAGTTGCGCGGGCAGCGCGAGAGCGCGGGTTAGCCCAGGGCGCGCAGCATGCTCGGCGTCACCAGCACGACGCCGCCCTTGGTGACGTCGAAGCGCGCATGATCCGCCGCCGCATCTTGACCGATCTGCATACCGTCCGGAATCACGCAAAGCTCATCGAGAATGCAGCGCGATATTTTGCAGCGGTGGCCGACGGTGACGCCCGGCAGCAGCACCGAGCTGTCGACGGTGCTGCCGTCCTCGATGCGAACATCGCTCGAGAGCAAGGATTTATTCACATAGGCGCCCGAGACGATGCAGCCCGCGGAAACCATGGAATCGACGGCCATACCGCGCCGGCCCTCATCATTCAGCACGAACTTGGCGGGGGGGCGCTGCGGCTGGTAAGTCCAAATCGGCCATTGATGGTCGTAAATATTCAGCTCCGGATTGAGCGCGACCAGCTCCATGTTGGCCTCATAAATCGCATCGACGCTACCCACGTCGCGCCAATAATTTTGCGCCCGCGTTTCGACGTCATGGAACGGATAGGCGAATACGCGCAGCCTCTCGATCGCCGGCGGAATGATGTTCTTGCCGAAGTCGTGTTGGCTGGCCTCGTTGGCGGCATCGTCGCCGAGCAATGTCTCGAGGCGATCCATGGCGATGACGTAAATGCCCATGGACGCCCGGGCCAAATTCGCATGGCCCGGAATGGGGTCGGGGTGCCGCGGCTTTTCCGCGAATTTCACCACCCGGTTGGCCTCATCCGTGGTCATGATGCCGAATTCGTGGGCCTGCTCGAGCGTCACGTCGACGACGCCGACGGTGATGTCCGCTTCGCATTGTTCGTGATAGGCGATCATCGGGCCGTAGTCCATCTTATAGATGTGATCGCCCGCCAAAATCAGAACGTGCGTCGGGTGGTGTGAGCGGATGAATTCGAGATTTTGGTACACCGAATCGGCGGTGCCGCGATACCAATGGAGGCCGATTTGCTGTTGCGCCGGGATCAATTCCACGAACTCGCCCATCTCCCCGCGCAGATAGCTCCAGCCTCGCTGAATATGTTGAATCAGCTGCTGCGACTTGTATTGAGTCAGAACGGCGATTTGCCGGATTCCCGAGTTCACGCAATTCGACAGCACGAAGTCGATGATGCGAAACTTGCCGCCGAAGGGCGTCGCGGGCTTGCAGCGGTGCTCGGTGAGGCCCCTGAGGCGCTCGCCGCGGCCTCCGGCCATGATCACCGCCAATGTGCCGCTGGTCAGCCGGCTGACGTACCGTCCAGCGGTGGTCCGGGCCGCGTTTTGCATGGTTTACCTGCTGTCACCGTGAGTAGGTTGGATCAATCGCTCGTTATCACGTTCGAGCCTGCCACACTCGGCAATTTGCCGCATCAGGATTTTCCCGATTGATATTTCGCCTTTGCTAGACTCCGGGGATGGCTCCGCTGAAACTGTGCGTCTTAAGTTCGGAAATCATGCCATTTGCGAAAACCGGCGGACTTGCGGACGCGGTAGGGGGCATGGTTCGGGAACTCGCGCAGCGGGACCACGATGTGCGCGCCTTCATGCCGCTGTACGCCTCGGTCAGGCGCGCTTGCGGGGATCTGCAGACCGTGCCCGGGCTGCAGGAGGTGGGGATCATCATCGGAACCCGCGTGTACTCGTTTTCGGTGCGCACCGCCAGCATTCCGGGTACCCGTATCACCATGTATTTCATTGATTGCCCGGAGCTTTACGACCGGCCGTCGGTGTATACGAGCGATCCGGACGAACATAGGCGCTTTTTGCTGTTCACGCGCGCCGCCGCCGAAAGTTGCCTGCGCCTGGGGTTCGCGCCGGACCTGTTTCACTGTAACGACTGGCATTGCGCCTTCCTGCCCTTGTACCTCAAGACAATTTATTCCGCAGTGCCGCTGTTCGCGCGCTCGCGCTCGGTTTTGACCATACATAATATCGGCTATCAGGGCATCATTCCCCGGGCCCTGGTCGATGACTTGAGTTTGCCGTCGGCGGAGGCACTGCTGGACGCCGCGGATCTCGCACACGGTGTCGTCAATGCGCTGCGGACCGGAATACGATATGCCGACGCGGTGACCACCGTCAGCCCCACTTATGCGAGAGAGATCTGCGAAGTGCCGGTCGGGATGGGCATGGAAACCACATTGCGGACCCGCACCGATCCGGTGATAGGGATATTGAATGGGGTCGATTACCGGGACTGGGATCCGCGACACGATCCAAATTTGGCGGCGCACTACTCGGCTGAGGACTTGCGCGGCAAGTTCGCCAACAAGCAGCAATTGCTCGCGGCAACGGAGCTCAGCATAGCGCCGCACAGCCCGCTGGTCGGCATGGTGACCCGCCTCGCGGTGCAGAAGGGCATCGATATCCTCATCGAGGCATTGCCGAGACTGCTGGAGAGTCGGGATTTCGGCTTGGTGGTATTGGGAAGCGGCGATGAGCGCTATGAGGCCTTTTTCGAATCCCTGGCGCGGCGCTTTCCCGGGCGCGTCGCGTTTCGCTCGGGTTATGACGAATCCATGGCCCATTTGATCGAAGCGGGCAGCGACATCTTTCTCATGCCTTCCCATTACGAGCCTTGCGGATTGAATCAAATGTACAGCCTGCGGTACGGAACCGTTCCGATCGTGCGCCAGACCGGCGGCCTTGCGGATTCCGTCCGGCACTACGATCCGGTCACGGGCTGGGGCACTGGCTGCGTGTTCAGGGATTATGATGGATCGGCGGTCGAGTGGGCGCTCAACACCACGCTCGATTGGTTCTTGGACCAGCACAGTTGGCGGCGGTTGATGCAGAACGCCATGCTCGAGGATTTTTCCTGGAGCCGGCAAATCCTCATGTACGAAAAGGTGTTCCGCGACGTGGCGAGTGGGGCGTGATGTCGGGGAAGGATGGCGCTTGCCTTCGGAGGGGTTCAGCGCACCGATTCCAATAACGCATAACGGCGGCCGTTCGGCAGCGCATAGAGATGCGCAATGCGCAATTGTGATGCAAAAATCCATGCGGGCGCGCCGGCGGAATCACGAACGGCATCGATCGTGAGGCCGAACTCATCGGCGATGCGCCGAAGTGCCGGGCTCAAGCTCCTGCCGGGCAGTTGCACCACCGCGAACGCGCGCGGCGCGCGCGCCATGTGTTGTTGTAAGAGCTCGATCGACACCGAATCGATCGGTCCTTGAACGATGCCCGCCGAGGTGCGCGCGTACAGGTCAATGAGCGCGCGCGTGGTCTCATCCGGCGCGAACAGTATCAAGGGCCTGCCGGCGGAGTCGGCCTCGATGGCCCGCGCGACGCTCGCCAGGTTCTGCCAGGCATCGACTTGTCGGTAAAGTTGGGAAGCCGGCGCTGCCAATAGGACGCAGTACGCGAGCAGCAGCGCGCCAAGGCCGCGCTGCATGCGCCCGGCGCGCGCCTCTTTGCCCGCCTTTACGGCCAGCGCTGCGGATGCGAGCAGACCCAAACCCGAGATCAGGATGAAGCCCGCACGGGAGCTCATGCGATCCCACGCATCGAGGCCGACCGCGCTTAACGCCGCGCCGAAAGCCAGCACCGCAAGCAATAGCAGTACGACGGTGCCGCGCACGGCACGCTCGTCCCACCGATCGGTGCCACCCCGGACCTCACGTGTCCACCAAGCGATGAGCAGCGCGAATCCTGGCAGCGCGGGCGCCAGATAAATGTTGCGGGCGGTCGCCGCGAGCGACAGCACGGCGAGCGGCGGCAGAGCGCTGGCGAGGGCAAAGCGCACCGCGCGATACTCGTCGAGCGGCGCGTGCCGGCGCTGCCAAGCGCGCCGCGCGGCGGCAATCACCAGCAGCGTCCATGGCCACAAATACATCGGCAGCTCGACCAAGTACTTGCCGGGCGAATTTCGGTGCGCGGCCGCGTACTGCAGTTCCTGCGGAGCATCGATGTGGGTGAAGCGACCGACCAAATTGTTCCAAAAAAAGACCTTGAGGTGATCGGGACCGTCGGGACCCGTATAGACGAACCACACCCAGGGGAGAATGATGGCCGCCTGTAGACAAAAGCCGACGTAAAGCTCCCAGCGCCACAATTCGCGAAAGCGCCTTTCCCATATCGCCAGCGTGACCAGGCTAAGCGCCGGCACCATCCAAGCCGCCGCACTCTTGCTCAAGAAGCCTAAGGCGAGGGCCGTGTGCATCAATGAATAGCCGCGCAATCGGTCGGGCGACCGTTCGGCATAAAAACCGACGTAGGCGCCGAGCAAGGCCACCGCCACGGTCGCGAGCAGCGGAGCGTCGGTCGCGAGCCAGATGGCGACTTGGTAGGCAAGCAGGAAGGTGCTGATCGCGGCGGCGGCGGCGAGTCCGGCGATCGGGTCGAGGCTGCGCCGTGCCAACAACCCGACGGCGAGCGCCGTGATCAGCGCATACAGCAGATTGGGCAAGCGCGCCGCCCATGCGGCGGTGCCGAACAACCTGACAGAGGCCGCGGCGGCCCAATAGGTCAAGAGGCGGCTTTTCGCAAAATGCCTCGCCCGCAAGCAGCGGAACCGCCTTGTCCGGTTGCCAACTCATGCGCCACGCGATGTCGGCCTCGCGCGGTTCGTCCGGCGTCCAATAGCCTCGCCCCAAAATGCCGACGCACCACACTCCGAGCAGCGCGAGGGAGAGCCACACAAGCGAAGAGCGGGACGGGGTCACCGAAGCAGTATACTGAAAGGGATACGAAGGAGATGCGCATGGCATTCGCCGACTATTCTTCCCATGGTGCCGTCGCCGTGATCACGCTCAGCAGTCCGCCGGTGAACGCGCTCGGCCTCGCCGTTCGCAAGGCCGTCGCCGACGGATTGGAACGTGCCGCGAATGCCGACTTGATTGGCGCCGTGGTCATCACCGGCGCCGGAGCGATGTTTTGCGGCGGAGCGGACGTGAGCGAATTCGGCTTGCCCGAAATGATCGCCGCACCCAACCTGGCGGATCTGTGCGCGCTGATCGAAAATTTTTCGAAACCGGTGATTGCGGCCATCAACGGCACCGCCTTGGGCGGCGGCTTGGAGCTGGCCATGGCCTGCCATTACCGCCTGGCGACGGCCACTGCGCAACTCGGATTACCCGAAGTGAAGCTCGGTATCTTGCCGGGCGCGGGCGGCACGCAGCGCTTGCCGCGCTTGGTGGGCGCGGAGCGCGCCTTGAACATGATCGTCAGCGGCAATCCGCTCGCGGCCCGCGAACTGTCGAAGACCGATTTGTTGGATTCAGTAGTCGACGCCGATTTGCTGCCGGCCGCGATCGCCTTTTGCCAGCACGATGCCGGCGGCAAGTTGCCGCTGAAGAGGGCGCGCGACGTGCGGATCAATTTTCCGAACGCCGAGGCTTTTTTCGATTTTGCCCGCGCCGCCATCGCTCCCATTACCAAGCATTATCCCGCTCCCGGCAAGTGCATCGACGCGATCGAGGCGGCGGTACTCAAGCCGTTCGAGGAGGGCATGAAACTGGAGCGGACCGCATTCGCGCAGTTGCTGGACACCACGGAATCCAAGGCGTTGCGGCACGCATTTTTCGCCACCCGCGCCGCCGCCAAGATTCCCGACGTGCCGCCCGATACGCCGCTGCGCGTGATCCGCTCGATCGCCGTCATCGGCGCCGGCACCATGGGCGGCGGCATCGCGATGAGTTTCGCCAACGCGGGCGTGCCGGTCACGGTGCTCGAGGCCACTCAGGCGGCGCTCGACAAGGGCTTGGGCGTCGTGATGGGCAATTACGAGAGCACGTTGAAGAAGGGGCGGCTGAGCAGCGAGGAATTCGACCGGCGGCTCAAACGGATCTCGGGCACGCTGTCCTTCGATGACATCGCGAACGCGGATTTGATCATCGAGGCGGTGTTCGAGGACTTGCAAGTGAAAAGGCAGGTGTTCGAGCGGCTCGATGAGAAAGCGAAGGCGGGGGCGATTCTCGCCTCCAACACCTCGACCTTGGACTTGAACAAGATCGCGGAATTCACGCGCCGGCCGGAGGATGTGGTGGGGCTGCATTTCTTCAGTCCCGCGAATGTCACCAAGCTCCTGGAAATCGTTCGCGGCGCGAAGACCGCCAAGGACGTGATCGCGACCAGCATGAATGTGGCGAAGCAAATCAAGAAAATCGGCGTCGTCGCCGGCGTTTGCGACGGCTTCATCGGCAACCGCATGCTGGATGCGTATTTGCGTCAGATGGGGTTTCTGCTCGATGTGGGCACGCTGCCGCAGCAAATCGACCAGGCGCTCGAAAATTTCGGATTTGCGATGGGGCCGTTTCGGGTGAGCGACCTCGCCGGCAACGATATCGGCTGGGCCATCCGCAAGCGGCTGTACCTCGAGCATCCCGATCGCGTGTATTCGAAGATTCCGGATCGCATTTGCGAACTCAATCGCTTCGGCCAGAAAACCGGCGCCGGCTGGTACGATTACAAACCGGGCGACCGCAGCGCCAATCCGTCCGAGCTCGTTGCTCAAATCGTGCTGGAAGAATCGACGCGTTTGGGGCAACGCCGCAAGGTGAGCGACCAGGAGATCGTCGAGCGGGCCCTGTATTCGCTGATCAACGAAGGCGCGCGCATTCTCGAGGAAGGCATCGCGATGCGCGCCTCGGACATCGACGTGGTGTACCTCGCGGGCTACGGATTCCCGGATTTCCGGGGTGGCCCTCTGTTCTACGCCGACACCATTGGATTGCCGAACATCCTGCGCACCCTGCGCGCGTTCGCCAAAGGCTATCAGCCGGATGCGTGGGTGCCCGCGCCGCTCTTGAATAAATTGGCCCGCGAGAATCGAAGCTTCGCAGCTCAAGGTAACCAGCCATGACCGACGCCGTTGTCGTTTCGACCGCCCGCACCGGACTTGCGAAGTCCTGGCGAGGCTCGCTCAACATGACCCATCCGGTGACCTTTACCGGCCACGTATTGCGGCATGCCATCGAGCGGGCGCGCATCGATCCGGCCGAGGTCGAGGATGTCATCATCGGCGCGACATTCTTGGAAGGGGCGGCCGGCATGAACGTGGCGCGGCAAGTGGCACTGCGCGCCGGTTGCCCGGTCACCACGGCGGGCATCTCCATCAACCGCTTTTGTTCCTCGGGTCTGCAATCGATCGCGCTCGCGGCGCAGCGCATCATGGCGGGCGAGGGGGAGATCTACGCGGCAGGGGGCTTGGAATCGATTTCCTGCATTCAGAACACGGCCAATGCGCGCATGCTCAAGGAGCAATGGGTGACCCTGCACAAACCCGAGGTTTACTGGAACATGCTGCAGACCGCGGAGACCGTCGCGAAGCGCTACCGCATCGAACGGCAAGCGCAGGACGAGTACGGCGTGCAAAGTCAATTGCGCGCCGCCGCCGCCGCCCAGGCGGGACTCTTCCAAGAGGAGATCGTCCCCTTGACCACGATCATGGCGGTTGCCGATAAGAATGCCGGCACCATCGGCACGCAAGAGGTGATGCTGGCGGCCGATGAGGGCATTCGTCCCGACACCACCTATGAGGCCGTGGCAAAGATCCGCCCCGCCATGCCGGGCGGCGTGATCGCCGCCGGCAATGCCAGCCAGTTTTCCGACGGCGCCTCGATGTGCATCGTGATGGATGCGAAGCGCGCCGAGAAGAAGGGCCTGCGCCCGCTCGGCATCTTTCGCGGATTCCAGGTGGCGGGATGCGAGCCGGACGAGATGGGCATTGGGCCGGTGTTCGCCGTACCCAAGCTCTTGGACAAGGCCGGCCTCAAGATCGAGGACATCGGATTGTGGGAATTGAACGAGGCATTCGCGGTGCAAGTCATCTATTGCCGCGATCGACTCGGAATCCCCAACGAGCGGCTGAACGTGAACGGCGGCGCGATCGCCGTCGGGCACCCGTACGGGGTCAGCGGCGCGCGCCTCGTGGGCCACGCGCTGATCGAGGGCAAGCGGCGCGGCGTCAAGCATGTCGTGGTCACCATGTGCATCGGCGGCGGCATGGGCGCGGCGGGCCTGTTCGAGGTGGCGTAGGGCGCGAAGCGCTTGACCGTGATGCAGCATGGCCCCGTAACCTGTGCTTGACCAGGTTACCAGTAGACCATCGTCCAATGATCATTTGATGCTTGATATGCGACGCTCAAAAGTTGCTCAGGCCGAAGGCGACCCTGCGGCCCTATTTTTCAAAACACTTTGGGAGAATATGTCATGAGATTCAGACACAAGGCGGCGTGGGCATTGGCGGCATTGCCGCTGTGCATGACGCTCACCGCGACGCCTGCGTTGGCGCAGACCAAGAAGCCCAACATCGTCGTCATCATGGGCGACGACATCGGCATGTGGAACATCGGCGCTTACCACCGCGGCATGATGGCCGGCAAGACGCCGAACCTCGATAAGCTCGCCAAGGAAGGCATGCTGTTCACCGACTATTACGCCGAGGCGAGCTGCACGGCGGGTCGCGCGAACTTCATCATGGGCGAGCTGCCCATCCGCACCGGCATGACCACGGTCGGCCAGGCGGGCGCCAAGATCGGCATTCCGGCCGAGGCGAGCACCATTGCGACCGCGCTCAAGGTGCAGGGCTACGCCACCGGCCAGTTCGGCAAGAACCATCTCGGCGACCTCAATGAGTTCCTGCCCACGGTCCATGGGTTCGACGAATTCTTCGGCTATCTGTATCACCTGGACGCGATGGAAGATCCGGCGCACCCCAACTACCCGCAGAATCTTCTGAACGTGGTCGGCCCGCGCAACATGGTGCATAGCTGGGCGACCAACGTGGACGATGCCACGGTGATGCCGCGCTGGGGCAAGATCGGCAAACAGAAGATCGAGGACGCGGGCCCCTTGTATCCGAAGCGCATGGAGACCGTGGATGACGAGATCCGCGATCTTGCCATCAATTTCATGGACAAGGCCAAGCGAGACGGCAAGCCGTTCTTCGTGTGGCTGAATCCGACCCGCATGCACATCGTCACGCATCTTTCGCCGAAGTACGAAGCGATGCGCAACTCGGAGAACGGCTGGTCGGAAGAAGAAGCCGGCATGGCTCAGCTCGATGACGACATCGGCTTGGTGATGCAGAAGCTCAAGGCCATGGGCGAAGACGACAACACCATCGTGCTGTTCACCACCGACAACGGCACCGAGGTGTTCACCTGGCCCGATGGCGGTCAGACGCCCTTCGCGCAGTCCAAGGGCACGGTCCTCGAGGGCGGCTTCCGCGTGCCGGCGATCCTGCGCTGGCCCGGTCATGTGCCGGCGGATTCGGTGCAGAACGGCATCTTCTCCGGCCTCGACTGGTACCCCACCTTCCTGGATGCCGCCGGCAACTCCGAACATCACCGAGCAATTGCTCAAGGGCGTGAAACTCGGCGACCGGACCTACAAGAACCATCTGGACGGCTACGACCAGATGGCCGCCATCACCGGCAAGGGTCCGTCGGCGCGTCACGAGATCTTCTATCTCGGCGAAAGCACGGTCGGCGCGGTGCGCATCGACGATTACAAGTTCCGCTTCATCGACCAGCCCGCGGGCTGGCTGGGCGAAAAGACCCATCCGGACGTGCCTTACATCACCAACCTGCGCCTGGATCCGTTCGAGCGCACCGGCTGGCCCAGCAATGGGACGAAGGACGGCGCACAGCAGTACTTCGATTGGTTCAAGTACCAATTCTGGCGCTTCGTGTTCGTGCAGCAGGTGATGGCCAAGGAAATCCAGACCTTCCTCGATTTCCCGCCGATGCAGCGCGGCGCGAGCTTCAACCTGGACGCGCTGAAGGCGGAGATGGCGAAGAGAATGGCCGAGGCGGAGGCGGCCTCCAAAGGCCCCAGCAACTAGGCAAACGACCCTCGCTAACTTACGGGCGGCCAGGGCCCGGTCACCGCAATGTGGCCGGGCCTTTTTTTGTGCGCTGGCTGCAGATAGCTACTTGGGGAACATCAACTGCACCTGGAGGCGGATCTGCCAGTTCGGGGCGAAATCCGGCCGCGCCACGTTGTAGTAGCCCGACAGCTGGCTGTTCACCGGCAGCTTGCCGAAGTGGAATATCTTGCCCGCCCCGCCGCCCATGGGCACGGTCCACTGCTGCGAGCCCTTGGCCTGCCAGTTGACGGTCATGATCGGTGAACTCGTGAGATACATGCCGCTCTTGAAGTTGTAATTGAGGAAGGGCTGCATCAAGCCGTTGTTGTACGAGGGGGCGGTGCTGTTGTTCGAGGACCAGACATTGTTCATGAGCACCCCGTACACCCAGGGGCTGCCCTTCTCCAAGTGCAGCACCACGAAGGAGGGGCCGAACCCGGTATTGTCGTTGCCGAGCAGCTGGTTGCTATGGGTGGGCAGCTGGGTGATGGCGCCCACGCCCCAGATCCAGGAGCCGGGTTTCGCGGGCGAGAGGAACGCGGTGATCTGCAGGTCGCCGATGCCGTTGGTGCGGTTCTGACCCGGCGCAAAGGGCGGCAGGGAAATGACGGGTAGAATGGTGCGGGTGATGATGTTCCAGTCCTCGTTCACGTCGATGGGAATCACCGGCTGGATGTTGAGCAAGTTGTAATTCTTCTCGAGCGGTCCGGTATTCAAGTTCAGGTTTTCCTGAAAGGGCACGCTGATCAGGTTCCCCACGGGGTTCTGCGCGATCTTCGCCAGTTCCTCCGAACTCAGTTCGGCGTGCGCGGCCGAGGCGGCGACCATGATCACCGCGCATGCCGCGGCGCGAAAGATTGGTGTATTCATTTGGTTATCCCTGGATGATCGGTCCGTGATTATAAGGCCAGACTGCGGCCGCGGCGCATGAGACCATGGTCCCAGCGACGCGTCGCACTCATTTGGGCGGCGGCGGCTCCAGTTTGTCGATGACGCCATCGAGCGCTTCATATAAACGTTCGCAGAACTCCTTGCCTAGCAGTTGCTCAATGCGCGAATAGACGGCTTCGATTTGCGGTGTCATGCGGGCTGCGAGCGCGCGGCTCTTCGGCGTCAACGAGACCCGCACCCGGCGCTGATCGTGCGCTAGGCGCTTGCGGGTCACGAAACCGATCTCCTGCATGCGCGCCAAGACTCCGGCGAGGCTCGGGCTCGACAGGTGGCACAACTCGCCGATCTCGCGCGGCTCCAGCGCGCCGGCTTCGAGCAGTACGCGCACGATGCGCCACTGTTGCTCCGTGATGCCGTGCGAGTTCAGGAGGGGCCGGAAGCGCCCGATCACGTGCTCGCGGGCCTTTAGCATGAGTAGCGGCAGGTTGCGGTGCTTCAGGCGTACCATTCTTGACACTCGCGCCCATTGGTGGAACGATTACTAATATATTAGTAAAATTTACCGGAAGCGACCGAGTTGTCAACCGCTTTATGCAAGATTCCGATGGACGTGGCGGTGGCGGAACTGCTGGCGGGCACGGGCTTCGATTGGCTGCTGATCAACGCCTCGCGCGCGAGTATTTGGCGCTGGGCGCGCTGTTCGTCGCGGTCGGTGTCGACATGTCGCTGTTGATGAGAGCGGCCACAGATCTCGCCGGCGAGTTCAAGGGCGGCGGTTCGGTTATGATTCTCTACGGCTATGCGCTGAGTTCCGCCTCGTACCGGGTGCGCATCGCGCTCAATCTGAAGGGCCTCGAGGTGGCCACCGTGCCGGTTCATCTGCGCCGCGGCGAGCAGCGGCAGCGGGAATTTCTGCAGCTCAACAGCCAAGGTTTCGTGCCCGCATTACGCTTGGACGACGGTGAGGTGCTGACGCAATCGATGGCCATCATCGAATATCTCGAAGAGACGTGCCCGCAGCCGCGGCTCCTGCCGGCCGCGCCCGCAGCGCGTGCCCGCGTACAGGGCGCTGTGCCAACTCATCGCCTGCGACGTGCACCCGTTGAATAATCTGCGGGTGCTCAAGTATCTCGAAGCGCAGCTCGGGCTCGACCAGAATGCGCGCAAGGCGTGGTACCGGCATTGGATTCAGGTCGGCTTCGAGGCGCTCGAGCAATCGCTTGCTCGCGATTCATCCAAAGGGTGCTTTTGCCACGGCGATGCCCCCGGGATGGCCGATGTGCTACTGGTGCCGCAGGTGTTCAATGCGCGCCGCTTCTCGGTGGACCTCGCCCCGTATCCGCGCATCGTGGCGATCGACGCGGCGTGCCGCGAAATACCGGCCTTTGCCGCCGCGGCGCCGGAGCGGCAGAGCCGTAAATCGAGGTTTAGAGCCTGTCGAGTATTCCGCGTGAGCCGCGTTGGCTTGGCGAGGGAGCGGATGCAAGGCGCGCGCGCAGGACGTAGCGAGCGCTACGGCCAAGCCGCGCAACACCGCAGACGCCCCTCACCAAGCCAACCCGGAGGGACCGGGCAGATTGCGCTTCATCCATTGTTGTCGCCTCCTCATTGGGTCTTGACCCAACCGCGTCGGCTCCGCCTCGGCTGAAGCGAAATCTGCCAAGGTCGCGGCCACGGGGAATACTCAGACAGGCTCCTAGCACAAGGATTGTGCCTCCCGGACATACCGGTTAGATTAACCGCAATATAACGAATCAAACGCGGAGTCCTTCGCGCGCGGAAGATAGCAACCGGATCGCAAAGATCGGCCGGTCTCGGGGGGAAAGGCCGGATGCGTCGACGTAAACATCGGTCGACGACTCAGGACCGCGGCGCTATGCGCGGTTCTATGCGTCGATCTATCCGGCTGCGGTGGCCACGCCGCCGAAACGCCGAGCGGCAGCGTACCCCAGGTCACCGTGGTGGCACTGAAAATTCGACCGGTTACCCTGACGCGCAACCTGCCGGGGAGAACCAGCGCCTATTTGATAGCCGAAGTGCGGCCTCAAGTCAGCGGCATCGTCAAACGGCGCAAGTTCGTCGAGGGCGGAACCGTCCTCGCCGGACAAGTATTGTACGACCTCGACGACAGCCTCTACCTCGCCGAGTACCAAAGCGCCAAGGCCGGCTTGCAGAAAGCCCAAGCAATCGTGGAAGCTGCCCGGCTCGCGGCAGCGCGCACCGGGCAGTTGGTTCGAATCGACGCGGTGAGCGCGCAGGACAACGAGAGCGCGATTGCCGCCCTCGGCCAGGCGGAGGCTGAGGTCGCCGCCGCGCAAGCCGCCGTCGCCAGCAGCGCCGTCAACCTCGCCTATGCCCACATCGTCGCGCCGATCAGCGGCCGCATCGGCAAATCGAGCGTGACCCAAGGTGCACTCGTGACCGCCGGACAGGCGGCCGCGCTGGCAACGATTCAACAGCTCGATCCGATCTACGTGGAGGTCAATCAATCGAGCAGCGAATGGCTGGCGCTCAAGCAGGATATCGACGCGGGCCGAGTGCAAACGGACCGCTCCGGCGCGCCCGCCAAAATATTGCTGGAGAACGGCGAGGTCTACGCTCACGAGGGAAAATTGCAGTTCGCCGACGTGACGGTGGATTCGACCACGGGAAATTTCCTGCTGCGCGCGATCGTGCCGAATCCCAACGTGCTGCTGCTGCCGGGCATGTATGTTCGTGCGGTGTTGAATGAAGGCGTGCGGACGCAAGGCTTGCTGGCCCCGCAAGTCGGCATCACGCGCGATGCCAAAGGCGTCGCCAGCGCGTTCATCGTCGGCAAAGACGGCAAAGTCGAGGCGCGCACGGTTCGGGTCTCGCGCACGATCGGCGATCAGTGGCTCGTCGAAGAGGGGCTGTCCGCCGGCGACCGGCTGATCGTCGAGGGCCTGCAAAAGGTGCAGCCGGGAATGCCGGTGCAGGCGGTGGCGCAAGCCGCTGCGGCCGATACCACAGCCGAGAATCGCTGAACCCAGAGCACGTCGCATGTCGCGTTTCTTCATCGACCGCCCGATCTTCGCCTGGGTCATCGCCCTCATCATCATGCTGATCGGCATCCTCGCGATCATCCGATTGCCGATATCGCGCTACCCGAACATCGCACCGCCCTCGGTGGTCGATCAACGCGGCCTATCCGGGCGCCTCGGCCAAGACAGCCGAGGAGTCGGTCACGCAAATCATCGAACAGAACATGACCGGCATCGACGGCCTGATGTACATCGCCTCGACCAGCGACGGCGAAGGCAATGTGGCCATCGAGCTCACCTTCTCGAGCGGCACGAACCCGGATACGGCCCAGGTGCAGGTGCAAAACAAGCTGCAGCAGGCGATGCCGCTCCTGCCCCAGGTCGTGCAGCTGCAGGGCATCAGCTGTCGCGAAGGCGAGCAACAGCTGCGCTCATGTACGTGGGCTACATCTCCGAGGACGGCCGGCTGAGCGCCGGCGACATCGGCGACTACCTGGCGAGCAACGTCGTCGATGCAATGAATCGCGTGCCCGGCGTCGGCTCGATCGAGTTGCTCGATTCCAAATACGCCATGCGCATCTGGCTCGATCCGGACAAGCTCAAGGCCTACGGGCTTGACCCCGGGCGACGTCGCCTCGGCGGTGCAGGCGCAGAATGCGCAATTGACCGTGGGCCAGCTGGGCGGCGCGCCGTCGATACGAGGCCAGCAGCTCAATGCGACCATCACGGCGCTCGGCCGGCTGCATACGCCGGAGCAATTTCGCAACATCGTCCTGCGCAGCAATGCGGGCAGCTCGACGCTGCGCCTCGGCGAGGTGGCGCGCGTCGAATTGGGGCAGGCCGACTACACCTACATGAACCGCTACAACGGCAAACCGGCCTCCGGTCTCGGCATCCACCTCGCGACCGGCGCCAACGCGCTGGCCACGGCGCAGCGGTGTGTTGGCCCTGCTCGACAAGGCTCCGGCCGCAGCTGCCCGCCGGCGTCAAGGTGGTCGTTCCCTACGACGAGACGCCGTACGTGCGCAAATCCATCGAGGAAGTGGCCAAGACGCTTGCCGCCGCGATCGTGCTCGTATTTCTCGTCATGTGGCTGTTCCTGCAGAACCTGCGCGCAACGCTGATCCCGACCATCGCCGTGCCGGTGGTGCTGCTCGGCACGTTCGGCGTGCTCGCGGTCGCGGGCTACACGATCAACATGCTGACGATGTTCGCGCGTGGTGCTCGCGATCGGCCTGCTGGTCGACGACGCGATCATCGTGGTCGAGAACGTGGAGCGGCTGATGAGCGAGGAGGGCCTCACGCCGGTGGAGGCGACGCGCCGCTCGATGGATCAAATCACCGGCGCGCTGGTCGGCATAGCGACGGTGCTCTCGGCGGTATTTCTGCCGATGGCGTTTTTGCAAGGTTCGACCGGCGTCATCTACCGGCAATTTTCGATCACCATCGTCTCGGCCATGGTGCTCTCGGTAATCGTCGCGATCGTGCTCACGCCGGCGCTGTGCGCGACGCTGCTCCAGCCCGTGACAGAAGGGCGGGCACCACTCCGAGCGCGGATTCTTTCGCTGGTTCAACCGAGCTTTTCGACCGCGGCAATCGCGCGCTATCAGGGCGCCGTTGTCCGCAATTCTCGCGCGGCCCGGCCGCTACCTACTGATCTATCTGGGATTGGCCTCGCTCATGGGTCTGCTGTTCCTTCGTTTGCCCACCGCGTTCCTGCCGGACGAGGATCAGGGAGTTTTGATCGCGCTTGGTGCAGACCCCGGTCGGCGCCACGCTGGCGAGGACGCAACGAGGCGTTGGATCAGTTGACCGCTTACTTCCTCGAGCGGGAAAAAGAAACCGTCAAATCGGTGTTCACGATCGCGGGCTGGAGCTTCAGCGGCGGTGGTCAGAATGTCGGTATCGGCTTCGTCCTGCTCAAGGACTGGAGCGAGCGCAAGGCGCAGCGGCTCGGCGTCGATGCCCTGCAAGCACGCGCCAATGCGGCGCTCGCCGCAATCAGAGACGCGATGGTGTTCGCGTTTGCGCCGCCGCCAGTGTTCGATCTCGGAAATTCGGCGGGCTTCGATTTTTTCCTGAAGGACAACAACGGGCAGGGTCACGAGGCGCTCACGGCCGCGCGCAACCAATTTCTGGATCTTGCCTCGAAGGACAAGCGGCTCGCTAACGTGCGGGCGAGCGGCCTGGAGGATGCGCCGCAGTTTCGATTGGATGTCGACGCCGAGAAGGCAGCCTCATTTGGCGTCTCGTTGAGCGAAGTCAACGACGCCCTGGCGGTGGCGTGGGGTGGCCGCTACATCGACGATTTCATCGATCGAGGCCGTGTCAAGCACGTCATCTTGCAGGCGGATGCGCCGTTTCGCATGGTGCCGGAGGACTTCGAGCGCTGGTCGGTGCGCAACGCCCAGGGCAACATGGTCTCGGTCGCCTCGATCGCGAAATCCCATTGGGAATACGGCTCGCCGCGCCTCGAGCGCTACAACGGCGTCGTCGGCGATGGAAATCAACGGCGAGGCGGCGCCCGGGGTGAGTTCGGGTGAAGCGATGCAGGAAGTCGAAAAACTGGTGTCCCGATTGCCGCCGGGATTTTCGCTGGAGTTCACCGGACAGTCCTATCAGGAGCGCGCGGCCGGAGCCCAGACGCCTCTGCTCTACGGATTGTCTCTGGTCGTCGTATTTCTATGTCTGGCGGCGCTTTACGAGAGCTGGTCGATTCCCGCCGCGATATTGCTGGCGGCTCCGCTCGGCGTCATCGGCGCGGTTCTCGCCACGGCGCTGCGCGGATTCGAGCGCGACGTGTACTTCCAAGTGGCCATGCTCACGACCATCGGTCTCGCCTCGAAGAACGCGATCCTGATCGTGGAATTCGCAAAGGAAAACGTCGAGCGCGACATGCCGGTGATCGATGCGATCTTGCGGGCCGTGCACGATCGTTTGCGTCCGATCCTCATGACCTCCCTGGCCTTCGGATTCGGTGTGCTGCCGCTCGCCTTCGCCACCGGCGCCGGCGCCGGCGCGCAGCGGGCGATCGGCACCGGCGTCTTCGGCGGCATGTTGGGCGGAACATTTCTAGGGATTTTCTTCATTCCCCTGTTCTTTTTGATCGTGCAGCAGCTGTTCCACAGCCTGCCCGAGACGCCGGACGGGGAAGCGGCGCCGGCGCAGGCGAACCCGCCCGATGGTTGACCGTATGCGCGCTGCGACGATGGCCTTCGGGGCGATGGTCTTCGGATTGTGCATCGCGGCCGCGTGCAGTTTGGAACCGCGCTATCGCGAACCGGCGCCGCCCATTGCGGACGTGTGGCCCATTCCAGCCGCGACGCCGGCGGGCACGGAGACTGCGGCGGCGGAAATCGGGTGGCGCGATTTTTTCGTCGACAAGCGTCTGCAGGCCTTGATCGCTCTAGCTCTCGCGAACAACCGCGACTTGCGGATCGCGGTGCTGAACGTCGAGCGCGCGCGGGGGGCGTACCGCATCCAACGCGCCGAGCGTCTGCCGAATGTCGCGGCATCGGGCGTATTTACCAAGCAAAATATTCCAGCGGCCTTGTCCGACGGCTCGCCGCCGTCGACTTATCAATCCTTCGAGGCGAGCATCGGGGTGGCTGCATTCGAGCTCGATCTGTTCGGCCGGGTGAACAGTCTCACGCATGCTGCGCTGGAACAATATCTCGCGCAAGAGGAAACGCGGCGCAGTGCCCAGCTGACCCTGATCGCGGAAGTCGCGCAGGCCTATCTTACATTGGCATCCGATCGCGAACTGGCGCGCCTGGCCGCGGATACGCTCAAGAGCCAGCAGGATTCCTTTGCGTTGACGCAGAAGTTGCACGAGACCGGCGCCGCATCCGGGCTCGATCTGGCGCAGGCGCGCACCACCGTCGAATCGGCGCGGGCCGACGCTGCAAAGTATGAGGGCAATGTCGCTCAAGACATCGATGCATTGACGCTGCTCGTCGGTGTGACGCCCGAACCGGCGACGCTCCCTCAAGGATTGGATGCCGAGTTGGCGAGCCTCGGTGCACCGCCTGCGGGACTGCCTTCGAGTGTATTGCTGCGGCGGCCCGATGTGCGGGCGAACGAGCACCTGTTGCGCGCCGCGAACGCCAATATCGGTGCAGCACGCGCCGCTTTCTTTCCGACAATCAGCTTGGTGGGGAATGTCGGCTCGGCGAGCGTGGAACTGTCGGGTTTGTTCAAATCCGGTACCGGAGCCTGGACATTCGCGCCACAGGTCACGTTGCCGATATTCGCGGGGGGCGCGCTGTCCGCCAACCTCGACGCGGCGCGCACCGACCAACGCATTGCGCTTGCGCAATATGAAAGAGCGATTCAGTCGGGATTTCGCGAAGTGGCCGATGCGTTGGCGCTATCGGACACCTTGGTTCGCGAGCGCAACGCCGACGAAGCGCTGACGGACGCCACGCTGTCGGCGTATGAACTTTCGCAAAAACGCTACCGCGCGGGACGGGACAACTACCTCAGCGTGCTCGATTCCCAACGCAGCGACTACGCCGCCAGGCAACGGTTGATCGCGGTGCGGCTGGCCGAGCAAAGCAATCGCGTGGCCTTGTACAAAGCGCTCGGCGGAGGTTGGCGCGAGCAAAGCCAATAGCCGGACGAGCCGGCGCCTAGTTCAAGGGCGGCACGCCTCGGCGGATGGCGGCGGAAAATTCCGCGCTGCCGTTCGCCTGCTTCGCCCGCTCGCTTAGGTAGCCGAGCGAACGAAGTTCTTCGAGCGGATAGCGGCTGTCCAGGCCGCCGATGCTGTAGACGTATTCGGGCAGATATCCCGAAAACAGCACGCGGTAGTCGACGGGCAGGTGCCCGACGATGCGCTTCAGCATGTGATAGACGAGCGTCGTGCAGTTGGCGGTGATGGTGTTGTAAAAGCGCGGACGGTGCACCAGTCGATTGGCTACGTCGAGATAGGCGAGAAACAAGGAACGCATCTCAAGCGCCGGCAGGCGTATATGATAAAGATAGTCGCGCTCATCGCGCACGTTGGTGCGCACTTGCACGATATCGCGTTCGTCGGCGGCGATGATGCTGAGCTCGAATTCTTTGAAAAAGCCGCCGATCTCGGAGAAGCTTTCGTGCCTTTCGCGGCGGATTTCCACCGAATAAGCGAGGTAGTCGCCGCCGTCGAATCCAAACGAGACCATGAGATGGGCAATGGCGGGACTGCCCCAATACGACAGGATCATGTCCACAGATTTCAGGCGGTCGAGGTCGTAGGCGCGGGTTTCCCATCGCGGCGTGTAGTCGGTGTCGCTGCGCCATGCGAAATTTCGCACATTGCGGATGGTGACCCGATTGCCCTCGACGGTGCCGTTCGTGATCTGCGCCACGTCGTCGGCCCAGAGCCGGTCGTTGCTCGGGGCGAGTTCATGCCACCACGCGAACAGCCCGCCGAACGCGAGCGTGAAACCGACCAGCCCGAGCCTGAGCCGCCGCATCCACGGAGCAACGGCGCAAGCGCTGCCGAAGGCGGTCCACGGCGCCATGAGCAAAATTTTCAGTGCCGGGCCGCCCGGCGCCTGATACCAGAGCGCGAGCGCTCCCCAACACGTGCACCCGGCGATGCAAAGGGTCGCAAGCAGCGCGGCTGGAATGCGAAGCCAGCGCTCGGCGCGTGCGGTCACGCCGCGGATGCCGCTCGGTTCGGCTCGCGGCGCCGGCGCAGCGCTTCGAGGGATCGCACCAGCGCCTCGAGGCTCGCCGGGTCGTGTGCGGGGCGCACGGGGCGCAGCGTTTTGGCGAGAACCGCCGCCCCGCGCGCGAGCGGCGCGTAGTCGGGATAGCGCAGCAGGGGATTGAGCCACAGGACTTCCCGGCAGGAGCGCTTGAGGCGCTCGGCCGCGGCGCGCAATTCCTCCGGCGGGCCGCGTTCGAGGCCGTCGGTCAGCAGGACGACGATGCTGTTCGAGCCGAGGACCGAGGGTGCGAATTCCCCGACCAGCCGGGCGAGTGCGGCGCCGATCCGGGTTCCGCTGTCCCAGTCTTGCACCGATGTTCCCATGCGCGCGAGTGATTGATCGGGGTCGCGCACGCGCAACCAACGGGTGAGCCGCGTCAGTCGCGTCGCAAATGCGAACAATTCCACCGCGCGATCCCGGCCCGCCAGCGCATGCGCGAGCTGCAAAAATCCGCGGGCGTACGCCCGCATCGAGCCCGAGACGTCGCAGACCATCACCAACCGGGCCGGCCGATCCTGCCGCGTGCGAAAGTGCCAGAGCGCCGAGTCCGGCCGGCGCGCCCATTCGCGCAGCGTGCGCCGCAGGTCGAGATCCTCGCACCGCGCGCTCGCCTGCCAGCGGCGCGTCGGCCGGCGCCACCAGCGCGCGGCCCGGCGCACCAGGTCGAGAGCGGCTCGCGCTTCCTCGGCCGACATGTGCTCGAAATCGCGGTGGCGCAGCGCTTCGAAATCGGATGCGGCGCGAACCGCCGTCGTCTCGGTCGCGACCCGCGGCTCGGGGATGGCGCGCTGCGCAGCGAGGGCCGATGCGAGGCGCTGATTGCGGGCGGACGCGGATCGCGGCGCCGGCACCGCCGTATCGGGGTCGGGCGCGGCGGCGGATGCGAGCAGCACGGCGGCAAATGCCGCGTCGAACAGGCCGCGGTCTTCGTGCCGATGCAGGAGCGTCGCCGCGAGTCCTTCGTGCAGGTCCCCCACGCGCTCGATGCCGATCGATTCGACGGCGGTCATCGCCAGCAGCACCTCGCCGCTTCCGATCGGGATCCCCGCTCGTCGCAGCACGTCCGCGAGCTCCACGATCCGCCCGGTCAGCGACAACGCGTTCAGAAGGACGTTTCCCGCGATTCGGCGAGCAGTCGCTCGAGGCGCGCACCGTGCTCGCGTTCGATGTCCTCGCGGTTCTTGAGCAGCGTGCCGAGCGTGAGCCTGATCCACTCCGGCGTGAGCTCCGCGACTTGAAGAGCCATGAGCGCGCGCATCCAATCCAATGACTCGGCGACCCCGGGGACTTTCTCGAGCTCTTCGCGACGCAGCCGTTGAACGAAGCTCACCACTTGACGGGCCAGCCGCTGTTCCATCCCCGGGAGCCGCGCGCGCAGGATCTCGAGTTCCATCGAGGGATCGGGATAGCCGACCCAGTGATACAGGCAGCGGCGCTTGAGGGCGTCGTTGAGTTCGCGGGTGCGGTTCGAGGTCAGCACCACGATCGGCGGTTCCTCCGCGACGATCGTTCCCAATTCGGGAACGGTCACCTGGAATTCGGACAGCACTTCGAGCAAGAACGCCTCGAACGCCTCGTCCGCACGGTCGATCTCGTCGATCAGCAGCACGGGGGCGCCGGCTGCGTGCGGCTGCAGCGCGCGCAGGAGCGGCCGCTGCAGCAGAAACCGCGCATCGAACACCGTCGCGGACAGCGCCTCGCGCGAGCGTTCGCCGGCCGCCTCGGCGATGCGGATCTCGAGTATTTGGCGCAGGTGGTTCCATTCGTAGAGAGCGCTCGAGACGTCCAGGCCCTCGTAGCACTGCAGGCGGATCAGCTCTCGCCCAAGCGCCTCCGAAAGCGTCTTTGCGATCTCCGTCTTGCCGACGCCCGCCTCGCCCTCGAGCAGCAGCGGCCGCTTAAGCTCGAGCGCGAGGAACACCGCGACCGCGAGTTCCCGCGTCGCGACGTAACGCCCGGCCGACAGCAAAGCGAGGGTGGCGTCGACCGACGGCGGCGGCGGGATCAATGCCGTTCAGCGCGTCGCCGCGCCGATCGCTCGTTTGGCCATGATGCCGACCAGGTGGGCGCGGTAGGCGGCGCTCGCATGCAGGTCGGAGTTCAGATCATCTGCGGGGACCTTGAGTCCGTCGATGGCCTCCGGGGCGAACCTTTTCCTGAGCGCCTCCTCGAACGCCGGCACACGGAACACGCCCGGGCCGGCGCCGGTCACGGCGACCCGGATCTCGTGCCCCAAGTCCGCGACCATGACGCCGACCATCGCGTAGCGCGATGCGCCGTTCCGAAACTTCGCATAGCCGGCGCGCTTCGGGATGCGAAATTCGATGGCCTTGATGAGTTCCCCCGGTTCGAGCGCCGTGGTGAACATGCCTTGGAAGAACCGGTCCGCCGTGATGGAGCGCCGGTCGGTCTGCACGAAGGCATCGAGGGCCAACAGCGCGGCCGGGTAATCAGCCGACGGATCATTGTTCGCCACGGAGCCGCCGAGAGTGCCCCGATTACGCACCTGCGGGTCTCCGATGCCGGCGGCCAGCGCGGCCAGCGCGGGAATGGTTCGGCCGACCTCGGTCGACGCGGCGACCTCGGCATGGGGGCTCAGGGCGCCGACCGCCAGCCGATCGCCGATATGCTTGATGCCGCGCAATTCGGCGATCGAGCCCAAGTCGACGACATCGGTGGGCTGGGCGAGCCCGAGTTTCATGGTCGGCAGAAGGGTCATGCCGCCCGCCAGCACACGGGCCTCGGGGTGCGCTTTGAGCACGGCGGCGGCATCGGCCAGGCTGGTCGCGCGGTGGTATGCGAATGATTTCATGAGCGTTCCTCAGGCCGCAGCGCGGCCGATTGCCGCTTGGATCGCTCGCCATACCGCATGCGGCGTCGCCGGCATCGGCACATCGGTCACCCCGAGCGGCTGCAAGGCGTCGATGATCGCGTTGATCACGGCCGGCGGCGCGCCGATCGCACCGGCCTCGCCGCAGCCCTTCACCCCGAGCGCGTTGTGGGTGCACGGCGTGCATTCGGTCATCACGTCGAAGCTCGGCACGTCGTCGGCGCGCGGCATCGCATAATCCAGGAAGGAGCCGGTCAGCAGCTGACCGGAATCGTCGTACACGCAGTTTTCGTGCAGCGCTTGTCCGATTCCCTGAACCAAGCCGCCGTGGACCTGGCCCTCGACGATCATCGGATTGATGATG
>CAWCBJ010000022.1:0-91189 GCA_963793685.1 uncultured Gammaproteobacteria bacterium | reverse complement strand
AAGCCGACGACAGCACCCTGGGCCAGTCTGTGACCCTCTCCGGAGGCCGCACCAGTACGCGCGGTGGGGCGCTGGTCATTCTCGCTGCCAGTTGGTCCGACCATTACAGCGCCGCTGCTATGTATCTGCGGCTGAACGATCTGCTGCCGCCCAGCGCCAAAAAACCGGCCGGCAAGTAAGCAAGCAGCTTTTACGTGTCATCCTGAGCGAGCGCAGCGAGCCGAAGGACCTGCGGTTTCTCGATTTGTCATCCCGCGCGCAGCGAGAGACCGGCTCTACTGGCAACCGACAACTGATCACTGGCAACTGTTTCTTGGGTGTCATCCTGAGCGAGCGCAGCGAGTCGAAGGACCTGCTGTCTCTCGATTTGCATCACGAGCGCGCGCGTCAACGGGCTCCTTGTTCTTGGGTTGTCATCACGAGCGTAGCGAGGGATCTGCTTTTTGCCGGCACCGGCAAAGCGGTGCCGACAACTGACAACTGCTTCTTGTCGTCACGAGCGCAGCGAGGGACCAGCTCTTAATCAACAACCGACCACAGACAACTGATTCACTTCACCACAATCAGCTCAAAGCTTCCCGGCACCATTGCTGGTCGCTGTCCGGCGGCGGGGGGCGTAGCTTCGCGCTGGGCCGTCACCAGATAAACCACATCATTCTCTTGATCCAGCGCCATGGTCCGCGCGCCTTTTACCGTTGCCAGGTTCTGTTGCACCGTGTATTTGTCTGGGCTGTCTTCATGAATCACGGTCAGCACACCTTCGCCGCACGACATGAAAACTTCCTGCGTCTCGGGATTGAATCCGCCGGCATCGACTCCCTCACCGATGGGCACCGTGGTCACGACCTTGCCCGAGTCGGAGTCCACCACCGCCATCATTTTGTTGCCGCATCCCGCAAACAGCCGATGGTGCTCCACATCGAAAGCCAGCGCGCTCGGCTCTTGGCAAGGTGCGATCGGCCATGTATTCAGCACGGTCTGCTTGCTCACGTCCACTTGCGAAATCTGGCCCTTGTCTTCTATGTTCACGTAAAGCTTGCCCTTGCCGTCGCTGGCCGGAAACTCCGGCTTGCCGCCTAACGGAATCGTCCCCACCACCTTGCCGCTGGCCGGATCAACCACGCTCGAATTCTGACCGCGCGCGTTGAAAGTGAAAACGTGTTTCGAAAATGGGTCGTACAAAATGGCGTCGGGGCGATCGCCTACTTTCACGCTGTCCAGCTTTTTCAGCGTCTTCAGGTCGAACACCTGGACGGTATTGTCGCCGCCGTTGCTGACGAAGCCGCGGCCCAAATCCTGGGCCAGCGCCACGCCGTGGATACCGGACAATTCCGGAATGTCGCCGGCAACCTTTAGGCTGCCTGTGTCGACAACCATGACGTGGCTGCCCCGCGTGATGAACAACCGATGTCCCACATTGTCGTAGATAAGATAGTCCCAGCCGCCTTCTCCGCCAAGTTTGACGCGATCCGCCATCTTGAACTGCTTCTGGGCGAATGCAGGTACAGCACTAAGAATTACTGCTGCAATAACGATGGTAAGAAACTGCTTCAGCATGAACTCCCAAACGTATAAATTTGCTTTGCTTTCTTGATTTGTCATCCTGAGCGAGCGTAGCGAGTCGAAGGGCCCCTATACCTCACAACAGCTTCCCTCAGCGTGTCTGCCATCTCTCGCACGATTTGTCATCACGAGCGCTGCGAGGGATCTGCTGTTCCTGACAACTGACAACTAGTCTGTGTCATCCTGAGCGCAGGTGGCCCATCTTTGAGCCGCCGGAGTCGAAGGACCGCTATTCTCCGTTACGCGTTTGCCATCAGCCAGCTTCTCGCCTGCCATGCCGTAGCCCGCCAGCAACGAGGTCGCCACTACCAGCAATCCAAGTCCGTAGAGCCAAGGCCCATCCTTGAGTCTAGCTGAAGGGTGCTCGTCCATAGTCAAATAATTTGTCGCAGCTTTCCTGCAACAACGGCTGCGATCAGTCCCTGGACGAAATTACTTTCAGCCGGCCCGTGAACCAGACAATTTCCTTACAACAGGATTCCGGCCCGCCTGCGGAAATAGAATTGCTTCTACTCCTAGCTTCTCCGTACCCGCGATAAATGTAGTGATAATCAACCTCGCGAATCAGCCCAGAAACATGCGGCTCAGCATGAACTCCATCTGCAATCGATTAAGCCTGGCTACTATGCGCGCTAGTAATTGGAGGCTAGATGCAACTCTTGCGAAAAGCTGCAACTATTCAGTTTGATTTTGAATAATTCGGCCGCAACATAGCTTGAATAGTGAGGTCTTTCGAGATACCATGCCCTCCAGCCTTTGTCCCCCCTTCCCAGAGGAATCAAAAGACATGAGCTTCCGTTTTAGATTGTTTCTAACCGCCATGATGCTGGCTTCCGTGGTCGCCAATAGTGCGGCCAAGGATCCATCGCATACTCCCTCGCAGTCAATCTATGTAATCACCGATGATGATGGCTTACTGCACAGCTATATAAGCTTCTTTCTGGCGGGAACCTCCGGCAGCGGTCCCACGTTGACCTTTCAGACCAATGTCAATACGGGTGGCAAAGGAATCGGCGGCGGGTTTTTCGGGACGCCGCGCGTGAACTTGCTGCACGATAGCTCTGCCCAATGCGCCTATGTTTCCAATGCCGGCACTGGCGATGTGGCTTCCATCAATATTGCCACCCAGACGCGCGTGGGAAATTTCCTCGGGTCTGCCAATGACAACGGCAACACCAATGGCATCGGAATCGTTCTCAACGATAACTACCTCTACGCCGGCTACAGCGCCTCCAACACGATCGGGACTTTCGCTATCGGAGCGGGATGCCAGCTTACCTTCCTCGGCGACGTTTCTGCGGCCGGCCTGAACGGCGGCTGGGTTGGCGGCATGGCCATCCACGGAAATATCCTGGTCGTTGCCGATGGAGACGGTTCGATTCAGTCCTTCAACATCGCTAACGGCATTCCCATGTCGAACAATGACGAGCAGAACTCAACCGGCTTTGCCGCTGCTTATTTCCCGGAGGGCGTCGATATTACCCAGGATGGCCATTTCGCCATCTTCGGCGATGCTTCGATACCCACAACCATCGAGGTCTCTGACATTTCTTCCGGCAAACTGGCGCCTACCGTGCAGTACACGGTTCCCACTCCCCACACTGCCGTCGCCGAAGGCTTTAATTCCGCCAGCGTGTGGCTCAGTCCCGATGAAAGCCTCCTCTATATCGGAAATAGTCAGGGCGATACCGTCACGGCCGCTTTCTTCAATAAGAACACGGGCAAAATTTCCGCCGGATGCAGTTCGCCGCCGCTGAACAATTTCTACAATCCTTGGACGTATGTAGGAGCGCTCGTAACCAGGGATACCACGGGCACCGGCGGAGTACTGTACCTGGCGGAGTTCGCTCCCCTGGGCTCCTCGATCGGGATTCTTCAAGTGACTTCGAACGGCACGACGTGCACCCTCACCGAGGCGGCTACGTCTCCCGCTATGGACTCGTTCAGCAACGGGCTATTGTCGATTCAAGCTTTCCCGCCACGTACGTTTTTGAGTAGCGTGGCGAGCGGCCCGCCAGCTTGAAATAAGCTGGGAAAGCCGGGAAACAAGCAGCAAGGTTGATTTACTTCGATCCTGACGGATGGGTTGGAGTACCAAAAAGATTTTCAGGGAGTCAGAATGCGTTCATCGTTTCGAGCTGTTCTACTTGCTTCGTTGTGTGGAGTTTCCCTGCTGGCTGCTTCGGCTCAGGGGCCAACTTGCCCGCACGCCCGCTACCCGGCAGTCCCGTTCTCAATCCTCTGGATTTGTACAGTCAGAACGGCGTGTTGAACCTCAGTATGACTTTGCAAAATGCCCAGGGCTCTGACGGCTTCATGCATTATTGCTATGTCTACATGTATCAGGGACAGCCGGTCGAGGCGCCTACGCTACGCCTCAATCCGGGCGTGACCCTGAACCTGTCCTTCACCGACAATATCCAGGCGCCCTACGATAAATCTGGTCCCGGCCCGAAAAAAGCCTACATGGAAAAGATGATGCACATGACCGTGCCTGAGCAGCACCAGCACGGCGGGCCGCCCGATGACTGCAACGGCACCATGGTATTGCCCGGGTCCACCAACATCCACTGGCATGGCCTGAACATCACCCCCATCTGCCACCAGGACGATGTAATCAACACCATCATTCAGTCCGGCGATCCCGCCTTCACCTATAACTTCCAGGTGCCGGCCAACGATTCGCCCGGAATGTACTGGTACCATCCGCACGTTCACGGCAATACCACCACGCAGGTCGACGGCGGCGCGGCTGGCGCATTCATCATCGAAGGCAACATTCAGGGCACGCAGGGCCTGCCCGAGCGCGTCCTCGTCATCCGCCAGCAGTTCAACAATCCCAATTCCTGGCTGCCCGGACCGAACCAGCTGACCATCAACTACCAGCCGGCCATCTACCCCTTCGCGCCTTCGCCCATCATCAACACAACCTATGGACAGGCGGAATTCTGGAGAGTGGTCAACGCTTCCACCCAGGCATTTCTCACGCTGCAGGTACAGTTCGGAACCACGCCGCAGCCGCTCGAAGTGCTGGCGTTCGACGGCATTCCCTCGACGACCCCCATCTACGAAACCACCGTGATCTTCCACCGGCGGGCCGCGCCGAATTCATTACGCCCGGTCTTCCCGTGGGCCAGACCGGTACGTTCGTCACTGAAGGATTCAACACCGGCCCGGTCGGCAATCCGAATCCGGAGCAGCCGCTAGCCAACATCGTCGGCAGTGGGGACGGGAAAGTTCCGCATCCCGCAAATCACCCGCTCAAGCCGCCCGTAGATCCCCAGCGGTTCGCCGGACTCGCGGCCCAGTTACCCACCACCACGCGTCTGCTTTATTTCTCCGAGCAGACCATCGGTAGCAATGGACCAACCCAGTACTTCATCACCGTCAATGGTCAAAGGCCGAAGGTCTTCCACATGGACGATCCACCCGCGATCGTGACCAACGTCGGAGCGGTGGAGGACTGGACCATCGAGAACTCATGCCGGCGAGGCCCACGCCTTCCACATCCACCAGCTCCATTTCCTGGTGACCGCGATTAATGGAGTGCCGGTGACGAACCCTGAGCTCCAGGACACATTCACCATTCCCAACTGGTCAGGCACCGGCCCCTATCCCAGCATCACCGTGCGCATGGATTTCCGCGATCCGAATATCGCCGGAACGTTCGTGTATCACTGCCACATTCTCGACCACGAGGATGGCGGCATGATGGCAAAGATCCAGGTAAATCCGTCGAACTAGCTCCTGCCATCGCAAGTTGTGGGATGGAGTCTAGCCGCCAAGGGCCACCTCGGCGGCTTTTTGCTGCAGGAGTGAACAGGTCGCGTGCATTCGAGGAGTGCAGCGATTAGGCGCCGGCAATAGCCATGCCTCGTATACCACATTGTGAGACATTAAATCCGGCAGCTGTGATTCCCAGGTCCCAGTAAAGCTTCCCCCACGTAGGGTAGTATCTCAGTTTGATTTGTCATCACGAGCGCAGCGAGGGATCTGCTCTCGCCGGCAGCGGAGTCATCCTTTGCGCCGCGAGCGATCTGCTTTTGCATTTAACCGACAACTCACAACCGACACTGACAACTGTTTTGATGTCGTCCTGAGCGCAGGCGGCGCTTCGCCGCCGGAGTCGAAGGACCTGTTGTTTTCTCGAGTTGTCATCACCAGCGGCCCAAGAACCAGCCGCCCCTTGATTTGTCATCACGAGCACAGCGAGGGATCTGCTCGCCCTTACCGACAACTGACAACTGTTTGTCATCCTGAACGTAGGCGGCGCTTCCCCTGGCACTCCGGACACCAGAAGGTCGTGCGGGCGTCTGCTCCTTGTTTGTGCGATTGAATCAGCGTGCCACATTGCCGGCAAGGCTGGTTTCGCCGCCCGTAAACCCACAACCGCTCTTCCGTGTTGGCGCGCCCTGTGGTTCGCCGCGGTCCGGTATAGGTCACCATCTGGTCGCCGGAAGTCTCGGTGACATTGGCCAGCAGAAACTTCCTCGCCGTCTGCACCAGGCACGACAGTTCTTCATCCCGCAACTCGCTCACGCGGCGAAACGGATTCACTCCGCAAGCGAAACATACCTCAGACTTAAACACGTTGCCCAGTCCGGCGATGATCGACTGTCTCAGCAACGCCACGCCGACCTCCAGATCGCCGGCAGCGCGCAGGCTGGCAACCGATTGCGCGGCATCAAAACTTATTGCCAGCACATCCTGGCCTAAACTCCTGAACCCATCGCGACGCCGCAGCGTATCGGCATCATGAAATTCTGCGATCGGCACATTAAACGCTACTGCCCAGATTTTTTCTGTCTTCACCACGATTCGCATGTCGATGGCGCGCCTCTGCCACGCCTCTCCCGGCCGATAGATGTGCCAGCTGCCGCTCATCAGCATGTGCGTCAGCAGGATCAGGTCGCCGGAAAAATGCATCAGCATCCACTTCCCGTTCGCCTCCACTTTTTCAACGATTCGTCCCGCGACCCCGCAGTCAAACTCGACGCGCGAAAGTTTTGGCAGCTGGGTCTCGAATCCCGTAACCACCGCTCCCGCCAGCGCCCGGTTCAGCGTCCGCGCTGCTCTGTAGATGGTGTCGCCCTCTGGCATCAGGCGGTCTCGGGCACATCAGAATCGACTTCGTCGCCATCAAGCTCGGATCTTTATCGCCCGGCGCGTCTGCATTGGCGGGCATGGCTAACGGCGCGATCCTCCGCATCTGGAATCCCGCCGCCGTATTCACGAAGCCGGATTCTTCCAGGAAGCGTGCGAGAAAATGCTGGCGCGCCGGCTCGCCGTTAATGGTGCCGATGAGCAATCCGGTTTTCCGGCCTTGTCGGCGAATCGCCAGCTCGGCCAGCTTCTTCCCAGCTCGCGAGCAAACCGCGTGCGCTCGGGTTCAGCTTCCGGCAAGAATACTTGAATCTCTTGATTTCTGCGTCGAAGAAACGCGGTCAACTGTCCATTGACCAGAATGACGCCCGCGCCGCTGGTGCGCGACATCCCATGAGACCCCGCCGGGATGTTTCCACTCGCCGAAGCTTGTGCGTCAATCGGCTCCGCGCCGGGAGTCGCCGGTTGCGACTCAATGCTTCGTCATCATCTTTTAGCCGTCGGCCGTCCCGTCGCGGCCACGGCAGCAAAGCGCCATAGGGATTCGCGGGATCGGTCGCTGCCAGAAACAGCGCTTCGAACGTGTCCTGCTCCGGGCGCAGGCTCCGCAGCATGTCGACTGCAGCGGGCATCGCAAATTGCGCCGCGCCCAGTCCGGCAACAAACATTCCCGCGCCGCACCCATCCGCCGTCCTCCATAATTTTCAGTGCCGGATAAATCATCGGATATCCGCGCGGAACACTCTCGGCAATTGCCGTCTCCCGCAGCACGATGCCGTGCCGCACCAGCAATTGCTGCGCAAGATTGGCACTCCATTCCGTCACGCTGATGGCAGCCGCGACCCGCTCGCCGATCAGCGACCAGCGCCCCTGTGCCTGTCCTCCACTGTGCGAGCGGAAGCGCCGCACAAAATCCGGCGACCCCGGAGGCGCTCCGGCGAAGGTTTCGCTCCGCTGACGCTGCGACTCGCTGGAGCGCAACAGATCGCGCAGCGGATGAAACGTGTCATTGGTGATTTGTCCCGCCCACACCAGCTCCCACAGCGCGTCGCGTGTCTCTCCCGGATATCCGCCGCCCAACCCGGCATGAATCGCCGCAAAAAACGACGCGCCTTTCTGCGTCAGAAAGTCCAGAACCTGCCTCGCACGTTCAGAGAGTTCGGCCACACCGCTTCGCAGCTCTTGCGGAGGCAGCAGCGCCGGCAGCGACTCGCTCAGATACAGCGCCACTCTCCCATCACGATTTCCGACTTGCTCCACTCCCACCCACACCACCTGACCCGACGCCATCACCATGTCGAGATCGGCCGGGCGGTAGTCGGCAATGCGCGCTGGCAGAATCTCGCGCTCCAGTTCGGAAATCAGCAGAGTTGCGCCCTGCAGATTCTCCACAGTGTCCAGCAGCGACTCTAGGCCGCGACGCCGCACCGAGACTCCCTGCCAGCGTGCAGTAAATCGTGCAAACGTGCTTTGCTCCACCGGTTCAATCTCGCGACGCAACCGCGCCAGGCTCTTGCGCCGGATCTGCTGCATCACCTCCGGATCACACCATTCGTGATGAGTGCCGCCCGGCCGAAATTCTCCTTCAAGCAACTTGCCGAGACCATGCAGAGTCCGCAGCCGCTTTATCCGTCGCCGCGTGGCAAGCCGTAACGTCGACAGACATCCGCCGTCGTGAAGGGGCCGTGGGTTCGCGCATAACGCCGCAAAATCTCCAGCAACGGATCTTCGCTCTGCTCGAGAAAAACTTCCGCGAGTCCCGGAGGCAGCGGAATGCCAAGAGCATCGCGATAGCGCGAAGCATATTCCACGGGAATGAAACGTGTGTCGCCGGCAATGCGAATCCGCACCGCACGCCGCGAATTCAGCAGCTCGGAAATGGTCGGCCGCCACTTCCGCGTTTTCACTGCGCGCCAACAGCTCCGGTTCCGTCAGATCACCCAGCTTCAGCAACAAATCGTGAACGCCGTCTGCATGGCGCGCGCGATATTCCGGATCGAGCGATTGCAGACGCGCTTCCACTTCGTCGAGCGCCGTTGAGTCCAACAGCTCGCGCAGGTCGACGTCGCCGAGCAGTTCCTCCAACCGCGACTGGTCGATGGAGAGCGCCTGCGCGCGGCGCTCCGCCAGGGGAGCATCGCCATCGTAGATATAGTTGGCGACATAGGAAAACAACAACGACGCCGCAAACGGTGAAGGCCGATCAGACTCCAGGTTGGTCACGCGAATCGAGCCGCGCTGCACTCCAGCGAGAATCGAGGTCAGCGCCGGCAAGTCGAAAACGTCGCGAATGCACTCGCGATAGGCTTCCAGCATGAATGGGAAACGATCGAAAATCGCGACGCCACTGCCAGCAAGTCGGCTGAACGTTTGCGTTGCTGCCACAAGCGGAGCGCGCACGCCCGGCCGCCGCTTCGGCAGCAACAGCGCGCGACTCGCGGCCTCGCGAAACTTCGCGGCAAACAGTGACGTACTGCCCAGTTGCCGAATCACCAGGTCTTTCACCTCCACCGGCGAAGGCAGCAGATCTCCCGCACGCAACCCCTCGTCGTTATCCGGGAACTCGCAGCACAAAGCCGTCGTTCGACCACATCGATTCCACTTCCAGCCCGCGCTCGGCGCGCAGCTTCGACGCCACCGCCATGCACCAGGGCGCGTGGACAGCGCTGCCGAACGGCGTCAGCACGCAAACTCGCCGGTCGCCCAATTCGTCGCGGCACGTTTCGATCACGATATCTTCATCGCTCGGGACGCGTCCGGTGGCCGCCATCTGATCTTCGAGATACTCGCAACAAGATTCTCGGCGGCGCTGGCATCCAGGCTGTGCTCCTCCACCAGCTTGGTGAACGCGACTGGCCGCGGCAAGCGCAACAGCTCGCGGCTCATGCTCGCCAATCTGCCGGCCAAACTCCACCGGACGTCCCGCCGAATCGCCGTGCCAGAAGGGCATCTTGCCGGGCTCTCCCGGCGCAGGAGAAACCACCACCTTGTTGTGGGAGATCTCTTCGATGCGCCAGGTCGATGCGCCCAGAACAATCGTGTCTCCGGTGCGGCTCTCGAACACCATCTCCTCATCGAGCTCGCCGACCCGCGCTCCCTTGGTTGCACCGGCGAGAAACACGCCGTACAAACCGCGATCCGGAATCGTGCCGCCATTGATGATGGCGACGCGCTGCGAACCCTGCCGGCCGGTCAGCTTGCCGGCCAGCCGATCCCAGGTGATGCGCGGCCGAAGCTCCACAAACTCATCCGATGGATAGCGCCCGGAGAGCATATCCAGCACGCCTTCGAAGGTTGAGCGCGTCAAAGCGGCGTACGGTGCCGCCGATCGAACCAGGTTGAAAAGATCGTCCACCGTCCAATCCTCCAGCGACACGGCGGCGACGATCTGCTGCGCCAGCACATCCAGAGGATTGCGCGGATAGTGCACCGACTCGACCTGGCCCTGATACATGGCGCGCGTGATGGCCGCACACGCAACCAGGTCAGCACGATACTTTGGAAAGATGACCGCATTGCTGACCGCGTCGACGTAATGGCTGGCGCGGCCGACGCGCTGCATGCCGCTGGCGACCGACGGCGGCGACTCGATCTGAATCACCAGGTCGACCGCGCCCATGTCGATACCGAGCTCCAGCGACGACGTCGCCACGATGCCGCGCAAAACGCCGAGCTTCAGCTTGTCCTCGATGTCTTTGCGCTGCGCCACCGCAACGCTGCCGTGATGAGCGCGCACCAGATCTTCGCCGGCCAGTTCGTTGACGGCGCCGGAGATTCGCTCCGCCAGGCGACGGCTATTCACGAAGATCAGTGTCGAGCGATGCGCGCGAACCAGTTCGAGCAGTTGCGGATGAATCGCGCTCCAGATCGAATTGCGCTTCGGGCCTTGCGACGCCGGCCCGCTGGGCAACGGGTCGACATTGTCGAGGCTGGCCATGTCTTCGACCGGAACCTCAACCCGCAAGTCCAGCCGCTTGGGAGCGCTGGCATCGACGATCGTCACCGGCCGATAAACAGGAGCAAACGTCGTAGCCTCGAATTCTGAGAGAGCCTCATCCGCTGCGATCTCGCTAGGAATGGCTTCGCTAGTCGCAGCTTCCGTTTCGAGGCTCGCTTCGAGCCATCTGCTTCGCTTTCCCTTGGCGTCTCAACCTTCCGCGAAGTCTCAGCCCCACCCAGATACCTCGCAACCTCTTCCAGCGGGCGCTGCGTGGCTGAAAGACCGATGCGCTGAATCGGCCGTCCTACCAGATGCTGCAACCGCTCGAGCGACAGCGCCAAATGCGATCCACGTTTGCCGGGCACCAAGGCATGAATCTCGTCGATGACCACGACTTCAATCGAGTTCAGCACCTCGCGCGCATTCGAGGTGAGCAGCAGATAGAGCGACTCCGGCGTGGTGATCAGAATGTCGGCAGGATGTCGCGCGAATCGGGCGCGCTCTGCCTGCGGCGTGTCGCCTGTGCGAATCGCGACGGCGGCTCGTGAAACGAAACGCCTCGGCGCTGCGCCGCTTGCGCAATTCCAACCAGCGGCGCGCGTAAGTTGCGTTCGACGTCGACTGCGAGAGCCTTGATCGGCGAAACATAGAGGACGCGGCAGCGCTGCGCACTCGCCGGCACGTCGCTGAACATGATGCGATTGATGCACCACAGGAACGCGGCCAAGGTCTTGCCGGTGCCTGTGGGGGCAAGAATCAGCGTCGATTCGCCGCGAGCAATCGCCGGCCAGCCTTCGATCTGCGGTCGCGTGGGCGACGGAAAAACAGCCTCGAACCAATCACGAACAGCCGGATGGAAAATGTCGAAAGCGCTTCTGTCAGCCACTGCGGGCGCGTGTTTGTTCGTTTTCGCCAAGATCGATGTCGGTATCCTTTTGACTAATTAGATGCCATGGATTGCATGATCGACCTTGCACCAGCGCGCCTAAATACCAATGGCTTGCCCGCGCCTGAACCGCCAACCCACCCATGCCATGAATGAGCAAAAACAAATGACAAAGCCCCACTTCGCCGAAGCAAAATGGGGCTTTCTTTGGGTCTATCGATAATGGTTTACTGGCAGCCGTTGAACTTGAACGACACCAGGCGTGTTTGCCAGTTGTCGCCGCCGGCCGGAACGATGTAGTACTCCTGGGCATACCAGAACGTACATTGGTCGGACGGATCGACGAAGATGCTGGAGTAGTCTCCCCAGCGGATCGCCGCTGCTCTGCGAGCCGGTGCCGGCCGTCAGCGTAGTTTCGGTTTCCATCTGTCCCATAGGATCGGTCACCACGCGGCCCGTCGCGGCTAGCGAGTCATAAAACACTGTGGTACTTGCCAGGCTGTAGCCGAGTGCGATGTCGCCCATCTTGTCTTGCGAGGAATGAACGCCATCCAGCGATTGTTGGAGTCGGGAGCGAAGGTGCCTGACTGGAACAGTCTCACACCGCCGATGCCCACGGTGCTGTACGTTGGCCCGGAACTCGTACCAGCGGACGCCCGCCTGCCCGCCCGACGCGGTGGTCACGTGATTCACATACCAGTGCTGGCTGGTGCAGCGGACCGGCGTTGGGTTTCAGCGTTAACCAGCGGACCGTCATCCCAGTAAGAGAAGCGATACATTACGCGATCGCCCAGCGCGTCTACTTTGGTTGAGGGTGCCCTGCTGCGGAACGCAAAAATTCGCTGTTGTCGCAGAACCGGAGTGTAGGTCGGCACGGTGACGGGGTTGGCCAGGCCGCTGCCCACGAACGTCGACTGGGTCGGGATTCGAGAATAACCGGGTGCATGGAATAAAAGATAAGAGATGGTCGTTCTGGCCCATCCGAACTCGTACGCCCCGATGAAGAATTCGTCCTGGTTCACCGGAGGAGGCGTACTGGAATCGATGTCGCCCGGCAACAAGCTGGAGTCACCAGGCGTCAGCTGGAAGCAAATCTGTTCGGCCGTATGGTCGCCCACCACCAGCTTCGCGCTGTTATAACCGCAGACATAAGCGCCGTCGAAGTTCACGTTGCCAAAGTTATTGTTGGTCTGGAAATATCCGCTAGGCCAGATACCCCACTTGGGATAATCGGGAAAATCCTGGGCCAGGGGGAATTGATACTCGTAGTAGGAGCCCGTAGCGTCGGCGCTGGTCGACACCGCAACGCAGGCATAATACGGCGGTCCGTTGAACACGTTCTGCGCCAGCAGCCAGCGATGGTTAGTTCTGTCCCACTGCACAATGATGTCGCCATCGTTGTTGTCGAAACAGGCTCCGCCCAGGCTCTGCCAAAGCTGATTGCCAAAGATGGGGCCCGGCCTCGACCGCGCCGGTCGTTTTGTTGAAGATTTCATAGGCCACGTTAACCCACTCTACGACCTGGGTATCACCGACCGCCGCGTTGGTGTCGGGCGGTTGGCAGCCGCAGGCCTGATTATTGTCCAGCCCCAGCAAGCTGAGTCCAGGAGTTATGCTCGCGGGCGCGCCCGGAGAGCTCTGCTCAACTGGATCGAATTCGTACGGATGATCGGTATGGGCACTGGTGCGCCGCACCGAGTGCGCCTGATGAAAACTGTAATAAGGACGCGCGGGCAACTTTGCCAGATCGCGCAACGGCGGCGACACAGCAAAGTCGATAGCCTGACTCGACGACATTTGCGGAGAAGACTCATCGGTTGCCCACAGCGGCAGGCTGCTCAGCAACCAACACCCCACGGCGAGCGCAAAAATGCACATATTACTTTGCGAAATTCCACGATAAGTCGCCTCCTTAAGTACTCCATGGCGCGGCCATCATAGTCCAAAATATCTACTATCACCAACGTAATAGCGAGGATCGCGCGCCTTTCGAGTAGCCACCGAGGTATTGCTGGCCATTTCGACGGAAAGTAAGTCGCGCCGCCTGCAACCCTTGTCATATACTCTTGCGGCGAAGAGTCCTGGCAAGCTTAGCGGACACTCGCGCAATGAAGAGAGCTGACAGTGCAAAGCGAACTCGAACTCTGACCCGGCGCGGGCTCGACATCGAGGAGATGAGGCTGGTGGCCGACCTGCGCATCATGCACTCCAAGGTCGACGAGCTTTATCAGATTGTCGCTAACCTGAAGCGTCGTCACAGCGGAGCCGACATCCACAGATACGCCGACCAGCCCTTGCTAAACGAAGATATTGCCCGGGTTGACGATATGTATGGTTGGTTCGTTACCTTGAAAGAGGAAGGCAAGACCCGCAAAGCTACCAATATCCGCTAAGTGGTTTGCTGAAAGACTACACGCGAAGTGATTTTGAAGGGCGTAGCTTTAACCGCGCCGTAATAGGTCTTTATTTTGTCATCCCGAACCAGACTTCACGGTTTGCTGAAAAACTCGGCTTGATCCATCGATCGGGTAGTTCGGCACTTCAGCGCCGTGTCCAAGCCCTTAATTCTTGTCATCACACGCTGGCTTCAGCCGGCGAGGGACCTGCTTTTCGAATTTTTCAGCAACCCGCTAATGGTCCATCTTCTGCTGTATCAGCTGCTGCCGTTCCTCGGTTTGCATCTGCAGCAACTTCTGGTACTGCCCCGGATTAAGAATAGGCTGCAACTTGGCGTCCGTCGCCTCGGTGATTTGATGCATCTTCATGGCCTTCTGCAGCGGCGGCAGCGAGGTGTCGCTCTTCAAAGCTTTCAACTTGGGCGCTTCCTCCACCAAAATCGGCCGGATCTGCTGCTTCTGCGCCGGAGTCAGTTGCAGCGCCGCCGCCATCTTCTCCAGCTTGGCCGCTGCCTCACTCATGTTGTCTTGACCACCCATGTTGTTTTGGGCCGAAAGTACGGGAGTGCAGAAGGCGACCGCAATCAGGAGTGCAAAGGATGCCACGTTAAGTCTTAGCGATTTGTCAGGCATGTTTTCCCTCTCGATAATTTTTTCTTCAGGCGTTTGCCGGGGTACCCAAAGATGTTGCTGCGAGTGAACTCTGGCGATTGACCCGCGTCCTACTCCTGCCAGTTACCGGCGGCGAAAGTCCGTGCGGTCCTGCGGCGAGGGCTTGAGATATACGTCAGGCGACAACCGGCGGTCAAGCAGAATTTTCCCGGCCCTCGGACAGCTTCAGGCTATATCCTACAATGTAGGACGCGTGCGGGGGACCTTAACGATCGATGGCGTGACCTAGCCGCCCACCACTCATCGGTGAGCCCCAAGTTATGGTTGCCAGATGAAATCCCGTTGCAACTGCCGTAGCAAAAGAAGCTGCGCCCGCCCTCCCAAACTTTGGAAATCTTCTTTTTGCGTCGCTCTTTTTGCGACTCTCGGCCCGAAGTTGGGTTACAGTGTCCTATATTTCGCGCAGCCACCCGCCCTGCCAGGGTGAACAGCGGCAAGACAGCAGGCGGCTTCCCTGGAAGACGGGCTCCATCATCCGCCTCTCGTCAGCCAGGAGGACTCATGTCTCTGAGGGCGAAGCCCGCTCTTAGCGTCAAGACGAGTGGTGCCCGCGGGGCGGGGCTATATTTCCCCAGTGCCGCCCGACGGCCGCATCCGCATCATTCTGCAAGCTGTCGAATCGAACCCGGGCCACAGTATCCACGACCTTGCGGAGATGGTGAATCTCAGTATCTCCCGGCTCTCCCATCTCTTCAAGGCAACGACCGGCCTTAGCCTGCAAAACTTTCTCACCACTTGCCGGTTGCGGGCCGCACTGGATCTACTGCACTCGACCCGGATGCCGATCAAGGAAATCTCTTACCGCGCCGGCTATCGCCATCCGCCAAGTTTCGTGCGCGCCTTCCGCAACCAGTTTGGCGCCAGCCCTAGCGACTATCGCGCGGTCCAGCAATATCCGCTACGAAAATAGCGGATTGGACTAACCGGTTTTGGTTGACGCACGCGGCGTGCGTGGTGCATCGTGTGTCCAACGTTACAGCAGGAACAAAACAGCGGAGCTTTCGCTGCCCCCGGGCCAGCTTTCGCCTGAGGCGCGGAAGTATCTTCGCGCGCCTCTTACTCTGCGCCCTTCCCAGCCCGCGCCACTGCTCGTTCGTCTGACCACTTTCTCGTCTGCGTCATTCTTGACTTCGTCGGATCGCACGCGTCCGCTTCACCATGTTCATGCGCATGCTCGACCAGCCGACGCCGGGACCGAGCTCGCCCTCGACGCAGCATGGCAGCCAGGTGTTCGCCAGATAGGCTGCGGCTGTGTCACACGCCGTCGCTCACCACCGGACAATCGACGGTGGCGGCTCTCAGCAATATCCAGGCCAATCTCTATTCCGACCTCCTGCTGCACCACATGGGGCCGAACCTGGCCGACAATGTGGGGCAAGGCGCCGCCGACGGAGACGAGTTCCGCACCGCGCCGCTGTGGGGACTGGGACAACGCATCTTCTTCCTGCATGACGGCCGCACCGCCGACCTGGTGCAGACCATTCAGGCGCACGGCAGCAATGGCAATCGCCAGTATCCAAGCTCGGAGGCGAACGGAGTAGTGAACAACTACAACCACCTGTCGACTTCCCAACAGCAGGACCTGCTGAACTTCCTGCGCTCGCTGTAGGGGCGAAACCAAGCGGTGTGCGAGCACCGCTTCAAGTCGTTCGGGTAATCAGGACGGCGGCATTTTCGAATTGCGAGACAAACAAGAGCATTCCGTGAGGAATATCAAGGCTGACCTAAGTCTGTCGACTTGCTTGCTAGCGACGAAATGTTCGCGATACGACCAAGTCCCGCCCTGCGGGACAAGAGGGCTTGGTCCTAGCGCTTCGGCGCTGGGTAGGCATGGTTAAGCAACCGAGTCCCATAGGGACGGCAGAAACCGTTTTCTTCCTGGCGACGGCCGGCGCATCATCTTTGAAGGGGACGGCCTTCAGGCCGTCCGTTAAATATCAGCAAATCATGCGGCTTTAGCCGCTGCTGGACCTCGTTTTGACTTGATCAGAGTTTTCCTAACAATCTCACTTGCCAAATCCTTCCCGCCCGACGCCCAACGTGCAGATAGAGCCTTCCACCCCTTCGCCATGAACCCAGTTGAAAGCGCTCCCAGCCTCGCTAAAGAACCCACCATCACTCCAGAAGTGCTTCGCGACCACGGCATCTCGGCGGAAGAATACGACCGCCTCCTGAAGTCGCTGGGCCGCGAGCCTACGCTTCACCGAGCTGGGCATCTTCAGCGTGATGTGGAGCGAGCACTGCTCCTACAAATCGTCGCGCGTGCACCTGAAGCGGCTGCCCACGCACAGCCGCCGCGTGGTGCAGGGGCCGGGCGAGAACGCCGGCATCATCGACATCGGCGACGGCTGGGCCTGCGCCTTCAAGATCGAGTCGCACAATCATCCTTCGTTCATCGAGCCGTTTCAGGGCGCGGCCACCGGCGTGGGCGGCATTCTGCGCGACATCTTTACCATGGGCGCGCGGCCGGTCGCGCGTGATGGATTCGCTGCGCTTCGGGCCGATCACGCCCACCCTGCCAACAGCGGGAGGCGGGCCGCCCGATCGATCAGGCGACCCTGCACAAGAACCATTCCGTGATGGAAGGCGTGGTCAGCGGCGTCGCCTCGTATGGCAACTGCTTTGGCGTGCCCAACGTCGGCGGCGAGGTGAAGTTCGAGAGCTGCTACTCGGGCAATCCGCTGGTCAATGCGTTTGCGCTGGGATTGGTGCGGCGCGATCAGATCTTCTACGCCAAGGCTGCGGGCGAAGGCAATCCCGTCATCTACGTCGGCTCCCGGCCGAAATCGTCGGACGCGCTGAAGCGAACGATCTCGACGACTCCCGTGTCCGGGTCGATTTCCAGCTCGCAGATGTGGCAGCCCGAGGGATAGGTGAAGTTCTTCGGGTCGTAGAACGAGGTTTCCTCCAGGCCCGGCTCTTCGGTTGCGTGCGGGAAATTGTGCGGCACGTAAGCCGCGAACGCGACTTCGCCGAAGGCTTTGCCGCGGTCGGTGCCACGCACGACGTAGCGGCCGGCCGAGAATTCCACATCCTCGGGCGAGGCCTCCAGCAGGTGCGCGGCGATGCGCTGTCCCTTGTTGATGACCTTGCGCGTCGCGCTCACGATCGCCGCGCCGCCGACCGCGATCGAGCGCGATCCATAGGTGCCCATGCCGAACGGGATCTTGCCCGTGTCGCCGTGCACCACCTCGACGTTCTCCATCGGGATGCCGAGCATTTGCGCGACAACCTGAGCGAAGGTCGTTTCGTGGCCCTGGCCATGGCTGTGCGAACCGGTGAGCACGGTCACCGACCCCGTGGGATTGATGCGGATGGTGGCCGCCTCGAACAGTCCCGCCCGTGCGCCGAGCGCGCCCGCGACGGCGGAGGGGGCGATTCCGCAGGCTTCAATGTAGGTGCTGATGCCGATGCCCCGCAATTTGCCGCGCTTGGCGGCGGCAGCTCGCCGCGCCGCAAAGCCGGCGTAGTCCGCGAGCTTGAGGCCGCTGTCGAGCGTGGCATGATAATTCCCGGTGTCGTACATCAAGGCCACCGGCGTTTGGTAGGGAAAGGCGCCCGGCGGAATGAAGTTTCGCCGCCGCAGCACCGCGGGATCGATCTTGAGCTGGCGCGCGGCTTTATCGACGATGCGTTCGACGACGAACGTCGCCTCGGGCCGCCCCGCACCACGGTAGGCATCGACCGGGGTCGTGTGGGTGAACACGCCCTTGACGTTGCAGTAGATCGCCGGCGTCCGGTACGTGCCGGCGAGCAACGTGCCGTAAAGATAGGTGGGCACCGCCGGGGCGAAGGTCGACAGGTACGCACCCAGGTTTGCGATCGTCTCGACCCGAAGCGCGAGAAAATTGGCGTCCTTGTCGAGCGCGAGTTCGGCGTGGGTGTGATGGTCGCGCCCTTGAGCATCGGAGAGAAAGGATTCGCCGCGCATCGCCGTCCACTTGACCGGACGGCCGAGCTTGCGGGCCGCCCACAGCACGATCACGTCTTCCGGGTACGGGTAGATCTTCGAGCCGAATCCGCCGCCGACGTCCGGAGCGATGACCCGGAATTTGTGCTCCGGAATGCCGAACACGAACGCCGCCAGCAGGAGTCTGATGACGTGCGGATTTTGGCTGGCGGTGATCAGCGTGTGCTCGCCGGTCGCACTGTCGAAGTCGCCCATGCATGAACGCGGCTCCATCGCGTTGGCGATCAGCCGGTTGTTTCTAAGGTCGAGGGTGACGCGGTGCGCTGCCCGTGCGAACGCCTGCTCGACCGCGCCGGCATCGCCCAGCTCCCAGTCGAAGCACAGATTTCCCTTGGCTTCGGCGTGCAGCTGCGGCGCACCGGGCGCGAGCGCCGCGCGGGCATCGACCACCACGGGCAGCTCCTCGTAGTCGACGTTGACCAGTTCGGCCGCGGCGCGCGCCTGGGCCTGCGTCTCGGCGATGACGACGGCGATCTGATCGCCGACATAGCGAACACGATCCGATTGCAGGGCCGGATGCGCGGGCTCGGCCTGCGGGCTGCCGTCGCGGTTCTTCACCGCCCATCCGCAGGGTAACCCGCCGATCTTGTCGGCGGCCATATCCGCGCCGGTGTAGACCGCAACGACGCCCAGGGCGGCCCGCGCAGCCGCGGCATCGATGGATTTGATCCGGGCGTGCGCGACGTTGGCGCGCACGATGGCCGCGTAGGCGGTGTTGGGGCGCGCGATGTCGTCGGTGTAGCGGCCGCGCCCGGTAATGAAGCGAATATCCTCGGTTCGCTTGACCGATTGGCCGATGAGTCCGCCGGTTCCCACTTCATCCATGGGCGCTCTCCCGAACGGGTGTGGAATTCATCTTCTGCGCGCAGTCGAGCACGGCCCGCACGATGTTGTGATAACCGGTGCAGCGGCAGATGTTGCCTTCGAGCCCGGCGCGCACCTCGGCCTCGGTCGGGTTCGGATTGCGCGACAGCAGGTCGACCGCGCTCATGATCATGCCGGGCGTGCAAAAGCCGCACTGCAGCGCATGATGCTCCCGGAACGCCGCCTGCATCGGGTGCAGCGCCGAAGCGGTCCCCAGTCCTTCGATGGTCGTGACGTGCCGCTCCGCAGCCTGCACCGCCAGCATGGTGCAGCTTTTCACCGAATACCCATCGAGGAGTACGGTACAGGCGCCGCATTGGCTGGTGTCGCAGCCGACGTGGGTGCCCGTGAGGCGCAGCTGTTCACGCAGCGCATCAACCAGCAGGGTCTCGGGCTCGACCAAAAGATGAACGGCCTTGCCGTTCACGTGCAGATTGACGGACATCATCATTGCGCCCCCTTTTTCTTGTATTGTCGCTCTCATCGCGCCGTGAGCCAATAGACGAAGCCCAGGAGTCCGGCGAGGGCGATCAGGATCCATAGGTAGATCGAGTGCCGCCTCCTTGGGGTGGGAGCAGGCGGTGCGGCCGCGGCAGCCGGCTGCTCGAATCGGGCGGCGAACTTGGTAAAGAATTGGTCGGCAAGCTGGCGCGTCGCGCCCTCGACCAGCCGGGCGCCGATCTGGGCGATCTTGCCGCCTAATTTGAGTTCGGCCGTGTATCTCAAGGTGGTGACGCCGGCTTCTTCCTCCAGCGCGACGCGCGCCTCGCCCCGGCCGAAGCCGGCCGCGGCGCTCTTGCCCTCGCCGACCAGTGTGTAGGCGCGCGGGGGATCCAAATCCTTGAGCTCGATGCGGCTCACGAAGGGCGCTTTGACCGGCCCGATTTGCGCGGCGATGGTGGCCTCGATGACCGTGTCGGACACCCGTTCGAGTTTTTGGCACCCGGGGATGCAGTCGCGCAGGACCTCCACGTCATTGAGCGCGCGCCACACCGCATCTCGACCGGCAATCAAGCGTCGTTCGCCTTGGATATCCATATGACCCCCGCGGCAGCGTGATCCGGACCAGGTGTCGAAGTCAAATTGGGGTACGCTGCGGCCGGCGGGGCGGCGCCGCGTCATTTGCTCGTCGGCTTGCCTAGGTATTTTCTCTAATAGCCCCGGCATCCACATGTAAATAGCATTCCAAACATCGCGATTCGATCTCTCCGGCACTGCCACAGCTCATCGAATGCTGCGATACGGCGGCCCTGTTCGAATACCAATGCCGTGCTAGGCGAGATGATGTCCCTCGGTCTGTCAGCCGGTTAGCTCGGCGGGCGACGAAACATCGAATCATGCGAGTCTCGATCGACTACTGGAAGGGCGAACCTTGAGCGCACTGGTGATTTCGTTCATCGTCCTTGCCTGCGTGTTGGGCAGCGCGGTAGTGGGCATGCTTATGCGCAGCGTCCTGCCCGAGCATCATGTAAACGAAGACTCGAAGTACATCTTCAAATCGGGAATGGGTCTGCTCGCCACGCTGGCCGCGCTCGTGCTCGGATTGCTGATCGCCTCGGCCAAGAGTTCGTTCGACAGCAAGCAGGACGAGATCAAGGAGGGCGCCGCCACGATCATCCTTCTCGACCGCACACTGCGGCACTACGGACCAGAGGCCGATCCAGCACGCGCTGTCCTGCGCCGCCTGACGGCAGCCCAGACAGATCTGACCTGGATCGAGAACAGCGTGCAGGTCGGCGTGCCTTCCGCAGGTCCGTTGGCTGGTATCGAGGAAGTCCAGGAAAAACTGAGAGCGCTCGTGCCGGCCAGCGACGCACAAAGGTGGCTGCAGACACGCGCGCTGCAGCTCAGCAGTGAGCTGGCACAGATGCGCTGGCTCCTAATCGACCAACATGGGAGTTCAATACCAACTCCCTTCTTGGTGGCGTTGGTGTTCTGGCTTGCCGTCATCTTTGCCAGCATCGGACTGTTCGCACCACGTCATGGAACCGTTTATGTGGTCATCTTTGCCAGTGCGCTGTCGGTCTCAAGCGCGATTTTTCTGATCCTGCAACTCGATAGGCCTTTTGAGGGGCTGATGGCAATGTCCGACGCGCCGCTGCGCGCTGCGATCGCCGAATTGAACCGGTAAACCCCCTTGCGCGCGAAGGGTGTCTGCCTTCTAGGAGTTTACAAATGACAAAAGACGAAACCCGCAAGGTCCTGCAGGACGATATCGACAATTATCGGCGCAAGGCGAAGTACTACGATTCGCTTCATCTATTTGAAGCGGCAAAGTACGCCAACCATCTGGCCAGCAACATTGAGTTGGCCCTGACGACGATGCCCTCGGATGGGGACACGGAGATCGACTAACCATGAGCGGAGGAGGGCGGCCGGCCTTCCGTATACGCGTGATCATCGGCCAGTGCAGCAGCACCTGCCAGCGTCTGCGTCGCCTCGACCTCGGGCGTCGCATGGCGGAAAATCACAACCTATGGAACCTTGCTTTACGGCACCCCGCGCTCGGCGAGAAAACCGGCCAGTATGCGCGCGGTGTGGCTCTTGGCCGGCTTGCGCGCGATGCCGTCGGGATCGCCTTGGGCGACGATGCGTCCGCCGCCCGCGCCGCCTTCCGGCCCCAAGTCGACGATCCAATCGGCCTCCGCGATCACGTCCAAATTGTGCTCGATCACCACCACGGTATTGCCCGCATCGACCAGCCGCTGCAGAACCTTCACCAGCTTCTCCACGTCGGCCATGTGCAATCCGACCGTCGGCTCGTCGAGCACGTACAGGGTGTGCTGCCCTTCGCGCCGGGCGATGTCGATTCCCAAGGCGTCGGTGCGCGATTTCGCAAGTTCGGTGACCAGTTTGATTCGTTGACTCTCCCCGCCCGAGAGGGTCGGGCTCGGTTGGCCCAAGCTCAAGTATCCGAGGCCGACATCGGCCATGAGGCTTAAGGGGTGCTGCACGCTGCGCTGCGCCGCGAAGAAATCCACGGCATCATCGACGCACAGCGCGAGAATCTCTCCGATGCTCTTGTTCTTGAACAAGATTTCCAGGGTCTCCTGATTGAAGCGGCGGCCGCCGCACACATCGCACAGCACCTGGACGTCCGGCAGGAAATTCATCTCGACGCGCCGCATGCCCTGACCCTCGCAGGACTCGCAGCGCCCGCCCGCCGTGTTGAACGAAAATCGGCTGGGGGTGAAACCGCGGATGCGTGCGTCGGTGGTCTCCGCGTAGAGCCGGCGTATCGAATCCCAAAATCCGATGTAGGTGGCCGGACAGGATCGGGGAGTCTTGCCGATGGGAGTCTGATCGACCTCGAGCACCCGGCTCACCGATTGCCAGCCGTCGATCGATTTGCATCCCGCGGCGGATGGTGCGGCCGCGCGCGCGGAGCGCGCCAACAGGCGCTCGAGATTGCGCAGCAGTACGTCACGCGCCAGAGAGGACTTGCCGGAGCCCGAGACGCCCGTGATCACGGTCAAGCGGCGCAGCGGAATACGCGCATCGGCTTCGCGTAAATTGTGCAGGGTCGCGCCGCGGATGCGAATCGAGGCCGTCTCGGCATCGACGGTTCTGCGCCGAGCGCGCGAGTGCGTGAGCGGGGCCGCCAGGCAGCGCCCGGTGGCTGAATTGTTCATCCGGGCGAGCTCCGCCGCGGTGCCTTGCGCCACCAAACGGCCGCCGCGCGTGCCGGCGCCCGGGCCCAGGTCGATCACATGATCGGCGCGGCGGATCGTTTCCTCGTCGTGCTCGACCACGATGAGGGTATTGCCCTTGCCGCGCAGCCGGTCGAGCGTATCGAGGAGTGCCAAGTTGTCGCGCGGGTGCAGGCCGATGGTGGGCTCGTCCAGCACATAGCACACCCCCTGCAAGTTTGAGCCGAGCTGAGCGGCCAGGCGAATGCGCTGCGCCTCGCCGCCGGAGAGCGTGGGGGCGGCGCGATCGAGCTCGAGATAGCCGAGGCCGACGTCGCACAGAAACGCGGTGCGCGCACCGAGTTCCGCGCACAGATCGCGTGCGATATCGAGTTCGCGGCCGCGCAATTTTAATTTGCTCAAGGCGGCGGCGAATTCCTGCACCGGGAGGTGCGAGAGGGCGGCGATCGAGTGGCCGCGAAACAGCACGTGGCGCGCCACGGGATTGAGCCGCTCGCCCGAGCAGTCGGGACACACCGCCGGCGCGGCATCGGTCGGCGCGCCGGGAGCGCCGTTGGGCGCCGAGTCCGCCGCGTCGCGCCACCTGGATTCCTCGCCGCTTTGCTCGGCATCGAAATCGGCCAGTGAGAGCCCTGTGCCGAAGCAGCTTTTGCACCAGCCATGCCGTGAGTTGAACGAGAACAGGCGCGGGTCGAGTTCGGGAAAGCCGGCGCCGCATTTCGGGCAGGCGCGCTTGGTGGAAAACGTGGCCGCAGCGCCGGCCGTGCCGTTCGCCTCATCGCGAACGTGAACCACGCCGCGCCCGTGCTCGAGCGCCGTGGCCAGCGCCTCGCGCAGCGCCGTCTCGCGTGTGCCGCTCACCTTGAGCGAGGCCACGGGCAATTCGATGTTGTGTTCCGCGAAGCGGTCGAGCCGCGGCCATTTGATCGTGGAAACGAGCGTGCCGTCGACGCGCAACTCGCGATAGCCCTTGCCGCGAGCCCATTTCGCAAGCGCCGTATACAGGCCCTTGCGCGAGGCGACGAGCGGTGCGCCGAGCGCAATCTGCCGTCCGCGGTACTCCTTGAGCAACCGTGCGGCAATCGCGTCGGCGGACTGCGGCTCGATCGCGATGTCGCAGGCAGGGCAGTGCTGCACCCCCAGTTTCACGAAAAGCAGTCGCAGAAAGTGATAGATCTCGGTGAGTGTCGCCACGGTGCTCTTGCGTCCGCCGCGGCTGGTGCGCTGCTCGATTGCGACGGTGGGCGGTATGCCGAAGATCGCATCGACGTCGGGACGGGAGGCGGGCTGGACGAATTGCCGGGCATAGGCATTGAGGGATTCGAGATAGCGGCGTTGTCCCTCGGCAAACACGATGTCGAAAGCCAGGGTGCTTTTGCCGCTGCCGGAGACGCCGGTGACGACCGTGAATTGATTGCGCGCCACGCTCACATCGATATTCTTCAAGTTGTGCTCGCGGGCGCCGCGGATTTCGATGGCCTGCGGCCCCGGGGCGCGCCGCCCGGCGTCGCCCGAGGCATCGCGCACCGCGGGGTGCGCCGCGTCGGCGAACGGCGTACCGTCGATACTCTCACGCAGCGCGCGCCCGGTGTGCGATGAGGCGATGCGCATGATCCGTGCGGGTGTGCCCGCGCCGATCAACGCGCCGCCCGCGTCGCCGCCCTCGGGACCCAAGTCGATGATCCAATCGGCCGCGCGCATCACATCCAGGTTGTGCTCGATGACGAGGAGCGAGTGACCCGCCTCGATCAGCCGGCGAAAGGCGCGCAACAGTTTGGCCACATCGTCGAAATGCAGGCCGGTGGTCGGTTCGTCGAACAAAAACAATGAGCCGCGTGTGCACGTCGCGCGCTTGCGCGCGCGCACCGCGTTATCGGCCAAATGACCGGCGAGCTTCAAGCGCTGCGCTTCACCGCCCGAGAGCGTAGGCACGGGCTGTCCCAGGCGCAGATACTCGAGGCCCACTTCCGCCAGCGGCGCGAGGCGCAGGCACAACTTCGGTGTCGGCGTGAAAAGCCGCCAATGCTTCGGACACCGTGAGTTCGAGCACCTCCGCGATGCTCAGGGGCGCCGCGCCGCCGCGCGCCAATTTGCATTCGAGAATCTCCGCCCGATAGCGCTTGCCGTCGCAATCAGGACAGCGCAGGTACACATCGGAGAGAAATTGCATTTCGACGTGCTCGAACCCGTTGCCGCCGCAGCCGGGGCAGCGGCCGTTGCCGGCATTGAAACTGAAGGTGCCTGCCGTGTACTTGCGCTCGCGCGCCTGCGGCAATTTGGCAAACAAGGCGCGGATGGCATCGAAGGCGCCCACATAGCTCGCGGGATTGGAGCGCGTGGTGCGGCCGATGCGGCTTTGATCGACCATGACGACGTCATCGATCAGTGAGGCGCCCTGCAAGGCGCTATGCCGGCCGGGATTCTCGGTGGGCTTGCCTTTGGCGCGCTCGAGCGCGGGGTAGAGCACGTCGTGAACCAGCGTCGACTTGCCGGAGCCGCTGACGCCGGTGACGCAGACCAGGCGATTGAGCGGAATGTCGACATCGATGTTCTTGAGATTGTGTTCGGCGGCGCCTTCGATGCGCAGGACGCCGGCGGCGCCGGGCGGCCGAGCCGGCGGCGGCGCAGCGCGTGGGACATCGACCCGGCGGCGGCGAAACAGGTAGTCCGCGGTGAGCGAGCCGCGAGCGCGGGCGAGTGCGGCTATGCGATCCCTCGAACACGATCGTTCCGCCGTGCTCACCGGGCCCCGGCCCCATGTCGAGCACCCGATCGGCGGCCAGCATCACGGTGGGATCGTGTTCGACCACGACCAGCGTATTGCCCGCGTCGCGCAGACGCTGCATGACGCCGACGATGCGTCCGACGTCGCGCGCATGCAGGCCGATCGAGGGCTCATCCAGCACGAACAGCGTGTCGACCAGCGAGGTGCCGAGCGCGGTGGTGAGATTGATTCGCTGCACCTCGCCGCCGGACAGGGTGCGCGATTGGCGGTCGAGGTTCAAATAGCCCAGGCCGACGTCGGTCAGAATAGATCAGCGCGTGCGCGGATTTCCCGCAGCAAGAGATCGACGGCTTGATCGAGCGGTGGCGGCAGGGCGAGGCTCGTCGAAAAGCGGCGGCATTCGTCGATCGGCAGCAGCATCAGTTCGCGGATGTTGATGCCGGGTGCCGCCGATTCGCCAGAGCAGCGCCTCGGGCTTCAATCGCGCACCTCGCAGGCCGTGCATTCGGTGTAGGAGCGGTACCGCGACAGCAGCACGCGGATGTGCATCTTGTACGCCTTGGTCTCGAGCCAGGCGAAGAATCGTTTCACGCCGTACCAGACGTTCTTGGTCCACTCGCCCTCCCCGTCGAGCACCCAGGCGCGTTGCGCATTCGGTCAGATCCCGCCAGGGGATGTCGGGGGGATGGCGCGCTTGCGGGCGAACCTCATGAGGTCCGCCTGGCATTCCTTGTAGGACTCGGTCTGCCAGGGCTTGACGGCGCCCTGCGCGAAGCGTCAACCCCGCATCCGGAATGACCAAGCCATAGTCGACACCGATGCTGCGCCCGAAGCCGCGGCAGGTTTCGCAGGCGCCGATCGGCGAATTGAAACTGAAGGCGCTGGGAGTCGGATCCTTGTAACCGATATCACAGTCCGGACAGTGCAACGCGGCGGAAAAGCGCCAGGGCGCAGGCGACGGGCCGGCCTCGCTCTGCGGGTAGACGTCGAGTCGTCCGTGCCCGACCTTGAGTGCGGCCTCGATGGCATCGTTGGCGCGCCCGGAGTCGACCGGGTCCCATCGAAAGCGGTCCTGAATCACCTGCAGCGTGTCGGCCGCGCCGCTCATGAATGCGCGTGTAGCCTTGGCCCGCGAGCAGCTCCTTGACTTCCGCTTCGCTGAAGTTCTTCGGGATGGCTACCGGAAAGGTCAGCAGCAGGCGCGGAAAGCCGCTGTCGCGGGATCGCTGTGCGATGGCGTCGCGAATGGTCTGCGGCGTGTCGCGGCGCACCGGGCGCGCGCAGTGGCGACAGTGCAGAACGGCGGCGCGCGCGAACAGCAGCTTCAAGTGATCGTTCAGTTCGGTCATGGTGCCGACGGTTGAGCGCGAGGTGCGCACCGGATTCGTCTGATCGATCGCGATCGCCGGGGGAATGCCGTCGATGCGATCGACAAGCGGTCGGTCCATCCGGTCCAGGAACTGCCGCGCGTACGGCGAGAAGGTTTCGACGTAGCGGCGCTGGCCCTCGGCGTACAGCGTGTCGAATACCAGGGAAGACTTTCCCGAGCCGCTGACGCCGGTGACGACGATCAGCTCGTTGCGCGGGATATCGAGATCGAGATTCTTGAGATTGTTCTGGCGCGCGCCGCGAATGCGGATGGCATCCGGGGGAGGTACGTGGGCTGGCATGCACCCGCGAGTTTACAGGGAATCGTCTTGCTCAGCGTCCGCCGAACTGTTCCATCATGAGCCCGGTTCCACCGCGGGTGACATGGGCGACGATGGCCGTGCGGCGATGGATCTTGGTGACCAACCCCAAATTGATCGCGAAGGCGAGGTGCACCTGCTGCCCCTTGCGCAGACCCAAATTTTCCGTCTCCACGTAGACGCCGTTGGCGCTCAAGTTTTTGGCCTTGCAGATCCGGCTCTTGCGCCCGGACATGACGACGTACACGGTGGTGCGCGCGCGGTGTCGAGTGTGCAAACGACGCTCCATCGGGGACGGTCCTTTGAGCTGAACTCTTGGCGAGCACTCATTATGCACACCGAATCGCGCTTAGCGAAGCGTTCGATGCGATGCGGAATGGTTAAGTAAAACCAAGGGCGTCCGGCGCGTGACGCCGCAGAGGATTACGTCCAACGCACAGCATATGATCGTCCGAAATCCGACAGGCGGACAAATTTAGCCCGGCGCGATGGGTTACGCCAATGGCGATCAGCCGCGGCCAAACGGAATACGCGAGCGGGATGTTAAAGACCGGATCTCAGTGGTGATGTCCGCCGACGCCGTGGACATGGCCATGCTCCAATTCTTCGGTCGTGGCTTCGCGGACGCTGACCACCTCGACATCAAAATGCAGGGTCTGATCGGCGAGCGGATGATTGCCATCCAGGGACACCATGTCACCGGCCACGGCGGTCACCGTGAACAGCCGCATACCCGTTTCGGTGCGCCCCTGAAACTGCATTCCTTTGCGGATCTCGCCGGAGCCCTGCAGCGCACGCTTGGGGACGCGCTGCACCAGCGACTCATCGCGGGCGCCATAGGCGTCGGCCGGCGCAATAGTGACCGCTAGGGTGTGGCCGTCTTGCTTGCCTTCGAGCGCTCTTTCCAGGCCGGGAACGAGATTCCCGTGACCTTGAATATAGGCCATGGGCTCGCCGCCGGCCGAGCTGTCGAGCACCGTGCCGCCCTCATCCTTGAGCGTGTAATGAATCAATACCACCCTATCTGCCGCAATTTCCACGTTTGCCTCTCCATCCAGCGCTTGGGTTTGGCTTGATCAGCCAAGCTTACACAAGGCGCGCCTCGAGATCATAGGCGCTCGCTCCGGTGATCCGCACGTCGGCAAAATCGCCAACCTTCAATCCGTTCGCGCCAAGAATGCGCACGCTGCCGTCGATCTCCGGTGCATCGCTTGCCGAGCGGGCGACGCCCCCGTCCCCTTCCGCACGATCGATGAGCACTTGCATGGTGCGGCCGATCTTCTCTTGCAGTCGCTGAGCGCTGATCTCGGCGGCGAGCACCATGAATCGCGCGCGGCGCTCCGCTTTGACCTCATCGGGAACCGGTGTTTGACGCAGTGCATTGGCCGCCGCTCCCTCGACCGGCGAATATTCGAAGCAGCCGACACGGTCGAGCTGCGCGATACTCAGCCACTCGAGCAGCTCCTCGAAGTCTTGCTCGGTTTCGCCCGGAAACCCGACGATGAAGGTGCTGCGAATCGTGATATCGGGAACCACGCGCCGCCAGGCGGCTATCCGCTCGAGGGTATCCTCCGCGGCAGCCGGCCGTTTCATCAGCTTCAATACCCGCCCGCTCGCGTGCTGAAATGGAATGTCGAGGTACGGCAAGACGCGCCCGTCGGCCATCAACTCGATCACCTGATCCACGTGCGGATAGGGGTAAACGTAGTGCAGCCGGATCCACGCGTCGAGCTCGCCCAAGGCGGCGGCGAGATCGTAGAAGCGCGCATGTCGCGGCGCGCCTCGCCAGGGCTCGGCGGCGTATTTCAAATCAGCGCCGTAGGCGCTCGTATCCTGCGAAATCACCAGGATTTCCTTTACCCCGGCGCGCACCAGCTGTTCGGCCTCGCGCAGCACCTCACCGATCCGCCGGCTGACCAAACGCCCGCGCATCGAGGGAATGATGCAAAAGCTGCAGTGATGATTGCAGCCCTCGGATATCTTGAGATAAGCGTAATGACGGGGCGTCAATTTCACGCCCTGAGGTGGCATGAGGTCCAGGAACGGTGCGTGCTTCGGCGGCAGGAATTCATGCACCGACGCGACCACCTCTTCGTAGCGCTGGGGGCCCGTGATTTTGAGCACCCGCGGATGCCGATCGAGGATTTTCTTCGGCTGCGCGCCGAGGCAGCCAGTCACGATCACCTTGCCGTTCTCGGCCAGCGCTTCGCCGATGGCATCGAGGGATTCGTCCACCGCCGCGTCGATGAAGCCGCAGGTGTTCACCACCACGAGATCCGCCGCGCCGTAACTCGCAGCCACTTCGTAGCCCTCGGCCCGCAGCCGCGTGAGAATACGCTCCGAATCGACCAGCGCCTTGGGACATCCCAAGCTCACGAAGCCCACTTTGGGAGTCTTGCGATTGGCGGTTTTCAAATTGAATCAGAACCTTGGTGGAAACGGCAGGCGCGCACGGAAATTAGTTGAAAAGGCGCACAATGATACTCCAAAATCGCCGCAGGCCCGCGCCCAAGCGCCGCAGGCTTGTACCCACGCGCCGCGGGCTATACTCGGCACAAATTCTCGAACGCCAATAAGGCGAATGCATCGCGGGACGGCCCTACAAAGAGATGGACGACGAATCGCACCGCGCCGTGGTGGTACCGCATACCGAACTCAAGGCGGAATTATTGCACTCGGTCATCGAGTCCTTCGTGCTGCGTGAAGGAACCGATTACGGGGAACGTGAATTCTCGCTCGAAGACAAGGTGTCGCGCGTCAAGCGCCAGATCGAGCGCGGCGAAGCACAAATCGTCTTCGATCCGCGCACCGAGAGCGTCGACATCGTGATGATTGCGAGAGCGAGGGGCGGATCGTAAGCCCGGCCGACAAATCCGGCGGGAATGAGCACTGATGTCAGATCGAGAACCCGATCGGCCGAGCACCTTGGCGGGGCATCCCCTGGTATTCGACGCCTCGGACCGCTTGCGGCCGTGGACCTCTTGGAATGCGGCGCTCGATCTCGAGATGCTCTTCTACCGGCAATGTCCGTCCGATCACGGCTATCCGCGCTTCGTCCAAGCGACCTTCTTGGATGGCGATTGGGTGCCGATGCCCGATCGCACCGACACCATCCCCGCCACACAGAACGGCATGGGGATTTTGTCCTATCTCAAATTTCGCGAGCTGCGCGCCGGGCAGGATCCCTGGTTTCTGAAAACGGCGCGTTCCATGGGCGATTATTTGCTCAAGGAGTCGCTGACGCCAAACTCCGGCAAATATCCGGCGTTCACGCGCTCGACCGGCATACGCGGCAAGTTTCCACAGCCTGAGGATAGCGGCTCGCAGAGCGATCGGCCGTTCGAGATCGAGCCCGACAAGGGCGGCATCGCCGGCTACGCATTGGTGCTTCTGTCGGACGCCGCGGCTGAGCGCAAATACTTGGAGCAAGCACTGCAAAACGCCCGCGTGCTCGCTGCCAACCAACAGGACGGCGATGACGGGCAGTCGCCCTGGCCGTTTCGCGCCGACTACCGCAGCGGTGAAGGGCGAGGCCCCGTTTCGGGAAACATGAGCTACATCCTGCGGCTCTACGATGCACTGCTGGCGCGCGGATTCCCGGAATTTGCCGCGCCGCGCCGGTCCTTATGGAATTGGATCAAGCGGCATCAGATTCCGAGCGCCGCCGCCGATGGCGCGCTCTTCGCGCAGTTCTTCGAGGATCACGACACGCCCACCAATCGCACCGCTTGGGCGCCTTTGAATCTTGCGCGTTATTTGCTCGAGCAAGGCGCATCGCTCGATCCGGATTGGCAGGCCGACTCGGGCATGCTGATCGATTTCGTGCGCCGAATTTTCACGCACCGGGAATTCGGCGTCACCGTCTGCCACGAGCAGGACGAGGACCACCACGCGTGGGGCGGCATCAACTCGACTTACGGCGCGGTGCTGGCGCTCTACGCGAAGTCGATCGGATCCGCGGACCTGGCGAGCGAAGCGCGCGCTGCACTCGATTTTACCCTTTATGCAATCGATGAGCAGGGCCGCCCGCGCGATCTATGCACCAGCCCACAGCTCGGCGGCTGGCAGGAGGACGCGCACACGGACGTCATTCACAATTATGCGGATGCTCTGCGGGCGTTTCCGCAATGGGGCGAGTGAGCGTCGAGCGCTCGTCCGCCGCCTTCAAATCATTCCGCCGTTGATGGAAATAATCTGTCCGGTAATGTAGCCGGCCTCGGCGGAGGCGAGATAGGCCACCAGGCTGGCCACTTCTTCCGCCGATCCCGCGCGCTTCATCGGAACCAGATTCGCGATGGCCGCTGCGTCAAAGGCCGAGGCGCCCATTCCGCTCGCGATGATGCCGGGCGCGACCGCGTTGACGGTGATGCCGCGGCTCGCGACCTCGAGGGAGAGCGCCTTGGTGGCGGCATTGAGCGCACCCTTCGCCGCGGCGTAGTTGACTTGTCCGCGGTTGCCGGTGAGCGCCGCGACCGAGGAGATGTTGATGATGCGGCCCCAGCGCGTGCGAATCATCGGCAACATCAGCGCTTGAGTCACGTTGTAGAAGCCGTCGACCGTCACATCGATGACGCTGTGCCATTGATCGGCGCTCATGCCCGCAAAAACGGCGTCGTCATGGATCCCGGCGTTATTCACCAGAATCTGCACGGCCGAGTGATCCAATACCTCAGCGAGCGCGGCGCGAGTCGCCTCGGCGTCGGTCACGTCGAAGGCAATGGCCTGCGCCTCGCCGCCGGCCGCGACGATGTCGCGCACCACGCGCTGCGCTGCGGCGCTGCCGCGATTGGCGTGCACGTAAACGAAGTGCCCGGCGGCGCCCAAGTGCCGGCAAATGACGGCGCCCAGGCCGCCGCTGCCGCCGGTGATCAATGCTCGCGTCGCTTGTCCGTTCAAGGGTCCCTCCGGAAGTTCGCGTCGAGCACCGTGGCTCGGCCGCTGAGCAAGCGCATCGTGGCCGAATGCAGTTCGAATTCATACAGAATCGATCCCCGATCGCCGGCAATCCGCAGTGCATCGCAAATCAGATCGGATTGCACATCGTCGAGCCGTGCGACGTGCAGACGAACGCCGCGAACGCTCGCGAGAATGCCCGCGGGCGGTTTGGCATCGGGCGCATCGTGCGCATCGTGCGCATCGGCGATGAGCGCGCCATGCACCGCCATCGCCTGGGCGGCGAATTCAATGCCGCAGGCGGCACCAAGACGGCCGTGCGCACGCAGCGGGTGATCGGCCGCGCGGTGACCGCCGCTGCGGCAGGAGATTCCTTCGGCACTCCAATTGACGACCTCGTCGAGCAGACACATGCGGCCCTGGTGCGGGATGTGTGCTTCTATCCAGGCGCGATTCAATTGCATGGTTCGGTCTCAACGATGATATTCGATCCATCAAGATACTCGAGAACCGCGCGGCCTTCGCCATGCGTCGCCAGTTGCCGCAGCAAGGGCAGACAGCGTGCGGCGGGAATCGAGGCGCGCAGCGACTCGAGCTGCGCATCCGCAAGCGGGTCACAGGGCCCGAATCCCAGGGACGCTTCAATGCGCGCCAACGATCCGGCTTCCCGGTGCGGCGTAAGCACCAATGCCGCGCCGAAGGCATCCGGTATCGGCCGCTTGGATCGCATGGGGTCGGGATACTCCGTGTCGTAGGCGATCAACAACAGCGATTCCTCGTCCACTGCCACCTGAGTCAGCGCGTCCAACAGTCCCGCGGAAAAGCTGGCGTCGAATGCGCACAGCACGGTCGATGCGCGTTTCGCGCCCGTGGCGATGCTCCAATAGCCGGCCGCGGCGTTGTGCACGGAATTCGCGAAGCGCGTCGGCGATATCTCCCGAGTTTCCAGCGCCAACGCTTGGCAAATTTCGTGGCAATTGTGACCATCGCCGCCCGACGAAGCGAACACGCTCGCGAGCTGCGCGGGCTCGATGCCGGCGCGCGACGTGGCTTCCAAGGCCACCGCGAGCGCGGTTTTCACGACTCGGCCGGTGCGCCGCCGCTCCGTCGCCGGCAAAAGCGCAGGTACCGGCAGCACCGTCGGAGCGGGTTCGTAGGCTCGGCGGCCCGACAGCACCGCCGCCGCGTCGGGCCAATTATTGAGTCCGGGTCCGAGCACGCCGACGCCGCCCACGTAGCCTGCGATTTTCATCCGGCAAGCCCAAAAATCAGGCTGCAGTTCGCACCGCCGAAGCCGAAGGAATTGCTGAGCACCCGGGCGATGCGCCCGTAGCGGTTCGCCAAGAGATAGTGCGCGGTCAGTGTGGGATCGACCTGTGCCGTGTGCGCGCCGCCGGGCATCAATCCGTTCTGCAGGGCCAATGCGCTGATCACCGCTTCCAGCGCGCCCGCGGCGCCTAGGGTATGTCCGGTCGCGCCCTTGGTCGAACTGCAGGGAGTGGTGGCTCCGAATACGCTGGTGACTGCCTGGCTCTCCGCACGATCGTTGCTCGGAGTGCCGGTGCCGTGCAAGTTGATGTAGTCGATCGAATCCGGCTTAAGGTTCGCGACCGAGAGCGCCGCGAGCATCGCGCGGCGCGCGCCATCCCCCTCGGGGTGCGGCGCGGACATGTGATAGGCGTCGCTCGATTCGCCGATGCCCAACAGCAGCACGTCGTCGCCGTTCAATTCGCCGGGGACCCGGGTGAGCAGGGCAAACGCCGCGGCTTCCCCGATCGAGATGCCGTCGCGCGCCACGTCGAATGGGCGGCACGGCGCATTCGAGCATAGTTGCAACGAGTGAAAGCCGTACAGCGTGGTCAAGCAAAACGAGTCCACCCCGCCCACCACGGCGGCATCGATCAGACCCGCCTCGATCATGCGTCGCGCCGAACCGAACACCTTCGCGCTCGATGCGCATGCGCAGGACACGGTCAGCGCCGGGCCCTGCAAATTCAGCCGCCGGCGCAGGTAATCGGCCACCGAGAACGAATTGTGAGTTGCCGCATAGTCGAAACTCGCCGGCAGTGCGCCGCTGAGCGGATCGAGCTCGCGGTAGGCCAATTCGGTTTCGAGGATGCCCGACGTACTGGTGCCGATGAATACGCCGACCCGTTTGCGTCCGCAGCGACCCGCCGTCTCTTCGACCGCCTCGAGAAAGCCGTCCTGCGCCAAGGCAAGTTCGGCCAATCGATTGTTGCGGCAATCGAAGCGCTTGAGATCGGCGGCCACTCGTTGGTTGTCGACGCCGGATACCTCGCCAATATGCGTGTCGAGGCGGACGGTCTCGAATTCACAGGCCTTGAGGCCGCTGCGCCGCCCGATCAGGGAGTCGAGTGTCTGCTCGAGCCCCCGCCCGATGCAGCTGGTCGCCGTGAATTCCTTGACGAGAAGCGGCTTCATCGAGGTTTGGCGATGATCAGCACGTTGGCAAAGGGCGTGCCCGAGCTCATCGGTACGGTCTCGCTTTCAAAGTCCGTCGAGGACAATACATCTCGCCATTCGGCCACCGAGCGACAATGCAGCTTCTGGAATCCGCGCCCGCTCACGAGCAACACCATTTGATCCAACCACTTGCCCAACAGAAAACGAACTCCCGCGGCGGCATTGCCCACCCGAAGCAGCAAGATTCCGCCGCCGCTCAAAGCCTTGTGCGCCCGCTCCAATATGCTGCGCTGATCGGCATATTCAAGGTAATGCAAGACGTCGAGAATGACGATTCCGTCCGCGATGCCGAAATCGACTTTGCGCACGTCTCCGGTGACGAACTCCGCGCGGCACGCCAACCCACAATGTGCGCGCTCCACGTATCGCGCCACCAATTCAATGCCGCGAATGATCGACGGCTGCGGTGGCGGCGGCCAATGATTGGGCCATTCGCCCGAGGTCCAGGCGCCGCGCGCGGCCACCAGCAAGGCGGTCAGCAAGCCCTGGCCGCAGCCAAGATCGAGAATGCGCGCCCGACGCGCCAAAAGCCCGCGCGCCAAGATCGCTTCGTATACCGGATCATGCGCCAGTTTGCCGCGTGCATAATGATACGCAACCTTTCCGGCGGCACGATACGGATCGGTCGCAGCGCTCAGCAGTTCTCGAGCGAGGCTCACGGCAGCGAAGCGCGCAAGGTGATGGATTTAAGCTGTCGGCTGATCAACGTCTCGAGCAACCGCGGCAGCACTTCCAGGATCACCGGCTGTCCGGTGCGCCCGCGCGCCGCATTGCCGTCATGCAGCAACAAGATGTCGCCGCCCTGCAACGAGTTTACCAAGCGCCGATAGACGGTGTCCGCATCGCCGTTGACGGTATCGAAGCCGCGGCGCGTCCAGGTCGCTAGGCGCAATTTAAGACGGCACAGAACCGGATCGAGAAAGGGGTTGCGCAGCCCGGCGGGCGCACGAAAGAAGCGCGGGCTGTCGCCCGCCACCCGCGCAATGCTGTCCTGGGCTCGGACAATTTCCGCTTCGATGGCGCGCGGCCCGAGCAGCGAAAAGGTGTGCCGGTGCCGCTGGGTGTGATTTTCGATTGTATGGCCGCAGCGGATGATTTCCTGCGCGAGCTCGCGGTAGCGATCGACGCGCTCCCCTACACAAAAGAAACTCGCGTGCGCGCCGTACATTGCGAGCTGCGCCAATACATTTGGCGTCACTTCAGGGTCTGGGCCGTCGTCGATGGTGATTGCCACTTCGCCGCGCACGCCGCTGCTCGCCGGCAGATGAGTCCAGTTCGGGCCCAGCAGCCGACTTTTCGGCCATAGCCCGGCCGCGCCCAGCACGGCATGGTTCAGGGCGACGGCGCCCAATGCCCAGGGCCAAAGGCGTGGGCGAATCAGCGAGGCCGCCCCGGCGCTCAAATGCAGCGCGGCGGAAGCCAGCAGGAGCGGCGAGGGTACCCATCGCGGCTGCTCGGCTCCTTGGTGACTCAATAGATGCCTCGAATCCAAGACTTGCTCCTAAGAGCGTTGGCTTGCGCCGGTACCGAACGTCATATTCGACGTTCTTGCCCGGATTCCGCAAGATATTCCGCCAGAGGCGGGAATGCATCACCCCCATCGGGAGTCGGTATGAGAGTGCTGGTGCTCGGCGGTACCGGGTCGAGATTCTCGCCATCCCGTGACCTAAGTTCTAGACCACCGGGTTTTTTGGCCGCCTCGATGGGCGCAGCGGACGATCCGCGGGCGCGGAGTGCGCGACGGCGATCGAGCGCCGCGCCCAAAGCATGCATTCTTCCGCATCCTCCAGCACCTCGGCGGGCACCTCGTAGTAGGTCATGCTGATCTGCGGTCGATCTCGAAAGGGGCGAAACTGGCCCATACGGCGCACTTCATAGTCCGGGCGGTTGGAGTCGCCCACCTTGAAATACAAGACGTCGCTCGAGATCAACCCAAAGAACACGCCGTCGCTGTAAAGGCCCACCGCACCGAACATGCGCCGCGAGGCGACCCCACGCAGACCGGAGAGCTGCTCCAGCACATAGGAAAAAAAATCCTCGGTAACGGCCATGGCGATACGGTCGTCCCTCACCCGAGTTGATCGGGCCAGAGAACGGCCTGCGCGACGACCACGTGGTCCCCGTTGAACGTCGCCGCCGGTGAACCGTAGAGCTGGTATCCCAATGCGATCGCCTCCGAGATCCGGCGACAGAATTCCGCGTTGTCTCTGCCGGTGAGCAAGCGGTATATCGGAAAACCTTCAGGCGGAGATGCAGTCATAATGGATTCCTTATTCCCATCAATCGAAGCGCGAGTAATGGCTCGCGCAGGCGTCGAACCGCAACCATAATAGGCGCAGTCCTTAATGCTCATGCAAGCATGTGTGCTGCCGTGGCAGTATATGCCGTAGGTGGCGCGCGATCCCGCATAACCCGATATTACCGATGGAGTTTTCCCGGCATGACAGCCACGATTTCTAGGCAGTTGAACTGGGTCATGCTCCTCGCCGCGGCAACCCGCAGGCCGCCGCTCGAGAAGATCAGTTGGGGTCGAAAAGACTCATGGACTCACGGCTCTGAGTAAAGTGTGCGTCCGTAATTACTCAATAGAATTTGAACGCCGAAGTAGCCGATGAACTCCGGCTGGCCGTCGGAGACGCCCCTCACGCTGTGGCCCGCCATGAACAGTGCGATGATGCTCGGCTCGAGCTTATAGCGGCCGCCGACATCCAACGTCGTCGAATGCGGTGCCGCATCGTAACGGCGGTCATCATAGATTTCCGCGTCGAGTTCGGGCCGCTCCGTGATGGGTCGGCCGGCGACAAGCCCGAGAATGCGCTCCTTGGCCCCGCGTCCGCGAAAGTCGTAGCCCGCTTCGAAATCCACGTCAAGCACGCCGACTTTCCTGGCGATCTCCATCGGCACAAGGTAGCGAGGCGCAGGCGCAGCGATCCCTTCTTGCCGCGCGCGACGGTCTGCATTGATGCGAGATTAATCTCCCAATTGGCATTGCCTGGAGTGCCGGGATCGTTGGTCAGAAACGGTGCGACCAGCCTGCGCCTGGAGGGTGCCAGGTGCGTGCAGGAAAACGGCGACAAGGCAGATTGGGAGCGTGGTCGTATTCTTCAGCGGCGTTGCTCCGTTTGCCATGACAACTTCATGCCGCCCGCCCCGTTGCTCAACGAGTTCGCGGCACGCTGTCCAGCGGCGACATAAACCCTGCTCCCTTAGCGCAGCTCTATGGTTCGACAGCTGCCTCGATTAAACGGACGACGCCGGAAATGTTGGCAACCAAGTCGCGAGGCAACTGGTGTCTTGCCACGATGTAATCGGGGGAGTTGCAGGAAAGCCACACTCCATTGCTTTCGTCTACCCATGCCAACGCCTTCAACGGCAGGTCGAGTCCAATTCGGGGAGCGGTCACCAGCAGCGGCGTTCCGGCCTTGGGGTTGCCGAAAATCAGCATCTGCATCGGGGGCATTGAAAGCCCGACGCGCTCAGCGTCGCCGCTGAAGTCAATCCGCGCGAAAATCGTCAACCCGCGCGCGGTTGCCAGGGATTCCAATCGGTCGATTGTCTCCGGTACCGATCGGGGACTGCGCACATCGACAATTCCGGGATTAGGTTGGGACACGCGCCCTCCATCATACGTATCGAGTTTGCCATTTCGCGAATTGTGCCAGAAGCGTAACCCGCCATGCGAGCCTGAGGCCGCCGCAACGTCCCCGTTTGTGACAGTAGGGATGTGACACTCGCGCACAACGTCCGGCTCAATTGCTCGCTGCCATAACGATACGTCTGGCTCTAAGCTGAACGCGAGCCGACCAAAAGAAACGGCTCGGTCGTGGAATAAGCTTAGGCTGTTACAATCAGTCCCCCAACCCACCCCAGGACACAAGACCTTGTGCGGAATGTCATCTTCGATCTCGGTGGCGTAGTTCTGGAATGGAACCCAGATGCGATCCTAGAAAGGTATTACCTCGACCTGGATGCAAGGGCGACCATGAAGGCCGCATTATTTCAGCATCCAGATTGGCTCCTACTAGATCGGGGTGCGTTAACTGAAGCCGAGGCAATCGTGCGGCTGGGGAAGCGAACTGGCCGATCTCGACCCGAGCTAATGCGGCTGTTCGACGCGGTCAGAGATTCGCTTCGCCCCAAGTCGGATACCGTGGCTCTCATCGAACGCCTTGCCCGGCAGCGGGTGCCTCTTACTGTTTGTCGAATATGTCCGCGAGTACCTTCGCCTATCTGCGGTCAAGGTACGCCTTTTGGCCATTGTTCCGAGGCATAGTGATCTCGGGTGAGGTCAAGATGATGAAGCCTGAGCCTGAGATCTTCGTACATCTGTTGCGCCAATATGAACTGACGGCCGGCGATACCGTGTTTATCGATGATCTCGGCCCGAATGTGCAATCGGCGCAGGCGGTCGGGCTACTCACGGTGTTGTTTCGCGACGCTCAACAATGCGGGAACGAGCTTGAAAATCTGCTCGGTGCGGAGTGATCGTTTAGCCGCACATTGATGGACGTTATTCCGGCGACGGCTCGATGGATCTTGAGCTACTACCGATGCTTTCATACCCGTTGGTTCGTCGCAGCTGAAGCAGCGTGCCACCGGCCATTTGTCGCGATAGAGTGCTATCCTAGACCCCGACGTTCGAGGGAGACAATGCATGGCCGCCGACACGCACGCATTCTATCGACACGCGCGGAGGTGAACATATGTGCAAAAGCAATAGCGCTCCCGATAACAACCGCCGCCAGTTTCTTGGCCGCACCTTAAGTCTCGTGGCGCTGCCGATGCTGCTGCCGCGCCTTGGTCGCGCAGATGCCGGGCCGAAACCCCAAAATGCCATCAGTCCTGATGCGGCGCTGAGACGTCTAATGGACGGAAATGCACGCTACGTTTCGAACGCGCTCGACGTCAAAGACTTTTCCGTGGACCGCTCGTCGCGCGTCAAGGGGCAGTATCCCATTGCGGCATTTCTGAGCTGCGCGGACTCGCGCGTGGCGCCGGAACTGATTTTCGATCAGGGACCCGGGGATGTATTTGTGGTCCGTGTTGCAGGCAACTATCTGAGCTCCAATAGCCTCGCGAGCCTCGAATATGCCGTTGCAGTCCTCAACGTGCCGCTTATCATGGTACTAGGACATACGGAATGCGGTGCCGTCAAATCCACGATCAGCGCTTTACAAGGCCATACCCCTCTGCCAGGGCATATCTGGGATATCGTTGATGCTGTGCGGCCGGGCGTTGAGAAGATCATCAGCGAAGGCGGTGAAGATCTCGCCAATCGCGCGGTAGCGACGAATGTGCAGTACAACGTCTCACGTATTGCCACCGCGCAGCCGATCATCGCGGAAGCGGCTCAGGCTGGGCGTGTCAAGGTCGTGGGCGCAGTGTACGAGTTGGCAACAGGCAAGGTGCGAGCGACCGCTCCGACCTAGATCGCCATCGCCGCCGCAAATCGGACGCTCACAAGGTACCGTAACCGGAGGCGCCGCCCATGATTTGCTACCGTCGAAGAAACATCTCGCCAAAGAGCTCGTACACCTTGCGTTTTGCGCCATCGAGTGCGCGGCGGCCGCTCGACGTAATCCGGTACATCCGTCGGGCTGTGCGCCCGACTCGTCGCTCGGTAGAGCGCAGATATCCCTTCTTCTCCAGTCCGTGCAGGATGGGGTATAGCGTGCCAGGGCTCAGTCGATACCCGAGTCGGTCGAGTTCTTCGATCATCGCGAGCCCATAGAGCGGGTGTGCGGCAGCGTGATGCAGGAGATGCAGGCGAATCAGCCCACGGTAGAGGTACCGGTCCGTCATATAGGGGCCTTATGACCGCAAAGCCGCGCGATTGGCTCGCGACCAGAATCCACGATGGACATCCGCGTAGTCACGTGCGCAAAGGTGGGGGGCAGATATATGAGAAACACATATATGAGAGTCTTGCCCATTCTATCGAAAGGGGGGACTTGATTGTGATATCGAGTTTCGATATCGTCATATCGAAACGCTTATCATTCTCATAAAGGGGCCAGTCATGCCTTATTCCAAATCCCACCAGTCGCACCTCACTCCTGCCGAAGAAGAGATTCACGAACAGGAAGACGTAAGGAAACTTGTCAATGTCGTTGAGGAATCCTTAGAGCGGATAGCGAAGATAACTAAACTGCCTCTGCAAGAAGTGATGCATGTTATTGAAGAGATCGATGTGGCGCAGCTTATGCAGGCCACCCAGGAAGCGATCAAGAATATTGCACATGCCACGGATCTCGACGCGGCATGTATTAATAGGATCTTTAAGGAAAATAGAACCGCAACCGTTGAAAACATCGTTCAGCGGCTTCGTGAAGAGAGCCACGTACACAGGGCCCGGTGGTAGGAAACGGAAAATTGGATATCGGCATGGTGGATTGTTGGCTTTCCCCACACCGTAGTTGATGCGGGGTCCAATCTCGTCACGTCGCGCAGTCGATGATCCCGGCTGCGTGTTGGGGAATCCACTTGCGTTCGCCCTCCTCGGTTAAGTGTCTTAGGGACAGGCATTTGGCGGGCCTGGGACGAGGGATGGGAACTCAAGAATCGGGCAGTGAATTCTAATCGCGCCTGGGGTTAGGCCGATTGAGGGTAAACTGCGGCGTAAGCATGAAAATCCCTGGTTTGTCCCAGCGCGCTGCGCGGGCTCGCAATGTCGCGGCTATCGTCTCGGCGCTCGTATTGTCTTTCCCGGCTGCCGCGCAGTCGGTACTTTCAGTAGGTCCGCGCGGCGTGCAGACCTTGGTCCTCGAGCAACTTTTCAATCGAGCCGGCCGGTGGTATCTGACCGACGACGGTGACTGTTACACCTATCTTGAATCGCCGCGTACGCACCTGGCACTCAACCGTTTGGTCCTGCGTGCTCATTTGTCGTCACGACTGGGTCAGCGGATGGGAAACAGCTGCGTGGGTGCGGACTTTGCGTCGAACGTCACGCTATCCGCTAAGTTGCATGGCAGCGGGCATTTCTTAATCCTGGAAGACGTCCGGATCGATCGCGTTGACGATGAATCGGCCCGTAACGCCCTCAATCTTGCTCTCCAGGTTGACCCGCAACTCGTGCCTCGTACCGCTGACATCGATGTGTCTGAGTTTGTCAGAAAGGACGTAATTGCGGCCGGCGGTTCATCAGCTCGGCTCGATGAGTTTCGTATTGTGAACATCACGACCCAACCGGACTCTATAGTTGTTCATTTTGACTTGAGCTTGAGCGTGCCTTAGCTCCACTCGGCGGTTGGTGTTGATGGTAAATAGATATCGCGTTATCGCGGACGTGATCGGGCACGTTCGATCGCCAATCCATTCCGCAAATTACTTCACGCGGCGAGGTGAGAGGTCTGACCAAGGGAACACGTGGAGCAAATTCACGGTGCTTGAGATTTGTCGTAGCAGGGAGTGGCAGCGCCTTGGCTCTCATTGGTCCGCCCGGGAGGAGCCGGCCGCTAAAATTGGGCTTGCAGCGCTAGGGTGTCGGTGCCCCGGTACAGTTTGATCACAACGGCGGAATTCGCCGCGCACGCGGCTACGGCAGCCTCGAGATCCGAGGGCGTCTTGATCGCATGACCATTGAATTCCAACAGAATGTCGCCGACGATGATTCCGGATTTTTGCGCGACGGAGCCGTGATTCACCGCGATGATCAGGACGCCTGCTCGGTTCGGCTGTTCCGGGGTCGCCGCAACCGGCATGCCGCCGACGCCAAGGTCGAGCTTGAGCGACGCGTTGGCGGCATTCTCGATCGAGACCGGGAGCGCACCGGTGAATTCATCGACTTTGGCGAGAAATCCCGCAACCTCCGCGTTCGATATTTCCCCGGTGTAGGCGGGGCCCGATCTCGCGATGAGCTTGAAATGCCACAGTGCAGGTTTGCCCGGAACATATCCGGCGGCGAGCTGGCGCAGATATTCCTCATCGACCGGGAATGCGATTTGGTCGGTGTAGGTGCAGTCGCCGACCGCGCAATTCGTCACCTCACGACTTAATGCAGTTACCGGCACCGACTGCGTTCCGCCCAGCGTTTGATAAGTCGCGCTCGCGAAGGATCGTTGGTTTCCCTCGTAGATGATCGACGCGTAGACCTGGAAGGACTTCTGTCCGGTCTTTTTATCGATGACACCCCTCACGAACTCATCGTTCCACACCATGCGCATCGGACCCGTATGCTCGACGTAGCCGTTCTCGGTGGTAATCGTCGCCACGGCATCGGTGGGATCGATCTTGACGGTTGCGGTATCCCGAAAGTGCTCCATGTTGAGCGAAAGCAGCGGTGGATCCTTCGCCTGGACGGTGTTCACGAATCCGAGGACGACGATAAGGACCAGTGCCGCGGTGCGAATCTTCAAGGTTTTTCTCGTTACTCGATTGTTCTCAATCCTAGCACGCCGCGGTTTGAGTTCTCGACCCCGCGACTCACGCCACAGGGGAGCCATCGCCCAATCGCAGCGGCTCCGCGCACAGAAACCTTCTCAACACGACCATCACCCAGGTGTCGTGCGCGCAGTAACGCAGCAGTGCGCTTCGAAGGACGCTATCCCGTTCCCGACTCAGCTGCCGGCTGCGCAACTTCAAAAATGCGAGCTGCGCGCCGTCGCCTTCCTGCACTTCATCCAAGCTCTGATAGGTCAATTCGGGGGCGATCGTCGGTACGACCGCCTTGATCGACCAGGAACCGTGCATGTCCCGATGGTAGTACGCTTGGCGAGTGACGGGCAAAAGATCGAATAAGCGCTCGGTCAAGCCGCGCAGTACCGTCGCGTGCGGCGGCACCAGCTCGGCCAACCGATTCAGCACGCGTTTCTCGAAACTTGCGTTATACGCAAAAACGGGACCTTGGGACGGAATCGCGTCGATCAATGCGCGCGTTAGTGCCGCGAAATCGCCGAACGATTCGATCGCCAAATATTCCTCATGCCGGACGTCCCCCGGTGCGCGCTCGACGTGTACCGACCACTGAAACGGAAGTTGCTCGAAAGGCTGCGTGCCGATGACTTCGGGCACGGAGAAACCGATCGTCTCGAAATCAAGGAAAACATAGGGAAGAGCCAGTTGCCGCAACCCGGCGCTCGCCGATTCGTCGAAATACGCGGTCCCGCTCAGGGTCGCCTGCTGCACGCGGCGATGCATTTCGTTCGTCAAGCGGGTAAATGGCACCTCGCGCAGATCCCGAAACCCCTCGGCCACCAACTCATCGGCGGTGTTCCCGCCCCGCGGCAGCAAATCGACCGGAAACTCCGCAAGCGTCTGTCCCGCGGCACAGCGTTCGAAGAACGGACAGGGGTAAGGATCATGGCACTGCGGCCCCACGGCGACCGCCGGCATCGACGGGCTCGCCATGATCTCGAGATATTCGTGCGCTCTCTGCGCCGTCTCCGGTAGCGTGCGCTCAACTTCATCGGTGACGTCTTCTTCCACCAACAATCCGACGTAGTCGCCGGTTCGGCGCAGGACGAACGCGTTGTTCACATGACCGACGAAATAGCGGTCGACCGGAATGCGCGCCCCCTTCAACACCAACGCCTGAAAAGCCGCATCCGCCCGATGCCATTCCTTCACGCGAGTGGTGGCCTTGACTTCGACGAGCTCGAATGTGTCGCCTCGCCGCCGCAGCACATCGGCAACGATCGCGAGGTCCCGGGCGCGAAACGCCGGCTGGTAGAGCGTGGCGGGCGCGTCGGCGCCCTTTGCCAACAGCTTGCTGGTCGCGGCGATCGCCGCGGGCATGCCGCGGTCCCGGGAAATCACGACTCCCGGTTCCAACCGCTGCACGAACTCGTCGAATACACGGCCCTGCAGGATCGCGACACTCGGCGGGACCGGCTGATCGAGCGGTTGGTGAATTTCAAACCACAGGCGTTTGTGGCATTGCCGCCCGGATAGAAAACGCGATTTCGTGAGCCATGCCATCGGCCGAGTAGGCCTCAATCCGATCGCCGCGTAAAGACGCTACCCGGGTCAATTCATCGCTATGCAGCTCGGCCGTAAAAACCAATGCGTTCGGCGCTGCTGAAGGTGATGCCGGGGTTGTCGTAATAGGAAACACCGCGACGACCCTGCTTCTGGCGCCGGGCTTGACCAAACCCTCGAGATTGAACATGCCGTGCGCGGCCATGTCCGCCTTGCATCGATCGATGAGACGCTCATCTTCCGGAGAATCGAGCCGGTCGATCGGGTAGCGGTCGAGATCGAGTAAGTCCGTGATCATGGCGGTCCTTTGCAAGGGTGAGGCACGCTATGGCGGCGGTCTCGCCGCACTTAGGCAGCTTTGCGCCCGCCCGGTCGTGCCGGCCGGCGCGGGCGTGAGCACCGCGGCGAACAGGAGCGCGAGCAAGGCTCCCGGCGCAACCGTCATGCCCAGATCTTCGAGCACCGGCACCCGGGAGAAGGACAGCATGCCGAATCCGATCACCGTACTCAGGTTGGCGATACTCAACGACGCCAAGGTGAGCGCGGCGTCGTTGCCGTTTTCATGGCGGGGCGCGTCGAAGAACAGGGCGTAATTGGAGCCCACGGCGACGATGAGCAGCATGCCCACCAGGTGCAGTATTGTCAGCTGCCGGCCGCACAGGCTCAAGGCGGCGGCGACGCACAGCACCGCCAGAATGAGCGGCGCCAACACGCGCGCGGCGCGGGCGGGGGAGCGCAGCACGATCCAGAGCAGCGCGACGATCGCCGCCAGGCCCGCAAGCGACAGCCGGGTCGCCTCATGCAGGTAGCTCATATACAGCGCATCGGACTCGCTCTTGAGATCGAGGAGCTGCGCATCGCCCGATCCGGCGCGGGTCAGGGCCTTTGTGACTCGCTCGAGGTTTATATCGGGCGTCGCCGCTTCGGCCGCATGCAGCGGCAGCAGCGCATTCCACCGACCCCGTTGATGCAGGATCAGCGAGTCGAATGCTGCGGCGAGCGACGTGCCGCGCAAGTCCTGCGGGGTGATCGGCCCACCGCGGCGTGCCGCCTCGACGTCGTCGAGGAACGGCGCCAGTTGCTCGCTTCGTAGGGCGAGGCCGGCGGTGGCTTCGGCGAGATTCTCGCGCAGGATCGATTGCTCCGGCAGGCTATCGTGTCGCGCCTCTTGAGTGGCGAGGCTCGGCAAATAGCTCGCGGGACTGTCGAAGCCGCCGATGATTTTCTCGTCAATCAAAGGCTCCAGCGCCCGGGCTGTACGCTCCGCGCCGCGCAGCACCGATTCCAGATCGGGTCCCGATATGACCACGAGGTCGAGCGCGCTCGCTCGCCCCAAGTCGTTGCGAAGTCTGGCATCGTAGCGTTGGTCCGACAGCGGTATCGGGCTTAAGCTGGATAGCTCGCGATTCCACAACGTATCGCGCTGCTGGTACAGCATGAGCGCCGCAATGCCTGCGATTGCGAGGGCCACACCCCGAAGCGCCGCAGCGTTCATGCGGCGCACGGGACGCAGCAATTGCTCGAGCCGTAAGCCCCAGGGCGTGATATCTCGAATAGCGATATCCCCGGGCATCAGTTCCGGCAAGACGAAGCGCGTCACCGCCGCAGCCGCGAGCAAGCCGACGACCGAATAAGCGCCCAACTGCGCCAGGCCCGAAAAACCGGACGGCAGCAGCGAGGTGAAGCCGCACACCGAGGCGAGCATGCCGAGACGTACGATGGGCCAACGCCGACGCTGCCATGAGTGCGGCGCAGCTGTGCGCGAAGCGCCAGCCGCCGACTGAGTGAAAAAATAAATCGAATAATCGACCGACTCACCGATCAACGTGATGCCGAAGCCCAAGGTCAGGCCGTGCACGGCACCAAAGCCGAGCGCGACGGCGGCGATGCCGGCCATGGCGCCCGTGGCCACCGGCAGGAATCCCAGGATCAGCGCACGCGGCGATCGATAAACCAGGAGCAATAGCGCGGCAATGAGCACACTGCTGGCGATCGACAGGCGCACCACCGCATGTTGTATGGTTGCCCGCGCCGCGACCGCAAACATGGCGGGACCAGTTAGATTCATTTGCACTTGGCGCGACTCCGGGACCGCAGCCGCGGTCTCGCGGCATGCCGCCGTGAACGCGCGGCGGATCGCATCCAGCGCTAGCTCCTGCGCATCGGTGTCGGATCCGGCCGCGGCGGTTTGCGCGACCAATAGGGTGCGCTCGCCGTCGGCCGAGACCCAGACGCCGTCCCGCGTCAGTGGCTGGGCAATGCGCGACATTTGGTCGACGATCTGCAGCATCTCGCCCGTGGGGTCGCGCGGCACCAGGGACTTGAGCATCAGTCCCTCGGGCGATGCGAGGCCCGCGATGGTCTCCTCGATCGCGCCCTTGAGGCCGGCGGCCGAGAAGCGTTGGGCGGTGACGGTTTCGCTCAACAGATAGCGGTGCCGGAATAGAAATTCCCGGTCGCGTTCCGCCGTGACCGGTTCGCCATTCTCGATGCTCAAAAACTCGCGATCGAGGCGCAAGCGGCGCGCCATCGCAACGGAGATCCGCGCCCTAATCGTGGCGTCGCCGCGTTCGAGCGCAATGAGGATCACGCGCGACGCGGGGCCCTCGCGCAGCTGATCGACCAGCAAACGCTGCATTGGCGTCGGATTTTCCGGCAGAAAGGCCGACAAGTCGGTGATGTAGCGGGCGCGCGCCACGACGACCGCCGCGAGCGCGGCGCAGGTCAACCAGGCGGCAATCACGCGGGCGCGCCGCGCGTTCATGGGCCCGAATGATCGCGCAGGGTCATGAGCGAGCGGTCACCGTCCTTTTGGCGAATTTCGACGTGGCGCAAGTGGTCTCCTGATCCGTCGATCCGCACCTGGGATACGGTTGCGGCGATTTGGCTCTCCCGCGGCACCAACAGCAACGTCCAGCGCTCCAGGTTGCCGGCATATTCGACCCGGAAAGCCCGCTCGAGCGCCACTCGGTCGCCCGCCAGGGTGGCGCGGATGCTTTCGACGAACGGCAGAAGTTGCGGATACGCCTTGAGGTCGAGCACACGGCGGTGACGGCCGCGTCGAATGCTCAGCATGTCGCCCGCGAGCATCAAGCTTTCCGGCCGCGGCTCGAGCGTGCGCTTCTCGAGCCGGTCGGGTGCGTCGTAGATCAATTCGCCGGAGGACTCGGCCGGGCGCGAGAGCAACGCCAGAAAGTGTTGTTCGACGAAGTCCACATGTCCGTGGTGCCGCTGCGCCAACAAGTGCAGGAGTTCATCGAGATCATCGGCGGCGGCGTGCGCCGCGAAGCCCAACAGCACCAACAACCCGATGCCGATCATGCGCCGCATCCTCAAGCGGCCGCGCCGGCGCTTCGCTCGCGCCAGAAGTCGAAGAAATTGAACCAATTGTAGGGATCCATGCGGCAGTAGCGCTCGAGCAATGCCGCGTAGCGCTCGATCGCTGCGCGCACCGCCGCATCGCGCCCGCCGGCCGGGGTCGTGGAAAAATCAGCAACCTGCGCAAAGACCACGTGGTAATGGTTTTTGCCGCGGTACAAGCCCGCCATGAAAAGCACCGGACGGCGTAGCACAGCGGCAGCCCGCATGGGTCCCACCGGCAGGTAGGCACGTTCGCCGAGCATCGTCACCGCCTGCACCGCTTCCCCGCCGAGGGTTCGATCGCCGAGCACGCCGACAAACGCGCCGCGATCCAGCCGTTCGGCGATTCGCAGCATGGCATCGATTTCACCCAACGCGATGATGTCCGGATTCGCGGCAGGATTGATCGCGGCAAGCACCGCCTTCATTTTTTGCGCGTTGCGTTCGTACATGGCCATCGACACATGCAGTCCGCGCTGGTGCCGACCGACGCCGCGAATCAACTCGAAGCTGCCCAAATGCGCACCCAGGAGAAACGCTCCCCGACCGGCGTCGAGCTGCGCACGCACCAGCGATTCGCCCTCGATCGTAATATGGAAGCGATCGAATTGTTCGTTGATGAGGAACAGTCGATCGTGGGTGCAGGTGGCGAAATACAGGATATGCCGGAAACGGTCACCGGCGCTTGGACTGCGGCCCAAAGCTAGGCTCAAGTAGCGACGCGAGTGCCGCCGCGCGCCGGGTGCGAACAGAAAGAAATACGCGGCGATGCCGTACAGCAGGCCGCGGCTCAGCGTGCGGCCCACGCGCAGCGATATGAAGACCATCGATCGCAATAACAGGACGCTGCCGCGCTCGCGGGCGGCAAGCCATTCGGCCTGCTCTGGCTTCACGTGCCACCCGCCGGCGCCCGGGATAACGTGCCGGTGAGAGCCGGGCGGTCCGCGACGCGCACCGTGAATCGGATTAGCCCGCTCTCGGACAATGTGTGCTCAATGGTCAGCGTCTCGCCGGGGCGGACGAACTCGAGAAACTTGGCGGCCGCAATGCGCCATTGCCGCAGATCAAGACCGAGATCGATCTCGATGGCGTGCAGCGCCTCGTCCAACAAAACGACCCCTGGAAGAATCGGCATTCCGGGAAAGTGTCCGGCGAACGCCGGATGGTCGGGGGCGATGCGAAGTGCTCGCTGCGCGTTCACGATGAGCCCTGCGGCGAGCCGCGCTTTTGCGATTGACCATCGCACAGCGCTTGCAGCGCCTGCAACGGCAGCTTGCCCGTGGCGTTTCTCGGCAGCCGGTCGACCATCAAGAGCGGCCGCGGCAGGAACACGGGATCGATGCGCCGTCGCAAATGCTCGACGAGCGTTTTCGCATTGAGGCCGGGAGCGACCACCGCCGCCGCCAGACGCGCGATGCCCGCATCGCCGCCGTCGTGATCGCCGCCGCCGCGCAAGAAGAACGCGCCGTCGATCACGCCGGGTATGGCGGTCAGCTGGGCGTTCAAATACCCGAAGGAGCTGCGTTTTCCGGCGATATTCACCAAATCCGCGGTCCGACCGTGCAGCAGGAATTCATCGTCGCCGGTGATCTCGAGCACATCGCACATCGGCGTCGATTGCTCGAGGTGCCCGCCTTCCGCGTACGCCTGGCCATGATCGGTACGCAGACGCACGCCCGGCCACAAGCGCCAGACCGCGGAGTCGGCGGTGCGGCGAGTGGCGATTTGTCCGGTCTCGGTGGATCCGTAAATCTCGAGCAAGCGGGTCTTGAATTTATCCTCCGCTTCGCGTGCGAGCTCCTGGGACAGGGGAGCAGTGGCCGAAACGATCAGATCGAGCGGCGGCAAGTCGATGCCGGCGGCAAGCAGCGTGCGCAAGTGGATGGGAGTCGTCACCAGCGCTCGCGGCCGCGGCGCGGCGCTGATCGATGCGCAAATATCGGCCGGATAAAATGGCCGTTCTGCGGCGAACGCATTGCCGCTCTGCAGAGCCAGCAGCACAGTCGATTCGAGGCCGTACATGTGTTGCGCGGGGACCGTGCCGATCAGGGTATGTGCTCTGCCGTCGAGCACACCGAGCCGCGAGGCGCCGTCGCGCACACAGCGCGTGAGGCGGCCCCAGGTCTTTTTGTAGGGCAGGGGTGTGCCGGTCGATCCGGAGGTGAAGACCATTGCCGCGACCTGTTGCTGTGGAATTTGCGGCACGTCATAAGTGGGCGTTCTGCCGAGCGCGGTAACCGCGGCGCGTCGCGCCTTGCGCTCGCCGAGCTCGCGCGGATACCGGAAGCCGGGAAGGTCGATGTTGCAGCGAGCCTGGTCGGTCAAACAGAACACATCGGGGGCGAATTGCGCGAGTTGTCTGACGAATTCCGGTGCGTGCGTGGAGGGCAACAGACTCACTTTATCCGACATGAGACAGGCGGCGAACCCGACCGAAAAGTGATACCGATCGACGCAAACATTGAGCACGTGCTTGCCGGTTGGCAGATGCTCGGCCACCTGCCTCGCATCGGCGAGGAATTGCTGCGCCTCGATGGCGCGGCCGCCGCGATAGGCCACTACCGAGGCGGGGGACTCGTGAATCAGCAGCGGGTACACGTGATTCGCGACCTTGCCGGCCGCGCGCTCCATATTGCGCGAACCGTCAGCGGAGCGTGCCACTCGACGGCCGGCCGCGCGCCCGACCCGCGGGCGCCCGCATCGCAGCCCTGCGCACGATCACTTGGTTCTCCGTGCCGCAACGTACTCCGCCAAGTGCCTCAGCGAACGAAAGATCTGGTGGTTTTCCGGGCTGTCCGCCCGCAACTGAATGCCGTATTGCTTGGATAAGATCAGCGCGGCCTCCAGGATGTCGATGGAATCGAGCCCGAGTCCGGCGCCGTACAAGGGCGCTTCGGGATCGATATCCTGAGGGGCGATTTCCAGATTCAGCGCTTGGACGAACAGCGCGGCGATTTCCCGCTCCAGATCGCCATCGACCGGCGGCGCCGACTGTTGCATGAGCGACGCTTTGTCGGGCATAAGTTAAATCTGCTGTTAGGTTTACGAAGCGCTGCGGGCATCGATACGCCCATCAGCCGGCATTATATAGGTGTCGGCCGGTGCGGCAACTAAGTCGCTCGGCCGGCCCGCCGCCGGCGGTGCGCACGGCGCGCCGCGAGCAGCGGCAGGCGCGGCAAAAAGCCGCACAGCAGGCGCGCGTGCATCCAAACCAACAGCGCATTGTCCCGCCAGTAGTTGAAATGCGAGACACCGCCTTGGTCGGGTCGAAAATAGCGTACCGGCGCCGGAATATTGATTGATTCAACGCCCAGCCAACTTAGCCGCACCACCGCCTCCACGTCGAAATCGAAACGCCGCATTCCGAGCCGCCGGCGCATGACGAGCAAGAGTGCGGCAATCGGGTAGACGCGAAAGCCGAACAGCGAGTCGCCGATTCCGGCCCACAGAGTTTCGAGGTTCGCATACCAATTGGAGATCTTTCTTCCCATGATCCGCAGGCGCGGAGCGCTCGAATCGAAGATCGGTTGGCCCAACACCATCGCCGCCGGCTGCGCCTGCGAAGCGTGCATGAACTCCACGATGCGATCGGCGGGATGTTGTCCATCGGAGTCCATCGTCAAGACATGGGTGTAGCCTCGTGCGGAGGCTGCGCGAATGCCGTGCAGCACGGCGGCACCTTTGCCGCGGTTCTTGGCGAGGACCAAGACGCGCAGTCCGGGCTCGTTTGCCGCCATCGCCGACAAGCGTTCAGCCGAATCGTCGGTACTGCCATCAACGACCACCCATACGGGAGCCCATTGCTCCAGAGCGGCAAGCACGGTCTCGTACACTTTCGGTCCGGGGTTGTAACTCGGAATGAGCACAAGATGCGTCGTGGAGCGATCGATCATGCGGCGCCTTAGGGGGCGACTTCGACCATTTGCGTGGATCGGCCGATCATCCACGCGAACACGATGCCAGCAGCCCAGTAGTTTTCGCGCCGCACCAACGGGCTGTCGTCGAAAACCGCACCCGCGAGGGTATCGTAGCGCACGAATCCGCCCACCCAATACTTCGGGTAGCGCTTGGTCAGGTCGACAACGAACTGAGTGCCCGCGTAACCGCCGGTTGCCTGATACGCCGGCCGCGACGCAGTCGCATTCTGCGGCTCCACCGTATAGAAATAACCGTTGTAGTGCCGGTTGGCGAATAACGGGCCGGTGAATACTCCCGCCTCCCAGCCGGCGTGTCCGAACGCATCGGCGGCAATCAATTTGAACCCGGGTGTGAGCGTCCAGCCGATCGGCTGCGGCGGATTTTGTAAGGTGAATGCCTGGCGCACCGGCACCTTGAAATCGATCTTGGTCCGCGCATCATCGCTGCGCCACAGATGAAAATCGAGCGAGAGTCCCGCCTCGACGGTGGGTTTCAGTTCCGGCATATCGCTGCGGGTTCGATCGTTGCTCACCGGCATGGTGGCGTCGAAGCTCAAATTCAATTCAACCCACCGGCGGTTGAACAACAAGCCGTGCAGGCCGTCTTTATCCGCCTTCAGAAAAGGTCCATTGTAATTCAGGTAGGGCACCGGAATCGGAAAGACATGGGAGGTGTTCGCGCCGCGATAATCCGAATAGCCCAACGCACCGAGGCCCAACCCGTATTCCCACAAGGGCTCTTCTTTGGCCTGAACGGGTATTGCGAGCCACACGATCGCCATCAGCGTGGCGCCGATTTGCGAGATGGTCTCGGGCGTCATAAATTGGGCTCCATTTTCCTGGGTTAGGCCCACCTGAGCCACCCCCGGGCAGCGAAGCCTATTACCGACAAACACCGGTTCAACGTCTGTAAGATATCAGGCCATGCACATTCTGATTATCGAAGATGACGATATTGCGCGCGACTACCTGGCGAATGCCTTGCGCGAGGCGGGCCACACGGTGGATACCGCGGCGGACGGCATGGCGGGTCTGCACCTCGCTTCCTCGATCGCGGTGGATTTGGTCATTGTCGACCGGATGCTGCCGAAGCTCGACGGGCTCGCCTTGGTGCAATCGCTGCGCGCCACGGGCCGGATGCTCCCGGTCCTCATCTTGAGCGCACTGGGCGATGTCGATGACCGTATCACCGGCCTGCGCGCTGGAGGCGACGATTATCTGACCAAGCCTTACCACATGTCCGAATTGTTGGCGCGAATCGACGCGCTTGCCCGGCGCGGCGATTCGGGCGGCGCGGAAACCAATACCAAATTGAAATTGGCCGACCTGGAACTCGATCGAATGACTCGGCGAGTGATGCGCAACGGAAAGAAAATCGAACTCACTGCCCGCGAGTTTCAGTTGCTCGAGTTCATGATGCGCCACAGTGGGCAGGTGGTGACCCGCACGATGCTGCTCGAAGGCGTCTGGGATTATCATTTCGACCCGCAAACCAACGTGATCGACGTACATATCAGCCGACTGCGCCAAGCGATCGACAAGGACTTCGAAAAACCGCTGCTGCACACGGTGCGCGGTGCCGGTTATAGTCTGCGCGAAGACGAATAGTGAGTGCCTCGCCTCGACGCATCCCGAGTCCCGAACAGCGGTTTCTCGGCGTACTCGGTACCTCCCCGTTTCGCATCGCCATCGTCTACTCGATCGTTTTCGCCTGCGGTGCGGCGGTGCTCCTCGGGGCGGTGGACTTCGCGGTTTCGCGGGTGGTCGACGGCAGCACCGACAATCTCATCGAGGCCGAGGTACAGGGCCTGCGCGAACAGGTCTTGGTGCTGTCGCGCAGCGATTTCATCGAATTGATCGAACAGCGGTCGCAGGACCAGGATGTGCGCGGCGCGGTCTACCTCATGGTCGATCCGCAGCTGCGGCCGGTCGCGGGCAACGTGCCGGCGTGGCCCAAGATTGACCCCGACGAGGGCAAATGGATTCAATTCAAGGTCTCGGTGCCGTTCGGCGACGAAACCCGCGAACACGAGATGCGCGCGCGGCGGTTTCCGCTGCCGGGTGGCTATCGCATGTTGGTGGGACATGACGTGCAGGAGCGGCAGGACGTCAAGAACCTGATGATGCGCGGCTTGATTATCGCCGTCGTGTTGACCTTGTTGCTCGGTCTGGGCGGGGGCTTTTGGATGGGTCGGCGCATTCTGGCGCAGGCCGGCGCGATTTCGGCGGTGGCGACGCAAATCATGCGCGGCGATCTCTCGCAGCGCCTTCCGGTGCGCGATGCGGACGATGAAATCAATACACTGGCACGCGAAATCAACAGCATGCTCGACAAAATCGAACAGCTCACGCTCGGTATGCGCACGGTGCTCGACAGCGCGGCGCACGATCTGCGCACGCCGCTCAATCGCTTGCAGGCGACGGCCGAAGGCGCGATGAACCAACTTTCGCCGGGTTCAACCGAGCGGCGCGTACTGGAGCGCGTCAGCACGGAGGTCGATCAGATGCGCAGCACTCTCGATGCGCTGCTGCGCATTGCGCTCGCAGAAACCGGCACGGTGGCGCGCGAAACGGTCGACTTGTCCGAATTGGTCGCGAGCATCGTGGAACTGTACGCTCCGGTGAGCGACGAGCGCGGCATCGAATTGCAGAGCGCCGTGGCGCCCGGTGCGCACGTGCAAGGCAGCCGCCAGCTATTGGCGCAGGCGCTCGCGAACCTACTCGACAACGCCATCAAGTTCACCCCCGACGGCGGACGCATCCGGGTGCTGCTTCGGGGTCCGAGCGCAGAGCCGGAGGTCGTGGTCGAAGACAACGGGCCGGGAATACCCGCCGACAAGCGCGAGATCGTCCTGGGCAGACGCGTACGTCTAGATCAAGCGCGCAAGTTTCCCGGATCCGGCCTCGGTTTGTCGCTGGTGGCAGCCGTCACCAAGCTGCATGGCGCACGGCTGATTCTCGATGACGCCAATCCGGGTTTGCGGGTGTCGCTGAAATTCGAGAAAGCTATCGCCGCCCTTTAGGATATATGGCAGGTTTGCTTGATCTCGGCCATCTTCTGATCGAGCATCTTGTTGTAGTCCCCGGTCGTCACCTGGTACTTCTCGCCTTCCGTCTTCGTGGCAACCCCGACCACCAGGCCGATGGGAACAATCATCGAGACGCCGGCCGCTCGGCGATTTAATTTCGCCCAAAAGTTCTTTGCTGATAGGCTCGCCGGCGAAGGTGAACGCAAATCGCAATGCCGCCGGTAGCCACGTGCGCCCGCGCGATGGGGTGGAGCTTCTCGAAGCGGCCGATGCGGCGGACTTTGCGACCGCCCGCACGCTGTTCGAGGAATATGCCGCGGAATTGAAGATCGATCTTTGTTTTCAGGGCTTTGCAGCGGAACTGGCTCAACTCGAGGACCACTATGGGCCGCCGACCGGATGTCTGCTGCTCGCCCGGCGCGGCGCCACTCCGGTCGGATGCGGCGCATTGCGCCGCCTGTCCGTGGACACCTGTGAGATGAAGCGGCTTTACGTGCGAACCGATGCGCGCGGCGGGGCACTCGGCCGTGACATCGCGACATGCTTGGTTGCAAGGGCGCGCGCGCTCGGGTACGCGCGCATGGTGCTGGACACTCTCGTCGAGATGATTCCAGCCCGCAATTTGTACCGATCGTTGGGGTTTCACGAGATCGCCGCCTATTATCGCAACCCCTCGCCCGATGCGCTCTACATGGAGCTCGATCTGCGCATCGATTGACGCGCGCAGGTTCAGAGCCCGCGCGCCTTAGCGGCCGGTTCCTTGGCGGCAATGTCGGCGGCGGCGCGTTGCAGAATCTCCACGATGCGCTGCTGTTCTTCGGGTGGGCCATCCCATTGGCCGGTGAGTGCCAAATCGAGATCACGCCGCGCGCGCAGCAAGTCCTTCGAGCCGCGGCGCTGCGGCCGGGTCTCGGGTTCATTGGCGTCCGGTTCCGCGTTCAGTGCACGTCGCACCCGTTCCATCTGGTCGGCGACCCGCTCGAATTGCGCAATCAGCGCGTCGGCGGCAGGACGATGCTCCTCCAAGTGCCGCCGTCCGGCGTCGGTGATGTGGTAGCGCTTGCGATTTGCATCGGTCTGCACCGACGCATGTCCGAGAGCTTCCAGATGGGTCAAAGCCGGGTAGACCATCCCGGGGCTCGGCGCGTAGAAGCCGTTGGAGCGCTCATCCAGGGCCTTGATGATCTGGTAGCCGTGGTGCGGCTCGTCCGCGAGCAATCTCAGCATCAACAGCTGCAATTCGGCGGAGGCCAATTTGCGGCCCATGGCGAACGCGCGTCCGCCCAAGCCGATGCCGCTGGGGTGCCTGCGGGGGGAATGATGTTTGGGTGCGCGCATGGGGATATACTACTATTTTAAAATATGTCTAACGATAGTATTTAGTTCGAAAACCATGAACGAATGGCGCGCCTCACGCTCGGCCCCGGAGCGATGGATTACCCATATAGATGAGTGGCGGCTCGGCACTCGCCCGGCGCAGGCAGGCCCGCGCCCAACGAATTTAGGCCTGAGTTGACATTGACACTGCGGCAGTCGCGCCGCAAAATACGCGGCTCATTTTAGGGAGGGGTACCCAAGCGGCCAACGGGGGCAGACTGTAAATCTGCTGGCTTATGCCTTCGTAGGTTCGAATCCTACCCCCTCCACCAGCTGGGTGAGGGTACGGTGCCATTGGCTTGCGGCGTGTGTGAATGCGGGTGTAGTTCAATGGTAGAACGTCAGCCTTCCAAGCTGATCACGTGGGTTCGATTCCCATCACCCGCTCCATGTGGATGCGGCCCACGTAGCTCAGTTGGTAGAGCACGTCCTTGGTAAGGACGAGGTCAGCGGTTCGATCCCGCTCGTGGGCTCCAGTTTTTTCTAATTTAATGAGGTAACAGCCGTGTCGAAGGGGAAGTTTGAGCGAACGAAGCCGCACGTGAACGTGGGGACGATAGGACACGTGGACCATGGGAAGACGACTTTGACGGCGGCTTTAACGAAGGTGATGGCGGAGAAGTTTGGCGGGGAGTTCAAGGCCTACGACCAGATTGACAAGGCCCCGGAGGAGCGTGCGCGCGGGATCACGATTGCCACTGCGCACGTGGAGTATCAGAGTGCGGCGCGCCACTACGCGCACGTGGACTGTCCGGGGCACGCCGACTACGTGAAGAACATGATCACGGGGGCGGCGCAGATGGACGGGGCGATTTTGGTCGTCTCGGCGGCGGACGGGCCGATGCCGCAGACGCGGGAGCACATTTTGCTGGCCCGGCAGGTCGGGGTGCCCTACATCGTGGTGTATTTGAACAAAGCGGACATGGTGGATGATGCGGAGTTATTGGAGCTGGTGGAGCTTGAGGTGCGGGATTTGCTGACGCTTTACAAGTTTCCCGGGGACAAGACTCCGATCATCACGGGCTCGGCCTTGAAGGCTTTGGAGGGGGAGGGGAGCGAGATTGGGGTGCCCTCGGTGTTGAGGCTGGTGCAGGCGCTCGATGAGTACATACCGGTGCCGAAGAGGGCGGTGGAGGGGGCGTTTTTGATGCCGGTGGAGGATGTATTCTCGATTGCGGGGCGCGGCACGGTGGTGACGGGTCGGATCGAGCGCGGGGTGGTGAAGGTGAACGATGAGGTGGAGATAGTGGGGATCCGTGCGACGCAGAAGACGACCTGCACGGGGGTGGAGATGTTTCGCAAGCTCCTGGATGAGGGGCAGGCGGGGGACAACGTGGGGGTGCTATTGAGGGGCACGAAGCGCGAGGAAGTGGAGCGCGGGCAGGTGTTGTGCAAGCCCGGGAGCATCAATCCGCACACCAAGTTTGAGGCCGAGGTGTACGTGCTGACCAAGGAGGAAGGGGGTCGGCACACGCCGTTTTTCAAAGGTTACCGGCCGCAGTTTTACTTTCGCACGACCGATGTGACGGGGGCGGTGGAGTTGCCGGAGGGCACCGAGATGGTGATGCCTGGGGACAACATCAAGATTGTGGTGGAGCTGATCGCGCCGATTGCGATGGAGCAGGGCTTACGATTTGCGATCCGCGAGGGCGGCAAGACGGTGGGCGCCGGCGTCGTCGCCAAAGTCATCGCTTGACCTTAATTCTATCGGCCGGGGCCGTTTCGGCCCCGTTGGAAGGTTGCGCGAAAGCGCATTGAAAAGTGGCGCGCAAGCGCCTGGAAGGGTTGCGCGAAGCGCATTAACTAGGGCAGTAGCTCAATTGGCAGAGCGGCGGTCTCCAAAACCGCAGGTTGGGGGTTCGATTCCCTCCTGCCCTGCCAGTTCGAGCGGGCGCGTAGGTCAGCAGTAAGCATGGCAGAAGTTCAGACACCCACGGTTGCGTCCGCGAAGGATACGACGCTCCTCACGCTGTCGATTCTCGCGCTGTTCGCGGGGATCGCCGCGTACTACTGGTATGAAGACCAGGCGCTGGCGATTCGCATTGCGATGGTGATCGCGGGATTGGCGGCGGCAGCGGGGCTCATGTGGTTCAGCTGGTACGGCCGCGAGTTTCGCCAGTTCGCGGTGGCCGCGCGCATCGAGTTGCGCAAAGTGGTGTGGCCGGAGCGCGAAGAGACGATCAAGACGACCTACGTGGTGTTCATTTTCGCCATCGTGATGGGCTTGTTTTTTTGGGGACTCGATTGGGGTCTCACGTGGCTGACCCGGCTGTTATCCGGTCAGTCGGCCTGACGAATTCGGAGCACTTATGTCTCTGCGATGGTATGTGGTTCACGCCTACTCGAATTTCGAGCACAAGGTCGCCGAGTCGCTCAAGGACCGGGTGAAGCGCGCCGGCTTGGAAAGCAAGTTCGGCGAGATTCTGGTGCCCACGGAGGAAGTCGTGGAAATGCGTGACGGCCAGAAGCGCAAGTCCGACCGCAAATTCTTCCCGGGCTACGTGCTGGTGCAGATGGAGATGGACGAGGACACCTGGCACTTGGTCAAAGAGGTGCCCAAGGTCTTAGGGTTCATCGGCGGCACCAGCGACAAGCCGGCGGCGATCACCGACAAAGAGGCCAATTCGATTCTGCGGCGCGTGGAAGAGGGCGTCGACAAACCGAAGCCGAAGGTGCTGTTCGAGCCCGGCGAGGTGGTGCGCGTGACCGACGGTCCGTTCAACGACTTTAACGGTGTCGTTGAATCGGTGAATTACGAGAAGAACCGCCTGCAGGTGGCGGTGCAGATCCTGGGACGTTCGACGCCCGTGGAGCTGGATTTCTCGCAGGTCGAGAAGGGTTGATATTTTTCGGTCGGGGCCGCATCGGCCCCGTTGAAGGGTTGCGCGAAGCGCATGACAACACACGGGGAGCTGTTCGTAAGAGCAGCGCTTGCACCCACAGGAGTTTAGACAATGGCAAAGAAGGTTACTGGCTATATCAAGCTGCAGATTCCTGCGGGCCAGGCGAACCCAAGTCCGCCGGTAGGTCCCGCGTTAGGCCAGCAGGGCGTCAACATCATGGAATTCTGCAAGGCGTTCAACGCGCAGACCCAGTCGTTGGAAAAGGGGTTGCCGACCCCGGTGGTGATCACGGTGTACAGCGACCGAAGCTTCACCTTCATCATGAAAACGCCGCCCGCCTCGGTGCTCATCGCCAAGGCGATCGGCGTTGCGAAGGGCAGCGCCACGCCGAATACCTCCAAGGTGGGCAAGGTGTCGCGCAAGCAGCTCGAGGATATCGCCAAGTTGAAGATGCCGGATTTGACCGCCGGTAATCTGGAGGCGGCGGTGCGCACCATCGCCGGCAGCGCGCGCAGCATGGGTGTTGACGTGGAGGGGCTCTAAAATGGCGGCGACCGTGAAGAGAACCAAGACCTGGAAGGAAAAGTTGGCTCCCGGCAAATCGTACGCGATCGATGATGCGCTGAAGCTCGTCAAAGAATTGGCCACGGCGAAGTTCAATGAGTCCGTCGACGTGTCGGTCAATCTCGGTGTGGACGCGACCAAGTCGGACCAACAAGTGCGCGGCTCCACGGTGATGCCGCACGGCACCGGTAAGAGCGTGCGGGTGGCGGTGTTCACGCAGGGTAAGAATGTCGATGCGGCGAAAGCCGCCGGTGCGGATATCGTCGGCTTCGAGGACCTGGCCGAAAGGGTAAAGGCCGGCCAGATCGATTTCGACGTTGTGATCGCGAGTCCCGACGCCATGCGCATCGTGGGTCAGCTCGGCCAGATCTTGGGCCCCCGCGGCCTGATGCCGAATCCGAAAGTCGGTACGGTGACTCCCGACGTGGCGGGCGCGGTCAAGAACGCCAAATCCGGTCAGGTGCGCTATCGCACCGACAAGGCCGGAATCGTGCACGCGCAAATCGGGCGCGCGAACTTCGAGCCGGCCGCGCTCAAGGAAAATCTATTGGCGCTGGTGGCGGATCTTCAGAAGATCAAGCCGGCGACATCGAAGGGCATTTATCTGAAGAAATTGACGCTGTCCTCGACCATGGGTCCGGGCATCACGGTCGACCAGTCCAGTTTGGGACTGGGCTAGTAATTTAATCGGACGGGGTCGCATCGACCCCGTTGAATGTTGCGCGAAGCGCATGAAATGTGGCGCGCAAGCGCCTGGAAAGGTTGCGCGAAGCGCAGGGGAAGAATTGATGGAGGGTTGCGTGAGGCCACGAGGCTCCATGTGCTCACCGTCGAAGACCGCAGGCGGGCCTGGTTCATTTGAAGAACTGGGGCCCTTAAAGATCCGCCTGCGCAGATGGTGGGACCCGAATCAGGAATTTCCTGGTGAAGGTCGCACCGCACGAGTACGGCGGCGTACTCGAAGGGTGGGCAGGAGCGATGGCGCTCTTGCCTTTGTGTGACGCTTCTGACCGGGAGGACCGGATGGCACTCAAGTTAGAAGAGAAGAAAGTCGTGGTGGCAGAGGTCAACGCGGTCGCGGCGAAAGCCATGTCCGTGGTGGGCGCAGAGAACCGTGGCTTGACCGTGACGCAGATGACCGCGCTGCGCGCAAAGGCGCGCAAGGAAGGGGTCTATGTGCGGATCGTCAAGAATACGCTCGCGCGCAAGGCCGTTGCCGGCACCGCTTTCGAGTGCATTTCTCCGGCGCTGAAGGGACCCATTGTCCTTGCGTTCTCCAACGACGACCCGGGCGCGGCCGCGCGCATCGTCAAGGCGTTTGCGAAGGACAACGACAAACTGGTGACGACCCTCGTGTCTCTGGGCGGGCAATTGCTCAAGGCCCAGGATATCGATCGCGTGGCTTCATTGCCCACGCGAGCACAGGCGGTGTCGCAACTTTTGGGTGTGCTCAAGGCGCCGATTTCGAAGTTCGTTGGTACGTTGGCTGCCCCCAATTCCAAGTTGGTGAGGACGCTGGCTGCCGTTCTTGAGGCGAAAAAATTGCAGGCTGAGAAGAGCGGTGCGCCGGCGTAGTGGGCAACGACGACGAATTTAATCTGATTCGGGTCATAAGGGCCCCTTAATACGATTTGGAGACAATCATGGCTGTTACTAAAGATGAAATCCTCGACGCCATTTCCAAGATGTCCGTCATGGAAGTGGTCGAGCTGATTTCCGATATGGAGAAGAAGTTCAACGTCACGGCTGCTGCTCCGGTAGCGGCGGTTGCCGCGCCCGGCGGTGCCGCTGCGGCGCCGGCTGCGGAAGCGCAGACCGAGTTCACGGTGACGATGACCGAGTTCGGCGCCAACAAGGTGGGCGTCATCAAGGTCATCCGCGAGATCACCGGACTCGGATTGAAGGAAGCGAAGGATCTGGTTGAAGGGGCTCCTTCGACGGTCAAGGAGGGTATTCCGAAAGCCGATGCCGAGGCCATCAAGAAGAAGCTCGAGGACGCGGGCGCCAAGGCTGCCATCAAGTAGTGATCAGAGCCGATATGCGCAGCTCGGTGGTTGTTGCCGGATCGGCGGCAACCATCGGTTGCGCCTTTGATTTCGAGTCGAATCCCACGCTCGCGAAGCGAGCGCTAGTAAACGGGGGCCCCGGGACCCCGTTAGATTTGGCGCGTAGCGCCTGGGGATACCCCGTTAAATTCGGCGCGTAAGCGCCCGGTAAAGGCGCTAGCGCCTGGAGACACACGCACATGGCTTATTCGTTCACCGAAAAGAAGCGCATTCGTAAGAACTTCGGCAAGCGTCCGAGCATTCTAGGAACGCCGTATTTGCTGGCAATCCAATTGGATTCGTACCGGCGATTCCTGCAGGCCGACGTTGCCGAATCCAAGCGCGAAGAAATCGGCTTGCACGCCGCTTTCGACAGCGTGTTCCCCATTTCCAGCTATTCCGGCAACGCCACGCTCGAGTACGTGAGCTACCGCTTGGGCGAACCGGTATTCGACGTCAAGGAATGCCAGCTGCGCAGCTTGACCTATGCCGCGCCGCTGCGTGTCAAGGTGCGCCTGGTGGTGCTCGACAAGGAGGCCAGCGGCGCCAAGAAGCCCGTGAAGGACGTTCGCGAACAGGAAGTCTACCTCGGCGAATTGCCGCTCATGACGGAGAACGGAACCTTCATCATCAACGGTACCGAACGGGTCATCGTCTCGCAGCTGCACCGCAGCCCCGGCGTGTTCTTCGATCACGACCGCGGCAAGACCCATTCCTCGGGCAAGCTGCTGTTCTCCGCCCGCATCATTCCCTATCGCGGTTCGTGGTTGGACTTCGAATTCGACCCGAAGGATTGCGTATTCGCGCGCATCGATCGCCGCCGCAAGCTGCCCGTGACCATCATCCTGCGCGCGCTCGGTTATACCGAAGAGCAGGTGTTGGACATATTCTTCGAGAAGAACGTGTTCCACCTGTCGAAGAAGGAAATCGAATTCGAAATCATCCCGCAACGCCTGCGCGGTGAGACCGCGTCCTTTGAAATCCGAGTCGGCAAGAAGGTCATCGTCGAGGAAGGCCGGCGCATCACCGCCCGGCACGTGCGCGATCTGGAAGAGGCGCAGGTCAAACGTCTGCCGGTACCGACCGAGTATCTGCAAGGCAAGATCCTGGCGCACGACATCGTCAACACCGAAACCGGCGAAATCCTGGCCAAAGCCAACGAGATCCTCACCGTTGCGACGGTCGCGAAGCTTATCGAAAACGGCATTACGCAAATTCGGACCCTGTTCGTCAACGATTTGGACCGGGGCCCGTACATATCGGACACACTTCGCATTGATCCGACCAAGACGCGGCTCGAAGCGCTGGTGGAAATCTATCGCATGATGCGTCCGGGCGAGCCGCCCACCAAGGATGCGGCCGAGAACCTGTTTCAGAACTTGTTTTTCAACGGCGAGCGCTACGATCTGTCGCCGGTGGGCCGCATGAAGTTCAACCGCCGCGTAGGCCGCGAGGAAATCACGGGCTCCGGGGTGCTGAGCAAGGAAGACATCATCGAGGTGATGAAGACCCTGATCGACATCCGCAACGGCAACGGCCACGTGGACGACATCGATCACCTGGGCAACCGGCGCGTGCGCAGCGTCGGGGAAATGGCCGAGAACGCGTTCCGCATCGGTCTGGTGCGCGTCGAGCGCGCCGTGAAGGAGCGCCTCACCATCGCCGAGAGCGAGCCGATCATGCCGCAGGAAATGATCAACGCGAAGCCGGTTGCGGCAGCGGTAAAGGAATTCTTCGGATCCTCGCAGCTCTCGCAGTTCATGGATCAGAACAATCCGCTGTCCGAAGTCACGCACAAGCGGCGCGTTTCGGCGTTGGGCCCAGGCGGGTTGACGCGCGAGCGTGCCGGTTTCGAAGTGCGCGACGTGCACCCCACCCATTACGGTCGCGTCTGCCCGATCGAGACGCCGGAAGGGCCGAATATCGGCCTGATCAATTCGCTGGCGGTGTATGCGCGGACCAATGATTACGGCTTCCTGGAGACGCCGTATCGGCGCGTATCCAACGGCAAGGTGACCGACAAGATCGATTACCTGTCGGCCATCGAGGAAGGCCAGTATGTCATCGCGCAGGCGAACGCCACCTTGAACGAGAAGGGCGGATTCGTCGACGACCTGATTTCGTGCCGAACGCAAAACGAGTTCACCTTGTCGACGCCGGACAAGATCGACTTCATGGATGTTTCACCAAAGCAGATCGTTTCGGTGGCGGCGTCCCTGATTCCGTTCCTGGAGCACGACGATGCCAACCGCGCGCTCATGGGTTCGAACATGCAACGTCAGGCGGTGCCGACATTGCGCTCGGAAACGCCGCTGGTGGGCACGGGTATGGAGCGGGCAGTCGCCATCGACTCCGGCGTGACCGTGGTGGCGCGGCGCGGTGGCAGCGTCGATTCGGTCGACGCCTCGCGCATCGTGGTGCGGGTGAACGACAATGAGACGACCGCCGGCGAACCCGGCGTCGATATCTATTCGCTCACCAAGTACACCCGGTCGAACCAGAACACCTGCATCAACCAGCGTCCGCTGGTCCAAGCCGGCGATGCGATCAAGCGCGGCGACGTCCTGGCGGATGGACCGTCGACGCATTTGGGCGAGCTCGCGCTCGGCCAAAATCTCTTGGTGGCTTTCATGCCGTGGAACGGCTACAACTTCGAGGACTCGATTCTCATCTCCGAGCGCGTGGTCGAGGAAGATCGCTTTACCACCATCCATATCGAAGAACTCACCTGTGTCGCGCGCGACACCAAGCTAGGTCCGGAAGAAATCACCGCCGACATCCCCAACGTGGGCGACTCGGCGCTGGCGAAGCTCGATGAAGCGGGGATCGCGTTCATCGGCGCGGAAGTACGCGCGGGCGACATTCTGGTCGGCAAAGTCACGCCGAAGGGCGAGACGCAGCTGACGCCTGAAGAGAAGCTGCTGCGGGCGATTTTCGGCGAAAAAGCGTCCGACGTGAAGGACACCTCGCTGCGCGTACCGCCGGGCATGGACGGCACCGTGATCGACGTGCGCGTGTTCACGCGCGACGGAGTGGAGAAGGACTCGCGAGCCCTGGCGATAGAGAAGGCGGAACTCGAGCGGGTGCGCAAGGACTTGGCCGATCAGCAACGCATTCTCGAGGACGACTTGTTCCAGCGCGTGCGCGGCATGATCGAGGGGCAGACCGCGGAGGCGGGCCCGAAGAAGCTCAAGGCCGGTACGCGCATCGACGAGGCGTATCTCGCGGACTTGCCGCGTGAGCAATGGTTCGAGATTCGACTGAAGGACGAAGAGGCGAATGCGCGGCTCGAAACGGTCTCCGAGCGCCTCAAGGGCCAGCGCAAAGCCTTCGAGAAACGCTTCGACGAGAAGAAGATCAAGATCACCGCGGGCGATGATTTGGCGCCGGGCGTGCTCAAGACGGTCAAGGTTTACCTGGCGGTCAAGCGGCGCGTGCAGCCGGGCGACAAGATGGCGGGCCGCCACGGCAACAAGGGCGTGATTTCCTCCATCGTGCCGGTGGAAGATATGCCGTACATGGCAGACGGAACGCCGGTCGACATCGTGCTGAATCCCCTGGGCGTGCCGTCGCGCATGAACATCGGGCAGATTCTCGAGACTCACTTGGGCTGGGCCGCGAAGGGTGTCGGCGCCAAGATCGGCAAGATGCTCGAAGCGCAGCAGGCGGCGGCGGAGATCCGCAAATTCTTGAGTTCGGTGTACAACGAGAGCGGCGGCCAGAAGGAGGACATCAAATCCTTGAGCGATGCCGAAGTAATCGAACTGGCCGGCAACTTGCGCCACGGCGTACCGATGGCGACGCCGGTGTTCGACGGTGCGAGCGAGGAGGAGATCAAACGCATGCTCTCGCTGGCGGATCTGCCGACCTCGGGCCAGACCGTTCTGCACGACGGGCGCACGGGCGAGCAATTCGAAAGACCGGTGACGGTGGGCTACATGTACATGTTGAAGCTCAACCACTTGGTCGACGACAAGATGCATGCTCGATCCACCGGACCGTACAGTCTGGTTACCCAGCAGCCGCTCGGAGGCAAGGCTCAGTTCGGCGGACAGCGCTTCGGCGAGATGGAAGTGTGGGCGCTCGAGGCCTACGGCGCCGCTTACACGCTGCAAGAGATGCTCACCGTCAAATCCGACGACGTCAACGGTCGCACGCAGATGTACAAGGCGATCGTCGACGGGAACCATGAAATGAAAGCCGGCATGCCGGAATCGTTCAATGTGCTGGTCAAGGAAATTCGTTCCCTGGCCATCAACATAGAACTCGAGAGCGAGGCCTAATCCATGAAAGACTTACTCAAGTTGTTCAAGCAGCAAGTGCCGGTCGAGAATTTCGATTCGATCAAGATCGGACTCGCATCCCCGGACATGATCCGCTCCTGGTCGTATGGCGAAGTGAAAAAGCCGGAGACCATCAACTACCGCACCTTCAAGCCGGAGCGCGACGGGCTGTTCTGCGCCAAGATTTTCGGTCCGGTGAAGGACTACGAGTGCCTGTGCGGCAAGTATAAGCGCCTGAAGCACCGCGGAGTCGTGTGCGAGAAATGCGGCGTCGAGGTGACCCAGTCCAAGGTGCGCCGCGAGCGCATGGGGCACATCGAGTTGGCGAGTCCGACGGCGCACATCTGGTTCTTGAAATCCCTGCCGTCGCGCATCGGGTTGATGCTCGACATGACGCTGCGCGAGATCGAGCGGGTGCTGTATTTCGAGGCCTTCGTAGTGGTCGATCCGGGCATGACGTCGCTGCAGCGCGGCCAATTACTCACCGATGAGATGTATCTCGAATCGATCGAAGAGCACGGCGATGAGTTCGACGCGCGCATGGGCGCCGAAGCGGTGCATGAGCTGTTGAAGTCGATGGATCTGCCCTCGGAAGTGGTGAAGGTTCGCGAGGAAATGGCGAACACGAACTCGGAGACCAAAATCAAGCGCCTGTCGAAGCGCCTGAAGCTCATCGAGGCGTTCATGGAGTCCGGCAACAAGCCGGAGTGGATGGTGCTGACGGTATTGCCGGTGCTGCCGCCCGACCTGCGCCCGCTGGTTCCGCTCGACGGCGGGCGCTTTGCGACCTCCGATTTGAACGATCTATATCGACGCGTCATCAATCGCAACAACCGCCTGCGCCGGCTCTTGGAGCTCAACGCGCCGGACATCATCGTGCGCAACGAAAAGCGCATGCTGCAGGAGGCGGTGGATGCGCTGCTCGACAACGGCCGCCGCGGCCGTGCGATCACCGGCACCAACAAACGCCCGCTCAAGTCCTTGGCGGACATGATCAAGGGCAAGCAGGGCCGTTTCCGTCAAAACCTGCTCGGCAAGCGAGTGGATTATTCCGGGCGTTCGGTGATCGTAGTGGGTCCGACGCTGCGTCTGCATCAGTGCGGATTGCCGAAGAAGATGGCGCTGGAATTATTCAAGCCGTTCATTTTCTCCAAGCTGCAGATCCGCGGCGAAGCCTCGACCATCAAGGCGGCGAAGCGCCTGGTGGAGCGTGAGGGTCCGGAGGTGTGGGACATCCTCGAAGAGGTGATCCGCGAGCATCCGGTGCTGCTCAATCGTGCACCGACGTTGCACCGCCTCGGCATTCAGGCGTTCGAACCGGTGTTGATCGAGGGCAAGGCGATCCAACTGCATCCCCTCGTCTGTACCGCGTTTAACGCCGACTTCGACGGCGACCAGATGGCCGTTCACGTGCCGCTGTCCATCGAGGCGCAGCTCGAAGCGCGGGCGCTGATGATGTCGTCCAACAACATCCTCTCGCCGGCCAACGGCGACCCGATCATCGTTCCCTCTCAGGACGTGGTGCTCGGGCTCTACTACATGACGCGCGAGCGCGTGGGCGCCAAGGGCGAAGGCATGGCGTTCGGCGATGTCGCCGAAGTGCATCGGGCCTACGAGAGCCGCAATATCGACCTGCAGGCGAAGGTTAAAGTGCGTCTTTCCGAATATGTTCGCGACGCCAAAGGGGAGCTGGTGCATAGGACTCGCGTCGTCGACACCACCGCGGGCCGGGCATTGCTGTCCGAGATTCTCCCCAAGGGACTGTCCTTCGACGCCATCAACCAGGATATGACCAAGAAAACCATTTCCGCGACGATCAACGCGTGCTACCGCACCGTGGGTCTTAAGGAAACGGTGGTATTCGCCGACCAGCTGATGTACACCGGCTTTCATTACGCGACCCGCGCGGGCGTGTCGATCGGTGTGGACGACATGGTGGTCCCGCAGCAGAAGACCAAGATCTTGGCGACGGCGGAGCGCGAAGTGAAGGAAATCCAGGAGCAATATTCCTCCGGATTGGTCACCAACGGCGAACGCTACAATAAGGTGGTCGACATTTGGTCGCGCACCAACGATCAGGTGGCCAAGGCGATGATGGAGAAACTCGGCACCGACGAGGTGACCGACACCAAGGGCAACAAGGTCCGCCAGAAGTCGTTCAATTCCATCTTCATGATGGCGGATTCCGGCGCGCGCGGTTCCGCGGCGCAGATTCGCCAGCTGGCCGGCATGCGCGGCTTGATGGCCAAGCCCGACGGCTCGATCATCGAGACGCCGATCACCGCGAATTTCCGCGAAGGCTTGAACGTACTGCAGTACTTCATCTCGACTCACGGCGCGCGCAAGGGCTTGGCCGACACCGCATTGAAGACCGCCAATTCCGGTTATCTCACTCGGCGCTTGGTCGATGTGGCGCAAGATCTCGTGGTCACCGAGATCGATTGCGGAACGGCGAACGGGCTGTCGATCACGCCGATCGTCGAAGGCGGCGATGTGGTCGAAGGCTTGGGCGAGAGAGTCCTCGGCCGCGTGGTTTCCGAGGACGTGGTGGTCGCTGCGACCGGGGAAGTGCTGATCAAGTCGGGCGTGCTGATCGACGAAAGGTTGGTCAAGCTCCTGGAACATATGGGCGTCGATCAGATCATGGTTCGTTCGCCGATCACCTGCGAGACCCGCTACGGCGTCTGCGCCCAATGTTATGGGCGCGATCTCGGACGCGGCCACCGCATCAACATCGGCGAGGCGGTGGGCGTCATCGCGGCGCAGTCGATCGGCGAGCCGGGAACCCAGCTCACCATGCGCACTTTCCACGTCGGCGGCGCGGCCTCACGAGCGGCTGCGGCCAATGGCGTCGAGGTCAAATCCAAGGGCACGATACGCTTGCACAACATCAAGACCGTGCACCATGAGAAGGGTCACCTGGTCGCGGTGTCGCGATCCGGCGAACTCGGTGTGGTGGATGAATTCGGCCGCGAGCGCGAGCGCTACAAGATCCCGTACGGCGCGACCATCACCGTGAACGATGGCGACGTGGTCGGCGCAGGCCAGTCGGTTGCGAACTGGGATCCGCATACTCATCCGGTGGTCACGGAAGTGGCCGGCATGATCAAGTTCTCCGACTTCGTCGACGGCATCACCGTCACGACCCAGGTGGACGAGGTCACCGGTCTCACCAGCACCGTGGTGCTGGATCCGAAGCAGCGCGGTTCGGGCGGCAAGGATTTGCGCCCGGTGGTGCGCCTGACCAATGCCAAGGGCAAAGAGGTCACGTTCGCCAATACCGACATACCGGCGGTCTACGCGTTGCCCGCGGGCGCCATCGTCAGCCTGGAAGATGGTTCCAAGGTATCGGTGGGCGATGTCATCGCGCGCATCCCGCAAGAATCCTCCAAGACCCGCGACATCACCGGCGGTTTGCCGCGCGTCGCGGACTTGTTCGAAGCGAGAAAGCCGAAGGATTCGGCGATTCTGGCCGAGCGCAGCGGTACCGTGAGCTTCGGCAAGGAGACCAAGGGAAAGCGACGCCTGATCATCACCAACGAGGCCACCGAGAAGTACGAGGAGCTGATTCCGAAGTGGCGTCATCTCAACGTGTTCGAAGGCGAGCAAGTGGAGAAGGGCGAAGTCATCGCCGACGGCGAGCCGAATCCCCACGACATCCTGCGGTTGCAGGGCGTGGAGGCGCTGGCCAATTACCTGGTGCGCGAAATCCAGGATGTGTATCGCTTGCAAGGCGTGAAGATCAACGATAAGCACATCGAGGTCATCGTGCGGCAGATGCTGCGCAAGATCGAAGTGTTGGATACCGGCGATTCGGCGCTGCTGCGCGGCGAACAAATGGATCGCGGCCGGCTGCTCGATGTCATCGCGAAGCAGAAAACCGAGGGCAAGCACCAGTCGACCTGGGAACCTCTATTGCTCGGCATCACCAAGGCATCGCTGGCGACGGAATCGTTCATCTCCGCAGCGTCGTTCCAAGAGACCACTCGCGTCCTCACGGAGGCGGCGGTACGCGGCCTCAAGGACGATTTACGCGGCTTGAAGGAAAACGTCATCGTGGGCCGGCTCATTCCGGCGGGTACCGGCTTTGCGTACCATGCGAGACGCCGTCGTGCATCGGATGACAGCCGCCGGCGCAGCTTCATGGACGTGAGCGGCGGCATAGGCGAGTCGGAGGACGCGGTTCCCGCGGGAGATACGGAGGCAGCCGAGTAAGCGATAGGCGGTGCCTTAAAATGGTCATTGCTTAGAAAAAAATCGGGCCCGGGATTCGCGAGAGTCCGGGGCCCTTTTTTCTCCGGCGACAACTCATGACGGAGGCGCAGCGTCGGGATCTGGAGTTGGATGCCGTGTAGGTGAGATCCGTTGCAGCCGACGAGATCGTTCAGAGGCTTGAGGCCACGCTCAAGAAATGACGCCCCGGTTTCATGCGGCGGCGATAGAAGAATTAGCGTGGGCGATTAAAGTCGGGGAGGAGCGGGGCGCGGGGCTCGGTCATGAACCACTCATCGAAGTCCGGTCCATCGTGCACTTGCTGTGCGAGACCCCGAATATCGGAGAACCCCTTTGACGAGCGGCGTCGCCGCTTTCCGCTCGCGCGTTTTCCGTCTGTTCTGATTTATTGTGTCGAGGGCTGTACGCTTCGGATTCTCGCGTTGGCGCATCGGCGGCCGCGGCCCGGGTTTTGCGCAGTCGTGGTTGAATATAGGAAATCTATGGGAGAAAAATGATGGGTCGCAGAGCATGCGGCATCTTCGCAAAGACCAGACCTGTCGATGGCCGAAGTGCATGGAGGCGGTTCGGGTGTCTAGTTACCTTCAGTTTGCTGGCGGCGTGCAGCCAGGAGAAGATGCTGCAGAAATTCACATCTCCGGAGGAGCAGGCGACCGCTAAGCAGTACATCGATCAGTTGCGTAGTCACAATTTTGCCGAGATCGAGCAAGCGGTAGCCCCGGGCCTCACGAGTGCTTCGCTCGAGAGTGCGCTGACGGAGATGGCGGCGTTGATTCCATCGGATCCGCCGGTATCAGTGACGTTAGTTGGCGCGCATCGGTATACCTCGACGCCGAACGGGGCGACGGTCAATTTAATCTACGAATATCAGTTTCACGATCGGTTCGTGTTGGCGAATGTCGCAATGATGACGAAGAACGGGGAGACGACGGTTGTGGGACTTCATATACAACCGGAAGCCACCTCGCTCGAATCCCAGAATCGGTTCACACTGTCGGGCAAGAACGCCATGCAATACGGTGTGTTGGCATCGGCGGTCACGGCGGCTCTTTTTACGCTTGCGGTGTTGGTGGTCTGCGCCAAAACGAAAATGAAGCGGCGGAAATGGCCGTGGATACTCTTTATTCTCCTTGGATTCGGCAAATTGTCGGTGAATTGGACCACCGGGCAGTGGGGAATTGCCGCTCTGGCCGCACAGCTGTTCAGTGCGTCGGCGGTTGCAGCACTGTATGGCCCATGGATGGTGTCGGTCTCATTACCCGTCGGAGCGATCGTATTTCTTATCTATCGGCGGCGCTTGACTATGGATGCGGCCAATAGCAACTCGGCGGGGGCGTGACCATATCTAAGATAGCGTAAGTGCGATCTCGATATCACGTTCCGGGCCGCTGTAAATCCGTGCAGGTACGCTGCGGGCAAAACTCCTGTCTTGCTCGCCACGGGCGACTGATTCGGGACAGCGAAGGAGTAACGGCCCAGCATGTTCATGTGCTCGTGGACGTGCGGATTCCTTTGTTCCCGCCGCGGAATAGATTGGTCATAATGGAGGGCATGCTCACCGGGAGGGTTTGCGATGCTAATTCACGAGATGACCGGGGACGAATGCCGCATCGCGCTCGGGCAGACGGATTTCGGCAGGTTGGCGTGCGTGCGCGGTGATCAGCCGTACATTGTTCCAATCTATTTCTCGTACGACGGCAAGTACCTCTACGGAATCACAACGGTGGGGCAAAAGATCGAGTGGATGCGGGCGAATCCGCTCATCTGTCTGGAGATCGACGAAAGGACGAATCACTACCAATGGATGAGCGTCGTTGTATTCGGCCGCTACGAGGAGTTGCCGGATACGGCGGAATATGGGCATGCGCGGGCGCACGCTCTCGAAGTTTTGCAGAAGCGCGAGAGGTGGTGGCAGACGGCTTGCGCCGCCGGTGAGAAGCGCGAAGAGCGCGTACCGCTCTTCTACCGCATTCACATCGAGAAGGTGACGGGACATCGAGCGACGCCCGATGCGATTGAAGCCGCGACACTCGATCCCGAGGAAGCCCGGGATTACCGGTAAACCCGGGTGCCCGCTACGTGAGGTCAATCGGGCAGAGCGAGATCCGGACACCACCTGCCCATGCCAAATGAGAATCAGCGGGGCAATGGGATTCGCCGCACGAGAGTTCGTCTCGGATCAACCAACTTCAGCCGACTGCCGAGTTGAATTGCCTGGCGCAAAGCACCGGTCCAATATGCCCGTGAGTCAGTGAGTCGAGGATTGTGATATGAGGGCGTCCGTCTTCGTAGGTACAAGCGTTGATGGCTTTATCGCTCGACGCAATGGCGATTTTGACTTTCTTCCTGAAGGCGGGGGTGAGCCGCACGGCTACGATGAGTTCATCTCGAGCGTAGACGTATTGGTAATTGGACGAAATACCTTTGAAAAGGTGCTGACCTTCGAAAGATGGCCGTATGCTGAAAAGCGCGTTGTTGTTCTGAGTAGCCGCGCCATCGACGTCTCTAATGTTCAAGGTGCGACGATTGAGCATATGTCCGGCTCTCCCGCTGAGATCACGGATCGCCTTGCGGCCGGCGGAGCCCGGCATGCCTATATCGATGGCGGCATCACCGTGCAACGCTTCCTGCGCGCACGAATGATCCAGCGCCTCATCGTCACGCGCGTTCCGGTGCTTGTTGGTGAAGGCATTCCGCTATTCGGCTCGCTTCCTCACGACGTGCAGCTTCGTCACGTTCTCACGACGAGTTATCCAAGCGGATTGGTGAAGAGTGAATATGAGGTTTTGGACTGACATACGGGGGGACGCGCATGGGTAAGACAGTCAGCTATCAACGCCCGGACGGCGGGAGCGTGAACGGCTACCTCGCCGAGGGAGAGCGCGGCGAACGCGCGCCGGGTATTGTCGTGATCCAGGAGTGGTGGGGACTCAACGATCAGATTCGGGGCGTCGCCGACAAGCTCGCGGCAGCCGGATACCGGGCCCTGGTACCGGATCTTTATCGCGGCAAGCTCGCGCTCGAGGCGAACGAGGCCGAACATCTGATGAAGGGTCTGGATTTTGCGGCGGCCGCCGGCCAGGACGTGCGCGGCGCCGTGCGGTACCTGAAGGACTCGGGCAGCGCCAAGGTGGGCGTCACCGGTTTTTGCATGGGCGGCGCGCTCACATTGCTGGCGGCGGTGAATGTGCCGGAGGCGGACGCCGCAGTCGTATGGTACGGCTTCCCGCCGCTGGATTATGTCGACGCGACCCGGATCCGCGCGCCGCTGATGGGCCATTGGGCGACCGAGGATGGGGTGTTTCCGATCGCGAAGGTCGACGTGCTGGAGAAGAAGTTGCGCGATGCGAAGGTCGCCTTCGAATTTCACCGATACCACGCAAAGCATGCCTTCGCCAACGAGACCGCGGACTCGAAGCATTTGCCGTACCTGAAGCACGATGCGGTGGCCGCGCAGCTCGCGTGGGACCGGACGATGAAGTTCCTGGCGAAGCACCTGGAATAGTCGTGGACAACACGATTGAGCACCAAGACGCTGTTTAATGCGCGCGCGCCGCCTTCAGCGCCGGGATAGGGCAACCCGGCTCGCGCAGCGCGCGGGGTGAGTTTACCAGCTCCGCAGCAGCCGGCGGCGACGCGCCAGCCGGCTGCGAAGCGGCGATTTCTTCCACTCCGGCCGATTGAGTTCGACGTATTTTTAAGTCATGCAAATCATCCGACAGTCCGAGTTCAGATCGACGCCCTGGAAAAACGGCGGCGGCATCACTCGCGAAGCGATCCGCATGCCGGAGAGGGGCGATCCCTTCCGCTGGCGCATCAGCGTCGCGCACATCGATCAACCAGGACCCTTTTCTGATTTCGCCGCCTACAACCGCATCATGGTGTTACTCCGAGGCGGGGGAGTCGCCTTGAAATTCTCGAACGGCGAGGAGCGCCTATTGCGCGATGTCGGCGATGTGGCGCAGTTCGATGGGGCCCTCGTGACCCAGTGCGAGCTGCTCGACGGACCCTGTGTGGATTTGAATTTGATGGTGGCCAAGTCGCTGCGCGGCGCGCACGCGCAGGTAGTGCACCTGCACGAGCCGCTCGCATTGCCGGCGGCGCCAGGCCGGACGACGGTGATCTTCCCCATCGACGCCGCGCTCGTGGTGCACGCCGGCGCCGCAGCGGCAGCACTCGAGCCGTGGGATCTGGCGGTGATTTCACATTCGACCGGGCAGGCCGGCACGCTCATGCCGAGCAATGTCTCCACGGCGGGCTTGGTGTTCTTGGCGACACTGCTCGACACTTAAGATCCGAGCGGCCCTGCCCCTGCCGGCATGCGCGCGTAAAGCGTGCGAGCTAATACTTGTGCGTGGAGAGCAATAGGCTGGTCTCGGTGGTGGAAATCCCGTCGATTTGGCGGATGCGTCCCAAGACGCGATCGACCGCTTCGAGACTATCGGTGCGCAGTTCGGCAACGATATCCCACCGTCCGTTGGTGGTATGCAAGGCGCAGACCGCCGGGTCGCCCCGCAACGCTTTCAGTACCTCGTCCGTTCGATTGCCTTCGACCGCGACGGTCATCAAGGCGCGGATCCGCTGATCATCGGCCTCGCGCTTGAGTCGAACGGTGTAGCCGACGATCACGCCATCGGCTTCGAGACGGGCCAAGCGGTTCTGCACCGTGCCGCGCGCCACCCCGAGCGCCTTGGCCATCGCAGCCACCGACATTCGCGCGTTGTCGCGCAATAGGGAGAGCAGTTGTCGATCGGTGTTATCCACGGTTGGTTACTCCCAAGGTCGCGAAGCATGGGATACAAAACGTCAGACGCATTATACAAATTGATCAATTATACACGCATTTTGATCATCTTTCTGGCTATTAACTAGCGCCGGCCGGCGGGAAACTAGCTGAAAGGCGGATTCGTAAGGCGGATTTGGAACCGAACACTCAAGCAGCGAGAACATCATGGTGAATTACATCGGAACGGAGCGGATACGCGAGTTGGTGTCCAAGGTGGGCGTCGCCCCATTCATGGAAGCGTTGGCCGGTGAAATCGACGCGGACTACCGGCGCTGGAGCGAATTCGACAAGTCGGCGCGCCATGCCAGCCATTCCGCGGTCGGCGTGATCGAACTGATGCCGACCAGCGACGGACGGCTCTATTCGTTCAAGTATGTCAACGGTCATCCGAAGAACACGGCCGAGGGTCTCCTGACCGTCACCGCGTTCGGCGTCCTGGCCGACGTGGCAACCGGCTACCCGCTGCTGCTCTCGGAGATGACCTTCGTCACGGCGCTGCGCACGGCGGCGATATCCGCCCTGGCGGCGCGCCACATGGCGCGCGCCGAACAGCCGATCCATGGCGCTCATCGGCAACGGCGCGCAGAGCGAGTTTCAGGCCATCGCGTTTCACCACATGCTGGAAGTGCGCGAATTGCGGCTCTACGACACCGATCCCGAGGCCACCGCCAAGCTCAAGCGCAATCTCGAGGCCTTGTCGATGCCGGGCTTGGATATCCGGGTCTGTGCCGGCACGGCCGAGGCGGTGCGCGGCGCCGACATCGTCACCACGGTGACCGCGGATAAGCGCAACGCGCTCATTCTTGACGCCGGACATGATCGAACCGGGAATGCACTTGAACGCCGTGGGCGGCGATTGCCCCGGGAAGACCGAATTGCACGGGGATATCCTGCGCCGTAGGGACGCTCGCATCGTGGTCGAGTTCGAACCTCAAGCGCGCATCGAAGGCGAGATTCAGCAGCTCGACGCCATCGGTCAGAGTGACCGAGCTCGCCGATGTGCTGTGCCGAATTAAGCCCGGGCGGATCGATGCGCGCGAGATCTCGATCTTCGATTCGGTCGGCTTCGCGCTGAACGATTTCTCCTCGCTGCGCTATTTGCACCGCCTGAACCGCGAGTTCGGCGGCGTGGATGTCATCGATCTCATACCCGCGCTCGGCGATCCGAAGGACTTATTCGGCGGATTGGTGCACCGGGAGTCCGGCCCGACGCACGCGGCCCCCGGCACCGAACGACCGCGTGCCGATGGACGGCAGGTCAATCGGCGGCGCACCGGCCAGCCGCGCTACACCCAACCGCTCGCCAACGAGGAGACCTTGGCGTGAGCACGCCCGCTTCCCGCACCGCGAGCCTCATCGGCGCGCCCACGGATGTGGGCGCCAGCCATCGCGGCGCGTCCATGGGTCCCGAAGCGCTGCGCGTCGCCGGACTGCACGGCGCGCTGACGGGCTGCGGCCTGCAGGTCATCGATTGCGGCAACGTGAGCGGGCCGCCGAATCCCGGCCTGCCGCCGCAGGACGGGTATCGCAATCTCGCCGAAGTGGCGGCTTGGAATCGCGAAGTGCACGGCGCCGTGTACCGGGAGCTCGGCTTGAATCGGCTGCCGATTCTATTGGGCGGCGATCATAGCCTGAGCATCGGCTCGGTTTCGGCCGTGGCTCGTCATTGCCGCGAGGCCGGGCGGCCGCTGCGGATCATCTGGCTGGATGCGCACGCCGATTTCAACACGCGCGAATTGAGCCCGAGCGGCTCATTGCACGGCATGCCGGTCTCGGTGTTGTGCGGGTTCGGTCCGGGCGAGCTGGTGCGGATCGGCGGCGTCTCGCCCGCCATCAGACCGCAGTGGGTGCGCCAGGTCGGGATTCGCAGCGTCGATCCGGGCGAGCGCCGGTTCGTGCACGAGCAGCAGCTCACGGTGTTCGACATGCGCTATATCGACGAGATGGGCGTGAGAAAAGCGATGGAACTCGCGCTCGCGGATATGCACCCGGAGGCGCACTTGCACGTCAGTTTCGACGTGGATTTTCTCGACCCGGAAATCGCGCCCGGCGTCGGCACCACGGTCGCCGGCGGAATGTCCTATCGCGAGGCGCAGCTGTGCATGGAGATGATCGCCGACACGGGACGCATGGACTCGCTCGATATCACGGAGCTGAATCCTGCTCTGGACGTGCGCAACAAGACCGCGGCGCTCGCAGTCGATCTGGTCGAATCGCTGTTCGGCAAGAGCACGCTCATGCGCCAGCCGGCAGGCGGAACTCCGCCCGCGCGGGTGCACGATGCGTTCGGCGCGGCGCGCAAGCGCTTTGGAATCCTATAGATAGATTCGTGCCGGGGCGACCGCTGGTGTTCGCGACCGACCTTGTCGATACTATTGCCCAAACGAAGGGCCAACGAAGGGCCGCGATGGGCTCAATTTCCAAAGGACGCTCGCCTATGGCCGCCAGCTTGAATGATTCTCCAGTCGGACCAGCACCGGGCCTGCTGCGCAGCGCGGCCCGGGAGCATGGATTGTGGCCGGAGGATCAGGCGGTCGAGCGCTTGCTGCATGCGCTGGAACTGACCGGCGGCGCCCGCCACCGGGCCGTGGCCGTCGGCCGGGCGCTGGTCGAAGGTGCGCGTGCGCGCCGCGACGAGCGGCCCTTTTTGGATGCCTTCCTGCAAGAGTTCGGCTTGTCGAATCAGGAGGGCATCGCCCTCATGTGCATCGCCGAAGCGCTGCTGCGGATTCCCGACGATGCGACCGCCGACCGGCTGATTGCCGAGCAGCTCGCCACCGGCGACTGGTCGGCGCATGCTGGGAAATCCGAGTCGCTGTTCGTCAACGCATCGACCTGGGGCCTGATGCTGACCGGGGGCATGCTGGAACTCGATCCCGCCATCAAGAACGACGCCGCAGCGTGGATCCGCAAATTCGGGCGCAAGGCGGGTGAGCCGCTGGTGAGGCTCGCCGTGCGCCGTGCGATGCGCATCATCGGCGGTGAATTCGTCGTAGGGCGCAGCATCGAGGAGGCGCTCTCGCGCAGCGCGCGCGAGCCCGAGGTGGCCCTATGCTCGTTCGACATGCTGGGCGAGGGCGCGCGTACGCTCGCGGATGCCGAGCGTTACCTACCGATCGTATGAACACGCCATCGATGTCATCGGCGCCGCGGGCCCGGGACGCAGCGCGCACCAGCGCTCGAGCATTTCCATCAAGCTGTCGGCTCTGGAGCCGCGCTATTCGCTGCTGCAGCAGGGCCGCGTCATGCAGCGCTTGGTGCCGAGGGTGCGCGATTTGGCGCGGCGTGCGGCGAAGTACGGCATACAGCTCACCATCGATGCGGAAGAGGCGGACCGCTTGGATCTTTCGCTGGATGTGATCGAGGCGCTCGCCGGCGATTCGGCCACCCGCGAATGGCCGGGGTTGGGCCTTGCGGTGCAGGCGTATTCGCAAACGCGCGCTGGATGTCATCGAGTGGGTGGCCGCGATCGCACGCTCGAACGGCCGGCGCTTGGCGGTACGGCTGGTCAAGGGCGCTTATTGGGACAGTGAAATCAAACGCGGCCAGGAGCGCGGGCTGGAGGGTTATCCGGTCTACACGCGCAAGGTCACCACCGACGTCTCATACCTGGCCTGCGCGGGACGGCTGTTCCAGCATGCCGATGTGCTCCTGCCCGCAGTTCGCGACACACAACGCGCACAGCATCGCCTCGATCTTGGAATTGGCTCCGCCAGGCGCGGTCTATGAGTTTCAGCGGCTGCACGGCATGGGACGGCTTCTATACGCGGAAGCGGCGCGGCAGGTGGCCGGGTTTCCCGCAGGTGCGTGTGTACGCGCCCGTCGGGCGAGCACAAGGATTTGCTCGCCTACCTGGTGCGGCGGCTCCTCGAGAACGGCGCCAATACCTCGTTCGTGAACCGCTTCATGGATGAGCAAGTGCCGGTGGCGGAGATCGTCCGCGATCCGATTTCCGAGCTCGAGCGCCTGGAGTCCTATCCCCATCCGCGGCTGCCGCTTCCGGCGGCGCTGTATGCCGACCGGCGCAATTCCGCAGGTGTCGATATCGGCAATCCGCAGGTCCTCGAATCGCTGCGCTCAGGGATCGCGAGCCGTCGCTCGTCGGAGCACGTGGCGGGGCCCCTCATCAACGGCGTATTGGTGTCGGGCAGCCGGCGCCCGATCACCAATCCGGCGGACCGCCGCGACCAGGTCGGCAATTCGCGCGACGCGACGCCGGCCGAGATTGCCTCCGCGTTCGAGGCCGCGAGCGGCGCGCAACGCTCGTGGAACGATCGGGGCGGTGCGGCGCGGGCGGATTGCCTCGACCGGGCCGCGGATCTGCTCGAGCAAACGCGCGTGGATTTCTACGACTTGCTGGTGCGCGAAGCCGGCAAGACGCTGCCGGATGCGATTGCCGAGGTGCGCGAGGCCGTGGACTTCTGCCGCTACTATGCGCTGCGCGCGCGCGACGACTTCGCGAACGCCACGCGCCTCGAGGGCCCAACCGGCGAGCTGAACGAACTGTCGCTGCAGGGCCGCGGCGTATTCGCCTGCATCAGCCCGTGGAATTTCCCGCTGGCGATTTTTGCGGGACAGGTGACGGCGGCGCTCGCGGCCGGCAACGGCGTGGTCGCCAAGCCGGCCGAGCCGACCCCGTTGATCGCCGCGCGCTTCGTGCGGCTGCTGCACGAGGCGGGGATTCCGCCTGAGGCCGTGCAACTCGTTCCCGCGCCGGGACGAGTCTTCGGCGAAATCGCGTTGTCACAGGGCGCGCTCGCCGGAGTCGCCATGACCGGATCGACGGAGACTGCTCTTACCATCAACCGCCTGCTGGCCGCGCGCGGCGGCGCCATCGTGCCGCTGATCGCCGAGACCGGCGGCTTGAACGCCATGATGGTCGATTCGACCGCTCTGCCGGAGCAAGTGGTCGACGATGTGGTGAGTTCCGCTTTCATGAGTGCGGGCCAACGCTGCTCGGCGCTGCGGCTCTTGTTTCTGCAGGAGGAGATCGCCGACACGATTCTGGAGATGATCGCGGGCGCCATGGACGAGCTGATCATCGGCGATCCGGCCCAGTTCGCGACCGACGTGGGCCCGGTCATCACGGCTGCGGCCCGGGATGGCTTGAACCGGCACATCGAGCGCATGCGCCACGAAGCGCGCATCGTCAAGGCGTGCGACCTTAACGAGTCGCACTCGCACGGCAGCTTCGTCGCCCCGCACCTCATCGAACTTGAGCGTGCGGCGCAGCTCGAGCGCGAGGAATTCGGGCCGATCCTGCACGTGGTGCGCTATCGATCGGGCGACATCGCGAAGGTGCTCGCCGCCATTCGCGACACCCACTACGGCTTGACGCTCGGCGTACAAACGCGCCTGGAATCCTTTTGGCGCCAGGTGTTCGAGGGCACCTCCATCGGCAACACCTATGTCAACCGCAACATGATCGGCGCGGTGGTCGGCGTGCAGCCCTTCGGCGGCAACGGACTGTCCGGCACGGGCCCCAAGGCCGGCGGGCCGCATTACCTCACGCGCTTCGCCAACGAGCGAACCTTGACGGTGAATACCACGGCCACCGGCGGCAACGCGACCTTGTTGAATCTGGGCGTGTAGGTGCGCCGGCGGGCACACTCGTAGATGGCCGCCGGGGGAAGCGGGCGCGCCGGAGACTTGCGTGTCGGCGCAAGCTTGCGCATCGGCGGCGGCGACGTCAACGGATTTTTAGGTCTCCTCGTCGACAATTTATCGGTGCTCGCGTTGCTCGCGGCGGTGCTCATCGGCGGCTTCGGGGTCCCGGCAGAGATCGTGTTCGGACGGATGTTTCCCGGGACTGCGCTCGGTGTATTGATCGGCGATCTCGCCTACACCTGGCTGGCCGTGCGCTTGGCGCGCCGCACCGGGCGCTCCGATGTCACGGCGATGCCGTTCGGTCTCGATACCCCCTCGACCATCGGCATGGCGCTGCTTGGTGCTGGGTCCGGCGTTTGCGAAAGTTTCGCGCGGCGGGACTCTCGCCGATCGGCCGCGGGACTCGAGACCTGGTATCTCGGCATGGCGGCCACCGCGATCATGGGTGCGATGAAACTCGCGCTGGCGTTTGCCGGCAGGCGCGTGCAGCGCGTCATACCCCAGGCGGGACTTTTGGGCTCGCTCGCGGGAATCGCCTTGATGCTGATCGGGTTCCTGCCCGTGGTCGAGATACTGCGGATCTCCGATCATCGGAATGCTCACCCTCGGTCTTGTGCTCTACGCGTTGGTCGCAAAGGGCCGGGTTCCCGCCCATATGCCGGGCGTCTTGTTTGCGGTCATCGTCGGTACCTTGGCGTACTATCTTTTGGGCGGCTTGGGATTGGCGGGCATGGCGATCAAGGCGCCGATGCTTCCGACGCTGCGTCTCGCGCTGCCGCATCCGGACATCGGCATTCTGCGCGGCTTCGCGGCGGCGGTGGACTATCTGCCACTGCTGCTGCCGTTCGCGCTGCTGACCGTGGTGGGCGGCGTCAACAATGCCGAGAGCGCCCGAGTCGCCGGCGATGACTACGATGTGCGCAGCATCTTGCTGGGCGAAGCGGCGGCGACGCTCGCCGCGGGTTTATTGGGAGGCGTCGCGCAAACCACCCCCTACATCGGCCATCGCGCGTACAAGCAGATGGGCGCCCGCGCCGGCTATACGCTGCTCACCGGTATTGTTCATCGGCGTGGGCGGGATGCTCGGGTTTCTGTCGAATCTGATCGAGCTGATACCGCTCGCGGTGCTCGCGCCGGTCTTGGTATTCGTGGCGCTGGACATTACGGTGCAGGCATTCCAGGCGGTGCCGCTGCGTCATGCGCCGGCCGTCGCGCTCAGTTTTTTTCCCTCGATCGCGCGGCTCGTGTGGATTGAGTTGAGCAAGCCTGAGTTCATGCCGGCGGCGCGGCTCGCGCAATTGCTCACGGTGTCGGGAGAGGGATTGCCCACCCTTGCGGTCATCCTCGCCCTCGGCAATGGATTCATCGTCACCGCGACCTTGTGGGGGGCCTTCATGGTCGAATTGACGGAGCGCAGGCTGCGCGCGGCCGCCTGGTATCTCATCGCGGCCGGCGCGCTCGCCTACTTCGGGATCATCCACTCGGTGCGCACCGACGGCAGTGCCTACGCGCTGTGGCAGCTCGAGGGCACCGCCCGCGTGGTGGCGACGCAGTTCTGTCTGGCCTACTTCATCCTGGCGGCGGCCTTGCTGCTGCTGTCATTGCAGCGGCGCAGCAGCTAGAGCAGGTCTGGCAAATGAGGCTGCTTGATGTGTCGGCCTGATGGATCAAGGTCCAATGGCAGAGTCGAACGGCGTCGGGATAGATTCTCATCCATAGAAGAATAACGGCGACTCTCGCGACCATCGAGATCCGGGCGACAAACGGAGAAATCGAGATGTGGCGCTAAGCCTGGTCGATCCATGGAACTCGATCCCCTCATTCTTTCGCGCATTCAATTTGCGTTCGTCGTCAGCTTCCACATCATCTTTCCGGCGTTCACGCTGGGCTTGGCGGCCTGGCTCGCGACGATCGAGGGGGCGCGCCTGGCCACCGGCAACGAGATCTACCGGCGCGTCTTTGACTTCTGGCTGAAGGTATTTGCGCTGTCCTTCGGCATGGGCGTCGTGACCGGCGTCGTGATGGCGTTCCAATTCGGCACCAACTGGGGGGTGCTGGCGCAGAAGACGGGTTCGATACAAGGACCGCTGCTGGGCTACGAAGCGTTCACCGCCTTCATGCTGGAGTCGACGTTCTTCGGCGTCATGCTCCTCGGGCGCAACCGCGTTTCGCCGCGCTTCTATCTCTTTGCCTGCGCCATGGTCTCGCTGGGCACGATGTTTTCCTCGTTCTGGATCCTCGTCAACAACAGCTGGATGCAGGTTCCCGTCGGCCACACCATGGTCGACGGCAAGATCATCCCCGCCGACTGGTGGGTAATCACCACGGGTCCGGTCATGATGGTGCGCTGGCCGCATATGCTGCTCGCCGCGTTCCTGACGACCGGCATGTGCGTGGCCGGAAGCGGCGCCTGGTACACGCTGCGCGCCATCCATCGCGCCGAGGCGCGGGTGATGTTGAATTGGGGGCTGGGATTGGTTGCGGTGATCATTCCGATCCAGCTCTTTTTCGGCCATCTGACGGGCGAGTATGTGCTCAAGCATCAGCCGGCGAAATTCGCGGCGATCGAGGCGCGTTGGCACAACGAACAGCCCGCCTCCGAAACCCTGATCGCGATTCCCGATCCCGAGCAAGAGCGGAATCTCTACGCGATCTCGGTCCCCAAGCTCGGCAGCATGATCGCGTCGGGCAACTGGACCGCACCCGAGGTCGGGCTGGAATCGTTCCCGCGGGAGGACCGGCCGCCGGTCGTGATCCCGTTCTTCGGCTTTCGCGTGATGGCCGGCATGGGACTGCTCATGCTGGCGGTCTCCTGGTTTGGGAATCTCTTGCGATTGAGCGGCCGGCTCGAGACGACGCGCTGGTTTCTTTGGATCGTGTTTCTATCGTTCCCGACCGGCTTCATCGCCATCTTGACGGGCTGGTTTACCGCCGAAGTCGGGCGCCAGCCTTGGGTCGTCTACGGACTCTTGCGCACCAAGGAGGCGATAACACCCTCGCTCCACACCGGTGATGTGCTGCTCTCGCTGGTCGGGTATGTCGTGGTGTATGCCTTGTTCATTTCGTTCGGCTTTTATTACATTTTCAAGCTGCTGCGCGCCGGGCCGACCGTCGCAGCAATGGCGATCCCGGGCGCGACGCCCAATCGGCCCCTGGCTTTCGCCGATGATGCCGCCAGCGCAACGGGCAGCCAGCTACCGGCCAAGAGCTGAGCCATGGAGCCGACCAACCTCTCCGTGTTCTGGGCCGGCGTGATCGCCGCCTCGATTCTCATCTACGTCATTCTGGATGGATTTGATATCGGCGTCGGTATCCTGTTCGGGACCACGCGCGCCGAGGAGCACCGCCAGGAGATGCTCAACACCATCGCGCCGTTTTGGGATGGCAACCAGACGTGGCTGATCGTCATCGGCGCGAGCCTGTTTGCGGCGTTCCCCGTGGTCTACGCGGTATTTCTCGGCGCGTTCTATATTCCGGTGCTGCTGCTGCTGATTGGGCTGATCTTTCGCGGCATCGCGTTCGAGTTTCGCGGGCGAGCCAAGCAAATGCTGTGGCTGTGGGACCGGGGCTTCTTCCTGGGTTCCACCGTGATCGCCTTCGTGCAGGGCGCCGCGGTGGGCGCGTTGATGAGGGGAATTCCGGTCATCGACGGGCAGTACGCCGGCAGTGCATTCGAATGGGTGCACCCGTTCCCGATCTTGACGGGCATCGGCATGGTGCTCGGCTACGCGCTGCTCGGTGCGGGTTGGATCGTCTTCAAGAGTCAAGGGGTGCTGCGGGACTGGGCCTATGCGCGGATACCGCGGCTGGCGGTCGCCGTCTTGGTCGTGCTGGGCCTGGCTTTCGCCGTATCGGTGACGTTCGATGCAGGCGCCATCGCGCAGAGCAATCTGCGGGCGCGCGGCTGGGGACACATCTTCCCCATCCTCGCCATCATCGCGCTGCTCGGCGCCGTGGCCGGTGCGCGCGCGCGGCGCGACGGCGTGCCGGTGGCGCTGACGGTGCTATTCTTCATCGCCGCCTACCTCACGCTCGGCGTGATGTTCTGGCCCTTCATGATTCCCTACACGGTCACGGTTGCCAACGCCGCATCGCCCGATGCGTCACTGCAGTTCTTCTTCTACTGCGGGATCGTGGCGCTGCCGATCATCGTCATTTATACCTTCAGTGTCTACCGCGTCGTTTCGCGGCAAGTCTCACGACCGGTATACGTAGCGGCCCGATCACGCCTACCGATACCGGAACGGTCCGCTCACGCCTTGCGACTTCGAATCACCAAGGCACCGATGGCGAGCCCTGGGTCGAGAAGCGCAAACGCCAGCAGCGTATGAGGAAATATTCCCGCGATCACGAGGGGCACGAGCACGGCAGGAACGAGTATCAGTCGGTCGAGCACGGAAGCGGGGCCGAATTGCGGCGCGCCGGATCGGCCGCCGAACAAATAGAGCCAGCCGATGACCGCAACCGCCATACCGACCACACGGAAGAGCGCTTCCTCGTGTCCGACGAAAGGCGGATCCATCAGGAGCGCCTGCACCGCACCCGGCCAAACAATGAGCAAAGCGCCGGCCCCCAGATAGATGAAGCCATTCATCGCCGTGTACTTCGACGCGGCGGATAAGTTAGCGGGCTTTTCGAGAAGATCGCTCATGAACGACATGGCTTTGCCTCCGGAGTGATCTCGTTGCCCCGATCAAAGCCGCTCATTGTGCCGCTTTGGCGCTGTCGAGGCCGAGTATGACGACCCTGGCGTGCTCGGGCTTCGTCGGCCAGGCAACCATGGTGAACCCGGCAGCAACGGCAATTTTCTGCGCGCCGTCCACGGCATAGCTGATCACACCGCCGCCGATGCCGCCGCCGGCCTCGCCGAGCACCTGGCTCCAGAGTTTTTGGCCGGTGGAAGAATCGAGCGCATAGAAGTTGCCGCCGAGATCGCCGAAGAACACGACGCCTCCGGCCGTCGGGGTGATGGCGCCGACGATGGGGTAGTTGGATTTGGCGCGCCACTTCCAGACTCCGGTGTCGGCGTCGGTGGCGTAGACCCATCCAGCCCAGTACCCGTCCGTTTTGGATTCCTTGCCGAACATATTGAGCGGGTTGCGGTACCCGATTCCGGTCCATGGCTGCCCGGTCGCCACCCCTTGAATTCTCTTTTCATCCTCGATGAGTCACCGTATCGCACCAGTCGACCGCACCGCTGAGGATCAGGTTCGTGGTCGGATCGTAGCCCGGGGTGTTCCATTCGTCGCCTCCCACCGGTCCCGGACAGAAATGCACCTGCCTGCCGACCGCGAAAGTCTCGGCGTCATTTTCGATCGTGGTGATCGGCACTCGGTAGAGCCGCTTGTCGTTGTCCGCAAGATCGTAGGCATAGAGGTGCCCGTCCTTCGGCGCGACCGCCATGATCTGCTTGCCGCCCATGGTCTGAAGCAGGATGGGCGGGTTGGAGACGTCATAGTCATGCCAGTCCTTGCCGACAACCTTGAAATTGTTCTTGAAGTCCCCGGTTTTTGCGTCGAGCACCACGACCGAATCGCTGTACAGATTGATTCCCTCCCGCGCTCCGGAAGCGAAGTCGGGAGCGGGATTGCCTCCCGGTACGTACAACAGCCCGTTTTTAATGTCCAGGGTGTACGAGGTCCAGATGCCGGCGCCGCTGACGGGCAAGCCGGGCGCCATGTTCCAAGTCGACATGTCGAGCGGTGTCTTGCTCAAGGGCCCGAGCACCTCATCGCCCGGAACCTGGGGCGCCAGAAAGAATTCCCAGACGATTTTGCCGGTCTTGCCGTCGAGCGCGTACATATGCCCCTTGCCGCCCTTGTAGTCTCCGCCCGCATTGCCGGCGTAGACCAGGCCGTCCCAGGCAATCGGCGCCGACGGCACCGACTCGCCATGCTTCGGCTCCGCGATTCTCGTTTCCCACACTTGCTTGCCGGTCTTGAAGTCAAACGCCAGCACCCGGGCGTCCTGGGTGCCGCGATACAGCATGCCGTCCATGTAGGCGGCGCCTCGGTTGGCCGGCAGAAGGGCGCCCGGGTAGTCCAAGTGCGTGCGCCAATTCTCGGCACAAGTGGCCGGGTTCAAGGAGAAAATATCGAACTCGGTGGTGCCGATCAGCGCGCCATTCACCATGATCAAGCCGGACTCGAAGGCGGCATACTCATGGACGTCGTAAGTGCACAAAATTTTCAGCTGCCCCACATTTTTCGTATTGATCTGGTCGAGCGGCGAGTAGCGCTGCGATGAGGGCGTTCGGTTGTAGCTCGGCCATTCCCCGGCCGCCGCGGTCGGCCACGCCGGGTCCGCCGGAGGAGCTGAAGGCGCGGCAGCTGCGGGGCCTTTGTAGGCGGGATTCGCTTCAGTGATCAGAGTCCCGGGCGGGGCGGATAGCGATTTAAGGTAATTTAGCCCCATGCCCCCGTAAGTAGTCATCTGTACCGGGAAAATGGCGTTCAGCACTCCGGCTAAAACCAAACCCGCCACAATGAGCGCGCCAACAATCAGGAGTTTCTTCTTCACATTAGCCTCCAACGTGGCTTCTCGATGAAAATGTATTCGACCGATCACCAAACGCCGCTCGAGGCGGCGAGGTCCCAATACGTTCAAGCCGACACGCGTTGAGTTACGCAAGGTACTTCGATTCGCTTCGGCTCCGCCGTTGGACCAATGTCTCATTCCACGCACACGCCCGCTGCCATACTGCCTCGGCACCGATTGCGTGCGGCGGGCATCGAATCTATACACCTCAGCCCTGATAGCCTAGAGTTCGCGCACAGGCCGGCGCAGCACTGCCGGCGTTGTACTGCAGCAGGTGATTTCGCAAAGCTTGAGGAGGGCTCAACGATGGACGATCTATGGCAGCTGTTCGCGGACCAGCTCCAGGACCGGGTCAGCGGACCGATGAAGTTTCGAATTGTCCTGCAGCCCATCATGGCAACGTATTTCGCGATCCGGTCGGGGTTGAGAGACGCCAAGTCCGGTAAAGATCCCTATTTTTGGTCCTTCCTCATCGGTCGAGGCCATCGCTTCGATTTGATCAAAGACGGTTGGGAGAGCGTAGGGAGGGTAGTTCTGCTCGCCGGCGGTCTTGATCTCGTTTATCAATATTTCGTCCAGTCCTCGATTCATCTTCGCGCGGCGGTCATCGTCGCCTTCGTTCTTGCGGTCGTGCCGTACGTGATCGTGCGCGGGATCGCCACGCGTATCGCCACTGCGCTGATGCCTCGACCACCGCGTAGCTGACAGCCCGGTGGGCCAGCATCGCGCTCGCGACGCTGGCCCACCCTTAAGCTCCACATCAAATTATCGATTCCCCCTACGCGCGAACTCAGTGGTGAGGCTGGGCCACCTTCGCCATCACCTCGTCCAGGTTGAACGAAGCCGGCTTCTGACGCGGTGGGAACTGCGACAAATCCCGCGATCTGTTGCGCCACCAAGGCCTGCACTGCATACAGCTGGGGGACGTGATCGACCATCCAGTCCCAGTAGGTATTCGAGTTGTAGTCGGCCCGCTCGAACGGATCGCGGCGCAGATTGAATATGTGCGGCACGCGCAGCTTCACGAGCGGCTGCGCCCATACATTCATCTGAAAGGCGGTTTGCATCGCGAACACCAGTTTCCAGTCGCCGTGCCGGACCGCCATGAGTTCGCCGTCGTCGCTGAAGTAGAAGATGGCTGGTCTCGGACTCTCTTTCACCTCCCCGGTCAGGTAGGGAACCATGTTGAAGCCGTCGAGATGCACCTTGAAGGTCTTGCCCCCCACCGTGTAGCCCTTGAGCAGCTTTTCCTTGACGTCCGGATCGCCGGCGGCGGCCAGCAGCGTCGGCAACAGATCCACGTGCGAGACGAGGCCGTTCAGCACCGTGCCCGGCTTGATCTTGCCCGGCCAGCGGATGAAGGATGGAACGCGCCAGCCGCCTTCCCAATTGGTGTCTTTCTGGCTGCGGAACGGCGTGTTGGCGCCATCCGGCCAGGTGTCGTTCTCAGGGCCGTTGTCGGTGGAATACATGACGATGGTGTTGTCCGCGATGCCGAGCTCATCGAGCTTGTCGAGCATCTGGCCGATCTGCTCGTCGTGCACGACCATTCGATCGCTGTAGGGGTCCTGGCCGCTCTTGCCGAGATTTTTGGCGGCGACGTGGGTTCTGAAGTGCATCGCCGTCGAGTTGTACCAGAGGAAAAACGGCTGGTTCGCTTTGGCCTGCTTCTCCATCCAGGCGAGCGCCCGATCGGTGATCTCTTCGTCGATGGTCTCCATGCGCTTCTTGGTGAGCGGCCCCGTGTCCTTGATCTCCTGCCCGCCCTTGCCGTCCGCCACGCAGTGCAGCACGCCGCGCGGGCCGAACTGTTTCTTGAATGCCGGATCCTTGGGGTAGTCGGGCAGTTCCGGTTCTTCCTCGGCATTCAGATGATAGAGATTGCCGAAGAATTCATCGAACCCATGCATGGTCGGCAGGAATTCGTCCCGGTCACCCAGATGGTTCTTGCCGAACTGGCCGGTGGCATAGCCCAAGGGCTTGAGCAGCTCGGCGATGGTCGGGTCCTCTTTTTGCAGTCCGACCGTGGCGCCGGGCATGCCGACCTTGGTGAGTCCCGTGCGGATCGGATTCTGGCCGGTGATGAAGCTCGCGCGCCCCGCGGTGCAGCTCTGCTGCGCGTAGTAGTCGGTGAAGCACACCCCTTCGTTGGCGACGCGGTCGATGTTCGGTGTCCGGTAGCCCATCTGGCCGCGGCTGTTGAAACTAATGTTCCACCAGCCGATGTCGTCGCCCCAGAGGATCAAAATATTGGGTTTCTTTGCAGCCATGGGTCGATCCTTAGTTAGTGAATAGTCTCGTCAGCAGGTCGCGCGGCCGGCGGGCGATCCGGCGGCCATGTGAGGATGCTTATGATTATTATTTATGCACCCCTTAGCTATTGGACTCTAGTCCTACCTGGAACCTCCATGAGGTTAGCGCTACGTCGGAAGGCATCTAAACCAGGATTTCAGACGGCGGACCAATGTCATTCAAAGGGCTGCCGGATACTCAGGTGGGCACGTTCACGCAGGCCCTGTACGACGAAGCGAAAAAGCAGGGTTGGATCGTCATCAGCATGAACAACGACTGGAAACACATCTTCGCGTGGCAGCAGTAGCCGGCGGAAAATGACGAGTCGTCGCGCGCTCGCGCTCAATGCACGGCGAGTTCGCGCTTCAGCTGCACCGAATCGGGATCATCGGGGTAGCGTTCGACCAAGCGCTCTGCGTATCGGCGTGCGCCCGCGACATCGCCGCTGTCGCGCCGGAAGGTGAATGCCGCATTCAGAAGATCGCGATTGTCGGGTTCGCGCGCGAGGGCGCGGTCGATCTCGGCGAGCGCCGCTGCGGTCTTGCCGGCGCCGTTAAGCCCCACCGCATACACATAGGCGAAACGGGCGTCATCGGGCGCCAGTTTCGCAGCGCGCTCGAGTTCGGTGAGCCCATCGGCATGGCGTCCCAGCCTCACCAGCGTCAGTCCGAGGGCGTAATGCAGCGCGGCGGCTCCGGGCGCCTGCCGTAATCCGTCGTGCAGGATCTGTTCGGCCTGCGCATCGTGATGCTGCGCGCGTAATAGATCGGCGAGGTTTACATACGCCGGCGCGAATTTTGGATCGAGTGCAAGCGCCGCTCGCAGCTCGGCCTCGGCATCGTCGACGCGACCGAGTCGCGCGTAAAAATTGCCGAGTGCCGCGCGCGATTCGGGCCGATCGGCATTGAATCGCAGTGAGGATTCGTACTCGGCTGCCGCCCGATCGAATGCGGTCCGCTGGCTCGGAGTGGCGCCGGCCATCGCATCGGCCAGCGTCGATACCGCCTCCATGCGCACGATGCGCACCGGGTCCTCGAGCAGCGGGGCGAGCAGGGACAGCCGCTCCGCGGGCGGCAGCATGGCCAAGGTGCCGGCGCTCGCGCGACGCACCAGCGCGTCGGGATCCGCGAGCGCTGCCTGCGCGGCGTCGGCCATTGCGCGCGACGGGTACTTTGCCAAGTCCTCGAGCGCCGTGGCGCGCGCGATGGCGGGATTGGAGGGCTCGAGCGCAAGACTCGTGAGACTCGGGCCGGCTTCCGCCGCTCCTTGCTCTGCGTACGCTAACGCTTCGGCGTAGCGCTGGAAACCTTCAGGCCGATGACCGTACCACTGCTCGACCTTCTGTGCCGCCCACTGGGCATCGGTTTGCGCGTGGCAGCCGCTGCAGGCGTTCGGCACGCCGAGCTTGACGGTGAGGTCCGGTCGCGGAATGCGCATGCTGTGGTCGCGCCGCGGATTGACCACCATGTAGGTCCTCTCCGGCATGTGGCAGTCGACGCAATGCGTGCCGGGCCCCGTTCCCTCGTGATGATGATGCGCCGGGGTGTCGTACGTCGCCGGACGC
>CAWCBJ010000021.1:0-153233 GCA_963793685.1 uncultured Gammaproteobacteria bacterium | reverse complement strand
GGCGTCGGCACGGCATTCAGGGCGGGTGCCGCAGCCGCTGCGGGTGCGCGCGCGGCGGCGATGGAGCCGGTTGCTGCGGCACCTTCCCCGAGCTCAAGCCGCGAATCTGCCGCAACAGCTCTGCGGCCGAGGTCGGCAGCTTGCCCGCGCTCACCAAGTCGCGCATGCGCGCTAGCTCATCGAGGCTGGCCTGCATGACCGCGTGCGCATGGTCGTCGCCGGCCACTGCGCCCCCGTCGATTTGAATGACCAGGCTCTCCAGCTCATGGCTCAAATCGCCCATGGCCGTAATGCCCGCCATGCGTGCGCCGCCTTTGAGCGTATGCAATTGACGCTGCAGCTCGGCCACCCGTTGCTTGTTCTTGCGGTCGATATTCCAGGCAGTCAGCGAGGTCTGCGCCGCTTCGAGCAGCTCGGTCGCTTCTTCGCTGTAGATATTGGCGATCTCGTGATCGAACTCCTCCGCGGCCTGACCGGCCGCGAGCGCCGGCGCGGCGACGGCACTCGAATCGGGCATCTTGGGAACCAATGCCGATGCGCTCGTATCGTTGGCGGCGCGCGCCAGATCCGCATCCAGTTCGGTTTCCAGAGCGTGCAGCCGCGCGAGCAAGGTCGGCTGCTCGGCAAAAAAGGCCGTGGATTCGTTGATGTGAGACACGACGTTATCGATCGCGCGGACGGCATCGGCCAAGGTCGCGAGGCCGGTGTCGGACAGCCCGCGGCCGCTATCGAAGACTTTGCGCATGATGTGATTGAGCGGTTCGGTAATGCGGATACCGTGACGCGCCTCCGCCATCTTCGAACTGCCGCTCAAGGTATGGATGGCGCGGTATACGGATTCAGGCAAGTCATGCGGCGGGGGCTGGCCGGTGCGCTTGCGCACGTAGTCGCGTATCTCCGTAAGATGGCTCGAGGTTTCCTTGCTGTAAATCTCATGCAGCTGCGGGTCCATGACCGCCGGGCGCTCACGCTCCGCGGTACGATCCTCCGGCGCCAGCGCCGCACCCAACTGCTCGGCCTCGCGGCCGTCGGCGTAAGCGAAGGCGCGCGCCATGATCGCATCCAGCGGCAGCGCATGTGGTCGGCCGGTTTCCAGCTGCTCCACCAATTCCGGCAGAGCCGCAACCGCATTGCGCAGCAATGTCATCATGCCCGGAGTGCGGGATAGCGTCTTATCAATGATGCGATTCAACAAGTTCTCGATCGACCAGCCGAATTCGGCGATCGAGGCTGCGCCGACCATGCGGCCGCTGCCCTTCAACGTATGAAAGCTGCGCCGCAATGAGGCCAACGACTCGAAGTCCATCGGGTTTTGATCCCAGAGCGGGAAGTTCCGTTGGATCGACGCAATCTCCTCCTTGGCCTCTTCGATGAACAGCTCCAGGAACTGCGGATCGATTGCCTGCGCTTCGAAGCTCGGCATCAGCGGGATAGGCGCCTGCACCTGCCTGCCGCGATCCAAGGCAAGCGTGGCCTGCGGATCGAGCTTGACGGTCTTTGCAGCCTCCTCGGGGGCAAGCTCCACATTCGGCACTCGAGACGGCCCCTGCTCGGCGAGCGCCTTGATGCACGTTTCGGCGTTATCGAGCATGTACCAAGGATCCGCGCGCCCGCTCTGCAGCGTCTCCATGTAGTACTCGATGCTGACGATGGCATCGGCGACGCGCTCCAGGCGCAGCGCGTCGGGCTTGGGCGCACCGGGCTCGATGAGTATGCGTACCTGCTCACCGATCGCATCCATCAATTCAACCGCCCTGCCTTTGCCCAACATCAACAATCCGGCGGTGATGCCGCGCAGCAGCTGCGGCACGTTGTCGAGGCCCTGCGGCGCCAGATCCGAGGGCTTTTGCACCGCAATTGAGACCGCTTCCTTGATGCGCGCCAAATTGACGATGCATTCCCGAAGTACCGCTTCACTGACTTGGCGGAAATCGAAATCCTGTTCGGCGGGCGGCACGGCCATCGCGGCGCCCGCCGTGTTCGGCAAAATAAGCCTCACCAGCTGATCGTCGAGATTGTCCTCGACCGACAGCAGAACACCGGCCACCTTGACCAGCGCGGCCTCGGGCGGATTCCTGCCGTCGCTCAATAATGCGGACAATTCCGCGATTTCCTGTTGCACGCGCTGTCGCAGCTCCCCAAGCCCGAGGACACCCAGGGTGTCGCTGATCTTCTTCAGCAATTCGAGCTGCGGTGCGAGCTCTTCGTTGCGGCCGCCTCCGCGGCGCACGAAGATATCGAGGACGTCCTTGACCTTGGACAAATCCTCTTTGATGGCGGCGGCCACCGTGCGCATCAACTTGGCGCTGGGCGCCGATAGGCTTTCGCGCTCCTGGTCGATGGAATCGTCGACCGGCAACAGCTCCGACAGCTTGAACGAAGCGCGGACCGCCGCGATGCGCCCGCCGCTGGTGGTGGCGCGAGCCACGTAGTAGAGCAAGTTGTTCAACAGATCGACCGGCGGTTTCTCGCAGTAACGGGCCTCGCCGAGGTCGTACAGGACCTTGATTTGACGGTCCGCCTGTCCAAGCAATCGCTTCAAGGTGGCGCTGCCTTCCAGGCCGTTGTCGCGCAGCGCCTCGAGAATCGCACCGACGACCCACCACAGCTGAAATACCGGCTGAGTGGTGGCGACCTGTTCGAGCTTCTCGGCGATCTTCGCCAGGATTTCCAAATTCTGGACCGCGCGCTCGCCGCGAATGTATCCCAACAGGCCTACTTGAAACCGGGGCCGCAGCCTTCTGGCCCACTGCGCCACCGTAACCACCGGTTCGTCTTGCCGCTGCGATAGCGGCTGGGCGGGTTGATCGGACTTCAGGTTCAGCAGCAGCAACGTCCCTTCCGACAGCAACGGACTGCCGCGCACGGAACGCAAGTCATTGAGCAGCGGCAGCAACACCAAGGCAAGGTCGCGTCCGCCCGAAAGCACCCGTTCCAAGTAGGTCGGCAGCTGCACCATGGCGCGCATCAGCGCGTCGAGTCCGTCGCCATGACGTTTCTGATCGTTCCCGGCGCCGCGCAAATACCGGGTGACGTGCTCCATCTCCTCGGCAAGCAGAGCCGCGCCGTAGACTTCCACCAAACGCAGCGCACCGTGCACCGAATGTAATTGCTCGGCGCATTTTTCGAGAAATGCCAGCTGATCGGGACGCTCCGCATACGCCTCGAGCGAAGCGCGGGCCTCGTTCAAGGTCGCCGTCAATTCCTTGGCGACGATGTGCAATGTTTGAGAGCTGATGTCGGTCATCGAAATCGTTGCAGATGCGCCGCTAAGCGCCGGCGCCGCTCGCCTTGCGCAGCGGCGCGGCTTTGCCCGGCTTGACCGGTTCCTTCAGCGCCGGCGCTCCGGCAGGGGCGTTCTTGCCGCCGGCGCCCGCACCGCCGGCCGGGGTGGCCGCGGTTCTGGTTGACGCGGCGGCCGCACCCACGCTGGTCGTCGTACCGCCGCCGTAGTCCGGCAAGCGGAATCCCGCCACCGATTTGCGCAGCTGCTCCGACAGCGCCGCGAGCTTGGCAATCGACGTGGACGTCGCGGTCGAGCCTTCGGCGGTCTGCGTCGAAATCTCGCGAACCACTTGCATGTTCTTGGAAATGTCCCCCGAGGCCGACGCTTGCTGGCGGGCGCTCGCCGATATGTTCTGCACCAAGCTCGCGATTTGGTTCGAGACCTGCTCGATCTCCTCGAGGGCGGCGCCGGCATTCTCCGCGAGCAGGGCGCCGCCGACCACGTCCGTTGTGCTGCGCTCCATCGACACGACCGCTTCATTGGTATCCGTCTGGATGGTGCGCACCAGAACCTCTATTTGTTTGGTCGCGTTCGCCGCGCGCTCCGCAAGGCGCTGCACTTCATCCGCCACGACCGCGAATCCGCGCCCCGCTTCGCCGGCCATCGACGCCTGAATGGAGGCGTTCAGCGCCAGAATATTCGTCTGCTCGGCGATATCGTTGATGAGTTCGACGATATTGCCGATCTCCTGGGAGCTTTCACCGAGGCGCTTGATGCGCTTGCTCGTCTCCTGAATGGTTTCGCGAATGGCGTTCATGCCGTCGATGGTGCGGCGCACCGCATCGCCGCCTTTGTGAGCGACGTCGACCGAATGCCTGGCGACGTCCGCGCAGCGCTCGGAATTGCCCGACACCTCCTCGATGGACGCCGCCATATCCGCCATGGATTGGCTGGCCGCAGCAATCTGCCGGGATTGCGCACTGCTGGCCTTGGCCATATGCGCGGCAGCCGCCTGCGTCTGCTTCGCGGCGCCGTCCAGTTGAATCGCGCTTTCGTTGATCGTCGTGACCAGCTCGCGCAGCGCCTCGATGGCGTAATTGATCGAGTCGGCGATTGCGCCCGTAATGTCTTCCGTAACCGTCGCCTGCACCGTCAAATCGCCGTCCGCCAGACTCGATAGCTCATCCAGCAGGCGCATGATGGCCTCCTGGTTGCGATCGTTCTCGCGCACTCGCAATTCCGTGGTACGACCCGCATTCACCGATTTGAGAAACAACCACGTGAGGGTGCCCAGCAGCAGCGCGGCTGCCCCTAGGAGCGCCAAAATCACGGGTTTGTAGCTTACCCGCGATTCGGACTCGGTTGGCGCAGCGGCGATTTGCGCCGTCAGACTGCTGGCGAGCGCCGGCAGGGACCGTGCCGCCGTCTGCGCCTTGGACAAGGGTTCGGACGCCCCGATGGCCTTGCGCACGCTCGCCCCAAACTGCTGATTGCGCTGTACCACCGTCTTCAATCGCAGTTCCGCATCTGCGCCCGTGACGCGCGATAGTGCCAAACCGGATTCCTCTCCGGACAAGCCCCGCATCACCTGATTCAAAAATTCCAGGCTGTCCGCGAGTCGTCGCGCGGTCGGCGCCGCATCGCTCACGCCCAACACCAAGCCATTCATCTCCTGTTGGATGCGCTGTACGGAAAGCTCGAAGCGTTCCAAATGGCGGCTCATCCCGTCGAGCTTCTGGACGCCCACGGCGCTCGCGAGATCGCCGAGTTCCGACAGCAGCTTAGGCGCCAACTCCCGCGTTTCCTGATTGGCGACCTGTATGGTTTGCACGGCGGCACGCGCATCGCCTACGGCGCTTACTGCGGCGGCGAACTGGCTCATCGTCGCATCGAGCGCGGAATCGTGTCGCGTCGAGGCGCCGCTTGCGGTCAAGCTCCTCAGGCGCGCCATGCTGGCGCCGAGTTCATCAAAATCCTTCACTTCGCCGCGCAGCGCGTTCTCAGCCTCGAACGGTATGCGCTCGATCAGCAGCCGCATTTGATCGGCCGCCGCCGCCTCAGAAGCACCGCTTTTGGTCACTAAAGTGAGTACCGCGGCGCCGGCGAGGCATGCCACGATCAGCGCTAGTAATACCGCCAGTAGATTGGATTTGGAAACGGTGTTTCGCGTGCTCATAGGCTCAGGATCCGGCAGCGGTCAACTCGCGGCCTGCAAAAAGCTCTGGCTCTCGACCAAATTCTTCAGATTAAGCACCGGCCACACTTCCCCGCCGCGGCGAAATGCTCCCGCCAGATAGGCTTCGCAGCGAATCATCGTGGGCGGTGCCTCCGCATTGAATTCAGGCTCCGCGAAGCGCCGGAACCCCAAAACCTCATCGACAATGAGCCCCGCCGGGATTTCCCGGTGATTGACCACCACCACGCGCGTGTTGCGCTGAGGCACGGTCGTGCCGCTGCCTAAGAATTGCCGCAGGTCGATCATCGGCAACAGCTGTCCGCGCACATTAGCGAGCCCCTTTACCCAGCTCTTGGATCCTGGAATGCGCGTGATCACTGCCGGGTAGCCCAACACCTCACGGGTCTCCTCGCGGGCGGCCAGGAAAGTCTCCCCGCCCATCCGAAAAGCCACCCCCACCCATTCACGACCGGCGGCGGAGTCCGGCGCCGCGGCCGCTGCAACCGTGCGGCTGCGCTTTTCAAGCTCCTTGAGCAGTTCGAACGGACGGTCACGCAGGCTGCGCAGGCTTTCGTCGCTCGCGCTCATCGTACTGGTCATACGGCCAGCGCAGCCTGTGCCTTCTCGACCAAAGCCTGCGCCGACACGGGTTTAACCAGATAGTCCACCGCTCCCTGGCGCAAACCCCAGACGCGATCCGTCTCCTGGCCCTTGGTGGTCACCATGATTATCGGAATGAGTCTGGTCTCCGGGTCGTTGTTCAGCGTCCGTGTCGCCTGGTAACCGTTGACGCCGGGCATGACGATGTCCATGAAGATAAGATCCGGCTTCATGGCCTTCGCCTTGCGGATACCCTCTTCGCCATTCTCAGCCGCCGCCGTCCTGAAGCCGTGCTTTTCCAGGGCCTTCTGCATGACGAACACCTCGGTCGGTGAATCGTCGATAATAAGAATCAGTGCCATTCTTGGATTCTCCGTCATTTGGCGACGTGTGCTTCGATGGCGCCCAGTAACTCGTCCTTGGTGAACGGTTTGGTCAAATAGTGTTCTGATCCCACGATGCGGCCGCGTGCCCGGTCGAACAAGCCGTCCTTGCTCGATAGCATGATGACCGGGATCTGTTTGAATACCTTGTTGTGCTTGATCAGGGAACACGTCTGGTAACCATCGAGGCGCGGCATCATGATATCCACGAACACGATGTCGGGCTGGTGGTCGGCGATCTTGGACAGGGCATCGAAACCATCAACCGCGGTGAATACCTCGCAGCCTTCCTTGGTCAGAAGGGTTTCGGCGGTGCGGCGGATCGTTTTACTGTCGTCGATCACGAGAACTTTGAGGCCCGCGAGTTTCGGCTTGCCGTTGGTGATCATGCTCTCCATGGAACGGACCTTGAAGGACTTAAAGCTACGTGCGTAGGTGCTGGAATCTTGTGGCTTTTTAACATATCCGGGGCGCGCAAGCCACGGTATGGGGTCGACATTTCGCGGTAATGGCGGGTAAACAACGGTGGCGTGGTTCACAGTTTTCGGAACACGAGCGATGCGGCGACCGCAGCGTCCGCGTGCGTTAAACTTCCGGCGGCGCTTTGGCCGTCCAAGATCCTCAGGGGAATGAGCATGGCTTCTGGTGTGCGTCTCATCGTGGTCATGGACCCAATCGAGGCCATCAATCCGGCAAAGGATAGTACATTGGCGATCCTGCTCGCGGCACAGGCAAGCGGCTGGCAGCTGTATTACGCCGAGTTGAAGGACCTGTGGCTGCGCGACGGCATCGCCTGCGGTCGCCTCGCTCCGCTCAGGGTGTTCGACGATCCGCACGTTTGGTCTGTGCGCGGCGCCGCAGTCGCCGCCCCATTGGGCGAGTACGATGTGATACTCATGCGCAAGGATCCGCCGTTCGACACGGAGTATATCTACTGCACCTACATTCTGGATCGCGCTCGCGATCAGGGCGCGCTCGTCTGCAATCGCCCGCAGGGCCTGCGCGACATGAACGAGAAGGTCTACACCGCCTGGTTTCCCGAATGCTGCGCGCCGACCCTGATCACCCGTGACATGGACGACATGAGCGAGTTCCTCAAGGAGCACGGCAAAGCGGTTTGCAAGCCGCTGCACGGCATGGGCGGACGGTCCATCTTCGTCTTGGAGCAGGGCGACAAGAATCGCAACGTCGTGTTCGAGACATTGACCGACTACGGGCAGCGCTACGCCATCGTGCAGCGCTATGTGCCCGAGATCGCGACCGAAGGCGATTGCCGGGTGATCGTCATCGACGGCGAGCCCGTTCCCTTCGCGCTCAAGCGCGTACCCGACGCTGCTGATCACCGCGGCAATCTCGCGGCCGGCGCCCGTGCCGAGAGCCGGCCGATCAACGACCGCGACCGCTGGCTTTGTTCCATCATCGGCCCGAAACTGCGCGCCGCGGGAATGATCTTCGTCGGATTGGATGTCATCGGCGACTATGTCACCGAAATCAACGTCACCAGTCCCACCGGCATCCGCGAACTGAACAAGAAGCACGGCATCGACGTCGGCGCAATGCTGGTAAAGGCGATCGCCCGCACCCTGGACGCCGCGTGAACTCCGATACCCTGCAAATCGGGCTGCCGCCGGCAAACGACCGGATGCTGACCACCTGTTTCTTGGCGGCCCTGCTTCACGGCATCGTAATCCTCGGCGTGACGTTCAGCTCGCCGTACGGCGATGCGAATGGAGGCGACGGAGCGGCTTTGGAAGTCGTCCTCGTCAACGATCGGACGCCCAGCGTTGCGGATAACAAAAACGCCCAATACCTCTCCCAACGAACCCAGTTGGGGTCAGGCAACACCATGAAGCGCGAGCGCACCCTCATCCCGAAATCCTCGCCGATGCCGGTTGAACGCGCGGGCATTCCGAACGGCGACGGAGAGGCGGGTGCGCAATCGGCGCGCGAGGTCGGCAGCGATGAACTGGTGGCGACGCATATGCCGGCGGCAACCATTCTATACTTCGCCGGGCCGAACGCCGCCCTCGAACCGTCCGCATTGCCGCTGTTGCTGGAAAAGAGGCCGGATTTGGGCATGGCGTCCAACGAGGATGGCGTGGAGCTGCGTATGCGCGGCGCCGCGAAGCAGCAACTGTGGATTGCGGCGGATACCCGCGAATCGGACGTTGCCGTTTACTTGGACAGCTGGCGTCGCAAGATCGAACGAGTCGGCACCATGAATTTCCCCGATGTCGCGCGGCGCCAGAAGCTCTCGGGAACGCCCGTGATCGAAGTGACGATCGGCTCCGACGGCAGACTCGTGCAATCCGTGATCCGCCGCAGCAGCGGCCACGCCGAACTCGACGAAGCCGCCATGCGGATTTTGAAGCTCGCCGCCCCCTACGACCGGTTTCCGAGCGCTCTGGGCGCAGCGCACGATCAGATCCGCATCGCCTACGAGTGGCAGTTCCTGGGTGGTGCGGAACAGGGCTCTAGCGTATTTTATTCGGAATCGAACAGCCCTGGCGGTACCCGGTGAATCGGCACTAGAATTCGCTTATGGGTGGCATATGAGCGACTCGGACTATCTGACGAACCAATTGCTGATCGCCATGCCCATGATGGGGGATCCGAATTTTGTCCAGACCGTGACGCTGGTATGCGATCACAGCGCGCGCGGCGCCCTCGGCTTGATCCTCAACAAGCCGCTGCCCATGCGCATGGGCGAAATCTTCGAACAAATGGAAATCGAGCTGCCCGGGGGTCCGCTGCGCGAACGTCATGTACTGCGCGGCGGTCCGATGCAGACCGATCGCGGCTTTGTCGTGCACGCGGCCGGCGGCGAATGGGACTCGACGCTCAAGGTTTCCGATCTCATTCACGTCACCACTTCGCGGGACATTTTGGATGCCATGGCCCGCGGCGAGGGCCCCGAGCAAGCGGTGGTCGCCTTGGGTTACGCGGGCTGGGACGGCGGTCAGCTGGAAGATGAGATCCGCGCCAACGCCTGGCTCAGCGCTCCGGTCGACTCCGGCATCATCTTCGACGTTCCGTTCGAATCCCGCTGGCTCGCCGCGGGGCGCCTGCTCGGCGTCGAACTGTCGCGCATCAGTCCGATCAGCGGCAATGCCTGAACGCGCCGCGCCCGCGGCGCCGCCGACGGCTGGCGCCGCAGCGACCAAAAGCCCTGCGCCCGGGCTCATTCTGGCATTCGATTACGGACAGCGCCGGATCGGCGTCGCTTGCGGGGATACCGTGAGCCGCACTGCCGCTCCGCTCGGCGGCGTCTCCGCGGGCAATGCGGCTGCGCACTGGGCCGCCATCGATTCGCTGATGCGCGAGTGGAAGCCGACTATCGTGGTGGTCGGCCTACCGTATAATGTCGACGGCTCCGAGAGTGCCATGACGGTCGCTGCGCGCGGCTTCGCCGGCGAACTTGCCCGGCGCTACGCCTTACCCGTGCAGTTGGTCGATGAGCGTTACTCGTCGCTCGAGGCCGAGACGCGGCTCAAGGCGGCGCGCGAGTCGGGCCTTCGCAAGCGGCGCGTCGCGAAGGCGGACATCGACGCCGCGGCGGCATGCATCGTCTTGGAGCGATGGCTTACGGAAAAAACATCATGAGGCGCACATGCGTTCACAAACTGACAGCGCCGGGGGCCTGCGCCACCTCATTTCGCTCGATGGCCTGACGCGCGAGGCGTTGGGGGCGATTCTCGACCGCGCCGAGACCTATCGCCGGTTTCCCGGGCAACCTGCCTATGAGGGACGGGAACTCGCCGGCGTGACGCTCGCGAATTTGTTCTTCGAACCGAGTACGCGCACCCGCGCCTCATTCGATCTCGCCAGCCGCCGCCTGGGTGCGCACGTCCTCAACCTGGATCTGCACAGCAGCTCGCGCGCCAAGGGCGAAACCATGCTGGACACCATTTACACGCTCGAAGCCATGAATACCGATATTTTCGTGATCCGCGATTCGGAAGCCGGGATGCCGGAATTCCTCATCGATCACGTCGCCCCACACGTGTCGGTTATCAGCGCCGGCGAAGCCCACATGTCCCACCCGACCCAGGGACTGCTCGACGCCCTGACCATCAGGACCCACCAGCGGCGTTTTGCGGGGCTAAAAGTGGCGATCGTCGGAGACATCCTGCATTCGCGGGTCGCCCGCTCGACCTCTCGCGCGCTCCAGACCCTCGGCGTGAGCGAACTGCGCCTGGTGGCGCCGCAAGCGCTTTTGCCTTCGGAGGATGAATTCCACGGCGCGCAGCGCTTTACGCGAATCGAGGACGGCATCGCGGGGGCCGACGTGGTGATGATGCTGCGCATTCAGAAGGAACGCATGGCGGAGGCGGCAGCGCTCGACGAAGCCGCATACTTCCGCGATTTCGGCTTGGATGCGCGGCGCCTGAAGCTCGCCTCGCCCAACGTGCTGGTGATGCATCCCGGACCGATGAACCGTGGCGTCGAAATCTCATCGGAGGTGGCCGACGGTCCACGCTCGGTTATCCGGGAGCAGGTCAACAACGGCGTCGCCGTGCGCATGGCGGTGCTCGCGTCCATTGCGGCGACACTGACGCGGCATCGCCGGCCCTTGTAGCCGACTGCGGCTTAAAGGGTCGCGATTACGCCCCTTCGGCCGGGCTCCGCCAGCCGCATCAGCGCCCGCCCCATGCGGATGCGGCGGCCCTCAAACACCTCGCGGCATAGGGAAATGCCCGGCGGCGCCAGCACGATGATGGTCGAACCGTGCTCGAACCAACCCATCTCCTCGCCCTTGTGCAACTCGGCGTCGCAGGGAATAAGGTTCGAGCCGCGATAGCGAAGGTGCAGCCGCACGTCGACAAACTTGAGCCGGATGCTCGCGACCAGGATGGCCGCAACCGGCACCAGGGTGATCAGCGCGCCCGTGGGCAGCATCCGGCAGCGGATCACCGCCCGTTCATTTTTGCAAAAAAGCCGTTCGACGCGCCGTAGTGCGATGGGGTTGACGTTCCAGGTGTCGCCCGCGATGTAATTCACCTGTTCCACGCGACAATCGTAGGGCGCATGAAAGCGGTGGTACATGCTCGAGGTGAGTCGCAGGGTGACGAACTGCCCGCCGCAATAGTGGTGTGCAAGCTCGGCGTCGCCGAGAAGATCCGAAACCGGATACGCGAAACCCTTGGCCTGCAGCGCCGAACCGGCCTCCACCCGCCCGCAGGCGCCGACGATCGCATCGCAAGGGCTCGACACTACCTCCGGATCGGCTTCGATCGGCCGTGCGCCGGCCTTCAGTTCGCGGGTAAAGCACTCATGCAGACTGTTGAAGCGGGATTGCTTCGCATCGCGCAGATCGAGGTCGGAAAACGCCCGCCACAAGGACATACAGGCCGCGTAAACCCACGGATGTTCGATGCGGCTCAGCCATCCGATGAACTGGGTGAGCCAACGGCGCGGTAGGCGATTGGTGAGCCAGAAATTGATGTCTTCGTGCTCAACGATTCGCGCGATCAGGGAGCGAGCGGTCATCTTAATGTAATTCGGCTGCAATATGGTTCCGAGTCCAAGGAATTCCGTGATCAAAACGCCAATTTTCATTCTGCTGGGCACGTGCGCGCTCGGCATGCTGTTGTACAAATTGCGCTTGCGGCTGCAGTTGTCGCGCGCGAAGCACCGCTCGCTGACGGGCCATGCGCGCATGGCCCGCCGCTTCGCCAGACTGGTGCCGTTCTACGAGTACGGCGATGCGAAGTTTTTTCGGGTGGACGAAGCGCCCGACGATGTCGCAGCGGCGCGGCGCGGCGGCTTCATGCGCTTGGCCGCCACGTTCGCGGAACGCAACAAAAAGAACGCCGAATTGACCGACGCCGTCATCGCCGGCATCTCCGACCTGCAGTTCACCGCGCGCTACCGCGTGCCCTTCCAGTTCAGCGGCTTCGTCCGCCGGCATCTCAAGGTCGGCGCCTTCGTGGAATCCTCGTCCGGGGTCTCCATCACCGATCTCGACGGCAATCGCCTGTACGACCTCACCGGCTCGTACGGGGTGAATGTATTCGGCTACGATTTTTATAAGGATTGCATTGCTCGCGGCAGCGAGCGCGTCCGGGATCTGGGGCCGGTTTTGGGCGCCTACCACCCGGCGACCGCCTACAACGTCCGCCGCCTGTTGGAAATCTCCGGCTTGGATGAGGTGTCCTTTCACATGTCGGGAACCGAGGCGGTCATGCAGGCGGTGCGGCTGGCTCGCTATCACACTCGCCGCAGCCACTTGGTGCGCTTCTGCGGCGCCTATCACGGTTGGTGGGGCGACGTGCAGCCCGGCGTCGGCAATCCACTCGCGGCGCGCGACACCTATACGCTGAAGGACATGGACGATGCCGCCCTGCGGGTGCTCAAAAGCCGGCGCGACATCGCCTGCGTGCTGGTCAATCCGCTGCAGGCGCTGCATCCGAATATCAGCGCGCCCGGAGACTCGACTTTGATCGACAGCGGTCGCAGCGCCCGCTTCGACCGCGCCGCATACAGCGACTGGCTGCGGAAATTGCGCGCGGTCTGCGGCGAACGTGGGATCGTGCTGATTTTCGACGAGGTCTTCGTGGGCTTCCGGCTCGCGCGCGGGAGGAGCGCAGGAGTACTTCGGCGTGCGCGCCGACATGGTCACCTACGGCAAGACGGTGGCCGGCGGCCTGCCGGTGGGCGTTCTGTGCGGCCGGCGCGAAACCATGCGCCGCTTTTTCGACGACCGGCCGGCCGATGTATGTTTCGCACGGGGGACCTTCAATGCGCATCCCTACGTCATGGGTGCCATGTACGAATTCCTGCAGCGGCTCGATAGCGACGCCGTGCGTGCGCTTTACCACGGGCTCGGCGTGTGGGACCAGCGTGCACAGACCCTCAACGAGCGCCTCAGCGCGGCGCAATTGCCGCTGCAAGTCGCGAACCTGTCGACAATCTGGACGATCTGCTACACGCGGCCGTCGCGATACAATTGGATGCTGCAATATTATCTGCGCGCCGCCGGTCTTGCCCTCTCCTGGGTGGGCACCGGACGCCTCATTTTCAGCCTGAATTTCACCGCTCTGGAATTCGCCGAGGTCGCCGACAGAATCCTGTCGGCGGCCCGGGCGATGCACGAGGACGGTTGGTGGTGGACGCCGCCCGGATTGACCAACAAATCCATCAGGCGCGGCATCCTCAAGGAAATGATTCAAGCGCGATGTTCGTCGCCCATCGGATCCATGAGCTCTCCGCGCAGCAAATAAAACGGCGATTTGCAGTACAGCTTCACGTCGTGGAACGGGTCGGTGATGATCTTGGTCAGCCACACCAGCCCGGTCTGTACGTCTCGGATGTAAAACAACTGGACTGTCCTGAAACAGCAGTGCGCCGATGCCGACGATGAGCCAGATTGCGCCCACGTGCCGCACGAATTCCGCGCCGCCGGCGTACGGGGCGAACAGGCCGAAAACGGTCGGGGATAGCAACAGCACCGCGGGTGAAAGCGCCCAGATAATGTGCAGTATCACCTTGCGGTGCAGGTTGTATCCGACCTTGATGTCTTCTTTGTATTCATGGGTGACGTGATTGACCTCGTCGTAGCCCTTGGGTTCGAAAAAAAAGTGCCCTGACTGTCGGCTGACCATGGCAACCAGCCAGCCGATCAAGGCGGCCGCCATGGGATCGGTGAACAACAACACGTAGGCAACGAGAAAGCTGATGGCGCTCAGCAGATGCAGGGATTGATTGACACGGCTGTGATGGTAAAAGCGGTGGTCGTCCCATCGCTGCGTTTGCAGTTCCGCCCAAAAATTTCGCATAGGCCTCCCTCGAATGAAAGTTACATTCAATTCGCAACTATAGGAAATATCGGATTTTCATTGCACGCTTGTTACAAAGTGCCGGTTTGAGCGCACGCACGTCGCAAAATCGCAAAGATTCCTCCCGCGCCGCGCAAAACCCTGTTTGCGCATTCATGTATTCGTCACAGCGCCATGCCACCGTACGGCGGCATGAGGATCATGATCGTTACGGACGCATGGTTTCCGCAGACCAACGGCGTGGTAAGCACATTGGCTCAGACCGCCGCGTGGCTCGGCCGCTTCGGTCACGAGGTGCGGATGCTGACGCCCCGCAACTTTCGCAGCGTCGCCTGTCCGACCTATCCGGAAATTCGTCTGTCGTTATTGCCGCGCAAAGCGGTGCAATCCGCCATCGCCGCCTTCTCTCCGCAAGCTCTGCACATCGCGACTGAAGGTCCGCTCGGCCTGGCGGCGAGACGCTATTGCTTGCGGCAGCGCATACCATTCACTACCTCATACCACACCCGGTTCCCGCAGTACGTGCGAGCCCGATTTCCAATTCCATTGTTCATGTCTTATTGGGCGCTGCGCCGGTTCCACGGTGCCGCGGTCCGCTGCATGGTCAGCACCGGCTCCGTGCGCGACGAACTGCAGACACGGGGCTTCAAGAATTTGGCGACTTTGGCGCCGGGGCGTCGACACCGAGGTATTCAAACCGATGGCCAAGGATTTCTTGCAGCTGCCGCGCCCGATCGCCGTTTACGTAGGCCGCGTAGCCATCGAAAAGAACATCGATGTCTTTATGCAGATGCCTTGGAGCGGCAGCAAGATCGTCATCGGCGACGGCCCCGAACGGGCGCGCCTCGAGGCGCAGTACAGCGACGTAGTGTTCACCGGCTACCGATTCGCCCAAGAACTCGCCCGCCACCTGGCGGCCGCGGATGTCATGGTGTTTCCGAGCCGCACCGATACCTTTGGTCTCGTCAATCTCGAGGCCATGGCCTGCGGCGTACCGGTCGCGGCGTACCCCGTTACCGGGCCGATCGACGTGATTGAAGATGGGGTGACCGGAGCGTTGGATGCGGACTTGGCTGCGGCCGCGGTGCGGGCGTTGAAGATCGATCCGCAAGTCTGTCGAACGCACGCTTTGCGCTACGGCTGGGATAGGAGTACGCGCGAATTCGAAGCGAATCTCGCTCCCTGCGGCTCGATCCACGCCGAGCAGGCGCCTTGCCCGGCGCACCCAGCTCCCGCCGAGCCCGCCTGATATCAACCGAAGTTTATTTTCGCCTCGAGGTTGGTACGCGAATCGGCGCTCGCCAGCGCTTCCTCCAATTCGATTCGCCCTTCCCGCACCAAATTATACAGCGAGCTGTCGAAACTCAGCATGCCGCGCTCAGTGCCGGTGCGGATCGCTTCCTTCACGCCGATCACATCGCCCTTTTTGATGAGCTCGGACACGTGCGGCGTGTTGACCATGACTTCCGATGCGGCGACCCGCAACCCGGATTTCGTCGCCACCAGGCGCTGCGAGAGAATCGCTCGAAGATACTGCGATAGATCCAAAAAAATCTGGTTGTGCTGATCGCGCGGAAACATATTGATGATGCGGTCCAATGTCTCCGCGCAATTATTCGCGTGCAACGTCGCAATGCAAAGATGTCCGGTTCCGGCGAGCGCAATGGTGGCCTCCATCGTCTCGCGATCGCGGATTTCTCCGACAAGGATCACATCGGGCGCCGCGCGCACCGCGCTGCGCAATGCGCGCGCGAAGGATTTCGTATCGAGCCCCACCTCGCGCTGATTGACGATCGACTTCTTGTTCGTGTGCAGGAACTCGATCGGATCCTCAATAGTCAGGATGTGATCCGAGGAGGTTTCATTGCGGTGATTGATCATGGCGGCGAGGGTGGTGGATTTTCCGGCGCCGGCGGCGCCCACCATGAGAATCAGCCCGCGCTTCAGCATCACCAACTCCTTCAGGATATCGGGCATGCCTAAATCCTCGAGCTTGGGCATTTCGGCGGTGATGTAGCGCAAAACCATCGCCGGGTAGCCGCGCTGATAGAACACGTTGACGCGGAAACGCCCGAGGCCCGGCTCGGAAATCGCGAAATCAATCTCCAACTCTTGATTGAAGTGCTCGATTTGTTCGGCGGTCATCAATCCGAGCGCCGCTTGGCGCACCGTTTCGGGACTCAAGACCTGCTTGTTGACGGGGAATATTTTGCCTTCAATCTTTATCTTGACCGGCGCATTGCAAGTGAAGAACAAGTCAGACGCCTTTCTCTCGACCATCAATTTGAACAGCGGCTTGGTGTTCATCACCTGAGCCGGCGCGACGGCGGAAATATCGGCCACCTAGAACACCTGGCCTTCTTCTTCCTCTACGATCTGCAGCGCCGCGCCGCCGTCATCCGGATTCTTCATTTCTCGCTTGCTCTCGAGTTTCACCCGAAGGCGCAACTCGTTCTTCGAGTCGGCGTTGCGCAACGCGTCTTCATAGGAAATCACGCCCGCTTCGTACAAGTCGAACAGGGCCTGGTCGAACGTCTTCATACCCAAGCGGTTGGAGCGCGACATCACGTCCTTGATCTTCGCAACCTCGCCCTTGAAGATCAAATCCGAGATCAGCGGCGAGGCCAGCATGATTTCCATGGCCGCGATGCGTCCCGAACCTGCCTCGCGGGGTATCAGGCGCTGCGATATCAGGGCGCGGATGTTGAGCGACAGATCCATCAGCAGTTGCTCGCGCCGCTCTTCAGGGAAGAAATTGATGATGCGGTCGAGCGCCTGGTTGGAACTATTGGCATGCAGCGTGGCGAGCACCAAGTGCCCCGTTTCGGCGAATTGAATGCCGTACTCCATCGTCTCGCGGTCGCGGATTTCGCCGATTAGAATCACATCGGGCGCCTGGCGCAGGGTGTTCTTGAGCGCCAAATGCCAGCTCTCGCAGTCCACGCCTACCTCACGGTGCGTCACCACGCAGCCTTTGTGTGCGTGCACGTATTCGACCGGATCCTCGATCGTAACGATGTGGCCTCGGGTCTTTTCGTTGCGATAGCCGACCATGGCCGCGAGCGATGTAGATTTGCCGGAGCCCGTGCCGCCGACCAGAATCACGAAGCCGCGCTTCGACAGCACGACTTCCTTAAGGATGGGCGGCAGTTCGAGCTCTTCCAGGGTGGGGATCTTGGCGTTGATGGTTCGCAGCACGGCGCCGATGTAGCCCTGCTGCACGAACGCGCTGACGCGAAAGCGCCCGATTCCGGGCGGGGCAATCGCGAAATTGCATTCCTTGGTCGAGTCGAACTCCTTGGTTTGCCGATCGTTCATGATGGCGCGCACCAGACTCGAGCTTTGTTCGGCGGTCAATGATCGGTCCGACTGCGGGCGGATTTCTCCGTCGACCTTTATCGCCGGAGGAAATCCCGCGGTAATGAACAGATCCGAGCCCTTCTTCTCGACCATGCGCTTGAGCAGGTCTTGCATCAGCCGTATAGCTTGCTCGCGGTCCATTAGATGCTGTCCTTGTTCTGAGCCTTGTATTTCGCCTCTTCACGGCTTACCACGCCTTTTTGCACCAATTCCTGCAGACATTGGTCGAGGGTTTGCATGCCTTGGCCCTGCCCGGTTTGAATTGCCGAATACATTTGCGCGATTTTGCCCTCGCGAATCAGGTTACGAATGGCCGGCGTGCCGATCATGATCTCGTGCGCCGCGATGCGGCCGCCGCCGACGCGCTTCATTAAAGTCTGGGATATCACGGCGCGCAGACTCTCCGACAACATGGCGCGTACCATGTCCTTTTCCGCCGCCGGAAACACGTCCACGATGCGGTCGATGGTCTTGGCCGCGGAGCTGGTATGCAGGGTGCCGAAGACCAAGTGGCCGGTTTCCGCCGCGGTCAGCGCCAAGCGGATGGTCTCGAGGTCGCGCATTTCGCCCACCAGCACGACGTCCGGGTCTTCACGCAGCGCCGAACGCAATGCCTCGGTGAATCCCAGCGTGTCGCGATGAACTTCGCGTTGGTTGACCAGGCAGCGCTTGCTCTCGTGCACGAACTCGATCGGATCCTCGATCGTGATAATGTGATCCGGACGGTTGTCGTTGCAGTGATTGACCATGCCGGCCAGGGTCGTCGATTTTCCCGATCCGGTCGGTCCGGTGACCAATACTAGACCGCGGGGGAGCATGCACAAATCTTTGAACGTCTTGGGCGCGTTCAGCTCGTCGAGCGTCAAAATCGTCGATGGAATGTTGCGAAACACGGCGCCGGCGCCGCGGTTCTGGTTGAAGGCGTTGACGCGGAAGCGGGCAAGTTTCGGAATCTCAAACGAAAAATCCGTCTCGAAGAACTCTTCGAAGGCCTTGCGCTGCTTGTCATTCATGATGTCGTACACCATGCTGTGCACTTCCTTGTGCGCCAGCGCCGGCATATTTATGCGCTTCATGTCGCCGTCCACGCGAATCATCGGCGGGACGCCCGCCGACAAATGCAGGTCCGAGGCGTTGTTCTTCACCGCAAAGGCGAGAAGCTGCGCAATATCAACCGCCATTTACGGCTCCTAATCCGGCCCTATGTAAGCCGCTAGCAGTATATAAGAGGGCGCCGCCACCCAATATGTTAATTGGTCCGCAGAATTTAGCGGTTCGCGTGAACCACGTCCGGTCTCGGATAAGTCATGCGGCCCAAGCGGCCGGCCGGGACCCGGGTTCGGTCACCCTGATCGCCGTTACCAAGGCCAAGCCTGCCGAATTACTGTGGGCGGCCGCCACGGCGGGCGTCACGGATTTCGGCGAAAATTATCTCAAGGAGGCCCTGGGCAAAATGGATCAGGTCGGCTCCGCCGCCCTGCACTGGCATTTCATCGGCGGTTTGCAATCGAATAAAACTCGGGGCGTTGCCGAACGCTTCGAATGGGTGCACAGCGTCGATCGGTTCAGCGTCGCGCGGCGCCTGTCCGAGCAGCGCCCCTTTCACGCGCCCCCGCTCAATGTGTGCATACAGGTCGCCTTGGTGCCGGAGCCGGCCAAGGGAGGCGTCGAACCCGCGAACCTCGCCGAGCTAGCGCTGCGGACGACCGAATTGCCGCGGCTGCGGCTGCGCGGTCTCATGTGCGTGCCACCGCCGCAACCGGACGTGGGCGCTGAACGGTCCGTGTTCGCCCGCTTAAGAATCCTCCTCGAGGATCTGAACGCAAAGGGCCTCAAGCTCGATACACTGTCCATGGGAATGAGCGCCGATTTCGAATCGGCCATTGCCGAAGGCGCAACGCATGTGCGCATCGGCACGGCGATCTTCGGCAGCCGATGAATCCGGTGCGGCTTAGAAGAGGCGGACATGATCGAGATACGTAGGCTGGCATTCATCGGCGGGGGAAATATGGCCGCCGCGCTGGTCGGCGGCCTGACCAAGCGCGGGCTTCCGGGCGAGCGCATCGTGGTCGCCGATCCCAGCGAGCTACAACTGCAGCGGCTGGTCCGCGACTACGGCGTGCGCTGCGCCGCCGACAATGCGAGCGCGGTGACGGGCGCGGAGGTGGTCATTCTGGCGGTCAAGCCGCAGCAGATGCGCGCCGTGGCATTGGCATTGAGCCCGCACCTGGCTGCCTCGAAGCCGCTGGTGATCTCGGTGGCCGCCGGCATACCGCACGCCGCACTCGCACGCTGGTTCGGAGCGCAGATAGTGGTGGTGCGCACCATGCCGAATCGGCCGGCTCTGAACGGCTTTGGCGCCACCGGTCTGTATGCCCCCCCGAGCGTCGGCGCCGCCAATCGCGCCCTGGCGGAGTCCATCATGGCCGCGGTCAGCGCCACCGTATGGGTCGAACATGAATCGCAGATGGATACCGTCACCGCGCTCTCGGGCAGCGGACCGGCCTACTTCTTCTTGTTCATGGAAGCGCTCGAGGCCGCCGCCCACGAGCGTGGGCTGCCCAACGAGGTTGCGCACAAGCTCACGTTGGAGACGGCGTTTGGGGCCGCACAGATGGCGCGCCATTCGGTCGAATCGCTTGCTGCATTGCGCGAGCAAGTGAGCTCCAAGGGAGGAACCACCGCGGCGGCGCTCGAGGTACTCGATGCTGCGGGCCTGCGTGCCATCGTCGCGCACGCGGTAGCGGCGGCCGATCGCCGATCAGCCGAACTCGCCGCGGAGTTCGGCGCGCCCTAGGTCGCCCATCAATCCGCTACAACGGGATTAACGTCCATGGAAGCGATCAGATACATCGTAGATACCCTTCTATGGCTTTTGACGATCGCTTTTGTGCTGCGCCTGCTGTTTCAATGGGTGCGGGCGGATTTTCGCGACCCCATGGCGGATGCGATCGTACGCGTCACCAATTGGTTGATCGTGCCGCTGCGGCGTCTGCTGCCGCCGATCGGTAGAATCGACACCGCCACCGTCCTTGCGGTGCTCGCCACCGCCGCCGCGCGCACTGAAGCGATGTTTGTACTGAGCGGGTTAGGATTAGGCCACCCCTGGTTGCTCCTGCGGATGACGGTCGTGGGCTTGATCGGTTTGATCCTACGCATCTACTTATTCGCCCTTCTGTTGTACTGGCTGACCAGTTTCGTCTCTCCCGGCGGTTATGCGCCGGGCATTCGATTGCTCGCGCAACTGTGCGAACCGATTCTGAAACCGGTGCGCCGAGTGATTCCCCCGATAGGGCAAATCGATTTCTCGGTCCTATGGTTATCCATCGCGATCGGCGCGTTGTTGATACTAGTGCGTTGAACATGCACTCCTAGATGCCTGAATTCACAGCTAACGACGCATCGGGGAAACTCGGCGGGAAGCGCCCGATCGGCGCGCAAGCCTTGAAAACTAGGCTCACGCGCGACTCAGGGGCGAATATTTTTTTTCATTTGCGCTAAACAACGGCTTTTTTCTATGTTATTTTCTGCGCCGAGTTGAGTTTGTTGGCTTTATCACCGGCGTTCGCACCCAGCCGCGTTCGCAATTACCAGCAGGAGAGATCATATGGCGAAAAAAAATGCAGCACCGACCAAATCGGAAATTCTAGCTACCATTTCGAAGGATACGGAACTCACTAAGAAACAGGTCGGAGCCGTGTTTGACTCGCTTTCAGCCGTCATCAAGAAGAGTCTGCGCAGTCACGGGTTGTTTACCCATCCCGGACTTCTGAAGATGAAAGTCGTGAAGAAACCGGCCACGAAAGCGCGTGAAGGCATCAATCCGTTCAATGGCGAGAAGATGATGTTCAAGGCCAAGGCGGCCAGCAAGAAGGTGCGAATTGCCGCTCTCAAGAACCTTAAGGAATTCGTGAACTGATCGACCAACGTCCGGGGCGGCTGGACGGATTCAGCCGCTCCGGATGGCGTCGATTACGACCTCGCGGAGCAAGGGCAGGTGCCCGTGAAAGAAGTGCCCAACCCCGGGCATGATCACTAGTTTCGGCTGAGGATTGCAGCTCTCGACCCAGGCGAACACGCGCTTCGGGTCCACCACCTCGTCGCTGTCGCCTTGAACGACCAGCCAGGGACAGCTCGGCGCCGCCAGCACGGAAAACTCCATCCGATCCACCGGCGGCGCCACGGTGATCAGCCGGGATGCACCCCGTTCGAGCGCCAAGCGCAATGCCACGAACGCTCCGAAGGAGAATCCGGCAAGCATCAGTTGGCGCCCCGGCCAGCGTTGCGCTCCGTACGAGGCAACGGCGTCGGCATCCGCGGTTTCACCGTTGCCGTCATCGAAAGTTCCGGCGCTCGATCCGACCCCGCGAAAATTGAAGCGCAGCGTCGGAATGCCGGTTTCCCGAAAGGCCCGCGCCAGGGTGTGGACGACCTTGTTGTCCATGGTGCCGCCGTGCAGGGGATGCGGATGGCAAAGCACCGCATAGCCCTCGGCCGGACGCTTGCGATCCTCGACGATCGCTTCCAGCCTGCCAGCGGGCCCGTCAATCGACAGGCGCTCGAGGGCAGCCGTTGCAACGGTCATTCGATGCCAACCAGGTCCACATCGAAGACCAGTGTGGCGTCCGGCGGAATGACGCCGCCGGCACCGCTGTCTCCCGGCAATATCTCGGCGGGTATGGTGAGCCGGCGACGGCCTCCCACCTTCATTCCGACAACCCCCTGAGCCCATCCCTTGATTACCTCGCCGGCGCCCACGGTGAAGCGGAATGGCTGGCCGGTGCTCAACGAACTGTCAAATTGCTTGCCTTTCGTGTCGGGCGCCGTCGCCTCGTACAGCCAGCCCGTATATTGCACGACGGCACCTTGGCCCGCCGCCAAGGCGGCGCCCATGCCCGGTTGCAACTCCAGGATTTGCAAAGTGTGCGCGGCGCTCGAGGGAACATCAGCGGGTTTGCCGCCGCATGCCGCCCGCAGGCTCGCACAAAATACGGCAACATACATGCGTGGCTTGTGGGGCGCCATACCCCACTATCTTAGAGGATTTTACCGCGCGCGGCGCCCGCGAATCTTTAACAGCGCGGCAAAGCTTGCGCCGATTTGGGCATTGAACCCCAGCCAGCGATGCCGCAATGCGCCCAAAGCGTCATCGAACTCATCGGCGACCTGCAACACCCACTCCATACGTCAAAAGTGTATGCACCGCCGCGGCGTTTGGCCGTGAGTCGAGTCACATACTTGCCATGGTGCGGGCGGCTGCGTACGCTTCGCCCCACATGCAGCGAATTCTCGTCCTGAACCCAAAAGGCGGTTCGGGTAAAACGACGATAGCGACAAATCTCGCCAGTTATTTCGCGAGCCAGGGTGACCATCCGCTCCTGTCGGACAACGACCCCCAGGGCTCCAGCACTCGCTGGCTGAAGAAGCGCACGCCCGAGCAGGCGTTCATCCACGGTGTCGCCGCATTCGAACGCAACAGCCGCATCACCCGCGCCTGGCAGCTGCGGATTCCAGCCGACGCGGCGCATGTCATCGTTGACACGTCGGCGGCCCTGATGGGGCAGGACATGCCCGACATGACCAAGGGCGCCGACGCCATCATCGTCCCGGTTCTGCCCTCCGATATCGATATTCATGCGTGTTCGCGCTGCATTGCCGACCTCTTGCTGATAGCGAAGGTGCGGCGCGACGAGAATCGAATTGCCGTGATCGCCAATCGCGTCAAGCGCAACACGATTGTCTATCAATCGCTGATGCGATTTCTGGAGACCTTACGCATTCCCGTGATCGCGACTTTGCGGGATTCGCAGAACTATGTACGCGCGGCGGAGCAGGGAGTGGGTTTGCACGAGATGAAGAAGACCTTGGTGGCGCAGGATCTAGAGGATTGGGCGCCGCTGCTCGCGTGGTTGAAGGCGAAAGAGGTTGTGTGGCAGCCGAATGCCGGCATCAATCCATTGCCGGAAACCGCCTGAGCGGCCGGCCGTCGGCTTATTTTTTCTCGTCCCAGGCGCCGCGAGCCTTCTCGGCCCAGTTCTTGTAGCTGTGCCAATTGTAAAGACTGGTGGTGATCGCCGCATGGCGCCCCCCAGTCTTGTAAGCATCGCGCGGAACGGCAACCCCCGGTTTGGCATGGCCTGGCTCCACACGCGGCGCGCGGCGGTCGACTCCCGTGTATCGAATCGGATTTTTGATGTCGCTCATCTGGTGCCTCTATGCTGTGCCTGACAGTATGTGTCGCGCATCCCCTAGGGCAGGAACTGTGTCACAGGCAAGTAGGGCACGTCGCGGGCCGTGCGAGCGCATTGCGATGCGCATCTCACAGACCGTCACGGTAAGTTAAATCGAGGAATTTCCTCGGGTTCGCCAGGCGCGGAACAGCGGCTTGAGTTCCTCGAACGATCGTTCGAGCGCGGCGGGCAGCAATGTCGTATACGAATCGAGCAGCGCCATCGCGTTGCGCGCCGGATCGGTGCGTGTGGCGGCACCCAATCGGCGCGACATATCGCGATTGACGACGTGCAGGTTTTGGTAGAGATCTTCCAATGCCGCGAAGCGCTCCGGTGCCTCGAAGCCGTCCGGCGCCTCGGCGCCGGTGAGTTCTCTCGCCAATAGATACATGCAGATGCTGCGGTAGACCGTTTCCTCCTCGCTGGCGAACGGCAAATGGAAACGCGCCATCGGACGCAGGTGATCCGTCCAGGGGCAGCCCGCGGTTGCCATGATCAAGCCGAGCACCGAGCTCATAGCCTGCTGCGCCGAGGTCTGCGCGTATATCGTGCGTTCAGCCTGCTGGACCGTGACGCCCACCGTGTCGAACGACACCAATGCCTTCAGCGGCTCCAAGGTCGACGCCATCTGCAGAGCGGCCGGGCAATGCGCATGTTCAAGTTCGTTCAGCGGACAGTTGGCGCATCGGTTGAATTTAAGTTCGGTCCAGAACGGTGCTTCGGCGGGCACTGCATTGGACAGCCGGAAATCCGTCGAATCGAAGCTGAAATCTAGGGTCGTTTGCGCCCCATCGGGCAGATCGAAGCGATACCGGATGCGCTGCGGGTCGCTCATGCTACCAAACGGTAGCACGGCGTGTATTCGGCGCCGGTGAGCTTCATGCGCCGCTGCGCCACGAACGATCGCAGCAGCCGGTCGAGGGGCTCCATGATCGACGGCTCGCCGCTGAGCTCGTAGGGCCCATGACGCTCGATCGCGGCGACCCCATACTCCTTGATGTTGCCGGCCACGATGCCTGAGAACACCCGCCGCAAATTGGCGGCGCGCTCGTGAACCGGCTGATCGCGGGCCAGCCGCAAAGCGCGCATCGAGGCATGCGTCACCTCGAACGGCCGCTGGAAATCGAGCGGAATATTGAGCAGCCAATTAAAGCCGTAGGAATCGCTTTGGCGCCGGCGATAGTCGCGCACCTGTGCGAGCCCCGCCACCATCGCGCGCGCCACACCCGCCGGATCGTCGATGACGATTCGATAGCGCGACTGAGCGGCCGCGCCCAGCGTCGCACCGATGAACTCGTGGATCTGCTGAAAGTAGTCCGCGGCGTCGCCCGGGCCGGTGAACACCACCGGGAACGGCATGGCGATATTGGCGGGATCGAGCAAAATGCCGAGCAGGTAAAGTATCTCCTCAGCCGTGCCTGCGCCACCCGGGAAAATGACGATTCCGTGCCCCAACCGCACGAACGCCTCCAAGCGCTTCTCGATGTCCGGCATGATGACCAAGTGGCTGACGATGGGGTTGGGCGGTTCGGCGGCTATGATGCCCGGCTCCGTAATGCCCAGATAACGGCCGTTGACGATGCGCTGTTTCGAGTGACCGATGGTGGCGCCTTTCATCGGTCCTTTCATGGCGCCGGGGCCGCAGCCCGTGCATACATCGAGGCCGCGCAATCCCAGTTCGTAGCCGACTTTCTTGGTGTAGTCGTACTCGACGCGCCGGATCGAGTGTCCGCCCCAGCACACCACCAATTTCGGCCCCACCTGCGGCTCCAATACTCGCGCGTTACGTAAGATGTGAAACACCGCGTTGGTGATGCTCGAGGAGGAACTGAGATCGAAACGCCCGCTCTCGATGATCTCATTGGAGATGAAGACCACGTCGCGCAGCACCGCGAACAGGTGATCCTTCAATCCTATGATCATTTGACCATCGACGAATGCGGAGGCCGGTGCGTTCTTGATTTCGAGCTTGATGCCCCAGGCTCGCCGCACGATGCGCAAATCGAAATTTCGGTATTTGTCGAAGATCGCGCGCGGATCGTCGAGATCGCTGCCGGTGTTGAGCACGGCGAGCGCGCACTTGCGAAACAGGGAATAAAGACCGCCCTGGCCCGAATCGAGCAGCTTGGCGATCTCCTGCTGCGAAAGGTGCTCGAGGCTGCCCTTGGGCGCGACGCGGGCGTCGACCAGGTCGGACGATAGAATCGTGGTTTCCACGCGGCACCTTAAGTTACGGATAGATATCGATCGGGATGTTGTCTTGAGTGCGCATCCACACTTCGACCATGTCGGAATTCGACAAGGCGATGCAGCCGTCCGTCCAATCGTTCGAGGAGTAATAGGCGTACGGATATTTCGGGGCATTCGGCAGGCCGTGGATCATGATCAACCCGCCCGGCTGCCATCGGTGCTTGCGCGCTCGCGACTCGTCCTCCTTATTGGGGTAGGACACCTGAATCGCCAAGAAGAACTCGCTGCGCGTATTGCGCCGCTCGAGATAGTAGCGTCCCTCGGGGGTTCGAAAATCGTGCTCGCGCTCTTTTTGGCCCACGGGGGACAGCCCCAGCGCCACCTTGTACTCACCGAGCAAGCGGCTGCCGCTGTACAGGTACAGCTTGTGTTCCGACTTGTGGACCACCACGTGGTCCGCAGCCGCTATTTCCTCGGCGGCAACGGTTATCGGGCCGGCCGCACCGCATGCGGCCAGCAGAATTGCCCACAGACTCCCGGCGCGAAGCCGGCTGCTGCGATTGAACATTGTCAAATTATAGCGTGTCAGGCGCACGAGATAACCGGTTGTAGCTCACGGACCACGCAGATTTGTGAAATGGGAACATGGCTACTGGCGATTGATGGCCACGACGCGCGGCAGCGTGATGGTCGTTCCCGGCCGCACATCGCTGAAATCCACATCGGGGTTGTATTGCGCCACCAGCCAAACCGGCATGTCGCTGTGTTGTTGCGCGATCGTCCAAAGCGACTCACCGCGCTTCACGTCGTAGTTTTCGGTGCCGGCAATCCGATGCGCGGCGAAGTATGCGTCCTGCAGCTGCCGGTGGTAATCGCGTCGCTTAGCGACGAATTGCTCCGCGGTGACGCGGGACAAGTCGAGTTTGAGCTTGCGGCCGAGCGTGACCATGGCATTCTTGGGCAGTTTGTTCAAAGCGCGCAGGACCTGCGCATCGACTCGGCACCAATCCGCGAGGTGCCCCAACGTTTCCGCCGCTTGCACCACCACGGTATCGTTCACGGCGACGCCGTAGTCCGTTACGTCGGAATTGCCGGTCGGCGCTCCGGCGGGCAGCAACGCCGCGCTACCTGTCTGTCGTTGTGAAACGGGCTCTTTCGGCGCCTCCACGATGATGTCGGCGAGCACGGGCTCGGCGCCCGCAGCCTCGGAAGCGAACGACACCTCGGCAACCGGCGCGGAGGCAATCGGCACAGCCGCTGCCGCGACGCCTGCCTCGGCGCGCGACGCGGGCATCGGGATGCGAAGCACTTGACCGCGCTCGACCGCATGGTCGCCGCTCCAGCCGTTCGCGGCCAGCAATCGCGCCAAGCCGACGCCGCTGGCGGCCGCGATGCCGGCCAACGTCTCACCGCGGCGGACCCGGTGGCTGCCGTCGTTGCGCTGGGCCAGGTAGCGCTCGGTCGGAGGCAAGCGTGCCCAGGCCGCGGCGATCTCGGTGTCCGGGAGCCGCCCGGGGAGGCGCAGCGCATAGCCTCGGGGCACCAACCGCGTTTTATTCCAGATTGGCGGGCGCAATGCCGGGTTCAAGACCTTCAAGGCTCCCAGGTCGGCGTTGAACGCCTTGGCCAGGTCGCCGATGGCAATGTAGTCGGGCAATTCGACCGGAGTGTTCTGGGTATCCGGCAGCGGTGCCATCGGACCGAAATATTTCTCCGCGTTGCGATCCACTTCGAGAGCCGCCAAGAACGAGACATAGAAATTGCGGGAAGCAAAACCGAAGGTGGCGCCTTGATAGCGCCTGACGATGACCGCGATATCACTCGTCCCCAATTGCTCCTGGGCGCGCCGCAGCCCTCCGGGTCCGTGATTGTAGGCGGTGACGGCAAGCGGCCATGAGCCGAGCAGGCGATAGTTATAGAGCATCAAATTGGCGGCCGCCTCGGTCGCGCTGTAGGGGTCCAAGCGCTCGTCGACCAGGCCGTCGACCCGCATGAAGCGCTTGGCGGTCGAGGGCATGAACTGCCATAGCCCGGCCGCACCGACCTTTGAGTAGGCGGCGGGATTGAACGATGACTCGACGTGGGGCAACGCGGCTATTTCCTTGGGCACGCCGTGCTGCTCGAGCACTCGTGCGATATGAGCCTCCCAAGACGCGGCCCGTATCAGGCCCTCATGGAATCGATCCGCCTGCCCCAATTGGAAGCGTACCCGGCCTATCGCATCGATGAAATCGGCTGGAGTCGCCTCTTCGCCGAACGCATGCAGAATCCGCCGTTCGTGCGCCGTCAAATCGTCGGTCTCGCCCGCGGCGAATCGCCGCAAAAGCGCCGCATAGTGCGCCTTAGCTTCCGCCACGCGGCGTTCGCGCTGCGATGGCGAAGTGGCCGGATCAAAACGCAATACTTCATACACCAGTCCCAGATTCCAATCATCGTGGAGCAGGCCCTGGTCGGTGGTGACCTCGGTGTACACGCGGATCCAGAAGCGTACATCCCGCTCGAGTTCCGGGGGATGAACGAACGGGTCGCTTCCCTCGCCGGCGAGGGCCCGAGCGATTATAAGCGGCGCCAGCATGAAGCTTAGCGCCATGACCTGGATTAGCTTGCCTATCTGCGAACTATCCGCACTTCGAATCGCCGCAATTCAAACAGGTATTGCATCCGTCCAGCACCACTACGGCCGCGGTGCTGCACTTCGCGCACAATTGCGCTCCTTCGGGAAAATGCGACTTCGAAAACGCGTCCGTTTGTTTGGATCGCGCCTCGAACTCCGCACGCTTTTCCTGGAGCAATTTGCGCTGGTGTACGTCGAGTTCCGTCTTCTTCAGCAATCCGATCGACTGCAAGTGACGCTCGATCACGTAACCTAACTCGGCGATGGTCGACGGCATGAATTTTCCGCCCGGCTGCCAATAGCCGCCGCGCGGATCGAATACCGCCTTCAGCTCGTCCACCAGGAAGGTGGTATCGCCGCCCTTGCGAAATACCGCCGAAATGACCCGCGTCAATGCAACGATCCATTGGAAATGATCGAGATTCTTCGAGTTGATGAATACCTCGAACGGCCGGCGCTGCTCGTGCGGGGTGCCCTCGTTTAGCACGATGTCGTTGATCGTGACGTACATTGCATGATCGGACACCGGCGTCTTGATCTTGTAGGTCGAGCCGATCAACACCTCCGGACGCTCGAGCTTCTCGTGCATCCAGATCACGTTATCCTGCGTCTTCAGGGGATCCTTGGCCGCACTCCCCGCCGGCGCGTCCTTGGCCTCCGGTTTCAGTACGCGGTACTTGGCGATTTTCTTTTCGATTTTGATGTGAGCCATATCAGAACTTCCCGTAATAGCCTTCTTTCAGCGCATCGAAGAGATTCGCGGCAGTATGCGTTTCGCCGTCGTACTCGATCTCTTGATCGCCCCGCGCCTCGACTTCCGTGCCGTCTTCCAAGGTGAACACATAGGTGGTGTTCTTGAGATCGTCCTCCTTAACCAAAACGCCCTGAAAGGCCTCCGGATTGAAGCGAAACGTCGTACAGCCCTTGAGCCCCTGTTCGAAGGCATACATGTAGATGTCCTTGAAATCCTCGTATTTGTAATCGGTGGGTACGTTGGCTGTCTTTGAAATCGAGGAATCGACCCATAGCTGAGCCGCCGCCTGGATGTCCACATGCTCCTTCGGACCGATATCGTCGGCGGAAACGAAATAATCGGGCAGTTTCTCCGCCGGATTCTGCGAGTCGGACATCGCGCGCGGATTCACCAGTTCTCGGTAGGCGAGCAGTTCGAACGAAAATACGTCGACCTTTTCCTTGGACTTCTTTCCCTCGCGTATCACGTTGCGGAAATAATGGTGCGCAAACGACGGTTCGATGCCGTTCGAAGCATTGTTCGCCAACGACAGCGAAATGGTGCCCGTCGGCGCGATCGAGGTATGGTGCGTGAAGCGCGAGCCGACCTCTGCCAGCTCGTCCACCAGCTCCGGCGAGGCTTCCGCAATGCGCTGCATGTAGCGACTGTAGCGCGCATGCAGCACCCGCCCCGCGACCTTGGCGCCGACGCGCCAGCCGTCCTTGACCATCTCGGGGCGCTTGCGCAGCATTTCGCGAGTGACCGTGAATTCCTCGTTCATGATCGGCGCCGGGCCTTTTTCACGCGCCAGATCGAGCCCGGCTTCCCATCCTGCGACCGCCATTTCACGTGAAACGTTCTGCGCAAAGGCCACCGATTTCTTGGAACCGTACTTCATGCACAGCAAGGTGATCGTCGAACCCAACCCCAAGAAGCCCATGCCGTGCCGGCGCTTGCGGGTGATTTCATCGCGCTGCGACGCCAACGGCAGACCGTTGATTTCGACCACGTTGTCCAGCATGCGGGTGAATATCTTCACCACCTTGCGATAGGTCTCCCAATCGAAACGCGCTTCGTCGGCGAACGGGTCGACCACGAACTTGGTGAGATTCACCGATCCCAACAAGCACGACCCGTACGGCGGCAAAGGCTGCTCGCCGCATGGGTTGGTGGCGCGGATGTTCTCCACCCACCAGTTGTTGTTCATCTCGTTGACCCTGTCGATCAGGATGAAGCCGGGTTCCGCGAAATCGTAGGTCGAGGACATGATCAAGTCCCAAACGCGCCGCGCCGGCAGGGTCTTGTAGATCTTGCATGCGACCAAGCCTTCCGCATTCGCGATATATCCATTGGTGTCCGGCCATTCGCGCCACACGAACCGGTTGGCGTCGTCGAGGTCGGGCTGATCCGCGGCGAACTCCTTTTCCCCAAGCGGAAACGCGAGTTTCCAGTCTCCGTCGCTCTTGACCGCATGCATGAATTCATCGCTGATCAACAGCGACAAATTGAATTGCCGCAGGCGCCCGTTCTCGCGCTTGGCACGAATGAATTCGAGCACGTCTGGATGGCCGATATCGAAGGTGCCCATTTGGGCTCCGCGACGGCCGCCGGCCGAGGACACCGTGAAGCACATCTTGTCGTAGATATCCATGAACGACAAAGGGCCGGAGGTATAGGCTCCGGCTCCCGAGACGTAGGCGCCGCGCGGCCGCAGCGTCGAGAATTCGTATCCGATGCCGCACCCCGCCTTCAGCGTGAGCCCGGCCTCGTGAACCTTGTTCAAAATATCGTTCATCGAATCGCGGATGGTGCCTGACACCGTGCAATTGATGGTCGATGTGGCCGGCTTGTGTTCGAGCGCGCCGGCGTTCGAGGTGACGCGTCCAGCCGGAATGGCTCCATGGCGCAGCGCCCACAGAAACGATTCGTACCATTGTTCGCGGCGGTCTTCGGTTTCCACGTCGGCAAGCGCACGTGCGACTCGCTTGTAGGTATCGTCCATCGAATGGTCGATGGGTGAACCGTCCTTTGCGATCAGACGATATTTCTTATCCCAAATGTCGTAGGACGCCTCCTGAAAAGGAATGCTGCCGACATCTTTGGGCTGAATTTTGACCACCGTATTCATGGGTATTAAAAACGCTCCCTTATACTTATGGCGCGACAATCAAAGACAAGTGGCGGTGGTCCCGATGCGCAAGCGATGCCTTGCGAGTGGTCTACAACTAAGGGGGACTATCGCGAACTCAAAAACCACAACATATTGTGTCCGGAGTTGAAGGTTAAGACTTCAGTGCGATCAGCGTCAAGACATTTTTATGCTAAAAAGTTGACTAAAAAATATGATGTGAATCAATTGATTACAGAATTCTTCCGAGAAATTTCCTCATTACACTTTTTGATCGTCCGGTCAAGCGGAGAAAACCCTAATCGCAACATGTTGTGTTTCACACGTTATCCACATTATGTGCCATTGACATTGTCGAAACTCTGCGTTCACGTTCCTCTGGATGCGCTCAGATGGCGCGGCCGCGCCTGGTGCCGCGTCCGAAAACCGGCATTGAAAGGCTTTGCGCCGGCCCCATTCTGGCCGCCATGCACAGCATCGCCACGAGTCGATTCGAGGCCGCCTAACAGGGTCCGCTGCGCGCGGCCTTGCGTGTAAGATCGCAGACCGAAAGAGGGCGGCGGGGGTTGGATGAACTTCCGGCCCTGCGGTTTCGCGCAGCGCGCCCGCTGCCGGGTAACTTTATTCTATTAAGGGAATGCGCATGAATCGGCGTATCAGGAATGCGGCCACGCTGCTGGCCACCATGGCCATGTTGACCGGGCCCGCGGCATTTGCCGCGTTGCCCACGCCTTCCCCCGCGGACGCGGCGCCGATGCCCTCTCTTGCTCCGATGGTCAAGCGCGTTTCGCCCGCGGTGGTCAATGTCGCGACCCGCGGCACGATTAAGGAGAGGCCCGGGCAGCGCAATCCGTTGATGGATGATCCTTTCTTCCGTCGCTTCTTCGATGTGCCGCCGGATGCGAAACCCCGTGAGCGGCAATTCCAAAGCGCCGGATCCGGCGTCATCGTCGATGCCAAGAACGGCTACATCCTCACCAATCACCATGTGGTGGAAAACGCCAGCGAAATCACCATCACTCTGCTGGACAACCGCAGTTTTTCGGCCAAGGTGGTCGGCTCGGACGAGGGGGCGGACATCGCGGTGCTGCAGGCGAAGCAGCCGAACCTCGTCGCCATGGCGTTGGGCGATTCCTCGCACCTGGAAGTCGGCGACTATGTGGTCGCCATCGGCAATCCGTTCGGCCTCCAGAACACCGTAACCGCCGGCATCGTCAGCGCGCTCGGCCGCTCGGGCATCAACCCCGAGGGCTATGAGGATTTCATTCAGACCGACGCTTCCATCAATCCCGGCAATTCCGGCGGCGCCTTGGTGAATTTGCACGGCGAATTGGTGGGCATCAACTCGGCGATTCTGTCCGGCAACGGCGGCAACATCGGCATCGGCTTTGCCATTCCGGTCAACATGGCGAAGGGCGTCATGGACCAATTGATCAAGTACGGCCAGGTGAAGCGCGGGGTTCTCGGCGTGAATATCTACAATGTCACTCCGGACATCGCCAAGGAATACGACTTGAGCGAATCGAGCGGTGCGTTGGTCGCCGGGGTGAGCCAAGGCTCCGCCGCGGAACGCGCCGGCATCAAAACCGGCGACATCATCACCGCGGTCAACGGCTTGACCATCAAGGACGCGGGCGAATTGCGCAACACCATCGGTATGCTGCGCGTCGGCGACAAGGTGGAAATCTCGTATCTGCGCGATGGCAAGCCGCGCAAAACCATAGCCCTGATCGCCGAGCGCAGCGAGACCGAGGCTGCCAATGCGGCCGATATCAACCGGGGCCTGGAGGGCGCGGAACTCGCGGATGCACCGGACGGCGGCGGCGTTTTGATCCGCTCGGTGCAGGAAGGCAGTCCGGCTTCACAATCCGGCCTGCGCACCAATGACTTGATCGTCGGTGTCGGCCGCACACCGATCTCCAACACCAAGACGCTGCGCGAGGCCGCGAAAGGCGCGAGCGTTCTTTTGCTCAATGTGCGGCGCGGTTCTGCGGTTGTATTGATTCCGCTTCGCTGACGCCATGAAGCATGCATCCATTTGCATCCTCGGCGGTACCGGCTTTTTGGGAACGCGTCTTGTTGCCCGGTTGATCAAGAACGGCCACCAGGTCACGGTGCTGTCGCGAGATCGCGAGCAGCACAAGCATTTGTTGGTGCTGCCGGGCCTCACCCTGGACAATTGCGATGTCTACGATGAAGCACAGTTGAGCGAGCAGTTTCGCGGCAAGGACCTCGTGATCAACCTCGTCGGCATCCTCAACGAGCGCGGCTTTGGCGGCGGCGGCTTTCGCCGCACCCACACGGAGCTTACGCGGGGCGTGCTGCAGGCCGCGCGCTCCGCGGGCGTTACCCGGCTGTTGCAGGTGTCGGCACTGAAGGCCGCCGTCGACGCACCGAGCTATTATCTGCAATCCAAGGGCGAGGCGGAACGGCTGATCCGCGAACACAGCGAGAGTGTCGATTGGACCATCTTTCAGCCCTCCGTGATGTTCGGTCCCGGCGATTCGTTCCTAAACCGCTTTGCGGGCCTAATCGCCTCGATTCCGCTGGTGTTCCCGCTCGCCAAACCTAACGCGCGTTTCCAGCCGGTATTCGTCGATGATGTGATTGACGCGATGCTCTGCTGTCTGCACGGCGGCGCATCCAGCCGCCAGACCTACCAGCTCGGCGGTCCGCAGGTCTACACGCTGCGGGAGATCGTCGCACTGGTCGCAAAGCTCACCGGCCGCCGCCGCTGGATCATCGGGTTGCCGGATTTCGCGGCGCGGCTTCAAGCGCTGGTCATGGACTTCGTTCCCGGGCGCCCCTTCTCCAGCGACAACTACCGATCCTTGACGATCGACAGCGTCTGCACCGAGGACGGCTTCGCGCAGCTCAAGATCAATCCGCATTCCATGGTCGCATGCGCGCGACACTATCTCGGTGCGCTGGAAGACAATGCCCGTTTGAGCCGCGACCGCGCGGCGGCGGGTCGAGCGTAGACACCGGTTTGGCGCACCGTACCGTCACTCACGGGCCGATCCCTCATGAAAACCGCATGCCTGCCGCTGATTCTTTTCTGCATCGCCGTGAGCGGCTGCGGCAGCGATTCCGGACAATCCGCCGCGCCCCCAAAATCCAAGGACGCGATGCTCATTCACAGCCCGCCCATCAAGCAACTGACCGCTCAGCAATTACGATCGCTGTCGATGGCATGCGAAAATTATCCGTCCGACAAATCCGCGCGAGGACCCTACGATGCCGCCTATTGCGAAGATGCCATGGCCGCTTGGGCGGACGCACCCTTGCAAATCGTCCCGGTCAAAAGGGAGTGAGAACCTGAGCCGCGTTGGCTTGGCGAGGGAGCGGATGCAAGGCGCGCGGCGCAGGACGTGGCGCGCAACGGCCTAGCCGCGCAACACCGCAGACGCCCCTCACCAAGCTAACCCCTTGTACCCTTGCAGATTTCGCGCCTGGTATTGCTGGGTGCAGAGCAGCGCATCGCGCCGCGCTTGATCGAGTTTCGCCAGCTCCCGCACCCGCCGATAAAAGGCTTCCAGGTTTTCGCCCACGGAATGTAGCTCGCGCTCAAACCCCGGCACGCAATCGAAATAGGTCGCGACCGATGCCAGATACGCGTTGTTGAGCTGCTCCTCGAACCACGATTCGAACGGCGCGTGACCGCCCCAAGCGGCCGTGAGCTGCGCGTACGAATCGTGCAACGCGGCGTAGGCCGCTCTTTTGCGGTCCCGCATGAGCGAGGGCTCGATTCCCGACATATACAGCGCGCGTAACTCGGTTCGCGTTCTAATCATGAGCTCGACGACCTCCTGGTAACGCTGCTGCTGCAGCGCAAACACCGCCAAATCCTTGTCGCGTCCTTGAGCCTTGAGCCAGCGACGCACGCCTTCTTCCTCCACCGTGGTGGCAAAAGCTTCATTGAAATCGGCATCGTTGGGCAGGTAGAGCATTTGATGGGTGAGCTCGTGAAAGATGATGGCCGCCAGTTCGACATCGCTCCAGCCCAACATCGTGTTGAGCACCGGATCGTTGAAATGCCCCAAGGTCGAGTAGGCCGCCACCCCGTCGACGCTCACGTCGAACCCGCGTCGTTGCAGCTTGCCGGCAAAGGAGCGGGCCCGCCGCAGGGCGAAGTACCCGCGATACGCGACGCAGCCGACAATCGGGTAGCACCATTCCTTCGCCTCCACCGAAAACTCGGGTGCCGCCACCACGTTCCAGACCACATAGGGTCTGCCGACATCGGCGTAGCTGCGATAACTGCCGTTGTCCGGCAGACCCAAATCATCGACGGCAAATTTCCTTATCTGCGACACCGCTCCGAGCTGGGTGCGCACCGCGGGCGAGGTCGAGGGGTTGGCGATCACCCGTGGAATGGGCTCGCGCTTGGACATCAGACTAAGCTGTCCCTGCGCGCTTTCCACGATGTAACACCCGCTGACGGATACGCAGATCAGCACGACGGCGCAGGGTGCGCGGATCCGCGAAGCGATGCTGCTACTATTCACCCATGCAAGTGTATCTGGTCGGCGGGGCGGTTCGAGATGCCTTGCTCGGCCTGAAGGTTATGGAACGGGATTGGGTGGTCGTGGGCGGCACGCGAGAGGAATTGCTGCGGCTGAAATATCGCGAGGTCGGCCGCGATTTTCCGGTGTTCCTGCACCCCGACACCCATGAGGAATACGCGCTGGCGCGACGCGAACGCAAGGTGGGGCCGGGCTACCGCGGATTCAGCGTCGAATTCGGACCCGAGGTGACCCTCGATGAGGACCTGGCGCGACGCGATTTGACCATCAACGCCATGGCGCAGTCACCGGACGGGACGCTCATCGACCCGTATGGCGGCCGGCGCGACCTCGAGTCGCGCACGTTGCGGCACGTATCCGCAGCATTCATCGAGGATCCGGTGCGCGTATTGCGCGTGGCCCGCTTCGCGGCGCGCTTCGCGCCGCTCGGTTTTCAGGTGGCTGCCGACACGATGGCGCTGATGCAGAGCATGGTTGAGCGCGATGAGATGGACTCGCTGGTGCCCGAGCGGGTCTGGCAGGAATCGGAAAAGGCGCTTCGCGAACCGGCAGCGAGCGCCTTCTTCGAGGTGCTGCGCGAATGCGGCGCCCTGGGGCGGATATATCCGGAAATCGACGCCTTGTTCGGCGTCCCGCAGCCGGCAGAGTGGCATCCCGAGATCGATACCGGATTGCACACCCTCATGGTGCTGGATCAGGCCGTGCGCTTGAGCGAAGACTCGAAGGTGCGCTTTGCGGCGCTGCTCCATGATGTCGGCAAGGGAGAGACGCCGCCCGTCGAGTGGCCGACTCATCGCGGTCATGAGGAGAGAAGCGTGGGGCTCATCGAAGCGCTGGCGGTTCGCCTCCGAGTCCCGAGCGATTACCGCGATCTGGCCATCATCGTAGCGCGCCATCACGGGATCGTGCATCGAGCGTTCGAGCTGAAGCCCAAAACCATCCTGGAATTCATGGAGCGGGCCGACGCCTTTCGCCGCCCGGAGCGCTTCGCTCAGGCACTCATCGCCTGCGAGGCGGATTCACGCGGACGGACCGGCTTGGAGACCCAACCCTATCCGCAGCGTCAATTCCTGCTGGCGGCGGCCGCGGCGGCCGGACACGTCAAGCCATCTGCCGAGGAAATCGCCTCGCACCCGGGGGCCAGGATCGCGGAGCTGCTGCGCCGCCGGCGCCTGCAGGCCATCGCGAAGTCGCGCGAGCGCTGTGAGGGGCCGACTGACTCCGCGCCCTGCGACCGGCGCGGGTAGATGAATACCCCGGGGACGTATTGTTGGGGGTGGAGCCGCCCTACCGCCCGGCGCTACAGCGTGTGCCGCAGGTCTTGAAGTGCGAAACCGCGCAGCGGCAGGTCCATTTTGCGCGACCATGCCATCGCCTTGAAACGCTCGCCCATCTCGCCCGGCAACATCAGCCGCCGGGCTTGGTTGGCGAGGCGCGCATAGCGATTCGCATCGCGGCCGGCGAGATCCTGCATCTCGCGGTCAATCCCCAAACCGGCCAGAAAATACGCCTGCGTGGTGAACCCCGCGAGCTCGCACCCCGCGGGCCCACAGGCCTCGGCGAGCGCCGTGAAGTCGACCCAGGCGGTGATGTCTTGCAGACCCGGATGCAGAAACGGATCGCCGTGCGCTCGGTGACGGAAATGGCACAGCAGCGTGCCGTCGCGCCGCTCGGGAAAATAGTACTGCGACCGCGGCAAGCCATAATCGAACCATAACGCCACGCCGGAATTGAGCGCCCGACCGAGCTCGGCCGACCACGCCTTGAGCCGCGGACAGTACTCCGTCACGTAGCCGTCCTCCCAACCGCCCCCGGCCGCCGCGAGTTCGGCGCAAGCCGCGGCCGTCGCCTCGCTCGCCGGACGCGGCGCCCAGTGGAACCGGTCGTGCTGGATGACAACCCCAAGCTCATCGCAATGCGTGGTATTCCAACGGATGCGCGACACCGGTAATGCGTCCAGCACCTCGTTGGCGAGAATGACGCCGTCGAAACTCTCGATGGGTGGCATCGTGAGCCACTGCACCAGCGCAAGCAGATGCGGCACCCGCTCGCGGAGCGTGCGGTGCTGCCGGTCGCGCAAGTCGGCGCTCACGTCGAGTATCAGATAGCGTTTCGGCAATCGCGCGAGCGCTTCGAGCCGAGACAGAATGTCCGCGGCGAGCCCGCCGCTGCCCGCTCCGATCTCCATGATCGTACCATCGCCCAAATCGCGCAGCACATCGGCGCATTGCTGCGCCAGGCAGGCGCCGAACAGGGATGAAATCTCCGGAGCGGTCGTAAAGTCGCCGCCGGGACCCAGCTTGCGCGCACCGGCGCTGTAGTAACCCAGCCCCGGCGCATACAGCACGATTTCCATGTAGCGCTCGAAGCCGATCCAGCCGCCCGACGCGGCAATTTCATCCGCCAGATAGGAAGCCACGCGCCGCTCATGCAGGACTTCTTCGCTGCTCAACGGGTATTCACGCCCCACGGAGGGTTGCTCCCGCAAGGGCGCTCGGTTGTGCACGGGTACACGCTGCGGCGACATTCCGGTATCGTTCCGACGCATGACATCCTCTAATGAGAGCTCTCCCCTCAAGGGCCAGGTACTCCTGATCACCGGGGGCGCACGCCGCATCGGCGCCGAGATCACGCGCACCCTGCATGCGGCCGGTGCGAGCGTGCTCATTCATTACCGATCCTCCGCAGCCGCTGCCATGGCTTTGTCCGACGAGTGCAATCGATCTCGCTCCCGTTCGGCCGCAATCCATGCGGCGGACCTGTCGAATGCGGCGGCGCCGGACATCTTGGTGGCGGCCGCACTCGCGCAATTCGGCCGTCTCGACATCTTGATCAACAACGCCTCGAGCTTCTATCCTACACCGGTCGGCAAGATCACCATGGCGCACTGGGACGATCTGATGGGCAGCAACTTACGGGCGCCGCTGTTTCTCGCTCAGGCCGCCGCGCCCTGCTTGGTGAAGCAGCGCGGACTCATCATCAATATTGTCGATGTCCACGGATTGCGACCCCTGAAGGGCTACCCGCTGTACAGCGTCGCCAAGGCGGGGCTCGCGATGCTGACGCGCTCCCTGGCGCGCGAATTGGGCCCCGGCATTCGGGTCAACGGCATTGCCCCGGGTCCGGTGCTGTGGCCAGAGCACGACATGGACGAGGCATTGAAGCGCGAGATCATCGGCAAGACGGCGCTCAAGCGTCATGGCAGTCCGCAAGACATCGCCCGCACCGCGCTGTTTCTCGCCAAGGATGCGCCGTACATCACCGGTCAAATCATCGCCGTGGACGGCGGCAGAAGCATCTAGGCATCTAGGAGCCTGTCTGAGCAATCGGCGCGCGCCGATCGCTCAGACAGGCTCCAGTTCTCCGGCACGCTCGCTGCGCAGCATCTCGCCGGCGCGCCCGATGTCCTCCGCCAGCGGCCGGTCGTCGCGATAGTGAGCCACACGCTCGCGCACCCTGCGGTACACCGCGTCGGTCTTCGGTGCGCGCGCCAGCGAATCGGGCTGCAAATCGTAGGCCTGCGCCGCGGCCAGCAGCTCGATCGACAATATTAACTCGGCGTGATCGACGATTTTGAGTAGCTTGCGCGCTGCGGGAGTGGCGTGGCTCAAATGATCTTCCTGCAGTGCGGAGGTGACTCCGCCATCCAAACTGGCCGGAGCGGCCAATCGGCGATTCTCGGCCACCAGAGCGAGCGCTGCGTATTGCGCGATCATGAATCCCGAATCCACGCCGCCGTCCGCCGCTAGGAAGGCCGGCAAATGGCTCACCAGCGGGTTAACCAGACGGTCGATGCGGCGTTCCGACATCGCCGCGAGTTCGGCGACACCAATACCGAGCGCATCGGCATTCAAACCCATAGCCGCCCCGACCGCGTGCGCCTCCGAGAATGCGCGTGGCGCCTCGGCGCTGCCGAGTACCACGGGATTGTCGGTCACCGACGCCAACTCGGCATCCGTCGCCGCGCAGGCGTGTTCGAATTGCTCGCGCACCGCGGCGTGCACCTGCGGCATCGCACGCAAACTCAAGGCATCCTGAGTACGGCGCCCGGCGCTCGCCGCCAGGATGGCGCTGCCGGCCAATGCGGCGCGCAGTCTTTCACCAACCCGCCGCAGAGCCGGCGAAACCCGCAGATTCAGGCCTTCAGGCTCGAACGCCGACACTTGACCGTGCAGATTCTCGAAGCTCATTGCACCGATGACATCCGCCCAGTCCAGCAAGCGCTCGATGCGCGTCAGCGCGAGCGCGGTCAGGCCGGTGACGCAGGGCGTGCCGTTCACCAGGCTCAATCCCTCCTTCGCCTCGAGCACGAGAGGCTCCAAGCCCGCAGCCCGCAGCGCCTCGGCGCCGCTTAAGCACTTGCCATGCAGTCGTGCGCGGCCTTCGCCGAGCAGCACCAGCGCGATATGCGCCATGTGCGACAGGTATCCCACCGAGCCGTCTGCCGGCACTTCGGGTACGCATTCGCGGGTCAGGAACGCGAGCAGCCGATCCACCACCTCCATGCGCACGCCCGAGTAGCCGTGCGCAAAATTATTGATTGCGGCCGCGATGATCGCGCGCACCTCGGGAACCTCAAGCGCCGGCCCCACGCCGACGGCGGTGCTCATCACGATGTTGCGCGACAGTTGGCGCTGCCGGGGGGGAGTGACAATGATGTCGCATAGGGCGCCGACACCGGTGTTCACGCCGTAAGCGCGGATATTCTGCGCCACGATCGATTGAACACGGCGGCGCGCCTCGCGAATGCGTTCTTGCGCGGCGGGCGACAACGCGACCGGGGCGCCTTCGGCGATTGCGCCGATCTCGCGCCAGGAGAGGGAGCGATCGAGGAGGATGGCGGACGGCATGTACTGGATGCGCTACGGCCGCTTGCCCGCGCTGCGCCACTGCTCGAGAGAGGTTCGATCGCGCTCGAGCGCGACGCCGACATCGCGGGAATTGCGCACCGCTCCCGGTTTGCTCAATACGATGCCGACCCACGCCACCCCGAATTCCTCGAGAACGAGCATGGCGACGTGTTCGGCCAGGGTTTCGACCAAATGGAATTGCGAGCCCTCGACAAATGTCAACACGCGCTTTGCTACCCGCTTGTAATTCAAGGTGTCTTCGATCGAATCGGTCAACGCGGCGCGGCGGACGTCGGCGCCGATTTCAATGTCCACGATCACGGTCTGTCTGACCTGTCGCTCCCAATCGAAAATGCCGATGATCGCCTCAGTCTTGAGCGCATGTATGAATATCTTATCCATTGGAATTCTATTCAGACCCTTAGTAGACGGACCCTAAGTCAAGCCAACGTCCCCCAACTCCCAATGCGCCCTGGCGGTCAAAGCCAACCCTTGGCGCGCCCCTGCACCCAAACGCAAGCATCCGGCCAACGCAATCATGGCACCGTTGTCGGTGCAGAACTCCGCGCGGGGAAAGTAGAGTTGCGCCCCGGCATTGTGCCCGATCTCCCTCAGCCGCTCGCGCAGGCTGCGATTCGCGCCCACGCCGCCCGCGACGACCAAGCGCCGATGGCCGGTGGCCAGCAACGCTCGACGAGATTTCTCCGCGAGCGTCTCGACCACCGCATCCTGGAAGCCGCGCGCGACATCCGCCCTGTCCTGGTCGTCCAAAACGCGGCCCCGCAAGGCTACTAGGGCAGCGGTCTTCAAGCCACTGAAACTAAAATCGAGTCCCGGCCGGTCGAGCATCGGCCGCGGGAAATTGAAGCGGCCAATGCGGCCGGTCTCGGCCAAATGCGCGAGCGCGGCGCCGCCGGGATAGGGCAACCCCAACATTTTCGCCGTTTTGTCGAAAGCCTCTCCGGCCGCATCGTCCAGCGTCTCTCCTAGGATTCGGTACCGCCCGAGACCGGCCACATCGACAAGCTGGGTATGACCCCCGGACACCAGCAAGGCAAGGAACGGAAATGCGGGCGGCTCGGGCTCGAGCAGCGGCGCCAAAAGGTGCCCCTCGAGATGATGGATTCCGACCGCGGGCCGGCCCCACGCGTACGCCAGGCTCCTGGCAAACCCCACGCCCACCAGCAGCGCGCCGATGAGCCCCGGCCCCGCTGTATAGGCTACCCCGTCGATGGAGCCCGGATCCGAGTCCGCGGCGGCCAATGCCTCACGCACCAGGGGCAGCAGCCTAAGAATGTGGTCGCGGGATGCAAGTTCGGGCACGACTCCGCCATAGGTCCGGTGCAGCGAGATCTGGCTGTAAAGCCGATGTGACAAGAGCCCCTCGGCGGCGTCGTAGACGGCAACCGCTGTCTCATCGCAAGAGCTTTCAATCCCGATCACGCGCATTAAATCCGCCTAAATATCCGTAAATGAGTTCCGCTTGCCGCTTAAGGCGTCCCGCCGCCTTTGCCTTTTACAGGGGGGCACTTTAGAATGCGCGCCCCTGTCGCCGAATACCGGCGGCCTTGCTTGAAACTTGAGGTTTGAATGCCCAGCGTTCGTGTTCGCGAGAACGAGTATTTCGACGCCGCCCTGCGGCGCTTCAAGCGTGCCTGTGAAAAAGCGGGTGTCCTTACCGAGCTTCGCCGCCGTGAATTCTACGAGAAGCCCACTCAAGAGCGTAAGCGAAAGAAGGCGGCTGCCGTAAAGCGCCACCTGAAGCGCCTGTCGCGCGAAAATATGCGCGGCATGGGCGGCAACGCTCCGGCCAGCCCCCCGGCTGCGGCTCCGCCACGGCCTTACTGACCGTCGATCGCCTCCTCGGTGTCCTTGAAGGAGCGAATTACCGATGATATGAAGGCCGCGATGCGCGCCGGCGCGAAGGAGCGGCTTGGTGTCATCCGCATGATTACCTCTGCGATCAAGCAGCGGGAAGTCGATGAACGCATTACCTTGGACGATACCCAGGTATTGAGCGTTCTCGAGAAGATGATCAAGCAGCGCAGGGAATCCTTGGTCCAGTTTCAAGCGGGCAACCGCCCTGACCTCGCCGACAAGGAAACCGCCGAAATTGCTTTGATTCAGAGTTACATGCCGTCGCAGCTCGCCGATGCAGAAATCGATTCCTTGATCGTCGCCGCCATCGCCGCCAGCGGCGCAGCCAGCATCAAAGACATGGGCAAGGTGATGAGCATCATCAAGGCGAAGGCGCAAGGTCGGGCCGACATGGCCGCCGTCGGCGCCAAAATCAAAGTCAAGCTCGGCGGTTGATCGCAACCGGTCCATGGCCGGCCGTATCCCACAGCCGTTCATCGACGAGGTCGTCGCACGCTCCGACATCGTGGAGATCATCGGCGCGCGGGTGCCGCTCAAGAAATCCGGGCGCGAATTCAAGGCGTGTTGCCCGTTCCATAACGAGAAGTCGCCTTCTTTCTGGGTTAGCCCCGATAAACAGTTCTACCACTGCTTCGGCTGCGGCGCGCATGGCACCGTGGTCGGCTTTCTCATGCAATACGAGAAGCTGGGATTTCTCGATGCGGTGGCGGACCTGGCGGAGCGCGCGGGACTGGAGCTGCCCCGCGAGGCACGGAGCGCCCGCGAGCCCGGCGGCGGCGATCTTTATGAGATCATGGCGCACGCCGCTCGATTCTTCGAGCAGAATTTGGCGGACAGTCCGCGCGGGCGCGGCTATCTCGATTCACGCGGCATCGACGCGCCCACGTGTGCCAAATTCGCCCTAGGCTACGCCCCCGACTCCTGGAATGCGTTGCTCAATCGCTTCGGCGCCCACGAAGACGAGCGCCGCCGACTTCTGCAGGCAGGTCTGATCATCGAGCGAGATGCGCGTGCGGCTCGCGTCCAGGCGGGATTTTACGATCGCTTCCGCGATCGGCTGATGTTTCCGATCCGCGATTCGCGCGGCCGGGTGCTCGCCTTCGGCGGCCGCGTCATCGATCAAGGCGAGCCGAAGTACCTGAATTCGCCTGAAACCCCGCTGTTCCACAAGGGCCGCGAACTGTACGGCCTTTACGAGGCGCGCCTGGCGCGTACCGACTTCAAGCGCCTGATGATCGTCGAAGGGTACATGGATGTGGTACGGCTGCATCAAGCGGGTATCACCTACGCCGTTGCCACTCTCGGTACGGCTACTACTCAGGAGCATTTGCACAAGATCTTCCGCATCACCAGCGAATTGGTGTTTTGCTTCGACGGCGATCGCGCCGGGCGCCAGGCCGCCTGGCGTGCGCTGGAAAACGCGCTCAATCTGGCGCGCGACGGCCGTGAGCTAAAATTCATGTTTTTGCCCGAAGGGCACGATCCGGATACTTTGGTCGCGGCGGAGGGTGCGGGGGCGTTTGAAGGCAGGCTCAAGAGCGCCTTGCCGCTGTCCGAATATTTGGTGCAGCAATTGTCGGCGCAGGTGGACCTCACTCATATCGACGGCCGCGCCAAGCTCGCATCGCTGGCCTCGCCCTTGTTCGCGCGCCTGCCCGAGGGCGTGTATCGGGATTTGCTTTTGAGCCGCCTCGCCGCTGAAATCCGCATGCCCGCCGAGAAGCTTCGGGAACATCTGGCCGCTGCCGGCGCCGCGGCGGCCGGCGGGAAGCGCCCGCCGCGCGGGGAACCTGGCCCGGCTAACCGCAGTCGGATGAGCGCGGGGCGAGGCAATTTACTTAGCCAGGCCATCGCGTTGGTGCTGCATCATCCCACGGCCGCACGCGCGGTCGGCGATTTTGCCGCTTTGGGCGGCATAGACCGGGCGGGTATGGCGGTCCTCAAGGAGCTGCTCGAGCAAGCCGCCGGCATGGCGCAACCCAGCACGGCCATGCTGCTCGAACGCTGGCGCGATCGTCCCGAACACGCTCGCTTGAGCGAGCTTGCCATGGCGCCGGCGATGGTCGCGGAGGCGGAAGGCGCCGCCAAGGAGCTGCAAATGGCGGTGAAAAAGCTTGTAGAGGCCTACGGTCCGGGCCGCCGCATGAACGAATTGTTGCGAAAATCCGAGGAAATGGGCTTGAATTACGACGAAAAGGCCGAATTAAGCTCACTTCTCAAGACAAAGGTGCGCCCGGGGGCATCGTCTTGAGCCAACAAGCAGCTATGGCTACAAAATGGCCACAATTGTATAATAGTCGGCTTGGCATTCATTCCTCTCGATTCTCCACGAGGCGTCCACCTTGATCAAAAAAGCGCCGGCAGGCACAGCGACTCAAATCGCGGACGAGCGTCAGTCGCAATTGAAATTGCTGATCGCGCGCGGCAAGGAGCAAGGCTACCTCACCTACGCCGAAGTCAATGATCATCTGCCCAGCGAGATCGTCGATCCCGAGCAGATCGAAGACATCGTCAACATGATCAACGACATGGGCATACCGGTGTATGAGAAAGCGCCGGACGCCGAATCGCTGCTGCTGACGGATGCCACCGCCGCTCCCGACGAAGAGGCCGTCGAAGAAGCCACCGCGGCTCTGGCCAATCTGGATGCGGAATTCGGCCGCACCACCGACCCGGTTCGTATGTACATGCGCGAAATGGGCACGGTTGAATTGCTGACTCGCGAGGGCGAGATTCGCATCGCCAAGCGCATCGAAGAAGGCTTGGAGGCGGTCAAGATCGCGCTCGGAAGCTATCCCGGCACCTACGACTTGCTGTTGCGGCACTACGAAACGGTGAAGGCCGGTCAGATGCGCCTGGTGGACGTGATCGTCGGCTTCGTCGATCCGAACGCGCCCGATGAAATTGCCCAGCCGCAAAATCCGAAATTGATGGCGCTCGAGCGCGAAGAGGCCGCGAACGACGACGATGAGACGGATGCCGACGAAGACGCGGAAGCCATCGACACGGGCCCGGACCCGGAAGAAGCCGCCAAGCGCTTCAATTCGATCGCCAAAATTCACCATCAGTTCCTGAATGCGCTCGATAAGCTAGGATCCAAGGATCCGAAGACGCTGAAAGTTCGCAAGAAGATCTGCGCCGAGCTGATGGAGCTCAAACTCTCGCCGAAGATGTTCGATCAATTGATCGATAATCTTCGCCAGCATGTGACCGAAGTGCGGCTGCTCGAGAAGGAAATCATGTTTCTTTGCATCAAGCAGGCCGGAATGCCTCGCAAGGATTTCATTTCGACCTTTCCGAAGAACGAGACCAGCACGCGCTGGCTCGACAAGCACATCAAGGCGAAGAAGCGCTATTCGGCGCCGCTGGCGAAGTTCAAGGATGAGGTCGAGCGGCGTCAAAACAAGCTCAAGGGTCTCGAGAGCCTGTACCACCTCCTGATCAACGAGATCAAGGAAATCAACCGCGAGGTGTCGATCGGCGAAGCCAAGGCGCGCCGCGCGAAGAAAGAAATGGTCGAAGCCAACCTGCGCTTGGTGATTTCAATCGCCAAGAAATACACCAACCGCGGGCTGCAGTTCCTCGATTTGATCCAAGAGGGCAATATCGGATTGATGAAGGCCGTGGACAAGTTCGAGTATCGCCGCGGCTACAAATTCTCGACCTACGCGACTTGGTGGATTCGCCAAGCCATTACCCGCTCCATCGCCGACCAGGCCCGCACCATCCGTATTCCTGTGCACATGATCGAAACGATCAACAAGCTGAATCGCATTTCACGGCAGATGCTGCAGGAAATGGGCCGCGAACCGACACCCGAAGAATTGGCCGTGCGCATGGAAATGCCGGAAGACAAGGTGCGCAAGGTGCTCAAAATCGCCAAAGAGCCGATTTCAATGGAGACCCCAATCGGCGACGACGAGGATTCGCATCTCGGAGATTTCATCGAAGACACTTCCGTGTCCTCACCGATCGACTCGGCGACCACCGAGTCCTTGCGTGAAACCACCCATTCGGTCTTGGCGCAGCTCACGCCGCGCGAAGCCAAGGTGCTGCGGATGCGTTTCGGGATAGACATGAATACCGACCATACTCTGGAGGAGGTCGGCAAGCAGTTCGATGTGACCCGCGAGCGCATCAGACAGATAGAAGCCAAGGCACTTCGCAAGCTGCGCCACCCAAGCCGCAGCGAGCAGCTGCGCAGCTTCTTGATGGACGACTAGTCATGGCGCTGCGCGCCGAGTCTAACGGCGCCGCAGCGGCCCCGTCCTTAAAGCCGGGGTCGTTTCCGACCCCGTTGAAAGTTGCGCGAAGCGCATGACTAGCCCGCTACGACTTCCACCGTGAGATGGCGCTCGCCGTTCAGTGAGTTGGCGACCAAGCAGGTGAATTCCGCCTTTTCAAGCAGCTTCTTCGCCCGCTCGATATCCGCGCCCAGCGGCACATGAAGTTTGGCGTGTGTCTCGAAGCGGGTGAAACGCATCTTGCCCTCGACGCGATCCAGCGTGCCTCGTGTTTTCGATTCGAGGCTGAGCCAGGCGTATTTCGACGCGGATGCTATCGCGCGAAACCCCAGCACGAAGCAATCTGCCACAGCCGCCGTCAGCAGCCCTTCCGGCGACCACTGATTGCCCGGACCATCGAACTCCCTGGGGGGAGCGGATTCGATGACACGCACCCCCTCGGTCGAGAGCGGCACGTCCCCATCGGGGCGGGCCGCGGCGCTGACTACATAGTGATGGGGAAAAGGATGCATGGGGAGGCTCCAAGGGACAAACTCGATAAATGACCGAGGCTCAAGCGTGCCGTGCGGGACCGAACAACTTGAGTTCGGGGCTGTTCTCCGTGAGCTTGATCATACGCTCGAATTGCAGTCCGATCTTTGCAAGTACCGCGATCGAACCGTGATTATCGGGTGCGGTGATCGCCACAATCCGCGGCAATTGCAGCCGCTCCTTGCCATGAGTCAAAACGGCAGCGGCCGATTCTGTGGCGTATCCCTGCGACCAGTACCGCGACAGAAACGCAAAGCCCACATCGACATCGGCAAGGTTGTCGCGCTTCACCAAACCGCAGATCCCGATGGGCAGCCCGCCGTCACGCAAACTCGCCAGATACAATCCGAAGCCGAACCGCCGGTAGCTGTCCATGGGCCCTTTCCATATGTAATCGCGGGCGTCGGACAGCGTTCGTACGCCCTTGTCGCCGATGAAACGCAAGAATGCGGCTTCATTCAACAATTGCAATATGAATTCGTCGTCTTGCAACCCCATTTCGCGCAACTGCAGACGCGCGGTCCGGATGACGGTCATGATTCCGCCTCCGGCGACACACGCATCGAATTCCTATGCATACGGCGCGGGAATGCCGGTGACTGATGCAATACTGGCCATTTCACCAAGGTATCATATCGCCGCTCGGGCCCGAGCCGCCGTCCGGATGCCGGGTCGCGCCGTCTATCTTCAGGGGCTTGACCGGCAATCGCGTGATATCGTGTACTTCCATTGACGGCGGCCGTTCAAGCACCAACAAGAGTTCTCTTATTATCGTGGCGTCATGGAACAAGGGATTGAAGTGCGCGATTGCGCTGGCGTGTCTGCTTGCCTCGGTCGGCGGGCGGTCATGGGCCGACGGAGTCAGCGCGTATCTGCCGCTCAATCTCGAACCGGAGATGGAACGTCAAATCGAGCGGGTGTTGATTCTCGCCGACGAACCCATACTCAAGCGGCCCATTCCGGTGGAGCTCGTAAGGCTTGCATTGCCGCAGGCTTGTAAAGTCGACAAGCCGCTGTGCACCAAGGTACAGCGATACCTGGAGCGTTGGTCGCACGATTACGGCGTGGTGCATGCCAGCGCGACCGGATCCCTGACCCATGGCGCCGATGGGGTCGTGCCCAACGAGTACGGGCTGCCCATTCGAAGCGACCGGATGATCTCCACCCAGAGCTATGTGCAGCCGAGCGATTACTTCCTCGCGAGTCTCGGTGGCGTCGACTACTCGGGCCGCGCGAACCCGACCGGCTCGATGTTGAGCGCCGGCTTCAGCTGGGCGCAGCTCGATCTCGGCTACCGGCCTCACTGGTTGTCCCCCATGACCGACAACGGCACGCTGCTCAGCACCGAAGCGCCGACGCTGCCGTCGGCGACCCTGTCGAACTACGAACCGCTGACCCGGCTCGGACTACAGTACGAATTTTTCTGGGCCCGCATGAACCAGACCGGCAGCGGCAATCCGCCCGGCAACAACATCCTTTACAACGGCGTTTATAGCCGCGGCAACCCCAATCTCTTCGGCACGCAATGGTCCATCGAACCGTATCCGGGTTGGTCGTTCGGGATCAATCGCCTGCTGCAGTACGGCGGCGGCAGCGGCCTGCCCGATTCGGCGCATTTTCTCCTGACCGATTTCTTCAAGCCCAGCGGCTCTTCGCAAACCCAGGGCAACCAACAGGCCTCCTATGTCAGCCGCTTTCTGTTTCCCGGCAAGACGCCGTTTGCCGTGTATTTTCAGTACGGCGGCGAAGACACCTCGGACGGCGGCAGCTATTTGCTGGGCAACACGGCGACTTCCGTCGGCATCGATTTTCCGCGGCTGTGGCGCTACTTCGACCTCACCTACGAATTCTCCGAATGGCAAAACAATTGGTACGTGCACAACATTTTTTTGGACGGAACGACCAACAACGGCATCATCGAGGGCAACTGGGGCGCGCAGGAACGCAACTTCGGCGACGGCCTGGGAGCGCGCAGCCAGATGCTGCGCATCGGCTGGGAGCCGCCGTTTGGCGGCTACCTGCAGGAGCGCGTTCGCACCGTGGTGAACCAGACCTATTATGGCGGCGATCTGCGCCAATACTCTCCCAGCTGCACCTGCCGCGTACCCCTACCATCATTATCTTGATGTCTCGGTCATGTATTCGCGGCCGTGGAAGGCCGTGACCGTCGGCGGAGAAGCGTTCGGCGGACGCGATGTCTATGGGCAATCCTTCTGGCGCTTGTCCGGATTCGTGCGTTACGGCGGCGACGCAAAGTCGCGTGACACTGGCGAAATGGATGAGGACTCCTACAGCGGCGGCCCGAACGAGCACGGCGCCGAGGTGTTCGTCGATGCCGGCGGCAACTTGAGCCAGGTGCGCATCACTTTGCAGCCGACGCTTCCGGCGGCCACGACCTCACCGGGCGTCGGCCCGCACTTCGCGGTGGGCGCCCGCCGCGCGGTGACTGAAAAGGGTGATCTTGGCGTGCGCCTGGAATACGACCAGGTGGCCTCGCACGCGCTGATCGGTGTGCGCCTGGTCGACTATCGACACCGCTTCGGCGATTCGTTCGCGCTCAACGCCTTCGCCGGCGTCGAGCGCTACAATCTCGCGACGCCCGCCTATTCGGTCTACGGGGGGTTCGGCCCGGAGTGGCGCAATTTCCTTCCCCGGTGGCTTCCCAAATGGGATCTCTCATTGGATTTGCGCTATGGGCAGAACATCGCCCGCGATCACGTGCTGCCGAGCGATCCGGCGGGTCCGAGGCCGGACAGCTTCTACAAGATTGAAAGCGCCGTCTTGTACCTCACGCGGCGATTTTGAATGCGCCCGCGCGCTTCGCGCTACACGCGTCGCGCAATCACCGTCCGACTTGGCTTTGCACCCACTGATCGACTTCGGGCAGCCGATCCTTGCGAATCGTCGCTCGGTACCGGACGAGCGCCTCGGTCTTTCGCACACTTTGGCGCGCGTCGGACGGAATCTGGTGCTCGGCGAACGCGTTCAACGAGTCGAGCAGCTGCGGATCGGAGGCTGTACTCAACAGGTCCGGCACAAATCTCGGCTGGATGGTGGGCTCTATCAGGGATGAAATCGCGTCCCAATGGGCGACGGTGAAATCGAAGGCGAGCTTCGGATGGCGGTACGAAGCCGTGGCGATCATCTCAGGAGCTATGGTCGGGGGCGGCTCGCCGGAGGCGGCCAGCTGCAGCGCCTGTTGCGCGAGCACCTCGCTATGGGCGGCGGCGAGCAAGTTGTAAAGCTCCTCGCGTTCCAATTCGGTGGCGGCGGATTTTGCCATCCGATGCAGTTGCTCCCACGTCATCGCGTCCGCATGCGCGGCGACGACGCTTAGCGCGCTGCGGCGAGTGCCCGCATCGAGGCTCGACGCATCGATCACATACCGCTCGAAGCGCTTGCGCGCGTCTGCCTGCACCGATGGGTCGTCCAAATCGCTCAGCGCGGCGATCAACTCCGAGCGCAACTGCGCGACATTATCGCCCTCGTTCGGCCGCTTGTCCCAGCCGACGCGAGCGAAGAGCGGATCCAGCACGCTGTGGGCATAGGCACGAAAGGCTGCCTGCGAGGACAGGCCGTCGTAGATCATATCGAGGCCCTGCAGCTGGCCCGCTAGCGCAGAAGCAACCACGGGATCGGCATCCGCGGGAAATCCCTTCGTCAAATCCAGAAATGCGGCCATGGGCTCAAGCCCTGCATTGGCGAGGGCGCTGCGGTCGTTCAGTACGCCGAGTTGATCGTCGGGCGACAGGGCGCCGTAGGCGGCCGTAATCGCCGCCAAACCCTGCGCGGAATAGCGGCTGCGGAAATAGCCGCTCTGGCCGGCGTTGAGGACGACCGCATCGCAACCGGCGACTTCTGCGGTTTGCGGGTCCGGTCCGGATACCACAATTGGCGCCGCGGCGCCGCCTATCGGCGCGACGAGCACCGGCACGTGCCACAGCTGTGCCGTCGTGGAGCCCGCGTCGATGGCGAACCGACCCTGCGAAACACCGAGCGCAGTCTTGCCGCCCAAACAGCGGCGCGACAGTTCGCTCACCAAAGGCACACCCGCCTGCAGGGTGAAATCGTGGGCGATTTGGCTTACGGGTCGCTGCGAACCCTTATCCATCGCGGCCCACAGTTCATCGGTGGTGGTGTTGCCGTACGCATGATCGCGTATGTAGCGACGCACCCCCGAGCGAAATGCGTCTTCGCCCAGGTAGGCCTCGAGCATGCGGATCACCGCGGCGCCCTTGGAGTAGGTAATGCTGTCGAACGCACTGCTTGCCTGAAGCACATCGTTGATCGGAGTGATGATCGGATGAGTTCCGTCCCGGGCATCCTCTTGCATGGCAACTTGCTTTTCGCCGAGCGCTTGCAGCCAAATTTTCCATTCCGGATGGAAGTGGTCGGTGACCTTGTTTTCCATCCACGAGGCGAATCCCTCGTTGAGCCAGAGATCGTCCCACCACGCCATGGTCACGAGGTCGCCGAACCATTGGTGCGCCATCTCGTGCGCGATCACCTGGTAGACGCGCTGCTTATCGCGCTCGGTGGAAATTCGCGGATCGATCAGTAAATCGCGTTCGAAGTAGAAAATCGCACCCCAGTTCTCCATCGCGCCGAAGAACTGGCTGGAGCCCGGGGCCGCGATCAGATCGAGCTTGGGAAGCGGGAACGGCGCGCCGAAATAGCCGTTGTAGTAGGGCAGGATGCGTGAGGCCCCCTCGAGCGCAAATGCGGCACTCGCGGTATCGCCGCGTTTGACCACCACGCCCACGTCGACGCCGTCGACACTGCGATGCACCCGCTCGAAATCGCCCGCCCCGAAATAGAGAAGATAGGACGACATCTTGGGCGTTGTCGCGAAATGCACCCGCTTGCGGTTGCCGGCCAGCACATCCGTCGAGATGATCGGCATGTTGGACAGAGCCATCTGGTCGGCCGGCACCGTGGCGGTGAGCTCGAAGGTGGCTTTGCGGCCGGGCTCATCCCACGAGGGCACGAAGCGGCGCGCGTCCGAATTCTCGAATTGCGTGAACAAGGCGCGCGCTTTGCCCTTGGGTGAGTCGTAATCCAGCGCGAACAAGCCCGAGGCCTGCCGGTAGATCTTGCCATGATAGGCGAGGCGCAGCGTATACGAACCGGGATCGAGGGCGCGACCCAGTACCAGGGTCGCGGTCTGGATGTCCTTGTCGTAGCGAATGGCCTCCACCGCCCCTCGGCCGACGAGGCTGGCGCGGTCGATGACGAGGTCGGCGCTGTTGAGCACGATCTCGCGTATCGTCCGGTGCACCCGCACGTCGACATCGACCGAACCCTTGAACGTCAGGGCGTCCGCGTCGGGCGTGATGTCGATGCGGTAGTGGTCGGGCGTGACCGACGACGGGAGCATCACCCGTTCGCCGCCGGCATGTGCTGCATCCGCCGATTTCGCCGTAACCGACCCGAGCGCGATCGAGGCGAGTCCGAGTAACAGTACCGAGCCGGCTCCTCGAGCCAGCGCTCGGGCAGGCGCCGCGAATGATTGCCGGAATTCGCTGTACAGGCCGTAGGCTGGAATCTGTCCTTTCATGAATCCTCGGCTGCGCAACCTTAATTCTCTAGAGCGGCGCCCTTCCTCTGGGGAAGGGCGGATGTGGTGGGCCCGCTCGGACTCGAACCGAGGACCAAGGGATTCACTGTATCCCGCCGTTTCCGGAGGGAGCGGACTATCTCTTCACCCCCTAATCTACGAAGAATTGGGGGTGCGGGACGCTCATGCCTGTCATTAAGCGCGACTGTAGCGCTCAGGTAGTCTCTGCACCTTCCGGCGGTGTACCGCCGGCTTGGCTCAGGATTGCCATCAGCCCATGCTGTAAGGTTTCCCTGAATTCATCCCGTCCACTTCACACCTTACGATGTGAAGGCACCATTCAATGATGAGTCCCCTGCTCTAACCAACTGAGCTACAGGCCCGACGCCCGGCATCTTATCAAGTAATGCGGCCGAGAACCTCAACCGCCGTTTCGGTAGCCGCTCGGAAGTCGGCCGAGCGCGGGGCCGCGAAGATCCGCGCCGACGCGCTGCGAACTGATGAGACCCGCATGCCGGTAGACCCGTCGGGACCGTCGTGCGGGCAAGCGCGATGGCGGGAGCGGGCCCAAGGCGACGGGAAGCATTGACGCCCTAGTCCCCTGCAGCGGCCGCTTGAGCCGCGGACCCGACCAGCGCGCCGGCGTAGAGTATCGTAACGCGCTCATGCGCCCCTTCACCTTACCGCTACTTCCGATCGCCGACGCACTGCCGCCGTTGGCGGATGCGCTGGCAAGGCGCAGTCGCGTGCTGCTCGAAGCTCCGCCAGGCGCCGGTAAAAGCACCATCGTCCCGCTCGCTTTGTTGGACAGCGCATGGCTCGGCGGCCGGAAAATATTAATGCTGGAGCCGCGCCGCATCGCGGCTCGCGCCATTGCGCAGCGCATGGCGCAATTGCTCGGAGAACCCGTCGGCAAAACCGTCGGCTACCGTACCCGGCTCGACACCCGGGTGAGCCGCGACACGCGCATCGAGGTGGTCACAGAAGGCGTCCTCACCCGCATGCTGCAAGCCGATTCGGATCTGCGAGACGCCGGCTGCGTGATCTTCGACGAATTTCACGAACGCAGCCTGAATGCCGACCTCGGTCTCGCGCTCGCCGTCGAAAGCCAGGAAGCGCTTCGTGAGGATCTTCGCCTGCTGGTGATGTCCGCGACGCTCGACTTGCAGCCGCTTGCACGGCTGCTCGATGACGCGCCCATCGTCGCTGCTGCGGCACGCAGCTATGAAGTCGCGACGCACTACGTGGGGCGCCGCGCCGAGCTCAACCTCGAGCAACAGACGGCGCAGGTGCTGCGCACGGCATTGGAGCGGCATGAGGGCGACATCTTGTGCTTTTTGCCGGGCGCCGCCGAAATCGGCCGTGTACAGCGCTCGCTTGAGGATCCGCCCGTCGATTCGGGGGTGCGCGTGCTGCCGCTGTACGGCGAGCTTGCCGGCGACGCGCAAGACGCCGCCCTCAGCCCCATGCCCAAAGGGCAGCGCAAAATCGTGCTGGCTACCACCATCGCGGAAACCAGCTTGACCATCGAAGGCATTCGAGTCGTGGTCGACTCAGGTGTGCGCCGCTACGCACAATTCGATCCCGCGACAGGCATGAGCCGCCTCGTGACCGGTAAGATCTCGCAAGCCGCGGCGGATCAGCGCCGCGGCCGTGCCGGCCGCCTGAGCGCGGGCTACTGCTACCGGTTGTGGTCCGAGGGCACGCACGCCTCGCTCGCAGCGCAAACCGCTCCCGAGATCCTGCACGCCGATCTCGCGCCGCTTGCGCTCGAGCTCAGCTGTTGGGGCGCCCGGGACGCCGCCCGGCTGCGCTGGCTCGATCCGCCGCCCGCCGCTCCGCTCGCCCAGGCGCGCGATCTATTGCGGCAGCTCGAGGCGATCGACGGCGCGGCGCAAATCACGGCGCATGGCCGCGCTCTGGCACGGGCCGGCGTTCATCCCCGGTTGGCGCATATGCTGGTCAAGGCACGCGATTGGGGCGCGCCACGTTTGGCCTGCGATCTTGCCGCCGTCCTGAGTGAACGAGACGTGCTGCGGGCCGAGCCGGGCATGCGCAATGCGGATCTGCGGCTACGCGTCGGCGCAATGCGGGGCGATGTCGAGGCATTGCCTGCGGGATTGCGCGTCGATTCGCGCACGATCAGGCAGGCGATGCGCAGCTCCGCGAGCTGGCAACGCGAATTCGGCGCCGGCGCGCACGAAGCGGCGGATCCGGATCGTTGGACCGGAGTGCTGATCGCGCTCGCATACCCCGACCGAATCGGCCGCGCGCGCGACGGCGCCGGCAGATACCTGCTGGCAAACGGCCGCGGCGCGCGCTTCGCCGAACCCCAAGCGCTCGCCAAATCCGATTTCATAGTCGCCGCGGAACTCGACGGGGCGGAGCGCGAAGCGCGCATATTTATGGCCGCTCCCATCGAGTTCGAGGATCTGGAACGGCACTTCGCTGCGCACATCGAGGACCGCACTGAAGTCGTTTGGGATGACCGCGAGCAGGCGGTTCGAGCGCGTAACGAGCGGCGGCTCGGTGCGCTCGTGCTCGAGTCCAGAGAAATTCGCGATCCGGATCGAGGGCAGGTACAGCGCGCCGCTCTCGACGGATTGCGCCAGCTCGGTGTGGCGGCGCTGCCGTGGACCGAAGCGCTGCGTCAATGGCGGGCTCGTGTGGTGCTGATGCGCCAGCACTGCGCGCCCGCGCCGGAGCCGTGGCCCGACTTGAGCGATGCGGCGCTCTCGGCGACGCTGGATGATTGGGCTCCGCCGTGGATCGACGCACTGGTGCGCCGCGAGCATTTCGCGCGCTTGGATCTCGGCAATGCGCTGCGCTCCCGCTTATCCTATGCGCAGAGCGCGATCCTGGAGCGGGAGGCGCCGACGCACTGGGTCGTGCCGAGCGGATCCCGCATTCCGATCGATTATCTGGACGGCGAAGTGCCGACGCTCTCGGTGCGTCTGCAGGAAATGTTCGGGCTGCGTGTGACGCCGTGCGTCGCGAGCGGCCGATTGCCCTTGCTGTTGAAGCTGCTGTCGCCCGCCGGCCGACCGGTGCAAATTACGCGTGATCTGGTGAGCTTTTGGAACCGCGGCTACCACGAGGTCAGGAGGGACCTCAAGGGCCGCTACCCCAAGCACCATTGGCCGGAGGATCCGTTGACCGCGGAGCCGACCCGGCGCGTGCGGCGGCCGCGGTGAGGAACGCTTCAGACAGGGTGTCGCGCTGGTTGCGGCGACGGATCGCGGATCCGCCGCTTCGGTTATTGCAGCAGGGAATGTCCGCGGACCGTCTGGCGCTCGCGGCCGCCGAAGGGTTCGAAAATAATCAGGCCGAACAGCCGTGATCGCACCGGTCGCGTTCGATTTGCAGTGTGGCGTGATCAATGTGGAAGCGCCTTTTGAGATTCGGGGTGAGCGAACCCAATAGCGCGTCCTCGGCCTCCCGGTCAGGCACCACCAGATGCGCGGTCAGAGCGACGCTGGTGGTGCTGAGCGCCCAAATGTGCAGATCGTGCACGTCCGTGACGCCGCGTTGACCCGCGAGATACGACAGCACTGCGCTGGTATTGACCCCCGCGGGAACCCCGTCGAGCGACAGGTGCACGGAATCCCGGAGCAGCCCCCAGGTGCTCACCAGAATCACAGCTACGATCAGCAGGCTCACGGCCGGATCCAGCCAAGTCCAGCCTGTGTACAAGATCAACACCCCCGATACCAGCACACCTGCCGATACGGCCGCGTCACCCAGCATATGGATGAATGCACTGCGCCTGTTCAAGTCCTCATGACTTCCGCCATGCAGCAGCCAGGCGCTGACGCCGTTCAGCAGGATTCCGGTGGCCGCGACGCCGGCAACGGTCGCGCCCGCTACTGCCGGCGGAGCGGTAATGCGCCCGAGCGCCTCCCACGCGATGGCACCGCACCCCATCAGCAGCAGCACCGCATTCGTGAGAGCGGCCAAAAGCGACGAGCGTCCGAGGCCATAGGTAAACCTCCCGCCAGGAGGTCGGCGTGCCAAGAACATGGCCGTCCAGGCGCAAATCAAACCGAGCGCGTCGCCCAAGTTGTGGCCGGCATCGGCGATCAAAGCGACCGAATTCGACAGAAAGCCAAAGCCGCCTTCAATGACCACGAACATCAAATTGAGCGCCACCGCCGTGCCCATCCGGATGTTGATGCCTTGCGGGGCTATGTGCGCATGCGAATGCTCGTGATCGTGCGAGTGCTCATGCGCGTGATCGTCCTGGTCGTGGCCAACTTGCGGTGAACGCGCGCCGGGTTCGTGATGCTCCATTCGCCTATTATCCCTCATTCGGCTCGTTCTAAAGCGCCAAAGCGCTCAGTGACGCATGATCATCGGGTCGGCGCCCCAGAGGCCACCGGTATTTTCGCTCGGCTTCTGCGATCGGCAGATCATTGATACTGGCGATGCGCAGCCGCATCAGGCCTTGTTCGTCAAATTCCCAATTCTCGTTGCCATAACTGCGAAACCACTGGCCACCCGCATCATGCCACTCATAGGCGAATCTCACGGCGATCCGATTCCCGCAGAACGCCCACAGCTCCTTGATCAGGCGGTAGTCGAGCTCGCGCGACCATTTGCGGACGAGGAACGCCTCGATCGCATCGCGGCCCTGCAGGAATTCGACTCGATTGCGCCAGCGGCTGTCGGTCGAATAGGCGAGCACCACGCGAGCGGGATCGCGGGAATTCCACGCGTCTTCGGCCATACGCACCTTTTGAGCGGCGGTATCCGCACTGAAGGGCGGCAGCGGAGGTCGACTCATGAAACGGCTCGCGGATCAGGGGGTGATTATAATACGATGGTTTACGCGAGCCGGGAGTCGAGAATGCGCCGATCGGTGCCGACGGAAAATATATGGGGCGACATCGTCGGCTATTCGCGGGCGGTGCGCGTCGGCAATCTCATCTTCGTCTCCGGCACGACGGCTTCGGGCCCGGACGGCAAGGCGCTCCACGCGGGGAAATCGGGACCGCAAACCCGCGTCATTCTCGATCGAATTGAGGCCGCCCTGATAAAGCTCGGCGGCTCCCTCGATCAAGTGGTCGAAACCCGCATCTACTTGTGCGATATCAACCAGTGGGAAGCCGTAGGCAAGGTTCATGGCGAAGTCTTCGCGGCGATTCGCCCCGCAACCACCATGGTCGAAGTCAGCCGTCTGATAGCGTCCGACTTGGTGGTGGAGATCTCGGCCACCGCGATCCTCGACTCAGACACCACCTCTTAAGTGCGCGCAAGCGGCATCGAACGCGGTTACCTCCGCCGCCTTGGCGCCAACCGGGCGGCCCAAAGGTGACGCCTAAACCCTCACGCCAATCGTACTGATGCCTTGAGGCGGCGTCCTTGGGGAAGCGGCGCCTTCAATGACCGATCAAGAAACGCTCGACCAACGGGGCGACGAGATCCGCCTTTTCGATATGCAGCATGTGTCCCGCATCGGCGATGCGGATAATTTCGATTCCGCGGACGGCCGCCCGTAGTCCGCTATCCGTGCCATCGACCCCCAGCCGAGGTAGGTATTCGGACTGCTCGCCGAGCAGCATCAACATCGGTGTGCGGATTCCGTGCCAGCAGGCTTCGGCCTCCTCGCGCCGGTAAAGTACCGGATTGACCCATCGATGACGGGCATCTCCCAACAGGTGAACACGTCCGTCGGCCTCGAGCCTTCCCCAGGCTTGCGCAACGAACATCGACTGCGCCTCGGTGAAGCGCGGGTAACGGGAGCGGATGATGGCGGCCAATTGCTCGAATGACCCGTAGTCCTTGAGCGTCGGCGCGCTCTTGACCTGATCCAGCCACTGGCGCAGTTGCGCCGGCGCCTGATCCGGCGTGGTCCGCGGCATGCCGAAGCCTTCGAGATTGACGACACAGCGCACGCGCTCCGGGCGCAGCCCCGCATACAGGCTGGCAACATTGCCGCCCATGCTGTGCCCGACGATGCGCGCCGGCCAGCGCGGTGACAGTTGCTCCAGCAACGCGTCGAGATCCGCGAGGTAATCGGGAAACCAGTAGCCTTCCCGCGCCCATTCGCTGCGCCCGAAACCGCGCCAATCGATCGCCACCAAGGGCCAATCCTCGCGGAATGCGTCCACCATGAACTGAAAAGTGTCGCCGGTGTCGGCCCAACCGTGCAGCAGAAACACCGGCGCCGCGCAATCCGAGGGCGGCGGTCCCCACCGGATCAGGTGCAGATCGAGCCCGCGCACACGCAGGGTTTCATGCCGCGGCAGCCGCAGCACGCGGTATGGCTTCATGTTCGAGCTCCTTCGGGTCTCTCGTCGGCCGGTTTGCGCTAGCCGCCCAGAAAGATCTTATAGGCCGGGTTGTCGGTTTCTTCGGTGAACGCGTACTGCAATTCATTGAGATGCAGAATGAAATCCGTCTGCGTATCGGGCGGCACTTGAATGCCTGCGAGCACGCGTCCGTAATCCGATCCGTGGTTGCGGTAGTGAAAGAGGCTGATATTCCAGCCGCTACCGATCGCTTGCAGAAACCTGAGCAGCGCACCGGGTCGCTCCGGAAATTCGAAGCGGTACAGATGCTCGTCGGCGAGCCCGCGAGCATGGCCGCCCACCATGTAACGCACGTGCAATTTTGCCATCTCGTTGTCGGTCATATCACGCACCGCGAAGCCGGCTTCGCCGATTTCCCTTATCAGGGCGGCAGGCTCCGCATTGCCCTGAGTCAGCCCCAGTCCCACGAATACCTGGGCGGCCCGTCCCTCCGCGTATCGATAATTGAATTCCGTGACGCTGCGCTTTCCCAGCAGTTCGCAAAACCGCAGGAAGGACCCGGGCGCTTCGGGCATCTCGACCGCCAACAGCGCTTCGCGCTGCGCGCCCAAGTCCGCTCGCTCGGCCACATGGCGCAATCGGTCGAAATTCATATTCGCGCCGCCGTTGATCGCGATGAGCGTGCGCTCGGTGCAGCCTTCGCGCGCCACGTACCTCTTGATGCCCGCCACGGCAAGCGCACCGGCCGGCTCGGCAATGGAGCGGGTGTCCTCGAAAATGTCCTGAATTGCGGCGCAGATCTGATCCGTCGTCACCAACAATATTTCATCGACATACTGCTTGGCGAGGCGGAAGGTTTCCTCCCCCACCCGCCGCACCGCGACGCCGTCGGCGAAGATTCCGACGCGATCCAGCGTCACGCGCTTGCCGGCACGCAGCGACTCGAACATTCCGGCCGCATCTTCGGGCTCGACACCGATGATCTTGATGCGCGGATACAGCCATTTCGCGTATGCGGCGATGCCGCCGATCAATCCGCCGCCGCCCACCGGCACGAAGATCGCGTCGATGTCGTCGCCGTGCAATTGCCGCAAAATTTCCATTGCAATGGTGCCCTGTCCGGCAATCACGTCCGGATCGTCGAACGGATGCACGAACACCAGCCCGCGCTCGCGCGCGATTTCCAAGGCGCGCTCGTTAGCCTCGTCGTAATCGTCGCCGTGCAGGACGATTTCTCCGCCCAAATCGGCGACCGCCCGCACTTTGATTTCGGGCGTCGTCAGCGGCATGACGACAACCGCGAGGATGCCGCGGGTGCGCGCGCCGAGCGCCACCCCTTGGGCATGATTGCCGGCGGATGCGCAAATCACGCCGCGCTGCGCGCTGATCGTCGAAAGCTGCGCGATCTTGTTGTAGGCACCGCGTATTTTGAACGAAAACACCGGCTGCAGGTCTTCTCGTTTGAAGAACACGCGGTTGAGCAGGCGCCGCGATAGGCGTGGCGCCGCTTCCAGCGAGGTCTCCACGGCCACGTCATACACCTTGGCCTTGAGGATTCTTTCTACGTAATTTTCTTGCATAGGATGGTTGCGTTGCGTGCATCTACATTAGCTGAAGCGTCCGCTGGAGGGTACGTTTGCCTGAAACTGTGAGACGATCCACAGCCCCCGCGAGCCGCGGCGGCTCCGGTGGCGGTTTATTTGGGTAACATAGGCATAATGCGAAAATTGCAATGCTGGCTCCTCGGTTTGCTGCTGGTTTCGCCGGCGGTATACCCGCTTTCGGGCATTACCGTCGCGAGCGATAACGTCAAAGCGCGCTTGATCAGCGAAGTCGACGCCATCCGTCCGGGGCAATCGATTTGGATCGCGCTCGAATTCAATATACGCGATGGCTGGCATACGTATTGGCGTAATCCGGCGGACTCGGGCCAAGCCACGACGCTCCGTTGGACGCTGCCCGCCGGGGTGACTGCCGGGGATATAGTCTGGACCGCGCCGCATCGCTTCGAAATCCCGCCGCTGGTCAACTATGGCTATGCCAAGCATGCAATGCACCTCGTGCAGATCACGGCGTCCCGCGAGCTCAAGGCGGGCGCGCCGCTCGAGCTTGCTGCGCAGGCGAGTTGGCTGGTGTGTGCCGACGTATGCATCCCCGAGAGCGCGCAACTTAACTTGCGTCTGCCGGTGAATGCCGCGGGGGGCGCCATCGATCCCGCCGTCGCTCCCTTGTTCGCGGCCGCCCGCGCGGAGCTGCCGAGCGCGCAGCCGGCGGCGACCGGCGCAAGGATCGAGGGCGATCATTTGGTGCTCACGCTCGGCAAGGAATGGGGCGCCACACTGGCGCAAATCAAGGCATTGGCGTTTTATCCTTATGATGATTTCGGCATCGAGTACGCTGCGCCGCAGACGCTCAAGCAGGCACGGGACTCGGCCGAACTGGTGCTGAAAATCGCCGATGGAGCGCCGCACGCGGCAGCGATTCGCGGCGTGTTGTCGGCAACGGTACAGAACGGCGGCGGCACCGATATTGTTCCCATCGAGATCGCCGCCACGCTGACTGGAACCGGTGGCACTGCGGTCGGCGCGGCAGCGGCCGCGAGCACTGCGGCCGCGTTGCCGGCAAGCTCTCGATTGGCATCGGACGCTCCGGCGCTGCCCGTCCTCGTGCTGTTGGCCGTTTTGGGCGGGCTGATCCTCAATTTGATGCCCTGTGTCTTTCCGGTGCTGTCGATCAAGGCCATCGGCTTGGTCGAACAGGCAAAGAAGCACCCCGCGGCGGTACGGGCCAAGGGATTCGTATTCGCGGCCGGAGTACTCAGCTCGATGCTCACCCTTGCCGCCGTGCTGCTCGCGCTGCGCGCCGGAGGTGAACAGATCGGCTGGGGCTTCCAGCTGCAATCGCCGCTGTTCGTAACGCTGATGATCTATCTGCTGCTCGCCGTGGGCCTGAACCTTTCGGGCGTATTCGAGGTGGGCGGCGGACTCGCCGGCGTGGCAGACGGACTGACTCAAGGTGACAGCTATCGTGCATCGTTCTTCACCGGAGTTCTGACCACCCTAGTTGCCACCCCCTGCACGGCGCCCTTCATGGCCGCTGCCGTCGGCGCCGCATTGACTCAATCGCCGGTCGTGGCGTTGCTTATTTTCGCGGCCTTAGGAGTAGGCCTGTCGCTGCCCTATTTGTTGTTGTCGCTCGCTCCGTGGATGCGCCGCGCCCTGCCGAAACCCGGAGTTTGGATGGACACGCTGAAGCAGGTATTTGCGTTTCCCATGTATGGGTCCGCGGCGTGGCTCCTGTGGGTGCTCGCGCAGCAAACCTCGTCGATTGGCCTGGGCGCCGCTTTAGCCGGTGCGATTCTCGTGGCGCTGGCGGCATGGTCGTATCAGAAGTCCAAGATGAGTTCGAGCGGCAGCCGGATGGCGGCGCTTATCACCGCCGTGGTGGCGGTCCTGCTCGCGGTCGCGTTGCCGGTGCATTTTTCAGGAGTTGCGGCGGCGGCGCCCAATGCCGTCACGCAGGCGGCCGCGCAGGCTGCCGATGCGTGGCAGCCCTACGACGCGGCTCGGGTCGCCGAACTTAACGCGCAAGGCCGGCCGCTATTGCTCAATTTCACCGCGAGCTGGTGTTTGACCTGCCTGGTCAACGAGCGCAACGCCTTCGCCGACGACGCCGTCACGCGGATTTTTCATGGTAAGGGTGTCACGCTGATTAAAGGCGATTGGACCAACCGCGATCCCGCCGTCACCAAGGCGCTGGCCGAGTTTGGGCGCGCCGGCGTGCCGCTTTATGTCGTGTACAACTCGCAGCCCGGTTCGACCGCACCGGTCGTGCTGCCGCAATTGCTTACGCCCGGCATCGTACAAAGCGTGTTCGCCAACTTACCCGATCGGGATTCAAACTAGCGCCTGAATGGCGCATGCTCAAATACATGACTTCCGATAACGCCGGCACCGTTTCGGTCATCGATTTCCGCCGCCACGGCATGGTGCTGCAATGGCATGTCTTGGGGGGCACCTGGAGCGCGCATGAGGTGCCGCCGTCGCTGGCTCATGGCGTCGCGCTGATTCGCGCGGCGCAGCCCAATGTTTGCGTATACGCCGTGAACGGCCGATTGCGCCTGCAGATCGGTACGGAACAATACACCCTGGCGGAAAACTCGCCGCGCATCAAATGCACCCGCGGTTTCGCGACGTTTGGCTTTCGCAGACGCTTCACCGTCGAATCCAGCACCGGCGGCGTGCTGTTCAGCCATCCTTATTGGACCCCCCAGGCGGAAGATTTTTTCCGCTGGCTCACGAACAAAGCCCAAGATCCGGATTGGCGCGCCGCGAGCGGACGACAATGGTCGGAGGGCGTTCCGGCTGCCCTGCTGCGTTCGAGTTGATCCGCCAGGGATCAGCGCGCCGGGCTATCCCTCACTCCGCTGTGCGGCAGCAGACCGGCGGCTTCCGCATCCGTCAGGTAACGCCAATCGCCGAGCCCCAATTCGCCCAGATGAATGTCGCGTATGCGCACCCGTTGCAGGCGTCGCACCCTGTAGCCCAGCGCCGAACACATGCGGCGGATCTGCCGGTTCAGTCCTTGGGTGAGAATCATGCTAAACGTTTCCCTATCGAGGCGGATCACCTTGCATGGCTTGGTGATTGCGCCCGCTATCTTCACGCCGCTCGCCATCATGGAAAGCGCTAGATCCGTGATGGCACGATTTACGGTGACGGTGTATTCTTTTTCGTGATTATTTTCGGAGCGCAGCAATTCATTGACGATATCGCCGTTGTTGGTGAGCAGAATCAATCCTTCGGAATCCTTGTCCAATCGGCCTATGGGGAAAATCCTATCGCTGTGGCCGACGAGGTCGATGATGTTGTCCTTGATATGCGGTTCGGTCGTGCAGGTAATTCCCACCGGCTTGTTGAGCGCAATGTAGATTTGCCTCTTTTTGGCACCGATGAGTTCGCCGTCGACGCGCACTTCATCGCCGCGGGTGACGCGTGTGCCGAGTAACGCGGGCACGCCGTTGCAGGTGACGCGTCCCGCTTCGATCCATTTGTCGGCTTCGCGCCGCGAGCAGCGGCCGGACTCGCTGATGTATTTATTCAGCCTGACGAGGCTCTCCACGTCTCATCCTCGAAGGAAGGCACGGACATGGCTCGCCGGCGCGGCAGGCATGGCTCCCAACAGCTCATCGGCACCTTCGAGGACGAGGGTCTCTTGCGCGGCGCCCGGCTTGCGATCCATGGGGGGAACCGCTGCCAACACCAATCGGCGAACCAGTTCGGGTCGAGCGGCTGCAAGCTCGAGGGCAACCGCGGCCCCAAAGCCAACCCCCAGCACGTCGATCCGGCGCAGGCGCAAATCGGTCGCTAGATCCGATACCGCGCGCGCGGCGTCGGACGAGGCGAAGCTTGGCGCCGGATCGGATTCGCCGAATCCAGGCAGATCGGGGGCATACACCGAGCGATCGTGCGCCATTTCGGGCAATAACCGATCGAAGCCGCGGCTCGAGCCTTCGCTGGGATGCAGGCAAAAAAGCGTTACCTGCTCATCGAATCCGCCGTTCGAGGGAAATGCAGTGCGCACGTGCAGCTGCCCAAATTGGCAGTCAAAATAGCTGCGGCGCGTCCTTATGGCCACCGGCACAGCGGATGAGTTGGAATGCTTGGCCACGAGGTCTCCGGTTTTTCGATTTTGCCACCGCCAAGGATACTCGAACTGCCGCGGCAGCTCTCCGGCAGGGGCCGCGCCCTTGCTGTGGCGTTTATGAAACATTAAATTTTGTAACCGGTCAAAATAGGGCTGGCGCCGACGGCAGCACATCGTTAAAGTGTTGCAGGAACGCAAAGGCCGATAGGGAAGTAAAGAGGCCAATCAACGCGAGAGCGCGATAATAGGCGCCGCGAAAGGCATGGGGACTTGAAAACCGGGCTCTGCCCGGTTTTTTTATGGCTGCGACGCGGGCGGCAGGCGGTCCCAGACGCGGGAAGCCGTGAAACCACTTGAGCGCCCGCCTTTGAAGCTCACTACTTCGATCAGCCTTTGGCCGTCGTCGGAGAGGCTCAAGCGCAGTTCGAACGGCGGGTGATCGTCCTCGGGATCGCCTGAGTGTACTACCAGAGTCTTATCATCCCAGCCGCAGATGGGCGGGGGCGCACTGCCGCGGCCGTGCGCGGGGTCGGCGGGTTTCGACGGGCTGCCGGCGCCCGGCCGGCACATCCTATTCTTGCCCTCCGACGTGAACGTCACAACACCGGCGCTTTGATTGATCGCCACAGTCTTGCCCGGCCAGCGCAGCCCTTCATCCAAAGCGGGCACGGCGGGCATTACGGGGCCGCGGGCGACGGGCCCGCCGCCGTTACGGCTGCCGCGCCCGGAGGAGCTCGTGCCGCCCGCGCCGGCGCTGGCCGTTGCAGTGGCGAGCTGCGACTGCATGAGACGCTGTGGGTCGTCGCTGTCTGCCTCGTTGAGTTTCCACAGACCGCTCAGGTCCACTCCGGCGGGGGGCATCGGGGCAAGTTTCTCGCTTGCGCACCCGGCCAATACGATCGCTGCCAGAATCAAAGCAATTCGCATCTTGCACCTTGAATTCAAGTCCTACCGAGCGAAGCTTATAATGACGCGGGCGTAAGCGCGCAATTGCTCAATCGGGCACGCGGTCGCGGATTTCCTTCGATGGGCCGCGAACGCCGTGCGGAGGCTGCTCAAACCGACGAGCGTTTCCGGCGTGGCTTGGCACCCAAGGTGTTGGGCCCGCAAATCCAGACCCGGCCTTCTTGAGGCTGGAAGCACACACGCAGCGATTCGATTCTGCGCGTCGTCTGCGTCCCACACACAATTTTGGCCTCCGCCAGATCCGCCTGTATCAGATCGACCAGCGAAGCGCTGGGTTCACCGATTTCGTTCGGCGGCAGTGCGTGGGCGAGAATGCGCGCCTGGATTTCGTCGCCTTTCGATGAGTTGCCGAGGACCGCCCGCTTGAAGCGATCCAGCACCATCAAGACGGAGCTTAGGGTGTTGTCGGTCACGTCGCAGGGACGGCCGGTGCCGCCCATGAATTTCAAGTGCAACAGCCCGCCGACGCCGCGCGCCTCGTCATGAAGGCACAACGCCATGGCGCCGTGCAAATCCGCGACCATGAGCATCGCTTCGGGCGAGACATGATAAGTGTCCGGCGCGACCAAAACTTCCGTGAGATCTTTTGTCACGCGATTGCGACCCTATATTGACTGCAGGGATGCTGCACGGAACCGGGAATTCACTCTGCCAAGCGAATCACGTTTTGCCAACTCAACCGGGGGGTAATCGGGACGTACGTCGCGGTCGGGCCGTAGGTCACGGCCCGGCAGCAGGTTGCCGGCCGTTATGTGGTCATACGCGGCGGTTATTAGCTCGCCGGTTGCGCGGCAGCTAAAGTACCCGGCCATGTATCGATACGACGTCATCGACAGAACGCTGGTCAACGAGCGCGTCGCGCAGTTTCGCGACCAAACGCGCCGCTTTCTCGCCGGCGAGCTCAGCGAGGATGAGTTCCGCCACCTGCGGCTGCGAAACGGCCTATATATTCAACGACATGCGCCGATGCTGCGGGTCGCGATTCCCTACGGCCTGCTCTCCTCGGGGCAATTGCGCACCCTCGCCGCCATTGCGCGACGTTACGACCGCGGCTACGGTCATTTCACGACAAGGCAAAACATCCAGTACAACTGGCCGGCGCTCGAGACGGTGCCGGATATTCTGGCGGAGCTCGCCGCGGTGGAGATGCACGCGATACAAACCAGCGGCAACTGTATTCGCAACACGACTTCGGATCACCTGGCCGGCGTGACGCCCGACGAACTCGAGGATCCGCGGCCCTATTGCGAAATCATCCGGCAGTGGTCGAGCTTTCACCCGGAATTCACTTACTTGCCGCGTAAATTCAAGATTGCGGTCACCGGATCGCCGAAAGATCGCGCGGCCTCGCTAATCCATGACATCGGTGTGCACATCGTGCGCGGCACCGGCGGGGAGCCCGGATTCCAAATTCTCGCTGGGGGAGGCTTGGGCCGCACTCCCGTCATCGGCCAGGTGGTGCGCGAATTCCTGCCGCGAGAGCATCTGCTGTCTTACTTGGAGGCCGTGTTGCGCATCTACAATCGCGAAGGCCGGCGCGACAACTTGACCAAGGCACGCATCAAGATACTGGTGCGTTCCATGGGGATCGAGGAATTCAGAAGCCGAGTCGAGAGCGAGTGGGAATTGCTCAAGGATACGGGGCTGCGCATCACCGAGGCGCAAGTCGCGCACATGCGCAGCTTTTTCAATCCCCCGGCCTATCGCAGCCTGCGGAATTCGGATCCCGCAGCCGGCAGGGAAACGGCGTTTCGCGCCTGGTATCGCTACAACACGAGCGAGCACAAAGTGCCCGGCTACCGGGTTGTGTACGTGTCGCTGAAGAGTCCCGATGCCGCGCCGGGCGATGCCACCGATGCGCAAATGGAGTTGATCGCCGATCTGGCCGATCGCTACGGCTTCGGCGAAGTGCGGGTCACGCACACGCAGAATCTGCTCTTTGCCGATGTCGAACAAGAACGGACTTTCGAGCTGTGGGAGGCGCTGCGCGACGCCAAGCTCGCGACGCCGAATATCGGCACCCTGACGGATATGATCTGCTGCCCGGGTCTGGATTTTTGCAGCCTCGCAAACGCCGGCTCCATCGACGTGGCGAAACTCATCAACGAACGTTTCGATGATTACGATTATGTCTATGATCTGGGCGAGCTCGACCTGAAGATGTCCGGCTGCATGAATGCTTGCGGACATCACCATGTGGGAAACATCGGTATTCTCGGCGTCGACAAGGGAGGCGCCGAGTGGTACCAGATCACCATCGGCGGGGCCGCCGGCGCGGACGCATCGCTCGGGACCGTCATCGGTCCCTCCGTGGCCAAAACCGACGTGGCGGAGACCCTCGCCCGCCTATTGGACGTTTACGTCGAACGGCGGCTCCCCGAGGAGCGTTTTCTCGATACCGTGCGGCGCCTCGGGGTTCAGCCATTCAAGGATAGAGTGTATGCCACGCCGGCTGCTGCGTGACGGCGAGGTCGTGGTGGACGATTGGCGGACCCTGAGCGAGGCCGCGGCTGACGGCGATTCGGCGTTGATGCTGCCCGTCGATCAATGGCTGAACGAGCGAAAGCGGTGGATCGAGCGCGGTGGGCGCCTCGGAGTCATATTGGCGCCGCAGCACAAAGTGGAAATTCTTGTTCCCGACCTGGCGCGGCTCTCGCTCATCGCCGCGGAGTTTCCCGGCCCCAGCGAAGGCCGCGGTTACACACAAGGCCGTCTGCTGCGAGAACGCTGGCTGTTCGCCGGCGAATTGCGCGCCACCGGAGCCATCGGACGCGACCACATATTCTTTCTCGCGCGCTGCGGCTTCAATAGCTTCGAACTGCCGGATCACGAGATCGAAAATGCGGCAGCCGCATTTTCCACTTTTTCCGCCGCATATCAATCATCGAACGATGCGGGTCTCGCCGCCCCGCTGTTGCGCCGCTAAGCACAATACCTCGACCGGGCTATCGGGGGTTATCGCGCAGCGGTACCTGCAAACCCTGCAAAATGCGGTCCACGTCTTCTTGCGTCTCGAGTTTTTCGGTCTCTCGCACCAGTTTTCGCGGCAGGTGAGGCGCAAGCAATTCAATGAACTCATACATGTAGGCGCGCAGCAGGGCGCTGCGGCGAAAGCCGATCCAGGTCGTATGCCCCTCGAACAGGTGAGCCGCGTCGAGCACCGCGAGGTCGACGTCGGTAACGGGATCGATGGCCAACCTAGCCAATATGCCGACGCCCAAGCCGATGCGCACATAGGTCTTGATGACGTCCGAATCGCGTGCGGTCAGGGCCACATCGAGCGACAAACCAGCCGTTTCGAACAGCGCCGGCAGCGAGGAGCGGCCGGAGAAGCTGAACACGTAGGTGACGATGGGATATTCAGCCAATTTCATCAGCGTCAGCTTGCCTGCCGACGCCAGCGGATGGCTAAGCGGCACCACCACGGCGCGGTGCCAGCGATAGACGGGCAGGCGCACCAAATGCGGAAACAGCTCCTCCGACCCGGTGGCGATGGCGAAATCGACGCGGTCGCGCGCGACCATTTCGGCAATTTGCTCGGAAGTGCCTTGATGCAAATGCAAACGCACCTTGGGGTACTTTTGGCGAAATACGCCGATCACCTGCGGCAGCACATAGCGCGCCTGGGTATGCGTAGTCGCGATGGATAGGGTCCCGCCGTCCGCTTTGCGCAGCTCCGCCGAGGTGCGGCGGATGTTCTGCATCTCGCGCAAGATGCTGCTGGCGCGCGAGATGATTTCCTCGCCGGCGGCGGTGGTGCGGGTGAGCGCACGGCCCTCGCGCTCGAATAGCTGAAAACCGAGCTCCTCCTCCAGCAATTTGAGCTGCCGGCTGACGCCCGGTTGCGAGGTGTGCAGCTGCCGCGCCGCTGCCGTGATGTTCAGGCCGCTCTCGTGCACGGCCACGAGGTAGCGTAACTGCTGCAATTTCATGCCGTGGAGCCTGTCCGAGTATTCCGCGTGAGCCGCGTTGGCTTGGCGAGGGAGCGGATGCAAGGCGCGCGGCGCAGGGCGTAGTGAGCGCTACGGCCAAGCCGCGCAACACCGCAGACGCCCCTCACCAAGCCAACCCTTCGGGACCGGGCAGAATTCGCTTCATCCATCGTTGTCGCCTCCTCATTGGGTGTTACCCAACCACGTCGCCTCCGCCTCGGCTGAAGCGAATTCTGCCACGGTCGCGGCCACGGGGAATACTCGGACAGGCTCCTGATATAAGTTTTGAGCTCGGCCCGCGCGATTAGCACAAAAGCGCATGTCCTCATAAGGGATAGTTCGTTTCGCAGGCGAATCGGCCGCTCTATAGTTTCGCAGCCGCCCCCCACCGAAAGGTCCACAGTGTCCGAACTGCCCATTGGCTTGCGAATTCGCGCCGAGAACAGCATTTCGCAGCTTCATGCGGCGGTCGCGGTGTACGGCGATGTGTGCTATGCGAACAGTTTAGGCCTCGAGTCCATGGTCCTCACCGACCTGATTTGGGAGGCGGTGCCGCAGATCGAGATCTTCAGCATCGATACCGGCCGGCTGTTCCCGGAAACTTATGAATTAATCGAGCGGCTACAACGGTACTACGGACGATCCCTGCGGATCTACTATCCCGAGGCGGACAAGGTCGAGAAGTGGGTCGACGGGCACGGGATCAACGGCTTTCGCGACGGCGTCAATCAACGGCGCGGCTGCTGCGTGGTTCGCAAGGTCGAGCCGTTTCGGCGCGCCATATCGGGTCGCGGAGCCTGGGTTACCGGAATCCGGCGCGGCCAATCGGCGAGCCGCGCGCTGGCTGCCCCGGTCGAATGGGATGGCGAATACGGCCTGCACAAAATCAGCCCGTTGCTCGACTGGTCCGACAAGGAAGTGTGGGATTACATTCGCAGGAAGCGGCTGCCCTACAATACGCTGCACGATATCGGATTCCCCAGCATCGGCTGCTCACCATGCACTCGTGCGGTGCAGCCGGGCGAGGATCCGCGCTCGGGGCGTTGGTGGTGGGAGCGCGCCGAATCGCGCGAATGCGGCTTACACCCGCGGCGCAAGATTCCGGCGCTAACGGCGTTGCAATTACCCGAAATCTAGTCTTGAAGCGGTGTCGTCGAGTCGAGCGATGCGCCGGGGGCATACGGGCGTGAATTATTTTCCGGTCTTCTTTGACCTCCAGGGACAGAAAGTACTGGTGGTGGGCGGCGGCGAAGTGGCGCTGCGCAAGGTATCCTTGCTGCAGCCTACCGGTGCCCGGATCACGCTGGTCGCGCCGGGATCCACCCCGAACTTACCGAGCGCGCCGCGGCCGGCACGCTCGCGATCGAGAGCCGCGAATTCATTCCCGGCGATTTGGACGACATGCGCCTCGTGATCGTTGCCACGTCGCGTCGCGCGGTGAATCGCTGGATTGCGAAACTGTGCGACGCGCGCGCAATACCGGTGAATGTGGTCGACGACCGCGAAGCATCCCGCTTCATCGTGCCGGCCATCGTCGATCGCGATCCGGTGCTGGTCGCGATTTCAACCGGCGGCACCTCACCCGTCTTGGCTCGCCGCTTGCGCGAACGCCTCGAGGCGGTCATTCCGAAGGGCTTCGGCGAATTGGCGGCGTGGTTGCGCGATCTGCGCGCGGCTAGCCGCCGCCGGCTGCGCGGTACGGACGAGCGGCGGCGCTTTTTCGAAGCCGTTATAGACGGCGATGCCGCGCGGCGCTTCATCGCGGGTGATCGGCGCGGCGCGCAGCGTATTGCCCAGCAACTGCTTGCGAGTGCCTCCGGCGCTGCGCGCGCCGCGGGCGAAGTGACCTTGGTGGGCGCCGGGCCCGGCGACCCGGATCTGCTGACGTTGAAGGCCTTGCGCGCGCTTCAGGACGCGGACGTCATCCTGTACGACCGATTGGTATCTGCCGAAGTGCTCGACTTCGCGCGGCGCGACGCGACGCGGGTTTGCGTCGGCAAATCGTCGAGCGGTGCGACCACGGACCAGTCGGCGATCAACGATTTGTTGATCGAGCATGCTCGGCATGGCCGGCGCGTGGTGCGGCTCAAGGGCGGCGACCCCTTCGTCTTTGGCCGCGGCGGCGAGGAGCTCGAAGCCCTCGCGCGGGCGGGAATCAATTTCTCGGTGGTGCCGGGCATCACGGCGGCGACCGGCTGCGCAGCCTATGCCGGCATACCGCTCACACATCGCGAATACGCCCATAGCGTGAGCTTCGTGACGGGGCATGCCGGAGACGGCGGTGACGAACCCGATTGGCGTGCGTTGGCGATGACGGGTACCACCGCGGTGTTCTACATGGGCCTCGCGCGGCTGGATCGCATTGTACGCAAGCTCCTCGAACACGGTGCCGCGGCATCTCGGCCGGTGGCCATCGTCGCGCAAGGAACGACGGCGAATCAACGGGTACTCACGGCCACGCTTGCCACCATTCGCGACGTCGCCTCGGCCGCGGAACTCAAGCCGCCGGCGCTTTTGGTGGTGGGCGAAGTGGTGGCTCTGCACTCCACCCTCAACTGGTTCAATGCGCCCGGGCGAATCGATCTCTCTGAGATCGCGTAGCCGGTCTTCGGACCGCCGCCGTCCGCGGCTCACGCGGAATGCTCAGACAGGCTCCTAAGCAATCGCTTGCGCAAGGCCTCGTTGCGCGATCCACGCGCGGTTGAACAAACGCGACTGGTACCTGGCGCCGCCGTCGCAGAGGACAGTGACGATCGTGTGGCCTGGACCCATTTGCCTGGCAAGCGCGTAGGCCGCGGCAACGTTGATCCCCGCCGTGCTGCCGAGCAGCAGACCTTCCTCGCGCAGCAAGCGATAAACGAAGTGCATCGTCTCGGCGTCTGCGATACGTAATGCATCGTCGACCGGCGCGCCTTCGAGATTGGCCGTCACCCGTCCGGTGCCGATGCCTTCGGTGATCGATGTGCCGCCGTCCGATTTGAGTTCGCCGTCCTTGAAATACCGGTAGAGCGAACTGCCGGGCGGATCGACCAGCACGATCCGCACCGCTGCGGATCGCGACTTGAGGAAAGCGGCGACGCCGGCGAGCGTGCCACCCGTGCCGGTGGCCGCGCAAAACGCGTCGACTTTGCCGCCCGTTTCGCGCCAAATCTCCGGACCGGTGGATTCGAAGTGCGCGAGTCGATTGGCCGTGTTGTCGAATTGGTTGGCCCAGATCGCGTTCGGGAGTTCCTCCGCCAGACGGCCGGCCACCTTCTGATATTGATTGGGATTGCTATAAGGAACCGCGGGCACTTTGCGCAATTCAGCGCCCAGGGTTTCGATGATTTGATATTTCTCGGCCGCTTGATTATCGGGCATGACGATGACACACCGGTAACCGCGCGCATTGCAGACGTGCGCGAGGCCGATCCCGGTATTGCCGGCTGTGCCTTCCACCACCGTTCCGCCGGGCTTGAGCACTCCGCGCCGTTCGGCGTCGAGCACGATCCACTTGGCTGCACGATCCTTGACAGAACCGCCGGGATTCATGAATTCGGCCTTGCCGAGGATTTCGCAACCGGTTTCTTCGCTCAAATGATGCAGGCGAATCAACGGAGTATTGCCGATCGCACCCGTAAACCCATCGCACAATGCCATCGAAATCATCCCCCGGAAGCCCAGCGGCGCAGCATAACCCCGAGGCGCGCCACCGCCGCTTCTTTATCGGACCCTAATAAAAAGAATCCCCGGACTTGCCGGGGAATTCGAGTGGAACAGGTGCAGAGTAATAACCCGACACGTCCTTTTGTGGAGGATACGCGGCACTTGAAGTGCGCTTACGTTCGACCTTCTTTGATTTCGCCTCTGTTGCGATAAAGTGACACTGAGCAAAAGGCTGATTGATCAAGCAGCAATAATACTACCAGTTGCCGGTTCCAAATCCAACAGTTAAGCCACCAAAGAGTCCGATTGTTGCACTATGTCAAATATGTCTCCAATTTGTGACGTAAGTGCAACATCCGATTGTACGGTCAGGGCCAGCGGCTAGCTCGAGCGTCGAACTCGGGCGAGCTCGCCTGCACCACGCAAAATCGCTGCCCCGTGGGCGCTTCCATGACCCACCAAGTTTGGACCGCTTGCACTCTCTTCGCGCCGAGCTTTTCCAGGCGCCGCACCTCGGCGTCGATGTCATCGGTTTCGATATCGAGATGCACGCGGCTCGGGTGGTCCACCCTTTGCACTTCGATGTGCAGACCGTGATGGGCATCGTCCAGGCGTCTATAGAATTCTCCTTCGCTACCCGGCAACTCCCGCTGCGGCATGCCGAGGGCGCCGCTCCAGAATCCGGCGGCAGATGCGAGATCATCCGTCCGGCAATCGATGATGAATCCGCCCAATTTGCTTTTATGCATTTCTTCCTCCAAATTTGCGCCGACACTTAGGGGTGATCCTCATGAAGTATTTGCATACTATGGTCCGTGTCGCCGACATCGAGCAATCGTTGCGTTTCTACCGGGATGCTCTCGGGCTCGTCGAAATATCGCGCCGCGACTACCCCCAGGGCCGATTCACGCTCGTATTCCTGGCCGCCGCCGGCGACGAGCAAGCCCAAGTCGAATTGACTCATAACTGGGACCCGGAAACTTATACCGGCGGACGCAACTTCGGACACCTCGCTTACGCCGTGGATGACATTTACGCGACGTGCAGGCGCTTGATGGAGCAAGGCGTAACGATCAATCGGCCGCCGCGGGATGGGCGCATGGCCTTTGTCCGATCGCCGGACAATATTTCGATCGAATTGCTGCAGCAGGGTGCGGCGCTGCCTGCCGCAGAACCGTGGACCGGCATGCCGAACGTCGGCGTTTGGTAGCTGATGGGCCCGAGCCGCTACCCTGACTAAAGACGGTGCCGTCGTTCAGCGATCAGCGTTCGGTAAACGTCCATGATCGTTTGATTGACGTTCTCGATGAAATGAGGACGCAGATCAGGTACCCGGCGCCGACGCGGCGCCGAGGCCTGGCGTCGCAATATCGACGCCAGCGCTGCCACATCGCCGGTTGGAAAAAGATCGCCCCCATACTCATCGATCAGCTCACAACAGCCGTCGGCTGTTGAGGCCACAACCGGCAAACCCGCATCGAAGGCCTCGAGCATGACGAGCGGCAACGGCTCGCGGCGCGACGGACATACGAATAGATCGAATGCCTGGTAGTAGTCCTTGATGTTATTGCGAAAACCCGGCATCGTCATTTTGGGCCCAAGTAACCGTTCCAGCCGGCGGCGCTCTCGGCCATCGCCAAAGATAACGAGGCGGGCGTCGGGCAAGTCAGCGGCCCGAAACGCTTCGATCAAAATGTCGAGACCCTTGCTATAAGCAAGACGACCGACCGCACCGATGAGATATTCGCTCGGCGCAACCCCGAGAGATTCTCGTATCGAGGCAACCTCCGCCGCATTCAGCCGGCGATGTGGGGTCAACAACTGATTGAGTTTGAACACTCGCCCCGGGTAGGTGGGCGGTATCTCCCGTACCTGCCAGTGCGCATTGCAGATGAGGCCGTCCAGCCGAAAGAAATGAGGCCCATTCGCTCTTATGTGCAAAGTGGCGACCGACGCTGCATTGGCGTGGGCGCGTGCGATGATGCGTGACGACCGGCGCAGGTGCGTATGAATGACGTCCGGACGGAATTTCTTGATGCAATGCTCGACTGCATGCTGTGTCCGCCACCAGGTCGGAACCGCCGAGACTTCTACCCGGTCCGATACCGCATCCACAATCGACATACCTATTCGGCTTCTATGCGTGCGGCGCACGAGCAGCGCTACGTCATGCTCGGCGGACTGAAAGCTGGCGAGTTCCGCAGCATAGCGCTCGGATCCCGCGAACCCGCGGGAGAGAATGACGTGCATGATTCGCATAAGGTATGTTAAACCAAGAACCTAGGCGAGGGATGATGCGCGACCGCCGGCTTAAGAATCCGGCGGACACGGTGCGCTATCGCGAGACTTAAAACATCTCGGAGGCGTCGGGTGCCTTTATTTCGACCGGCTTGCGCGAGGCAATGTGCTCGCCGGTGATCATTTCATCGTACGCTTGGCCGGGACCCACCATCGGATAGACGCCGGCGTTTTCGTCGATCATCACCTCGAGGAAGGCCGGCCCCTCGAAGCGGATGAATTCCTCGATGACGCGCGGCACGTCGCTCTTTTTATCGAGCCGCACGGCAAACTTGAATCCATCGGCCAGCGCCGCTTTGACAAAATCCTTGGTGTGCAGGCTCTTGTCGCTGGCGCTCAAGCGGCCCTTGAAGAATAGCTTCTGCCACTGCTTGACCATGCCGTCGCCGCAGTTGTTCAGCACGAGGACCTTGATCGGCAAATCATAGGTGGTGACGGTTTCCAGTTCGCCGATGTTCATGCGGATGCTGGCGTCGCCATCGACATCGATCACCAGACGATTGCGCTGCGCGAATTGAGCACCCACTGCCGCCGGCAATCCAAACCCCATCGTCCCCATGCTGCCCGAAGTCAACCACAGCCGCGGGCTGCGGAAGTCAAAATACTGAGCCGCCCACATTTGATGCTGGCCGACCCCTGTCGTGATGATGGCCTCGCCGCGCGTCAGTCGATTGATCTGCTCGATGACGTAATAGGGCTGAATCAGCGCGCTTCCGCGGTCGTAGTTCATGCCATATTTGACGCGCAGCTCATCACATTGCCCGAGCCACCCGGACCAATCGTGATTGAAGTTTTTGCGTTTGGCGTAATCCGACAAGCACTGCAACGCGTCCGACATGAGGCCGACGTGGCTCCAATCGACTCGCTTGACCTTGTTGATCTCGGATGCATCGATATCCAAATGCGCAATGAACTTGGCCCCACCGGCAAATTTTTCGGGATTGCCGGCCACCCGATCATCGAAGCGCGCGCCGACTGCCATCAGGAAATCGCAATCGTCGACTGCGTAGTTTGCGAACGCGGCGCCGTGCATGCCCAGCATACGCATGGACAACGGGTCCGTGGTATCGACGGCACCAATCCCCATCAGCGTGGTGACCACCGGCAACTGCAATTGCCCTGCGAATTCGCGCAAGACATGCGCGGCACCCGCGTTGATCACCCCGCCACCGGCGTAAATCATCGGCCGCTTCGCCACAGCCAACGCCGCAAAAAAGAGGCGCAGGCGGCATCCGGCAATTTGTTCGCCTCCAACCGGCTCATACGTTGCCGATAACCGGGGATCGGCAGCCGCCCCGATCCGTGAAACACGCCTTGCCAGTTCTGCACGTCCTTCGGAACATCGAGCACCACCGGGCCCGGACGCCCGGTCCGTGCGATCTCAAACGCGGTACGCACCGTCGCCTCCAGCGTGGCCGGATCGGTCACCAGGAAGACGTGCTTGGCCACTGCGCCCATGATGCTCGGCACCGGCGCTTCTTGGAACGCGTCGGTACCGATGGCCGTGGTCGGCACCTGACCGCAAATGACCACGATGGGCACAGAATCGGCTTGGCTGTCGCGCACGGGGGTCACCGTGTTGGTCGCCCCGGGTCCGGATGTGACCAGGGCCACGCCCACTCGGCCGCTTGCCCGCGCGAATCCCGCCGCCATGAACGCGGCTCCCTGCTCGTTGGCCGGAACGATCAGCGGCATCGAGGACCGGTGCTCCTGATTGTAGCGAAATACCGCGTCGTAGATCGGCAAAATTGCGCCGCCGCTGTACCCGAAAATCGTGTCCACGCCCTCGTCCGCCAGAACCTGAACCAGCATTTCAGCGCCCGTCATACTGGCGCCGGCGAGCGGGTGGGCGCCTTGATTTAGCATGTCATATCGAGCTTTCACGCCCAAAGCCTAGCAGTTCTCGCCCTGGCGCCCAAGTGCCACCCTCCCGTATCCTTTGCGGCTATGCGGCACCTCATTGCGATCCTTTTGCAAAATGAGGCCGGGGCGCTCACGCGCGTCACCGGCCTGATTTCCACCCGCGGCTACAACATCGAGTCTCTCTCGGTGGCACCGACCAACGACCCCACCGTGTCCCGTGTCACGCTGGTGACCATCGGATCCGATGCGGTCATCGCGCAAATCAACGCTCAACTGCTGAAGCTCGTGGATGTAGTGGCGGTCGAGGATATGACCAGCGGCGATCATCTCGCGCGTGAACTGCTGCTGATCAAGCTGCAAATCGGCCCCGATCATGTCGAGGCGGTCGGCGCTTTGCTGCGCCGAGTGGGCGGCAGGGTGCTGTCGCCGAACCCGTCGAGTTTTATCGTGGAGCTCACGAGCACCGAGCTAGAGATCGGCGAGTTCATCGCCAACGTCGCGGCTTTCGGTGAGATCATCGAAGTCGTACGCAGCGGTGTCTTGGGCATTTCGCGCGCGAATCCGCGTTTGCACGCCGTCAAGTGAGACGCCGTATTATCGCAGCAAAGCAACGGCTCACCAAAGACCAGAGGATATCCATTCATCATGCCTGAAATCGAAGTCACTCCGGAACACGCGGCGGATCCCGCGACTCGCCGCGTCGGTATTCTGGTTGGTGTGGTCGGAATCTTTTTGTCGGTGGTTACGATCGCCTCGCACAGGGCGCATACGCAAGCGGTCATCCATCGCACCGAATCGAACGATCAATGGGCCTTCTATCAGGCGAAGAAAATCCGCGAAAGCGCCAACGATGTGGCGTTGACGCTGCTGCAGAGCCTGGCCGCCGATCCCGCTAAGGCGTCGGATGCGGCGCACAAGCTCGAAGTCGCGCGCAATAAGTACGCCGACGATGCCAAGCAGATCATGAAGGAGGCTCAGGAGAAGGACGCCAAATGCGAGCTCGAGGAGCACCGGGCGCTGCGCTTCGACATCGGCGAGGGATTGCTGGAGCTCGGCCTCGTGCTTGAGTTCCCTGTACTTCTTGGCGCGGAAGAATTTCTTTCCCATTTTCGGCATCCTGTCCGCGACCGCCGGAATCGCCATGGGAGTCGCGGGTTGGATGCTCTGAGGAGCCGCCTCGCCATTTTTTGGGCGGCCGGCGCGCTCGCCCTGCTCGGCCCGCTGGCGGCGGCGCAGATCGCCGCGCCGCCGGCGGCGGGACCCGGTCAGCTCGCCCGAATTGAAGCTCGTTCCGCCGATCTGTTGGCGGTCGGGACCGTACATGGTGGTCGCTTGACGCTTCACGTGAGTCGCATCATCGACAACGCGCCGGTGCGAACCGCCGCGGTGACGGTCGTACTGCGCGGGACAGCGCATCCCGCGACCGCCGAGGCCGACGGCAGCTACTCGATTGAAACGCCGGATTTGAGCCTGCCGGGAGCGGCGTCGGTGCAATTTAAAATCGTCCAAGGCGCCGCGACCGAGGAACTGCAGGGGGTTTTGCGCATCGCCGATGCGGCGGGACCTGCCGAGGACAAGAATGGCGCGCGTCAGCTCGGCTGGTGGGTCCTCAATTTCACGGTGTGCATCGGAATTCTCTTGCTGTGGCGCCGCCGCAAGGCGCAGAAATCCTAGAAGCTCTGGAAGGTCTGCACCAAGAATTGGAATTTTTGGATGCCGACGGTATTGCCCAACGGAAAGGCCAGATCCACGTGCACTACATTGCCGAGGCCGGTGCGGGTGTTGCCAAGGCGCAGTCCGAAGCCGACGTCGCGCAACAGACCCGGGTCGCTGTTGCCGACCACTCCGCTGCCCCACGTTCTGCCCACATCGACGAAGGCGGCGGCTCCCACGCGCACCAGCCGAAACGGGTACCAATCGGTGAAAACCCGCTGCTCCACCGTCAGGATGCCCCGCGACGTGCCGGATTCGTAGCGCAACGGGTAGCCGCGCATGCCGTCGTCGCCGCCCAGTAGCAGCTGCTTGTCCGGATCCAGCGAATCCGTGACGGTGCCGGACAACGCCGCATAGAGCAGCCAATCCGTGTGCCAGCGCCAATAATATTTGGCGCTGCCGTCGGCAATCAGGTTGCGCGCGCGGCCGTCCTCGACGCGCGAGGAGAAATCCCCGTTCAAGAATAGCTGCTGCTCATAGGGCAGCTCAATGCCGCGCACGGCGGTGGCGGCCAGCATCAGCGCATTGGTATGTGCGCCAAAGGCGCCATTGGACAAGCCCACTTGTCCGGTCACTTCCGTGCCGAAGTACAGGTCTTCGGTTCTGCCGATTTGGTTCTGATCGCCGATTTTCTTGTAATTGTCGTTGAGGATGTCGAATCCGACGAATGGATAGGACAGGGTGCGGTCGGGCGGCAAGGGATTGGCCGGCAAGCTCGTCACCGGCGTGGGCACGAACAAATTCTGATCGTAGTGCATGCCGAAGAGCAGGCGCCGGGTCCAGCCGTCGACTAGGCCCCTGGAGACGCCGCCGCTCAATTCGTACGTCTGCTGATTGTCGTTGAACTGATCGACGATGTTGCCCAGGTTGTAGCGCGATACGGTGCGATCGAAGGTGAGCGCCGAGATCTTGGTGCTCCAGCGCGTATCGAGCGAATAGAAGGGTTGCGCAATCTGCAACGCTCGCTCATTGCCGTCGCTGGAATGGGCATAGGCCAGGTCCGTGGTCCAGCGCGATCCGAACACATTGGGATCCGCGTATTCCACCGTATTGCTGGATCGGTCGACATTACTGCTGTGACCTATCGTCAGGGTCTTTCCCCAACCAAGGAAATTGGTATCCTGAAGTTTGTAACCCGTGGAATTGGTGCCCCCGGCACGCGAGAACGAGATGCCGGGATTCAAGGTCCAGACATCCTTGGTAATGACTTTGACGTCCACCTTGCCGTCGGCATAGCGCACCGGAACCACGTGCGCGTCATAGACGTAGATCAGCTTGCGCAAGTTGCGCTCGGTTTCCTCGAGCGCCTGGCCGTTGTACCGGTCGCCGCTCTTGAACAGCAGTTGCGCCTTGATCGCTCCGCGCTTGGTGCGAAGATGAAGGCGATTGGCGAGCTGATAGAGATTGTTGTTTTCGCGCGGATCGCTTTTGTCGAATATGTTGCGAATGTCGATGTCGATGCTGCCGATGGCCGCGTCCTCGGCTTCCAATACCTCGTCGCTCGGCACCCCGGGGGGCGCGGCACCTCGATTTGAGTGTGCTCGGTGTCGGTGAACTTGGCCGCGAGCGCCGGCTCGGCCAGGGCGGCAACGAGGATGCACTGCGCGACGCAACGCAAAAGCGGCCGAATGTGGCCGCGGATCGCCGCGACCACGCCTGTTAGTATCGGCGAATTCGATCCATTACAAGGCGGCGTTGTCGGTCTCGCCGGTACGGATGCGTATCACGCGCAGAATGTCGGTGACAAATATCTTGCCGTCACCCACCTTGCCGGTCTTCGAAGCGCCTACGATCGCCTCCAGAACCTGATCCACCAGTTCATTCTTGACGGCAACTTCTATGCGCGTCTTCGGAACGAAATCGACGACGTATTCGGCTCCGCGATACAACTCCGTATGGCCGCGCTGGCGTCCGAAGCCTTTGACCTCGGTGACGGTCATTCCCGACACCCCAATTTCCGAAAGTGCCGCGCGCACATCGTCCAGCTTGAAGGGTTTGATGATGGCAGTGATCAATTTCATACAGGAACTCCACTACAGCATTGGGGCGCCAAGACAATCCTATTACTATTCTGCGCAGCCGGCACGACCATATGCGCCGGGCGCCCCGTCCAGGTACGTTTAGCATAAGCTTGGGCTCAAGGGGCGAGGAAATCATGATCGCGACGATTCTCATTATCGGCGCCGGACAAGCGGGTGCCCAGGCCTCGGATACTCTGCGCCGAGGCGGTTTCGCCGGGCGCATCGTATTGATCGGCGACGAGTCTTGGCTGCCCTATCAGCGGCCTCCGCTGTCGAAAAAATACCTGGCCGGGGACCTGGCGGAGGACCGGTTGCTGATTCGGCACCAGTCCTATTACGACGAACACCGCATTGACCTGAGGTTGGGGCAGCCGGCGACCCGAATCGATCCGACCGCGCGCCGGGTAGTGCTTAGCGGGGGCGAAGAGCTGACCTACGACCGGCTACTGCTGTGCATTGGCGCCAAAGCACGGCAGTTGACCTGTCCCGGAGCCGATTTGCCCGGCGTGCACTACTTGCGCGGCATCGCGGACGTCACCGCGATTCGCGAAGGCCTCAAATCGGGCGCACGGGTCGTCATCATCGGCGGCGGGTACATCGGTCTTGAGACGGCGGCGACGGCCAGCCGTCTCGGCTGTAACGTCACGGTTCTCGAAATGGCGGATCGGGTGATGAACCGGGTGGTGGCTCCCGGCGTATCGGAGTTCTTCACCCAACAGCACCGCATGCACGGCGTGACCATCCACTGCAATACCCGCGTGGTCCGGCTCGAGGGGACGGGAACCGTCGAGCGCGTCGTCTGCGCCGACGGCAGCGTTTATCAGGCTGACCTGGTGGTGGTCGGCGTCGGAGCAACGGTCAATACGGATCTGGCCAGCGCCGCGGGGCTTGAATGCGAGAACGGCATCGTAGTCGATCAATACTGCCGCACCAGCGACAATGCGATTTATGCCGCCGGCGATTGCACCAACCACCCCTCGCCGCGCTTCCAATTGCGTGTACGCCTCGAATCGGTCGACAATGCCTTTGAACAGGCGAAAACCGCCGCCCTCAATATCCTCGAACGGCCGACGGTGCACGACCGCGTTCCGTGGTTTTGGTCGGACCAATTCGACATTAAATTGCTCATCGTGGGGCTGTCCCAGGGCTTCGACCGGCAAGTGCTGCGCGGCGATCCTGCCACGCGCAGTTTCAGCGTCTGTTATCTCAAAGGCGGCGAATTGCTTGCGGTGGAGGCCATCAATCATTCGTCGGACTACATGGCCGCGCGCAAACTCATCGCCGAGCGCACACGCCTGGATCCAGACAAGGTGGCGGACCCGAAAGTCGCTTTGAAAGAAGCCATTTGATGCCTAAGATCGTGTTCACCGAGCCGAGCCGGGCTCGGCGCGAGATCGATGCGCCCGTGGACGTCACTCTGATGGAGGTCGCGTGGGACCCCCGCGCACCAACAGCCGGCTGAGCTGCCAGGTGCATATCAGCGCGAACCTCAACGGTCTTGAAGTCGCGGTGCCCAAACGGCAACGCGAATGATAGCCTTAGGCCGGCATACCGACCAAGGGAGCAAGACCGCAACATGTTCGGCCTAGCGATTCACGGCGGTGCCGGCACGCTGCCGCGCGCCGATATGACCCCTGATCGGGAGACACTGTATCGCGCCGGGCTCGCCCAGGCGCTCGAGAGCGGCTTTGCCGTTCTCAAGGGCGGCGGCACGAGCCTCGATGCGGTGACGCGGGCCGTCATGCTGCTCGAGGACAATCCGCTGTTCAACGCGGGGCATGGCGCCGTGTTCACTCTCGACGGCCGCAATGAGCTGGATGCCTCCATCATGGACGGCAACACGCGAATGGCCGGCGCAGTCTGCGGAGTGACGCATGTCAAGAATCCGATCGAGCTCGCGCGTGCCGTGATGGAGCATTCCGAGTACGTGTTTCTCAGCGGCAGCGGCGCGGAGGAATTCGCGCTCACGCGCGGATTCGAATTGGTGCCGCGAAGCTATTTCCACACCGCGGAGCGGTGGCGGCAACTCGAGCGCATCCGCGACGGCGACGGCGGGGTCTCCGCCTTGACCATATCCCACGTCGGAACCGTCGGCGCAGTCGCATTGGACGACCGCGGGCGACTGGCCGCCGCCACATCGACCGGCGGCATGACCGGTAAGCGCTACCGGCGTATCGGCGATTCACCGGTTATCGGGGCGGGGACTTATGCCGACGATCGCGCGTGCGCCGTGTCGGCCACCGGGCATGGAGAGGTATTCATTCGCGCAGCGGTGGCGCATGAGGTTTGCGCGCGCGTGCGTTTCGCCCGCGAAAGCCTCGCGCAAGCCGTCACTGCCGTGGTCCTTCAGGAACTGCCCGCTCTGGGCGGCGAAGGCGGGGTGATCGCGATCGATCCGCAAGGCAACATCGCCATGGAATTTAATTCCGAGGGGATGTTCCGCGCCAGCAGAATCCGCGGCGATGAGCCGCAGATCGGCATTTACCGCTCGGATTGAGGATCGATTTCAGCGGCTTTTTACCCGGTGGATGTCGAAGCGCCCGGTCCGCAAGTTTTGGTATTCCGCTTCCATGACGACCACGCGGTTCCTGCCTTGCTCCTTGGCGCTGTACAACGCCTCGTCGGCGAGTTGAATCAACCCTTCAGGCGTGCGGTTCGATCCGGGAAGAATGAACGCTGCGCCGATGCTGACCGTCAAGCGGCTGGCGACCCGCGATGCTTCGTGCGGAATATTCAATTCGGCGACGGAGCGCTGAATACGCGTGAGCACTTCTGCGACATACTCCCGGCTTGCATCGTATAAAACGACCGCGAACTCTTCCCCGCCGTACCGAGCGACAAAATCCAGCGGGCGCCGGGCGCTGTGGCTCAAGCTCAACGCCACTGCGCGCAGGCACTCATCGCCCGCCTGATGTCCGTAGCGGTCGTTATAGTCCTTGAAGCAATCGATATCGATCAGCAGCACGGCGACCCGCTTGCCTTCGCGTATCGCCTGATGCCATTCACGGTGAATGTATTGATCGAACATGCGGCGGTTTTGAATGCCCGTGAGCCCGTCGCGAGCCACCATTTCGCGCAACAGGGCGGCCTCGAGAAAGCGGGTGCGGCTGGTCTTTTCGTGCATATAGACCACGGACGCACAAAATAAATTGACCGCCACGATCGACATCGCGTTGTAGCCGAATTCGCGGCCGGGCAATCGCAGGGCGATTCCCGCCGCCAGATAGGCGATCGTCACGACGGCGTTGGCGGCAAGCCCATGATAGAAAATCAAGCCGCCCATGAAATAGATGAATATGACCGTCAACACCAACCCGCTGAACAAAATAGTGGTGCCGCCGAGCGCGGCGATGAGTTGGATCGCCACAACGCCGAGCCCCACCACGATCGAGGCGGCCAGCGTGAGCGGCGGATAAATGCGCTGACGCCGCACCGAGAAGCTCGCGGCGAGGCAGGCCAACAACAGGGGAATCATCACCAGCAGGTGAATCATGGCCGCAATGCGGTTCAGGTCGCGGCCCAAGAGGGTCGCTTGCATCGCCGAAGCGGCGAATACGAGCGTGATCGCCAGACACAGATTCACGCGGATCTGCCCCAGCTTCTCATCGAGTACCGTCTGCCTGAACTCCGGCTCGAGCTCGCCCTCGAACGTGAGCCAGGGGAACCCCGCCTTCAGTTGCCGCGAATGCGGCAAATCCGGTAGATCCTCTCCTTGGATTCGAGTGCCCTTGATCATCACGCCTCACCGTACCCGCCGATGCAGGCGGACTCGACGAATTGGACCACAGCTTACCGGGAAGATATTGAGTGCTGCGTCTCTATTTTATGTTAAGTGGGAGCCGCCACGAGGCCTCGGGCGCGTCAGTCCGCGAGATAGTGCGCGAGGTAGGTGTCGAAGTCCAACTTGTCGGCCGCTTCTATGCGCCGTTGCTCATCGCGCGACTCTTGTGCCGCGGCGGCAAACTCCGCCAAGCGGCTCTCGTTGGGCGGATAAAGATCCAAAAAATAGTCCTTGTGCATTTTCGACATGCGCCGAGCGAGCTCAACGAACGAATCTCCGCTCTGACGCATTTCCCCGAGCAGCCGCGCCGACGGCGTTCGCTCGACGTCGTCAACCTTCGCCCGCTGCTGTTCCAGCGCAGCGGCATAGGGGCGCGCCGATTCTCCGTAATCCAGCATCTCGCACACACCCTGCATCGAATCGAGCAGCTCCCGGGCCCAGTCGAGCATCGCAAATTCGCGGCCCTCGCGGTTCAGCGTGAGCTCCGGTTGGCGTCCGCGCCGCGCCACGCGCAGATGATTTTCATCGAGTGCATCTTGCTCGCCGTGACCGATGGGTTTGCTGTCGCTGAGCAGGCACAGCGCGAGAAACCCCTCGAGAAAGCGCAGCTTGTGTTGGTTGACCCCGACCGGATCGAACGCGCTCACGTCGAGTGCGCGCACCTCCACGTATTCCACGCCTGCGCGCCGCAGCGCCTTGGTCGGCCTCTCGCCGGATCTTGCGATGCGCTTCGGCCTGATGAAACTGTAGTATTCGTTTTCTATCTGCAAGATATTTGCATTGAGCTGCAGATATTCACCGTTCAGCTTCACGCCGAGTTTCTCGTAGGGCGGGTAAGGCGTGCTGATGGCTCTGGAAAGATCCCGTACGTATTCGTCCAAACTGTTGACCGAAACGCTCACCGTCGCTTGGTTCTTGTTGCGATAGCCGATATCGCTCATCCGCAGCGAGGTCCCGTAGGGTTCGTAGACGGTATCGTCGTCGAGCGACGGCAAATCGATTTCGCGCCCCGCAAAAAAGTCCTTGGATACGGCCGGCGAAGTGCCGAACAAGTACAGCACCAGCCAGCCGAAGCGCCGATAGTTTCTGAGCACGCCGAAGTACTGCTCGGAAACGAAGTCCTGGCGTATTTGACGGGATTGATTGACGTACTCGAGCGCATCCCACAGGCCGGACGGGAACGAATAATTGAAATGCACTCCGGAAATGGCCTGCATGATGCGGCCGTAGCGCATGCCCAGACCCCGGCGGTATATCGTCTTCATCCGGCCCACGTTCGATGTACCGAATTGCGCGAGCGGAATGCTTTCATCGTCGTCGACGGCGCACGGCATGCTGGTCGCCCACAACAGCTCATCGTCCAGGTGTCGATAAACGAACTGGTGGATGTCGCACAAATACTGCAGCAATTCCCAGGTTTCGCGGAACGGCGGGGTGACCAACTCGATCAGCGATTCGGAAAAGTCCGTCGTAATGTGCTCGTTCGTGAGGGGCGAACCCAATGCCGCCGGGTGGGGGGTGTGCTGAATTTCGCCCGCCGGCGACACGCGCAAAGACTCCTTCTCGACGCCCTTCCGACCGCCGCGCAGAACCCCTCGTGCACCGGAATTTATGAGCCCCGCCAGCCGGCGCTCGAATTTCTTGTCGACCATATTACGCGTCACGGTAACCTCAAATTGCGGCGGCCTCGCAAATCCATGCGCCACCCCTCAGCCCGATCCTTGGGAGGCGGGCCCCTGTCGCTGCACCAATTCAGCGCGAGCGCGCAATGCGCTCAACAGTTTCGGCAAATCGCGCCGTAGGGCGCCTCTGACCAGCCACTGCGGGACCCAAAACCCCGGCGTCAATTCAACCTCATATCGAGCAAGGGTGTAATCGCCGTCGCTTTGCAAGTTCCATGAGCCCTTGAGCACGCTCAAATCGCCTGATATACGCTCGATCGAGACTCGCGCCGGAAAATCGTAGGTGGCCCGTATTTCATAGGTCAATTTCGGTACAAACCAGGAATAATCGAGGACTTGGCGAATAATTTGCCACGATTGGTCGGGTGCCGTCTGGAGCACATTGCAGGCGACCAGTCCCGGCACCAGTTTAACCGACTCGGCGCAGCTCTTGATCAGCGACCATACGATTTCGCGGCGCGCGTGAATTCTCACCATCGCGCTCGCGCGGCCGCGCTGCCCCGCGGAGTCGAGCACCACGCGTACTTCGAATTCGTCCAGCTGCCGCGCTTCGGCCGCGGTGTACGGATGCGCTGTGTCTGCGCGGACCGAGGAACCGGCCGCACAGCAACCACAAGGAACAAAGGATCGATAGGCGCATGTTAGTGAGCGCGGTCCAGCCAGAAATTGACTTTGGATTCGAGGATATCGAGCGGCATCGAGCCGCCGTCGAGAATTTGCAAATGAAAGGCGCGAATATCGAAAGCCGGGCCCAGCGTTTGCGTGGCCCGAGCGCGCAGGCCCCGAATTCTTTGCGCGCCCATGCCGCACGCCAACGCCTCGCCGGGCAACGCGATTGCGCGATCGACGATCTCGCGCACGGCTGCCGCATCGATCGGTGACTTCGATTGCAGGTATTCGATCGCCTGCGGGCGGGTCCAGCCTTGCGAGTGCAGTCCGGTGTCGATGACCAGCCCGGCCGCGCAATGGAGCTCGGCCATCAACGCCGCGAACTTCGATTCCGTATCGCGGAAAAGTCCCAACTCCTCGCCGAGCGAGGCGGCGTACAGGCCCCACCCTTCGACAAACGCGGGATCGCCTCCATATCTGCGGAATCGCGGCAAATCCGCGCGCTCCTGCTGTATCGCGAGTTGATAATGGTGCCCGGGAAGGGCTTCGCGAAGAAACCCTGCGGCCGGCGCCGTAATCGGTTGCGCTTCGATCCCGCCCGCATTGACATACAGCACGGCGGAGGTTGTTCCATTCGGCGTGGCCCGTTGATAGGACAACGGCAGCGCCCACGCCTCTCGGTAGTTCTCCACGAGGCGGATCGCGAAATCTGCGCGCGGCACTTGCGTAAACGCCGTCGGAAGGGCCGCCGCAGTTTGAACCTTGAGTTCGTTGTAGAAACTCAGCAATTCACCAGGCGTCTCGTAAGACCAATGCGGATCGCGGCGCATAGCCGCGTAAAAGCCCCGTGCATCGCCGGCGAGGGCGGTACCGGCGAGCAGCCCCTGCAATCGACCGTGAATGCTCTCGACCTGTGTTTTGCCCAACGCGAGAATTTCGGCAGGAGCCAGTGCCGTGCCGGTTTCTCGCTTGACCAGGAACGCATACCAGGACTGCCCGAGCGGCAGCGCCGAGAGCGCTACGCTCGTTCTGGCCCGAGGCAAGTACTCGTTGCGCAAGAAATCGTGCAGCGCGCGATACGACGGGAGTATTTTACCGCTGACCCCGGCGCCGATGCCCTTGGCGAGCCGGGACCGCTCGGCATCCGCGGCGGTCGCGGGGATGGCAGCGAGCGGTTGATAGAACACATTGGCGGGCGTGTCTGCGCCGAGCGCCGCCAATATCGGCAGCATCTCCTCGACCAACACGCGCGGCAGCGTGTAACCGCGCCGCAAGCCTTCTCGCATATTGGCGATGGCCTCCTTGGTCCATTGCACGTAGGCGTCGGCTCTGGCCTGCCAATTGTCGAAATCCTTCGCGCTCAGAACGGCGTACTGTCCCAATCCCGCCCCGGATTGCGCGAACAGCAGCGGCATCGACCGTGCAGGGTTGACCGGCAACAGTTCGGAGGGGTATGTGAAGCTCGCGACGGCCAACTCGCGTTCCCGTGTGAATATGTCGTAGGTCATGCGCGATTCGGCGTCCAGGCTTGGGCGCGGCATCGCCAGCGCCGCGGCGAGATAGCGGCGCTCGAGGGCCAGTGAATCGGCGAGGAACTGCGCGGAAATTTCATAGCCGCCGGCGGCGTCAAAGCGGGTAACGGCACCCTGCGGCAGCCGCTGCGGGTTGAGCAACCGATACTCATCCCAGTAATGCTCGACCAGGATGCTCAACTGATCGCCGGGAGCCGCCGGCTTCGCCGCCCGGGATGGCGGAGGCGCGGGCGCGGCGCCGCACGCCGCGAGGACAAGCATGACCAGGCCGAGCGGCGCCGAATGCAAAAAACGCATCATGAATCGATTATATGCCGACGGCATCGGTTCATAATCCCGAGCTGCGGTATTCTCGTTGCCGCGTGATCTTAGGAGGTAGTCAATGTTGGTCGGAGCAACATCGCGGCGTGTCGCAATAATTGGCGGCGTTCGCATCCCATTTGCCCGAGGCGGTGGGACCTATGCACAGGTGGGAAACCAGGAAATGCTCACCGCAGCGCTGCGCGGTGTCGTGGATCGATATGGCTTGCTACGACAGCGTATCGATGAGGTCGCTGCCGGCGCAGTCATGAAACACTCAAGCCAGTGGAATCTGACACGCGAATCCGTGCTCGGCAGCGGTCTCGCGGCCGAGACGCCCGGGCTCGATCTGCAGCGCGCCTGTGGGACCGGTCTCGAGGCCGCGATTCTTCTCGGCAACAAGATCGCGCTCGGGCAGATCGAATGCGCTATTGCGGCCGGCGTGGACACGGTCAGCGACCCTCCTGTGGTTTTTCCCAAGCTCTTTCAGCAGCTTCTGCTCAAGAGTTATCGCGGAAAAAGCGCCAGTGCGCGAATCGGACCTTGGTTGGGGTTGCGATTGCAGCATCTGCGGCCGGTGCTGCCGGGCATTGCGGAGCCGCGCACCGGATTGACGATGGGCGAGAGCACCGAACTCATGGTCAAGACCTGGGGAATTACCCGCGCCGAGCAGGACCAATTGGCGTGTGAAAGCCATCAAAAGGCCTCCGCCGCCTATACGGCCGGTTTCTACCAGGACTTGGTGCGCGAGTACCTAGGTCTCACGCGCGATGACAACATCCGCAACGACAGTACCCTGGAGAAGCTCGCGAAGCTCAAACCGGTCTTCGACTCCTCCGGCGCCGGAAGCTTGACGGCCGGGAATTCCACGCCGATGACCGACGGCGCCGCGGCCGTGTTGCTCAGCTCCGAAACGTGGGCGCGCCAGCGCAATTTGCCGGTGCTCGCCTTCCTCACCTACGGCAAGGTCGCCGCCGTAGACTACATCGATAAAAGGGAGGGGCTATTGATGGCTCCGGCCTATGCGGTACCGCGGATGCTCGACGATGCGAAATTGACGCTTCAGGACTTTGATTTCTACGAGATTCACGAAGCGTTCGCCGGACAGGTACTGTGCACCCTCACGGCATGGACCGATGCGGCGTATTGCCGGGACAAGCTCGGCGCCGCGGACGCTCTCGGCACGATCGATCGCGCCAAGCTCAATGTGAAGGGCGGCAGTTTGGCGATCGGCCACCCGTTTGCCGCGACCGGCACGCGCATCGTCGCCACGCTTGCGAAGATTCTCGACGAGAACAAAGCGCGGCGCGGCTTGATCTCCATATGCACCGCCGGCGGCATGGGCGTGACCGCCATTTTGGAGCGTTAACAAACGCGGCGATCCGAAACTTGAGGCGACCCCTCGCCAAGGCGTTTATCATCCATATCGTGCGCAGAGCGGCAAGCTCGCGCTGCCGCGCCGTCGCGATTTTCTTGGCAAACTCGTAGGTTAAATTCGGCTCCTATGAATCTAAAAGACCCGCTGCTGTTTCGAGAACAGTGCTTCATCGACGGCCGCTGGGCCTCCGCCGCCAATGGCGCGACGCTCGCGGTCCACAATCCGGCGACCGCGGCTGCGTTGGGCCACATTCCGAACATGGGTTCGCAGGAAACGCGGAGCGCGATTGCTGCGGCTGCCCGGGCACTGCCGTCCTGGGCGGCCCGAACCGCAAAGGACCGTTCAATCGTCCTGCGCCGTTGGTTCGATCTGATGCTTCAGCATCAGGAAGATCTTGCGATGCTGATGACCGCGGAACAAGGCAAACCGCTGGCGGAGTCGAAGGGGGAAATCATCTATGCAGCTTCCTTCATCGAATGGTTCGCCGAGGAAGGCAAGCGCCTGTACGGCGACATCATTCCCGGACACCAGAGCGACAAGCGCATCATGGTTCTGCGCCAACCGATCGGGGTGGTGGCGGCCATCACGCCGTGGAATTTTCCATCGGCGATGATCACGCGCAAAGCGGGCCCGGCGCTGGCAGCCGGTTGCACCATGGTTTTAAAGCCCGCCACCCAGACGCCCTATTCGGCCCTTGCGCTCGCCGAATTGGCAAGCAGGGCCGGCATCCCGCCCGGCGCCTTCAATGTGATCACCGGATCGGCAGCGGCGATCGGCGGCGAAATGACCGCCAACCCGAGCGTGCGCAAGGTGACTTTTACCGGATCGACCGAAGTCGGCAAGAAATTGATGGCGCAATGCGCCGGCACGATCAAGAAGCTATCGCTGGAATTGGGCGGCAATGCGCCGTTCATCGTGTTCGACGATGCCGATTTGGATGCGGCTGTTGAGGGGGCCATCGCCAGCAAGTACCGTAACACCGGCCAGACCTGTGTCTGTGCCAATCGCTTGCTGGTACAGGAAGGCGTGTACGACGAATTCGCCAAGAAACTGTGTGCGGCGGTCGGCAAATTGCGCGTGGGCGACGGACTCAAGGGCGTGACCGATCAAGGTCCGCTGATCGATGCGAAGGCCATTGCCAAAGTCGAAGAGCATGTCGCCGACGCTGTGTCGAAGGGAGCGCGCGTCGCGCTGGGCGGCAAGCGCCATGCGCTCGGCGGCACCTTTTTCGAACCCACCATACTCACCGGCGTAACCGCCAACATGATGGTCGCCCGCGAGGAAACCTTCGGCCCGGTGGCGCCTCTGTTCAAGTTTCGATCGGAGAGGGAAGCGATTGCCATGGCCAATGACACGGAATTCGGCCTGGCGGCATATTTCTACACTCGCGATCTCGCGCGCAGCTGGCGCGTCGCCGAGGCTCTCGAGTACGGCATCGTGGGCCTGAATACGGGCATCATTTCCACCGAGGTCGCGCCATTCGGCGGAGTGAAGGAGTCCGGAACCGGACGAGAGGGCTCGAAGTACGGAATACTCGACTACACCGAAATTAAATACGTATGCGTGGGCGGCGTGAGCTAGGACGCTGATCTGTGCTCGGGCGGTTCCTCGAATATTCGATTGTCACGCCGGATATTCGCGCGTCCCTGGAATTCTATGCCGGGCTCGGATTTTCTCAGGCGCAAGTGGGCGAGGCATGGCCGCATCCGTATGCGGTCGTCACCGACGGCAGAATCTGCCTCGGGTTGCATCAGGCATTCGGCAGCGCACCCTCCCTTACCTTCGTCAAACCGGAGCTGCTCAGGCATTTGAGCGCTCTCGAGAATCTTGACCTGAATTTCGAGTTTCGCCGCCTGGGCAATGACGTATTCAATGAGCTCGGCTGGCTCGACCCTTCCGGCCATCTGTTGCGGCTGATCGAGGCTCGCACCTTCAGTCCGGCCAAGCGCCTGAGGACCGATACCTCCCTGTGCGGCTACTTCCTCGAAATTGGACTGCCCGCGCCGCAGCGCTCGGTCGCCAAGGACTATTGGGAGAAACTCGGGTTTGTCGGCATCGACGAGCTCGATGGGCGGCTTCCGCACGTATCCTGCACCAGCGACTCGGTCACTATCGGCCTGTATGAGCCCGCGCACTTGCCGAGGCCCACTCTGCTGTTCGACGCCGGCAATGTTGGCGGCACTTTGGCCCGGCTGGCGGAGGTCGGCATCCTGCCGGCCGGTCACGTGCCCCCGCCGTTGCGGCAACTGCCCGCCGCCATGATCATGGCGCCGGAAGGAACGCCCATTCTGCTCCTGACTGAATCGGCCGCCTGAATCTCCGCCCCCGGATCGCGTCGCGGCCGCGGTCACAGTGTCGCCGCGACGAATCGGAATTTGATGCGCATGTCGTCCCGCACGCGCAGCGCGCCCAACATCACGCTGAGCGGAGTCAAGCCGAGAGCGGATTGGCGCACCCACAGTGCCCCGCTGGCGGTGAGCCGGCCCGGAGAGATTTCCAAGGTGAACGGCACTTCCAGCGTCGATTCGTGCCCGGCCACACTCACCGCCACGGTGGCCATGAGCTCGCCCGGAGCGCCGGTAATCGTCACACTCCTGACCGTGATCTCGGGAAATTGCTCGGAGTCGAGCACCGCGGGACTCTGCATGTTGCGCATCGTTCCTGATTTCGCCTCCTCCGGAGTCTCTTCGGCAAAATCCGCGCCTTCCTCGCGGCGCGCCCTGTCATCGTCCACGACGAATCCGGCATCGGGGACGGTCAACGCAAATGATGCTTCGGGGACCGTCCCGGCGTACCGTACCCACCCGCCGAGCGTTCGATTGATGATGACGTGATCGTGGCCGAGCATCGCCATCGGTCCGGCGCGATAGACCAAAATTCGCAGCTCCGACTGCGAGGCATCGATCCGATATGTCGAACCGGCGATCCCTTTCGGACTCGCGGGGTTGATCGCGCCGTGCGCTGCGGATTGCCGGGATGCCGGCGCCCCGCATCCCGCGCACAGCAACGCGAAAAGCACCGCCGCGTAGGTTCTGAGCACGTTCCGCGCCTCGTTCTCTCGCTCTCTTGCTAAACTTGCGCCCCGTGCCAGTGTGCACTCGGAGCCGCTAGATGCCAAATCAGGAAATCCCGGCACGCTACGGCGCCGTGGCCCAGGCCTTTCACTGGGTAATTGCCGCGCTGATCGTCATTCAATTCGCGCTTGCCCACCTTGCGGTCGACTTGCCGGTGGGCGCGCGCAAGCTGGATCTGCTCACGCGGCACAAGAGCTTCGGCATGACCGTGTTGATGCTCGCGATTTTGCGGCTGCTGTGGCGCCTCAATAATCCGCCGCCGGCATTGCCGCCCGCCATGACGTCGAGCGAGCGGCTGGCGGCGCGCAGCACTCACATTGCGTTCTATGTTCTCTTGTTCGCGATGCCGCTCACCGGGTGGATGATGTCGTCCGCCAAGAATTACTCGGTCAGCTGGTTTGGACTGTTCACCTGGCCGAATCTCATCGGCAGGAGTCAAAGCGCGTTCAAGTTACTGCAGACGACGCATCATGCCTTGAGCGACGTGCTGCTCGCGCTCGCCGTGTTGCATATACTGGCGGCGCTCAAACACCATTTCTGGGACAAGGACGACGTGTTGCTGCGCATGTTGCCGTTCGCCAAATCAGCCAGGCGCTCTTGATGAATCGAACCGTCATGCGACGCGCTGCGCTGGCGGCGGCCTGCCTGTCCGCCGCCTGGTTCGGAACTGCTCCATGGGCCGCGGGCCCCGCGATCCGCTACGTGGCCGATCCCGGCAACAGCCGCCTGGAGTTCTCGGGCGTGCAGGGGGGCGCCGAATTCAAGGGCATTTTCCATAAATTCACCGCCGTTGCCGTTTTTGCGCCGGACGCGTTGGCCGATGCGCGCTTCGATGTCGAGATCGACCTGAGTTCGCTGGATACGATGGACGATGATCGCGACAGCACCATGCGCGGCGCCGACATTTTCGATGTCGCGCACTTTCCGACCGCCCATTACGTGACACGCAGTTTCACCAAGAGCGCGTCGGGCTATACCGCCGTCGGCTCACTGACGCTGCGCGGCGTCACCAAGGACGTTCCCATCGATTTTCAATTCGCGACGACCGGCGGCGGCGCCAAACTTTCGGGCACCGCCAAGCTCAAGCGCTTGGATTTCGGCGTCGGCCAAGGGGATTGGAAAAGCACCAAGTCGGTGGCGGATGACGTCACCGTGTCGTTCGCACTCGTTTTGAAACCGGCACCGTAGCGCCGCCCACGCCGCCACCCAAGTTAGGCCTCAGCGGACCGGCAATTCCCGCGATTTTTGCACCGTACGCAAGGCGAAGCTGGACTGCACCCGGGCCACATTGGGCAGGCGCGTGAGATGTTGGCTGTGCAGGCGCTCGAAATCCGCCGTATCGGCGAGCACCACCCGCAACAAATAATCGTATTCGCCCGACATGAGATAGCATTCCATGACTTCCGGCACCTTGCGAGCCGCCTCTTCGAACGCGTGCAGGTGCGCCTGCTCTTGCCGTTCCAGCGTGATGTTGACGAAGACGCTCACCGGGCAGCCGGCTTTTTGCTGGTTGATCAGCGCGGTGTAACCCTCGATGAAGCCCGCTTCCTCGAGCGCGCGCACGCGCCGCAGGCAGGCTGATTCGGACAGACTCACGGTTTCCGACAGCTGACTGTTGGTCATCCTGCCGTCCAGTTGCAAGGCGCGCACAATGGCTCGATCGTATCGGTCCAGCTTTATCACAGGCATCTCCCATCGCCTTAAGGGGCAACGCCATGGCCATCGCCTAGGCGTCATTTTATTGCGCGTTAGGGATACTATTAGCAATATTCTGCCATAAGGGATCCTTTTTTACGGAGCATTTGCAATTTTCCCGCGGAGCGTGCGCGTAGGCTGGCAATTCCATACGCCACCCTCGGAGCGATGTCATGAAAATCGGAGTCCCCAAAGAGATCAAGATTCATGAGTATCGAGTCGGGCTGGTCCCGGCGGGAATTCGCGAACTCGTCGACGCGGGGCACCGGGTGCTGGTGCAGAGCGGCGCCGGCGGCGGCATCGGATTCGACGACTCGCATTACGAAGCGGCGGGCGCAAGCATCGCACCGCGGGCGGCCGATGTCTTCTCGGCAGCCGATCTCATCGTGAAAGTGAAGGAGCCGCAGCTGGGCGAATGCAAACAGCTGCGTTCCGGACAAACGCTGTTCACCTACCTGCACTTGGCGGCCGATCGCGAGCAAGCCGAAGCGCTCAAATCCTCCGGAGCCACGGCCATCGCTTATGAAACCGTGACGGCGCCGGACGGATCGCTGCCGCTGCTGACGCCCATGAGCGAGGTGGCCGGCCGCATGTCGGTGCAGGTGGGCGCGAATTGCCTGCAGAAAGCCAACGGCGGATTCGGGGTGTTGCTGGGCGGAGTACCCGGCGTGCCGCCCGCCAAAGTCGTGATTCTGGGCGGCGGCGTAGCGGGCACCCATGCGGCTGAAATGGCCGTGGGTCTGCGCGCCGATGTGACCGTGGTGGACCGCTCGGTGAAGAGATTGCGCGAGCTCTCTTCGATATTCGCCAGCCAGCTGAACACGGTGTATTCCACGGCGCACGCGATCGAAGAGCTGGTTCGCGACGCGGACCTCGTCATCGGCGCAGTACTCATTGCCGGCGCCGCCGCGCCCAAGCTGGTCACCCGTGCCATGGTCAAGACCATGAAGCCTGGAGCCGTGCTGGTGGACATCGCCATCGATCAAGGCGGATGCTTCGAGACCAGCCGGCCGACCACCCATGCCGAACCGACCTATGTGCAGGACGGCGTGGTCCACTACTGCGTGACCAATATGCCCGGAGCAGTGCCGCGCACCTCGACGTTCGCGTTGACGAACGCCACGCTGCCGTACGTGAGAGCGCTCGCCGATCATGGCTGGAAGCAGGCCATCGCGAACGATGCGGGACTGGCACGCGGCTTGAATGTGCACGCCGGAGAATTGACCCACGAAGCCGTGGCGAACGCGCTCGGACTCGAGTTCCGCCCGTATCGTCCGGCCTAAGCCCGCTCGGCCTAGCCCAGCCGCCTTTCCGAACACTCCCGCCGGCTCCGACAAGCGGCCTTCCTTGGCGCGCTCGCCGTGCCGGTGCGCGCCGGCGGCGCATGTCGCTGCTCTTATTGCTACTGTACGGTCGACCAATTACGCTCGGCGCTTTGCGCCTTAGTTTGCGGCCGCGGCTCGCTGCGGGCTCGCGTTGCAGTTTGGCAATAAAAAGGGACTTTCATGGCAAACAAACGGCGTGTCCCCAAATTTCGTCGTGCCACCCCGCAAGTGCGCCGCGAGGCGCTCATCGACGCGACGCTGCGCTGCCTGAAGCGCTACGGGCACGCGGGCGTATCGGTGCGCCGCATCAGTGCGGCGGCCGGGGTATCCATCGGATTGATCAACCACCATTTTCCAAGCAAGTCAGGTTTGGTGGCGGTGACCTACGAGACCCTCGCGCTCTCATTGCAGGACTCGATCCGGGCGCAAGCGGAAAACAGGGCCGCGTCGCCGCGCGCTCGGTTGAGCGGGTTCTTCCGCGCCTCTTTCGCGCCGGAAATCCTCGATCCGCAGTTGTTCAATGTTTGGCTGGTCTTCTGGAGCATGGTGGCGCATTCACCCGAAATCCGCGCCGTGCACGATCGAACCTACGGCAAATATAGATCGATCCTGGAGTCGTTGCTTGGAAAACTCGCGATTTCCGGCGAAGCGCCTAAATTCAAGCTGCGGCCCGCGGCCATCGCCTTGTCCGCCTTGCTCGATGGCCTGTGGGTCGAATTGAGCTTGAGCCCGACGACCTTTAAGCCGCGCGAGGCGATCGCGCTGTGCGAGGACTGGGTCAATGGACTGTGCAACGGCGCCTTTCCGCGGCTGCTCGCGCGGCCCGCGCGATCCGTGGGGCGAGCTCTAAAGTGAAGAGTCATTACCGGGTGGTGGTCATCGGCGGCGGCGTGGTGGGCACCAGCGTGCTGTATCACCTCGCCCGGCTCGGCTGGACGGACATTGCGCTGATCGAGCGTTCCGAGCTCACGGCCGGTTCGACTTGGCACGCCGCCGCGGGCTTTCACGTGCTCAACGACGATCCGAACGTCGCGGCACTGCAGTCATACACGATCAAGCTGTACGCCGAAATCGAAAAGGAAAGCGGCCAGAGCGTCGGCATGCACATGCCGGGCGGCTACAGCCTTGCCACCACCCCGGCCCGCTGGGAATGGCTCAAGGCGGAGGCAGCCATTTACGAGACACTCGGGATCGGAGCCCGGCTCGCCACCACCGAAGAGATCGTCGCCGACTGCCCGATCGTCGACCCTAAGGGACTTTTGGGCGGACTCTTCGACCCGCACGAGGGTGCACTCGATCCTCACGGCACGACGCACGCGTTCGCGGGAGCGGCCAAGAAGCGCGGTGCGGATGTCATCCTACGCAACCGGGTAACCGCGCTCACGGCACAGCCCAACGGTCATTGGCGCCTCGACACCGAGCACGGCACGGTAACGGCCGAGCATGTCGTGAACGCCGGCGGCTTGTGGGCGCGGCGCGTCGGCCGCATGGTCGGGATCGATCTGCCGCTCACCCCGATGCAGCACCACTACCTCATCACCGAGGACCTGCCCGAACTCATCGCGCGGAAAAATGAAATGCCGTGCGTGACCGATCTCGAGGGATTCACCTATCTGCAGCAGGAGCGCAAAGGCGTGCTGCTCGGCGTCTACGAGCGCAATCCCAAGCACTGGAAGACCGAGGGCGCCGACTGGGACTACGGCATGGAACTGCTCCCCGAGGAGATCGAGCGGATCGGCGAGGAGCTCAGCATAGGCTTCGCCCGTTTCCCAAGGCTGCAAGAGACCGGAATCCGCAAGTGGGTGAATGGCGCCTTCACTTTTACGCCGGACGGCAATCCGCTGGTCGGCCCGGTTCCGGGGCAGCGCAATTTCTGGGCCGCATGCGGCTGCATGTCCGGCTTCTCGCAGGGCGGCGCGATTGGGCTGGTGCTCGCCAACTGGATGGTCGAGGGCGATCCGGGGGCGGACATCTTCGGCATGGATGTCGCCCGGTATGGTTCGTTCGCGAGCAACGACAAGTACCTGCGGGATACGACCGCGCAGTTCTACGCGCGACGATTCGTCATTGCCTATCCGAACGAGGAGCTGCCTGCCGGGCGGCCGCTCAAGATGACGCCGAGCTACGATGCCCAGAAGGCTGCCGGGGCGGTCTTCGGGGTGGTGTGGGGCATGGAAACCCCGCAATATTTCGCCCACGGGCCGGATTTCGTCGAACAGCCTTCGCTCAGGCGCTCCAATGCGCACCCGATCGTCGCGGCGGAGGTCGCCGCGACCCGCACCGCCGCGGGGCTTCTCGACACCGGCGTCTACGGCCGCTACGCGGTGTCCGGGCCCAAAGCCGCTGAGTGGCTCGATCGCCTCCTCGCCAATCGACTCCCGCCCATCGGGAAACTCCGGCTCGCGCCGATGCTGTCTCCGTCGGGCAAGCTCATGGGAGATCTGACCGTCACTCGGCTCGCACATGATCGGTTCTGGCTGGTCGGCTCCTACTACCTGCAAGAATGGCATCTGCGCTGGTTCCGCGACCACCTGCCAAGCTCCGGCGTCACGATCGAGAACCTCTCCGAAAGTTGGCTCGGCTTCTCGCTCTCGGGCCCGCGCTCACGCGAAATCCTCGCCCGCCTGACCCGCGCGGACGTGAGCGATGCGTCATTGCCGTTCCTCGGGTGCCGGCCGCTCGACATCGGGCTCACGCAGGCCGTGGTCGCACGCCTGTCGCTCACCGGCGAGCTGGGCTATGAGATCAATGTGCCGGCCAGCCAGCAGCGCGCGCTGTGGGAGGCGCTCCTTAAGCACGGTACCCCACTCGGCATGAAGCCGATCGGCATGCGCGCCCAGGATAGTCTGCGTCTCGAAAAGGGCTATGGAGTCTGGTCGCTCGAATTCACCCAATCCTATACGCCGGCCATGTCGGGCCTCGACCGCTTCATCGCCTTCGACAAGGGCGAGTTCATCGGCCGCGACGCGGCGCTCGCCGAGCGCGCTGCCGGACCGAGCCAGCGTCTCGTGCTGCTCGCGATCGATGCGCTCGATGCCGATGTCACCGGTTTCGAGCCGGTCTCGATCGGGGCTCGAAAGGTCGGCTTCATTACCTCCGGCGCCTATGGCCACCACGTCAAGCAGAGCCTCGCCCTCGCCTATGTCGATCGACCGATAGCCGAGAAGCCCGCACCCCTCACCGTGCACGTGGTCGGCGAGCCGCGCACCGCAAGGATCCTGGCTGAGCCGCCTTACGACCCTGCGGGCCACAAACTGCGCGCTTGAACCGGTGCTCGACCAGCAGGTAATATTTGCGATCTTTCATCGGCGCGGTTCGCGCCCCTTTGTTTGCCGTTCGATTTGGACTTAGGGCCTTTATCGTGCTTGCGAATCCGCCATCACTCCCCTCAACGCGCCCGTTCAGTTATGGACAACTGCGCGAGGAGCCGGCTTTTGATCCGAAACAGCATCTGGCCCTCGAGCCGCCGTCGCAACTCTGGACCCTGGATGATTTTGGGTACACCAAAGAGGAAGCGAACAACTGCGCCAGCCGGATTGCGGTCGCCGGCCCCTTCCGTCTGCTCAGCGAACAAGGCGCAGAAGCAGCGCGGGTCGTGGCGCTCGCGCTCAACGGCAGCAGGCAAGCCAGCGATCGGACGGCCAGTTATCTTGCCGGAGGCGTCTATCGATCTACGTTCCTGCGCGATCTGTGCAATTGCCCGGAGGTCACGGCGTTTCTGTCGGAAATAGCCGGATGCGAACTGCTGCCTCACAGCATGCCTTCGCAGCAGATCTACATCAATTATGCGCCCGAAGATATCAGCAAGGCGGTGGATACCTGGCACACGGACTCAATCGGATTCGACTGCGTGCTGCTGCTCAGTGACCCGGCAAGTTTCAGCGGTGGCCAGTTCCAGTTCTTTGTCGGCACACGACACGAAGCGGCCTCGCTGCTCGAGAGCCGGCCCGAGCATCTGACCGCTGCAAATACCCGAGATCTGCCCGCCGGACGCGTGCTCGGCGTGCAGTTTCCAGCCGCTGGCTACGCCGTGTTTCAGCAGGGCACGATGGTCGTCCACCGGGCGACGCGACTGGAGCGGCGTGCCGAACGCAACACGGCGGTCATCGGATATGTGTCGCGCGACGTCGCTCTGCCCGATCCGACTGTGGATTCGATCGTCGAATGGGGGGAGCCCGGAATCATTGCTGAATTTGCCCGCCACAAAGCCTGGCTTTCCCGCACAAAACTCGACTATCTCATGCGTCAGATCGATCTGAATGCGTCGGCCGCCGACATCCGGCGACTGCTCGCAGAGGCCATCGCGGACGCAGAGCGTGCGATCGAGGCAATTGACGCATCAAGCGAGAAAGACCGAACGCCATAATTGCAGCCTTCCCCGCTTCAGTAACCGGTCTTGATCCGGGTCCAGGTGCGCGTGAGAAGCCGCCGCACCTTCTCCGTCACGGGCAGTGAGGAGTACAGGCGCGCCTCCACTTCCGGCGGCGGGTAGAGTGCGGGATCGGCGAGCATCCACGGCTCGACGTAGGCATTGGCGGTCCGGTTGTTGTTGCCGCTGTGCAGGGTGTTGGTAACGTGGGCGATCACACGCGGCTCCAACAGATAATTTAAAAACACGTGCGCGGCGCCCGGGTGGGGCGCGCCGGCCGGGATCAGCAGCGCGTCATAATTGACGTTGGCTCCTTCGCGGGGAATGGTGAAGGCCAAATGCAGATCGATGCCCACGGCGCGCGCGCGCGCCATCGCATACGAGTAGTCGCTCGACCAGGACATGGCGATGCACAGCTCGCCGCTGGCGAGATCCTGCGTGTAGGTGTTGGTATCGAACATGCGGATGCTGGGGCGTACCGCGAGCAAGAGCGCTTCCACGGCCCGGTAGTCTTCGGCGCGATCGGAGTTCGGATCGAGGTGCAAGTAGGCGAGCGCGAGCTGGATGACGTCGGCCGGTGAGTCGAGAAACGACACGCCGCAATCGGCAAATTTTGCAATCACCTCGGGCTTGAAGATCATGTCGAGGCTATCGACCGGCGCGTTCGGCAGGCGTGCTTTGATCATGTCCACGTTGTATGCAAAACCATTAATGGAGTGCAGGTAGGGCACAGCGTAGCGGTTGTCCGGATCGAACCGAGCGAGCACGGCGAGCGCGTGCGGGTCAAGATGGCGCCAGTTCGGCAGGCGCGCGCGGTCGAGCGGCTCGTACGCCCCAGCTTTGATCCCCGGACCGAACGTGGCCATGGACGCGCCGACAACGTCAAAGCCGGAGCCGCCCATCAACATGATCGTCTCGAGTGTCTCTTCGGAGTCGTAGGTATCATAGATGACCTTGATGCCGGTCGCGGCCTCGAACGCGGGGATGGTGTCCGGGCCGATATAGTTGGCCCAATTGTAATAGTGGACCACTCGCTCTGCCGTCTCGAGCGGCGGTGCGGACTCGTCATGCTTGCGTTGGCCACAGGCCGCGAGCAGGACATAGAGCGCGACGGCCGGAACTCGAAGCCGTTCCACGCGGTGCTATCCGGCCGATCGAGAGTCCGCGCACAGACGCGCCACTGCTGCCTTGAAGGCGGCGGCGTAGCTCGACTGCACGTAGATCAAGAAGCCCTGGGCCGATGTCGCGAGCACTGCAGGGCAATCGAAGAGCACGACGGCGGCGCAGTGGCGCGACTCGAGCACCGCCTCGACGTCGATCGAGGAGGACAGGAGCCTCGCGGCATCCGGGCCCTTGAGCTCCATCGGCGCCCACTTGCCCTCGACCTCGACCGCGGCGCCGGCTCCGGACGCGGCCGCCATCGCCAGCCACGCATCGAGCTCGGCGTCGGGCGCCGGCAGGAGCCAGCGGGCCGGCGCGAAATACAGGGTCGCGGGCCGACCGTCCGCGCCGCGCCGGACACTGCCCGGCGCCATGGCGCCGTTTCCGAGAGCCGCCAACGTGCCGGGCGTGATCAATCCGAAGGCGGCGAACTCCACCACGCGCGCGGCAGGCAGCGCCGTGAGCACGCAGCAAAACCCCTCGACGCCGCTTGCGGCGCTCATGACTTCATCCGTTCGCCGCTGGGATCGACATGCACCGGGGACACGACGTGCAGGAGCGCGTCGCCGCCGCGCAGCGGATCGCGCGCCACGATGCGCGCCTCAGGCCCCAGCCGCCGCGCGAGCAGGGCGAGTCCGACCCACTCGCCGAGCGCCGGACTGTAAACGGCCGAAGTGACATGGCCGACCGGACCTTTGGGTTCGTCCTCGGTGGTGAGTTGCGCGCCCGCCAGAATCTTGGCCCTGCCGTCACGGGCGCGGACACCGATGAGCCTAGGCCGCGACGGCTCGTGAAATGCCGGCCGGTCGAGCAGTTCGCGCCCGAGACAGGGGTTCTGAAGCTTGAGAAGCCCGTCCATGTTGAGATCGAGCGGCGTGGTCTCTCCGTTGATCTCGGAACTCGCGAGGTACCCCTTCTCGATGCGGAGGATATCGAGCGCGTCCAAGCCATAGGGCGGCAGACCCGCCGCGGTCAGCGCCTGCCACAGCGCCACGGCGATGCCCGGCCGGCAGTGCAGCTCATACGCGAGCTCGCCGGAAAAGCTCGCGCGCAGCACGCGCAGGTCGCGGTCCTCGAACCGCCCCACGGCAAAATCCATGTGCGCGAGAGATTTGATAATGCCGCGCCAATCCGGCCCGAGCACGCTCTCAAGCGCAGCGCGGCTCTGTGGGCCCGCCACCGCAATCACGCCCCACGCCTCCGTGACGTCGGTGAGGGTTACGGCGCGTCCGCTCCACTCGGTATCGCGGTAGTGCTCGAAATGGGACAGCATGTGCAGGGCATGACCCGAGCTCGTGGTCGCGAGAAAGCGATCCGGCGCCAGGCGCAGCACCAAGCCATCGTCGAGCACCAGGCCGTCCTCGCGAAGATTAACCATGTACTTGCCGTGTCCCGCCTTGATGGTGCCGGCCTTCGTCAAATACATCGAGTCGAGAAATTCCGCGGCATCGGGGCCTGAGATCTCGATCTTGCCGAGCGTCGAGCTGTCGGCGATCCCGCCCGAGGCGCGCACCCGGCGCGCCTCCGCAACGCCGGCCGTGAAGGCATCATCGCCGTTCGATCTATAAAAGCGCGGACGCATCCACAGACCGCTCGATTCGAGCACACCGCCGTTCGCCGCGTGCCAATCGTCGAGCGGCGTGCGCCGCGCGATGCGAAAGGCCGCACCGACGCGCAGGCCCGCAAGCGAATTGAGGGCCACCGGCCGATAAGGCGCGCGTGACCGGAAGGTACCCACCGTAGCGAGCGACTCGCCCTTGAGTTCGGCCAGGATCGCGGCGCCGAGCACGGAGCTGGTTGCGCCCTGCTCCGTGCCGATGCCGAGCGTGGTGTAGCGCTTGACGTGCTCGATATCGGCAAAGCCCTCGGCGAGCGCCGCGCGCAGATCCGCGACGGTCACATCGTTCTGCAGGTCGACGAACTGCCGCTTCTCGAGATGGGGCGGGGCCGGCGACCGCCAGAACGCCACCAGCCGCGGAGCGCCGTCGCCGCGAACTTCGCCGAGAACCGAGACCCCCGCAACCGCTCCGGTCGAATATCCTGCATGGCGGGCCGCCTGCTCGCCGGCCGCCTCACCGTCCGCGAGCGCGGCGCTCAATTCGAGGTGGCCGTTCGACGCACCGCAAAGGATTCGCCATGGCGGCTGCGCCGCCGCCAGGAAGGCGCCGAGCCCGGGCGAGTACTCGCGTGTGCCGCCTTCCTGCAGTCCGGCCTGCACGCAGGGCGACCATCCGCCGCTGTGCAATAGCGCATCGCAGGCGATACGCCGCGCCGGGCCCGCATCCACGAGGGGCGCCACGCTCGCCGCGCGGACCTCGCGGCCACCTTCGACCGCGATCACCGCGTGTCCCGCGAGACACAGGGTTCCCTGCCGCTCGAGTTCGGCGCACAGCGATGCCGCAGCACCGGCGGCGCCGAGGCCCAAGCTGCGCGTATCGACGATCGCCCGCACCCGCATACCCCCCGCGGTGAGCCGCGCGGCCGCGGCGTACACCCGATCATGATTGGCGAACAGCACCAGCTCGCGGCCGACCGACACGCCGTAGCGTGCGAGGTAACGCTCGGCCGCGCCGAGCAGCATGACGCCCGGCAGGTCGTTGTCGACAAAGGCGATCGGGCGCTCGACGGCGCCCATGGCGATGACAAAGGAACGCGGCCGCACGCGATACAGCGTGCTCGCGACCGGCAATCCACCCGGCTCCGTGTGCAGCACGAGCTGCCCTCCCGACCCGCCGACCACGGCCGTGTCGGTCAACAGCCGCGCGCCGCGCGCCGCCAGTTCTGCGAGCGTCGCCGCCACCCACTTAAGCGCATCCTGGCCCTCGATGCGGCCGCCCTCGAACTCGATCTCGCCGCCGCAGGCGGGCTCGCGCTCGCACAGCACGACGCGCGCACCCGCGCGGGCCGCCGCGCGAGCCGCCGCAAGGCCTGCCGCGCCCGCGCCGGCGACCAGCACGTCACAACAAAGATGCTCGACCGCGACCGGCGGCAGCTCGCACGCGCGCGGCGCCTCGCCGAGCCCGGCGAGCCGGCGAATGAGCGCTTCGTAGGCACGCCAGCTCGGCCACATGAAGGTCTTGTAGTAGAAGCCGGCGCCGAACAAGCCGCCGCCCGCCTGCAGCAGCGAGGACACATCGCGCGTGAGCGTGGGCCAGCGATTCTGGCTGCGCAGCTTGAGTCCGTCGCGAATCGCGAGCTGCGGCGCCGAGACGTTCGGGTTGACGGCCGGACGCTCACCGACGGTGAGAAGCGCGTTCGGCTCCTCAGGACCCGCAGCGAGCACGCCCCGCAGCCGGCGGTATTTGACGCTGCGGCCGAAAAAGCGCACCCCTTGGGCGAGAAGCGCGGATGCCGCCGTGTCGCCGGGCTGGCCGAAGTACTCGCGGCCATCGAAACTGAAGCGGATTGCGCCGGAGCCTACGCGCGTACCGCGGCGGATATTGCCGCTCATGGCGCACCGCCGTCCGCGGCGCCTCCCAGTAGCCGTGTCTCGAGCACCACGCCGGTCGAAGGATTGCGATGCACGAGCAGCCAGCCGCGGCAGCCCTCGACGTGCTGCCAGTGCTCGATCGAGAGTTCGGGACGGTCGACACGCTCATAGGTGCGCGCGAAGGCGCTCCCGGGGCCCGCAGGCAGCGTCTTGTAGAACTCGAACTCCCGGAGTTCGCGCGGGCCGCAGAACGGGCAAATGAGCCGGGTCATTGGCGCGCCGGGAACGGACCGCCGCCGCGCTCATCGAGCAGGTGCCCGGTGGCGAAACGCGACAGACGAAAGGCCTTGATGAGATCGGGCGCAGTGCCGGTGGCGACCAAGGTCGCGCAGGCCGCACCCGACGCCGGAATCGTCTTGAAGCCGCCGTAGCACCAGCCTGCGTTTAGGAACACATTGTCGTAGCGCAGGCGATCGATGATGGGGCTGCCGTCCATCGTCATGTCGTTGGTGCCGGCCCATTGGCGCAGGATCTTGATTGCGCCGATCTGCGGCAACAGCTCGACCGCCCCCTGCGCCACGTCCTCGAGCCGATCCCACTGGCCTTCGCGCGTGTAGGAGGGGAACCCGTCGAGATGCCCGCCCATCACCAGACCGCCGCGGTCGGACTGCGAGATGTACACCTCGCCGTGCCCCGGCGACACATAGACCAGCACCGTGTGCAGCAAGGGCTTCACCGGTTCGGAGACCATGGCCTGCAGCAGATGCGTCTCGATGGGCAACGGCACACCGAGCATTGCGCCGATCATCCCGGTGTGCCCCGCCGTCGCGAACACGATGCGCTCCGCCCGCACGTAGCCGCGGTTGGTCTCGACGCCCGTCGCGATGCCGCCGTCGGTGCGGACCCCTGTGACTTCGCAATCCTCGATGATGTCGACGCCGCACGCGCTCGCGGCGCGCGCATACCCCCACGCGACCGCGTCATGGCGCACCGTCCCGCCGCGACGCTGCACCAGCGCGCCCAGGATCGGAAAACGCCGCCACCGGCGCGGCTCGAGCTCCGGACAGAAGCGCTCCAGCGCCGCGACATCCATCAGCTCGACATCGATGCCGGCCAGGAGCATGGCATTGCCGCGCCGCGCGAGCGCGGGGAAATCATCGTCGGACAGCGCCAGATCGACCACGCCTCGCGGGCTGTACATCACGTTGTAATTGAGATCCTTGGACAGCGTCTCGTAGCGGCGCAGCGAGTCCTCGTAAAAATAATGGTTTTCCGGCAGCAGGTAGTTCGAGCGCACGATGGTCGTGTTGCGCCCAACGTTGCCGTATCCGACCAGACGCTTCTCGAGCACCGCGACTCTCTCGATGCCGTGGTCGCGCGCCAGATGAAAGGCCGTGGCGAGTCCGTGGCCTCCGGCCCCGACCACGACCACATCGTAGGCGTCCTTGAGCTCGCGGCCGCTCCACAGCGGGCGCCAGTAGCCGCTGTCCGCGAGCCGCGCCCGTATCAGCGCCCAGGCCGAGTAGCCTCTGGTCGGACGTTTCATGCGAGCAGCGCGGCATATTGCGCGGCCTCCACGTTGCCGCCGCTGACGATCACGCCAACCCGTTGGCCCTTAAGCCTCGGGCGCTGCGCTCGTACCGCCGCAAAACCTAAGCACCCGGTGGGCTCGACCACGATTTTCATGCGCGTGGCGAAGAAGCGCATGCACTCGATGAGCTCGGCGTCGGTCACGGTCAGGATATCGGCGACTTGGCGGCGAATGATCTCGAAGGTATGACGTCCCAGGGACTGAGTTTGCGCACCGTCCGCGATCGTCTTCGGCACTTCGATGCGCACGATCGAGCCTTGCCGGAGGGACAATTGCCCGTCGTTTCCCGAGGCGGGTTCAACGCCGTACACCTGGCAACTCGGCGCCAAACTCTCGGCGGACAGCAGCGACCCGCTGAGCAATCCGCCGCCGCCCAAGCACACGTACAGGCTATCGAGCGAACCCACCTGCTCGAAGAGTTCCGCCGCCGCGGTACCCTGCCCGGCGATGACATCGGGATGATCGTAGGGCGGAATGATGGCGCCACCGTGTTCTTGCGCCAGCCGCCGCGCGATGTCCTCGCGGTTCTCGCGGTAGCGATCGTAAGTCACCACTTGTCCACCGTAGTCGCGCGTCGCCTGCGTCTTCGACGGCGGGGCATCTTCGGGCATGACGATGATCGCTTGAATGCCAAGAATCCGCGCGGCAAGCGCCACCGCCTGAGCATGATTGCCGGAGGAAAAAGCCACCACGCCGCGCGCGCGCGCGGCAGAATCGAGGCACGACAGCGCATTGAAAGCGCCGCGGAACTTGAACGCGCCCACACGCTGGAAGTTCTCGCATTTGAAGAACACCGTGGCGCCCAACGCCTCATCCACGGTTCGCGACCTCAACACTGGTGTCCGGTGAGCGTGTCCGTGTAGGCGCCGAGCCGCCGCCTCCACATCGGCATAGGTGGGCAAAATCGCCTTATCCAAGCGGCGACACCCCGAACAAGCGCTGGTGCGCCCAGCCGATGAACAGCGCATAAACGCCGAGCCCGAACAGCAGCGCGATGACATCGTTGAACGGGCGCGCGGGAGCCGTGCGAATCGCTAGCGGCGGCCGGCGCTTCAACGATATGCGATCGAGGACCGCCCACGCCAAAAATCCGCCGAACAACAACACGTCGGCCAACCCGCCGTTGGCAAGCAAGTGCGCGAGTGCCCAGCACTTGACGGCGACCAACAGCGGATATTTCAACGCGGTCTTGATGCGCCCCGGCAAGTAGGCCGCGATGATGAGCGGAAACACCGGCAGCATGAAGAGAAACGCCGCCAGCCGCAGGTAGCTCGGCGGCGTATACAGCACGATGGGCGCATGGCGCGCCAGACCGAAGCCTTGAATGATCAACCCGAGGCCGATCAGCGATATCAATCCGTGCAAACCCTTCCAGGGGCCTTCGCCAAATCTTTGCACCGTTCGAGTCCGCAGTTCGGGCGAGACGATGACGATCGAGTGCATCCCCAGAAAAATCGCCAGGCCAAGAATCAATATGCCCATGGCCGCCGGTTACTTCTTGGCGCGCGGCTTTCGCTTGCTCGATTTGTTGACCCGGCGCATTGCGACCTTCTTGCGCGCCGGAGACTTCTTGAGGGTTACGGGTTTCTTGCGCGCCGCTGCCTTTTTTCGGGTGGCGGGCTTGTGGGGCGCTGCGCGCTTCGTGCGAGCGGCAGTCTTGCTCGCCGCCGCCGGCCGCTTGACCGCCCGCTTGGGTCTCGCTCCCGCAGGCTTGGTGCTCGGGGTCTCGGTCTTGGTCTTGGCCTTCGCGGGCTCGGCAGTCCGGCGCGGCGGCACGCCGCGAAGTTGGTCGAGAATCGCCGGATTTTCCAGCGTCGAGACGTCCTGAGTGATTTGCTCGCCGCGGGCGATCGAGCGCAACAGCCGGCGCATGATTTTCCCCGAGCGCGTTTTCGGCAAATTATCGGCCAACCGGATCTCATCCGGTTTGGCGATCGGACTCAACTGCGATGCCACCCAGGCGCGCAGCTCCTCGATGAGCGCCGGCGCGGCGGCATGGCCCGGATGCTTCCCTTTGAGCACCACGTAGGCGAACACCGATTCGCCTTTGATGTCGTGCGGCTTGCCGACCACGGCCGCTTCGGCGACTCGCGGATGCGCCGCCAGCGCCGATTCGATTTCCATGGTTCCGAGCCGGTGTCCGGCCACATTGAGCACATCGTCGATGCGGCCCATGATCCAGAAATAGCCGTCGGCATCGCGATGCGCGGAATCGCCCGCGACGTAGAAGCTGCCCTGAAATTTCTCCCAATAGGTTCTCAAATAGCGCGCGTTGTCGCCCCATATCGTGCGCAGCATCCCGGGCCACGGCCGTTTGATCACCAGGTAGCCGCCGGCGTCCGGCGCCGTCACCGATCGGCCTTCGTCGTCGACGATGTCGGCGAATACGCCCGGCAACGCTTTGGTGCAGGAGCCCGGCTTGGTCGGTGTGACGCCGGGAATGGGCGCGATCATGATGGCGCCGGTCTCGGTCTGCCACCAGGTATCGACGATGGGACAGCGCTCCTTGCCGATGTGGCGGTGGTACCAAATCCATGCTTCGGGATTGATCGGTTCGCCCACGCTGCCCAGGAGCCGCAATCTATTGAGGTTGTATTGCGCGGGTATTTCATTCCCGAGCTTCATCAGCGCCCGTATCGCTGTGGGCGCCGTGTAGAAAATGCTCACCCCGTGGGTCTCGCAGATCTTCCAGAATCGGCCGCCGTCCGGGTGCATCGGCGTACCTTCGTACATGATGAGCGTCGCGCCCGCCGCCAGAGGCCCGTACGCGATGTAGGTGTGCCCGGTGACCCAGCCGACATCGGCCGTGCACCAAAACACGTCGCTGTCCTTCATGTCGAAGACCCAGCGGGTGCTCAACTTGGCATTGAGCAGATAGCCGGCGCTCGAATGCTGAATTCCCTTAGGTTTGCCGGTCGATCCGGACGTGTAAAGCAGGAACAGCGGATGCTCCGCGTTCACCCACACCGGTTCGCAATCGGCGCTCCGATTCGCGACCGCCTCATGCCACCATAGGTCGCGGCCCGGGCGCATCTCGCACTCGCCGCCGATGCGGTGATAGACGATCACGTTTTGCACCGTATCGCAGCCCTCCGCCAGCGCCTTATCGACCGCGCGCTTCAGCTCGATCGCGTGGCCGCCGCGCCAACCTCCATCGGCGGTGACCACCAACTTGGCGCCTGCATCCTCGATCCGATCCCGGACCGCGTTCGCGGAAAAACCCCCGAACACCACCGAGTGAATGGCGCCGATGCGGGCGCACGCTTGCATGGCGATCACGGCTTCGGGAATCAACGGCATGTAGATCACGACCCGGTCGCCCTGGCCGATGCCGGCGGCCTTGAGCGCATTTGCAAACCGGCAGACCTCGCGGTGCAGCTCGCGGTAGGTCAGCTTGCGCACGTCTCCGGGCTCGCCCTCGAACACGATCGCGACCTTGTCGGCCCGGTCGGCGAGATGCACATCGAGGCAGTTGTGGGATACGTTGAGTTCGCCGTCGGTGAACCAGCGGTAATTCGGTGCGTCGGCGTCGTCCAAAGGCAGGCTGAACGGGCGGTGCCAGACGATTTCGGCAACCGCCAAATCGGCCCAGAACCCCACGTAGTCTTTTGCGGCGGCATCGTACAGGCGCTCGAGCTCCGCGGCGTTCGGCGCGGCTAGCTCGCTGAATTGTGGGGGCGGTGAAAATACCCGCTCTTCGTGCAATACGGATTGGATGTTCTTCTCGGCCATGGCCTTTCCCCCTTAAACTGGCTTAGCGTCCGCAATGCGCCGCGCCTGCTGGCGCAGCATGTTGCCAAATCCGTGAATATCGAAAAAGCTCTCCAGACCCGCTGCGTCCGGCGGCCGGGGTTTCAGGTCATCGAGCGTCACTTCGAGCGGAATGTCGCAGACGATGCCGGTCAGCCGTCTCGCCAAATAAGCGGCCTCCTTGTGCGCGAAGAGCCTGGCGGCCACCGCCGCCGCACCACGCAACTTGAGCTTCGGCACGCGCTCGAGATTCGCGTAGAGCTCATCGAGCGAGGCGAAGTTCGACAGCAATGCGGCCGCGGTTTTTTTGCCGATGCCGGGCACTCCGGGGATGTTATCCACCGTATCGCCCGTGAGCGCCAGAAAATCCGCAATCAGCTCGGGAATTGCGCCGAAGCGTTCTCCGATTTCATGATACTCGTAGCGGACGTTGCCGCTGTAGTCCCAATACACGTCGCCGTCGCGGATCAACTGCGACAGATCCTTGTCGCGAGTCACCAGCACATTGCGCAGACCCGCGGCGCGGGAGCGCGTCGCCAACGTACCGATGATGTCGTCGGCTTCGTATTCGGCGCTGGCGAATTCGGCCAGGCCCATGTGCCGGCAAAATTCGCGGCACAACGGGAATTGGCGTTCCAAATCGGCGGGCGCCGACTCGCGATTTGCCTTGTAGGCCGGGTAAATGGTGCTGCGAATCGAGGACTCGCTGCGCAGGCTTTGGTCGAAGGCGATGCCGACGCGCTCCGGCCGCACTTGTTCCATGAAATCCGAGATGAAGCGCGCGAATCCGTACAGGGCATGAGTCGCATTACCCTCGCCGTCCACCATGTCGGGCGGCATCGAGTAATACGCCCTGAATATGAAATAGCTGGCGTCTATGTGATACACGACGCCTGAAGGCGCGGTGCCGTGCACTCTTCCGGTGGGCGCTGCGGCTGCGTTCACATCGGCCAGCGTTGCATGCGCTCGTGCAGCGGGCTCGAACGCGGAAAGTGCGCGATCAGGTACTCCATTTGATCCGCCAACACCCGGCGGCCCTTCAAAAAAATGTACTCGGCGTAGGTCGGCGTAAACGGTACCGCGAGAAGCTGCATGCCGGCCTGCTCCGGGGTCCGCGAAGCCTTGGCGTTGTTGCAGCGGCGGCAGGCGGAGACCACGTTGCTCCACGTATCGTGCCCGCCGCGGCTGAACGGCGTGACATGATCCCGCGACAACATGCTGTAGCTGAAGCGCGCGCCGCAGTACAGGCACAGATACGCGTCGCGACGGAACAGGGTCTGGTTGTTGAGCGGCGGTGTGTAGCCGGCGCCGCGCAAATTGCCGGGGTTGCCGGTGTGCCCGAGCGTCGCAATGATCGAATTGACGTCCACGATGGTGCGCATCCCGGTCCTCGCGCAGGTACCCCCGTAGAGGCGGTACAACAGCGTGCCGCAGGCATAGGCCACTTGATCGGTATGGTACAAGCGCGCCGCCTCCCGGTAGTCGACCCACTCCAAGGGCATACCGGAAACATCGGTGCGCAGGATTTGCTGGGATAGCGGGTAGCCGCGGGTGATGACGGCCGCGTGGTCCCGCCAATCCAACGATTGCACCCGCCAGTCCGACCTGTGTGCGTTAGCTTCCGCCATACGATTCATAACAATACTAAAGATAGACGACTCTTATGCCATAATTCAACGTTTTGGGAGATATGTCGCATGCCTGTCGTCGTGGGTATCCTAAAGGAAACCGCCGCCAACGAGACCCGCGTTGCGCTAGTGCCCGAAACCGCCGGCAAGTTGAAGGCTCTCGGAGCCCGCGTACTCATTGAACGCGGCGCCGGAGTGGCGGCGCATTTTGCCGATGCCGCCTACGGCGATGCGGAAATCTGCGACTCGGCGGCTATTCTTCGAAGTGCCGATGTGCTGTTGTGCGTTCAGCCGCCCCGCATCGAGGACGTGAACGCGCTCAAGGAAGGCGCGGTGATCGTCGGATTCATGCAGGCATACGCCCGCCACGACCTGGTGCGCGCGCTCAAGAACCACCGCATTACGAGTTTTTCCGTGGAATTGGTGCCGCGCATCTCCCGCGCGCAATCGATGGACGCCCTGTCTTCGCAAGCCGCCGTAGCCGGCTACAAGGCCGCGCTCATCGCGGCCAACACATTGGAGAAATTTCTGCCCATGTTGACCACCGCCGCGGGCACCATTCGCCCCGCATCGGTGCTGGTGATCGGCGCCGGGGTCGCGGGCTTGCAGGCCATCGCCACCGCGAAGCGCTTGGGTGCGGTGGTCGAGGCGTATGACGTGCGCAGCGCGACCAAGGATCAGGTGAAATCGCTGGGCGCCAAGTTCATCGAAACCGGCGTTTCCGCCGAGGGCGCCGGCGGCTATGCCCGGGAACTCACAGCGGAAGAGAAGCAAAAGCAACAGGAAATCCTCGATGCGCGGATCGCCGCGAGCGACGCGGTGATCAGCACCGCATCGGTTCCGGGCAGAGCCGCGCCGCGCATCATCAGCCGGGCGGCGGTCGAGCGCATGAGGGCCGGTTCGGTCATCGTCGATATCGCTGCCGAACAGGGCGGCAATTGCGAGCTCACCCGCGCAGGCGAAATCGTCGAACACGGCGGCGTGAAGATTCTGGGACCGATAAATCTGCCGGCTTCCCTGCCGTACCACGCGAGCGAAATGTACTCGCGCAATCTGTTCAATTTTCTCAAGCCTGCGATATCGAAGGGCGAGATTGCGTTGGATTGGAAGGATGAGGTGTTCTTGGGCGCGGTTCTCACGCATGACGGCGAGATCAAACACGAAGCGACGCGCATTATGCTGGAGGGCAAGCAAACATGATCGACGGTGTGATCGCGCTGTACATATTTATGTTGGCCGCATTCACGGGCTATGAGGTCATTTCGCGGGTGCCGGTCATCTTGCACACGCCGCTCATGTCGGGATCGAATTTCGTGCATGGCATCGTGCTGGTGGGTGCAATGGTCGCGCTGGCGAGCGCCGATAGCACCCTGCTGCGGGTCATCGGCGTTGTCGGCGTCATTCTCGCCGCGGGCAATGCGGTGGGCGGCTACGTCGTCACCGAGCGCATGCTCAACATGTTCGTCTCCGCGGGCAAGAAAGCCGCGGAAATCAGCAAGGAACACTAGTCAATGCCTGCCGTTTCGACCGAAACCTTGACGCAGCTGTCGTATCTCGTGGCGGCGGCGCTGTTCATTCTGGGTCTCAAACGCATGAGTTCGCCCGTCACCGCCGTGAGCGGCGTGCGGTGGGCGGGGGTCGGCATGCTGCTCGCGACGCTCGCGACGCTCGCCTTCATGGGCGCCTCGTCCTTCAATTTGATGCTGGTGATCGGCGCCATCGCGGTCGGCGGCACCGTGGCGTGGGTCAGCGGCAAGCGCGTCGCCATGACCGACATGCCGCAGATGATCGCTCTGTACAACGGCATGGGCGGCGGCGCGGCGGCGGCAATCGCGGCGGTCGCGCTGTATCGCGGCACCGAATCGAACGCGGTGCACATGGCCATGGCCACGATCGGCGGTTTCATCGGCGCGGTGTCCTTCAGCGGCAGTCTGATCGCCTTCGCGAAGCTGCAGGGCTTGATCACCAAGTCGATACGCTTCAGCGGGCAGAAGTTCCTGAATTTGGCCATATTGCTGGCCACTGCCGCGCTCGGCGTCATGGTTGCTGCGGGCGCCCATAGCGGCTTAGCCGTAGTCTCTCTGTTTTTCGTCCTGGCGCTGTTGCTCGGCATTGCGATGACCCTCCCGATCGGCGGCGCGGACATGCCGGTGGTGATCTCGCTGTACAACGCCCTCACCGGCCTCGCGGTCGGCTTCGAGGGTTTCGTACTCGACAACGCCGCCATGATCATCGCGGGTACCGTGGTTGGCGCTGCGGGCACCCTGCTCACTCAACTCATGGCCAAAGCCATGAATCGATCTCTGGGCAACGTGCTGTTTGCGAACTTCGGCGAGACCTCGGCGGCGGGCGGCGGTGGCGTGACCGGCACGCAAAAGGCCATCGAGGCCTCGGACGCCGGTGTGATGATGGCGTATTCGCAGAAGATCATCATCGTGCCGGGCTACGGTTTGGCGGTCGCTCAGGCCCAGCACAAGGTGTGGGAGCTGACCCAATTATTGTTGGAGCACGGCGTCAAGGTGCGATTCGCCATTCATCCGGTCGCCGGACGCATGCCGGGCCACATGAACGTGCTGCTGGCCGAGGCGGGTGTTCCCTACGATCTGATTTCGGATCTGGATGAGATCAATGCCGAGTTCGAGACGGCGGACGTGGCCTTGATCATCGGCGCGAACGATGTCGTCAATCCCGATGCGCGCACCAACTCGGGCAGCCCGATCTATGGCATGCCGATCCTCAATGCCGACAAGGCGAGGAACGTCATCGTCATCAAGCGCGGTCAGGGCCAAGGATTTTCGGGGATCGACAATGCGCTGTTCGGGCTGGATCAAACGCGCATGCTGTACGGCGACGCCCAGGCGGCCGTGAGCCAGTTGATTCAAGGCGTCAAGGCGGCAGGGTAAGCTCGAAGCGATCCTTGATCTGCCATTGACCGAGGTCGCCCGCGGCACCTTGTGCGTATCGGATCATTTCGCCGGCGAGGGCATCGGCCCCCAATTCGAAGCGCAGGTAATGGTAGTTGGGAAAATCCGTGTCCTGGTACAAGTCGGCGGGCGGGCGTTCCACTTGATAAGGCGCGGCCCCGCTGCCGCCCGAATATCTCCGGTGCAGCGCCGCGGCTAATGCGGGTTGCGGTGTGCGCCCGTCGGCGCGGGAAGATTGTGGATGTAAGTGCGGCGCTGTTCCGGGCTCATTTGACGCCACTGCCGTCGCAATTCCTGGCGACGCTCGGGGGGCATTTGACGAAATCGCTTGTACTGCTCGCGTACGCGCTGTTGCTGCTCGGGCGGCAGGCTCTTGAAATCGTGCCAGCGCTGACGCAGCTGTTGCCGCTGCTCGGGCGGCAAGGCGTGCCACTGCTTGAAGCGCTGCTCCGCGCCGCTACGTTGTTCCGGTGTCATCGAAAGCCAGCGCTGGCTTCCCTTGGCCAATGCTTGCTGCTTCTCCGGCGGCAAGCTATCCCACTTACCTTGAAATCCCTTAAGCACTTGCTGCTGCTGCGGCGAGAGTGACTGCCACGACTGCGGCGCCGATGCCGGAACGCCGACTGGGGCGCCCGAGGCAGCCGTTTCCTGTGCAACGCTCGCATTCGCGGCGGCTAGGAATAGGCTGGCAGCGAGCGCTATGGCCTTGATCATTGATTTGCATCCTGCGATGGCGGTGCGGCGGGCTTTTGTTTCCCGGACGGCGCGTTCTTCAATAACTCCCGCCATGCGGCATCATCTCCATGATCATCTGCGCCCAAAAACTCTATGAATTCCTCATCCGGCTCATCCGCCGAGGTCGATTGAGGCGGCGCTGGATCGGTGGTCGGCTGTCCCGCGTTTGCAACCACGCACACCACTGCACAGAGGGCCAGCCAATACCTCCCTGCGATCAACGGCTTCCCACCTAGGAGCCAGTGGGCGTTACCCAACCACGTCGGCTCCGCCTCGACTGAAGCGAAATCAGCCATGGCCGCGGCCACGGGGAATGCTCAGACTGGCTCCTCGGCTGCCGTTTCCGTACTCGCGGCCTTATCCGCCCAGTCATAAAATTCTATGTCGTCCTGCAACATCTCCATGGCATCGCCGGAATTCTCGTCGCTGGAGGCGACGATGTCCAAATCCTCGAGGTTCATCTGGCCATCGGCCGACATCATCCCGGGGTGACCCGCCGGAGTGCCGAACCAAAGCGCAAAGCCCAGCACCGCTGCGGCAGTCACACCAGCCGCCGATGTCCAGATCGGGATTCGCGCCAGCCAAGCGCGACGCCCGGTAGCACCGGCTGCTTCGAGCGCGGCGTAGCGAGCCCGAGTGAGCCTCGAACGCGTTGCCATGTCGAGACCATCGACGCTGCCCTGAAACAGGGCCCGGCTGCGCTCCTCCAGCTCGCCTTGTCGCGGCTCTAACGTGTGCTCGATCATCACCATACCTCGCCCAGTTGTTCGCGCAGCGTATGCACTGCCCGCGAGTAATGCGTCTTGACGCTGCCTTCCGAGCAGCCCATGGCGCTTGCCGTCTCCGCGACATCGAAGCCTTCGAAATTGCGCAGCATGAACGCCTCACGCTGCCGCGCCGGTAATTCCCGCAACGACGCTTCGAGCTTCTGCATCGCCTGATCCTGCATCAATCGATCGGGCGCCGAAGGTGTGGCGTCCGCGACGTTGTCGAGCGGATCCTGTGCTTCGTTGTCTGGATCCTCCTTCGGGCCCGGCAGCCAGGTCATGAACCGTTTGCGCACCGTCCTGCGCCGCTGTAAGTCCCGCACACCGTTTTGCAGGATACGAAAGAATAACGGCCGCCATTCCGCACTGGGGCGTGCGCCATAATTGCGCGCCAGTTTCAGCATCGCATCTTGCACCACGTCCAAGGCATCGTCGGGATCGCGCAGCGCGATCTGCGCCATGCGGAATGCGCGGCGCTCGACTTCGGCTAAAAATTTATCGAGTTCTCGCGACTGCTCCAGAACCGCTCCCTCAGGTGCTGGCGCGGGATCATCCCATACCATCCAAGTTGCGTTGAGCGTACCAAAGCGCGGCATGCCTCGTCCTCTTAACGTCGACGGACCCTATCCCTTCCAGGTATAAACGCCTACCGCCCGAGCGCGTTGACGCCAGGGACTGCGCAAGATCAGCGACTTACGCACATACTCCATGACGTGCATTGCAATATCGCGCTTGGTGATTTCGATTAGAGATCCAGAGGGTCTTGCAACCCATTGAATTAATTATGTTCATTGCGATTTCGGCCAGTTTTTCGCCATTTTGAATGCGCCTCGAAACAGAACGGGCACTTAGGCCCGATAATCCCGGTTTACCAACAGAGTTACCCACAGGTTTTGTGGACAAGAATTACCCGCTGATCCTGCAAGTTGCGCTCGATACTCCGCTGCGCCGAATGTTTGATTACTTGCTGCCGGTGGATTACGAATATCCTGCTGCGAACGGTCCCGCCACAAACAATCGGGTCTCCGGATCCGAGCTCAGGCCCGGCGTCCGGGTGCGGGTCCCGTTCGGCCGCCGTCACCTAATCGGAATCCTGGTCGCAACCACGCGCAGCTCAGCGGTCCCCAGAGCCAAACTCAAGCCCGCACTGGAGATTGTGGACAACCGCGCGGTATTCGATCCGGTTACTTTCGAGCTCTTGTGCTGGGCGGCCGATTACTACCACCACCCGATCGGCGAAGTCATGGCGGCGGCGTTGCCGGTGAGCCTGCGCGCCGGTCAGCCGGTAAGGTCCGGCGGCGAATCATGGATGCTAAGCGAGGCCGGGAGAGAGCGGCTAAAAGACTCGGCCGCTAGGCGCGCGCCCCGGCAGCATGCCTTGCTGGGATGGCTGGCCCGGCGCGGCGCGGCCGCGGTGCACGAGGCAAGCGATTTCAAGCCGGCGCACTTCCGGGACTTGGCGAAGCGGGGTTGGATAACCGCCGAAAGAGTGCCCTCCGAGCCCGTGCCGCCGCTCGAATCGCGTCCCAGCGAAGTCACGCTCACCGATGCGCAGGCGCAGGTCGTCACGGCGATCTGCGCCTCGTTGGGCCGCTTCGCCGCGCATTTGTTGTACGGCGTGACCGGCAGCGGCAAGACCGAGGTCTACCTGCGAGTCATCGCCGCCGCGCTTGCCGACGGCGGCCAGGTTTTGGTGCTGGTGCCCGAGATTGCGCTGACGCCGCAACTGGTCGAGAAATTTCTCCGCCGCTTCAGCTCCGGTGTCGTCGTCATGCACTCGGCCCTCAAGAGCACTTTGCGCCGCGATGCGTGGCGCGCTGCGGCGAGCGGGGAGGCGCGGATCATCATCGGCACGCGTTCGGCGGTGTTCACGTCGCTTTGCAACCTCAACTTGATTGTGGTGGACGAGGAGCACGACGCTTCCTTCAAGCAGCATGAGGGGTTTCGCTACTCGGCGCGCGACCTCGCGGTCTGGCGCGCGCAACGCGCGCATGTGCCGATCATCTTGGGCTCCGCCACGCCGTCGCTCGAAACGCTGGAAAACGTCGCGCAGGGGCGCTACGCGCGATGGGTGCTCTCGCAGCGAGTCGGTGGCGCGGAGGCGCCGCGCATGATTTTGGTCGACCTCGGCAAGCATGCGAGCGAGCAGGGGCTGTCGCAGCCCGCGATGCAGGCCATCGGACGGCATCTCGAGGGTGGCGGGCAGGTGATCGTTTTCTTGAATCGGCGCGGCTACGCTCCTAGCCTTTTCTGCAATGCCTGCGGCTGGGTAGCGACCTGCGCCCATTGCGACGCGCGCATGACCTTGCACCGTCGCGCGGCGCAGCTGCGCTGCCATCATTGCGGCGCACATAGCAAGGTACCTGCCCTCTGTGGCCATTGCCACCAGCCGCTCAATCCGGTTGGCCAGGGAACCGAGCGCGTCGAAGAGACGCTTGCGCGCCTGTTCCCGCATGCGCCGCTAGCCAGGTTGGATCGAGATACGGCGCAGCCCCAAGGCGCCATGGAATCGGTGCTCGGCCGCGTGCACAGCGGCGAGGCGCGCATCTTGGTCGGCACGCAAATGCTCACCAAGGGGCATCACTTTCCGGACGTCACGCTGGTGGTGATCTTGGATGCGGATCAGGGCCTGTTTGCAAGCGATTTTCGCGCAACCGAACGTCTGGCCCAGACCATCACCCAAGTCGCGGGACGGGCCGGAAGGGCCGCGCGCCCAGGCGAGGTCTTGATTCAAACCTCGTTTCCCGCGCATCCATTGCTCACCCGTTTGATCCTGGAAGGCTACGAGGGGTTCGCCGCAACCGCACTAGAGGAGCGCCGCGCGGCGAGCTGGCCGCCCTACTCGCGACTCGCCCTACTGCGAGCCGAAGCGAAGAACAGCATCGGCCTGGACCGCTTCCTGCGCGCAGCCGCCGCTCGCGGGCGCACAGCCGCGGGCGGCATCACGGCAGGCGCGGTCAAGATACTCGGGCCGGCCAGCGCCTTGATCGCGCGGCGCGCCGATCATTTTCGCGCGCACCTCCTGATCGAGGCGCCCACACGAGCGCCGTTGCAACGCTTTCTCTCCCTCTGGCTGCCGCTCGTGGAATCGCTGCCGGGGCCGCCCGGTCTGCGCTGGTCGATCGATGTGGATCCCATGGAAGTAGATTGAGGCGTTTGCGGTAGGTAAACTCACCGGCCCTTTGCCAACGGATCCGCCTTGAAGACATTGATCGATAACTTGTTGCGCCAGGCGCTCATCGCATTGCCCGAAACGCTGGTTCCGGCGGCCGAGCGCACCCTCGACATCGAGGTCGAGCGAGCGCGCGACCCGCAGCACGGTGATTTTGCCAGCAATATCGCCATGCGTTTGGCGAAGATGACGCGCCAGAATCCGCGCAAACTTGCCGAAGCACTGGTGGGGGCGCTGCCGGCGAGCCCCGCGCTCGCCAAAGTCGAGATCGCCGGCGCCGGGTTCATCAACTTCTTCCTCAAGGAAACCGCCTACCACGCCGAGATTGGCCGGGTGCTTGCCCAAGACGCTGGCTACGGCAAGTCCGAGTTCGGCGGCGGCAAATCGGTGCTGGTGGAATTCGTCTCGGCCAATCCCACCGGACCGCTTCACGTCGGCCATGGACGGCATGCGGCATTCGGCGCGAGCCTCGCCAATTTGCTGGAGGCGGTAGGCTATCGCGTCGCGCGTGAGTACTACATCAACGATGCCGGCCGGCAGATGGAAATCCTGGCGGCCAGCACTTGGCTGCGCTACCTCGAGCGCTGCGGCGAACCCTTGACTTTTCCGGCCAACGGCTATCGCGGCGACTACATCGTCGCGATAGCCGATGAGCTGTATGGCGCAGAAGGCACCGCGCTCGAGCGCAGCGCCGCGGAAGTCTTCCAAGAATTGCCGGCCGACGAACCTCAAGGCGGCGACAAGGACCTCTACATCGATGCGCTCATCGCTCGCATCCGGTTAGCTATCGGCGATGCGGATTTCCGCCGCGTGCTGGATCACGCTCTGGGCGGCATCCTCGCCGATATCCGCGACGACTTGGCAGAGTTCGGGGTCACGTTCGATTCCTGGTTTTCGGAGCGTTCCCTGATCGACAGCGACGCGATCGACCGGGCGATTGAGGCGCTACGCGCATCGGGTCACGCCTATCTCAAGGATGGCGCCTTGTGGTTCAAGAGCACCGCTTACGGCGACGAGAAGGATCGCGTGATGGTGCGCGAGAACGGCGTCAAAACCTATTTCGCGTCCGATATCGCCTTCGTATTCAACAAGCGCCAGCGCGGCTTCGAGCATCTCATTTATGTCTGGGGCGCGGACCACCACGGCTACATCAACCGCCTGCGCGCCGGCTTGATCGCCCTCGGTGGCCCGCCGGAATGTTTCGAAGTCCGCCTGGTCCAGTTCGTCTCCCTATTTCGCGGCGGCGAAAAGGTGCAGATGTCGACGCGTTCCGGGGAATTCGTCACCTTGCGCGAATTGCGCACGGAAGTCGGCAATGACGCCGCCCGCTTGTTCTACGTGATGCGCAGCAACGATCAGCATTTGGACTTCGATCTCGAGCTCGCCAAGGCTCGCTCCAACGACAATCCGGTGTACTACATTCAATATGCGCATGCGCGTGTCGCCAGCGTTAAGCGGCAGATGCAGGAGCGCGGAATTGCCCATGACTCGGGACAAGGTCTGACATCGCTTGCGCTGCTCACCGAGGCGCAGGAGATGCAGCTCATCAAGCGTTTATGTTCGTTCCCGGAAATCGTTCAGCACTGTGCGGAACAGCGCGCACCTCACGGCCTGGTGCATTATTTGCGCGACCTGGCCAATGATTTTCACACTTATTACAGCGCGCATCAGTTCCTCGTCGAAGATGCGGCGCTTCGCTCCGCGCGTATCGATCTCGCGCTGGCGGCTCAGATCGTGATCCGCAACGGCCTGCGCCTGTTGGGCGTGTCCGCGCCCGACACGATGTAGGGCAGGAGCCTAAGCACATGGCGCGCAACTACAATGTCAAACGCAAAGCGGGCGGCGGCCATTCGCGAACGAGCGGCTTTTCCGGATGGGTCGGCCTCGCTTGCGGACTTAGCGTAGGTCTCGCGATAGCCGGTTTGGTGTACATCAAAGACCATCGGCCCGACGCGCCGGCTGCGCGAGCCGGCAAGGCCGATAAGAAGAAGTCCCGCTCGGAGGCGCCGCCGGATGCCGACAGCGCGGATGCCGGCGCAGCGGAGGACTCGACCAAGTCCTACGCCTTTTACGACATGCTGCCGAAATTCGAAGTGGTGGTTCCGGAGAAGGAGAAGGACATCCGGCCGGACGTTCGGGCGGTGCCGGAAACGCGCCGCGGAACCTACGTACTGCAGGCCGGCTCGTACAAGAATTTAGCCGACGCGGATCGCGTGCGTGCGCAACTCGCGCTTCAGGGCATCGAATCCAAAGTACAAAAGGTATCGGTCGACAACGATACTTGGCATCGCATCCGCATCGGCCCGATCTCCAAACTGGACGAGCTCAATCGCCTGCGCACGATCCTGCGCAAAGCCGATGTCGACGTCCTGGTAATCCGCGTCGGCGATTAGCTCGGCCTGATCTCGCTCAATCGTCGCCTAATTGACGAAAATCGACGCCCAACGCGCGCAACTTGCGGTATAGGTGCGTGCGCTCCATCCCTACTCGCTTGGCCAGCTGCCCCACCTTGCCATTGCACAGCAGAAGCTGCTGCTGCAGATAGGCGCGCTCGAACTGCTCGCGCGCCTCGCGCAGCGGCAACGCCAAAAGATCCTGCTTTACGAGGGGTTCGTCGAGTCCTAATTTGGCGGCGAGCTCGCGCTCGATCTCCTCGAGTCGAATCTCCTCGCCCGTGCCGAGTATCAGGACCCGCTGCACCAGGCTCTTCAGTTCGTCGAGGTTGCCCGGCCAGGGATAATTGCGCAGGCGGTTTTGCGCGGCCACGCCGAAGCGGCGCAGCGGCAAATGCTGATCGTCGACCAGGCGATCGACGTAGTAGCGCAATAGGTCCGGAACGTCCTCCGCGTAGTCGCGCAGCGGCGGCACGCGCAAGGTGATCACGTTCAGATGCGCGATCAAGTCGCGGCGAAAAGGCTCAGGAGCCGCTCGTGACTCTAGGCCATCCTGCGCCGAGCTGATCCAGCGCACGTTGATGTGCAGCCGCTCGCGACCGCCCACCCGCGTGTAGCTATTTTGCTCGATCGCACCGACCAGCGCGCGCTGAGCCTCGCTGGTCAAATCCTCGAGCCCGTTCAGGTAGAGCGATCCTCCCGCCGCTTGGTCGAAAGCGCCGGGTACCACCTTGCCGTCGCGTTCGCTGCCAAAGAGCGCGGCCGTGGGATCGACCACCAGGCTTGCCGCCGCGACCATGAAGAACGGCTTGGAGGAGCGTGCGGAGAGCGAGTGCAGGTAGCGCGCATACGCTTCGCGTCCGGAGCCCAATTCGCCGATCAACATCACCGGCGAGGTACTGGAGGCGGCCTGCTGCACCTGCTCGCGCAGGGCCATGGTGAGCTTGCTCTTACCGATGGGCACGGCAAGACTCGAATCCGGCGTGCGTTCTGATAGTCGCTTACGGCGGCCGGCATCCAGCGCCCGTTCAACGGTTCGCAGCAGCTTGGTCAGCGACAGGGGCTTTTCGACGAAATCGAAAGCGCCCAGACGCGTCGCTTCCACCGCTGTTTCGACCGTGCCGTGTCCGGACATCATCACCACCGGGCAGTGATAGCCAGCGCCCACCAACCATTCGCGCAGCAAAGTGATGCCATCGGTATCCGGCATCCAGATATCGAGCAGCACCAGATCGAAGGTGCGCGTCGCTCGTGACGTGCGCGCCTCGGTGGCGTCTGCCGCGACCTCCACCTCGTAGCCTTCCTCGGTGAGTATCTCCTTCAACAGGCTGCGGATATCCGCCTCATCGTCTACCACCAATATTCTCGCAGCGGTCATACGCGCTCTCTCCTCTGTTCATCCACTCGCGATTCGCGACCGATCGCTCCACGTGCACCGTCGCCCAACGGCAGCAAAATCCGCACCCGCGCGCCGCCCGTGCGCCGATTATCCGCTTCAATTCGTCCGCCGTGCTCTTCCACGATCTTCTTTACGATGGCAAGCCCCAGACCCGTGCCCTTGGATTTGCTGGTGACATAGGGATCGAACACCGTGCCGATCAGATCGCGCTGGAAGCCGGGGCCGTTGTCGGAGACCACGATCGCCGCCATCTGTTTAGGACCGTCCATGGCGACCTGGGTTTCGATTTCGACGCGCGCCCCGACCTTTCCCTCGAGCGCCTCCAGCGAATTGGTCACCAGATTATTAAGGATCTGCCGAATTCGGATCCGGTCCGCCGAAATATGCGGCAGGATCGGGCTGAGCAGCAGCTTGAGCTCCGCGGCACTGTCCTGGACCCGGTAAAGATCCACGACTTCGGTAATCAATTGGTTCAAATCGAAGCGCGAGAAATGCATGTCCGGCGCCCTCGCATATTCGCTGAAGGCATTGACCATCTGCTTCATCGCGTCCACCTGGGCGATGATGGTGTGGGTGGCGCGTTCGAGTATTTGCGCATCCTGCGCATTCATGCTGCCGAGAAATTTGCGCTGCATGCGCTCGGCGGACAGCTGGATCGGCGTCAGCGGATTCTTGATTTCGTGCGCCAGGCGGCGCGCGACCTCGCCCCAGGCCGCATCCCGCTGCGCCTGCAGCAAGGTCGTAATGTCGTCGAATACCAGCACCACGCCCGGCGCGCCGCCGAGGTCGTTAGGCAACGCTGTGCAGGCGCACATGAGCACGCGCTTGCCGGATTCCGACAAGAGCTCGAGCTGCTCGCGCCAATCGAGCTGTCCGGCGTCGAGCCGCAATTTGACCGCGGCAAGGAACTGGCCGAACAGCTCGCTGCCGCGGTCGGATTCATCGAACCGCGACCCGAGCGCGGCTTCTAGATCGACGCCGAGAATGGCGCTCGCCGCCTGATTGGCGGTGCGCACCGTGAGGTCCGGCGCCAGAGACACCACACCGGTCGAGAGGCGCGCCAGGATCACGGCCAATCCCGCTCGTTCCGCTTCCACTGCCTGCTGACTGCGCCGAGTCTCCTCGCGGGCCCTGCCGAGACGCTTGGTCATATCGTTGAACGAGGTCACCAGGAATCCGAGCTCGTCGCGCGACGGCAACGGCAACTGGGTGTCGTAGTTGCCCTTGGCGACCGCGCGCGTGCCGGCGATCAGATCCTGCACCGGCTGGACCAGTCTCTGCGCGGCAAAGAAGGCGCCGTATACCGCGGCAATCAGTGACATCAGCACCACGAAGGTCAGAATCAGCACGAAGGTCGATTTCAGCGGCTGCCGCAGCTGCACCAAATTCGCGTATTGCGTATAGGATCGCTGCACCGTGTCGGCGAGCTGACTGAGCTGCTGCGGCACCGGGTACAGCGCAATAAGGACGCGTGTGGCCGAGTTGGCGGTGCCCTCCAGCGGCGCGGCGGCCCGGATCACATATCCGCCCACGGCGTCGGTGTCCAAGCTGACGTAAGGCCGCCCGCGGCGTATTTGCAGCATCATCTCGTCGGTCGCGGGTATCGGCAGGCTGTCCATGGGACGATCGGAACTGGTCGCGATGATCTGCGTCTGCGCACCGACCACGGTAAATTCCAAGGCGGTACTTTCGCGCCGCTCGCGGTCCAGCGTGCCGATCAGATCGAAATCCGGGCGGCTCGACAGCTCGTGGGCGACCACCTCGGTGTGCTGCAAGAACTCGCGCACGCGCACCTCGAGCGCCGCGTGCGACAACTCGCGCGTATCCTTCAAGCCCTGGCTGATCTCCAGTTCGAACCAGCTGTCGATGCCGCGATTGAGAAATTGCAGCGAGAAGTAATACACCACCAGGATCGGAGCCAAGGCCAGTGCGCCGAAAATCGCGACCGTTCGCCCCTTCAGGCGCGAACCCGGAACGTGCCGGCGGTAGTCCCTCACCAGTTGCGAGAGCTTCGCCGCCAGCAGCACCACGAGCGTGAGCAGACCTGCAATGTTGACCAGCAGAATCCACGGTAGCCAATGGTCGAATTTGGCGGAATTCTGCGCGGCCGCGGCCAGCATGAACAGCGCCACCAGCCACAGCACGACGCCCAGTCCGCCGAGCACGGTCGAGCCGTATTTACGAATTACAGCTGCAGCGCCCATGTGTACCAGTCGCTGTCGCGATGCCATTCATTGACCCAGAACATCAGCACGCGCAGGCTGAACGGCACGCTGCCGTAATCGATCTTGGCGCGCACGCTCGCCTCGTAGCGGCGGCCCGGCGGCAGCAGCGACTTGTCGAGCACCGGCAAGTCGCGCACCTCGGACATGAGCTCGAGCGCCGCATCGACCGTGCCCAGCGACTCCTGTTGGCCGCTGTTTTCGTTGCGCAAGATGTAGCGCGCGCTCACGGCGTTGTATTGCAAGTGATAGCGCTGGGTCAGTTCCGCGACCCGCGAATTCGGTATCAGCTGGCGCACTCGCTCGACATCCAGATCGAGCTCGAGAGTGAGCGGCACGCCCTCGGCCAGACCGCGCTTGACGGCATCGCCGGCCGGCAAATCGATATGCGCGTTCAAGTGATAAACGCCGTCCCGCAGCTCCAGATCGGCTGAACGGACCTCGAAACGACCCTCGAGACCTTCGGCGCGGCAAGACGTTGTCCACATGAACCCCACAGCGGCCGCAAGCAGCAGCATGCCGCACATCCGGCCGGCGGGAACCCTCCAAGACGACGATGTTGAGCGCAGGGCGTTCATTGTTTGCTCAAGGCAGCATAATAGAAGCCGTCGGCGCCCGCCTCTCCGGGGAGAATTTGCCGCCCGAATTCATCCGCCTCGCCGAAATTCGGCCATCCCGGCCATTCCTCGGCCGGCACGCTGCGGGCATCGCACGTCTCCCGCAAGAATGCGCCGATCAGATCGCGATTTTCGCTGCGAGTCAGGGTGCAGGTGGCGTACACCAGGCGCCCGCCGCGAGCCAGCATGCGCCACGCTCCCTTAAGGAGACGTGCCTGGATCAACGGCATTTTGTCGATCTCCGACGGTGACTTGCGCAGGCGAATATCGGGATGCCGGCGGATCACGCCGAGCGCCGAACAGGGTGCATCGAGCAGAATCCGATCGAAGGGCGCCCCATCCCACCACGCGCCGGGCGCGGCTGCGTCGCCGCTTGCGAGATCTGCCCGGAGATCACCCCGTGCCAGGTTCTCCTCGACCCGCTTGAGGCGCTGCGGGTCGATGTCGACGGCCACGAGCTTGCCGAGTTGCGGCTCGCGCTCGGCCATCAGCGCGGTTTTTCCGCCTGGCGCCGCGCAGGCGTCGAGAATCCTCTGGCCCGCCTCAAGATTCAGCGGAAACGCGACGCACTGGGCGCCGAGATCCTGCACCGACACGACCCCGTCGGCAAAGCCCGGCAGTTCATGCACGTCGCACGGCGAATCGAGCGCCACCGCCTGCGGCACGCGCGGCTCGGCGCGGGCGCCGATGCCCGCCGCACGCAGGGTTTCAAGGTACCCCTCCGTGCTCATGCGTCGGCGGTTCACGCGCAGCCACATCGGCGCCTGCGCGTCGCCGGCCGCCAAAAGCTGTGTCCAGCGCACCGGCCAATCGGCGCGCAGCCGGTCCGCCAGCCAGACCGGCGAGGCATGCCGTGCGGCCGGGCTGCGCGCGATATCGGCGTCGAGCGCCTTGCGTTCGCGCAAATAGCGGCGCAGCACCGCATTGATCAGACCGCCGGCTCGCGCCGCATCGGTCGCCTTAGCGGTCTCCACCGCGGCATCGACCACCGCATATTCGGGCGTGCGCGCATCCTCGAGCTCAAACAGCGCCACCGACAGCAAGGCACGCACCAAGAAATCGAGGGACTTCACCGGCTGCGAGAGCAAGCGCCCGAGCACGGCCTCGTGGCGGTAATAGCCGCGAACCGCTCCAAAACTCAATGAGCGCACCGACGGCGCGAGAGCCGCGGGGGCGGCAACGAGGGCCGACTGCAAGGCCGCATCGAGCGTCACGCCGTCGCGTAGAATTCGCGCCACCGCGTGACTCGCAAGCGAGCGGGCGCCGCCGGCCACCGTGTTCATGAGCTCGCGAATCTCGCGCCTTGGAGACGCTGCGCCATGATGAAGTCGCGCGCCGCCAGGGGCTTGCGGCCTGCGAGCTGCAGGCGCTCGATCCGTAGCCGGCCCCGTCCGCAGGCCACGTCGATCCCGTCGGACGTCGCCCCGAGAACCGTGCCCGGCTCGGCGCTCATCGCCGCCGCGCCAGGCTCGTCGGCAGCGATTTGGGCCCTGCCAAATACGCAGCTGTACTCCATCCAGGCGCGTTTCCGCGACGGGCGAGGGATTCAAAGCCCGGATCCGGCGCAGGATCTGGACCGCATCCTCCCGCCAGTCGATCAGCGCCTCGGCTTTGCTGATTTTCTCGGCATAAGTGTGGCCGATTTGCGGCTGCGGCACCTCCCGGGCCCGGCCGGCGGCGAGCTCGTCCAAGGTTTGGCAGATCAATTCGCCGCCGAGAACCGCGAGCCGATCATGCAGGCTGCCCGCCGTATCGAGCGGCGAAATATCGATCTCGCGCATGCTCAATACAGGTCCGGTATCGAGTCCGGCATCCATGTGCATGACGGTAACGCCGGTCACGGTGTCGCCGGCCAGAATCGCCCGCTGAATCGGCGCGGCGCCGCGCCAACGCGGCAGCAGCGAGGCATGAATGTTGAAGCAGCCGAGCCTTGGCGCGCCGAGCGCCTCCGGCGGCAAGATCAAACCGTATGCGACCACGATAAGGGCATCCAGATTCAAGGCGCGCAGCGTCTCAAACGCCGCGGGGCTCTTGAAGCCCAAGGGCTGATGAACCGGAATTTTAAGTTCGAGCGCGCGCTGCTTGACCGGGCTCATGTGCATCGTCCGGCCGCGCCCTGCGGGACGATCTGCTTTCGTGAGAACGGCCCGCACCACATGGGCGGACCGCGCCAAGGCATCGAGGGCGGGAACCGCGAATGCGGCCGTGCCGGCGAAACCCAGCGTCAAGGGGCTCTGCGGCGTATTCAAGATTAGGCTCCTAGAGAGCCGGCGCCGAAGCGCGAATCTCGCCCCCCGTGGACCGCTGCCGACGCTCTTTTTCCAGGCGTCGGCGAATCATTTGGCGCTTGAGCTCGGAGAGGTAGTCGACGAATAGCTTGCCTTCCAGATGGTCCATCTCGTGCTGGATGCACACGGCCAACAAGCCCTGCGCATCCATTTCGAATCCATTGCCGTAGCGGTTAAGCGCACGCACCCGGATGTGAGTCGCCCGCTGCACCGTCTCATATATCCCCGGCACCGACAGACAGCCCTCCTCAACCGGCGCGCGGCCGTCGGCGGCCAATATTTCGGGATTGATCAGCACCAGGGGCTGATTGCGCTCCTCGCTCGCATCGAGCACCAGCAGGCGCTTGTGCACGTCCACCTGGGTAGCGGCCAGGCCGACGCCTTTGGCCGCGTACATGGTCTCGAGCATGTCGTCCACCAAGCGGCGCACTGCATCATCGACGCTGGCAATCGGTTCGGCCCTACTGCGCAGCCGGGGGTCGGGGTACTCCAGAATTGCGAGCTTTGTCATGGGAGTTATGCGATGGATATCGTGTTTTTGGCCAAAGAATATTGCTAAAGTTCCGCCGCTGCTTAACTTAATGCCCTTTGCTGGCGCCTTGGCGCGGGCAAGCGGCAAAACCGGGCGACACGTCCGAAGTCTTTGGCGGCGGGCGGGCAGTATACCAGCCAGCCCGGCACCATAAGGCAGGCGACTGAAAGGGAGCGAAACGAATGCAACGCCATCAGATAATTGCCCTACTACTCTCGACTGCATTGGTCGGGGGATGCCAATCGCAGCGGCCGCAGGCCGCGCCGGCGCCGGCATCGACAGCCGATAACAGCATTCAGGGCACGGTCGTGGGCGATGATCGGACGGCGATGGAAGCCGCGATCGAAACGTCCGGAGGCCCCGCTACCCCGCCTTCCCCGGCGCAAGCGCCGCAGAGCGGCATCGTATTGGCCCCCAACGCCCCGGATAGCTACGTGGTGAAGCACGGCGACACCCTCTGGGGCATCGCCAAAGTGTTCTTGCGCGATCCGTGGTTCTGGCCCGAAATCTGGCAGATCAACCCTCAAATCAAGAATCCGCATTGGATCTACCCGGGCGATACCCTGCGCTTGGTGTACATCGACGGCCAGCCGAAAATAGTGCTGCAGCCCGGATTGGAGCGCGGCAATAGCGCCCGCGTGCTGCCGCGGGTGCGCAGCCAGCCGCTCGAGGCGGCGGTCACGACGATTCCGTACGAAACCGTTGCCGCGTTCATGTCCAAGCCTTCTGTACTCGATAAGGATCTGATCAAGACGGCGCCCTACGTGCTTGCCACCCGCGATCAGCACATCGTCATGTCCGACGGCGATACGCTGTACGCACGGGGCTTCAAGAAACCGGCCGAAATCGGCATGCACTATAACGTGGTGCACGTCGGCGCCGCGCTGCGCGATCCGGACGACAAGACGCTTTTGGGATACAACGGCGTGTTCACGGGCACCGGCCACGTGACCCGCATCGGCGACCCTGCAACCCTCATCATGACCGAATCGTCACGCGAGACCTACCCGGGCGATAAATTGTATCCGGGAGACGTCGATGTACCGCTCGATTTCGCGCCGAGCCCGCCGCGCACGAAAATCAAGGGAAGCATCATCGCGGTTACCGACGGCGTAACCATCATCGGCCAGTATCAGGTGGTCACCATCAATCGCGGGGTGCGCGACGGCTTGGTACCCGGCAATGTGCTCGCCGTGTACACCAAAGGTGCGAACATTCGCGACACCGAGAGCAAAGGGTTCTTGACCGGCGTATCGGACGTATTCGACAAGAAGGTGCGTCTCCCCGACGAGCGTGTCGGCACCTTCATGGTGTTCAAAACCTTCGATCGCATGAGTTACGGGCTGATCATGGAAGCCACCGACATCATCCAAGTGCTGGATTTCGTCGAGAGTCCGTAAATCGCGCGCCCTGGCGGCGGCAATCGGCGTGAGGCGTTAATCTCCACATAGACGCAGGTTATCCGGCGCACGGCGGACCCGGGCCCGCACCATACTGTGCGCCATGTGGGTCCGCGACGACGCGCTGGCGTGGGTAACGCTCACCCGGACGCCGGCGCTCAATGCCTCTACGGTCCTGGCGGCGCTGGAGCGCCTTGAGTCCGCCAGCGGCATCGTGAACGCATCCGAGGCCGTTCGCGAGCGCGCCGGAATCCCGGCCGCGGCCCGCGATTTTCTGCGCCAAGCCGGCGGCGGCCCGGACGCGGCCGAACGAAAATGGCTGCAGAATGAGCGCCACCACCTATTGCCGATCACGGACCCGCGCTACCCGAAGCTGCTGCACTCGCTGACCGATCGCCCCATAGCCCTCTACGTCGCAGGCAACATCGATGCACTGGGCGATCCGCAACTGGCGGTGGTTGGCAGCCGCAACCCCACCCTCCAAGGCCGCGATACCGCATTCGACTTCGCGTACTACCTGGCGCAGCGCGGGCTGGCGATTACCAGCGGGCTCGCGCAAGGCATCGACGCCGCCGCCCACCGCGGCGCTCTGGCGGCGCAGGGAATCACGGTCGCCGTCCTCGGCAACGGCATCGACATGGTGTATCCGCGCGGCAATCGGAATTTGAGCGAGATCGTCGAGCAGCACGGTGCACTCATCAGCGAATTTCCGCTGGGCACTGCCCCTCGCCCTGCCAATTTCCCGCGGCGCAATCGCATCATCGCGGGAATGAGCCTCGGGACTCTCGTGGTCGAGGCGGCGTTGAGGAGCGGCTCCAAGATCACGGCACGCGCGGCGAACGACTGCGGCAGGGACGTCTTCGCCATTCCCGGGTCGATCCACAACCCCTTGAGCCGCGGCTGCCACGAGCTGATCAAACAGGGTGCAAAATTGACTGAAACCCCGGATGACATATTGAGCGAATTGAACTTTTCGGTCTTTTTCGCCAACGACTCCCGCGCCGCCGCCGGCGGCGCCGAGCGCAATTCGGGTACATCGGGAATGGACAAGGAACACAAAATCTTGTTAGATGCGCTCGGCTTTGATCCCGCGGACCTCGATATGTTGGTCGTTCGTACCGGGTTCAAACCAGAAGCCGTGTCCTCGATGATGCTGATCCTCGAGCTTGAGGGCCACGTTCAGGCCGCCCCCGGGGGCCGCTACTCCCGAGTCGCCAACAGGAGCCGGAGTTGAAGGATAACGTTCTCGATTTGCTCATATATCTTTTCGAGAATTACATGAGCGCCGATGATGAACCGCGACCGGACCGCAACACCTTGAAAATCGAGTTGGACAAGGCCGGATTCGCCGAAGCCGATATCGAGCGGTCGTTGGAATGGCTCGACGGCCTGTCCGGCGAACAATTGGGCAAGGTGGCGGAGGCCACCGCACGGGCCGTGCGCGTGTTCAGCGGCCAGGAACTGCTGCGCCTCGACACAGACGTGCGCGGCTACCTCATGTATTTGGAGAACGTACGGATACTGTCCGGCACGCAACGCGAACTCGTGATCGATCGTCTGATGGCGCTCGAAGCCGATGAAATCGACATCGACCAGGTGAAATGGGTGGTATTGATGGTGCTGTTCAGCCAGCCTGGCCAAGAATCCGCCTACGCTCAAATGGAAGACCTGGTCTTCGAAGAGCGCTCAGACGCCCTACATTGAGCAGCAATCTCGTTATCGTGGAGTCGCCTGCGAAGGCGAAGACCATCAAGAAGTACCTCGGCAAGGACTACGAGGTGCTCGCCTCGTACGGTCATGTCCGGGATTTGGTGCCCAAGGAAGGTGCCGTCGACCCGAAACATCATTTTGCGATGAAATACCAGGTCGTCGAACGCAATCAAAGACACGTCGACGCCATTGCGCGAGCCCTTAAGAAGGCGAAATCACTGTTTCTGGCGACCGACCCCGATCGCGAGGGCGAAGCCATTTCCTGGCACCTGCACGAGCTTCTGAAGGCCCAGGGCGCGCTCAAGGGCAAGGACGTGCGGCGGGTCGTGTTCTATGAGATCACCAAGAACGCCGTCCGCGAAGCCATGTTGCAGCCGCGCGAGCTATCGGTCGATTTGGTCAATGCGCAGCAGGCCCGCCGAGCGCTCGACTACCTGGTCGGCTTCAATCTTTCGCCGCTGCTGTGGAAAAAGGTCCGGCCCGGGCTGTCCGCAGGCCGCGTGCAAAGCCCGGCGCTGCGCATGATTTGCGAGCGCGAAGACGAAATTGCCGCATTCGTCGCGCGCGAGTACTGGACCATCGACGCCGAGATGCAGCATGCGGGCCAGGATTTTCCAGGCAAATTGATCGAATACCGCGGCAGCAAAGTCGAGCAGTTCAGCTTCACCACGGCAGGCGCCGCCCACAAGGCGGAGCGCACGCTGCGCGATGCGGCGCGCGGCGCGCTTAGCGTATTGCTCGTCGACCGCAAGCAGCGTCGCCGCAATCCCGCGCCACCCTTCACGACCTCCACTCTGCAGCAAGAGGCCGCACGCAAGCTCGGATTCAGCGCGCAGAAGACCATGCGCGTGGCCCAACAGTTATACGAGGGGGTCGACATCGGCGAAGGAGCGGTCGGCCTCATCACCTACATGCGCACCGATTCGCTCAATCTCGCCCAAGAGGCCATCGGCCAGATACGCGATGTGATCGTTCAGCTCTACGGTCAGGACGGGCTCGCCGAGGAGCCGCGACTGTACCGAACCAAGTCGAAGAATGCGCAGGAAGCGCATGAGGCGGTCCGCCCAACGGCCGCGAACATCTTGCCCGCCGACATCGAAAAGAAAATCGACGCGGATCAGTACCGCCTGTACTCGCTGATCTGGAAGCGCACGGTGGCCTGCCAAATGGCGCCGGCGGTATTCGACACCGTGGCGGTCGATTTGTTGGCCGGCCCCGACGGACCGGAGCGTACGGTGCTGCGCGCCAACGGTTCGACGCTGATCAAGCCCGGATACATATCCGTATATCAAGAAGGTACGGACGACGCGGTACAGGACGATTCGGATCACGTGCTGCCGCCGATGCAGGAAGGCGATCGCGTCAAACTCGTGGGCGTGAATCCGGCGCAGCATTTCACCGAGCCGCCCCCGCGCTTTTCGGAAGCCTCGCTGGTCAAGGCGTTGGAGGAGTACGGCATCGGCCGCCCCTCGACCTATGCGTCCATCATCTCGACGCTGCGCGACCGCGCGTACGTGGATATCGAAAGCCGCCGCTTCACCGCGACGGATATCGGCAAGATCGTCAGCCGCTTCCTGACGCAGTATTTCACGACCTACGTCGACTACGACTTCACGGCAAAGATGGAAGACTCTCTCGACGCGGTCGCGACCGGCGAGCAGGAGTGGGTGCCGCTGCTCGAGAAATTTTGGAAGCCGTTCATTAATCTCGTCAAGCACACTGAAACCTCGGTTAGCCGCGAGGAAGTGGCGCAGGCGCGCGACTTGGGTAAGGACCCCGCGAGCGGCAAACCGATGAGCGTGCGCATGGGTCGCTTCGGACCCTTCGTGCAAATCGGCACCAAGGACGACGCCGACAAACCGCGTTTTGCGGGCCTGCGACCCGGTCAAAAAATGGATGCGATCACGCATCTGGAAGCATTGGAGCTGTTCAAGCTGCCCCGCAAGCTCGGGGCTACCGCACACGGCGAGGAGATTAGCGCCAACACCGGGCGCTTCGGGCCTTACGTGAAGTATGGCGCAAAGTACGTCTCGCTCAAAACCGACGATCCGTACACCGTTACCCTGGAGCGCGCGCTCGAGGTGATCCGCGACAAGCAAATCGCCGATGCGAATCGCCTGATCTTGGATTTCCCGGACGCGGAAATTCAGGTGCTCAACGGGCGCTATGGCCCGTACATTACCGACAAGGCCCGCAACGCCAAGATGCCGAAGGACAGGGACCCGAAGAGCCTCACCCTAGCCGAGTGCCAGGCCTTGTTGGCTGCGGCCCCGGTGCGCACTTTCGGTAAATGGGGCCGAAAAGGCGCCAAAGTTGCCCCGAAGGGATCGAAGGCGGGGATAGCGTCCGATCAGGCTGCTGCCGCACCCAAGGCCGCAGCGCGTAAGGCCGCAGCACCGAAATCCTCGCCGTCCAAAGCGGCGGCGCCAAGACTCGCGGCCAAGAGCTCAAAGGCCCCGGCAAAGAAGCGCGCGCCAGCGCGCCCTGTTCCTAGGCCTACGGCGAAGAAGAAGAGCTCCAAAACGCAGCGGCACTGAGGCAATGACTGTCTCCAACGGCACGGTACCGGCCTCCTCCCCCGCGGATACAGCCGCGGTCCAGCGCTACCTGAAGGGGCTGCACGATCGCATCACCGAAGCGGTAGAGGCGCTCGACACCGCGAAATTCCAGCGCGATTCGTGGCAACGCGCGGAAGGCGGCGGCGGCGAGAGCCGCGTGTTGAGCGGCGGCGAGGTGTTCGAGAGAGCCGGCGTATCCTTTTCGCATGTCTACGGGGAAAAGTTGCCGCACTCTGCATCGAACCTGCGGCCGGAAATCGCCGGAGCGGCATTCGAAGCCATGGGAATATCTCTGGTTTTTCACCCGCGAAATCCCTACGCGCCGACCACTCATTGCAATGTCCGTTTCCTGATGGCGACACCGCACAGCGGGCCCGCCCATTGGTGGTTCGGCGGCGGGTTCGATCTCACTCCCTTTTATCCCTTCGACCAGGACGTGCTGCACTGGCACCAAACCGCACTCGCCGCGTGCCAACCTTTCGGCGCGGGCGTATACGAAAAATACAAGCAATGGTGCGATCGCTATTTCTTCCTGCCGCATCGAAACGAGACGCGCGGCGTCGGCGGCTTGTTCTTCGACGACCTCAACGACGGGGGATTCGCGCATTGCTTCGGGCTATTGCGGAGCGTGGGCGATCATTTCCTGCCCGCCTTCATGCCGATCGTAGAACGCCGCCGGAACCAGTGCTGGGGCGACCGTGAACGCACCTTCCAACTGTATCGGCGCGGCCGCTACGTGGAGTTCAATCTGCTCTACGATCGAGGCACTTTGTTCGGTTTGCAGTCGCGCGGCCGGACCGAGTCCATCCTGATGTCGATGCCGCCGCTTGCTCGATGGGACTACGACTGGCACCCGGAAGCGGGATCCCCGGAGGCGCGGTTGTATGAGTTTTTGCGTCCGCGAGATTATCTCACGGAGCTCGCTTCGCAGAATTGATCGCGCATAGGTCGGTCGCACCAGGATTTCGGCGCCGATCAGTGGCCGGGCGCGGACACGTAGCACTTGCGCATCGCTTCGTGCACCGTCCTTGCCTTTTGCAGTCGATTTTCCACACTCCCGTGGTCGATTCCCAGATACCCGCGAGAAGATTGCCGTCGTCCGAGATGTACAGGTTCCAGATCTTGGTAGGCGGATCGCCGCTCAGCGCGGTTCCCGGCCATGGCGCATCCTTTTCCAGGGGGCGGTCAGATCCCGCAGCGCTGGCACTCGATTGGCGATGCTGATTCCTCATTCTAAAAAAATGGTGAGGCAAGCTACGTTAAATGAAAAATTGAGACCTGTCGCTCACATACGACAATATCGCACGCAGCATTTGTGTTGCAGAATTTGCCGCATGGACTTTCGCCCGGTCGCGTGTGCCCTGTTGTTCGCCGTTCTCGGCATCAACCCGCTGTGGGTCGGCTCCGCGCACGCTGCTCTCGGCGCCGATGCGACGGGCGTGCCGGCCGACGCGGCCGAGTTGCACGGCACCGTGAATACGGAAATCCGGCAGCAATACGCTATTCAGGAAATCAGCTCCGAGAGCGGGATGCGCGTGCGCGAATACCTGAGTCGAGACGGGATCGTGTTTGCGGTGAGCTGGAGCGGTCCCGTATTGCCGGATCTGCAGCGGCTTCTAGGGGCGCACTTTGCCGAGTACACCGCGGCGCTCAAGGCGCTTGCCCGCCCGGGGCTTCACCGTTCGGTGCGGGTCGCATCGTCGGAATTGATCGTCGAGTCCGGGGGACATCTGCGCGCCTACGCCGGCCGCGCCTATCTGCCCGCTCTCATTCCGGCCGGCGTCTCGACGGCGGAACTGCTCTAGATCCTGCCACGGATATCCCCCGATGCGCTCAATCATACGAATGGCGACATTGTTGACGGCGGCCCTGCTCAGCGCCTGCATCGGCGGCAATGGCACATCGGCGGCAAGCGTCGCTCCGGCGCCGACGCAGAACACCCTTGCGGTCACGGTCGACGCCGGCCCGACGGCGGCCCCGGGCGGCGCGCCGATCGGCGCCATCAATCACGCCTACGTGACGGTGAAGGTTTGCGTCCCCGGCAGCCAGACCGAGTGCGCAAGCATCGATCATGTGCTGCTCGATACGGGCTCGGTGGGATTGCGGCTGGTGCAGTCCGTGCTCAACGCACACGCCGTCACGCTCGGCGTGGAGACCGACGCCCAGGGCCGCACGATCGAGGAATGCGTGAGCTTCACCGGCGGTCAGACCTGGGGACCGGTGGCGCTTGCCGATGTGTGGATGGCCGGGGAAAGCGCGACGAAATTGCCGGTGCAAGTAATGGATGACAGGACCGTGCCGTCGCCGCCACCGCCCGCCACTTGCGGAGCGAACGGCACCCTCATCAACGGCGTTTCCGGGTTTAATGCCAATGGCGTGCTCGGCCTCGGGGTGTTTGCCCAAGACTGCGGGCAGGCGTGCGTGAATGCGGTAACGCCGCTGGCGCTCTACTATGGCTGCACCGCCGCCGGAGCGTGCACGGCCGAGAATATCGTGCTGATGGATCAGGTCGCGAATCCGGTGACGATGTTCGCCGCCGACAACAATGGCGTCATCGTCAATCTGCCGATCCTCAAAAACGCCAATGGCGATGTGACGGTGCAAGGCGAGTTGATATTCGGGATCGCCACGCAGACGAACAATGGTCCGCCGGCAACAGGCCTGACGGTGCTCGGTACGGATGCGAACGGGGACTTCAAGGCCACCTATTACACCAGCACCATCGTGCTGCCGGCCCTGATCGACTCGGGGACCGACGCGTATGCGTTCAATGATCCGGCCCTCACCGTGTGCTCCTCAGGCTCCTTCGTCGGCTACTACTGTCCGGCGGGAGCGCCACTGAGCCGATCCGCGGTCAACACCGGCGTCGGCGCGAACAATGCCAGCAGCACCGTGGACTTTGCGATCGAGGATCCGACGACGTTTGTCGCCAATGCCACCGCCTTCACCGGCCTCGCAGGCGGCCCCGGCTCGACAAACTTCATCTGGGGCATGCCGTTCTTCTACGGCCGCCAGGTCTACGTCGGCATCGAGGCGCGGGTGGCCGGCATCTACACGGGCCCGTACTACGCCTACTGAGTTTAGCCGCACCCCTGCCGACTGCAGCCGAGCCGCCTAGCTGTTACCGCCGATATCCTTGGCGATCGATTCGAAGCCGCGGGCTGAAGCGATATCGCCGGCGGAAACGCCGGCGACGTTGCGCAGCGCCTTGTTGGCGCCGGCCGCCAACAGCATGTGGCAGATGGCTCCATGTCCGCCGCGACTGGCGGCCATCAACGCCGTATCGCCGGCGCTGCTCTGAACATCGAGTTCCGGCGCATGGGCGAGCAGCGCCTCGACCACTTCGGCATGGCCGCTGGCCGCGGCGATCATCAGCGGCGTGTCGCCGGCGGCGCTACGCCGATTAATGCGAGCATCGGCTGCAAGCAGGGGCACGAGAACGGCGGCGTCTGCCTGTGCGGCGGCGGCATGCAGGACCGTGAGTCCGCGAGCGTCGGCCTTTTCCTGCGTGGCGCCGTCGCCCAACAGCAAGACCACCGCAGCGCGCGAACCGGCGGCCGCCGCATACCACAGCGCGGTGCGCCCGCCATGGTCTTCGGTATCGATTCGCGCACGGTGCGCGAGCAGGCTCTCGACGAACCCCACCTGGCCGGCGGCGCACGCGAGCATCAACGGCGTGTGGCCCTGCGCATCGGTGGCCTCGGAGTCGGCTCCAGCGGCGAGCAGCGCCAGTGCGACGTCCGAGCGCGTCGCGCCGATCGCTGCGAGCAGCGGAGTCGTCTCGCCGGCGGCATGCGCATCGGGCTTCACTCCGGCGTTGAGCAGCGCCTTCACCACGGCGAGGTCGCTGCGAGCGGCGGCCAGCCATAACACACTGTGACCGGAATGATCGGCGGCGGTCGCGTTGGCGCCGTGCGCCAGCAGCACCGGTATGATCTCCAGCGCGTGTGCATCGGCGGCCGCCTGCAGTAGTGAATTTCCCTGCGGTAGCCGCAGATTGGCGTCGCCCCCGGCCGCGAGCTGCTGCTGCACGTTGGCCATATCCCGCCGCGAAACGGCCAGGGCGAGCGGCGGCCAACCGCGGTAGATATCGCCGGGATGTGCCGGATCGAATTTGCCGGTTTGCCGCCCCGGGATTGCCTTGGCCAGATTGGCTTGCACGCCGAGTGAGCGCAGCTCCGTGGCGGCATCCGCGGCGCCGACGGCGAGCGCCGCATCGAGCGCATTGTAGCCGCGCCCGTCCCGCACATCGAGGGCGGCGCCGGCGTCCAGCGGTTCGGCCGACTTCGTTTCACTCTCGGACATAGGCAAACCGCGCCTCAAGGGTCCGGCTGGTGAGGGACAGGGCATAGTTGATGACGAAATAGATCAGCGCGCCCAACACGTACATCGGCATCGGCTTGAACGTGCGGCCGATGACCTGCTGGATCGACAGCATCAGATCGACGATACCGACCAGCGACACCAGCGCGCTGCCCTGCACGGTGGCAACCACTGTGTTGATCCAGGGCGGCAGGAAGCGCCGCAGTGCCTGCGGGAACACGACGTAGAGCATGCGCTGGGCGAACGTCAGGCCGATGGCTTTGCCGGCCTCGTGCTGCCCGGGCGGGATCGACTGCACCGCACCGCGCGTGACTTCGATGACATGCGCGGTCTGGAATGCCGCCAGTGCGGTGACAGCGGCCCAGAAATTGCTGACGTTCCAGCCGGTCAGCGGCAGCATGTAGTAGATCGAGAAGATCAACACCAGCAGCGGCAATCCGCGGATCACGTCGCTATAGATGCGCACCGGCCAGGCGATCCAGCGCGACCCGAAGCTGAGACCGATGCCAAGCAGCACACCGCAGCCCAGCGAGATCACGACCACGAGGGCGGAGACGTGCAGCGTGACCAGCAATCCCTGCCACAGAAACGGCAGGCTGTTGAGCATGACGCTCATCCGCGGCGAACCGCGAAGCGATATTCCAGGCGCCTCAGGCCGAACAGCAGCACGAACCCGGTGACCAGATACATCGGTGCGACCACGGTCCAGACCTCCACGATGCGGAACGTGTTGGTGTAGATCCAGTTGGCCCCGTACATCAGTTCGGGCACCGCCAGCACGGTGGCCAGCGAGGTGTCCTTGAACAGCGAGATGAAGGCGTTGCCCAGCGAGGGCAGCACGATGCGGAACATGGTGGGAAGGCGCACGTACAGCACCCGTTGCCACGGCGTCAGCCCGATGGCGCAGCCGGCATCGATCAGTCCCTTCGGGATCGCGTCCAGCCCGGCACGGAACACCTCCACCAGATAGGCGCCGGCGTAGATCGCCAGCGTCATGGTGAAGCTGGTGGTGGCGTCGTAGGCGAAGCCGCCGACGCTGGGGATGCCATAGAACACCAGATAAACCAGCAGCAGCAGCGGCACGTTGCGGATGAATTCGACATAGGCGCCAACCAGGAAGCGCACCGGGCGGCGGGCGCCGTGCGACACCACCGCAAGGACCAGCCCGATGACGCATCCGATAAGAATGCCGATCGCCGCCAGTTCCAGGCTCAGCACCAGGCCCCAGGCGAGACGATCGAAATACTTCCAGATGAAGTTATAGTTGAGATGATAGTTCAAGTCAGAACGGAGGGAAGCCGGGCTTCTGCACCGGCGGCTTCTCGCCGAAGAATTCCTCGAACGCGGCGGTGTAGATTTCCGGCTGATGGCCGTGCATGGCGACGTTGAAGCAGGTGTCGATCCAGTGCAGCCAGTCCGGGTCGCCCTGGCGCACCGCGGCGCTGTAGAGTTGCGCCTCGTAGGCGTAGCCGGGATCGGTATAATCGCCGGGATTCTTCTTCACCAGCCACTTCACGGTGGACGCATCGACCACCGCGACGTCGGCGCGGCCGGCGGTGACCGCCTGCATGACGTTGGCCTGGCTGTCGAGCTGCATCACCTGCGCGTCCGGCAGGGCATTGTGCACCAGCGTGTCGGCGTCCACGTTCTGCAGCACCGAGGCACGCACCTGCTTGCCCGCTGCCTGCAGGTCCTTGTAGGTCTGCCACTTCGATTTCGGCGCCGTCATCAGCGCCGCGCCCTCGACATAGTAGGGCCGCGAGAACGCGACCAACTGGGCGCGCGCGGGCGAGACCGTCATGAACTGGATCACCACGTCGACCTTGCCGGTGGTGATGTTGGGAATGCGGGCATTCGCCTCCTGGCGGACGTATTCGACCTTGGTTTCGTCGTCGAACAGGCCTTTGGCGAGGATGCGCGCCATCGCGATGTCCATGCCGGTGAGCTGGCCCTTGTCGTCCTCGAAATGCCAGGGAGGGTTGGTCGAACCGGTTCCGACGATCAGCTTGCCGCGGTCCAGGACGGTTCGGAGCAGGCTGGTGGGAGCGGCCTGCGCCGCCGGCACGCGGCGCATTCAACAAGGCGCCGGCAGCCACCAGCCCCAACCCCGCGCCGCCAGCCCGGAACAGGTTCCGCCGTTCGGTGGTGGTCTCGGTCATGTCATGTCTCTCCCCTATCGCTGCCCGACGCGTCGGACGCGGCACCGTATTCGCAAGTGGCCGGAATGGCCATGGCGCCCTCCTGCAATTATACTGAATTTCACAGTCAATGACTCATGCGACCGGTGCATCCTATCGTCATCCCCGCGAAAGCGGGGACCCAGGACCGCAGGCACCGGGCGATCCCCCTGGGTTCCCGCGTTCGCGGGAATGACATCTTTGTTGCCGCAGCCGCGGTACCATCTTTGTTGCCGCAGCCGCGGTACCATCTTTGTTGCCGTAGCGCGGTGCCTGCGGTCAGCATAATCGGAATTTGGTATCACCACACCGTCAGGAGGGAAGAATGCGCTTTCAGGATCGCGGGGTATTGGTCACCGGTGGCGGCAGCGGCATCGGCCAGCAGGTCTGCCTTGCGGCGGCGGAGGAAGGTGCCCGCATTGCGGTTGGCGATCTGGATCTGGAACACGCCGAGGCCACTGTCGCGGAAGTTCGCCGACGGAAGGGCGAGGCGCATGCCTTCCATATCGACGTGGCCGACCCGACATCCGCCGCGCAATTCGTCAGTGCAGCAGAATCGTCGCTCGGCCGGCTCGATGTGCTGGTCAACTCCGCCGGTATCCGCGAGATCGTCAGCGTACTCGATCTTTCGTTCGAAGAATGGCAACGGGTCATTACCGTCAATCTCACCGGTACTTTCCTGACCAGCCAGGCCTTTGCGCGTCGCCTGGTACAGCAGGACCGGACAGGACAGATCGTCAATCTGGCATCGACCCTGGGGCTGATGGCCGCACCGAAGCGGGCGGCTTATACCGCGTCCAAGCACGGCGTCGTTGGCCTGACGCGCCAGATGGCGCTGGAACTTGGCGAGAAGGGCATACGCGTCAACGCGGTTGCTCCCGGCGTGGTGCGCACGCCGCTGACCGAACGCTACTTCCAGGACCCGGATCAGGCGCAGGTGATCCGCGATATCCATGCCCTGGGCCGCTGGGCGGAACCGCGCGAGATCGCCAACGCGATCCTGTTCCTGGCCGACGAGGCCAACAGCTTCATCACAGGAACCATATTGACCATCGATGGCGGCTGGACGATCGGCAAGAAGATGTAACGAGCAGCCACCCCTATGTCGTTGGCATGTGCTCCCAGTAGTGATGCGCATAGTGCAGCCGGCAGGCTGCCTTGAGCGCGTCCTCGCCCAATCCGCCCTCGCGTCCGGGCGCCAGCGGCGACAGATCCATGGGCGGCGCGCCGTCGGTGATCCAACTGGCCAATACCTCGCCGATCGCCGGCGAGATCGACAATCCACCGACGCAGCATCCACCCGCAACGTACAGTCCCCGAATCCCGGGCACCGGCCCGACGGTGTGTTCGCCATCGGCGGTCATCGTCGGCAGTCCGCCGCGATGCACGCGCAGCCTGATCTGCTCGGGCACGCGCTGGAAGATCGGCAACTGCTCACGCACGGCATCGGCAAATCCGCGCAGGACGCCGAGATCGAGCGGCAGGTCGGCGATATCGAACCGCGGCGGCAGGGCGCGCGCATCGTACTGCAGCGGATTCTGCTCGTAGCCGCCGAGCATCAGTCCGCCCTCATCCGGTCGCGCATATACATTCACGTCGATGATGCGGGTGATCGGCTGCATCGCGTCGACGCCATCGATCGGCTCGGTGATCAGCAACTGGTGTCGCGTCGGCACCACCGCGACCTTCGCACCGGTAAGCGCCGCCACCGCGCGCAACCAGGCGCCGGCCGCATCCACCACCGTCTCGCAGCGTATTGTCCCCTGCTCCGTCTCCACACCGTTGACCGCGCCGTTGTGCGTGGCGATTCCGGTCACCAGCGTGTGCGGCAGCATCGTCACGCCAAGTCGCTCCGCCGCGCGCGCATAGCCGTTGGGAATCTGCGACGGCTCCAGGTAAAGATCGGTCGGCGAATAGATCACGCCGAGAATGCCAGTCGTGTTGAGGAACGGATTTTTCGCCCGCGCCTCCTCCGGCGAGATCATCTCGATCCCGGTGCCCATGCGCCGGCCGCGCACCACCTCGCCCTTGAGCTGCTCGACGTGTTCCGGCAGCCGCGCGATCTTCAGTGCGCCAGGCTGATGGAACACGATCTGCTCGCCGGTCTCCTGCTCGAAAGCCTCGATCTTGCGCACGGCGCGCTTGGCCAGTTGCGTCATCAGATCGGTGCCGCGTGCTTGCGAGGTAAGCCCGGCCGCCCGCGGCGAGGTCTGCGAACCGAGCGCATGCTTGTCGAGCAAGGCGACCTGCTTGCCGGCCTTCGCCAGATGAAACGCGACACTGGACCCCAACGCCCCGGACCCGATCACCACACATTCCACTGCGTCGATCATCCCTGCCTCCTCGCTGTCAGCTCGCGATCCGCCCCTGGCCCATCCGCAGCTCCAGATAGCGCGCGCCCTTCGCCAGCGGATAGGCCATTACCAGATACATCACGCCTGCCAGAACATAGAGTTCCATCGGCATGAAATACTCGCTGCTGAGATCGCGTGCGCGCAGCATGAGCTCCGGAGCGGAAATGAGCGACGCGACCGACGTGTCCTTCAGCAGCGACACGGCATAGTTGGCCATCGGCGGAACGACGATGCGCACCGCCTGCGGCAGGATGATGTTGCGCATCGCGAGCGCGTTGGTCATGCCGATGGCGAGTGCCGCCTCGCGCTGTCCGCGATGCACGGCTGCGATGCCGGCGCGGTACACCTCCGACATGTATGCGGCATAGTTCAGGCCAAGGCCGACGACCGCCGCGGTGAACGCTGGCAGAACGATGCCGGCCGAGGCGAGACCGAAATAAATCAGGAACAGCTGGGTCAGTGCCGGCGTGCCGCGGATCAGCTCGACGTAACACGTCGCGACGGCGGACACGGCGCGACGCCGCGAAATCCGCGCCAGCGCGATCAAGAGACCGGCAATCACTGCCAACGCGTAGGCGAGCGCTGTCATCTTCAGCGTGCCACCCGCGGCGACCAAGAGTTGCGGCAGCCATTCGAATAGATCCGTCCAGGTCACGCCAACCGGCCCCGCGCCATGTGTCGCTCCAGCTTGCGGACCAGATACGCGAGCGGCAGGCTCATGGCGAGGTACAGCGCCGCGACCGTCAGGTAGATCTGCGTGCTCAGATAGGTCTGGTCCACCAACATATGCGCCCGAAAGCTTAGTTCCGGAGCAGCAACAGACGAGGCCACCGAGGTGTCCTTGAGCAGACCGATCGCGAAGTTGCCCAGCGGTGGCAGCACGACGCGCACTGCCTGCGGCAGCACGATGACCCGCAGTGCCTGGGCGCGCGTCATGCCGATCGCAAGCGCCGCTTCGTTCTGGCCACGATGGATCGCCTCGATGCCGGCGCGGAACACCTCGGTCAGATAGGCGCCGCCGTTGATGCCGAAGCCGAGGATCGCCGCGGGGATCGGATCCAGCTTCACGCCGAGTTCGGCGAGGCCGAAATAGATGATGAACAGTTGTGTCAGCACCGGCACCGAGCGGAAGATGTCCACGTAGAGCGTGCCGAGCACGCGGATCGGTGCTGTTCGTGCGTTACGAAGCAAGGCGCCGGCCATGCCCAGGACCATCGCCACCACGAACCCGCCGAAGGTGACGATGATGGTCATCTCGACACCCAGCAGCAGGGTGTCCATCAACTCCGGGAACTGCGCCGCGAACCGTTGCCACGGATTGCCGTTCATGCGGTTTCCGCCGAATAGACCTGCCGGTCGATGACCGCGCGCAGGAATTCCCGCGTGCGGGTCTCGGCGGGCGCGCGGAAGATCTGATGCGGTGGTCCCTGCTCCACGATCTGGCCGTGGTCCATGAAGATCACCCGATCGGATATGTCCTCGGCGAATTGCATTTCGTGCGTGACGATGATCATCGTCATGCCCTCCGCGGCGAGCCCGCGGATCACCGTCAGCACCTCGCCCACCAACTCGGGATCGAGCGCGGAGGTCGCCTCGTCGAACAGCATCAGCGTGGGCTGCATCGCCAGCGCGCGGGCGATCGCGACCCGCTGCTGCTGGCCGCCAGACAACATATCAGGATAGACGTCGCACTTATGCGCGAGCCCGACCTTGTCGAGCAGCGCTCTGGCCTCACGACGCGCCTCCTGCTTCGGCTGGCGCAGCACCTTGATCGGCCCGATGGCGACATTGTCCAGGGCGGTCAGATGCGGGAACAGGTTGAAGCGCTGGAACACCATACCGATCCGCGCCCGCATGCGCGCGAGTTCGACATCGCGCATCTCGACCCGCCGGTCGCCGGATCGCGTTTCGCCGATCGGCTGGTCGTCGATCAGGATCTCGCCGTCGCTTGGCCGCTCCAGCCAGTTGATGCAGCGCAGCAGGGTTGTCTTTCCCGATCCCGACGGCCCGATGATCGACAGCTTTTCACCGGCCAGCACCTGAAGGTCCACGCCGCGCAGGACCTCCAGCGTGCCGAACCGCTTGTGCAGGCCGACGATTCGCAGCAGCGGACGTCGGCCTATGTCATCCGGCATCGCTCAGGCGAACAGCGCCGAGAAATCCTTGGGCGTATGACCGCCGGGACCGATGACGTTGCCCTGGGCGTCGCGATCCACCCCGATCCGGGGATTGATCTCCGGCGCCACCAGGTAATCGGGATTGGCGACGCCGTATTTCGCCAGCATCTGCGCGTTGGTCTTGGACTTCCACAGCCAGGCCACGCCGGCATTGACCGCGTCGAACAGATCGTGGTTGTCCTGGTTCATGCCCATCACGGTGTGCTGCTTGCTGGTGAGCTGCGGAAACGCATCGTCGTGCACCACCGGAATCTGCTTCAATCCCCAGCCTGGATTCTGCAGGATCATGTAGTCCACCGTCGGCGGATCGAGCATCGCGAAATCGAGCCGGCCGGCGACGACATCGCGGATACAGGCATCGCTGGTGTCGTAAAGCTTGACGTCGGTGGTGCCCGGCACCTTTTTCATCTCCGGGACGATGGTGAAGCCGGTGACCGTCCCGATGCTGTGACCCTTCATGTCACCGATGGCAAGCTTCGTCAGCGGATTATCCTGCTTCATGGTGCCGAACGTGCCGGCGTAGTAGATGGCGTCGGTAATCGCCAGCACCTTCGCACGCGTCGGCGTCCATCCCATGTTGCCGAGCATGATGTCGGTGCGACCGGTGCGCACGCTTTCCACCGTGGCCGACCATTCCATCAATGCCGGCTTGACCTCGAGGCCAAGCTTCTGCGCAATCAGGACGATCATCTCGCCGTCGGTGCCGATCAACTTGCCGTCCTTGATGCTGGTCATCGGCATGTCGCCGTTCATCGCCACGGTCAGCACGCCGGGACTGACGGTCTTCAGGTTCGGAGCAGCGCCCAGGCCGGCACGAGGCCGCAGCATCACCAGCGCGACACCGGCCGTTGCAGCGACGGTCAGAAGCGACCGACGGTCGATCATGTGTGGCATTGCCTGTTCCCCCGCATTTGACGTTCCCACGCAGTATTCTCCGCGGGAGGTGCGGCATCAAGTCCGGCGCGGACCGGATCGCGACTTCAGTCCGGATTGTCTAGGCTCTCAACCGGAACCTCTGGATTTTTCCGGTCTCGGTCTTCGGCAGCGCATCCAGAAATTTCACCGAACGCGGGTATTTGTACGGCGCGATCGTCGCCTTGACGTGATCCTGCAAACGTTGCCGAGTTGTGTCGTCGGGTGCGACACCTTCGGCCAGTACGACATGCGCCTGGACGATCCAGCCGCGGTCGGTATCGGCCGCGCCGATGACCGCACACTCCTTGACATCGGCGCAGGTGAGCAAGGCGGCTTCGACCTCCGGTCCGGCGATGTTGTAGCCAGATGAAATGATCATATCGTCCGAGCGCGCCACGTAATGGAAATAGCCGGCCTCATCCTGGGTGAAGGAATCGCCTGTCAGGTTCCACCCGTTGCGGACATAGACAAGCTGACGCTGGTCCGAAAGATAGCGGCAACCCGTCGGCCCGCGCACCGCCAGATGACCGACCGTGCCGCGCGGCAGTTCCTTCATGTCGTCATCGACGATCCGCGCCTGATAGCCGGCCACCGGCTTGCCCGTCGTGCCGGGGGCCATGTCGTCAATGCGATTCGTGATGAAAATGTGCAACATTTCCGTCGCACCGATGCCGTCCAGAATTGGTTTGCCGGTCTTGCGCACCCAGTCATCGAACACAGGCGCTGGCAGCGTTTCACCGGCGGACACCGCGATGCGGAGCGACGAGAGGTCGGCGCCCTGGTCCATCGCCTGCAACATGGCACGGTAGGCGGTCGGCGCGGTGATGCTGATCGTCGCCCGGTAATTTTGGATGATCTCGATCATGTTCGCCGGCGACGCGTTCTCCAGCAGTGTTGCAGCCGCACCGAAGCGGAGCGGGAAGATTGCCAGGCCGCCCAGTCCGAAGGTGAATCCGATCGGCGGCGCGCCGACGAACACGTCATCCGGCGTCACCCGGAGAACTTCGCGCGCGTAGCCGTCCGCGATCATCAGCAGGTCGCGATGGAAGTGCATCGTCGCCTTCGGCTCGCCGGTCGTGCCCGACGTGAAGCCGAGCAGCGCGACATCGTCGCGTCCGGTGGCCACGGCCTCGAATCGGACCGACTTGCCCAGCGCCAGGCGGTCGAGTTCGGCATCGTGGTTCGCGGTCCCGTCGAAGCCGACGACGGTCTTCAGGTGGGCACTGTCCTTCGCACAGATGACCAGTTCGTCCATCAGCCGCGTATCGCAGAGCGCCAGCGAGACCTCCGCCTTGTCGACGATCTTGGTCAATTCGACCGAGCGCAGCATCGGCATCGTGTTGACGACGACGGCGCCGACCTTGGTGGCCGCGAGCCAGCAGGCGACCATGGCGGGGTTGTTGGCGGACCGGATCAGGATGCGGTTGCCTGGCCTGATCCCGAAGTCCTCGACCAGAGCGTGCGCGATCCGATTGCTCCAGTCGGTCAATTCCTTGTAGGTGCGGCGACGGCCATTGCCGATCAAGGCGGTATGGTCGCCGAATCCCTTGCGGACCATCGCGTCGGTGAGTTCCACTCCGGCATTCAGGTGTTCCGGATAGTCGAAACCGTCGAGCAGCAGGTCCGGCCACTCGTCCGGCGGCGGCAGCCTGTCGCGCGCGAACGTATCCACATGCGCCGATGGTCCCAGCATCACATCCCTCCGCAGGCGCACGCTCACCGGCGATGCGGCGGGCCTGTTCGGAGCAAATTAGGTCAGATATAAGATGCCGACCAGAGGGTGATGTCACCGATGCGGATCGTTTGCGCGGGCGGCGGGCCGGCGGGCCTGTACTTTGCAATCCAGATGAAGCAGCGCGATCCGTCGCACCGCATCACCGTATTCGAGCGCAATCGTGCCGACGACACCTTCGGCTGGGGTGTGGTGTTTTCCGACGAGACGTTGCGCAACCTGGAGGGCGCGGATCCGCCGTCCAAGCAGGAAATCCTCGACAGCTTCGCGCACTGGGACGACATCGACATCCACTTCAGGGGCCGGGTGATCACCTCGGGCGGCCACGGCTTCTGCGGCATCGAACGCAGGCATCTGCTGAACATCCTGCAGCGCCGTGCCGCGACGCTGGGCGTGGAGCTGATCTTCCAACGCGAGGTGGACGACATCGCCGATTTCCCCGACGCCGACCTGATCGTCGCCGCCGACGGCATCAACAGCAGAATCCGCAGCCGCTACGCCGCGCATTTCAGACCGAAGATCGACCTCCGGCGCAACAAGTTCGTCTGGCTCGGAACCCACCGGCTGTTCGACGCATTTACCTTCATCTTCGAGCAGACCGAGCTCGGCTGGTTCCAGGTGCACGCCTACCGCTTCAACGCGAATCTCCACCTTCATCGTCGAGACCACGGAAGGAACTGGCGCGCGCCGGGCTCGATCAGCTCGACGCCGCCGACACGATCGCGTTCTGTGAACAGCTGTTCGCGCCCTATCTCGACGGCCACCGGTTGCTGGCGAACTGCGCGCATCTGCGCGGCTCGCAATGGCTGAACTTCCCTCGCGTGTGAGCAACGAGAGCTGGGTCATGGCAATGTCGTGCTGATCGGCGATGCAGCGCATACGGCGCATTTCTCCATCGGCTCGGGCACCAAGCTGGCGATGGAAGATGCGATCGCGCTCGCACGCACGTTCCACACAGGGCGCAGCGACCCGCCGCGCTCACCGCGTATGAGGACGAACGCAAGATCGAGGTGCTGAACCTGCAGACCGCGGCGCGCAACTCCACCGAATGGTTCGAAAACGTCGCGCGCTACGCGCACCTCGAGCCGGAACAATTCGCCTATTCCCTGCTGACGCGCAGCCAGCGCATCAGCCACGAAAATCTGCGCCTGCGCGACCGGCCTGGCTCGAAGGGATCGAACGTTGGCTGGCCGATCGCGCGGGACATCCGGCAAACCGCGCGGTGCCGCCGATGTTCCTGCCGTTCCGGCTGCGCGATATGAAGCTCACCAACCGCATCGTGGTCTCGCCGATGGCGACCTACAGCGCGCGCGACGGCATGCCCAACGACTTCCATCTCGTTCACTCGGCGCCCGCGCGCTGGGCGGCGCGGGCCTGGTGTTCACCGAGATGACCTGCGTCACGCCCGAGGGACGCATCACTCCGGGCTGCACGGGGTGTGGTTGGCCGAGCAGATGGCGGCGTGGCGGCGCATCGTCGAGTTCGTGCACGCGCAACGGCGCGAAGATCTGCCTGCAGCTCGGTCATTCCGGCCCGAAGGGCTCGACCCGACTGGGCTGGGAGGAGATGGACGAGCCGCTCGACGCGGCAACTGGCCGGTGATCGCGCCGTCGCCGGTTGCCTGGAGCCCGCGCAATCAGATCCCCGCGCCATGACGCGCGACGAATGGAAGCCGTGCGCGACGCCTTCGTGCGCGCCACGCGACTGGGTGACGAGGCGGGCTTCGACATGCTCGAACTGCATGCGCGCACGGCTATCTGCTGTCGTCGTTCATCTCGCCGCTCACCAACCAGCGCACGGACGAGTATGGCGGCGCGCTCGAGAACCGCCTGCGCTTTCCGCTCGAGGTGTTCCGCGCAATGCGGGCCGTGTGGCCGGCGAACAAGCCATGTCGGTGCGCATCTCGGCGACCGACTGGGTCGAGGGCGGCATCACCGGTGACGACGCGGTCGACATCGCGGATGCTTTCAGATGGCAGGGTGTCACCTGATGGACGTTTCCGCCGGCCAGACCTCGCCGACCGCGAAGCCGGTGTACGGGCGCATGTTCCAGACCCCCTACTCGGACAAGATCCGCAACGAAGTGCGGATCGCGACGATGGCGGTTGGCAATCTCTTCGAAATCGACCACGTGAACTCGATCCTCGCCGCGGGCCGCGCCGATCTCTGCGCGCTGGCCCGCCCACATCTGTCGGACCCGCACTTCGCCCTGCGCGCCGCCGCCGGTCTCGGCTATGTCGAACAGTGGTGGCCGCGGCAGTATCTGGCGGGGAAAGCTCAGATCGAGCGCCTGGTCCGGCGGGCGGATACGGATTATTCGGCGGTGATATGAACGCGCCCTTGCGTGGCTACACGGCACTGGTCACCGGCGGAGCCAAGGGAATTGGGCTCGCCATCGCGCGCCGGCTTGCCGCCGATGGCGCTGACATTGCGCTGATCGGTCGGGATCTGGCCGCGCTGGAACAGGCTGCGGCCAAACTCGGTGCGCGCCACGCCGTGGCCGATGTCACCGATCACGCAGCGCTACGCGATGCCGTTGCCGCGCTCGGTCAGGTCGACATCCTGGTGAACAATGCCGGCGGAGCAATCTCGAAGCCGTTCGCGAAGCATGCCGTAAGTGACTTCCGCGCCATGCTGGAGGTGAACCTGCTGTCCGCGGTCGTCGCCAGTCAGGTCGCGCTGCCCGGCATGCGCTCACACGGTTTCGGGCGCATTGTCAACATCGCCAGCACCGCGGGTCTGAAAGGCTACGCCTACGTCACCGCCTATGTCGCGGCCAAGCATGCATTGGTCGGTTTCACGCGCGCAATGGCGCTGGAGACCGTGAAAGACGGGATCACCGTCAATGCCGTCTGCCCCGGGTTCACCGACACCGACATGCTGGCGCGCTCGGTGGCGACCATCGTTGCCGCCGGCGGACGCTCGCGAGAGGAGGCGCGCGGGTTGTTGGCTTCGGGTAATCCCGCGGGTAGGCTGGTCCGGCCGGAAGAAGTTGCCGAAGCTGTCGCGTTCCTGTGCCGCCCCGACGCCAGCGCCATGACCGGGCAGGCGATCGCCGTCGCTTGCGGGGAGGTGTGAAATGGCACTGCAACAGCCCGCGCATTTCGGTTGGCAGGTCACGGGCAAGGTCGCGACGATAACGCTTGATCGGCCCGAGAAGAAAAACCCCCTCACGTTCGAATCATATGCCGAGTTGCGCGATACGTTCCGCGCGCTGGCGCATGAGCCGGGCATCAACGTGGTGGTCATCACCGGTGCGGGCGGAAATTTCTGTTCCGGTGGCGACGTGTTCGAGATCATCGGGCCGCTCACCCGCATGAAGATGCCGGAACTGCTCGCCTTCACGCGGATGACGGGCGACGTGGTGAAGGCGATGCGCCTCTGCCCGCAGCCGGTGATCGCAGCGGTGGAGGGCGTGTGCGCCGGCGCGGGCGCGATTCTCGGCGATGGCGGCGGACCTCCGCTACGGCACCGCCGAGAGCCGCACGGCGTTCCTGTTCACCCGGGTCGGCCTGGCCGGATGCGACATGGGCGCACGCGCCTCCTGCCACGCATCATCGGCCAGGGCCGCGAGTCCGAACTGCTCTACACCGGCCGCTCGATGACCGGCGAGGAAGGCGAGCGCTGGGGTTTCTTCAATGCGCTGCATCCGCCCGGGCAGGTACCTGGCAGCAGCGCAAGCGATGGCCGCGTTGCTCGCCGACGGTCCCACCTTCGCGCATGGCGTCACCAAGACGATGCTGCACCGGGAGTGGAGCATGGACGTCGAGAGCGCGATCGACGCGGAGGCGCAGGCACAGGCGATCTGCATGGCGACCGAGGATTTTCGCCGCGCCTTCGATGCCTTCGCGGGCGAGCGGCGGCCCGAATTCAGGGGCGATTGAATGAGCGATCGAAGCGACACCGGCCAACGCGTCCTGCAACCGCCATCCTGGGGCCGTCCGCGCGGCTATGCGAACGGGATCGTCGCGGGTGGCGAAACCATCTTCCTGGCCGGTCAGATCGGTTGGGACTCGCAGGGCCGGTTCGCGGAAGGCCTGGCCAACCAGGTTGGGCAGGCACTGTCCAACATCGTCACCCTGCTCGCGGAAGCTGGCGCCGAGCCGCGGCATCTGGTGCGGCTCACGTGGTTTGTCACCGATCTGCCGGCGTATCGCGACAGCCAGATGACCATTGGAGCGGCGTATCGTCGCGT
>CAWCBJ010000020.1:0-93852 GCA_963793685.1 uncultured Gammaproteobacteria bacterium | reverse complement strand
GTTTCGCGGATCAGTGTCTCGAGAAGTAATCCGGCAAACAAAGTTCCGGTTACCAGCTTATTCACGTTATCTACATATGCACGGTGGTGTTTGCCATGGTGCAGCGCCAAAGTTTTGGCCGACACCGCCGGCTCCAGGGAATTTTCCGGGTACGGCAACTGCGGCAAGAGATGCGCCGAAGCAACCGACCCGCTCTTTATGGCTTCCTGGGAACTGTTATTCGTCGCACTTGCCTTGGCGCTCGACACCGGCGGAGCAGTCTGGCGGGATTTCGTACTCTTCGACGAGATTTCTCGTGTACCTGAACTCATATTGCATCTCCTGATACAGCATTGATTAAGAAAACGAGCAACGCGATCTAACCATTACATATGGGCGTTGCCACACGGTGGTCGGTGGGAGCGATTAACGCCGCACCGCCGCTTCGGCAGCGTCCTCGCAATCGAATACCACAGGCTCACAATATATAAAAATTGGACCTGGGATGATTCTCAGAGTTCCAAGCAAATAATGCATGTGCGCTAATCATCGAAACTAACGCGGTAATCGCATTGTCCTCCGTTAAAAAGGAGGCGGACCAAGATGTCGAGCGATAAGGTATTTCCGACGATCGGTGTATCGCTGGCGATTTTGCTTATCCATGCAGCACTGGCGTCCAGCGACGATGGAGTGCGCGTATCGCGACTGCAAGATTCGCATTATCTGGTTCAATGGTGCTATCCGTAGGCAGCGGACATATTCGTTTCTTCGCAAGCGGATGCGGGCTGAGTTCCCAGCTCCGCGACGATGGCATCCGCAACCAGATGGCGTAGGCTCGGCCACCGGCAATACAAGCTGATCCGGGCACGCTTCACCTGACGCGACACCCTCGATAGTGACACCTCGATAACCATCCAAGCGTAGCCCTTCGAGCACGGCGGCGACGACTTCCACATCGATGCACTTGTTCTTCGGTCGCCCCCGGCTCCGGGCAGCCGGTGCAGATTTGGACTTCGACCTTGTGCTTGATTGCGCCGCGAGGGTTACCCTCGTCTCATGGGGCATTGGTTGGATCAGCGAATGCATGCGACATGGGGAACTTTTTCATACAGTGTGTATCATATATATGATCTCAGCACATACGCAAGCCAGGGTGGCTCGTTACGGACGGGCCTTAGGTCTAGAGGGGATTCGTCTGGCAAGCAGGGAATTGACTGGAGGTCTGAAATGATGAATTCGTACAAGTACTTACTGCCCTTGGCGCTCGCCAGTGCGCTGGCGATGACCGCATGCAGCTCCGCGAATAAGGATTGGCAGAATGCTAGCGCCCAAAATACCGTTGCGGCTTATCAATCCTTCCTGAACAAGCATGCTGGCGACCAGCACGCGCAAGAGGCGCGAACACGCATGGCGGCGCTGCAAGACGACGCGGCATGGCAGATGGCGCAGAACGGCAATTCTCGCGACAGCTACCAGACATACCTTCAATCCGAGCCGGATGGTACTCACGCGCAAGCGGCCCGCGATCAGATAACGGAGTTGGCGCGTGCGGATGCATGGAAAAGCGCACAATCGGCCGATTCGGCAACCGCTCTGGACGCGTTCCTGCAAAAGTACCCGCAGGGACCGGAAGCCGATCAGGCGCGGCAGAAGCTTGCGGCGCTGCATGGCGATTATCGTGCCGAGCTAGGCACGTTTCACAATGAGCACGCCGCCGAGCGCAAGCGCTCGGAGATGCAATCCCGATTCAGCAGCGTCCTGAAGGAAGTCGACGTCCTCTCGCCCGATTCGTCGAACAAGCGCTATCGCGTGATGTCCGGACTCATGGATCGTCATGACGCCGATTCAGCCTGCGTCTCACTCAAGCGAGAACATCAGAGCTGCGAGGTTGTTAGGGCCGATCAGCAACAGAGTTGAGCGAAACGTACCGTGAGGATCAGCGAGGCGCGCGGGATACAAGGTCCCAAGTCGATCAAACCAACGCACCCTAATTTTTCGTTGCGCCAACTGGTCGACCATGTGCGACCCAACGAGGAGGAAATCCACCTGGTACGTGATCGGTTCGGAATCGTGCAAAGCGCCCTGGCGCGGGCTTATCCGGGATTACGCTTCCTTCCAATTGGTAGTCACAGCCGAGGCACGGCGATCGCGGTGCATAGCCATGTCGATTTTCTCGCCGTGTTGCCGTCAGAATGGGCCACGTGGGGCGGCCGTCGCGTATCGCCCCTGACCATGATTGACCGGCTGACCGAGAACCTGAGTTACTCAAAATTGGCCCTCGCCCCCCAAGTCAGGCGCGACGATCGGGCTGTCGAGCTTTACTTCCACGGGGCTGTTTTTGCAGTAGATGTGATACCTGGATTTTTTGTGCGGTCAGCGGACCAATATCCCGTCTATTTACTACCCGGTAACGACAATCAGTGGACCGAGGCGAGTCCGGAACGGCACAACGCGTTGTTCTCCATGTCAAACACCGGGTGCGGTACCAAGTTGCGGGCGATTTCTCAGTTAGTCAAAGTGTGGCGATTTGCCCGTTCCCCTCCCCTGGGACTCTCGAGCTTGTATGTGGATATGCTACTTGCGACGTCGGACATTGGTAAGGGAGTTAAATCGTACGGCCAATGTATGAACGATTTCTTTAACGAGCTCGTGCGACAGAGAATGCGTTGCTTGTCGGATCCCGCTGGCGTATCGGGCGTCCTCGTCGCGAGTCCATCGAACGATCGCCTCGAGCGTCTGTATGATGCTGCGAAGGTCGCGGCCACACATGCGCAGGCGGCTCTCGATGCGCAAGCGCGGGGTGCTTATTCTGACGCCAATAGAGAGTGGGAAGCTATTTTCAAAAGGAGGCTTGCGCGACGCCGCTACTCCGGCAAATTCATCTTCTGCAGAAACACCTTGTAGCACAGATCGGATTTTAGATTCTTTAGCAGCCACTCTTAGTCATCGGCCGACTCGTTTCGAGTCCGTGATCCAACTTCTCGCGGTGGGCAATTCGGCAAGCGAGAACAGGCGGACGTCGCCATGAAAAAAGGGTTTGAGCATATCAACCATGACCCGTAGCCATGCGTGATCCGTAACCACCGCGATATGGCTGAAATCGTGCCAGTGCCTCAGCCCGAAGGCGCTGTCATCCCAAAGCGCTCCAACCTCAAATCCGGTGAACTCTTTCCCGATGACATAAAGCATCTTTATCGGGCCCTTGCCCATCATCGCCTCGGCCCTGGGTATAAGCGTATTTTTGTAGTCTTCGTGCGTCACCTTGCCAGCAGCTTCGATCGCGAGCACGTCTTGCGGTAGCCCATCAATGAATTTGAACATCGCCGTCCTCCATTCATTCTTCCCGGTGCAATTCGGTGCCTGCGATCGCAATGATAGCTGCAGTTGCTTCCCGAATGACTTGGGCTTACCTGCTGCGACGCGGAAATTATCGTTCTACCAGTTTGGATAATACCTTTGTGCGCCCTTAGGTGTTCGATGAACCAGGTGCGCTGCCTGCGGAAACCGATCCAGATCCCGTCGCACGCCGGCTACGATGAGATTCGTACTACCTCGATGCGTTTGCGAGTTCTCCGGTCGCGAAAAGGTCATACAGACAAGTGGACTCCTCACCCTCCAAGAAGAAAACAAGCGTCTTTCGCGAGCACGTCAACTCCGTGTATGCGAGTTCTCGGGAAAGAAGCGGGTGAGTTTGGGAATGATTGCCGCCTCGAGAACTCTGCGCGTGGGAATCGGCGTGTGACCGGGGAGACGGTCCGGAACATTTTCCTCCAGAACGTACTCGCGAATTCGCTCCAATTGCCCATCGCGCGGATTCAGCACGCATGTATTTTTAATTCATTACGCGCCGCTGCGGGACGATTTTGAGATGGATTTTAAAAACAATCGCTTCAAAAAGTTCTCAGCGGAGTTCGAATCAACGGATTCGTGCAATATTAACAGTTAGGCGGCTGCCGGCCTGACAGAAAATTTGACCTCACCAATTGCATCGCACAATGCATGCATCATACTGGACTTTATTGTACAGTCTGTATCGTATCTCAGCAGGCAGGCTCTTCAATAATGCGATCGAGCCCATGCTTCGGGCCGGATTTTTGTGCGATCAAGGGCTGAGACAATCGAGGAGTTAAATCAAATGGATAGTGAAACAACCAAACATTCGCGTCGCAAGGTGCTCAGGATCGGCATGACGGCGCTAGCGGTTGCGCCGCTTGCCGGATTATCGGAGCGCGCCTTTGCAACGCAAAATGCGGCGGTGCGGAAGGCCCTGAAGTACCAGCTCATGGCGAACGGCGCCAAGCAATGCAGCGTATGCGTCAATTTCATTCCCAACAAGGATAAGCCGAACAATGACACCGACGTGAACGGCTGCAAGCTGTATCCGGGCGATACGGAGATCTGCCCGCACTGCTATTGCGTGGGCTTTGTGCAGAACCCGGCGGCGACTGCGGCCGGGGCTGCCTGGTCGCCCTGGGCGGCTGCCAAGAAGTGATCATTCCGGCTTGGATTCGGAGCGTGCACTCCTGACTCCCGGGTATTCGACCGCAGCGGCGATAGTTGGGCCGTTGCGTATTGAGCTGCCGGCGAGGCAGACGGAGAACTGCGGACGTCTGATTCGGGGGTGAATCTGTAGAGGCAGTTCCCCTCGCCGTCCGCCGCAGATCACAGACTACTTGTGACATTGCCGACAATCATTGGGACCCTGTCTAGTCGATCTCACCGCAACGCTGCAGGAGCTTTACCCCGTCGGCATCGGATTCGTATTGCTCACCGAGACGCTCGACATGACCACGCGGGCAGGCCGGGCACTTCGGCGGCATGCGCGCCGTGTTCGCGGAATTCGAGCGCGATATCCAAAGCAATCGGGTCAAAGCGGGAATTGCTCAGGCGAGGAATGAAGGTCGATCGCACGGGCGACCAGCGACCGTTCGCAACCACTCGGGGAGCTCGCCGGCCTCTTCGCTCAAGGAACTGGCTCGCCAATCGCAGGCGGTCGTACAACCGCCATTATGTAGTCGACGATGGTATTAACCATGGCCGAAGTCGCCGGAAGATGGCCGAACAACGCTCGAAAATAAAAGGGCCCGGTGAGCATATCGATCAAGACCTCGATATCGAACCCACGATCGCTCTCGCCGCGCGCCATTCCGCGCTCGAACGCGGCCCGGATCGAACGCCGGCGCGCCACCAACACCTTTTCCCGAATCATTCGCGCGAGCACGGGATCGAGTGCCATATCCGCAACGAGTCCTGGAAGCGCTTTGCCTAGGGGCCCGGCAAAGCCCGTGAGCAGCGTCCCCACCGCAGCCCTCAGGTCCTTGCGCAACGAGCCCGTGTCGGGGGCTGGCTCAGCTCCGAGCTCCGCGACGACCGCATCTGCGACCAGATGGCGTTTACTCGGCCAACGGCGATATAAGCTGGTGCGGGCGCGCTTCACCTGGCGCGCGACACCTTCGATAGTGACGCCCCGGTAGCCACGCGAGCGTAGCTGTTTGAGTACCGCGGCGACGACTTCAACATCGATGCACTCGTTTTTCGGCCGGCCGCGGTTTCGTGCACTCACCGGGGCAGACTTGAACTCCGATCGCCCGCCTAATCGCGCCGGGAGCGTTCGCCTCGCCTTACCGGGCATTGGTTGGATCAGTGAATGCATGCATCATGTGGAACTTTTTCATACAGTGTGTATCGTATAGATATATTAGCAGGCGTGCTGGTAACAGGAAGGGAATCGTGAGCGGTAGTCGTCTCAACCGCCGGGATTTCTTGCAGATCGTCGGTCTCGGCGGCACCGCCATGGCCTTAAGCGCCTGCGGCAATACCTCCATCGAGTCCGGTGCCGAACTGGTCGAGTCGTATGTCGAGCCGGAGAATTTCGTGGTGCCGGGCGTCGGCGTGTACTACGCATCGACCTGTACCCAATGCGCGTCGGCATGCGGCATCATGGGCCGGGTCCGGGAAGGACGAGTGCTCAAACTAGAAGGCAACCCGATTTCGGCCATCAGCGGCGGGAAGATTTGCGCTCTGGGTCAGGCTGCCGTGCAGCAGCATTGGAGTCCGGATCGACTGACCACGCCGATGATCCGAGAGAGCGGTTCATTGAAACCGGCGACCTGGGACAAGGCGATGGCGCTCTTGAACGCCACGCTCACGTCTGCCGACGGGCCGGGCAAGCGTGTGTGGTTGACGGGACCGACGAGCGGCCACCACCAGGTGCTGCTGCGCAACCTGGTGGAGGCCGGCGGTGCCACGGATTATGTCCTCTACGATGCGCTCTCCACCGCGGTCGAGGCGTCGGTCAATCGCAAGATGTTTGGCGTTGATCAGCCGGTCACCGTGATAGAGAAAGCGGGGCTGGTACTGTCGTTCGGCAATGATTTCTTAGGCGCAGGTGCCTCGCCGGTGGCCGCCGCCCGCCAGTACGCACGGTTTCGCAAGACGGCACCGCGCGGTATCTTGGTGCAGATCGAGCCGAAGATGACCTTGACCGGCGCCAACGCCGATCGATGGGTCGCCATCGAGCCGGGCACCGAAGGCGTGTTCGCGCTGGGCCTGGCGCGTGAGCTGCTGCAGCGCAAGGAGTACTCAGGCGGTTTGTCTCCCGCATTGATCGCGGCCGTCGAGCCTTATACCGAAGCGGAGGTAACCCGGATCACCGGGGTTCGGGGCGATCTCATACCGCGACTGGTCGGCATGCTGTGGGAGCGTGCGCCGAGCCTGGTGCTCGCCGGGCGCTACCCGCAGGGGCATGCGCATGGATCGCGCAACATGGCCGCCATCGCGCTCCTCAACGTGGTGCTGCAAAACCAGGGAAAAACGGTCCTGCGGGCAGCCGATCTGCCGTTCCCGCAACTGGCGCCCACGGCGGGGGATTTCAAGTCGCTCGCGGAATTGAACAAGGCGATGGCTGCGGGACAGTGCCGCTCGTTGCTGATCCAGCGGCACCAACCCGGTCTACAGCGCACCCGATTTTCTCGAGTTTGGCGCGAACTTGCAGAAAGTGCCCTTCAAGGCGGCCTGGGTAACGGCAATGGACGAGACCGCCATGCACTGCGACCTGGTACTGCCGCTGCTGTCGCCGTTGGAGGATTTCGGCACCCACATACCGCTTAATCAGTGCGACGGCATCGAACTCTCGATGCAGCAGCCGCTGATGGAGAAACTCTACCCGGAGACCCGCTCCTTCGGCGATGTGGTGCTCGATCTTCTGAAGAAAGTCAAGACCGGACAGCTACAAGGCTTTTCCCGATTACTACGGTTACCTGAAGACCGCCATCATCAATGCCAAACCCGCGTTCAGTCCGCAGTCCGGGGACGAGGAGTTTTGGGAAGACACCTTGAGCGCCGGGGTTCTGCATCGACCGGCAGCGTTGCTGCCGTTGCCCGCGATGGAGATCACTCCGGCAATGATCCAGCAGCCCGCGCCGAGCAGCCCCGACGCCAAGTATCCGTTTCGCCTGATCCCGGCGGTGAGCGCGAGCCTGCGCGATGGCCGACCCGCGAATCTCCCCTGGCTGCAGGAGTCTCCGGACACCTTGACCACCGTGGTGTGGGACAGCTGGGCGGAGCTGCATCCGAGCACCGCGAAGGCCTTGAACGTGCGCGAAGGCGACGTGCTGGTGATCGAGTCCGCGCACGGCTCCATTCGCGCCAAAGCCTACCTGATGCCCGGCATTCACCCGGGTTCGGTGGCGGTGCCGATTGGTCAGGGACATGAGTCCTATGGCCGCTTTGCCACGCATGTCGGAGTCAATCCCTTAAAGATCCTCGATCCGATTTTCGACGAGGCGACCGGCGAGCTGGCGATGTACGCCACTCGGGTTGCGATCACCAAGACCGGTCGAAACGAGCCCGTGGTCAAGGACGAAGGACCGACGACGCTTCAGCAGGGCAGGAAATTGGTCGCCACGCTCGCGGCCGATCAGGTAGATCTTAGCAAGGAGACCCCCTTTGTCATTCGATAACCTGAGTTCCAACTGGTCGAAGCTTCGGGTCAAGCGTCCGCAGCCGGATCAGTACAAGGAGGCTCCTTACAAGTGGGCCATGGTCATCGATCTCGATGCCTGCACGGGCTGCAATGCCTGCACCACGGCCTGCTATGCGGAAAACAATCTCCCCGTGGTGGGCAAGGAGCGCTTCGGTGCCGGTCAGCAGATGCACTGGATCAGAATCGAGCGCTACTGGGGTGAGGGTACGGAACTCACGCAGGAATTTCCGGAACAGGGCGCTGAGTTCCTGCCGATGATGTGCCAGCAATGCGAGGCGGCACCGTGCGAGATCGTTTGCCCAGTGGGCGCCACCCACCATACGCCGGACGGATTGAACTCCCAGGTCTATAACCGCTGCGTGGGTTCGCGCTACTGTTCGGCGAATTGTCCCTACAAGGTGCGGTATTTCAACTGGTTCGACTACCCGTCGAGCGCCTGGCCCAGCCCGCTCGAGCAGCAGTTGAATCCGGATGTCACGGTGCGCAGCAAGGGGGTCATGGAGAAATGCACCTTCTGCGTGCAGCGTCTCACCGAGGCGAAGTCGAAGGCGCGCACCGAAGGGCGGACCGTGCGCGATGGGGAGGTGCTCACCGCCTGCGCCCAGGCCTGCCCCATCATCGGCGATCCACTTCGGCAATCTCGCCGACAGCTCGTCGAAGGTCGCCAAGATGTGGAAGGCACAGCAGGTCGAGCTGTCTGCGTATCCTCAGGAAAAGGACGAGCAGCGCGAAAAGGACGAGCAGCTGGACAAGAACGAGGAGGTCGTGCGCGGCTACCGCGTTCTGGAGGATCTGCGCACCTATCCGTCCGTCGTGTACCTCGAGCGCATCCGCTCCGGGGAAGCATAATGGCCATGTTCAATGCAACGCCTGCCGGCGCACGGAATCGATAAATGAATCGCCATACACGACGAGCATGCAGTCGCCACTGAAGCGCGCTTCGTCATCAAGGCCATGGCTTGCTTCGCTTCGAGGTGTTGTTCTGTTTCGGTCTCTCACTTCAAGCCCCGGTTAACCCTTGATTTCACTGCCGCAGCAGTTTCTTCGACTCGCGGATCAAACGCGCGAAGCTAATACGTAGCGCCCTCATTAAAACTAAATAGCACTCTGTATTCTCAGAGACGTACCGCCAGGGATTTTTTATGATTGAAACCATTATCGCCATACTATTCCTGCTGGGCATTGTGATTGTCGCGACTGGACCGAGATCCTCCGACAAGAAGGGAAAGGATTCCGGTGCCCCTATCTCCCCAACACCCAAGGCCCCTGACTCGCCTGAAAAATAGTAGGAAGCGGGCGGACCTAGATGGGGTGACCTCGACAATTAGCATGGAGGTTCAGCCGCCACCCACTCTCACTCCGCCCGCCGTATTCACGACGACTTTCCCGTAGTGTCCAGAAATTCGAACGAAGCGATCGGACAATGCGCAAGCCGGCTGCTCGATGACCCACGACGGTTAGTTAGCCCGTATACTCCGCTGCAATGTCCCCACCGTTTCAGCCTCTTCAGTTGCTGCTCGTGATGTTCGCCGGGTGGGTCAACCGCCATCAGTTGGACGTGATCGCGTATCTCCAGGAAGAGAACCGCGTGCTCACGGAGCGCTTGGGTGGGCGACGCATTCGCTTCACCGATACCGAGCGCTGTCGACTCGCCAGAAAAGCGCACACTCTTGGACGTAAGGTCTTGAACGAACTTCATACCTTGGTCACACCGGATACCCTCTTGCGATGGTACCGAGAAATGGTCGCATGTAAATGGAACTACAGCCATCGTCGAGGCCCCGGTCGGCCTCGCGTCATGCAGACGATCGTCAATCTCGTTCTTCGCATGGCGCTTGAGAATCGATCGTGGGGGTACACGCGGATCCAAGGAGCAATGGCCAATCTGGGACATGAGGTCGGGCGCAGCACGATCGCCAACATTCTCAGAGAATACGGCATCGATCCTGCCCCTGAGCGCGATAAGCACATGCCGTGGTCGACGTTTCTTCGAGCTCATCGGGAATGCCTGGTGGCGACAGATTTTCTCACCGTCGAGGTCTGCACGATCAGGGGACTGGTGACACACTACGTTCTGTTCTTCATCGATATCGCCAACCGCGCCGTGAAGATCGCGGGTATCACTCCCCATCCCGACAGCCGGTGGATGACGCAGATCGCGCGGAATCTCACCGACCTGAACGACGGCTTCCTTCGCGGCAAGCGCTATTTGATTCTCGATCGGGATACGAAATACTCGGACGCATTCCGCAGCGTTCTCGTCCGAGAAGGCATTCAAGTCGTTCGATTGCCGGCACGATCGCCGAATTTGAACGCTTTCGCCGAGCGGTTCGTGCGTTCAATTAAAGAGGAGTGTTTAAGCCGGATGATCTTCTTCGGACCGGCATCGCTTCAGCACGCGGTCCGGCAGTTCATGGCGCACTATCATACCGAGCGCAATCATCAGGGCCTGGAAAACCGAATACCGCAGCCAATGTCCGTCGCTGCCCTACCCCATCACCCTGTTCAACGCCGACAGCGCCTCGGCGGAATGCTCAGCTACTACCATCGGGCCGCAGCCTGACGAAAGTCGATTCTCTTTTTTGGACAATTCGGGGTCCCGGTCAACCTCGCCGGCGGGGCCAGGAGGTGCAAATCCTTACCTGCGACGGAACTATAAGCGAGGCGCCCCCCGCACCGGATCCCGTGCGCGTCCGCGCCATGATCCGTGCCTACCGCTGGCGTGACCGTCGAATTAGGTGCGGCAAAGTCCGTCGAATGGATCAGCCGCACCGAGCATGTGAATGCATCGTATCTCGCAAAGTTATTGTCATTGGCCTATCTCGCGCCGGATCTGACGGATGAGATCTTGAGGGGAACACAGCCGCGGCAGCTCATGCTCAAGCATATCCGCCAGCTCGATATTCCACTCGACTGGCAGGCGCAAGACGCCTGTTTGCGCAATTTCGCGGCTGATGACTTTGGAATTTCGCTGCCCCGCCGGACGAAACTCGCCCAATACTTCTGACACGCGCCCGTCGTGATCAGAGCACGGGCCGCGAATACCGCGGAGTCGGCAGACACGGCGGGTCTCTGCTGTCAGAATCACGTGTGACTCCGTTCGAAATCCCGCAGTTTTGGCCTGGAAAATGTGCGCCTTACACGGCACGTCCATATGAGACGACTGAATGGCGGAGAGGGTGGGATTACTCGGCGCTCCGCGCCTCGCCCCTGCGGGGCCGCCCTGGCGGGCGTTATCCCCGCTTCGTTGCTGCCACGGTCGACTGATCCAGGCCGAGCGGAATTGATGTCACGACTGGCGGAGAGGGTGGGATTCGAACCCACGTGCCGGAATTACCCGACCATCCGATTTCGAGTCGGCGCCGTTATGACCACTTCGGTACCTCTCCGTTAACTTTCCGTTAACATAAAATTGGTCGCGTCTACTTAAGCATTTCAGGCGTTAACTTAAGCCTTTTCGCGTTGTGACGGACTAACCGACCCAGATGGAAATGCATTTGTCAAGGGTCCGTTGGCGCCAATTTCAGGTTATTCTAACGCATCGGCATTGGGCCCGCCTCTAGATCAAGGCCACGCCCGCCTCACGGAATACAAACAGCTCACGACCGTGCGTAATTTAAACATTTCAAAAATTTGGCAGCGATGGTCGAAGGTCAGTATTGCGGTTTCGGCCGCCCTGATGCTGGGCACCTGCGCCCCGCTACCGAGCTTGATCCACCAGATCAAGACGCTCGGCGAACTGCGCGTCGTGACGCGCTACAGCCCGTTGACATTCTATATTGGAGCGGACGGCCAACCGGCGGGCACCGAGTACGAACTTGCGCGCGGCTTCGCCGACGAACTCGGCGTGAAGCTGAAGATCATACCTCTCAAAAGTTATGCGGAAATCTACGCGGCCTTGAACACGGGACGGGCGCATTTGGCGGCGGCCGGATTGAAGGTACCGGCGCAATCCATCCCCGGCGTTGAATTTGCGGCCGCCTATCAGCGAGTGCGCGAGCATTTGATTTACCGCAAGGGCGCGCCGCGTCCGGGCTCGCTCGCAGAGATCGGCAATGCCGATCTGGAAATTGCGGCGAATAGCTCCCATGCGAGCACGTTGAATGCAGCGCGAGGATCATTGCCGCAGTTGGTGTGGGTAGAGAATGCAAGCAGCGATTCGCAGGTACTTTTAGAAGCCGTGGCGGACGGAAGCGTCGATTATACGATTGCGGACTCCACCGAGTTCGCACTGGCGCACGATGACCATCAGGATCTGCGCATCGCATTCGATTTCCCGGGCGACCAATCGATGGCGTGGGCGGCAAGCGCGCGCGATGCACGATTCCTGAACGACGTTAGCGACTATTTCACACGCCTGTATCGTAACGGGGAACTGGCGACAATCGTCAACCGGTACTACGGCCGCCCCGAGGAACTCGAATTCGCAGGCACCCAAGGTTTCATGCTTCATTTGCAAAGTCGCCTACCGCTTTACAAGAAATGGTTTGAGGAAGCGGCCGAGCAGAGCAGCCAAGATTGGCGGCTGTTGGCCGCCATCGGCTATCAAGAGTCGAAATGGGATCCGCGCGCCACCTCGGGCACCGGCGCCGTGGGGTTAATGCAGCTGACCTCGGTGTCGGCGACGGCCGTCAAGGTCTCCAACCCCACCGATGCGCGGCAGAGCATTTTCGGCGGCGCCCGCTACTTCAGACAGGTCTACGAGAAGATCCCGGCGCACGTACCGGAGCCGGATCGAACCTGGTTCGCCCTCGCCGCCTACAACATAGGCTACGGACACCTGGAAGATGCGCGGGTGCTCGCGCAAAAAGCCGGACGCGACCCGGATTCATGGCAGGAAGTGAAGAAGTTTCTTCCGCTCCTGGAAGAAGAATATTGGTATACCCAGACCCTGAACGGCTACGCCCACGGTTGGGAGCCGGTGCGCTATGTCGACAACGTGCGCAACTATCGCGATATGCTCGAATGGGCTTGGGGCGGCGGCGTCTCGCTCGATTGAGCTCCGGCCGCATTCGCTTTCACATCCCAGAGCATCAGCGGCGTGCTTCGAAAAAGCGCCGCAACAGGGTGCTGCACTCCTCCGCGCAAACTCCGCCGAATACGTCCAAGCGATGCGCCAGTCGAGGCTCGCGCGGCAGATCGAACATACTGCCACAGGCGCCCGCCTTTTGATCCCAGGCGCCGAAGACGACCCGCGCCACTCGGGCATTGATGGCGGCGCCGACGCACATGGCGCACGGCTCCAACGTCACGTACAGAGTTGCCGTTTCGAGCCGGTAGTTCCCCTCGCGGGTGGCCGCGGTGCGCAGGGCGACGATTTCCGCATGCGCGGTCGGGTCGTGGGCCGCAATCGGGTTGTTCCAGCCCTCCCCGACCACCCGTCCGCCGAGCAGCACTAGGGCGCCCACGGGCACCTCGTTCAGATCATAGGCGCGACGCGCCAGCACGAGGGCGCGCTGCATGCAGTCGATGTCAGTGAGTATTGCGCCTGCGGCCACGATTTAGCTCCACCGCATATGGCGCCCCGCGAACAGTACCGCGTACAGGGCCAACAGCGCGGTTGCACTCAATGCCAACGAATTGTGAACCCCAAGACTTGCGCCGAGCAAGCCGACCGACAGTCCGCTGAACGTGCGCATTCCCATGGCCGACATCGAAAACACCCCGATCACGCGTCCGCGCATCTCTCCCGGCGCGTGAATCTGCACCAATGCCTGCGCCATCGAATTAAATGCGAGCTCGGAAACTCCCGCCACAAACAACAATACAAGCGCCATCGCATAGATGTTTGCGCGCGCAAACCCAATCAGGGCGCAGCACCAGATCATAGCCAAGACGTAGGCGGTGCGCGCTCTGGGCTGCAGCAGCCCGCGGGTTTCGAGGAGCACGCCGCCCGCCAAACCACCGGCGGCATCGGCGGCAAGCAACATGCTATAGGAAAAATCCGCGCGCCCGTGGCCGAGATCGTGCGCAAATGCAGGCATTTGCGCCTGATAGGCATTGCCTACGAAAAACGACGCCGCGCCGATCAGGACGGTCATCGATAACAGCACCTTGCTGTGTGCCACCACCCGCATCGTCGACCATATGTCGGCGAAGCTGCCGACCGCCGCCCGCGGCGCGCGTAAGTCGAGCGCACCGGATCCGTACGGCGCATTGATCAACCATACGAACAATGGTGCATAGATCAGCGCATTGACCAGGATGCCGAAGGCGGGTCCGAATGCCAACAGAAGCCCCGCACCGACCGCCGGGCCGACCAGAAAGCCCAGATAGCGTCCGGTGGCATTGATGCGCACCGCGCTCGGCAACTGCTCCGGGGTGACGATTTGATGAATCAGCACCTGCGACGCCGGCATCCAAATGACCCCGGCGAGCCCGTGCACGACGAGCAGCAACATCGCCATCCACAGCGTCGCGGAGTCGGTCAAGAACATCAGCCCCCAACTGACCGAGACTGCCATGAAAAGCAGCATCCCGACTTGAATGAGCCTGCGTATATCGAATCGATCGGCGAGCGCGCCGCTGAATCCGGCCAGAAAAAGATACGGGATCCAATGCGAAATGACCGCAAAGCCGCCGAGCGCGGGCGAATGAAATCGTTGAAACAGCACCCAATAGCTGATGACGTGCTCGATATTGTCGGCCATCATCGCCGCGGTGGCGGCAAGGAAATAAATCCGAAAATCGGCGTTGGCGAACGAGGTAAAGGCGCGATGCCTGCCTAAATGCTCTGGTGCGGCACTTTTTTCTGGGTTCAATTGGATTAAGCGCCTGGATCGCGGTAACAAGCCGATTGTAACGGAATTGGCCGCAGGAGCGCATCGTGGCTTCGCACCGCGCCGCACGGCAACAACGGATAATCGAGCGGTATCTGCTTGCATGTCAGTAGAATCAACGCTTCGCCGCACGGCAACAGCAAGGGGGTATGCGAGAGCCGAATGCGTATCCTAACCATGATATTGGCGATCGCTGCGACCGCGCCTGCGCTTGCCGACGAAGGCATGTGGACGTTCGATAACTTTCCCGTTGAAACCGTGAAGAAGGCATATGGCGTGGACATCACGCCGCACTGGCTGGACCACGTACGGCTTTCGACCATTCGCTTGACGAACTGCTCGGCCTCATTTATTTCCCCCGCCGGCCTCATTCTGACCAACCACCACTGCGTCGAATCGTGTCTCGGCGAGCTCTCTTCCAAGGACAACAGCCTGCTGGATCGCGGCTTTTCGGCTGCCGACCGCCGTGGCGAGCGGCGTTGCGCGACGCAGCTGGCGGACGTCTTGGTGGGAATGGAAGACGTCACCGCCACGGTGGCAAAGGCCGGCGCAGAGCTTGACGACAAAGCGGCAAATGACCAGCGCAAAAAAACCCTGACCACCCTTGAACAAGCTTGCGAGCAGGCAAGCGTCAAAGCCAAGTCCGGTAAACTCAAGTGTCAAGCGGTCACGCTCTACGAAGGCGGTCAATATTTTCTATACAAGTACAAGCGCTACGACGATATCCGGCTTGTATTCGCACCCGAGGCGGACATCGCGGCGTTCGGCGGCGATCCCGACAATTTTCAATTTCCGCGCTGGTCCCTCGATTTCTCGGTGCTGCGCGCCTATGAGAACGGCAAGCCCGCCAAAACACCGCATTACCTAAAGATCGATTTCGCGGGGCCGCAGGTCGATGAGTTGGTGTTCGTGTCGGGGCATCCCGGCTCGACTTCGCGTCAGGAAACCCCCGCCCAACTTGAGTTCGAGCGCGATGTGATCTTGCCGTCGGCGCTGCTCCGTACTTCTGAATTGCGCGGCGGTTATATTCAATACGGCCGCACCAATCAATCGAACGCGCAGTTGATCGAGGCTCCGCTCAACAGCCTGGAGAACGGCATCAAAGTGCGCCGCAAGCTGCTCGATGCATTGCACGACGATGCGTTGATGGCGCGAAAAAGGGACGAAGAAAATGCTCTGCGCGCCCTCGCGAAGCTCCCCGGCGCCGATCCTTGGCAACAAATTGAATCAGCTTCCGCTCGCGAGCGTACGCTCTATTTGCCCTATTCCTTTATTGAAGGCGCCGCGGGATTCAATAGCATTCTATTTCGCTACGCGCGCCTGATCGTGCGCGGCGCCGACGAGCGGTTGAAGCCGAACACCGCTCGGCTTCGCGAGTACACGGAAGCGGCGCTGCCGCGCATCGAGCAACAGCTGTACGCGCCGGTGCCGATTTATACCGATGTCGAGGCCATGACACTGTCCTTTTCGCTGCAGCGCATGCGCGAATGGCTGGGCTCGGAATACCCTCTGGTGAGCAACTTAATGGACAAGGAATCGCCTAATGCGCTCGCGATCCGGTTGGTCTCGGAAACGAAACTCGACGATCCCGCCGTGCGCAATCAGTTGTGGCAGGGGGGCAAGGAGGCGGTGGACGCCTCGCACGATCCGATGTTGGAACTTGCGCGCTCGCTCGACGCTGAATCGCGCTCGATTCGCCGCCAATTCGAGGACGAAGTCGAGGCGCCCATCGCCGCTGCATCAAAAACAATCGCCGCCGTACGCTTCACGGCATTCGGCACGCATGTTTACCCGGACGCCACCTTCACTCTGCGTCTGAACTACGGCAAGGTGCAAGGTTGGATGGAAAATGGCAGGCTCGTGGATCCCGTCACGCATCTTGACCGCGCATTCGAGCGCGCCACCGGCTCGTCACCGTTCAAGATTCCCGATAGCTGGTTGGCGGTCATAGATCGGCTCGATATGCGCACGCCGTTCTGCATTGCCACGAACAGCGATATCGTCGGCGGCAACTCGGGCAGCCCCTTGATCGATTCAAAGGGGAGGATTGTCGGACTCATATTCGACGGCAACATCCATTCCATATCGGGAGATTATTGGTTCGACGCCGCGAGGAATAGGGCGATTGCGGTGCATCCGGCAATCATTCGCGAGGCGCTCGATAAGGTGTACGGGGCAAAATCATTATTGGCGGAGATCGAGGCGCAATGAACGATATAAGGATAGGCCAGCCGAGCGAACCCGGGGAGTACGACACGGGCATGCTGGCGTTGCTGCAGATCATTTGGGGTGATGGGTTCTTGTCGCCAGGCGGAGCCGAGGAAGTCCAGCGCTTGTTGGAAGGCAGCTACATCGGCGACTGTGAGGTACTCGATATTGGCTGCGGTTTGGGAGCCATCGATGAACTGCTGGTTACGCAATACCGCGCGCGTTCGGTGGTCGGTATCGACATCGATCCATCCCTTCTCACCGACATGCAGCGGCGCATCGAGCGAGCCGGTCTGGCGAACCGCATCCGCGGCCAGAAAGTCGACGGCGGCCCGCTGCCGTTTGCGGCGGCGAGTTTCGATGTGGTTTTCTCCAAGGACTCCATGGTGCAGATCCCGGATAAGCCGGCGATATATGCCGAAGTGCTGCGGGTGTTGCGGCCCGGCGGGCGATTCGTTGCGAGCGATTGGCTGCGCGGGGGAACCGGCGCCTATTCACCCGAGATGATGGAATTCTTCCGACTCGAAGGCATTGCGTACAACATGGTGAGTCTCGATGAGAGCGCCGCCGCGCTGCGCGCCGCCGGCTTCGTCGACGTGCACATCCGCGATCGGCACGGCTGGTATTTAGCGCTGGCCCGGCGCGAACTCGAGGCCATGGAAGGCTCGCTCAAGCCGCTCATTGTTAGCCGGATCGGCACGCAGCGTGCGCAGCACTTCATCGACAATTGGCGTCAACTCGCGCTCGTTCTCGAGCGCGGCGAATTGCGCCCCGGGCACTTGAAGGCGGCCAAACCGGCATAGCCGCGAATCTCGGCCTCAATACCGCGGATTTGCCGGGCTGCCGCCGCCCGCCATGCCGCGTCGGTCGCTATTCAAACAGCGGCTGGCTTCTCGGGTTGCGTCCCAATCCCCCGTATAGGTCGAATCCTCGATCGAGCCACGCGCGCAGCACCTCGTCGCTTCGCGCCAGCAAGGGCAAGGTGCTCACGCTCGAAACCCATTGGAACGCGCCGAGCACGATGTAGTCGGCGTAGTTTGGCGCACTACCGCCCAGAAAAGGAACACGCGAGAGCTGTGTGCGCAGCGGCGCCAACGCTTCGCGAATCGCCGGCAGGCGGGCCGCACGGTCGGCGGTGTACGCTTCCAGCGTCGCGCCCTTCAGACGCGCCTCGCGGCTTTGTCGAAAGTACGGTCGATCCTCCGGGCGAGCGGCATCATGGATGTCCAACACGTACACACGGAACAACTTGCGCATGATCTCCGAGGAAAACCACGCATCCGTCAGCCGAACCATCTCGCGCTCGGCTGGACTGGAGAATAGCGCCGGGCCTGCGGGAAATTCCCGGTCCAGATACTCGGCAATGTCCCAGCTCTCGACCAGCATCGTGTCGCCGCTCTCGATCACGGGAACCGTCTTGAATCGTCCCCCGAACGCTTGCGCAATCTCGGTAAACCCCAAGGGCACGGACTCGAATACAATGCCCTTGTGAGCGAGTGCATATCGAATTCGCCAAACGAACGGGCTGGCGGATCGACCGTTCTCGAGCGCCAGCTCGTACAGCCGAATCTTCGCAGGCAGGGTCTTTGCGCCGGTTCCAGGCGCTGCCGGGCTCATTGCCGGGAAATTCCCGGCCGCTTTCCCCGCAGCACGAACTTTTGGATCTTCCCGGTGGCGGTCTTCGGCAATTCGCTCAAGAAATGAAACGCGGTGGGGACCTTGAAATGGGCCAGCGCGCCGCGCGCGAAGCTATGCAAGTCGGCCTCGGTGGCAGTGGCCTCGACACGCAGCACGACGAAGGCATGCGGCGTCTCGCCCCACTTTTCGTGCGGCATCCCCACGACCGCTGCCTCCAGGACCGCGGGGTGCCGCAGCAGCGCGCCTTCGACCTCGATCGATGAGATGTTTTCGCCGCCGCTGATGATCACGTCCTTGAACCGGTCGCGGATTTCCACATATCCGTCGGGATGAACCACCGCAGCGTCGCCGGTGTGGAACCAACCGCCGGCGAAGGCCGCGGCGGTGGCTTCCGGATCATTGTAATAGCCGCGCATTACCGCGTTGCCGCGTGCCACGATCTCGCCCATCGTTGTGCCGTCGCGCGGCACGTCACGCATGTCCTGATCCACGACCCGCAATTCCCCGGAGGTGATTAGCTCGACCCCTTGGCGCGCCTTGATAACGGCACGGTCGGGACCCGAGAGCGACGCATGCTCGGGCAACGGCTCGCAAATGGAGATGAAAGGCGAGGTCTCGGTCAGCCCATAGACCTGCGTGATCTCCCAACCGAGATCCGATTCCATGCGCTCGATCGTGGCCGCCGCGGGCGGCGCTCCCGCTGTGAATACCCGCACGCCCCGGCGCAGATGCCGGCGCAGCGACTCGGGCCCGTTCGCGATGCCGATGAGAACGGTGGGAGCCGCGCAGAGATGGGTCACGCGCTCGCGGTTCACAAGTTCGTAGATGGCCGCTGCGTCAACCTTGCGCAGGCAGACGTGCACCGCTCCGGCCGCGGTCACCGTCCACGGGAAGGTCCAGCCGTTCGCGTGGAACATTGGTAGCGCCCACAAAAAGCGGTCGGCCGGCGTCATCGGCCAATGCGCGAGAGTGCCTACCGAGTTCATCCAGGCATTCCGATGCGTGATCATGACGCCCTTCGGGCTCGAGGTCGTACCGCTCGTGTAGTTGATGGCGAGCAGATCGGTCTCGGCGATTTCGCTCGCTTCGATACCGGCCGTGCTTTCTCGCAGCAAGGACTCATACGCGAGCCACCCGCGCCTTTCGCCTTCTAGCGCGACGAAATGCTGCACGCCGGGCATGTGGGCGCGAACACTGTCGATCAACTCGAGATAATCCGAATGTGCACACAAAATCTTCGCTCCGCTGTGGCCCGCCATGTAGACAAAATCATCGGCCGTCAGCCGATAATTCATCGGTACGATGACCGCGCCCCGCTGCGGGATCGCATAGAACTGCTCGAGTTGTTGGTGCGTGTTCGGCGAAATCGTGGCGACTCGATCGCCCTTTTCGACGCCGAGCGATGCGAGGCCGGCGCTCCACCGGTTGCAGCGTTCGCCGAACTGCGCATACGTGAGCCGCATTTGCCCGTCGACTACCGCCTCACGCTCGGCGTACAACTTGCCGGCGCGGCGCGCGAAATCGAGCGGTGTGAGCGGTGTTTCCATGGGCGAGCCGAACTGCCAACATTTCGATCAGGCTGTATGCCGAGTGTGCCTTCCGGGAGGGCCGTTTGTCGAGACTTGCGGATATTGCCTCAGCGCTTCGGCTCCGGCACCACCGGCAAGCTTCGATGTGCTTCGCGGTCAAGCGCCCGTACCGCGAAGATCACATTGTCCTTGGACAACGGGAGCGTAACCGCAGTGCTGCTGCCTACTCTTGCGCATGTTCCCAATCGGGACCGCTGGTGGCACGCCATAAAATCTCGTAACGACTGGCACCCGGCGAGGCATCCCATTCCAGCGTCGAATCGTTCTCAAGCTTAGAGGCCAGGATCACCGCATGGACGGGCGGCGCCGGGGCGGCGGCAAGTGCCGCCAGCGTTGCGGCATTCAGCCGTGCGACTCGCGCCACGTAGTCGAAGTCGACGAACTGCGGCAGATCGCCATATTCGATACCGCCCTCCGTGCGCACATTATGATGCTGTACTTCACGGCCTCGGTCCAGAGGACGTATTCTTGAACACCTATTCCCACTCGATCGTTGCGGGCGGCTTTCCCGAGATGTCATATACGACGCGCGAGATTCCCGGCACTTCGTTGACGATTCGATGCGTGACCCGGTCCAGAAATTCATACGGCAGGCGCGCCCAGCGCGCGGTCATGAAATCGACGGTCTCGACGGCGCGCAGCGCGATCACATGTTCATAGCGACGCCCGTCGCCCATCACCCCGACCGAACGCACCGGTAGAAATACCGCGAACGCCTGACTGACCTTGTCGTAAAGATCGTGGCGGCGCAGCTCCTCGATGAAGATGGCATCCGCGCGGCGCAATACATCGGCGTACGCCTTGTGAATCTCGCCCAGGATGCGCACGCCGAGCCCCGGCCCCGGGAACGGGTGGCGGTGCACCATGTCGGCCGGCAGATCGAGCGCCAAACCGAGCTTGCGCACTTCGTCCTTGAACAGCTCGCGCAGCGGTTCCAGCAATTGCAGCTTCATATGACGTGGCAAGCCGCCCACATTGTGGTGTGATTTGATTACGTGCGCCTTGCCGGTCTTGGCGCCCGCCGATTCGATCACGTCCGGATAAATCGTTCCCTGCGCCAGCCATTTCACGTCCTTGAGCTTTGCCGCCTCCTCATCGAACACCTCGATGAACACGCGCCCAATGATTTTGCGCTTGAGCTCGGGATCCGTTTCGCCGGCGAGCTGGCTCAGAAAGCGCTGCTCCGCATCGACGCGCACCACGTGCACGCCCATGTGCTCGGCGAACGTTGCCATCACTTGATCACCCTCGCCGAGGCGCAACAGCCCGTGATCAACGAACACACAGGTGAGCTGCGCTCCGATGGCCCGATGCAGCAGTGCCGCGAGCACCGAGGAGTCGACGCCGCCCGATAGCCCCAGCAGCACTTGGTCGCGGCCCACCTGGGCGCGGACTCGCGCCACGCTGTCCTCGATGATATTGCCCATCGCCCAGGTCGCTTCGCAGCCCGCGATTTCGCGCACGAAGCGCCGCAGGATCTCGCCGCCCTGCAGGCTATGCGTCACCTCCGGATGGAATTGCAACCCATACAAGCGGCGCGCCTCATCGGCCATGGCCGCCAGCGGCGCGTTGTCGCTCGCGGCAATGACCCTGAATCCCGGAGGCAGGGCAACCACGCGATCGCCATGACTCATCCAAACATCGAGCACGCGCCGACCCGCCGCATCGCGATTATCCTCGAGACCATCAAGAAGCCGCGAGGAGCCGGTGGGCCTTACTTGAGCCGCGCCGAATTCTCGATGCTGGGACGACTCGACTTGGCCGCCGAGTTGCACCGCCATGGTTTGCATGCCATAGCAAATACCGAGAACCGGAATGCCGAGCTCGAACACTTCGGGCGGCGCTTCCGGACTTTTCGCCGCATAAACCGACTCGGGGCCGCCCGATAGGATCAAGGCCCTGGGCGCGAAGCGCTTGATCTCCGCCGGATCGGCATCGCTGGGGTAAATCTCCGAGTACACGCCCAGTTCGCGCACGCGGCGGGCGATCAACTGGGTGTATTGAGCGCCGAAATCGAGAATTAAGATCCGGTCCGCATGAATGTCGGGCATCAACCGATCCGGTAATTTGGCGCTTCTTTGGTGATCGTCACGTCGTGCACGTGACTTTCACGAACCCCGGCGCTGGTCACGCGGACGAACTGCGGGCGCGTACGCATCTCCTCGATGCTGCTGCTGCCGGTGTAGCCCATGGCCGCGCGCAAGCCGCCCGCCAATTGGTGCAATATCGACACCAGGGTGCCTTTGTACGGCACCCGGCCCTCGATCCCCTCCGGCACCAGCTTTTCCAGTTCCGAGGTCGTATCCTGGAAGTAGCGGTCGCTCGAGCCATGCGCCTGCGCCATCGCGCCCAACGATCCCATGCCGCGGTATGCCTTGTACGAGGCGCCCTGATACAGCTCGACTTCTCCGGGAGACTCTTCGGTGCCCGCAAACATGCCGCCGATCATCACGCAATGCGCGCCGGCCGCCAGCGCCTTGGCAATATCGCCGGAGTACCGAATCCCGCCGTCGCCGATAACCGGCACCCCGGTGCCCTCAAGCGCCCGGGAAACCCTGGCAATCGCGCTGATTTGCGGCACACCCACGCCCGCTACGATTCGGGTGGTGCAAATCGATCCCGGGCCGATCCCCACTTTGACGGCATCGGCTCCATATTTGACCAGATCGAGCGCTGCCTCCGCGGTCACGATGTTGCCGCCGATCACTTGCAGATCCGGAAAAGTCTTCTTGATCCGGGCGACGGTCTCCAATACGCCACGCGAGTGCCCATGCGAGGTGTCCACCACCACCACGTCGACGCCGGCTTCTCGTAATGCCGCGACCCGAGCCAAGGTATCGGGCGAGGTGCCCACCGCGGCGCCGACGCGCAAGCTGCCCTCCTTATCCTTGCACGCACTCGGAAACTCGGTGGCCTTTTGGAAATCCTTGACAGTGATCATGCCTTTCAAATCATGGTCGCCGTCCACCACCAAAACTTTTTCGATTCGATGCTTGTGCAGCAGCGACAGCACCTCGTCCTTGGGTGCATTCTCGCGCACCGTGACCAAACGCTCCTTGGGAGTCATCACCGTGGAGACGGGTGCATCCAGTTTGGTCTCAAAGCGCAAGTCGCGATGCGTCACGATACCGACGACCTTGTTTCCGAGCACCACCGGCACGCCGGAGATATTCTTCGCCCGCGTGAGCTCGATCACCTCCCGAATGGTCATGTCCGGCTTGACGCTGATCGGATCGGTGATGACGCCGCTCTCGAACTTTTTGACGCGGTCGACTTGCCGAGCTTGATTCTCGATCGACATGTTCTTGTGAACGATACCGATACCGCCCTCTTGAGCGATGGTGATTGCCAGGCGCGCCTCGGTAACGGTATCCATGGCGGCTGAGACCACCGGCAAGTTGACTCGAATTTCGCGGGTTAATTGACTGGCCAATGAGACTTGGCCCGGCAGCACTTCAGAATACGCCGGCACGAGCAGCACGTCGTCGAATGTGAGTGCCTCTTCCAAAATACGCATAAGCGTTCACTTAAGGTTCGTTTAAGAGGCGGCGCATTGTACCTTGCGCCCGCGGCGCGGTAAACCGCTATCATTTCGCCATGAACACAGATCAACTGCCCGGTCCGGTCGCGCGCCCCGACCGCGATGTCTACAGCGTTTCACGCCTCAACCGCGAGGTTCGGGTACTTCTGGAGCGGGGTTTCGCCAGTCTGTGGCTGGAGGCCGAAATCTCCAATTTCTCAAGACCGAGCTCCGGACATTGGTATTTCTCGCTAAAGGATGCCGCCGCGCAGGTGCGCTGCGCGATGTTCCGGCAGCGAAATATGTTGTGTCCCTTCACCGCCCGCGACGGCCAAAAGGTGCTGGTCCGTGCGCGGGTTGGGCTCTATGAGCCGCGCGGCGAATACCAACTCATCGTCGATCACATGGAGGATGCGGGCCTCGGCGCCCTGAAGCGGCAATTCGAGGAATTGAGCGCCCGGTTGTCCGCCGAAGGCCTGTTCGCTCCCGAACGCAAGCGGCCTTTGCCGGCCCTACCGAAGCGCATCGGGGTCATCACCTCGCCCACCGGCGCGGCGATTCGCGACATCCTGCACGTGCTGGGACGGCGTTTTCCTGCGGTCGCGGTGCTGATCTACCCAGTTGCCGTTCAAGGCGCTCAGGCGGCGGCGGAAATCCTTGACGCGCTACGACTTGCCGGACGGCGTGCCGAGTGCGACGTGTTGATCCTGGCGCGCGGCGGCGGCTCCTTGGAAGATTTATGGGCCTTCAATGACGAAGAATTGGCGCGCGCCATCGTAGCCTCGCCGATTCCGGTGATCAGCGGTATAGGCCACGAAATCGATTTCACCATCGCCGATTTAGCGGCCGACGTGCGCGCGCCCACCCCTTCGGCGGCTGCCGAACTGGTGGTCCCGGATGCGGACGAATGGCTCGCTGCATTCGTGCGCCTCGGCGGGCAATTACGGCGCAGCATGCGGAGGCGCCTCGAGGAGCGGCGCGAACGCCTCGAATGGCTGACCGGACGCGCCGCGCTCGTGAGTCCGTCCGCGCGGCTCATCCAGCAAACGCTGCGCCTGGACGAATTCGAGCAGCGCATGTGCCGCGCGCTTCGGCATCTGCTCAAAACGCGCGTTGCTGAATTGGGCGAGCGCGAAAGCCGGCTTTGGAAGGCAAGCCCCCTCGCCCGCGTGCGCGACGCCGCCGCGCGCCACGCGGCGCTGCTGGTGCGTTTGCGCGCCGCGGGGGTTGAGCACGTACGCCGCGCGCGCGAGCGCCTGCTGCCGCTGGTGCGCACCCTGAACGCCGTGAGCCCGCTCGCGACGCTCGAGCGCGGCTACGCCATCGTCAGCGGACCAAACGGCGCAATTCTGCGCGATGCCGCCGATGCGGCTCCGGGTACGATCATCGAGGCTCGGCTCGCGAAGGGCCAGATTCATGCCCGGGTTGAGGAACCGTGACGGCGAACCGAAGCCGCGCCCTTCTCAGAACATCTGGTGCGGCGCTCATGGTGCCGATGCTCGCCGTGGCGCCGCACCTGGCCGCTGCCATGGATCTGCCGCGTGAGAACTCGGTTCCGGGCGGGGTCAAGATCATTCGATTGAGCGTCGCCGGAGAGGCCCCTCCCTACGTCGAATCCGATGGGCACCGAGTGCTGGTCGTCCAGGATGGAATGAGCTGGGTCGCAGTGGTCGGCATCCCCCTCGCCGCACCCCTGGGAGCCCGTCTGGTGACGGTGCGCGGGGCGGCGGGCCCGCAGGAGATCGAATTCGCGGTCGGAGAGAAGCTCTATGCCAGTCAATCGCTCAAGGTCGCACCGCGTCACGTCAATCTATCGGCGGCCGATCTTGCTCGCGTGAATCGCGAGCGCCTGCGCATCGATCGAGCGCTCCTGCATTGGAGCGACTCGCCGCCCGAGACGTTGCGCTGGCCGCCGCCAGTACCCGGGGTTCGCAGCAGCTCCTTCGGCATGCGCCGCATTTTCAACGGGGAATCGCGCAATCCGCACAGTGGCATGGACATTGCGGCGCCCGCCGGCACGCCGGTGCTGCTGCCGGTGGCCGGCACGGTCATCGATACCGGCGAGTATTTCTTCACCGGCAACACCGTGTTCGTCGATCACGGCCGCGGGCTCATCAGCATGTACTGCCATTTGAGCGCCATCAACGTGCAGCCCGGACAACGGATCGCCGCCGGCACGCGTATCGGTGCGGTCGGGATGACCGGCCGCGCCACTGGCCCGCACTTGCATTGGGCGCTGAGCCTGAACCGTGCCTTCGTCGATCCGGAATTGTTTTTGCCTTAGCTCGCGCCCAGCATTTGATCGACGGCGGCTTCCTCAATGGCTGGCGCCGTCAACGCGGCTTGCCGCAGCCGCGCGCTGTGCTCCTGCACGGCCGCGCCGGAAGGCTGCATATCGATTTGGCCCTGGAAGAAAGCCCCGTCGGTGATGCCAACGCGCGGCGCGAACACGTTGCCCTTGACCTTGGCTGTCGCGCGGATGCTCACCGACTCGGTCGCATACAGATCACCCTCAACTTTGCCGTCGATGACGATCACGCGCGCGCGAATGTCGCCCTTCATGCTGCCATCGGTGCCGATGGTGAGGCTCTGCGTGTGGGTAATCGATCCTTCCACGCTCCCCTGGACGATCAAGTCTTCTTGCGCCGATAGTTCGCCGCGAAATCGCAAGGTCGGGCCCAGCACCGAAACGCGTGCCGCGCTTTCCGGTGCACGCACATCCGCTGCACGCGGTTCCTGGGCGCGGGGTTCCATTGCGCGCTGCGACGGCGTCCGCGGCTCGACGCGCGGCTCTCGCGGTTCGGGCCGTCCCGTTACCGGTTCTTGCGCGCCGGTACGGCCGCTCGTATTGGCATTTATCATGTCACTGTCTCCATCGTCGGATTTTTTGAACCAGGCCATTGCTACGCCGCGCCGCTCGACGCTTTGAGCATGCGGGCCGGAGCGGCCTCGTGCTTGGTGAGGGTTTGACCGGACTTCTTGCCGTCCATGTCAACGCTGCCGCTGAAACTCGCACCCTCGTTGATGGTCACGGTGGGCGCAAAGACGTTGCCGCGGATTTTTGCGGTTTCCTTCATGACGACGGATTTTTCCGCGATCAAATCGCCCTCCACCGCGCCCTCCACAATGATGAGTTGCGCCCGAATGTTCGCCTTGACGGTGCCCTGGGCGCCCACGGTCAGACGTTGCGTGTGCGAGATCGATCCCTCCACGCGGCCCTGTATCAACAGGTCCTCCTCTGCGCTCAAATCGCCCTTGAAATATAGCGTCGGACCTAAGACTGATGCACGCTCGGTGGCGCTGTTGTAGGGATTGCTCATTCAGTTGCTCCAGGTGTCGAGGATTTCGGGCAAGCGCGGGGAGAGATTACCTGGCGCAGTTGGGCGCGGAATGGGACGGCGGTCACGAAAGTCAAAGTCCGTACCCCAGGTCGCCGGCCCACACCTTCTTTTAGCCCTCAGGCTAGGGCGGGGGCGTGTCGGCGGCCCCTGATGCGATTGGCGACAGTGCATGGACGAGCCCCACAGCGCTCCGGTTAAGTAGCCTATCGAGCGGCGATTTACATCTGCCGCGACGGCTCATTTCAGCGACAGCTCCAAGCGCACCATGCCATCCTTGGCGACGGCCTTATTGTTCGCAACCAAGAACACACGCGCCGGGTCGATTTGCGGGTCGGCGAGCAATGCTTGCTGCAGGGCCATCGCACGCTGCTCGCCCAGCGCATTGAATTCGGCATCGCCGACCGTCACGCGCTCGCGAATTCCCGAAGTCAAAAAGTCAATTTTGGCCGACACCGCGTCGGCCCCTTGCTTGGCGGTTCGTCACAGCCTCGGGAAACTTCGGCTGGGTGCCGACATCGCGCGTATAGAGCTGCGTCAACAGATCGAGTTTGACGGCCGGGCTCAGCTGCTCAAAGGCGGGCGAAGCGGCAGCGGGCCCGCCGGTCGCTTTGCGGCCCGCTTTGAGTGCTTGAATCTCGTTCAGCTGCGCGGTGAATTTCGCGGCAACGAGCGCCGGTCCGTCGAGGTCGGGCACCACCGCTATCGGCAGATCGATCTTGAGCTGCGGCCGCTCCATCATGGCCTTGGCGACTGACTTGATTTTGTCGACCGCCGGCCGCTTCGAGCCCGACGGCGCCGGGCTTGAAATCGATGAACTGCAGGTCGGGACCCCCGCCGAACAACGCGCCCAACAGCGCGAACGGCGCAGTCACCGCCTTTTCCAGTATGTTGACGAAGACCTTCCAGATGATCGGGGCCACGCGGAAATTCGGATCATCGAGCGAACCGCCCACCGGCAGATTCAGATCGATGACGCCATGGCGGTCCTTGAGCAGCGCGACCGCCAGCTTGATCGGCAATGATACCGCCTGTTTGCTCGCCGTTTTGTCGCCAAACTCCAACTGATCGATGATGATGTGATGCTGCGCGTCGAGCTTGCGGCCCACGATCTTGTAGTGAAGCTCCGTGGTGAGCTTGCCCTTGCTGATGTCATAGCCCGCAAACTTGCCCGAATACGGATTGAACATGCTAAGTTCAATATTGCGGAAGTTCATCGACACATCGGTATAAAGCGCCGCGCTCAGAATATTGACCTCGCCCGTGATCGCTACCGGCGAGAACGCATCCACCTCCCCATGCAAATCCAATTTGGCACGCGAGTCCGGCGCCGACGACAGGCCGAGCACGGTCCCCTGAAGATCTTGAATGCCGGCGGAGAAATTCGGCGTAACCGACAGATCGGCGAAATTTGCTAAACCGCCCTTGACCGCAATTTTCTTGATCGACATCGGCATGATTTGGGGCGCCGGTGATCGGTCCGCCGGCGGCTTCGCAATCGCGGTTTTAGCCGCGGCGGTTTTGGCCGCAACCGGTTTATCCGTGCTCGCTGCGGGCGCTGGCGGCGCTTCGGCGGGAGTGCCGGGACCGGTCAGCACCCGCTTCACGTTCAAACTGGTATCCGATTCGATGATGACCCGCGCATAGGGTTTGTCGCACCAGGATCTCGGCGATGTCGAGCCGGTCAGGCGTATGCCGGTAATTCAATCCAACAACATCCAAGCGTTCCCAGTTTATGAAATCATCCTGCAAGTCGTTGTCGACGGTGTGGAGCTTATCGACGCGGATGTTGCCGGTGAATTCCAGGGCGGGTTTTTGCTTCGAGGCGCCGTAGCGCAGCTGCGCCTCGCCGCCCAGCAGGCCGCTGCGCACGGTGAGCGCGGCGTGTTGTGCGATATAGGGTTGGATTGCCGTCAAATCGATGCCGGCGAGTTTAAGCTTCAACGAGGCTGCGAGGGGTTGCGGCGTCACGTCGCCGCTCACGTCTAGTGATCCGGTCCCGTTGAGATACGTATCGAGCGCGACCGTGAGCGGCTTGGTCAAATCCAGGCTTGCACCGCGAATCTGCAATGAAAGCGGCGCCAGCTCGATTTTGGCGACCGGCTGCGTGGTACGGTCCTCGGCCGAAATCCTCGCTTCCTTAAGATCAAATTGCCGTAATTCGAACTGCCATGGGGGGCTCGCGGCGGCCGGCGACGGGGAAGCCGCGCCGAGTGTCCCGCCGCCGCCCGGCGCGGCCGGTGCGACCGCTGCGGCGGGCGCGGCCGCGAGCTTCAGCAGATTGACACTGCCGTCGGGTTCGAGCCAAGCCGCCACCTTCAAGCCGCTTATGGACAGTGCAGTGACCAGCGCCTGACGCCGCGCCAAGTCCAGGCTTGCACCGCTCAACGTCATCGCCGGAATCCCGACCCAATCGGTTTCCGAATCTCTCGGTCTGACGGCAAGATCGGTCATCGCAACTTTGGAAACCTCGACCTTCAAGTCGAGGTCGTTTCTCAATGAAAATTTGTACCGCGCATCCAAATCGATGCTGCCGGAAGCAATCACGAAATTGAGCCGGTCCGCAAGATACGTCCAGATCGTGCGCGCCCGCAGCCCGACAATGCGCACCTCGCCGTCCGACTCGAGCGGCTGCACCGCCAAATGCCCGTGCCACTCGATTCGCTCGCCGAGCTTGGAGGTTCCGCTTAACGTGAAGAGCCCGCCCTCGGCGCCGGTGGTAAAGTTCCGCAGCTCGAAATCAATCGGCTGCAAATGCGCCGCAAACTCGGAAGCCCGGCTATGGTCCACGTAGTCCGCCGATCCGCCGGTGATTTTGAGCGAATCGACGCGCACCGGCGGCAGTGTTCCTTGCACCGCTCGGGTCTGCACCACTCGGGACTTTGGGCGATACTTCTGCAGGTTCAGCGTTCCGTCCCGCGCCACCGTCGCGTTGGCATAAGGCGCGGCGATGTCGATGTTGGCGAATGAGTAGGCGCGCTTCCACAGCGAAGAGAACTCGAAATCGACGAACAAGCGCTCGAATCCCACAAGCTTCGCGCCGTCGCCTAACAGCGCGAAATCCTTGACCTCCACCTGCAGCAGAAACGGGTTGATATGAATGTCGCCGACCGCTGCCTTGACGCCAAGGGTCTTCGGTATGTTCTCCAGGAGAGCCGAACGGACGATTTTCGGCGCGATCACGAATCCCGCCACCGCGTATATGACGACGGCCAGCGCTACGGCCGCGAGAACACGTGCGATCTTCGTTGTGAATATCCGCGGCACGAGACATCCCGCCACTTCGCCATCCTGACGACCGGCCGCCAGTGTATCAAAGAGCCCTCAGCGCTTGTTGCGCTGGATGAGCCGCTTGCGCTTGCGCACTTGGCGGGGCGTGAGCGGATTGCGCTTGCCCGCGTACGGATTTTCCTCGCCGCGAAAGGTGACGCGTACCGGTGTCCCCGTCAAGTCGAACGCCTTGCGATACACGTTCACCAAGTAACGACGGTAGGCGTCGGGCACGTGGTCGGTTTGATTCCCATGAATCACGATCACCGGCGGGTTGCGTCCGCCCTGATGGGCGTAGCGCAGCTTGATGCGCCGCCCGCTCACCAGCGGCGGCTGATGGCTCTCGATCGCTGCTTCCAGCACGCGGGTCAGCTCCGGCGTACCCATATCGCGCGTAGCGGCGGCATATACCTTGCGCACCGACCGCTAACAACTCCCCCACGCCGCTGCCGTGGCGAGCGGATATGAAATGCAGGGGCGCAAAATCCGCGAACTGCAGCCGCTGCTCGATCTGGCTGCGGATCAGGTCGCGCTGTTCGGTCGGGATGTTGTCCCACTTGTTGACGGCACGCACCAGCGCCCGGCCTTGCTCGATCACGGTGCCCAATAGGCTCGCGTCTTGCTCGGCGACATTGTCTTGCGCGTCCATGACCGCCACGACCACGTGGGCGGTTTCGATCGCTTGCAGAGTCTTGATTACGCTGAATTTCTCGACCGCTTCCTCGACACGGGCGCGACGCCTCACACCCGCCGTGTCGATCAGCGTATAGCGCTCGCCATCGCGCTCGAAGGGCACCATGACGGCATCGCGCGTGGTGCCGGGTTGGTCGTAGGCGACCAGTCGATTCTCGCCCAGCAAGCGATTGATCAGCGTGCTCTTTCCCACATTGGGGCGGCCTATGACCGCCACCTTGATGCCGGTCATTTCCGGGCCGTCTTGGGGATCGGCAGTAAGCCCCTCAAGCGCCGACTCGAGCAATGAGATCACGCCTTGATCGTGGGCGGCGGCAATCGGATGCGGCTGGCCAAGCCCCAGTTGATGAAAGTCGGCAACAGCGATGTCGTGATCGAAGCCCTCGGTCTTATTGACCGCCAACAGCACGGGTTTGCCGCTGCGCCGCGCCAACTGCGCGACATACTGATCCTGGGGCGTTACCCCCGCGCGGCCGTCAACCAGCACGATCAGGCGATCGGCCTCCGCAATGGCGCGTTCGGTCTGCGCAATCATCAGAGTCTCGATGGATCCGGCGTTTTCGACCAAGCCGCCCGTGTCGACCACGATGCAAGGTACGTCGGTGCGGCGCGCGAAGCCGTATTGCCGATCGCGCGTCAACCCCGGCAGATCGGCGACCAGCGCATCGCGGGTGCCGGTCATGGCGTTGAACAAGGTCGATTTGCCCACATTCGGCCGACCGATCAGTGCGACGACGGGCAGCACGTTGGGGTTACGGTTTTGGAGGGGGCGTCGCGCGGAATGCGGCCAAGCTACCGCTGTCGGTGAGGACGATCACGGTGTCCTTGACCGCCACCGGCGGATTGGTGACGCGGTATTTGGCCACGCGTTGCCGCGCCACCAGTACTCCGGTCCGCCTTGTCCAGCCAATGCAAATAGCCCTGATAGTCGGCGACCGCGATGGCGGTGCTGGTCACGGCCGGCGTGGTCAAGCCTCGCCGCTTCAGCTTGTCGTTGCGCCACACCTCGGACCCGTCGCGCTGACGCATTGCCACCACGACCCCGTCGGATTGCGTCACGAACAGATTGTCATCGTCGACGGACAATCCGCGATCGCTCGACATATCGTGCGCCCACCAAATCTGGCCGGAATCGAGCGCGAGCATGGCGGTGCGACCTTGAAAGCCCGCCGCAAACACATTATCGCCGATCACGCGCACCACCGAGTCGATGTCGACCAGACGGTCGAGCTCTGTTCTGCCATGCGGCGAAGCGAGAGCCGTATCCCACACGGTATCGCCGGTGTTCAAGGACACGGCCATCACCTTGCCGTTGTCGAAGCCGCTAATCGCCAATTCCTTGGCGATCACCGGAATCGCCGTACCGCGCAAGCTCAAGCGCGGCACCTGCTGCTCCACCGACCACAATTCCGTCCCATTGCGCACATCAAAGCCGTGCAAACGGCCGTCGACCGCGCGCATCACCACGACTTTTTCACCGATCGCCGGCGCCGACAATAGTTCGGAATTTACCCTCGTTTTCCAAAGCACACGGCCGGTCGCGCCGTCCAAGGCGATTATCGAACCCTTGCTCGAGCCGACCACCACCATCCCATGACCCGCGCCAGGACCGGCGGATAGGGGCAAACCGAGTTTCTTCAGCCAAACCTTCTTGCCGGTGTCCAAGGAGACCGCGAGCAGCTCGCCCTGATCCGAGCCCGCGAACACTAACCCGTTGTCGACCGCCGGTCCCAGACCGAGCCGCAGCAGCACTTGCTTCTTGCCGCCTCCGAGATTGTCGCCCCAGATCTTCTTTACCGGCAGCGTGGCCGGAAATTTCACCAGTGCCGCGGGTGGTTCGACGTCCTTGTCCTTGCTGCAGCCGGCGGCGAAGAGCAGAGCCGCAAGGGCTAACGGGAGCAATAGGCGCATCAGGGTTTGGCCTTGTTCGAGGTATCGGCGGAAGCCTTGGCGCTTGCGGGGGGCGAAGCCTGCGCCGCGGCCAATCCCAGGTCCGCTATTTTCAAGGTCAGCAGTGCCGAATCCGCCCCGCTCGCAGGGTCATTTTCGAGGGCCGCCTTATATTCATTCTGTGCTTGGCGAAAGTCCTTCTTGGCAAGAAACGCGTCGCCGCGCACCTCATGATAGCGCGCTGCGAATGCGCCCGGCTGATCGGCGAGTGTCTTCAGCGCATCGTCCGATTTGCCCTGATCAATCAACAGCCGCGCGAGGCGCAGCCGAGCGATGTGCCGCAGTTCGGTATCCTTCGAGTCATTCATGACTTCGGTCAAGGGCGCAATCGCCTTCGCGACTTGCCCTTCGTCGACGTCCAACCGCGCAAGCATGAGTTTCGCCTGATCGGCGTAGGGCGATGCCGGATGGGCCGTGATCAGGCCCTCAGCGATCCGCCGCGTCCTGGCGCGGTCGTCGTGCTGAAGCGCGGACGCCATTTCGCCGAATTGCTCGGCCGCTTGCAGTGCACGCTCGTTTCGATGATGTTCGTAATAGCGCAGACCGACCGTAAAGGCCACTCCGATCACGAGCGCGCCGAGCATCCAAGGGCCATATTCCCCGGCCAAGCGCTTGACGTGTTCCAGCTGTTCGTCGTCGGTCAAATATTCTTCTGCCATGACTTCTCCGCTAGCTTGAGCCCGTCTATAGACCCAGCAATGACCCCAAGCGTTCACTGATTCCGTCGATCGGGCATTCCTCCTGCGCCAAATCTTGGCGCAAGGCCTTCAACGCGACGACCCCGCGAGCGACTTCGTCATCCCCTAAAATGAGTGCAAACTGCGCCCCGCTCTTGTCGGCGCGCTTGAATTGTGCCTTGAAGCTGCCGCCGCCCAGGTTGATTTGCAACCGCAGATCCGGCCAAGCCTCGCGCAATCGCTCCGCCAGTTTGAAGCCTCGAATCGCCGTTCCATCCCCGACGAGCACCAAGTAGACCTGCGGTCCGTCGCGCGGCGGACTCAATTCCTGCTTCTCGAGCAACATGAGGATGCGCTCCTGGCCCATCGCCCAGCCGATGCCGGGGGTGGCGGGTCCGCCCAACTGCGCCACCAATCCGTCGTAACGTCCGCCGGCGCATACCGTGCTCTGCGCGCCGAGCGCATCGGCGGTCCATTCGAACACGGTACGCGTGTAGTAATCCAGTCCGCGGACCAAGCGCGGCTCGATATGATACTCGATGCCGGCGCCGCGCAGGTGGGCGCATAATCCCTCGAAATGCGCCTTCGATTCGGCATCCAGCGCATCGAGCAGGAGCGGCGCGCCGGCGACGATGCGCTGCATGTCCGGGTTCTTGCTGTCCAGGATACGCATTGGATTGCCGCGCAGGCGCCGTTTGCTGTCCTCGTCGAGCTGCGCTTCGTGCGCACCGAAATACGCCGCCAACCGATCCTTATACGCGGCGCGCACCTGCGGCGTTCCGAGCGAATTGACCAGCAACTTAAGGCGCGCCAACCCGAGCCTGCGCAACAGCCGCGCGGACAACAAAATCAATTCCGCGTCGATGTCCGGCCCCTCGAAACCAAACGCCTCAGCATCTATTTGATGGAACTGGCGGTAGCGTCCCGCCTGCGGCCGCTCTCGTCTGAACATGGGACCCATGCACCAGACGCGCAGTCGACCCTCGCGCAGCAACCCGTTCGATATCGCCGCGCGCACGATTCCGGCGGTCGCTTCGGGCCGCAAGGTAATGTGATCCTCGCCCTGATCGACGAAGCTGAACATTTCCTTCTCGACGATATCGGTGAAATCGCCGATCGAGCGCTTGAACAATTGCGTCTGCTCGATCACCGGCACTCGGAATTCCTCGTACCCGTAGCCGGCAAAGACTTCTCGCGTGATCTTTTCCAAATGCTGCCACGCCGCGGCCTGCGCAGGCAGCACATCGTGAACGCCTCGCAGGGGCTCGATGATCTTACTCAAATGGGTTCACCGCTCAGTCGTGTGGCGCATCGTCGGCGCGCGATTGAGCGCCATTCGCCGAGTTGGCCCGCGATTCGCGCCTCAATACCGCGTCGGCGCCAGCCTCGAAGCGCGCAACATCGCCGGTGACGAATTGCGGTCCGATCGCGACCGCTCGGTCGTTGATCTCGAGCTGCACGCCGCTGGCATATCCCAAGTACACCTTCAACGGCGCCGTGCCGTCGATCGTCTTGACGCTGTTGGCGCGACCGTTACCGGCAAACACGCGGCGGCCGGTCGAATCGTGCACCTCAACCCACGAGTCCGCTGAAAAGCTCATGCGAAGGCGCGCCGGCCCGGCTCCCGGCATTGAATCGGCCTCGCGCGCGGCGGGACCGGCGGCATTGGCTGCCGGGGCCGCCGGCCGCGGCGATACTGCGGCGGCGACGGCCGTTGCGGGCAGGGGCTCCGCGCTGTCTTGCGCGCCGGACGAAACTCCGCTCGGCGTCGATGCGCTCGCCGGCACGCCGGTCGGCGCAGGGGCGCTTATGGCGGACCGCTGGTGCCACGGCCGCCACCACATGATGCCCCCGACAGCGACCGCAATTGCCGCGAAGGCCGCTATCTTGTTCCATGGCCGGCCAGCCGAATCCTCCGCGCTAAAGCGCATCCGCACGCTCGAGGGCTGCAATGCGGCGCTCGCCGGTGCGGCGGGCTTGGTGTCGTATCCGGACACGACTTCCGCGGTGGGCAATCCGAGAATGGTCGCGTACCGCTTCAGATGGCCCTTGGCGTAGACCGGCGGTCCGATACGCTGATAATCGCCCGCCTCGAGCGCCTCGATGACCCACGGATCGAGATGCATGTCGTCTGCGGCCTTTTGTTTGCTCACTCCACGCCGTTCGCGCTCCGCCTTGAGCCGCTGTCCGAGCGTTTGCGCGACCTCGCTCATCGGTCGGCGCCGGAACGGATTGCCTGCGCCTCTTCGGAATTGGGAAACTCAGTCTGAACGCGCCGCGCATAGGCCGCCGCCGCGGTCGCATCGCCCAGCTTGTGTTCCGCACGCAGGCCCAAATAGAGTATTTCGGGTGTTGGCTGATTCACGGCCAGGAAGCGCTTCACGAAGTCCAGCGCTTCGGATGCATCGCCGCGCTGCAGCGCCAGATTGCCCGATTCCAACAGTGCCTGCGGCATGTTCGGTTTTATGGCGAGCGCGTGATCGAAATTGCGCTGCGCATCCACCGCATCGCCCGCCGCGCTGTCGCAGACCCCGGCATTGACCAGGGCCACCTCCGGGGTTTGGTAAATCGGATTGCGCGCGACTTCCATGAAGATCTTCTCGCCGGCAGCCGCTTTGCCGGTGCGGCACAGAAAGCCGGCATAGCTGTTCATGATATTCGGATCTTGCTTGCCCAGACGCACTGCCGCCGCGAATGCGCGTTGCGCCTTCGACATTTCGTTGAGGCGTTCGTATACGAGGCCCGCGGTTTCCTGAACGTTCGCATTGTCGGGCGCTTCCTTCAGCGCCCGCTCGATACGATCGCGCGCCCGGCCGAGGTCGTTGGTCCTCAGGTACTCGATGGCCATCTGCATGTTGGCGATCGCGGCCTGCCCCGGCTCGGGCTTCCTTGCGCCGCGGTCGGGCGGCTGATAGGCCGGCGGCGCGCTATGACAGCCCGTTAACGCCGTCACCAGAATCAGTGTCAGGGCCGATCGAACGCGGAGTCGCGTCGCACTTGGTTTCATTCGACCTCCGCAGGCGCGCGTGATCCGTGCAATTTGGCGCCGAGCCGCACCAGGGTGCGGTCGGTCACCCGGCCGGCAAGCTGGCCGCACGCCGCATCGATGTCTTCACCGCGCGTGCGGCGTATCGTCGCAATGACTCCGTGCTCGTTGAGAATGTCGCGAAACCGCACAATCGTCGCCGCGGGCGAGCACCGGTATCGCGTGCCGGCAAAGGCGTTGAAGGGAATCAAATTGAGCTTGGCCGGCCGGCCACGCAATAGGCGCGCCAGCGCCCTCGCATGCTCGGGTCTGTCGTTGATGCCGTCGAGCATGACGTACTCGAAGGTGACGCTGCGGCCGTTTTGCTTGTCGATGTAGTGCCAACACGCCGCCAGCAGCTCGGCGATCGGGTGTTTGCGATTGATGGGCACGAGTTCGTTCCGCAGCGCGTCATTCGGCGCATGCAACGACACCGCGAGGGCCACGTTGCATTCATCGGCCAGTTTATAGATTTGCGGCACCAATCCCGAAGTGCTCAAAGTGACCCGCCGGCGCGATAGGTCGTATCCCAGATCATCCATGAATATGCGCATGGCCGGCACCACATTGCGATAGTTGGCGAGTGGCTCGCCCATTCCCATGAACACGATGTTGGTGATGGTTCGTCCATCGGCGCGCGCCTGCCTGAGTTCGCGGTGCGCAAGCCACACCTGGCCGACGATTTCCGCGACGCTCAGATTGCGGTTGAACCCCTGCTGCGCAGTCGCGCAAAACGTGCAATCCATGGCACAGCCCACCTGGCTCGATATGCACAGCGTCCCGCGGTCGGGTTCGGGAATGTAGACCGTTTCGATGCCCTGCACCTCGTCCATGCGCAGCATCCACTTGCGGCTACCGTCGGAGGAGATCTGCTGAGCGATGATCTCGGGCACGGCGATCCTGGCCACTTCCTTAAGTTGCGCGCGAAAGTCCTGCGCCAGATCGCTCATGGCGGCGAAGTCCGCCGCGCGCCGCCGATAAATCCACTTCATCAGCTGGCGAGCGCGAAACGGCTTAGCGCCGAGGCGCTCGGCGACGAACGCCTCGAGTTCCGCACGCGGTAAGCCGAGAAGATTGACGCGCTCGCCGATCACGCTCCGTTGCTCCCGATGGCGCTGCCCGAATACGCTAGCGCGTACGCGGACAGACCTCAATCTCGCGAAAGAAATACGCGACTTCACGCGCGGCGGTCTCGGGCGCATCCGAACCATGCACGATGTTCTCATCGATGCTGGTGGCAAGATCGGCGCGGATCGTGCCCGGGGCGGCCTTTTTCGGATCGGTTGCGCCCATCACATCGCGATTTTTGGCGATCGCCGCCTCGCCCTCGAGCACCTGCACCATGACCGGACCCGACGTCATGAATTTCACCAAATCCTTGAAGAACGGCCGCTCGCGATGGACGGCGTAAAATCCTTCGGCCTCCGCCGGCGACAGATGCATCATCCGCGCCGCCACTACCCGCAAGCCCTTCTGCTCGAATCGGCGCAGCACCTCGCCGATCAGGTTACGGCCGACGCCGTCGGGCTTGATAATGGACAGTGTGCGCTCAATGGGCATGAAGACCTCTAAGACGTTGTGGGATTGCCCTTTTTGGGGGCCGACAAAGACCGCGAAGTGTACTGGAGAGGGCGCCTCCAGGCAATCAGAACGACGGCCGAAGTGCCTGTATTACTTGGAAAAACCGCGGTTCGTCGCGACGCGACCTAACGCGCGCCGGGGGCTTTCGCCGGGCGCACCGGGCTTGCTCAGACGTTGAAGCTTTCGCCGCAGCCGCATTCGCCCTTGGCTTTGGGGTTCTGAAACTTAAATGCCTCGTTGAGGCCCTGTTTGACGAAATCGACCACGGTGCCGTCGATCAGCGGCAAGCTTGCCAAGTCGACCACGACCTTGACGCCGCGCGCCTCGAATACCGCATCGTCGGGGCGAATCTCGTCGGCATAATTGACCACGTACGCGAACCCCGAGCAGCCGGTCTTCTTGATGCCGACACGCAGGCCGACTCCGGCACCTCGCTTCGCCAGGTGAGAGCGAACTCGATCAGCCGCCGATTCTGTCAATGAAATCGCCATACCGCGCCCTTAGCTCACGCTAGAGACCAGATTCGAGTTCTATCAATAACACGCATGCGCGCCTGGTGCACGTGACCCGATCGTAATATTCGCATCGTTTACGCATTGCGCCGCAAAATTTCCTTCTCGAGGAGGCGTTCTCACGCCTGGGATGAGCTCATTAATCCAGCCCCGGCGCGCTCGCCGCCTGCGCCGCGCTCAGGGCGGCGATCCACGCATCTTCCACGATCAGCAGGCGTCCGAGCTTTGGAATGGGCACGTCGAAGCGCTCCCGAAGGGACTGAACGCTTTCCGGCAACTGCGCCTTGATCTCGCGCCCCGGCGCTTGCTCCGCCAGCCAAGAGGACAGCGCGATGATGTGAGGGCAAGCGAAGGCCAGGAAGCGCAGCGCTCGAATGGTTGCCGGGCGGGCACTCCAATCGACTTGCACATCGAATTGCACCCAGGTTCCCTGCGCCCGGCTGCCGGACGCGCCGCGAAAGCAGTCCGGTCCCACCAGGACGCCGGCGGCCCGGCAGGCGTCCTCAAAATACCGGCACGTCAGTTCGTTGTAAGTCATGCGCCGCCGATCCGGCGCAGCCGCTCCACGGCCCGCCTCACCACACTCACGGCGGTATCGGCGTCGGCCTCGGTGGAAAAGCGGCCGAAGCTGAAACGCAGGCTGCTTTCGGCAAGACGATCGTCGCGGCCCAGGGCGCGCAACACATACGACGGCTCCTGGTTGATCGAGGTACAGGCGGAGCCGGTCGACACGGCGATATGCGGCCGAACGGCCGCGAGCAGGCTCTCTCCCTCGACGCCCTCGAACGACACGTTGAGCAAATGGGGCACCGAGCGCTCGAAGTCCCCGTTGCGCAGCACGCCGCCGATCGAGCGGAGCCCTTCCCACAGCCGATCTCTCAATAGCGCGATGCGCCCGATCTCATCCTGGGGCGCGGCTTTGACGAGAGCGAACGCTGCGCCCATGCCTACCACCTGATGGGTCGCCACGGTGCCTGAGCGCAGAGCCCGCTCCTGCCCACCGCCATATTGCAGCGGTTTCAATTGCACCCCCCTCGCTCGAGACACGACCAATGCGCCGACGCCCTTCGGACCGTACGCCTTGTGCGCCGACAGAGACAGAAGATCGATGCCGAACTCGCTGAAGTTCACGGCGCATTTGCCGATGCTCTGCGCGGCATCGACGTGCAGCCGCGCGCTGCCGGAGCGCGCGCACAGCGCCGCAATCGAGGCAATGTCCTGTATGACGCCGATTTCGTTGTTGACGTGCATGACGGACACCAGCACCGTGTCCGGCCGCAGCGCCGCCGCCACCGCTTCGGGATCAAGCACGCCGCTGCCATCCGGCTTGAGATAGGTTACACGCCATCCGCGGCGCTCGAGTTCCCGGCAAGGATCGAGCACCGCCTTGTGTTCGGTACGCACGGTGACGATATGCCGGCCGATCTGGGCGCTGTATTGGGCAACGCCAAAAATCGCCAAGTTGTTCGCCTCGGTGGCGCCCGAAGTCCAGATGATCTCGGCGGGTTGTGCGCCCACCGTTGCCGCCACCTCGGCCCGCGCCGCCTCCACCCGCTTGCTTGCCGCCTCTCCATATGCGTGACTGGTCGATCCCGAGTTTCCGAAGTCGCCGTCGCGCCCGAGGCACTGCGCCATGCGCGCGGCGACCAGCGGCTCCACCGGCGTGGTCGCCGCATAATCCAAATAGACACAGCTCGGACTATTCATCGTCGCGCACGGCTCATTCGCGCGCACGGCGCACCGATTGACCTCGCCGTCCCTGCACGGCGCTCAAAATGCCGCGCATGATATTGAGTTCGTTGCGATCGAGCTGCGCACGATTGAATAGCCGCCGCAAACGTTCCATCAGGTGCCCGGTACGGTCGTCGAAATCGATTTCGTTGAGAACCTGGTGCAGGTGCGCGTAGAAGTGTTCGACATCGCTCGACGGCGCCAGCGGCAGCTCCAATTGCATGCGTGATTGGGGCCGCTCGCGCGCCATGAATATTTCATACGCGAGCAGCTGCACCGCCATCGCCAAATTGAGCGAACAATAGTCGGGATTGGCGGGTATGCGCACCAGTACGTTGCAATATTGCAAATCCTCATTGCCAAGCCCATAGCGTTCCGACCCGAACAGCAAAGCGGCGCGGTTCACATCGCCGAGGCCGGCGATGCGCGCCGCGACATCGCGCGGGGTGGTGAATTCCCAGTGATAGGAACGCGGACGCGAGGTTGCGCCGGCGATGAAGCTGCAGTCGCCGATTGCTTCGGCCACCGTTTCGGCGACGCGCGCGCCCGTCAGAATGTCGTCCGCACCGGCCGCCAGCGCATTGGCTTCGGCGTGCGGGAACGATCGCGGCCTTACCAGCGTGAGCTCGCTGAGCGCCATGTTTTTCATCGCCCGTGCGACCGATCCGATGTTGCCGGGATGGCTCGGCTCAATCAGGACGATGCGAACGGGAGCGGTCATGCTCTGCTATTCTACCGCTACCTTATGCAGCCACTCCTCAATATCGGCATGCGTGCCGCGCGGCGCGCCGGTGATTTGATCGTGCGCAGCCTATCGCGTCTCGATTCCTTGAAAATCGACACCAAGGGCCGCAACGACTTCGTCACCGACATCGACCGCAAGGCCGAGGCGGAGATCATCGCGACCATTCGGCGCGGTCATCCCGACCATGCCTTTCTCGCCGAGGAGAGCGGCCGGGGCGGCGGCGACAGCGAATTCGTCTGGATCATTGATCCGCTCGATGGCACGACGAATTTCCTGCACGGCTTCCCGACGTTCGCCGTATCGATCGCCCTCCAGCACCGCGGACGCCTGCAGCAGGCGGTGGTTTACGATCCCATGCGTCAGGAATTCTTCACCGCATCACGAGGCGACGGGGCACAGCTCGAGGGGAAGAAGATTCGCGTCAGCAGCCAGCGCACTCTGGAAGGCTCGCTGATCGGCACCGGCTTCCCCTATCGTATGGAGGCGGTCCACATCGATGACTATCTGGCCATGCTCAAGGTGATCATGGGCACCGCGGCCGGCGTGCGCCGACCCGGCGCCGCCGCCCTCGACCTCGCCTATGTGGCGGCAGGCCGCATCGACGGCTTTTGGGAGTTCGGCCTCGCGCCCTGGGACACGGCCGCCGGTACTCTGCTCATCCAAGAAGCGGGAGGGCGCGTCGGCACCCCGGCCGGCTCCGAATACGTGCTCGGGCCGAATATCGTTGCCGGCAATCCGAAGGTATACGAGGGACTGCTCGACGCGCTCGGCCCCTTAACGCCGGCGGCCTTGCGCAGCTAGTCAGCGGCTGGCGCGGCCGGCGCCGCCCCGCCGGGAATCTCCAATGTGCGTAGGCGGCTGTTTCGGTAGCCGTAGAGGAGATAAACCGCGATGCCGACCGCGCTCCACAGTACCAGCCGCCACCAAGTGGCGGTGGGGAGCGAAGCGGCCATGCCGGCGCAGAAAATGACTCCCATGGGCGCGGTGAACCAGACCCACTTGACTCTGAAAGGACGTCGCAAATCGGGCCGCGTATAGCGCAGCACCAGGATCCCCGCACACACGACGATGAAGGCGATCAGCGTGCCGATCGACACCAATTCGCCCAGAATGCCGATCGGCAGGAGCCCGGCGAACGTCGCCGCCAATACCCCGGTGATCAGCGTGGCAATATGCGGCGTGCGAAACCTAGGATGCACGGCGCCGAAGAATTTCGGCAGCAGCCCATCGTGCGACATGGTGAGCCAGATGCGCGCTTGCGGGATGATCATGGTGATGATCACCGAGGTCAATCCGAACAGCGCTCCCCAGATGACCCAGCTCGACAGCCAGAACAGTTGCGGGTGTGACTCGAGCGCGACGGCGACCGGCGCCGCGTCATTGAGCTGTTTGAAGGGCACTAACCCGGTCATCACGCTCGACATGAGGATGTAGAGCACGGTGCAGATGCCGAGGCTCCCGAGCATGCCGATCGGCATGCCGCGCTGCGGATCCTTGGCCTCCTGGGCGACGGTGGAGACGCCGTCGAAACCGATATAGGCGAAGAAAATGATGGCTGAGGCCTGCAGAATGCCGCTCCAGCCGAACTCGCCGAAGGTGCCGGTGTTCTTCGGGATGTAGGGCACCCAGTTCGCGGTATTGACGTACACGGCGCCGAAAATGATCACGGCGATGACGATGCTGACCTTGATCGCGACGATGATGGTGTTGACCACCGCCGATTCCTTGATGCCCTTGTAGCACAGAGCCGTTGCCGCAACGATGATGCCGATGGCCGGCAGATTGAGAAAGGCGCCGGTTTGATGCACTTGAAAGCCGACGTCGGCCGCCTCGAACGGCGCCGAACTCAGCCAGTCCGGGATGAAGTTGATGCCGTAGTGATCGAGCAATTTCACGAAGTAGCGGCTCCATCCGACCGCCACCGTGGAGCAGGCCATCATGTATTCGAGTATCAGATTCCAGCCGACGAACCACGCCACGAATTCACCCAAGGTCGCGTAGCTATAAGCGTAGGCACTGCCGGCGACCGGCACCATCGCGGCGAATTCGGAATAGCAAAGCCCCGCGAACATGCAACCGATACCGGCGATGACGAAGGAAATCACGATGGCGGGGCCGGCGTGCTGGGCGGCAGCCAATCCGGTGAGCACGAAGATGCCGGTGCCGATGATGCCGCCGATGCCGAATGCGATCAGAGACGGGATGCCGAGCGCCCGCACCAGTGTCTTATCGGCGGCCTCTTTCTGGTAGGCCGCAATCGGCTTGGTTGCCAACATCCCTTTGATATTCATGTCATGCACCCGGCATCACCACTGGTATCGGCACTCTACACGTTAACCCCGACGCCGCAAGCGCAGGCGGTTCCAGACCGCAGCGGCCGACAGGGCCATCGCAGCATACAGGTAGGCCCGAGGGACGTGCACATCCACCGACTCGGCGATCAGGGAAGCCCCTACCATCACGAGAAACGCCAGTGCCAGGCCCTTGATGGCCGGCTGCCGCTCGATGAAGCCGCTGACGGTCGAGGAGACAACCATCATCATTGCCGCCGAAACGACGATGGCGGCGATCATCACCTCCACGCGGTTCGCGAGTCCGATCGCCGTGAACACCGAATCGACCGAGAACACGATATCGACGACGCCGATCTGCAGGATGATCAGCCAGAAACCGTCCATCAACCCCATTTTGCGCTCGGCGCTTTCGCCTTTCAGCACGTCGCGAATTTCCATGGCGCTTTTTACCACCAGAAACGATCCGCCGGAAAACAGGATCAAACTGCGGCTCGATATCCCCCGGCCGAAGAGCGCGAACAGCGGTTCGCGCAGGTTGGCGAGCCAGAGGACCGAGAACAGCAACCCAATGCGAGTCAGCATCGCAAAACCCAATCCCGCGAAGCGCGCGCTTGCGCGCTGCGCATGCGGCAGGCGGTCGACGAGAACGGAGAGGAAGATGATGTTGTCGATGCCGAGGACGATCTCGAGCAGCGCCAGCGTCGCGAAAGACAGCCAGGTCTGCGGATCGGCGAGCAGTTGCATCGAACCACTCTATTGAGGGTGTAGTGCTAAGGCAAACCGTCGATTTCTTCGGGCTTGGTGAGTTTGCGCTCCAAGAGATCGTCGGTCCGAAGCCCCAAATCCAAGGCGAGCGCGGCCGAAATGTAAATCGACGAATAAGTGCCCGCCAGAATGCCGATCACCAATGCCGCGGAGAATCCGTGCAGTGTTTCTCCGCCGAATATCAGCAGCGCCACCACCACCAGCAGCGTAACCAGCTTCGTCATCAAGGTTCGCGACAGCGTCTGATTGATGGATTCGTCGATGACTTGGGCAATGGGAAGTCTGCGCGCGGCGCGCGCGCGCTCGCGCACCCGGTCGAATACGATGACGGTGTCATTCAGCGAATAGCCGATGACCGCGAGGATGGCCGCGATCGCCGTAAGATCGAAGGTCATCTGCGTCAGCGCAAAGAAACCCACCACGCAGATCGGATCGTGCAACACGGCGAAAATCGCACCCAGCGCGAGCTTGGGCGTGAAACGCAGCAACACATAAACCAAGATCAATGCCAGCGTAGCCACCAAGGCCCAGCCGCCCTTGACGAACAATTCCTGGCCCACCTGCGGTCCGACCACCTCCGTGCGCAGCAGCTTCGCATTGGCGTCGATGGTCTTGAACACCTCGAGAATCCGCGCCCCGATCTGTTCACCCTTCACATTCGGATCCGGCGGCAAGCGCACCAAGATGTCGCGCGAACTGCCGAAGGCCTGCACTTGCGCGGCGGGCACGCCCGAGCGGCTCAACGCGGCGCGCAACTGTTCGATATTCGGCGCCTGCGGGAAGTTGGTTTCGACCACCACACCCCCCGTGAAATCGACACCCAGGTTCAGGCCGCGCACCACCACCAGGCCGAGCGATGCGAGGATCAGCGCCGCGGACAACCCGTACCACACCTTGCGGGTGTTCATGAACGGGAAGCGCGTTACCTTGTGAAAAAATTCCATGGACCTGAACCTCGAAACGAACCTTAGGGGCTGCGGGTCGGAAAAACGGAACTCAGATCGACAAGCGCTCGACCTTGCGCTTACCGCCGTAGATGACTTGAACCAGCGCGCGGCTGCCCATCACCGAGGTGAACATCGAGGTGGCGATACCGAGCACCAGCACCACCGCGAAGCCGCGCACCGCGCCGGCGCCGAACAGCCACAACACCAAGCCCGCAATCGCCGCGGTGACGTTGGAGTCAAAGATGGCGGAGAACGCCCGATCGAAGCCGGCGGTGATTGCCGCGCGCGGCGACACGCCGTTGCGCAATTCCTCGCGGATGCGTTCGTAGATCAGGATATTGGCATCGACCGCCATGCCGACGGTCAACACGACGGCCGCGATTCCCGGCAGCGTCAGCGCGGCTCCCACCAGCGACAAAAATGCGGTGAGCAGCACGACGTTGGCGACCAGGACCACATCCGCGATCAGGCCGAATACCTTGTAGTAGATGGCCATGAACACGAAGGCCGCCAACATGCCGAAGACCATCGCGTTGACGCCCTTGTCGATGTTGTCCTGTCCCAGGCTCGGACCGATGGCGCGCTCCTCGACCGCGGACAGCGGCGCCGCCAAACCGCCGGCGCGCAACAACAGCGCGAGCTCGCGGCCCTCGATCGGGTTGACGCCGGTAATCTGAAAATTATTGCTGAATACGCCGCGAATGGTCGCGCGGTTGATAACCTCTTCCGTGACGCGATCCACGTCGACGCCCTGGGCATTCTTTTCGCGCGAACGGTCGATGAACACCACGGCCATCAGATGGCCGATGTTCTCCTCGGTATTTTTCAGCATTTTCGCCGCGCCGCGACTATCCAAGCTCACCGACACCGCAGGACCGTCCTGGGTGTTTGGCTGGAACGAGGCGTCGGTCAGCTGATCCCCGGTGACTACCACGTCGCGCTTGAGCAGCACCGGCTGCTTCTCACGCGTGTAGTACAGCTTCGAGCCCAGCGGCGCGCGCCCCGTAGCCGCGGCTTCGAGCGGGTTGTTGGTTTCGTCGACCATGCGAAATTCCAAGGTGGCCGTCTTACCGAGAATCTTCTTCACCTCGGCGGAATTCTGTAGTCCGGGCAATTGAATCGCGATGCGGTCGACGCCCTCGCGCGCGACCTGCGGCTCGGACACCGCGAGCTCCGGGCTATTCAAGCGATTGCGCAGGATGATGATGTTCTGCTGAACCGCGTAATCCTGGCGCTCCTTGATTTCCTGAGGCGTCAGCTTCAGCTCCAAGGCGGGCGAGCTCCCGGCCACGGACTCGGTCAAATTCAAGTTGCGGTTGTCCGACAGGATTGCGGCCTTGCCCTTGGCCAAGCTGTCGGCGTCGCGAAACAACACCCTGACGCGGTCGGCCGGGTAGTCCACCTGCACATCCTGGTAGGGCACGCGCGCGTTGCGCAACGATGCGCGGAAATCCTGTTCGCGATGATCGAGCTGCTGCCTCACCGCGCCCTGTACGTCCACTTGATAGACGAGGTAGACCCCACCCCGCAGATCCAGGCCCAGCTTCAACGGATTCAGCCCCAAATTGCGCATCCATTCCGGAACCCGCGAAGCCTGCGACAAGGCGATCGTGAACTGATTGGGACGCGCTTCGGCAATCAAATCGCGCGCTTTCAACTGATCCTGTTTGCTGCTGAATCGCAGCGTCAAGCGGCCCTGATCCAGGAATGCGCCGCTCGGCGTCACACCCTTGGACTTGAGCAACTCCTCGATCCCGGTGCGATCGCTCGCTTGCACGGCTGCCCGATCGCGGGCCAATTGCAAGGCATTCTCTTCACCGAACAGGTTGGGCAGCGCCAGAAAGATCCCGAACACGACCACGATCGCGACCAGCGCGATCTTCCAGCGCGGATACGAAATCATGCGCTCTTGACCGTGCCCTTGGGCAGCAGTTGCGCAACCTGGAATTTTTGCAGCTTGACGCTCACGCCGGCGGCGATTTCCAAGGTCAGAAACTGATCGCCGACCTCGGTCACCTTGCCGAGAATTCCGCCGGTGGTCGCCACCTCATCCCCGACGACGATTTTCGACAGCATCTCCCGCTGTTCTTTGGCGCGCTTGTTCTGCGGCCGAATCAACAGAAAATAGAACACCACCAACAGCAGCACGGGCAGCAGCAAAGCGCTCATCATGCTTTGCCCGCCGGACCCGCCGGCGGCCTGCGCATGGGCCGAACTAATGAGGAAATCCATAGCGTTACACCCGTTTATTGCGGCGGACGCCGCGGCACAAAGCCGTGCAGTATACAGTAGGCAGCCTTAAAAATTAACGCCTCTGGAGCGCTAACGCGGGCGGACATCCGTGCCGCCGGCACGGGCCTTAAGGGCTGGCCGCGACGACCGGTCCGTCCGGCCGACGCCCCATGAGGGCGTAGAACTCGGCGACAAAGGCCGCGAACCGTCCGGCCTCGATCGCCGCGCGAATTTCCTCCATCAGGCGCTGATAGAAATACAAATTGTGGATCGTGTTCAGCTGCGAACCCAAAATCTCGCCGCACTTGTCCAAATGGCGCAGGTAAGCGCGGCTGTAGTTGCTGCAGGTGTAGCACGCGCACCCCTCCTCGATCGGACCGGTATCCTTCTGATGCGCCGCGTTACGAATATTGAGCACACCCGAGCGCGTGAATAGATGCGCGTTGCGCGCGTGCCGCGTCGGCATGACGCAATCGAACATGTCGATTCCGCGCCGCACGGCCTCGACGATGTCTTGCGGACGACCAACGCCCATCAGGTAACGGGGTTTGTGCGCCGGCATGCGGGGCACCAGTCCCTCGAGGACCAGGATGCGCTCCGCCTCGCTCTCGCCCACCGCGAGGCCGCCGACGGCAAGTCCGGCAAAGCCGATGTCCTCGAGCGCCTCGAGCGACGCCGCGCGCAAATTTCCGTGAATGCCGCCCTGCACGATGCCGAACAGCGTCCCAGGCGGCTCGTTGCCGTAATATTCGCGAAAGCCGCGCAGCGCCCAGCGCATCGACAACTCCATGGAAACGCGCCCCTGCGCCTCGGTTGCCGGATAGGGCGTGCATTCATCGAAGCTCATCGCGATGTCCGAACCCAGGACGCGCTGGATGCGCATCGACTCCTCGGGCGACAGAAACACCGGCGCACCGTCGACCGGCGAACGAAAACTCGCGCCTTCCTCGGTTATCTTGCGCACGTCCTTGAGGCTCCACACCTGAAAGCCGCCGGAATCGGTGAGGATCGGACGGCGCCAGTGCATGAAGCGATGCAAGCCCTGATGCGCCGCGATCACCTCGAGGCCGGGGCGCAAGTACAAATGGAAGGTGTTGCCGAGAATGATTTCGACGCCGATGCCCTCCAGCTGCTCCGGGGTCATCGCCTTAACCGTGCCGTAGGTCCCCACCGGCATGAACGCCGGCGTCTCGACCGCACCGCGCGCGAAATCCAAGCGGCCTCGCCGGGCGGCTCCGTCCCGCCGCAGCAGCTCGAAACGCATGCCGGGCGGTGGCTTCACGGGCGCTCCAAAACCGCCGCCGCGGGAGTCAAAAACATCGCATCGCCGTAACTGAAGAACCGGTACCGATCCTTGATCGCGTGCTCATAGGCCGCGAGCAGCGCGTCTTTCCCAACGAACGCCGCGCACAGCATCAGCAATGTCGACTCGGGCAGGTGAAAATTGGTCACCATCGCGTCCACCGCGCGAAACCGGTATCCCGGCTTGATGAATATGCGCGTCAACCCTCGATAAGGCGAGATCGCGCCGCCGCCGGCAGCCGTCTCCAAGCTCCTCACCACCGTCGTACCCACCGCGATCACCCGGCCCCCGGTGGCGCGCGTGGCATTGATCGCATCGCAAGTGGATTGCGGCACCTCGAGGTATTCGGCATGCATTTCATGCCCCTCGATGTCCTCCACCCGCAGCGGCTGAAAGGTTCCGGCGCCGACGTGCAAGGTCACGAATGCATGCTTCACCCGCCGGCTCGTAAGCGCAGCAAAGATATCGTCGTCGAAGTGCAGGCCGGCCGTCGGCGCGGCGACCGCGCCCAGCGCTCTCGCAAACACGCACTGGTAACGTTCACGATCGGCGGACTCGGGCGCGCGATCGATATAAGGGGGCAGCGGCACATCGCCGTGAGCTTCAAAAAGTGCCAGCACGTCGCCCGAGAACTTCAAACGATAAAGATCTCCCACCCGGCCGAGCATGTGCGCGCTGTAGCCGCCGGGCAAATTCACCCGTGCGTGCAGCCGCAGCCCCTTGCTGGCGCGGGCATGCATCAGCGCCGTGTCGGCTGTGAGCACGCGTTCGAGCAGCATCTCAACCCTTCCGCCACTGTCCTTCGTTCCATGGATTCGCGCCGGAATCACGCGCGTGTCGTTTAACACCAAGAGATCCGCGGGCGTCAAAAGCCCCGGGAGGTCGCTGAAACGCAGGTCCCGCCAAGAACCTGCGCCGCCGTCAAGCGCGAGCATACGGCTGGCGGAGCGCGGCGTGACCGGACGCTGGGCGATGAGTTCCGGAGGAAGATCATAGTGGAAGTCCGTGCGCTGCATTCTTAGAGCCATACTACCAAGTGAGACAATCGCATATACTGCGCGATCTGGCATGCCCGGATGGCGGAACTGGTAGACGCGCCGGACTCAAAATCCGGTGGTGGTGACACCGTGTGGGTTCGATTCCCTCTCCGGGCACCAGGCCCTAAAATTTATGGATACTCCTTGAATTTCTGCAGTCACTGCGGCTCGCCCGTTACATCGAAAATTCCCGAGGGCGATCACTTGCCGCGGTTCGTATGCGCGAACTGCGGCAAGATTCACTACCAGAATCCGCTGCTGGTCTTGGGCTGCGTGCCCCAATGGGAGGGAAAAATCCTGCTGTGCCGGCGTGCCATCGAGCCGCGCTTGGGATTTTGGACGGTACCGGCCGGATTCATGGAAAACGGAGAAACCATGCAACTGGCGGCGGCGCGCGAGTGCTACGAGGAGGCTCTGGCGAGGGTCGAGGTCGGCTCCTTGCTGGCGGTGGCCAACGTGACTCATGCCGGCCAGGTGCACATCATGTTTCGGGCGCGGCTGCTCAGCCCCGAATTTGCCCCCGGCCCTGAAAGCCTGGAAGTCGGGTTGTACGATGAGGCGCAAGTGCCATGGAGCGAGCTGGCGTTCCCCAGCGGCGAATTCGCGCTGCGCAAGTATTTCGCGGATCGCGCCGCCGGGCGCGAGGATCATCATTTCACGGAGCTGACGCATCCGATACGTCGCAAGCCTGTGGCAGAATAGCAGCGGCACGCAAGCTCATTCACAATCAACCGTCAATCAAGAAGGGTACGTCATGACGTTCGTGGTCACCGAAAGCTGCATCAAGTGCAAATACATGGACTGCGTGGAAGTCTGTCCCGTTGATTGTTTCCATGAGGGCCCCAATTTTCTGGTGATCGATCCGGATGAGTGCATCGATTGCACGCTGTGCGAACCCGAATGCCCGGTCGAAGCCATTGTTTCCGAAGAGGACATCCCCAAGGGACAGGAAGACTTTCGACAGCTGAACGCGGAACTGGCGAAGCAATGGCCCGTGATCACCGAGAAAGGCGAGGCGCCCGCCGATGCCAAGCAGTGGGACGCCGTCAAGGACAAACTGAAATTTCTGGAGCGCTGAGCCCGGGCGCTAACGCTTCGCTAGCTGCGTATCCTTGAGTTCCTTCACCAGATCGCGGGGCGGCATATACCCCTCGATGAAGTCGCCGCTGTCGGTAACGATTGCCGGCGTACCGCGCACCCCAATCGCCTGTCCCAGCGCGAATTCGCGCGCAACGGGTGTCGGCTCGCAGGTCTTGTTCATATCCAGCGCGCCTCCCGCCTTGGCACGCGTCAGCGCTTCGTTGCGGTCCGCCGAACACCACACCACTTCCGCCTTGCGCCAACTTTCCGTGTCCGGACCGGTTCGCGGATAGAACATGTAGCGCACGCGTACGCCGAGCTTATTGAGTTCCGCCATCTCGCTGTGCAGCTTGCGGCAATACTGGCAATCCACGTCGGTAAACACCGTGATGGTGTATTGCGGATTTTTGGGGGAAAAGATCAACATCTGCGATTCGGGCACGGCATTGATCAGCGCGAGGCGCGCGTGCGCGCGAATCGTCTCGGTCAAATTCTCGCGCGTACTCATGTCATACACGTTGCCGTCCAAAAAATACTTGCCGTCGGCGGTCAAATAGCTCACCTCCGCGCCCCGCACGAATTGGTAAATTCCCGGGATGGGTGAAGGCTTCAAATCCTCGAGCTTCGATCCGGCCGGCAACAGCTTCACCAGGGCCGCTCGCGGGTCCGCTGGTTGCTCCGGCGGCGCGGCCCACGCATTCGACCCGGCAGCGGCAACGACGGCGGCTAATACGGCAAGGGTTTTCAACATGCATCGCTTCCTGAGGATCAATGTCACTTTGACTCCGCCGCGGGCGGGTGGTTCACAAAATTCTAACAGACGGCGCGCAGCTGGCGGATTATGACGTAACGGATCGGGCTTTGCGCCCAACGGCATGCCGGGGGCGCCTAACCGCGCGGATGATGCTGAGAGTGCAGCTCTTTTAAGCGCTCGCGTGCGACGTGCGTATAGATTTGCGTCGTCGACAGATCGCTGTGGCCGAGAAGCATTTGCACCACCCGTAAATCCGCCCCGTGATTCAAAAGGTGTGTGGCAAATGCATGCCGCAGGGTATGCGGCGAGAGTTCTTTATTTATTCCGGCCTTTTTCGAGTAGCGCTTGATGATGTGCCAGAACGCCTGGCGGGTCATGCGATCGCCGCGGCGGGTGGGAAACAAATAGTCGGTTTGCCGTTCCAGCAGGATTTCCACGCGTGGCCCTTGCATGAACTGCTGCAGCCACTTGACGGCCTCATCTCCCAACGGAATCAGGCGCTCGCGGTTGCCCTTGCCGATGACGCGCATCACGCCCTGGTTCAGATTCACCTGGTTATGCATGAGGCTGACGAGTTCGGAGACGCGCAATCCCGTGGCGTACAATACTTCCAGCATGGTGCGATCCCGGTGACCCAACGGATCGGACACCGTCGGTGCCTCGAGCAGCGACTCGACTTCCGCCTCGGTGAGTGATTTTGGCAAAGAGCGGCCGATTTTGGGCATGGCGATTTGCGCCGTGGGATCGGTCGTGATCAGCCCTTCGCGCATCATGAAACGAAAAAAGCGCCGAAAACTCGATAATTGCCTCGCGGTCGAACGCGGCCGGGATCCGCCTTCTACGCGTGCCGCGATGAACCCCAGCAACTGTATCCGGGTGGCGTTCAACAAGGTGCTGTCGCGCTCCTCGAGCCATCGCGCCAGGGCGGTCAAATCCGCTCGATACGCGGCCAGGGTATTGGCGGACAAGCCGCGCTCCATCCAAACCGCATCGAGGAACTTCTGCAACGCCGGGTCGGCTGCGTCGCGGGCCGCTGGCGGTGCCCCCGAGGTGCGTGTGAAAACCGTGCGTTTGAGTGCCGTCACCATAATTTCCCAGGTAAAACTCGCACAATATGTGCCTTACCTACTGCCTATTCGCAGTATGCGAGGGGTACTTGCCAGTCGGCGTGACCAGTCTCACAGTAACCGCAACTATTAACATAAGGAGAACCAGATCACACAAGCCCCGTCCCCGTTTCTAAGGCAACGCCTCTACGGAACCTATTGCCTCGTCCTATTCATAGGAATGGGGATGATCACTCTTACAATCAATGTCTTTCTGCCCAGTCTCCGCGCTCGGCGGCGGGTGGCGGGCGCGTGTTCGCGGGCCTTCTTCCGGGCCGCCGGTATCCCGCTGCGCGTCCATGGACTGCACGCGATGCCGCGCGAACCGTGCGTGGTCGTCGCGAATCACGCCAGCTACATCGACGGAATCGTCGCCATCGCGGCATTGCCGCCCGACTTTGCCTTCGTCATCAAGAAGGAGATGGTGCGCGTACCGCTCGCAAGCCTATTGCTGCGGCGCCTCGGATCCGCGTTCGTCGAACGCTTCGACCGCCACAAAGGCGCCTCCGATGCCCGCCGCGTTTGGAAGTTGGCCGCCGCCGGGCAATCCCTGGTGTTCTTTCCGGAGGGTACATTCGACGGGACTCCCCATATCGGCAGATTCCAGGGTGGCGCATTCGCCACTGCCGAACGCTCCCAAATGCGCATCGTCGCAGCCGCCATACACGGCACCCGCGAAGTTTTGCCATGCGGTAGCCTTCTGATGCGGCGCAAGCCCATTCGCTTCGAAATCTTGGAGGTCTTGGAGCCCGGCGCAGCCCGGCAGCGCAGCCGCGAACTGATCGCGGAGGCCGTCGGTGAGCCCCTGGCGCCCTAGATTTCGCCGCCCGCCCGCCCAGCGGTTATACTCGTGCGCCACGCAACCCCTACGGAATAAAAACCCATGAGTTCGGATCCTATCGTCATCCTGGGTGCGCGGCGCACGCCCGTCGGCGCCTTTCAAGGCGCCCTGGCGAGCCTCACCGCACCACAGCTCGGAGCCGTGGCCATCAAGGCCGCGATCGCTGATTCCGGGATAGGCGCCGCGGAGATCGATGAGGTGATCATGGGCTGCGTGCTCTCAGCCGGGCTTGGCCAAGCACCTGCGCGCCAGGCCGCTTTGGGTGCCGGCATGCCCGCCGGCGTGCCCACCACCACGGTCAATAAAATGTGCGGATCCGCCATGCGCGCCGTGATGCTGGCGGCCGATCAGATTCTGGCGGGTTCCGCCCGCGTGATCGTGGCCGGCGGCCTGGAGTCGATGACCAATGCGCCCTACCTGCTGCCGAAGGCGCGGGCCGGTTATCGAATGGGGCACCAGGAAGTCCTGGATCACATGTTCTTCGATGGGTTGCAAAGCCCTTGGGATGGGCAACTCATGGGCTGCTTTGCCGAAGCGACCTCGGCCAAGTACGAGTTCACGCGCCGCGCCCAAGACGATTTTGCATGCGAATCGGTGCGGCGTGCGCAAGCCGCCGTCGCCGACGGCTCATTTGCGCATGAGGTGGCGGCGGTAACGGCCAAAACCCGCAAGGGCGAGGTCGTGATCGACCGGGACGAAACGCCGTCGACGCTCGATGTGTCGAAGATTCCCGGGCTCAAGCCGGCCTTCAAGAAGGACGGAACGGTGACCGCCGCCAGTTCTGCGAGCATTTCGGATGGCGCGGCGGCCGTCGTGTTGGCGCGCGAATCGCTCGCGGCGGCGCGGGGCTTGAAGCCGCTCGCGCGCATCTTGGGCTATGCGAGCTTCGCCCGCGAGCCCGAATGGTTCACGCTGGCGCCGGTCGGCGCGGTTCAAAAATTGCTAGGCGCAGTTGCAATGGCGGGCCTCGGACGTCGACCTGTACGAAGTGAACGAAGCCTTTGCGGTGGTCGCAATGGCGGCCATCAAGGATTTGGGATTGGAGGCTGCAAAAGTGAACGTCAATGGCGGCGCTTGTGCGCTCGGGCATCCGATCGGCGCCACCGGCGCACGCATCTTGACGACGCTGATTTATGCCCTGAAAAGTCGCGGCAAGACACGCGGTATCGCGAGCTTGTGCATCGGCGGCGGCGAAGCGACGGCCATTGCCGTCGAGATTGCCTAGTATGGAAATCTCTTAGCATGGATGTCGTCCAGACATCCATCGCCGCGGGCTTCGCCCGCATCACCATCAACCGACCCGAGAAGCGCAATGCGCTCGACCGCGCGACCATTGTCGAGCTCACGGCGGTGCTCGAGCGCTGCGAACGCGATCCCGCCGTGCGAGTCGTGCAGATCACCGGCGCCGGAGATGTCTTTTGCGCGGGAGCGGACCTCGCGGAGATGCAAGCGCAGCGGGATGCCGGTGAGGACGACAATCTGGCCGATGCCGGAGCGGCTCACGACCCTCCTAGGCACCCTGGATTCGCTCTCGAAGCCAACGCTGGCGCGGGTGAACGGCGACGGCTACGGCGGCGCCATCGGCCTGCTCAGCGCCTGCGACATCGTCATCGCGGCCATCGACGCCAAATTCGCATTCACCGAGGTGAGGCTCGGCATCATCCCGGCGGTCATCTCCCCTTTCGTGCTCGCCAAGATCGGCGAAAGTGCGGCGCGGCGCTATTTTTTGACGGCGGAGACGCTCACCGCCGAGCGTCTGAAGGAGCTGCGGCTGGTGCACGAAGTGTCGCCGGCCGCCGAACTCGACCGAAGTTGCGAGCGCATGGTCGCAGCGCTGCTGCTGGCGGCGCCGGGCGCTCTGGCGGAGGCCAAGCGGCTGATCCGCGACGTGGCGCGCGCCACCGACGATCGCACGGCGACATCCGCCGACATGGCCCGGCGGCTGGCGCGCTTGCGCGTGCAAGCGGAAGCTCAAGAAGGTTTCCGGGCATTTTTCGACAGGCGCAAGCCGGGGTGGGCATCCGCGCCCTGAGACCTGCCCCGATTGGCGCGGTTTGTTGTACTACGGCGCTGTATTTCGGCCGTTTATCGCTTTTGGGGTGCAAGGTGCGAATTCGATGATCGAAAGCCATCGTGATGTCATGGAGTATGAGGTCGCCATCGTCGGCGCCGGTCCTGCCGGACTCGCCTGTGCGATTCGACTCAAACAATTGAAACCCGACTTGAGCGTCTGCGTGCTGGAAAAGGCCGCGAGCTTGGGCGCGCATTCGCTGTCCGGCGCGGTTTTGGAACCGGGGCCTCTCGACCAACTGCTGCCGCAATGGCGGGAGCACGCGCCCGCGATTTGCGTGCCGGCGACGCGCGATGAATTCTTCGTTCTGACCCGCAGCAAGCGCTACCGGGTGCCGATCACGCCACCGCAAATGGTGAACCACGGCAATTTCATCATCTCGCTCGGCCAGCTGGTGCCAATCCTCGGGGCGCAAGCGGAGAAGCTCGGCGTCGACGTATTCGCCGGTTTTGCCGCCGCCGAAGCCTTATTTGATTCCTCCGGCGCCGTCAAAGGCGTGCGCATCGGCGACATGGGGCTGGATAAAAGCGGCGAGCCCGGACCGAATTTTGCGCTAGGACCGGAGATTCACGCGAAAATCACCATGTTTTGCGAAGGTTGCCGCGGCAGCACGTCCAAGCAGCTGATCAGGCGCTTCAAGCTGGATGCCGGCAAATCGCCGCAGACCTACGGCCTGGGATTCAAGGAGCTCTGGCAGTTGCCGCCGGGGCGGGTGCAGCCGGGCCTGATTCAACATACGGTGGGATGGCCGCTCGACAACCGCACGTATGGCGGCAGTTTTCTCTACCACCTCGGCAACGATCGTGTGTACCTGGGATTCGTCGTGGGTTTGGATTACGAGGATCCGCGGCTCAAGCCTTTCGAGGCCTTCCAGCAGTACAAGAATCATCCGCAGATCAAGGTGCTGTTGCAGGGCGGCGAGATCATCGCGGGCGGCGCACGCACGGTGATCGAAGGCGGCTATCAATCGATGCCCAAGCTGGAAATGCCCGGCGCGATGTTGGTGGGCGATGCCGGCGGAACGCTCAACACGCCGAAGATCAAAGGGATTCATCAGGCGATCCGCTCCGGCATGACTGCCGCCGAGCACTATGCCGAAACCGGCAGCAGCGAGGGCTTCGACGCGCGCTGGCGCGCATCGCCCGGCGGCCGCGAACTGTACAAGGTTCGTAATATTCGTCCGGGATTCAATCGCGGCCTGTGGTTTGGACTTGCCAACGCAGCGTTTGAAACCTACGTGACCAGGGGCGCGGCTCCGTGGACCCTTGCCAATCACGCCGACGACCGGGCGCTCAAACGCTTGGACCAATACACCTCGCCCGACCGCGAGTGGGGCGACCGGGAGCTGCCGCCGCGCGACCGGGTCGCGTTCGTGTTCTTTGCCTCGACCACGCACGATGAAAGTCAACCGGTGCATCTGCGCGTTGCCGACACATCGCTGTGCGCTACGCGCTGCGCCGCCGAATTCGGCAACCCCTGCACCAACTTTTGTCCCGCCAACGTCTACGAAATGATCCCGGACGGGGCCGGCGGCAAGAAACTGCAAATCAATGCGTCGAATTGCGTGCATTGCAAGGCCTGCGACATCAAGGAACCCTACACCGACCAAATCACCTGGACCACGCCCGAGGGCGGTTCCGGCCCGAACTACCAAAGCCTGTAGCACAGAGCCGTAAACCAAGTAACGGCAATCTTCGTGAACGGCGAGCCCAAGACGGTGAGCGCGCGCTTGAGCGAGGAGGTGACCGCTCGACGATTTCAGTTCGACGCCACCCAACAGTCGGCAGCCGCGCGCCTTACCGCCTTGGCAGAGGAGCTGCGCCGCCCGCCTGCATTGCTGCGAAACCTGCGCTCGCGGATTCCTTGGCTGCCATCCGGCGCAGCCGTCGACGCCCCTCGCGGCCTGTACATTTGGGGCGGCGTCGGTCGGGGCAAAACGCTGCTGATGGATTGGTTTTTCGCTTCGCTGGCCACGCCGCGGGCGCAGCGCTGGCACTTCTACCGATTCATGCGCAGCGTGCACGCCGAGCTCGCCGGCATCCAGGGCCGCGCGCGGCCCTTGGAAAGGGTGGCCCGGGTCATGGCCGCCCGCACCCATGTCGTATGTCTCGACGAGTTCTTCGTCGCGGACATCGCCGATGCGATGATTCTCGGCGGACTTTTCACGGAGCTGTTCCGCCGCGGAGTGACCCTCATCGCAACCTCGAATCTTGCGCCGCAGGAGTTGTACGAGGACGGGCTGCAGCGGCAACGATTTTTGCCCGCCATTGCGCTCATCGAGGCCCATACCGAGATTCTGCACCTGGACGGCGGCATCGACTATCGGCTGCGCGAGCTCGAAAGGGCGCCGACCTACCTGGATGCCAATCTGCCCGACACGCCGGCGGCGCTCGCGGCGCGCTTCGCCGCGCTCGCCGGCCGATCCACCGCGGGGCCCACGACACTTGCCATCGAAGGCCGCGCGCTGCACGCGGCCGGCACCGGTCCAGGCATGGCCTGGTTCGATTTCAGCGAACTATGCGAAGGACCGCGCAGCCAGAACGATTACATCGAGCTCGCACGCCGGTATAGCACGCTATTCATTGCGAACATCCCCGAATTCACGCATTTGCACGAGGACGCTGCGCGCCGCTTCATCATGTTGATCGACGAGTTGTACGATCGCGGCGTCAAGATCGTGGTATCGGCCGCGGCTCAGCCCGACGCGCTGTATCGCGGCGAGCGGCTTCAGATGGATTTCCAGCGTGCCGCCAGCCGGCTCGTCGAGATGCAAACGCAGCGCTATCTCGCCGGTGCGCACCGTGCTTGAAGCGCTGCCGCGCAAGCCCTGGCATAATTCGCATATGCGGACGGTTGCCGAATTCAAGATCGACTACAAACAGATACTCGACCCTCGTGGGGAAATCGTGGCGCCGCTGCCGAATTTCGCCGCTGACCGTGGCGAGGTGTTGCGCATGTATCAGGCGATGACGCGGGTGCGGGTGTTCGACGCCAAAGCCGTGAATTTGCAGCGCACCGGACAGCTCGGTACCTATCCGTCGTCGCTCGGCCATGAAGCCGCACACATCGGGGTGGGAGCGGCCATGCAGCCGGAGGACGTGCTGGCGCCGGTGTACCGCGAGTTCGGCACGCAGCTATGGCGCGGCGTGACCATGAAGGAGATCTTGCTGTACTGGGGCGGCGACGAACGCGGCAACGATTTCGGCCGCCCCAAGCACGATTTTGCCTGGTGCGTGCCGATCGCCACCCAAACCTTGCATGCGGCCGGCGCGGCCATGGCGTTCAAGCTGCGCCAAGAGGCGCGCTGCGCCCTCGCCTACATCGGCGACGGCGGCACCTCGGAAGGCGCTTTCTACGAGGCGCTCAATTTGGCCGGGGCACGCACGCTGCCGGTGGTATTCGTGATCGTGAACAACGGTTGGGCTATCTCGGTTCCCGTGGCCCAGCAAACGGCGACGCAAACCTTGGCACAAAAGGCCGTCGCTGCCGGAATTCCCGGGGTTCAGGTGGACGGCAACGATGTGTTTGCGGTGCGCGAAACGGTTGGCGAGGCGCTCGGCGCGGCGCGGCGCGGCGCAGGTCCGTGCCTGATCGAAGCCCTCACCTATCGCTTGAGCGACCACACCACCGCCGACGACGCCAGCCGTTATCGAAGCCCCGAGGAAGTCAAGCAGGCATGGGCTCTTGAGCCCTTGATTCGCATACGCCAGTATCTGCGTAACACGGGCGCCTGGACCGAAGCCGAGGAGCAGGCCCTGCTCAAGGACTGCAGCCGTGAAGTCGATGCCGCGGTTAACGAATACTTGAATACACCGAAGCAGTCGACCGACGCCATGTTCGACACCTTGTTCGCTGAATTGCCCCTGCACCTGCGCGAGCAACGCGCCGTCGCGCGCAAATATGGCGCCAAGCCCCGGGGCCATTGAATTGGCAAAAATAACCATGGTCGAAGCCATCGCAATGGCCCACGGCTGGGAAATGCAGCATGACCCCAGCGTCGTCGTGATCGGTCAGGATGTTGGCGCCAACGGCGGTGTGTTTCGCGCCACCGCCGGTCTGCAAGCGCGCTTCGGCGCGGATCGGGTGCAAGACACGCCATTGGCGGAAGCGACCATCGCCGGTATGTCGGTGGGCATGGCGACGCACGGGTTGAAGCCGGTGGCGGAGATTCAGTTCATGGGATTCATGTATCCGGCGCTCGATCAGATCGTCAACCACATGTCGCGCATGCGCTATCGCACGCGCGGACGCTTGACCTGCCCGGTGGTCGTCCGCACGCCGCATGGCGGCGGCATCCACGCGCCCGAACACCACTCGGAAAGCACCGAAACCATGCTCTGTCACATTCCTGGCATTCGGGTGGTGTGCCCTTCGTCGCCGGCGCGCGCTTACGGCTTGCTGCTGGCCGCGATTCGCGATCCCGATCCGGTGATGTTCTTGGAACCCGTGCGGCTGTATCGAGCCATGCGCCAGGAAGTGAGCGACGATGGCCAAGCTCTGCCTCTCGATCACTGCTTCATTTTGCGCGAGGGGAGCGATGTCACCATCGTGACCTGGGGCGCCATGACCATTGAAACGCTGCGTGCGGTCGGCGAACTCGAAAGCCGGGACATTAGCGCCGAAATCATCGACCTTGCAACCTTGAGCCCGCTCGATGGCGAGACCATTCTCGCCTCGGTTGCCAAAACGGGTCGACTCGTGATCGTGCACGAAGCGGCCCGCAATGTCGGCGTCGGCGCGGAAATCGCCGCGCTCGTGGCCGAACATGGTCTATACGACTTGCATGCGCCTGTTCAGCGAGTGACCGGTTTCGACACCATCATGCCGCTGTTCCGGCTCGAACACGATTACATTCCTTGCGTGCAACGCATCGTGGACGCAGTGCAACTCACCTTGACCGATTAGAGACTCGAGCATGGCAACATTCAAGCTTCCGGATTTGGGCGAGGGTTTGGCCGAGGCCGAAATCCTCGAATGGCACGTCAAGCCGGGCGACCGTGTTCTGGTGGATCAGCCGATGGTATCGGTGGAAACGGCCAAAGCGGTGGTCGAGGTTCCGGTGCCCTACAGCGGCACGGTCACGGCGTTGCACGGCGCCGTCGGCGACATCGTGGCGACCGGCGCGCCGCTCATTGATTTCGATTCCGGCACCGTGGTCGGCTCCATACCGGCCACCAGCGAGGAAGAATACGTCGATTCGGCGAAAATCGGTCGGGCACGCAGCGGCATTGCCGCCCGCAACCGCGCGGTCCCGATGGCTCGTGCGCTGGCTCGCCGCTTCGGGATCGATCTGGCCGACATTCCCGGCAGCGGACCCGGCGGATTGATCAAATTGGAAGACGTTCTGGCGCACGCGCAAATGAACTCTGCGCAGTCGCAGTCGCGACCGGATGGCAATCATCGCGCTCTAGCCGTTCCGGCCGGCGCCACCGCAGAACCGCTGCGCGGCGCACGGCGCGCCATGGCGCACAGCATGTCGCTGTCGCGGCAGCAAATCCCATTGAGCACGGTGTGCGACGACGCCGACATCCATGCATGGTCGCAGCGCGGCGATTACATGCTGCGGCTCATACGCGCGATGATCAGCGCTTGGCGGGCCGAGCCGGCCTTGAACGCCTGGTACGATGCGGCCAGCAATTCGCGGATTCTTCTCAAGCACATCGATCTCGCGATCGCCGTCGATACGCCGGCGGGACTGATCGTGCCGGTAGTGCGCAACATCCAAGAAAAGAGACCGGAGGAGCTGCGGGCGGCAATCGCCGAGCAGAAGGACGCCGCGCACCAACGCAGCACCACGCCGGAAGATCTACGCGACTTTACCTTGATGCTGTCGAACTTCGGCACGCTCGCCGGCCGCTACGGCATCCCCCTGGTAGTGCCGCCGGCGGTGGCGATTTTGGGTGCAGGCAAGGTCCGAAAAGATGCGGTGGCGGTCGGCGACACCGTGGCGGTGCACCGGCGCATGCCACTGTCGCTGAGCTTCGATCACCGCTGCATCACCGGCGGCGAAGCCTGCCGGTTCTTGGCCGCCGTCATTCGCGATCTCGAATATCCGGAGTAACCGCTAGGACTCGACCATGCATCAAGCGAGCCCCGAACAGTATCGCAACAGCATCGCGGCCATAGCGGCGGCGGCCCGAACGCCCAAGTCCGTGCGCGGCAAGGATACGAAGCGCTTCTTGCAGGCGTACTACGCCAATGTCGATGCCGAGGATATCGCGGCGCGCGATCCGAAGGAGCTTGCGGCCGCGGCGCTCTCGCACTTGATGTTCGCGCGCCAGCGCCGCGGACGAGCCCTGGTTCGCGTTTTCAATCCCACGCAGCGCGAACACGGCTACAGCTCGCCGCACACCGTCATCGAGATGGTGAACGACGATATGCCCTTCCTGGTGGATTCGATCGGCCTCGCGCTGACGCGGCGGGCCCTCACGCTGCATTTTCTGACGCACCCGGTCTTTGCGGTGACGCGCGATAAAGCCGGGGTCCTGCGCAGCGTCGAGGAGCGCGGTTCGGCCGCCGGCAAGCGTCATCGGCTCGAGTCGTTCCAGCACGTCGAAGTGGACCGGATCGTCGATCCGGCGACCCTGCAGTCCTTGTGCGCGGAGATCGAGCGCGGCATGCGCGACGTGAGGGTGGCGTGTGCCGACTGGGACAAGATGCGCGAGGCCGCACGAAGCACGGTGGAGGATTTGAATTCGCTGAGTGCGCGCTTCGATTCGCGCGACGTGAGCGAAGCGCAGGCCCTACTCGCATGGATGGAAGATCGGCATTTCACCTTCCTCGGCTACAGGGAATACGTCTTGCGCGGCGGCAAGGGGCGTGACGCACTGGTAGCCGTGGAGTCAACGGGCTTGGGAATTCTGCGTCGTGGCCACAAGCGCTCGCCGAATACCAGCCGCAGCTTGTCCGCCGACATTCGCCGTCAGAGCCGCTCACGTGATTTGGTGCTCGTGACCAAGGCGAACCTTCAATCCACCGTGCATCGCGCCGGCTATCTCGACTACGTCGGCGTCAAACATTTCGATGCCAAGGGGCGGCTGATCGGCGAAAGGCGCTTTTTGGGGCTATGGACTTCGACGGCCTACAACTCCGCCCCGCGCGAGATCCCCTTGGTGCGCCATAAGGTCGCACAGGTGGTGCTGCATTTCGCTTTGGCGCCCGACAGCCACGACGGCAAAGCGCTGCAGCACATTTTGGAATCCTTCCCGCGCGACGAGCTGTTCGAAGCGAGTGTGCCCGAACTCAATCGCATCGTTACCGGAATTTTCGGCTTGCAGGAGCGGCCGCGTGTGCGTCTCTTGCTGCGGCGCGATCCATTCCGCCGGTTTTATTCCTGCCTCATTTTCGTGCCGCGCGAGAAATACAACACTCAGGTTCGCCAACGCATAGAGCGCGTGATCAGCGAATCGTTCTCGGCGTTGAGCATGGAATCCCAAGTGCAGATCGCCGAATCGAATCTCGCCCGGATACACATCGTCGCCCGCACCTTGCCGACCGAGTCGACGCGCGTCGACAGCGATGCCTTGGAGCTGCGTATCGCGACCGCGGTCCGCTCTTGGGCGGATGACTTCAAGGCCGCCCTGCTGGCGCGCTTCGACGAAGCCTATGCGTTGCACTTGTTCGGGATTTACGCGCAGGCGTTTCCCGCGGCCTACACCGAAGATTTTCCGGGCGAAGCCGGCGCGCACGATGTGACCTTCCTCGAAGCGGTGGAAAAGGAGCCGCAGCGGCTGCATCTGGATATTTATCGGTCCGACCCGCGCCGCAAGGACACCTTTTTTCTAAAAATATTCCGCGGCCAGCAATCCATCCCGATCTCCGACTTATTGCCCATGCTCGAGAACATGGGGCTCAAGGTAATCGCCGAGCGGCCGTACGGACTGGAATTCTCCGGCGGGCGCCGCGCTTGGATTCAAGACCTCGAACTCGTCGTTCAGGGCACACCGGCCAACAAATTCGAAATCATGGAAGGCGATATCAAGAGCGCCTTCACCGCCGTGTGGACCGGCCACATGGACAACGATCGGTTCAACCAACTGACGCTTGCGGCCGGCGCGTCGTGGCGCATCGTGACGGTGCTGCGCGCATATTGCCGCTACCTTCTGCAGACCGGCCTGCCTTTCAGCTTGGGGTACATCGCGCAAGTGCTGACGAACAATGCGGGCATTGCTCGGCATCTGGCCGACCTGTTTGTGGCGCGGTTCAACCCGGATATTCCCGGTTCGACGCGGCGCGGCGCACTCAGCCGGCTCGGTCAACAAATCCGCGCGAAGCTGGAACAGGTCACACGCTCCGATGAGGATCGAATCCTGCGCGCCCTGTGGAATGCGATTTCGGCCACGGTGCGCACCAACGCTTACCTGACCGGGGTGTCGAGTCACTCCAAGGATTATCTTTCCCTCAAAATAGCGAGCCAAAGATTGCATGAACTGCCGCTGCCCAAACCGATGTTCGAGGTATTCGTGTTTTCGACGCGCATGGAGGGGCTGCACCTGCGCATGGGGCTGGTGGCGCGCGGCGGCATCCGTTGGTCGGATCGGCGCGAGGATTTTCGCACCGAAATACTCGGGCTGATGAAAGCGCAGCAAGTGAAGAATACGGTGATCGTGCCGGTGGGCGCCAAAGGCGGATTCGTCGTCAGGCGCGCGACGAGCGGCGACCGCGACGCGCAACATGCCGAGGTGATTGCGTGCTACCGAACGCTGATTCGAGGCTTGCTGGATCTAACGGATAATATCGTCGATGACAAGATCGTCAGCCCCGACCGAGTCGTGCGACATGACGGCGACGACCCATACCTGGTGGTCGCGGCGGACAAAGGGACTGCGACATTTTCCGACATCGCCAATTCGATCGCCGAGGAATACGGCTTTTGGTTGGGCGATGCCTTCGCGTCCGGCGGCTCGGCCGGCTACGATCACAAGAAGATGGCGATCACCGCGCGCGGCGCCTGGGAGTGCGTCAAACGCCATTTCCGCGAAATCGGCATCGACATTCAAAACGAGGATTTCACCGTCGCCGGGATCGGCGATATGGCGGGCGACGTATTCGGCAACGGCATGCTGCAGTCGCGGCACATTCGGCTGATCGCGGCGTTCAATCATCACCACATCTTCCTCGACCCGCAGCCCGATGCTGAGCGCTCGCACCGGGAACGCGAACGGCTGTTTCGCCTGCCGCGCTCCTCCTGGGAGGATTACTCGCGCGCGGCGATCTCTAAAGGCGGCGGCGTCTACTCGCGCAGCGCCAAGACCCTGAAGCTTTCGCGCGAGGCACAGGTTTTGCTCGACGTGCCGGCCGAAGTCGCGCCGAACGAGGTCATCAAGGCGATCCTGAAAGCTCGCGTCGATTTGTTGTGGAACGGCGGCATCGGCACCTACGTCAAGGCGAGCGGCGAAAGCCACGGCGAGGTCGGCGACCGCAGCAACGACGCGGTGCGCATCGATGCCGCCGCGCTCAACTGCAAAGTCGTCGGTGAAGGCGGCAATCTCGGATTTTCGCAACTCGGACGCATCGAATACGCACGCCGCGGCGGCCGGCTCAACACCGACTTCATCGACAATTCCGCGGGCGTGAACACCTCGGACCTCGAAGTGAATCTGAAGATTCTGTTGAACGGCGCCGTGCGCGCGCGCGAAATCAGCCGCGCGGCGCGCGATCGGCTGCTCAAGCAAATGACCGATGAAGTGGCGGCGCTGGTTTTGCGCAACAATTACCTGCAGAGCCAGGCGATCAGCTCAAGCGAGTTTCAGTCTAAGGAGCGACTGAGCGAGAGCGCGTTCGTGATCCGCGCTCTGGAGCGCTCCGGGGATTTGAATCGTTCCTTGGAGTTCCTGCCTTCCGCGGAGGAACTCGCGGAGCGCCGCAAGGCCGGCGAGGGACTTACACGCCCCGAACTCGCCATCACATTGAGTTACGGCAAGATTTGGTTGTACAAGGCGCTGATCAATTCGAACGTGCCGGAAGATCCTTATCTGTCCGCCGAGCTCAATCGCTATTTTCCCGGTCCCGTGCACCAGCGCTTCGCTGCGCGCTTGAAGCGTCATCGCCTGCGCCGCGAGATCATCGCCACATCCATTACCAACAGCCTGATCAACCGCATGGGCCCGGTGTTTCCGGTTCGAGCGCAGGACGATACCGGTGCCGATCCGGCTGCCATCGCGCGTGCCTACACGATCGCGCGCGAGGTGTTCGCGGTACGCGACATCTGGGCGCAAATCGAGGCGCTCGACAATCGCATACCGGCAAACGTCCAATACACCGCCATGTTGCAAACCGCCCGTTTGCTGCGCCATATGAGCTATTGGCTGCTCGAGCATCAACGCGCGAACCTCGACATCGAGCGCGCGGTGCGCCGCTACGCCGCGCCGGTCGCCGAACTGTGGCACGAGATCGGCACGGTGGTTTCCGCGAGCACCGGCGCGCACCTCAACGTCACGCGCGCGCAATTGATCGAACATCGCGTGCCCGAACAGCTCGCCGCGCGCATCGCCTCGCTGGAGACGCTTCCCTGTTCACTGGATCTGGTGGAATCGGCCATGGAAGCCCGCGTCGCGGTACTGTACGCGGCGAAGGCGTATTTCGAGATCGGCGAACGCATGGGGCTCACCTGGATCAAGGAGCAGATCGAGGGTCTGCCGGTCGAGGGGCACTGGCAGGCGGTTGCGCGCGCCACGCTGCGCGACAACCTCTATGGCCTGCAGCGCAAAATCACCGGCGCGGCGCTCAAATGCAAGGGCCGCGACCCGGGAGCGCGCGTGGATCGGTGGGGCGAGCGCCATCCGCCGGCTGTGGACGCGCTCAAACGGATCGTCGTCGATTTGCGCAGCGGCTCGGCGCCGGATTTCGCGGCGCTTTCCGTTGCTCTGCAAGCCGTGCGGCGGCTTGCGCGGGATTGAAAAGGAGGGCTCGACGGTGCCTGGAAAGCTGATTCTGGTCCGCCACGGCCAAAGCACGTGGAATCTCGAGAATTTGTTCACGGGTTGGCATGACGTCGATTTGACCGACCTCGGGTGCCGGGAAGCCACCCTCGCCGGCCGCCAACTCTTGAGCGAGAAACTCGAGCCGCAGATCGCATTCACATCGGTATTGAAGCGCGCAATTCGAACCCTGTGGCTGATGCTCGATACCACCGATCGGATGTGGATTCCGGTCGAGCGCAGTTGGCGGCTCAATGAACGCCACTACGGCGCCCTGCAGGGGCTCAACAAAGCCCAGACCGTGGAAAAGCACGGCGATGCTCAGGTCAAGCTTTGGCGCCGCAGCTACGACGTCGCTCCTCCCGCGTTGTCGCTGGATGACCCGCGGCATCCGCGATTCGATCCGCGCTATGCCGATCTCGCTCCGGAATTGCTGCCTGCGACGGAATCTCTGAAGGACACTTTGGAACGCGTACGGCCGTTGTGGGAAACTCGGATCATTCCGCAGCTCGGAGCCGGCAAGAACGTGCTCCTGGTTGCGCACGGCAATTCGCTGCGCGCCCTGGTCAAAATGCTGGATCGGTTATCGGAAAGCGAGATCGTCGAATTCAATATCCCGACCGGCATTCCGATGCTCTATCAGCTGAACGAGCGAATGCAACCGCTCAGCCGGCGGTTTTTGGGGGATCCGGCCGCGATTGCCGCCGCCCAGGACGCGGTGCGGCGTCAAACCGAGAAAAAGTGACGCGATCAGGTGTCGGGGGCTATCGCCACTTTGATGCCGCTGAGCGCGTCGGTGAACTCGACCTGGCAGGATAAGCGGGACGTGCCTTCCCGGAAATCGGAGATCTCCTTGAGCAATTCCAGCTCATCGCTCTGCGGTTTCGGCAGGCGGGCGGCCCAACTCTCGTCGATGTAGATATGACAGGTCGCGCAGGAACACAAGCCCCCGCAAATAGCGGCGACGCCGTAGTCGAGTTCACGCAAGATTTCCATGAACTTGAGGCCGGGTTTAGCCTCGATCTCGTGTTCCTTGCCGTCACGATCCACCACGATCATCCTCGCCATTGACCTCTCCATTGCACCGAATTTTCCAATGCCGAATCCCCCTTCGGAGGCTCGCCACAAAACGGGGTATTTTGCCGGATCTTTACCCTGCCGACTACCGCGGGTTTGCGTCGAGGCGCTGCGCCAGCAGTTGCGCCCGGGCGGATATGGCGTCGCCGGGGACATCCGGCCGCAGCTTTGCGTAAACCTCGCACCACAGCAAACATACGTAGTCATACAGCCAAACCAGCTGCTCGAGACGCGCCCAGTCTTCGGAGCTCGGCTGCCGGCCCAGATAGCCCGCGAGCAGCAATCGCCTGGTATCGGCGCAAAGGTCGTTGTTGCAGGACCATCCCGCCAGATCCCACAGCGGGTCCGAAACGTGGGCATATTCCCAATCGAGCAAGACCGGACCATGCGCGCCGAATACGACGTTCTGCGGGTGCAGATCGCTGTGGCACAGCACGGGCGCGGCCGGAGGCAACGAGGCGAGTGCGCCAAGACGCGCATCCGCGGCGGATTGCGGGCGCCCGGGCAGCCCCGCACCGATCGGCCGGCGAACCGCGCGCGGGTCGTGCCGGACCAGCGCGTCCCGATAGTGGGCGATCCACGCGGCCGGGTTCATCATGCGCGCCCCTTGCGGCACGGGAAGCGCGTGAATGCGTCGTGCGAGTTGCGCGATGCATTCGATATTGTCCGAATGGCGCACTTGCGCGGGCGTCCATGCCCCCCCGGCCACCCAGCGCGCGACCAGAATGCCTTGGCGCGGCTCGCAGCATTCGACCGTCGGTGCCAAACCGGCCGCCTCCGCACACCCCAGCACCCGGCATTCCCACTCCCGATCGATGCCGAGCTCGGCTGCGTAGGGCGTCGGAACACGCAATGAATACAGCCGGTCGCCGCGCGCCACGCGGTAGCTGTCGTTGACCAGACCCGACTCAAGGCGCTGGATCGCGAGTGCACCCGACCCCGGCACATAGCGCTCGGCGATCTCCCGCAGATCGCTAGGCCGCATGGGCCGCGATTCGAAGGCTGCGCCGCCATTCGCGCATACCGACGATGATCAACGCGAGGTACAGTGCGAACAGCAGCGTCGTGAGGTAGAGGCGTCGCGTGAAATAGAGGCAAAGGCTCACCGAATCGATGACCAGCCACCAATGCCAGTTTTCATACACCTTGCGTGCCACCATGAAAGTGGCGAACACGCTCGCCCAGGCGACCAAGGAGTCCATGAACGGCCAGGCAGCGTGGGTGAATCGGCGCAGAAGATAAGCGCTCACCGTCGACAATGCGATGATGCCCGCGGTACCGAACGCATTGCGCGTCAGAGGCCAGCGGTGAACCTTGACGGCAACCGAGCCTGTGGATTCCCTCCACTGCAAAAAGCCGTATGCGGCCATCGCCGCATAGAACCCATTGAGCGCCGATTCCATATACAGGCGCGCTCCGAACAGCACCCACACGTACAGGCAGGAGCTAATGAATGCGGCCACCCAACAAAGAATTGATTGGCGAATCGCCAGCAATAAATAGGCTACCGCGAGCGCCGCCGCGATGATTTCGATCCAACCCGTGCCATGCCACGCGGCCACGAGCTGTACCTCGAATTCGTCGAGCATGGATACCTGCTCCCTACGCCGGTACTAACCGGATCAGGTTCAATGGGTTCGCGGGCGTCGTTTTGCCGACCTACCGCGTCTCAGGCCCGTACGGTCCACCCCAAAAGGTCGCCGGAAGTGTAGCCTGGCGCGCAGATGCGTGCAAAACTCCCGCATCGGCCGTGGAGACTCGCTTGCGAATTTTTCAGGTAGATGCATTCACTCGCACCCGCTTCACCGGGAACCCGGCGACTGTGGTGCTCGATGCGGACGGGCAAAGCGACGCCACCATGATGTCGGTCGCACGCGAATTCGCGCACGCCGAGGTGGCGTTCGTACTCGCAGCCACCGCGCCGGACCACGACGTCCGCCTGCGATTCTTCAATGCGCGCAAGGAAGTGCCATTCGTCGGACACGCGACCATTGCCGCCCACGCCGTGTTGCTCGCGCTCGGTCGACGCGCCCACGGGCCCGTGCGGCAACATTCCGGGACCGGGATCATCGAGGTTCGTGCGCATGAATTCCGGCAGCCCACGGGCAGCGAGACAATCTTCGAATTTCGGCAATCCATGCCCGAACTGGACAACCCGCTGCCGTTCAAAACCACGCTGCGCGTCGCCGAAGCGCTGCGGCTTCCGGCAATTCAACTGCACGAGGTAATGCCCGCACGCATCGCCCACAAAGGCAGCAGCCGCCTGCTCGTGCCAATCGGCGATCCTCGCGCCTTGGACGCAATCGCCCCGAATTTCGAGACCCTGATTTCGATCGGGGCGGAACTCGGTACCGAGGGATTTTTCGTCTTTGGCTTGAACCCTGGTGCGGGGACGGATGAATTATCGACCGAATCCCGCATGTTCTGTCCCGCACTCGGAATACCGGAGGATCCGGTCAGCGGAAACGCGCACGCGATGCTCGCATCCTATCTGTTCGAGCTAGGCCAATTCGGCAAGCAGTCAACGGGCTTCGTCGGACACCAAGGCCGACAGATGAAGCGGCCGGGGCGGGTCAGCGTCAAGCTCGAGATCGACCAGGGAAGCCTGATCGCCGCGCACATCGGCGGCAATGCGATCATCGTGAGCGAAGGCACTCTGGCGCTTTAAGTACGCCGCCTACGACGGCAGATCCATTTTCAAGCTCGCCGCCACAGCATCGAGCTTGGCCTTGGCATCTTTGGCCGCCTTCACGGCCTCGTCCATGTTGCCGTTGCCGAATGCCCCTTGCGCCTTCGACCACATCGACGTCGCATCGTCCAAACCCGAATTCGCCGCATTCAGATCGATTCCCTTGGCCAGTTTCCGGCTGGATTTCTTGCTCAACAGATCGATGCGGTTGTGGATCGCGCTCATGGACCCCGGCACCGCAGCCGACAACGAGGTCCACTGATCGTTCAGCATCCGCATTGCGTCGGCTTTCTTCGCGGCAGCCTCGCTTGCCAGGCCCTGCGCTTCGAGAAGTACGGGCGGCGCGGCCGCGACCACCGCCTTGTAGTCCTGCCTGCCGAAAGCCGCCTTTAGATCACCGAGCTTGGTCTGCACATCGATCAGCCGCTCGGGCACATATTTGGCAGCCTCGGATGAGGCCGCATTCACCGCGGCGTCGATGTCGTTGAGCATTTTCTGTGCGGGCTCTCGCTGTCCGCATGCGGCAAGCAAGATGGCCGCGAGGCAAATTAAGGCGGGTTGTCTAAATCGGCGTATGGGCCACATGGCATGCCTCCCAACGCATCGGCAAAGTTTGGGACAGCTTTCGTAGGCGTTAATTTTAGCATAAATTCGCGCCCGCGACGCGGACGCGCGCGGACTCATCGAGCGCGGCAGGCACCGCGGCCCAACTCTAGCGCTCCGCCACGCGGATCTTGCGCTGCACTTCCCCGCATTTGGACCAACCGATGTTCGACAGTGAATAGCCAAGTACCTGCTCGGAGTGCGCGTCCACAGTCACTTCCATTTCACAACCGTGAAATCCGACCGGCGCGCCTGCAGGCGATTCGGCAAAGAACCAGACGTAAATCTGCTGCGTCGGAGTGGTCTCGATCTTGCGCGGCTCGCCGAAAGCCTCTTGAAGTCGGCTGACGGGCTTACCGACGCTGTCGGCCGCGATGCGGGGTACCGGGCGCACCGCGTAGCTGGAGCTCTGGCAGCCGACAAGCGCCAGCGCGGCGAACCCGATCGCAAACCGAAGGATAGGCGACATAATCCGATTCCCATGCCGAGAACGAGTGTCGCAGTCTCGCTCAAGGCGCACCCGGCTGCCGCCGACTCAGGTCGCAAAATAGCCATCTGTGGGGTACGCGCGCCGCTTGTGCAGGCGCAAACCGTGGGTCATCCCGCGCGGCAGATCCTCTGCGTGATGCACGGCAATCACAACGGTCAATTGCTTGCGCATCAGCGGCTCGAGCATGCGCTTCATGGCGGCGCGTTGCCGCGGATCGAGACCCGTCAGGGGTTCGTCGAGCAACAAGATGCGCGCCTGGCCGGTCAACGCTCGCGCAATGAGCGCACGGCGCAACTGTCCATAGGACAGTTCACGCGGCCGCCGTCCGGCCACCGACACTAAGCGGAAGTATCTGAGCCAACGCGCCGCGGTCCTTCGATCCTGCGCGCTCGGCGCATCGGCTAGGCCAATGCTCGCATGCCGCCCGCTCGCCACCAGATCCCGAATGGCCACATCCACCGCGTAGTCGGCCTGCAATTCCGGCGACACGTAGCCGACTTGGCGCTTCCACAGGGAGATCGGCGTTCCCGCGGGAAAACCCACGCGCTCGATGCGGCCACCCAGGGCGGGCGACAGATCGCCGTACAATAACTTCAGGAAACTCGTCTTGCCGGAGCCGTTCGCCCCGAATACCGCCCAGTGCTGACCCTTGCGCAATTCCCAATTGAGATCGAGTAATACCGGACGATAGTCGACATAGAGATCCGCCCGATCGAGCCGCAGCAGCAGCGGTTCCTCGCGGCGCCGGTGCACGGCGGCAGCGCCGTTGGGACTCTGTCGCTTTCGGCTGAGGCAGGGCCCGCTGCCGCGAGCCAATCGAGCGACTGCCGTGCGGCCAAGCGCCTTGATCGAGCGCAGCCGACCCTCGTCCAGCTCGATGATTCCCCGCGTACCCCGCGGGACGTCGCCCGCACGGTGGGTCACCGCAATCCAAGACTGGCCTGCGGCACGCGCAGCGTCCAGGATTCGATCGATACGCCGTCGATACACCGCATCCAATCCGTTATAAAACTCGTCCAACAGCAACCAATCGGGCTCTTGGACCAGAGCGCGCGCGAGCAGCGCGAGCCGCTTCTGTCCATACGACAGCGACGAGAATCGGCGCGCCGCAAGGCGGCCGAAGCCGCAGGCGCGCAGGGTCGCGGCAACCCTTTTTCGTTCCGCCGCGGTTGCCGGCCAAAGCAGAAGATCCGTGCCATGCAGGCCGGTGGCAATCAGATCCCGGACACTGAGATCCCATCCGTAGCGCGTATATTTATCCTGCAGCTCGGCGCCCACGTAGGCGATGCGCGGCTTCGCCTCAATGAGGTCGATTTCGCGGCGGCCCAGGCGGTAGATGCGCTTTTCACGGCCCGTCGGCGTAGGCCACACATCGCCGGCGAGCAATTTGAGCAACTGAGTCTTTCCCGCGCCGTTATTCCCGACCAGCGCCCAGCGCTCGCCGGCATTGAGCCTCAGAGTGATGTCGCTCAACACCCGCTTGCCGCCGCGTCGCACGCTGACGGCGTGCAATGACATGCTCAATCGAGCAGTGACCCGCCTGGAACCCACCTCAAGGCCCCTGGCACCATGAAATCGATCGCCGCGGATTCATTTACGGAACATGAGTGCCCATCGGTGAATGTGGTCGCATATTGACACAGTTGCGATGGGCTACGGAGCCGCTACACTGGGAGCATGTCCAATTCACCGAACGCCAGGCGACTGGGCGGGCCGAAGGTCTGGGCCGAGTTGTCTCGACCGGACCCGGATCAGAGCCAGCGTTTCTTGGCCGAAGCGCTGGCGCTGCTGCTGGCGGACTTGTTGCGCTCGGTGTTGTCCGATGCAAGCCCGGCGCTGCCGGCGGACGACTTCGCGGTCGAGCGCTATCGCAATCTGGCGGACTCTTTGGCGGACGGGGAAACGCGTCGCCGCACCAGTCTTGGTATTACGCGCGCGGGCCTCGCCAAGCGCTGCGTGACGTGGCTGAAGCTCTTGCTCTCTCCGGCGCCGAGTGCGCCACAAAGCGCACCCATGCGTGAATTCGTCGATGCGCTCGGCTTGTTCCCTGCCCTGTTCGACAGCGAACCGTCGGCGCGATCGCGCCGCGCGCGGCTCACATGGCTGCTCACCCACGACCGTCGGCTCGACGCCAGTACCCGGGAGGCTGCGACGGCCCTGATCGAGGCCTGCGAGCATTTAGGGGTATTGCTGTGGCCCGAGGCCGAAATAGGCTGACTCGAGTTCCTATGCGAGCGCTGCGAGTTAGGCGTATAATTGAACTCTTACGTCGCGTGCTGCCGGAGCTTTCTCTCAAATGCGCACACCTTCGACGCCTCCGGGCGGTGCCGCTAATTCGCCGGCCGAGGATAGATCTCGGTTCAAACTTCAGAAACTTCTGCAACCATTCACGGTAAAGCAGTTTGCGACGCCCATCGTGTGGTTTCTGTTGGACTGGCTGGTGCTGGTGATCGCCATCGCGAGTTTGCTGGTCGTCGAATCGTGGTGGGTCAAGGTGTTCGCTTCGTTGGTGGCGGCGCTATGGATCGCGCGCTTGTTCGTGATCGGTCACGATGCCTGCCATGGCTCCTACACCCCCAATCAGCTGCTCAATAAATGGATCGGCAGGATCGCATTTCTGCCGTCCCTGACGCCGTACAGCCTGTGGGAAATCGGCCATAACCTCGCGCATCACGGTTTCACCAATTTAAAGGGCCGTGACTACGTATGGGCGCCCTACTCGCCGCACGAATTTGCGCGCCTATCGTGGATTCGCCGCCGGTTGGAGCACATTTACCGCAGCGGTGTCGGTCAGGGGTTTTACTACATGGTGGAGATGTGGTGGAAGAAATTATACTTCCCGGCCCGCAGACACGTGGCTACTCGGCGCATCAGCTACACGTGGGACAGCATTTTGGTGTCCGTGTTCGGCCTCCTCTGGATCGGCGGCCTGGTGGTTTGGGGCATGTACAGCGGCAGATCCATCTGGTCGCTGTTGATCTTCGGATTCGCGGTACCGTTTTTCTTGTGGAATTGCCTGATGGGCTTCGTGATCTACGTGCAGCACACTCATCCGCGCGTGGCGTGGTACGAGCGCCGCGACGAATGGAGCGCCAATGTGGGCTACGCCACCACTACCGTACACGTCAAGCTCGCACGGCCGCTGGACGGCATGATCCACTACATACTAGAGCATGGCGCGCATCACGTTAACATGGGTATTCCTCTGTACCGTCTCAAAGAGGCACAGGCCCGGCTCAGCGCCACACTGGATGAGCGGTTGAATTCGCAGGTTTTTTCTTGGCGCTACTATTGGAATACCGTGCGGCGCTGCAAGCTGTACGATTTTGCGCAGCACGTATGGACCGACTTCGACGGACAGATCACCTCGGTGCCGGTGATCTCGCGATAGCGTCCGCGATGCCACCGGCGCTATTTTTTCAGAAAAGCCGCGTGGTGGCGCAAATGATCAGCCATGAAGGTTTGAATGAAGTAATAGCCGTGATCATAGCCCGGCTGCATCCGCAAATTGAGCGATTGGCCCGACTTGGCGGCGGCGGTCGAAAACTTCTCGATTTGTAGCTGCTCGACCAGATATTGGTCCGCGGTGCCCTGATCGATCAGGATCGGGCCTGGAAACCGCTTGCGCGCCACCAAATCGCTGGCATCGTACTCGCCCCACGTTCCGCTGTCCTTGCCGAGGTAGTTCGTAAATGCCTTTTGTCCCCAGGGGCATTGTCGCGGCGCTGCAATCGGCGCGAATGCGGACACCGATCGGTATCGCAAAGGATTTCGCAGCGCGCACGTCAAGGCCCCGTGCCCTCCCATCGAATGGCCGAATATCCCGGCGACCCCGGCAAGTGCGGGCAGATTCGCCGCCACCACCTCCGGCAACTCGCGAGTCACATAGCTGTACATCCGGTAGTTCGTCGACCATGGAGCCTCAGTCGCATCCACATAGAACCCGGCGCCCTGGCCGAAATCCCAATTATCCGCATCGCCCGGCAAGCGCGGTTCGCGCGGGCTGGTGTCCGGCGCCACCAGCATGAGTCCCAATTCGGCGGCGAGGTATTGTGCATGACCCTTGATCGGGAACGTCTCTTCGGTGCAAGTAAGCCCGGCCAGAAAAAACAGTACCGGCACCTTCGCCGTTCGCGACTGCGGCGGCAGGTACACGGAGAACCTCATCGTAGCGCGCGTTTCATGCGAGGCGTGTTTATAGAATTGCTGCACGCCGCCGTAGCAGCCATGCTCCGACAACAATTGAATTGTGCTCATGAGCAGGCCATCTTACCCTATCGGTCACGCCGGATCATTCCGGTCCAACAGAAACGAATCGATATGAACATTGAATTCTCGGCGAACGAAGCGCGCGTAATTGGCTGCCTGATCGAGAAGGAAATCACGACGCCGGATCAGTATCCGTTGTCGCTCAACGCCCTCACCAATGCGTGCAATCAGAAGACGAACCGTGACCCGGTACTCGAATTACCCGAATTCGTGGTGCAGCAAACCGTGGATTCGCTGATGAAGAAGCACATGGTGAGCGACAGATCGGCCGGTTACGGCGGGCGCGTCACGAAGTACAAACACCGATTCTGCAATACCGAATTCGGCTCGCTGAGATTCTCGAGGGAAGAACTCGGCATTGTTTGCGTGATGCTGCTGCGCGGGCCGCAGACCCCCGGCGAATTGCGTTCGCGCACCGCCAGATTGTGCGAATTCGCCGATGCCAACGCGGTCGAGTCGGCTCTCGCGGGCCTGATGTCGCGCGAGGACGGCCCCTTCATCGCCCGCCTGCCGCGCGCCCCCGGGGCTCGCGAATACCGCTATGCCCATTTGTTTTCAGGAACGATCGAGTCGGCGCCCGAGACCGCGGAAGCTCCGCAGACCCCGCCCGAGAGCGCGAGCTTCGCTCAACGTCTCGTTCAACTCGAAGAATCGGTCGCACAGTTGCGCTTGGAAATCGAAGCGCTCAGGGCCGGTGCAGCGCGCTAGTGCGGGGGCGCTGCGGATTGTTGCGCGACCGTATCGCGCTCCTGCAGCCATGTGTCGAATGCGGCGACGTCCGTTGGACGCATCCCGCGGGTGTCATCACGATGGTCGGCCAGCCACTTATGCATGGCCCGTAATAGCTGGTCGGCCAAATTGGGAGCATGCGTGAAAAGCTCCACATAGGCGACCTTGACGTCCGCCAACCGGTCGAGCGCGAGATTGGCCTCGGCGCGGTGCGCTACCGCCTCGAGCAGATCGGGCTTGAGCGCCAGAACGTGATTGTAATCATCGACGGCTTCGGCATACGCACCGAGCCGCAAGTGCACGTAGCCGACGTTGTCCCACGCCTCGACCATATCGCCCTTGTTGCTCAAGGCCTCGGTGAATAGGTCCAAAGCTTTGTTGTAGTCGTCGTCCATTTTCTCCAGCGCCTTGGCCTTCTTGTCTGCATTCGGCGCGGCGGCGGCCATCGCCTCGAACTCCTTGGCCTTATTGAGTGCTTTCATGGCTGCGGTGAAGGCCTTTTTCGCCGCCACTTCCGGCTTTTCGCCCGACGACGAGGTACTCATCGGTTCCTCGGGCTGGCCCATCGAGGTGGTCGGTCGCCCGTTCGGTTGGCCCTGGCCTCCGGGCATCATCTGGCCGCCGGCGAGCGCCACATTCGCATCGATCGCCGCGCCGGCCGCGATGAGCGCTACGCAATACAACAATATTCGACGCATGGTGCCCTCCCGCAGCCATAGCCTAAAATAGTGCGCTACTTACCGTGCGCTCGGCAATCTTAGGGTCTTACCGGCCCGCGTGCCGGCTTATTCGGCACCGCCCGTTCCTCAATCGCCCTGACGCGAAGCCTCTTCGATGCCGATGCGCAGAGTGGTGGTCGCAATGCGCACTTCGATCAGGAACGCGAGCAGCGCCGCTGCCAGCGACGACATCGACAAGATGAACATGATGGCGATGAACGCCGATAGCTCCCAGCGCAAGAATGCATTCACGAACAGCATCACAACGACGAACGCGATGAACAGCGCCGATAGAGTGATCAGCGTGATGGCGGCGTTGATCCATTTGGCGCGCCGCGCCAGCACGAGGAGCTTGTCGTGAAGTCCCCGGCTCTCGGATCGATGCTCCGATAAACTCAAGCGGTCTTCCATGGCCCGGGCGCGGTCGACGATGCGCGCCAGCCGGCTCGTCAATACGTTGAGAGTGACTCCGATAGCCGAAATGAGGAAGATCGGGGTGAGCGCAATTTGAATCCAATGCGCTATATCGATGGACTGAACCGAAGCATTCATCGTCGGGATGACGCGCTTCTTTGGCCGCTCTTCAGTCTATCAAGCGGCGGGGGGACGCGGGGCCGAAGTTGCCCCGGCCACCGTAAGATGGGCGGGGCACCGTCATGCGGCAATCTTACTTGTCGGCCGTCGGGGTGGGGGTCGACTTCGTCTTGCTGCTGTGCTTCGTCTTGCTGCCGTGCTTCGTCGAGGAGTGGCCGTGCTTGGAGGAGTGGCTGTGCTTGGAAGTGCTCGACGAATGACTGGAACCGGCCGGCGTCGAAGCGGCCGGGGTCGAAGCGGCGGCAGGTGTATCAGCAGCCATCGCACCGGCGGCGATGCCGAAAGTCAACAAAGCAGAGGCAATCAAGGTTCCGGACTTGTTCATGGGGTCTCCAACAATGGTTTTAATCATCCCTCGGCAGAATACGCCGGATCAGCGGCATTCATCCGAGATGAAGATCATTTCACGAAGCCAGACATCCATACGTGGCGGGCGGCCGGCCATTACCGGCAGAGCACCCGGCAACCCTCAGCCGCCACGAGTCTTGCGCCGGCCGGAGACGTGCCAATATAGGTACCCGACGATCGCGATGTTGGCGGCCAGCACCGCCGCGGCGCCGATATTGGGGTTGTGGAACAACTCCCACACTTCCAGCGGAATCAATGAGGCGGTGATGATGGTGGTCAACCACTCGGCCCATCGGCGCCGCATCCACAGCCCAATCCCTTCCACCGCGAACACCGTCGCGTAAGCCAGGGTCACGAAACGCAGCGCATGCATTCTCGATTCGCTCAGGCCGCTGATCCACTGCAACACACGCTTCACCACGTCGTGCTCAAGTCCCGACGGGCGGGCTGCGAGCCAGGACAGCAATTTGGCCGAAAGCGATGCGTCATGCAGCCGCAATTCGCCATAAGCCACCAATAACAGCAGCGATACTTTCAGCAGCTTGTAAACGGCAATGGTACGCAGCACGCCGAATCGCGGCGCGGCCGCCGGTTCTTCGCCGGTAGCCATAAAGCTCTTAGGCCCGACCCGCAGGGGGCTGGAATTCCAGTGTGGCGTCGAGCAAGGCCGGGATATCGAACACGGCGCGCTCATTATCGAGCACCAGCGGCGCAATGCCCGCCGCAGCCACCAGTGCGGCAGGGACTTGGATACGGTCGCGCTCGCGGGCGACGGTCCAGAACTCCAATCGCTTATCCTGAAAAGCCAAATTCAGCGCCCCCCAGCGCAGCAGCGCGGCGCGCGCCAGGGGCGTGTCGCCGCCCCACTGGCGCTGCGCCAGGGTGAGCGCCGAACCGGCCGCGATCTCGCCCTGCGGCAGGGTCATAAGATCTTGAATGTACTTGACCATCTCATCCGGCGGCACATGCAGATTCAAGTACGTCGAGGGCGGGTCGCTCATGGTATCGCTTATTCTAGGACGGATTTTCGAGGCTGAACATGGCATTATCGTCGTCGTAGGCAAATGCCTCGGCATAGCGCGCCCAACGGACGACCGCGCGCAAGGTCTGGTCCGCCTCGTCCTCGCTCATGAAATCCTCCAGTTCGTCGATGAAGCGGCTCTTGCGCGCGGAGTGGCTCGCGCGCTCATCGAGCACCCGGCGTATGTGCGAGGCCAGCGGCACGTAGTTCAGGAGGTGGCGCGAGAAAATCCGCTTGCGCTCATCGATGGTGGAATGGGCGAACGCCAATCCATCTTCGGTGAGTTTCAGGTCGCCGCCTTCGAGTTCCGCGAAACGCAGCATTTGGAGCGTTTCGGCGATGGGGAACAAATCGTCGATTTCCATCTGCAGGTCGGAGGCAATTTCCGGCAAATCCGCCTTGCCGTTGAACGGTGCGGCGGCAACCGCCTCCATCAGGCCGGAGAGATTATTCGACCCCACGTGAGGCAGCACGCTGCCGATCCCGAGCCCCGGAAAGCGTTCCTGCCGGCCGCCCGCCTCGCCGCCTTTCGGTCGCGCGGTCATTTCCACGTAGATGCGCTCGATCAACTCGCGAAAACTCGGGTCGAGGCGATTGCGCGGCTGGGGCAGCGTCACCTTGATTTCACTCAATATTCTTCCCGGATTGCTGCCAAACACCAAAATTCGATCGCACATCAGCACCGCTTCTTCGATGTTGTGCGTGACCAGGACAACGCCTTTGATGGGCATGCGACCTTCCGCCCAAAGATCCAGGAAATCGGTGCGCAGCGTCTCCGCGGTCAGCACGTCGAGAGCGGAAAACGGCTCGTCCATGAGCAGGATATTCGGGTGTACGACCAGCGCACGCGCAAAGCCCACCCGTTGGCGCATGCCACCGGACAACTCGCGCGGATAGGCGGACTCGAAACCGTCGAGCCCGATCAAATCGATGGCGGCCAGGGAACGCTTGCGGATTTCGCTCCGCGGTAGGTGCTGTGCTTGCAAACCAAGCGCGACATTTTCGAAGACGGTGAGCCAGGGAAAGAGCGCGAAACTTTGAAACACCATGGCGATGCCGCGCGCCGGACCGGCAATGGGCTGCCCCAGATAGGTAAGATGGCCGGCAGTCGGCTCCGCGAGACCGGCTATCAACCGCAGCAGGGTCGACTTACCCGATCCCGACCGGCCGAGCAGCCCGACGATCTGCCCCTCGTACAAATCCAGGTTCATCCCCTCGAGCACCAGCAAATCGTCGCCATCGGCCTTGGGAAACGCCTTGCGCACGTCGGTGCATTGCAGTAACGGAGAATTGCTCATTCCACACCCTGTCAGGTAAGCCGATATTTGCGCTCGGCGTAGTAATACAAGGGTCGCCAAAATAGCCGGTTGATGATGACGACGAACAGACTCATCACCGCGACGCCCAGAACAATTTGGTGAAAGTTATCTAGAGCCGCGGCATCCGCAATATAGGAACCCAAACCTCGTGCCCTGACCTCCGTATGGCCCCAGGTGGCCAGTTCGGCGACTTGGGCGGCATTCCACGATCCGCCGGAAGCGGTGATGGCCCCTGTGACGTAAAACGGCAACACCGCCGGCAGCGCCACCTTGCGCCACCACAGCCAGCCCGTGACGCCCAGATTCGCGGCGGCAAAGCGCATTTCGGTAGGAATCGTCGACGCGCCGGCGATGACGTTGAACAAGATGTACCACTGCGTGCCCAAAATCATCAAAGGACTCAAGTAGACATCGGGGTTCAGCTTCCATGTGACGATACCGTACACGACGAGGGGAAAGAGCAAATTCGCCGGGAACGCAGCCATGAATTGCGCAATCGGCTGCACGATTTGTGCGGCGCGAGGCCGCATGCCGACCCAGATTCCGATCGGTACCCACACCAGGCTCGCCAAGACGATTAAAATGAATACCCGCAGCATCGTAATGACCGCCAGGCCGCAGACGTGCAGGGCCTCGTGCATAGGCGTATGGGTGATGAGCCCGGCGACGATGTGCCAAAGCCCCAGCACCACCGCGACGATTACCAGCGACACCCACAACCGATCCAGACTACGCTTCGGCCGTTCAACCGCCTCGGCCACGGGCGTGTCCGCTTCGTCGCGCTTGACGGCCCGACTGGTCCACAATACCGCGGCGTGAAACGCCACCATCGCCGAGTTGATCAGGCGCGAGCGACGCATCATGGTGAGCGCCCATGAAGCCGGCACTCGCTCGCCCGGCTCCTGCTCGACCCTAAAGCGATCGACCCATGCCACCAGCGGACGGAACAACAATTGATCGTATATCAGAATCACGATCAACATGGTGAGGATCGCCCAGCCGATCGCCCGCAGATTTTTCTGTTCGATGGCAAGAGCTATATACGATCCGACGCCCGGCAAGGCAACCGCCGAATGTCCTACGCTGATCGATTCGGAGGCCACCACGAAAAACCAGCCGCCGGACATCGACAGCATCATGTTCCAAACCAGCGCCGGCATTCCGAAGGGAACCTCCAGCTGCCAGAACCGCATCCACGGCGACAGCCGAAACGACTCGGCCGCCTCGGTGAGCTCCGTCGGCACCGTCCGCAGGGATTGATAGAAACTGAACGCCATATTCCACGCCTGACTGGTGAATATGGCGAAGATCGCGGCAAATTCCGCACCCAGCACCCGCCCTGGCGCCAACGACAGGAAAAAGACGCTAGTAATCGAAATGAAACCTAGAATCGGCACCGATTGCAGGATGTCCAATATCGGCACCAGGAGCCTGCCGGCACGCTCGCTCTTAGCCGCCCAAGTCGCATAGGTGAGCGTAAAGACCAGCGAGAAGAACAGCGCCGCGAGCATGCGAAAAGTCGTTCGCGCGGCATACTCGGGCAAATGCGCAGGATCGAGCGATAGGGGTGTCATCTCGAGCTGAGCCAGGGGCGCGAACAAACCACGGGCGGTTTCGCCCAAAAACGCGATCAATCCAATGACGACGATGAAGGCTAAAATGTCCCAGCGAGAGGCGAGTTCGCGCAAAAAAACATAAGGCTCGAAGCGTTTCATGACGCATTCTCACAGGACAGACAATGAACTAGCTAGTAGGGTGGTGAGCGCTCGGCACTCGCATCCGACATTCAATTACGAGCGGGAACCATGGCAGAGAGTTTCGCAAGCAATTCAGCGGCAAGCAAGGTACTTGCGCAAACGCGCTTCAAGATCCTGGGCGCAATCAGCTTTTCGCACTTTCTTAACGACATGATCCAGTCATTGATCCTTGCGATCTATCCGCTGCTCAAGGGCGAGTTTCTATTGAATTTCGTGCAAATCGGCGCGATCACATTGACATACCAGATATGCGCATCGGTCTTGCAGCCCGTCGTCGGCGTCTATACGGACAAGCACCCCAAGCCTCATTCGCTGAGCATCGGCATGGGCCTCACGTTGATCGGCCTGTTGACCTTGTCGCTCGCGCCAAATTACGCGAGCGTTTTGGCCGCAGCTGCCTTGGTCGGCGCCGGCTCCTCGATCTTTCATCCGGAATCCTCGCGCATCGCGCGCTTGGCCTCCGGAGGCCGTCATGGATTGGCGCAATCGATTTTTCAGGTCGGCGGAAGCACGGGCAGTGCGATCGGGCCGCTGCTTGCGGCTTGGATCATCATTCCGCATGGCCAGCGAAGCCTCGCCTGGTTTGCATTGGCGGCGGTGCTGGCGATCGCCGTTTTATGGAACGTGAGCGCCTGGTACAAAAGCCAGCATCTCGAGCGGTCCGCGCAACGAAAAGCCGCCGCGCCCGTGTCGAGCCCGGTCTCATCGCGCCGGGTCGTCGGGTCGGTGATCATTTTGCTCGTGCTCATCTTCTCGAAATATTTCTACCTGGCCAGCATCTCGAGCTATTACAGCTTCTATTTGATCGAGAAATTCCATCTGCCGGTACAGTCGGCGCAGCTGTGCTTATTCGTATTCCTGTTCGCGGTCGCGCTCGGCGGCCTGATCGGGGGACCGGTCGGCGATCGAGTCGGGCGCAAACGGGTCATCTGGTTCTCGATCCTCGGCGTCGCGCCCTTTACCATGGCTCTGCCGTACGTGGATCTGATGTGGACCGGCATACTGAGCTTCGTCATCGGCCTGATACTGGCGTCGGCGTTTTCGGCGATTCTGGTATTCGCGCAGGAACTCATGCCGGGTAAAATCGGCGCAGTTTCCGGTCTATTCTTCGGTCTTGCATTCGGCATGGGCGGCATCGGCGCTGCGGTATTGGGTGCGGTGGCCGACCGGCACGGCATCGAATTCGTGTACCGGCTTTGCGCATTCCTGCCGCTGCTCGGCGTGACCGCCGCGCTCTTGCCCAATATCGAGCGCCGCGCGGTTCGGGTGGGTGCCGTGTGACTCAAGAACTCGTTTCCCTGATCGCGCAGTACGGATTGCTGATCGTCGGCGCGAGCGTGCTGTTGGATCAAATCGGCCTGCCCGTGCCGGCATATCCCACGCTGGTCGTGGCGGGCGCGATTGCGGCGGGCGGTCATTTGGCCGCGGGTCCGCTGTACCTGCTGTGCGTGATCGCCTGCCTGCTGGCCGACTGCGGTTGGTATCTCGCGGGTCAGATCTACGGGATCAAGGTACTGAAGCTGTTGTGCCGAATATCCTTGGAGCCCGATTCCTGCGTCAGCCAGACCCAGTCGCGCTTCGAGCGGTGGGGAATCAACTCTCTGGTGATCGCCAAGTTCGTACCCGGCCTCGCCATCATCGCCCCTCCCCTCGCCGGCGCCATGCGCATCGGTTGGCGCAAATTCATCGTGCTTTCGACGTTGAGCGCGGCCATCTGGGTGGGCAGCGGAATCGCGGCCGGCATGCTGTTCCGATCGCAGATCGATAAATTGCTGCGGCATCTGGACCAATTCGGCGGCCTCGCCGGATTAATCATCGCCGGCCTGCTGGCGGGCTACATCGCGTTCAAATGGTGGGAGCGCGCGCGCTTTTATAGATTGCTGCGCATGGCACGCATCAGCGTCGCCGAACTTTACGAGCTCATTCAAACAGGCGCCCAACCGATCATCGTCGATGTGCGCTCGCATACCGCCAAGTCACTCGAGCCGCGTTCGATACCGGGCGCAAGACATGTCCCTCTACAAGAGGTGGGCCGGCATATCGCCGATCTGCCGCGCGATCGGGACATTGTGCTCTATTGCACCTGCCCGAACGAAGCATCCGCGGCCCGCGTCGCCAAAATTCTCATGAATCACGGCTTCAAGAAGGTGCGCCCCCTGCACGGCGGACTCGACGCCTGGGTGGCCGCCGGACATTCCGTCGACACGGTCGCCGAACCGTGAGCCGCATTGCGCTCATTACCGGCACCACCCATGGAATCGGCCGGGTAACCGCTCGGGAACTCGCGGCGGCGAACTTCACCGTCGTTATGCTGTGCCGCGACGTCGAAGCGGCAACCGAGGTTCGCGAGGAGATTCTGCGCGCCGTCCCGTCGGCGAGGGTGCATACGCTGCGCTGTGATCTCGCATCACTCGCTTCGGTGCGCGCCTGCGCCGAGGACGTGCGGAGGAATTTTGCATCGATTGCGCTTCTGATCAACAACGCCGGCATGGCGAGCACGCGGCACCGCATGTCCGTGGACGGCCATGAGCTCACCTTTGCAAGCAACCATCTCGGTCCGTTCCTGCTGACCGGCCTGCTTATCGACCGGATGGGCGCGGGAGGGCGCATCGTCAATGTCGCTTCGCGCGCGCATTATCGCGGCGTGATGGATCTGGAGAACATCGACAAGGCGCAAGCGCCTTACGATGCGAGAGCGGCCTATGCACGCTCCAAGCTTGCCAACGTCTTGCATACCTTCGCGCTGGCGCGCCGCCTGGCGGGAACCGAAGTCACCGCAAACTGCCTGCATCCGGGCATCGTCGCCACGAATTTACTGCCTCGCTGGCTGCGCGTCGTGCAGCGCTTGATCACACCCCAAACCTTCGATGCCGTACGCGGCGCGCGTACCACGCTTTACTTGGCGATGGCGAACGAGGCGGCAGCCGTCAACGGCCGCTACTTCGACGAGTATCAACACGTCCAGACCGCCTCCGCTTTGGCGAACGATCCCGAGGTGCAGGAACTGCTATGGGCGGCGAGCGCACGCTGGACCTTGCTCGATGCGCACGATACGGCGCCGCAACGATGCGCGTCGGCTCAAGAAAAAGCCTGAATCCCGGTCTGCGCCCTGCCCAGGATGAGCGCATGTATGTCGTGCGTACCCTCGTAGGTGTTCACTACCTCGAGATTCACCAGGTGCCGAATCACGCCGAATTCGTCGGATATGCCGTTTCCGCCGAGCATGTCGCGCGCGACGCGCGCCACCTCGAGCGCCTTGCCGCAGGAATTGCGCTTGAGCATCGAGGTGATCTCCACAGCGGCGATGCCCTCATCCTTCATGCGTCCGAGCCGTAGGCAGGCTTGCAGCGCCAGAGTGATCTCGGTTTGCATATCGACCAGTTTCTTTTGAATCAGTTGATTGGCGGCGAGCGGACGGCCAAATTGCTTGCGCTCGAGCACGTAGTTCCGCGCGGTGTGCCAGCAATTCTCGGCCGCGCCGAGCGCGCCCCAGGAAATGCCGTATCGCGCGGAATCGAGGCATGTGAACGGTCCTTTCAGTCCGCTCACGCCCGGCAAAAGGTTATCCTGCGGCACGAAGACATCGTCCATGACGATCTGGCCCGTGGTCGACGCGCGCAGGCCGACCTTGCCGCGCAGCGGCGGCGCCGACAGCCCCTTCCAGCCTTTTTCGAGAATGAAACCGCGAATCATACCCTCGTCGGTCTTGGCCCACACGATGAACACGTCCGCGAAGGGGCTGTTGGAAATCCAGGTCTTCGATCCCGTCAAACGAAACCCGCCGCTCGCGGCGCGCGCACGCGTCACCATGCTGCCCGGATCGGAGCCATGATCGGGCTCGGTCAAGCCGAAGCATCCGATCGATTCGCCGCGCGCCAGCGCCGGCAAATACCGGCGTTTTTGATGCCGCGCTTCCGAACGCATAAATCGGCAGCATGACCAGCGAGGACTGCACGCTCATCATGGACCGGTATCCGGAATCCACGCGCTCCACTTCGCGCGCAATGAGCCCGTAACTGACATAGTTGAGCCCGCCGCCGCCGAATTCCTCGGGTATGGTGGTGCCCAACAAACCGAGACCGCCCATCTCGCGAAAGATCGAAGGATCCGTGTGCTCTTGGCGAAATGCCTCGAGAATGCGCGGCGCCAGACGCCCCTGCGCATACTCGCGCGCCGCATCGCGCACCATCTTCTCCTCCATGGTCAGTTGCCCTTCGAGCAGCAGCGGATCGTCCCAGTGAAAGCTCACGCGTCCCATGTTCAGGCCCTTAAGGTTTCCACAACCGAGCGAGCATCGCATAATTGAGGCCGACTGTCCCTTAGGCCTCCGCGGCCCCTAGAGGTCCGCGCGGCGATCAATTGCCGCGCATCACGATCGCAGCGCGATTACGCCTTGTGGCGAATCTTGGACTTGTCGGCCAGCAACAGGTTTTCAATGCGGCGGTCTGGCACGAGCCACAACGCCGCGACGAATATATACAACGCTTGCGACACCCGGGGCGACCAAAAAGCCGCCGCAATGCCGATGAGATAGAGCAGCGGTGACAGCTTGCCCTTCCAATCGCTGCCGACGGCTCGCTTGAGGAGGGAGGCCGATCCCTGCGAGGCGATGATCACCTGCTGCAGCATCCAATAAGCGGCGGCAGCCATTAACAGCACTGCACCGTACAGGGCGGTCGGCGCAGCGGCAAAATGATTTTCACCCATCCACGCCGTCGCGAACGGAAACAACGACAGCCAGAACAGCAGATGCAAATTGGCCCACAGCATCGGCCCAGTGACCTGATCGCTGGCATGCAGCATGTGGTGATGATTATTCCAATAGATACCCGACGTAGAGGAAGCTCAATACATAACTCAAAAAGACCGGTATCACCGGCAACAGCGCGGCGAGGTTCTCGCCACGCGGCACTTTGAGCTCGAGCACCATGATGGTGATGATGATGGCGATGACGCCGTCGCTGAAGGCCTCCATCCGACTGTTGCTCATCATTGATGCACGCCCAGGGTATTACGCTCGCACAGAGCTTACCCCACGCCGCTCGCGGTCTCGAGTTAGAATACCCTCATGCAGAAAATCAGCGAGCCGGCCCGAAATGTCGACGTGGTATCCGAAACCGAGGTACTGGTTGTCGGCAGCGGGCCTGCCGGCCTTGCGGCGGCGCTGGCCTCCGCGCGCGCCGGGGCCCACACGACGCTACTCGAGCGAAACGGGTGTTTTGGCGGCAATATCACTCAGGTCGGTGTGGAAGGCTTTGCCTGGTACCGCCACGCGGGTACCGTCGACAGCGAAGGAATCGGCATCGAATTCGAAGATCGAGCCAGATCGATGGGGGCGGCAATGCCGGAGCCACAGTCGATCAGCTACGCACTGGATGCGGAGATGTTCAAATACGTCGCCGATGTCCTTGTCCAGGAGGCGCGAATTGCGCCTATGCTGCACCGGCTGTGCGTGGCTCCGATCATGAGCGACGGCGTCATCCGGGGCGTGATCACCGAGAGCAAATCCGGACGCGAGGCGATTCTCGCCAAGCGTGTCATCGACGCCACGGGAGATGCGGATGTCGCCATACGCGCCGGTGCGCCGACGCGAAAAACGCCGCGGGAGGAGATGATGGCGGCATCGGTGATGTTCTCGATGACGGGCGTCAACAAGCGGCGCTTCATCGAACAGGTGAAGGCGGACCCGCAGACCTACAAGGATTGGACTGGAAACGGCGAATGGGACATCAGAACCTCCGGCAAGGAGGACGATTTGTTCTCGCCCTTCCTGCGCAAACCGTTCAAGCAGGCGATCGCCGCCGGCATCATTCCCGCCAATCTCGGCACCATCGCCGGCACCTGGGGCGCAATCTCGGAGCAAGGCGATCTCACCTACCTCAATCTCGTGCACCTGCCGCAAATCGACGGCACGGACGCCCGCGACTTGACCGCCGGGGAAATCGAAGGCCGTCGCCAGGCAATCTTGGCGGTGGAGGCGCTGCGCAGTTTCATGCCGGGGTGTGAGGAGGCAAAACTGCGCAACTTCGGCATGACGCTCGGCATTCGCGACACGCGCAAGATCGACGCGCTGTACAACATGACCGACGCAGACGTGCGCCAACAGGGGCGATTCGAGGACTCGATCGGCATTTTCCCCGAATTCGTGGACGGCTACGGCGTTTTGCTGCTGCCAACCACCGGCCGCTATTTTCATGTGCCCTATCGTTCGCTGGTGCCCAAAGGCGTCGCCGGCCTCATCGTTGCCGGCCGCTGCATCGGCGGCGACAAGATCTCGCATGCGGCGACCCGCAATATGATGTGCTGCGCCGTCAGCGGCCAGGGGGCCGGCGTCGCGGCGGCTGTATCATTGCAGACGGGAGAATCCTTCGAGCGTCTCGATGTGGGTCGCGTGCAAAAGGAACTGAGGCGCCAGGGCGCGCGTATCGGCTGAGTGTTTTATGTCTAGCCTCGATACCAACGATTATCAGAGCGGTTTCGGCAACGAGTTTGCCGACGAGGCGTTGCCCGGCGCTCTGCCGCGGGGGCGAAACTCGCCGCAGCGATGCCCCTATTCGCTGTATGCCGAACAGCTGTCGGGTAGCGCATTTACCGCGCCGCGACATGCGAATCGGCGGACTTGGCTGTATCGCATCCGACCATCGGTGGCTCACGGCGCTTTTCATGCTTTACAGCGCGATGTGTTTGCCGGGCAGGGCCAGGAGCCGTCGTTGGCGCCGAATCAGCTGCGCTGGGATCCATTGCCGCTGCCCACCGCCGCGACTGATTTTGTCGACGGCTTGCTGCCGGTTGCGGGCAACGGCGCACCCGACATGCAGTCGGGCTGCGGCATCTATCTCTACGCGGCCAATCAGTCGATGCGCGACCGCTATTTCTACAGCGCGGACGGCGAATTGCTGATCGTGCCGCAGTTGGGAGCATTGAGGCTCGACACGGAGCTCGGCCGCATCGATCTTGAGCCGCAGGAAATCGCCGTCATCCCGCGCGGTCTGCGCTTTCGCGTTGCTCTGGCGGGGGACTCTGCTCGGGGCTATATTTGCGAGAATTTCGCTGCGCCTTTCAAACTGCCGGATTTGGGGCCGATCGGCTCCAATGGACTCGCCAACGCGCGTGATTTCCAGATACCTCGAGCGCGATACGAAGACACCGACGGGCGGCACGAGCTGATCGGCAAATTCCTCGGACGGCTGTGGGTTGCCGAGATGGATCACTCGCCGCTCGATGTGGTCGCCTGGCACGGCAATTACGCCCCCTATAAATACGATTTGCGCCGCTTCAACGCCTTGGGCTCGATCTCCTACGACCATCCGGATCCCTCGATATTCCTGGTGCTGCATTCGCCGAGCGATACGCCCGGCACCGGCAACGTCGATTTCGTCGTCTTCCCGCCCCGTTGGCTGGCGATGGAGGATACCTTCCGGCCGCCGTGGTTTCACCGCAATGTGGCGAGCGAGTACCTGGGATTGATCAGCGGACTCTACGATGCGAAAAGCAGCGGCTTCGTGCCGGGCGGCGCCTCCTTGCACAATTGCATGAGCGGACATGGTCCCGATGCGGCGACATTCGACAAGGCAATCGCCGCCGATACCTCGCAGCCGGTACGCGTCACCAACACGATGGCATTCATGTTCGAGAGCCGCATGGTAATCAAACCAACCCGCCACGCACTCGAGGGTCGCCCGCCTCTGCAAAAAGATTACTTGGCGTGCTGGTCGGGTTTGCGCAAGCTCTTTGACCCGAGTCGCGTGTGAGCGGGCGCGCGCCTGCGTCTTGCGATCACCCATGAGCTGATACCATGTCCCCCGACATTACCAACGACCCGCATGCCAGGAGCTGGGTGCCGACGGCCAACAGCAGCGGCGGTGATTTCCCGATTCAAAACCTGCCGATCGCCATGTTCCGCCGGCGCGATTCTCGCGCGGCGTTTCGCGGCGGGATTGCGATCGGCGATCAGATTCTGGACCTTGCCGCGCTTGCGGACACCGGCATCTTCAGCGCCGATGCGGACCTTGCGCTTAACGCCGCGGCGCGCTCCACGCTCAATGAACTCATGCAGCTGGGACTTGGTAGCTGGAGCGCTCTGCGCCACGCGCTGTTCGAGGGTTTGCTCGAGGGCTCCGCTCTGCGGCCGAAGCTTGAGCGGTGTCTCGTCCCGCAAGCGGCGGCGGTGTATTCGGTGCCGGCGCAAATCGGTGATTTCACGGATTTCTATTCATCGCTGCATCATGCGACCGCGGTCGGGCGCCTGTTCCGCCCCGACAATCCCTTGACGCCGAACTATAAATGGATGCCGATTGGATACCACGGCCGCAGCTCATCGATCGACATCTCGGGTCAAGATTTTCATAGACCTCGTGGGCAGCGCCTGCAGCCCGGCGAGTCGTGGCCCTTCTTCGCCCCGAGCGTGCGCTTGGACTATGAATTGGAGCTCGGTGTGTTCTTGGGAAACGGCAATTCTCTCGGGTTCCGTATCCCGATCGAAAGTGCCGAATCGCATGTGTTTGGGTTGTGTTTGCTCAACGATTGGTCGGCGCGCGATCTGCAAGCGTGGGAGTACCAACCGTTGGGTCCGTTTCTGTCGAAGAACTTCGCAACCACGATTTCTCCATGGATCGTTTCAGTCCAGGCGCTGGCGCCGTTTCGCACGCCGCACACCCGGGCTGCGGACGACCCCGAACCGCCCGCCTATTTGACCTCGGCCGCGAACGATGCGGCGGGCGGCCTCGATATCCGGCTGGAGGCGTATCTCGAGACCGCCGCGATGCAGGCTCACCACGAACCGCCGCAGCGCCTCTCCTCGACCAGCTTTCGTCACTCCTATTGGACGGTGGCGCAACTGGTCGCGCACCACACGGTCAATGGGTGCAATTTACGGGCGGGTGATCTGCTAGGCACCGGAACGCAATCGGGTCCGGGTCCCGACGAGGCGGGCTCGCTGTTGGAATTGAGCCTCGGGGGCAAGCACTCGGTGCGCGTCGGCTCGAGGGAACAGCGGACGTTCTTGGAGGATGGCGATACCGTGATATTCCGCGCATGGTGCGCCAAGCCCGGTGCCGCCCGCGTCGGGTTTGGCGAGGTGCGCGGCCGCGTCCTGCCGGCGGTTTCGGACCCGGTGCGCGATGCCGGCTGAGGTGAAGTTGCGAACATTCAAGCCGCTTTGGTTGAGTGCATCGGGCGCGCTCTTATGCGCCTGGCTCGGCTGCGCCGCCGCCGCCGATCGCGCGCATGTCCTGAACGTCTATGCATGGGCCGAGTATTTCCCGCCCTCGGTCGTTGCCAAATTCGAGGCTGCATCGGGCATTCATGTGAATTACGCGGTGCTCGATTCACCGGAGATGGCGGAGACCATCCTGTCCGCCGGCAACTCCAATTACGATTTGGTCACCATGAATGCGGCTCCGGAGATGGGAAGGGAAATCCCCAAGGGCTTCTGGAAGGTGTTGGACCGCTCGCGCATTCCCAATGTGCGTAACGCGGACCCGAAAATCATGCAGCTCTTGAGCACCGTCGATCCCGGCAACCAGCATGCGGTGCCGTGGATGTGGGGCACCACCGGCCTGATCTACGACCCCGACAAGATCAAGTCGATCATGCCCGACGCGCCGATCGAGAGCCTCGGACATGGTCTTCAAAAAGGAACTGGCCGCCAAGTTCGCGCACTGCGGAATCGGAATACTCGACTCATGGGGAGACATCATGCCCATGGCGGCGCGCTACCTCGGGCAACCCGCGCTATCCTCGAACCCCGCGCAGCTCGCCGCGGTGCTGGCAAAACTGCAGGAAATCAAGCCGTATATTCGCACCATTTCAACCGCCGGCTACTATCAGCAATTGGCGGAAGGGGATCTGTGCCTTGGCCATCGGCTATTCCGGCGATGCCATGATCGCGCGCAGAATGGTCAAGGAATCGCAAGGCGTCCGGCATATCGATTACTCGTTCGCCCGGGAGATGGTGCCTTTTTACATCGACAGCATGGTGATTCCCGCCGATTCGCCCAACCCCGCGGCGGCCCTTGCGTTCATCGACTTCGTGATGCAGCCCGAGGTGTCGGCCTCAGTGACCCGCTTCATCGGGTTCGCGACCGCGAACGCGGCCGCCCTGCCCTATCTCGAGCCGGCGGTACGCGACAATGCGGTCATTTACCCTCCGCCGAAGATCCGCGATCGGCTTGAATTGCAGAAAGTCTACGCGCCGGAGGAAGCGCGCGCATTTTCCCGCGCCTGGCAGCAATTCAATTCGGGACTTTGAATGGGCCGATCGGTAGCGCGGCGCGCGCGCTCAAGTCCCCGAGCCGATCGATTTCGATAAGCCGAAGAAGAAGCCGCGCCGCGGCCCAACTTTGGAACGCCGGCTCCGAGGCCGGTGCCGTTGCGGGTCTCATACTCTTTGTCGGTGACCAGGCAACTGAAGGCCCCGGATCCGCCGCCATAAATGAAGCTGGGCTCGATCTCGCCGTGGCTGCCGCCATACACGGACACCGATCCGCCCGGAGACTGGACGCCGCTTTTGGTCGTGATATCGATGATGCCGGCGGTGCGCAACCCGTATTCTGCCGGCAGGGCGCCGTCGATCAGGCTCATGGAATCGATGAATCGCGGATCGAGGGCCTGGCCGAATACGCTGATCCCTTCCGCGGACGTGCCGTTGATCCAATCTGCCAGCCGTACGCCGGATGAAATCGTCGTCACGGAACCCGCCGACGGTAGCCACGCCGGCCACCAGTCAAGGTCCTCCCGGGTTGATTCGCTGGCCGCGGGCGTCCCGGGATGTAGGGGACCACGCTCCACGAGTAGGGGTAGCCGAGGGCGGAGTGACCGGTCCGTTCTGGATAGGGAACGGGAAGCGGAAGCCGGGGTGCCAGCGATGGCAGCCACCGCTGCTCGTGCTCGATGATCGTCGCGCCGAGCTGGCGGCGCGGCATCCGGACGACCAGCTCACTCCCCAGCCGGAACAGCGCGTTGTCCCACCCGTTCGCCAGGAACTCGACCGGCAGCGCGGCGAGATCCGGGTGCTGGCTCGCCGAGCAGGCTCCGCACCAGATCAGCGGAAATGTCGACGTCGGCGGCTGGCATCCGGTTCGCGGGCATTGTTCCAGTATGAGCGTCAGTACGGCGCGCGGCGGCGCAGGCATCCCAGAGCCTGGGCCGCTGGCCGTTGTGCACGAGCCGCGGCTCGGCGGCGCGGCGATCCCCCAGGCCCATGGCGAGCCATAGGCAGCCGACCGCGAGCAACACGCCATGCGCCATTCGGACCGGCGGCGGCCCAAAAGTTGGTGTGTGGGCGTGTCCGACCCATCTCCTTGCATCGTCTAAAAGTCCTTTTATATATGAGTATGTAGCTTAGCTATGTAGAGAGTAGTGACCTCGTTATTCATTCCCCTAAAATAAAAAGAATAATATTTTATAGGTAAACTTGCAATCAAACTATTTCATCAAGTATTCTCGACACCCGAGGAGAAGTTAACTTCCCCGGCATTTATTTGGAAGGACTCACCCGATTGGTCAGGATTCCGATTGGTTACCGGAAATTTATTTTAATCGTTGCAGTGCCAAAAAGAGTGAAGGTGTTATTAGAGCCTAATATTTTTGACACAACCGACGGTGCTGGGCATGGAATATTGATGACGCTACCGACAACATCTTCTTTGGTGTTACTACCGCACAGTACG
>CAWCBJ010000019.1:0-222984 GCA_963793685.1 uncultured Gammaproteobacteria bacterium | reverse complement strand
AGCCTGGTGGCCGTTGACACACTGTGGTATCGCCGCGGTCGTCAACTTTATAAGGATGTTGGATAGCGAGGAGTCTTGTCGCCATGCAAACCGCGGTCCTAGGTCCTCCGGCTGCCCACGAGCAGCAACCCGGCGCCGAGCACTATCGCGCCTACGCCCGCCCAGACCGGGACGTTCACCGTTTCCTTCTCTTTTACTGCCATCTCGATTGGGCCAATCTTCGCCTCATGGGTCTCCTTGGTGTAAGTAAATCCGCCGTACATCAAGCCCAGGATGCCGGCCGCGATTAGCACGAGTGCGGCAATCTTGACTGCGTTCATGTCGTCTTCTCCTCTTGAAAAGCTCTCGTGGCCGACAACGCCGAACTCACCCAGACGAAAACGAAAGTCGGGCCGCGACGGCCTGGGAGCCCACCTGGCCCGTATTACGTCTTCCCTCGGTGCCCTTTATCCCGACCCATGTCGCCGCTCTACTCCTTGCCTTGATCCTGCTTCGGCTGCCTGGACGCGTCCTTACCTTTTGACCCTGTGAACCGTGGTCCTGGCCTGACGGTTGCGGTTGCTGCTGGTGTTGCTGCTGCTCCTGTTGCTGGTGTTGTGGCTGCTGCTGCTGCTGGTGTTGCTGCTGCTCCTGTTGCTGGTGTTGTGGCTGCTGCTGCTGCCGTTGCGGCTGCTGCTGGTGTTGCTGCTGCTGCTGTTGTTGGGGTTGCCGTTGCCGAGAAGGCGCAGGTACCTTAGGCACCGCATACTGCTGGTAATGCTGCTGCACTACCGGGTCATGCGGCTGGTAATGGTAGTTCTGGCTGTGAATCGTCCGCTGCTGTTCATACGAGGGATACCGATTCCCCGAATACTGCCGCTGATAGGTGGGCAGTGGCGCGGGCGCGGGACGGAATTGCGATTCCATTGATCCCAGCCGCTGCGTTGGTGCTGCCAATCATTGCCCCAGTGATCACCCCAGCGTGGCGGCGCATTCTCCTGCCAACCGTGAAAGTACATGGGAGGTTGACGGTAGTAGCTTCACCGGGATTCGGAGGATGAAGGCCGGCACCGCCATTGGGGACACCATCGCCCACGGCCCGTTGTACCAGGAACTCGCGTACCAGTTATCGCTCTGGAACACCCAGTACATGCCGTCGTAGAAGAAGTAATTCGAATTCACCTGAGGGGCGTAGTACACCGGGTAGCCTGGCATCGGCTCGAATTCCGGATAGAGGGGAAGGTTGATCCCGATGCTCAAATTGGGAAGCCCGATGCCAATGCTCAACTGAGCAACGGCCGGGGTCACAGCACCGAACAGCATCGACAGCAGAATGATTACGTGGCGCATCTTAATGCTCTCCATTTAGAGGGCTAGGGGCAAGGGTGTCTGCAACGGAAATCCGCCGCTTCACCAACCCCCCATGACATGAACCTATTCAATTGCACTTCCTAGATCTGTGCGCTGTCGTATATAGAGCGATGGATCGGCGACGGGAGGCCAGGCCCGATGCCGCGAGTCCGGCGGTTCCAGACCCCCGACGATGCTTCAGCACGCCTGCCTTGAATGACGTTGATCAGCACCACCACGATGGCAATAACCAGCAGGACATGTATGAACCCACCCATAGTGTACGAGGTGACGAGACCAAGAAGCCATAGGACGATCAGGATGACTGCAATTGTCCAGAGCATTTCAATTCTCCTTTTGCCGCGACTTGGCAACTACGCACCTAGCCTGGGAGATTCTTTCGTGCGTAGTCATAATCGCGCTCCTCGTTCGATTCCTCTGCTCCTCACCGCAGCCGCCGCACGGCGGACATCATTAGCAAAGACTAGTCCGACCGCAGGGGGCCTACAAGTCGGAATTGCGCGAGCGCAATCTGTGGAAACCACGAGGGCCCTCCTGTTGTCGATTGCGGCTCCCGGAGGCTCAACGGAGTGTTGCGAGTGGCAGGTATCGGGCGGCAATTCTCAGATCATGTATGTCCGAAATTGGCCGATCAGCGACCGATTAGCTGCTCCAATCCGGACGTTCTGCTCGAAATTACCGAATTTTACAGTGCTAATTTAGTGGGTGACCGCGAAGGGGCAATGTCGACCCCAAGCCGCCCGTGGTCAGTGTCGGCTTTGCGGCATCGAATCCGTGAATCGCTCGAACGATTGTTAGGGGACATCACCCTGGTCATACCGACGCCATCCGTTAGGAAGTTCCGAGCCGCGGGCTATGAACAACGGTATGTGTTCCCGACGGCAATCGCCTTAACGTCAGCCAGGAGCGTATTCTCGGGCTCGGAGTACGCCGCCGGATGGGTCGTGACAATCCACAGACCGTTCTCTTGCGCGGACTTGTTCTGTTTTCGCACGAAGGCTAGAACCTCATTTACCGATTGCAATACGGGCTGACTTGACTCGGGTTGAAGGTAATCAGCGTATGACACAACGAAGCCCCACTTCTAGCGATCTAATTCAGCAACCCTCTTGGGCAGCATGTGAACGGAAATGCCCCTTCCGCGATCAGGCTGATCAGCTGCGACGCTCACCCACGAGAACAGGAGGAGTACGAGGACGACGTGGAGAGTCTGCGGACGCATTACGTGCCACTAACGACCAGGTCGGGCGGCCGTCAACCGCAGCAATTTACGAGGCACGTTATCGTTCACGGCTGTTCCAACCGATAATTAGACCGTAGCCGCTCGATCACATAAACCACAGTCGGCACCCCGAGCAGATACGTCATCCAGAATTGAGGCATTTCCTTTAGAACTCCCAAGGCGGCACTTGGGTCGTCGAGTGCGTCAGCGAAGCTTACTAGGAGCGCTATCATCACAGAGAGGAACGCATCAAGAACGCGTCGAGACGAGAAGAGCCGCCAAAGGATGACGCCTAGGACCAAAGCGATCGGAACGAATGAGATCATCTGAGACGTGTAGATCACCAACGAGCCGTGGGCTTTCCACATAGCGAGAGAGAACGGCGAGTAGACTGCGAGGAGACCGAATATCCACACAGCTAGGGCCATGGCTCCAAGAGAAAGTGCGGCGCCGATTAGGACCAGGCCGAATCGTTTCACTGTTGTCTAACGATACGGTTGCGCGACGCGGGATTGCGCCGACGTCAAACCAAGCTGCTTTATCCCAATCATCGACCGTCTCCTTGGTTCACCGAAGATGCTACCCGCGATCGCTCGTGTTGTTAGGTGTCGCGGCGGGCTGTAGCACCCGGTGCAGCCACCACACCGGCGGCGCGCTAAGCACCGATGAGACCAATACCATGACAAGTGTGTATCGCAGCGTCTCACTGAATAGATGCTCTATAGGAAGGCTGACCGACCTCGTTGCGTAAAGGTAGAGGATGGACAGAGTTAGACCCACCACGTGCATGACACCAACGCACATCAGCCACCCAAAGGAGAAAAATGCAGTCGAATTTCCGAGGCGTCGACGCATGAATATGATTATCGCGCCAAGGGGCAGTACAGGCCAAAGTACTTGCGCCCAATCGAAGAAAGCGATTGAAGAGTCACCGCTCATGTGGAACTCGTGTCATATGGAAAGAGAAAACTACTAATCGGACGAATCAAACCTCGTAAATCCTCGAGTGCAATAGACCATTTACTGCTCGGTCGGTCAAACATCGGCAACAGAGAAATCGACGGAGAAAACGTGACCGATAACTCGCTTTGCGAATGACCGCAAACCGGAAGGCAGTTCGAGACGGCGAACTACCGCTATTGGCCGATCAGCGACCGATTCTCCCCTCCGAACCGGCCGTTCAACGCGACGAACCCGGGACCGTTGGTATTCGGCAAATCTGGACTGCGGTTTCAACTGGTCAACGCAACACATTGGCTAAATCGTTGTGCTGGTGATTCGAAGTTTAGCGTTTTTCGCGGCCGTTCATTAAGCTGTCGAGCCACCGCATTTAGTTTGGCTTGCGAGTGTACCGATAGATCCGTTCCTTTGGGAAAGTACTGCCTGAGCAAGCCATTGGTGTTCTCATTCGAGCCTCGTTGCCAGGGGTTATGCGGGTCACAGAAGTACACCTTGATATCGGTCGCTAAGGTGAAGCGTTGGTGATCCGCCATTTCCGTGCCTCGATCCCAGGTCAGTGATGCGTAGAGCTCTTTGGGCAACCGGTGCGCGTGTTTAACGAGGGCGTTGATGACGGTCTCGCTGTCCTTGTTGTTTACCTTGGCCAACATCACGTAGCGTGTTTTGCGCTCCACCAAGGTGGCGATCTGGCTGTTGTTGGCACCAAAGATCAGATCCCCTTCCCAATGACCGGGCACGGCTCGATCCTCTACCGATGGCGGGCGCTCGCTGATCGAGATTGTGTTTCTGATCCGACCGTGAGTCTCCGTCTTCAGCGTGTGATGGCGCGAGCGACGCATGGCCCGGGTTCGCCGGAGGTGCTGTAACAGCTCTTTCTTCAGCGCGCCGCGGGTCTGGATAAACAGGGTCCGATAGATCGTCTCGTGTGACACCTGGTAGTTCTCATCGTCCGGATACGTGTACTTGAGCCAGCCGGCGATCTGCTCCGGTGACCACAACATCTTAAGCTTCTGGGCCACAATCCGGGCCAGCGCGCGGTTCCGTGCCAGTTTACAGCGCTTGGGGCGGTGCGCTTGGTCCCAGGCCGATTGATCGGCTTTGCTCGCTCGGTAGCCCTGGCGGCCGCCGTCGCGCCTGATCTCACGACTCACCGTCGAGGGTGCACGAGCCAAGGACGCGGCGATCGCACGCATCGAGCGACCCGCGACGATACCGCGGGAGATCTCCTCGCGTTCCGATAACGAAAGCGCCAACCTGGAGCGCACTCTTTGCGCTGGGCGTATACCGCCGCTCTTAGACAAAATCCCTTGAATCGCGGAATGATTGCGGTCAAAGAGGCGCGCGATATTAGCTAGCGATTCGCCTCGCTGCCACCGATCCCACATCATCGCCCTCTGACCTTCGCTGTAAAAGATCTTAGGTCGCTGCTCCATTTTCAACATCCTCCTCTCTATAGTTAGAGATTAGGTGTTGCATCAACCGGTTGAAACCGCAACCTGCATCGGACAGTTGCGAATGGCCGCTTGCGCGCCGTCTATTCGGTTTACCATCGAGTTCGCTCACAATACCGGCGAGAGCAAGTCATGGTGCGGTCCGCCGCTACGGCCGGGCCGCTGCAGTTCAACAATTTCCGCGAATAGCGCCCACTATCGCAGCCTCGGTCTAGTCAACGCGGGACCGGGACCCGTCTCCGGAGGCGCGCTATTTTGCTTTTTCAGCCGGCTTCGGCGCGGGCTTGGTTTTCAGTTCCACCTGAATCACTTCGAAACCCTTGTCGCCCAGATTCTCGGGCAGATGCGTAGTCGGCTCCGACCACTGGACCGTGCCGGCTTTAGCCACAACGTCCTGGGTTTTCCCGTCCGGCATCGTAAATTTCGCATGCGCGTCGTTTAAGAACACGACCACGCCGGCCGGATGCGAGTGCATCGCGGATTTCTCATGCGGCCCATAGGTTATGCGAAGGACGCGGACTTGATCGTTTTCGAACTCCACCTTGTAATGTTTCGCGTCAACCTTTACTGCATCCTGCGCGCTCGCAGCAACTCCGGCCAGCAACGCCGAGGCGCCGAGAAGCGCCAGCCCGCCCATTGCGGTAAGCCGGGATGCCGAATTGGCCCTAGTCCCTATCGCATACACGTTATTAAACATGGATTGATCCTCCGGTCCGTTGTTGGATATTTTTTCGCCGCTCAAATGGCAACGCGCGCGACTATATAAGACTTCGCCGGGCACATTGTCCACTGATCATGTTGACGCGAAGGTGCCAGACGCGAGCGGCTGCTTGCGGGTAGGCATTCCAGCACTGTCAATGACTGGGTCTGGCCGGTTTCTACCCGACGCCCTGGGCGACCCGTCTCGATCAAAGAACGCTGTCTGTAAAGCGGCGATGATCAAATACGTGGCCGAAACGAATGCGTTTATCGCGCTCGCGCAAGCCGAGGAAGCGACCATTTAGGCCGATGCGGCGATCATTGCGGCCGGTCAGGCGCACAAGCCGTGCTAGAGCTCAGCCTGTCGCCAAAAGCGATATTATGCGGCGCTGAGGCGCTATCGAGACAAAGGAACCGACCCGGAAGACGCTCGATATGCCGCGCCATGATTCGTTTGAGCCGTTTTATTCGCTTTTTAATTTCGGCAGCTCGGTCGATGATTTCCTGCACCGACAAAATATCGTCCACGCATTCAATCCTCTCCTCAAGCGCTGCGATTTCGGCGTGCCAAGCCGCCTCCCATTCAAGATGCCGGCGCGCCTTCGCGCACCATAGCTGCTCGGTTAGAGCTTTCATGTTCTGTCTCTCTCCCCCTAATTTTCCGCATGCCGGTTAGCGCGAATGTTATGCGGTTGTCCGATCGCAGTAACGGCGATTTTGCACAAGCGCGTCGTGTGTCGCAGCTCGCCAAGCGATATGTCAAAAAGAGATCTACGGAATAAAAGTCCCCTCAGGACGGTTTGGAGTCGCCCTGAGGGGGAGAGGATACGCCGTCGGTGAAGACCGCAGCGATAGTGCACTCACCCTTGGAATATCATCGATTCTTTATCGCAACAACGCTTGGTAGCGCCACAATTCAATGATTGTGACTACACCGTCGCAGTGACTCCGCTGTAGTTGGCGCCGGCGGTGATGTCACCTTGAGGGTGGTTTGTAAGCCGCCTTAGTTTCAGCCGAAAGCTTGAGTGCCTTGATCCCATCTTCCGTCGTTAGTAATGCGGTTGTCTTAAGCGACGAGAACGCCCCGGAGGCTCCTAGCGTCATGGCAAGTGCCGCGGACGCAATTGCGCTCGGTGCTTCGTATATGACAATGATGTCCGTTTCCCCAAAGGTCATGAGAGCACTGTAAAGCTTGCCACCAACCGCCTCGACGGCCGCCGAGGCAGCCTTAGTCCGATCGACCGGGTTGGCAATCAATGCATTCTTCGAATCGGCAGAATAATTGCAGCTCAACATAAAGTGCGGCATTTGAGTGCTCCTGTTGTTGCGAAGCTTTCTGATTCGTGCGCGACGATCATGCGCGCCGTTCGGCAAATTATTGGCAAATCAATTGAGACCGTCGGTCGAACGGTCAATGTCGACCCTCTCCGGCCGGTCACCAATGGCGGCTCTGGGGTAGTCAATATCGGGCGAATGCGGTCGAATGCAGCGCATACAGCTCGACTCGTCGCAGACTGCCGTGAGGCTCGTGACCTCTTTGATCTAGGGACACACCGTCGCGCGTCCGCTACAGATACTGCAAATTTCTCGGCATTCTGTTAGGGTTGCGGTCCAGTCGGGGTAATGGTCGATACAAATTCGAATGAGACAGGTGTTCAAAGCTCTAGGGCTTTTGCTGTTGCTGATGGTGGCACAGCAAGGTGCCGTGGTTCACGAGCTCAGCCATGTCCCCGGTGCCAACAACGGCGAGCTGCGAGTACAGGCGGACGGGATCGCCGATACGACCTGCGCGCTGTGTCCCACATTCGCGCAAGTCATCACCCCGACTTTCAGTCATTCGTTTCATATCCCTCTCCTCGGTCGCGCCGCTCCGGAACTCAGTTCGGAGCCGCGATATTTGGCGATAGACGCCACGGTCCCTCGACCGCGTAGCCGCGGACCTCCCTCTCTAAGCTGAATCTTTGCCTCGCGAAGTGAACTGCCCGAGCAATCGGCAGCGCTTCGCATTCATTCAGTTTTTGGGGAGTAATTCCGATGTCTAGATTTCCAAGTGGGCCCGCAGCGTCTTGTGCTGCTGCGGCGCTCGTTTTGATCGCGACAGGCGCTTCGGCATTTGCCGATGCCTCCGATTCGATGCCGGCAACCGCTGATGCATCTGTTTCATCGAGTGCCGGACCTCCGGCCCAGCTCAAGGAGATTCAGGTCACTGCGCAGCGCTTGAACGAAGCTCGTACCAGCATCGAGACCCAGACCGGTGCATCGACTTATACGATCGATAACGAGGCGATTAAGGCGATACCCGGCGGTGACAATAACTCGCTCAGCCAGATCCTGCTCCAGGCCCCGGACGTGGTGCAGGACTCCTTCGGACAGATCCACGTGCGTGCCGACCACAACGACCTGCAATACCGGTTGAACGGCATCATCCTGCCCGAGGGCATCAGCGTTTTCAGCCAGACGTTGAGTCCATGGCTGATTTCTTCGTTGAAACTGATTACCGGCGCGCTGCCGGCGGAGTACGGTCTGCGAACCGCCGGTATCATCGATTTGAGCACTAACAGCGGCCTGCTCGCACCCGGCGGGGAGGTATCGGTTTACGCCGGCAGCCATTCGACCTTTCAGCCAGCCGCCGAATACGGCGGCAGCGACGGCAAATACACCTACTATGTAAACGGCGCCTACAAGCAGAACAATCTTGGCATCGAATCGCCCGATGGGAGTTCCAATCCGCTCCATGATCACACGACCCAGATTCAGGGCTTTGGTTATTTCGAGAACATCATCGATACCAACAACCGCCTGTCGCTGATCATGGGCATCTCGGACGATGAGTTCCAGATACCGAACCAGGTAGGTCTGCAGCCCTCGCTGGGACTGGATGTCAACGGTCAAACCTCGTTTCTGAGCAATGATTTGAACGAGTCTCAGCACGAGCTCGCGGAGTACGCAATCGTCAGCTGGCAACATTCCGAAGGCGCGCTCAACTGGCAGACCTCGCTGTCTGCCCGCTACACGAGCTTGCATTTCGCGCCTGATTGGGTTGGGGATATCCTCTATAACGGCATCGCTCAGGATGCGTTCAAGAGTGATACGGCCGTCGGGTGGCAAACGGACGCCGCTTACAAACTCGGCGCAACGCACACCGTGCGCGCCGGCCTCTATTATCAGCACGACAGCGCCAAGAGCGATACGAGTTCGCAGGTTCTGCCGATCGATGCAACTGGTGCGCAGACCAGCAATGTGCCCTTGTCCGTCATCGACAACGGCACACAGGTGCAGCAGATTGAGAGTGTCTATCTGCAGGATGAATGGCAACCTTGGACGCCCTTCACGTTAAATTATGGATTGCGCTACGATCATTACAGCGCATATTCCAGCGGCGGGCAGTTGAGCCCGCGCGTCAACTTCGTCTGGGAGTTCCCGACAGACACGACCTTGCATGGCGGCTACTCGCGCTATTACACCCCGCCTCCGTTCGAGCTGGTCGGTTCCGAAACTTTCACAAAATTTGCAGGCACCACCGCGGTGCCGCCGGGCTCCGTGACGCAAGACACACCCCCGATCGCCGAGCGCGCCAATTACTACGACCTGGGTGTACAGCAGAAGCTACTCGATAGAACTCTTACCCTCGGTGTCGACGGTTTCTACGAGCAGGCGCAACATTTGATCGACGAAGGGCAGTTCGGCGCGCCGATCATTCTCACGCCGTTCAATTACCGCTACGGCCTGATTGGAGGCGTGGAATTCACCGTCAACTATACGATCAGCAATTTTGCCGCCTATTTGAATTCCGCGTGGCAGGCCGCCCATGGCAAGAGTATCGAGTCGGCGCAGTTCAACTTTTCCCAGGACGATCTCAACTACATTGCCAGTAACTATATCCACCTCGATCACGAGGGACGGGTTTCCGCGTCGAGCGGCGTCTCCTATTTGTGGCTGGGAACCCGCTTCAGCGCCGATGCGCTGTTCGGCAGCGGATTGCGCCAGAGTCTCACGCTTCCCGACGGCAGCGTGATCCCGAATGGCGACCACGTACCAAGCTATACGCAGATCAATCTTGGCCTGACTCATGGCTTTGAAATCGCCGGCTCCGGACCGCTGACGGTACGCCTCGCTGTCATCAACGTGGCCGACAAGGTCTATCAAATTCGGAGCGGATCAGGCATCGGTGTCTTTGCGCCGCAGTACGGACAACGACGCGGGTTCTTCGGCGGATTGTCGTGGCGGTTTTGATACTTCTACCGGGTCACGAGGGGTTGACCGGGTGAGGAAACATGAGCGCATCGAATGATCTTTTCCGTAGTCATGAGCATGTATTTCTCGGTGCCGGTCACGAGAAGAACGAGCGCAAGACGTGGGCAGTGATTGTTCTCTGCGGCGTGATGATGGTGGTTGAAATCGTCGGTGGGAGCCTGTTCGGTTCGCTAGCTGTTGTCGCTGATGGCTTGCATATGTCGACCCATGTAAGCGCCATGTTGATCGCGGCCCTCGCGTACTCCTATGCACGAAAGCATGCCAAGGACCGGCGCTTTGTGTTCGGTACCGGCAAGTTAGGGGATTTGGCGGGATTCACCAGCGCCGTCATTCTTGCGATGATTGCCTTGCTGATCGGGTATGAGGCGATCGCGCGCATTCTGTCACCGATACCCATTCATTTTCGTGAGGCGATCCCGATCGCGGTGGTGGGGCTCCTTGTCAATATCGCGAGTGCCTGGCTCCTGAGCGGTGGGGACCATCAGCATGGGCACCGTCACGGACAGGGGGAGCACGCCGGCGACGGTCACGAGGATTCGACGCCCATCGACACGCTCGACGGCGTGTTGATGTTATCCATCGTTGAGGACGGCGTCACGCCGGTCTTTCGCCTTCAATCCGAGCATCGCGAGGAGGTGTTGCCGGCCGAGCTCGTGACCGTGACGACAATTCGGCCGGACGGCACGCGACAAACATTTCAATTCTCACAGAAAACCGGATATCTCGAGTCCACGGACCCGATCCCCGAACCTCATGCGTTTATGGCGTTGGTGACATTGCCGAGCGGCGAACACAGCGTCGAATTCGAGGAGCATGACCACGAGCACGACCTGGATGCCCGAGATCACAATATTCGCGCGGCATACATTCACGTCATGGCAGACGCCGCGGTTTCCGTTCTCGCCATCATCGGTTTGAGCCTTGCTCGCGGCTTTGGTTGGCTGTGGATGGATCCGCTCGCCGGTATTTTAGGCGCCCTAGTCATCGCCAACTGGTCTTACGGTCTGGTGCGCGATACCGGGGCGATTCTGCTCGACATGAGTCCGAGCGCTTCGATAGCAAACAAGGTCCGCGCGGCTGTCGATACGGCGGGCGATCAATTGATTGACCTGCATATTTGGCGTCTGGGACCCGGCCACTTTGGAGCGATCGTTTCCGTGGTAAGCAGCATGCCGCAGCGTGGGCCGGCCTTTTATCACACCGTGCTCAGGCGACTCAACGGGCTATCGCATATCACTGTCGAAGTCCACACGCCGCAGCAAACAGTGTGAGGTCTAAGGCCTAGTTAAACTTTCCTGCCGTACCGGCATGAAGGCCTGCCCTACAGTGCATAGCTCTGTCCTAGGGTCGCAATCCAGATCGGCGCATGCCGGCACTTGCAACACGCCGTCGGCGCGGAGCTTGTGTACAACTTGCACGTTGAGGCCCGTCAAGTAGGCCACTGTGCCGATGGTATCAGTCGTATCGGCAAAAGCGCTCTGCTCAACACTTTTGTGCAAAAGGTTGATCTGCAATTGTGGTATGCATTTCGGATTGGCTTCATAACGTGGCCCGAACCTGACGGTCGCCAATCGGCCGGCACGATAGACAGCGTCGCGGCCTCACGGCCCGAATCGTTTGGCGATCGTAAAACGCGCCATGATGGGCTCGAGCGGATGTTGGTGGATATCGGCCCGTCCGTCCGGGTAATTGACAATCTCGTTCTGCAGCCGGTCGACGTACCAGAACTCGGCCGCCGCGGCGTGCGTATTGAGTAGATTGTAGATGCCGAGCGAGGCCGTCCAACCTTGCGGTAGTGCGTAGTGCACGTCGAGATTCAGTTCCCCAAAGCCCTGCCCATTGACCTGTCCGAGCGCCGTCGGAGCGTTGGCGCACGAGGTGGCCACACCCGGGAAATCGTGCACAGCGGCAGAATTGACGCAGGGCCCCGACGAGAGCGGATAGTTCCCGAGATAACGATAGGCCAAGCCGCCGCTCCAGGGGCCGAGATTCGCCAGATAAAACGCCAGCGAGCCGGTCGCGACGGGCGCATCCGTAATATTAGGTGCCCGAATGACCCGTACCGTCGTCGAAGGGACGCGTGAAGCGCGTGTGGTTTCCCGAGTAACTGCCGTAGAGTTCGAGCCAGCGGTTTATCTGGTAAGTGACATTCAACTCAAAGCCGTAGCGGCGGCTCGGCGGTCCCGCGACGTCCTGACCGATGTCCGGGTTGATGATGGTTTCAGACTGCTGCCATAGATTGTAGATCGCAGCGGTGAGGACGAGATTGCGCTCAATCGCGGCACGCATGCCCACTTCCTGCCCTTCCTGAACAGCCAGGAGCGGCGTATGCGGAAGTCCCAAGTCCACGCTCGTGTCCTGATTCACCCCACGCAGGTCGGCGCTATGAAAACCCCTGCCGGCAGCCAGATAGAGATCGAGAGCGTCAGATGCCGCGTAGATTAGCGTGCCCTTCGGTTGGAACAAAAACTGCTCGGCCGTGCCGCCATTGGTATACCCAGCGGTTTCGTGCAGCGCCGCCAGATAGTCGACGTCGGTTCCATGCTGATAGTCGACGCGCACTCCGAGCACCGTTCGAATCTTCGAGGTCCAATACGTGGCCGCTTGGCCGTATGCCGCGCCGGCGAACAAATACACCTGATCGTCATTGGAATAAGTAGGCGGATCGAGCCGCGGCGATAGCGGCACCTGTCCCTCGCTCGGCAGCCGCCCGACACCCAACTGATCGTAACGCGTGAGGCCGCCGACCGAGATCTCATTTTTGATTGCGCCCAAGGGTATCGGTACGGTGTAACTTGCTGCGCCGCCGCCCATGCGGCGATTCTCAAACTGATCTTCCTGATCGCCGTGAACCGGTTCGATCAGAAAATGGGTGAAGTTGTTGAATAGACGCAAGTCGTTGTAGATGAAAAACCCGCTGGCGGAGAATCCACCATCGCCTAAGCTTGCGTGATAGTTCATCGAGAGGCTGGCGCGCTGTGCGTGACCGCCGTCGGTCGGATCGAGCGTACCGAAGCGATCGGGGACCAAATCATCGCTAATGGCGCGGATCGGAATACCGTTCTTGTCAGTAACTGGAGCCGATTATGCGGCCAGGCGTGTCGGCACATAATCGGCTTTAAACTCGCCGCTACTTGTGCGCGCCGCAGCTGCTTGCGCAGCACCGCCTTACCCCGTTCATCGATTCCATGCACTTGAAACACGTTCTTCGCCAAATCAATCCCGACCGTTGTAATCTTCATGGCGGACGCTCCCATTCGTTTCAGTGGTTGCTCGACACATCCACTTTGGCACGTTGATGCCGTCTAGGGTGGGGGCGTCCATCCCATTGCTTCCGGGCAGGCATTCCATCACTGTCAATGACCGCGTTTGGCCGATCTGCGCCTGATGCCCCTCCCGGAACCGGTCGGTCAGCGCCAAAAGCTGAGAGCTACCGGCAAGGGACCGGTGTCGACCGTCTCTGCCTGTCACGACCGGCGGCTTTCGGGCGGGCCGGTTACGAATTCTCACCCAGTTTCCAGAGTCACATCGCTGATCGCAGCAGTAGCCAACTGCCACTCGCGATAAAACCCAATCCAGAAATGCGAGAAATTTGCCAGCCCGGCGGCAGCACTTTTTCCGCGAGAACAAAGATTGCGATTGCGGCGATCCAAAGAACGTTCATTACGCCACCTACGAATAAAAGTGACATCAGAATCCAGCAACAGCCGAGGCAGTAGGCGCCGTGCTTCAAGCCGAGCAGCAACGCACCGTGCGCGTCACGACGAAAGCCGCCTTGCTGCTGGATAAAAGTCAAAGGCGCTTGGCACTGCCTGAGGCAGCGTTCCTTCAACGATGTCCACTGATAGACTCCCGCCGCGATGAGCACGACGGCTCCCAATACCCTGCTGCTTCCCGCCATCCTTGCATCCAGAAGGTTAGTGCGTTCGAGTGTCCACTGTGCCGCGGTCGCAGCGAGCGAAAATCCCGACCACACCAACAGGTAACCGGCCACAAACCAACCCGTGGCGGCGAACGGTGTCCCCTGCATGGCGCCTAGTCGCCCGACTCGAGCGTAAATCAGGATCATCGGCGCGGCCGACGGTGTCATCATGCCCACCATCATCACGATCCACATGAGCAACACCAGCGAAAACTCAAACCAACGCCAAGGTGCGAGCGCCGGTGCCATGAGCCCAATTCCGGCGGGGATCATCCGGAAGCCCGACATCCCAATTCCGCCCATATCCATATCAGCGGCGATCCATAGGACGTAGGCCCACGCCAGAGCCGTGATCGCGGCAAGCGCGGCAATAACGATGATGCGGTCGCGGCGCAGCACGACTTCGAGCATCGCATCGCTCATGATTGATCAGTGGACGATGCCGGTCCCCGTTATGTGCAGATTCGCGAAATGCGCGTGCGAGTCAGCGAGGTCAAGCTTGATGACGCCCAATGTGTTAGCCCAGCCGCGCCCGGCCTCCGCCAACGTGAATTCGAAACCGTTCGGCAGATCGAACCGCGCCCGGTGCTCCTGCTTGGTGACCGGATTGACGATGGGCTCTCCGCGGGCATCGATGACACCCGGTACGACATAGCGCGCCGTGCGTGCGTCAACGTCGATGTCAAGCTCAATTTTCGCGAACACCGGATCGTGGACCTTTTCCAGCATCGTGAAGAAGACTTGAAAAAACGTCGCTCCCGGCTCGGTGTCCTGGCCGCTCATGATGCGCAGGATCGCATCGCGCTGTGCAGACGTGGCTCGCTCGTCAACGATCGGAACCGCCTCACCGTGACCTTCATGAATCGGACCTGGCCAACGAAACACCCCGCCGAATTTCAGCCCATCGAGCCGGGTATTGCCGTGGTGGCCTTGATCAATGGCGATACCGACGACGGCTTGACAGTGACCGTGAGTCGGCAACGCATTGAATTGACAGGGGCAACCGTATGCGCAATTGCAATGCGAGAAGTCTCTCCCTTTGAGCATCCACTCGATTTGAGTCATCCGAGGCTCCTCTCGTGGGAAACAACTGATCATAGGTCCATCCAGGGGCCATATCAATTCGCTTTTCGGCCTGATCTTCGAGTTGCTGTAGTGCAGCGATCGGTCGCCGGTGTTCCCGCCAACGATAGGCGCCTCTCGACCCTCTCCAGCCGGTCACCGGCGGCAGCTATCGGGACATAGAAAACAGTGTCGATCGTCAAAAGCGCGGGAGGGATATATCCGTGTCCAATGGCCGCGACAGCAGCACGATTAAAGTGACCGGAAACGCGATCACTCCCAAAAAGACGCCCGCGAGGTCGAGCGAGAACGCCTGATCGCCGAAAAACGAGATGAAGTAGGCCCCAACCAGCGCAATCGACAAAAGCGCTGCAGCAGCACCCGAAGCCACCAAGCACACCAAGCGAGCCCAACTTCGGCGGGTGGCGAATGCCAGACTCAGCAGCGCAAACAATGCACACACCCACCAACCGTACCCATGTTTCGCCGGTGTGTGCTCGGTTTGGTGGATCCAAGGCCGTTGCAACGCCGCCCAATAGAGCGCATATGCCAGACTAACGACCGCGCAAAGATTTCCGCGCTGCATGTACCAGGCCTTAGACATATCGATTCTGCTGATACTTTATCACTGGCGACGAGCATGGACTGTGAACTGGCACTTCCGACCCGTTGCTGCCGGATGCGAGCGGCGGCTTCCCGGAGGGTCAAATCGCTTGAACCGACATACTCACAAACGCACAGAGACCTGGAGTTGCGCGCTTCGGAGTGCAGCGCATCGTTAGCTGGCATGGAGGCCGAATAGGCGAAGTGCAACGTATGGGGCTAGATTAAAGAGAAGAATCCCAAGTTTGTACACAGCCATGCACACATAATGAATAGTGTCGAAGCGCTCCGTTGACATACGAAACCATCGACTATGTAGTTTGAACATCCAGTCGTGGCCAAACCAGAACACCAGGAACCACAGGAGCAAAATGCCGTAATTGACGACAAGGCACGACAGCAAAAAGTCCTCTGCGACTCCGACGGTCATTGATCGTTCTCCATGGTCGCTAACAATTAATTAGGCAACACGAACCTCCTGACGAAACGCGAGGAGTTTATCAAATGACATTCGTGCACGCCTTGTGCTTGGCTGGGCCTGTTACACATTGGCGTTAGCTTACCGCAGGCCTTGAACGGCTGCTTCCTGGCTCGCATTTTAAGAACCTGGACTACCGGTTTAGGCCATCTGCTACCGATGACTGCCGAACTGACCCGCTAGGACCGCAACCCCTATGCGACAGTCGCGAACGTCCGCTGTCGGTCAACGATATCTGCGAGGAAGGCGACGAACTCAGGCGCTGCGGCGGGACTGTGCAAGTCAACGACTTAGCGATAGGCTGGATCCATGCGAATTCAATTCATAGTCCCCTTGCTTGCCGCCCTCAGCATTTATGGAGGAAGCGCTCATGCGGCGGATCCGGGTAATTCGCCCGCGGGCGCCGCCCCGGAGTCTCATGTATCGGTCTTGACCGGGGCCCAGGTCGTCCAAATCTTGGATGACACGGTCGATTGGTACCGAACGCTTGGCACTCAGCAGCAAAACGCCACTCAGCCCAGTGATCAGTTGATCCTCTTTGCCAACCGGCAGACGGCCGACAAAGTAATCGCTCTGGCATTTGATATCGCTCGGGCCAACGCGGAACTCTTGAGCAGCGAGGCGAGCTCCGGGAAGAATGCCGCAAATGTCTCGGCGCAGCAGTCGCTCGGTCAACAGCAAGACCAATTGGACGCGCAGCGGCTGTCCATTCAACAGAAGATCAATGCTGCCCAACAACAAAAGCTGACCGCTTCGGGGAAGGTCAAGCAAGACATCGACGCGAAGCTGACCGAACTGCAGGGCGAACTGGCGATGGTCAATGCCAGAATGAACCTTCTCGACACGATGACGGATTTCGTCAGCGAAAGCGACCCCAAGGCAGCGGGCGCGAATGTGCTGAAGGCACAAATCGAAGCGATAGCGGCAACCATTCCCGCCGCGAGCGCCAATCCGGCCGCCGCGCCCTCGATCAGCGCGCCATCGACCGCCGCGGGTCAGGCCGCAAGCTCCCCCATCACCAGCGACGGCAGCAAGACTCCAGGGCGCTACGGAATATGGGATCTCGGCGCCAACGTGCTCAGACAACGCAAGAAGATCGACACCATCGATGTGATCGATCGGCATACGGCCGCGCTAGCGGAAACCTTCAAGAAAATCAGCGCACCGCCGCTCAAGAAATTACAGGCCTATTCGACCCGCAGCGATCAGATCGCGGCCCGGGCGGATAACGCCAGCAGCGGGGAGCTGAAATCGCTGCGCGATGAATTCGATACCTTGGCGTGGCTGTTCAAGCAGACCTCGGAGATTCTCATCCCGTTGACGAAGGAACAGGTGCTGCTTCAGCAGTATCGGCACAATTTGGACAATTGGCGAGATGCCGCGGAGAGGCAGTATCACGAGGCTTTGGCGGCGCTTGGAATTCGTTCAGGAATTGTACTCGGCATATTGGCGGTCGTATTCGCGCTCGGCGAGTTGTGGCGGCGCGGTGTGCTTCTCTATGCGCATGAGCCGCACCGTCGATATCAATTGCTGCTGGTGCGAAATATTATCCTGTGGACCGTAGTCGTTGGGATCATCGGGGTCAGCTCGGTGACCGAAATCAGCACCTTCGCCACATTTGCTGGTTTGATCACCGCCGGCTTGGCCGTTGCCATGCAAAGCGTGCTCGTCTCGGTCGTCGGGTACTTCTTTCTGATCGGGAAGTATGGAATTCGCGTCGGAGATCGAATACAGATCGGCGCGGTGGTCGGCGAGGTGATCGACTTAGGTCTGGTGCGAATGCATCTCAGGGAACTCAATCCGCAAGGGCCCTTGGGACCCACCGGAAGGGTCGTCGCTTTCGCCAACCTGGTCGTATTCCAAGCGTCGAGCGGACTCTTCAAGCAAATCTCGGAGGCAAATCTTTCCTGGCGCGAGACGATGCTGCCCCTGCCGGCTGTTAGCGACTACGCGGCGTTGAAGGACAAATTGCTGGTAGCTATAAGCACTGCCATGAGCGAATACAGCGAAGAGATTCTGCGGCAGGTGAAAGAGACCGAGATAACCAGCGCACCGGCCAATGTGCACGACGCCGCACCGCAGGTTCAGATGCATCTCTCCGGCGGCCGCATGGAAGCGCTGCTGCGCTACCCGGTACTTCTCAAGCATGCACTAGAGATCGACGAGCGCGTAGCGAAAGCGGTGCTGAAGGTCATTGCGGAGAATAGTTGAGTGGAATCGCAATATCCCAACAAGTATCTAAGCAAGAGTTGTCCGCGCGCTGATTGAACGAGGGCTTTGGAGTCGCGAATTCGCAAGTTCGATGCAGCGGCAGCAACTACCGGCTTCGGTTTGGCGCCCGTTGGAAATGGTACCCACGCGATCGGCCGCTAACGGGCAGGGGGCCTGATCCTATGGACGGCCGGTATTTGCCGGCTCGTGCCCCTCGCCAATGGCGTTATTTTTATATCAACGTGCCAGCCGGCCGATAAACGCAGCGATTTTGTGCCAGGTTTCGCCAGCTACGATCAACTTACAGTCCTCGACCTCGTTCGCCTTGAAATCCAGAGTTGCCGGAGATCCATTCACGATTATCGTAAGTCTGGCAATGCCGGGTGGAGTTTGGATGCCCCCGGATCTACATTGGATCGATTGGGCTGCAATACCAGCGCGGTTTAGTTCCTCCCGAACGTGACCAAGAATCTTAAGCCTGCCTAACTCGAATAAAGTGAGTGCCATTCGAATTGCTCCACTTGCGGCCGCCGATGCTAAGCATATCGCCCTTTGGATGACGGGTTTATGGTCAGCATAATGATGTGATGGAGGTCCGCTTTTGGCCGAACTCGGCGCCATCGGAGTCTATAGATGCGTGCTGATCACCGCACCCGAACCGGCAGTGTTTCGGCCGACAGCTGCACCTCGTCGCCCAGCCCGTAATAGTAAAATGCGGGCCGCGAGACGAGCCGCAAGAACATGAATAGCCGGAAGCGAAATCGCTGGATCAAGCCCATTGACCGCGCAGGCAACAGATTTTCGTGCGAGACGTGGACGATCCACTTCCGGCGGTCGGTTGGCAGGTCAATCTCCCTCAGGCGGGCCATGCCTTCGAGCGCGCGCTCCACATTGGGCTCCTCCATGAAGCCAAAGCTCAACTCGACGCCGATGATGCTGCCGCCCTTTCCGTCCTTGTCGAACACTGTGACCACATACCGATCATCGTGGATATACGGGACCTTGCGGTGCGTGACTTGGACGAAGATCAAGTTCCGCGCCAGCACCCCATACCGGTCCCACAGCAATTGCAACAGCGCCGGGGTGCGATCCGATGCATCGTGCAGCGGCGTGGGACTCATCAGCACCGCCGTTCGCTCCATGAAGAACCGGCTGCTTCGATGCAGTTGAATCAGCTCGGCGATGGTCATGGTCTCCTTTTTTGAATATGCGGCGAACGTCGCCTTGCGGCCCCACCGCCATGTCGCCATGACCAGGAACACCGCGATCCCGATCGACAAGGGAACAAATCCACCCTCCAGGAACTTGAGTGAGCTCGCCAGGAGAAAGGATCCATTGATCGTGGTCAGGGTCCCCCACAGAAGACCAGTCGCAATGGTGCCCCAACCCCAGCACAGCCTGGACACCGGGAACATCGCCAGCGAGGTAATCACCATCACGCCTGAAACCGCGAGTCCATAGGCTGCGCCAAGCGCGGAACTGGACCCGAACGTGATGACCAGAGCGACGCATCCGACATAGAGCGCCCAGTTGACGAACGGAATATAGATCTGGCCGGCGTGAGCGTGATGGGTGTGCAGCTCCTGCAATCGCGGAAATAGTCCCAGGCCCGTAGCCTGCGAAGCGAGCGAGAAGGCGCCGGAAATAAGCGCCTGCGATGCGATGATCGTCGCAGCCGTCGCCAGCAGAATCATGGGGTACAGTAACCCTGGCGGGACGAGGCTGTAGAAGATCTTGCCGCCGACGATCGGCGCGCCGCTCAGCAGGTAGGCGCCTTGACCCAAGTAGTTGAGCAGCAGAGCCGGATACACCAGCGTAAACCAGCTGATTCGGATCGGAAGCATTCCAAAGTGTCCCAAGTCGGCATACATCGCTTCGCCGCCGGTCACCACCAGCATCAAGGCGCCCAGCACCAGGAGCGCTTGGTACAACCCGACGTGCCCGAGAAATATGAGGCCGTGGACCGGATTAAATGCCTGCAGAATCTCCGTATGATGCGCGATTTGATGGGCGCCGAGTACGGCCAGCACGATGAACCAGACGGTCAGAATCGGACCGAATACTCTGCCGATTCCGGAGGTGCCCTTGACCTGCACCGCGAACAGCGCCGTGAGCAGCAGCAGCGTCACGGGAATCACGGCGCGGCCGAGTGCCGGCTCCGCGACACCAAGCCCCTCCACGGCCGATAGAACGCTGATCGCGGGCGTAATGATGCCGTCGCCGAAAAGCAGCCCTGCCCCGAGCATTAGCGACCACAAGAAAATCACGACACCCCGGCGCTTGTGGCCATGAAGCAGCCCGTAAAGCGCGAACACGCCGCCCTCGCCGTCATTCTGCGCCCGCAACACGAAGATGGCGTACTTGATCGCGACGATGACCGTGATCGTCCAGATCACGAGGGAAAGGCCGCCGCGCACGTTCTCCTGGGTCAGAGGCACACCGCCGTGTCTCAGGAAGAGCTGGTCCAAGGCGTACAGCGGCGAAGTGCCGATGTCGCCGTACACGATTCCCGCCGCTGCGATCGACAATGCCGCGACGCTGCCATGGGGCGCATGGGAAGCGGAATTATCATGGGTGTGACCGGTGCCGCGACTGGTCATGATAGAAGCACTGCGCAACACCTCCAAATTCCTGGCTGCGTCAACTATATCAGTCGACGTACCTCGATGCGCTTGGCAAACAGGATGGCATCACCGCCCAAATTGAATATTTCAGCCACCTGACGATCCGGTTCGACGATGGCGTTTATAGAAGAGGCATAACCGCGAGCGACCGCTTCCGGACGATCATTTCGATACCGTCGATGACCGGTGTTGGCCGATCAGCGACCGTCGCCGTCGATATGCCGATGGACCAGCGTATTATTCCAGACCGACTAGGCGAATCGAACCGGAGACCCGCATGACCGCTACCGCTTCTGCCTGCCCGTCGCGAGCCGGTGCGATTTTCCGGTACTTTACCCCTCTGACGCTGCTTGTCTTTCTGGTACTGCCGAACGGCTTCCTACTCGACATCGCAACGTCCTTTATGCTGAAGAACGTCGTCAGGTCCACGCCCGAGCAGATCGCAAACTTTCGCCTGTTGACCGCCATTCCGGTCTACCTGTCATTCTGCTTTGGCCTGGCGCGGGACCTGTGGAATCCGTTCGGGCTCAAGGACCGCGGTTTCTTGATGGTCTTCGGCGCGGTTACTGCTGCGCTATTCCTGTTTATGTCGGAGTTTCCACTGTCCTACTCGGGACTCCTCGTCAGCATGTTTCTGGTCATGTTCTCGTTCTCATTCGTCGCCGCGGCCGCGAGGGGCCTGCTCGCACTCGTGAGCCAGGAGCAGCTCATGTCGGGACGCCTGAGCGCGCTATGGAACGCCCTCAGCTCAGTGCCCTACGTGTTCGGTGCCTTCGCTTCCGGTTACCTGGCTGCGCATTTGTTGCCGGGCCGGACGTTCATGCTGGTCGCGGCAATGAGCGCGCTGATTGCGCTGCTTGGGCTCTGGAAGCCCCGCGCCGTCTTCGGCCACGCCTATGATCAGCCCGTCGCCCGGGGCACAAACCTCGTCGGTGATCTCAAGCGGTTAGTGAAGCACCGGGCCGCCTATCCTGCCGTGCTTCTGGTTTGCCTGTGCCAGTTCTCACCCGGTTTCAATACGCCACTGCAGTTTTACCTGGCGAGCGATCTGCATGTGCCCGACACGGTGTATGCGTCTTTCCAGGGCATCATGATGGCGGGCTACATTCCCGCCGGCGTGCTGTACGGCTACCTGTGCAAGAGGTTTCCGCTCAGGACGCTCCTGTGGTGGGCAACGTTGCTCTGGTTGCCGGCGGCGATGCCGCTCCTGTTGATCCACTCGGTCGCGAGCGCGCTCTGGGTCGCGCTGCTAGTCGGCTTAGCGAATGGCTTTGCGTTCACAACCTTTTGGGATCTCTCCTTGCGTTCGTGCCCGCCCGGGATGCAGGGGGCTTTGATGATGATGGTCGCCGGCATGTACGAACTCGCGTACCGCGGGGGCGACTACGTCGGCACACAGATCTACACGCACAGCGCCACGCACGGGTTCCTATACTGCGTCGCCGCGGGAACCGCCACTTCCGCGCTGATGCTGCCGATACTGCTGCTGATTCCGAAGAAACTGGTCGCGACGGCTGACGGTGAGCGTAATCCCGACGTGGATGCACAGGTACTCGCCGAAATCGGTGACGAGGCGACGCCCGCGGTTGGGGCCCGCCCGTAATCGATTTCGGCACTCTGACGGACCGGAGTGGGCCGATTTTTTTGCCGGATGGGCATCTCGGAACCTGCCGCTTGAACACAATTATTGTTAAATCGACTGAGAGCGTCGGTAGAACGGTCAAAGGCGACCCGAACCCGCCTGTCGGGAGCGTCGGCTTTAACGCAGACTAACTACAGCGAGCTGGCGTTCACTGAGCCGATTCAATGCCACAAAGTACGCGCGTAATCGACGACGCTAAGGTTCTTTGAGAACTTCCGACCCAATCGGCCTAAGCCAGCAGCGCATGGGCAATTCTCATCCAAACGACCCTGTAGCTGACGGATGCGAGTGTCTGCTTACGGTAGTCCTAGTGCTCGCTCAGTTCGCTAATCTTCGCAATCGCTTGTCTCTGTCGGTAACCACGCTGTCCGCACTTGCACCAGAGCTCGATCATTGTTTGACCGGCGCTGCTCGGGTCGCCGTGATGTGATTGAGTTTCGGGGGGGCGCTGGGGGCCGGCGTCTTGACGATGGTCGCCGGCCTGTCAACTTCCATGGGCTTTGGCGCGGGGTCGGTGGTTCGCTGGACGGTACTCGTCGGCGGCGGCTTGTTGACAGCTGGCGTCAGTGATTGATGTTGGGACACCGTGTGGGTGGCGGCGCCACCACGCGGCCCACCGGTGTAACTGAAGACACCTCGCGAGCCCTGATTGGGTACGGACTGGGCGTACGTATGATGGGCGACAGCGGGATTCAAGTGGTTTACAGCGCTGTTGTAGGCGAACGAATTGCCGATCCAATGCCCCCCCGAATAACCATTTCCAAAATAGCCATATCCGTAATTGACCGCACCGTAGAAGCCGACGGTCGAACCCCAGAATCCCGAGTGAAAAACGAAGACGGTGCCGGCGAAGCTCCAATAGGCGGGGGTCCACAGGACGCCCACCCGGGGCGGGCGCACCCAGGCACCGGGAATCCAGAAGTATCCTTGATCCCGCCAGTACCAATACCCCGGCGTCCAGAGGTAGCCGTCTTGAGGCAAGGCGGGTTGTTCCTCCGCAGGCAACGGCGGCGGTGTGGCGGCGCTGCTCATGGTACCGCTGGACGATGAGTTGGGGTTCGCGGTGCTTTCTGCGTCGCGCTCAGCATTGCTGCCCGGCAAGGTATTGAGCGCGGTGCCCCAGGAGGCGTCGATGCCGGTCACGGGTTCCCCATTGACCGTGACACCGATCAGCCGATCGTTGGACACCCGGCCGGCATAGACCACATCTTGGCTGTGTCCGTTCCAATCGGCGGGAGCGTCATGCCGGTGCAATACGATGGCTTTGTCGGAGAAGGTTTCCACCGTCCAGCTCTCGTCGGTGCCGTCGCTGCGACGATATACGCCATTGTCGAGAATAAGGGTGAAGCAGTTGGTCCAGCAGAAATGCAGTTCGCGAGGAGGGAAGCGTGGATCCTCGAGTTGTACGACCGTAGATTGCGACATCGAGGAATCGAGATGATCCGAGTACACTACATTGCCGCTTGCGTCGATGGATTTGTAAATCTCGCTCGCCTGCGCCATACCTGCGGCGGCTGTCAGCCAGAAGACCCCCACGAAAAATCGGCGCGGAAGATCGATTCCAGACAGCGTCCGTTGAGGGATCGTCTCGTCTCTGTGCATGAAGACAATGTAGCTCCGATGTCCGCGGGTTGGATTGACGTCGTCCACAATCTCTATGGGCCAGATTTCGTCAAATCCAGTGATTGGAGTCACGTCGGTGGCAGATGATCCCTGTGTTAATCAAAGTTTAGGGCGCATCCGCCGCCCTCCGGGTCCCTGCCGGTCGTGCACCGGAACTCCTCAAGCCCCGAGCGCGGCGATCGCCATGCGTCGTCGGTTCAGAAACAACGGGACGACGCCGACGACGATGCCCCCCAAACCAATCAGGTTGGTGGCAAGATCGAATGTAGGGATGCTGTACAACGCCACGAAACCGAGAAACAGCGCGCTCGCCACCGGCCATAGCACACGCATCACGAACGCGGTTCGATTGTGACGCACCGTGTCACGGCTGCCCCACGCGCAGGCGAAGCTCGCGAGGCCGTAGTAGAAGGCGGCCTGAAATCCTATCGCGTTGACGGAATCCCGCATGATGGTCGCGACGGTCGGCATGTATGAGGACAGAAACACGAGCACCAGGCCGATCCCGAGCAGCAGGCCGCTCGCGATCCACGGCGTCTTCCACGTGGGATGCAGGCGCGCATAGCGACCGTTCAGAGCGTTGCCGCGGCTCTTCGCGTACATCGTGCGGGTGAACGACAGAATAGAGGCCTCGAGCGCGCCGATCGTACTCAGCATCACTGACACCACAGCGACATAGCTCCACGGTCGCGGAAACAGCTTGTCGGCGATGGCTTGCACGATGTTGGTGCCTGCCGCCTCGATCTCGGTGTCCGTGAGCACCAAGAGCGTCGTAGCGGCAAAGCCAACGAACAGGAGCAGCACGACGACCATCGAGAGCACCGCAGCGAGTCCGGGCGTCTCGGCGGCATCGCGCGTCTCCTCGTTGAGATTCAGGGCAACATCCCAGCCCCAGAAAACGAACACCGCGGTCAGCGCCCCGCTCGCGAACATCTGCGGCGTGAAGGATCCGGGCCAGAACGAACCGAACGACAGGGCGTGCGCTGGATGGCCCCAGGCATGAACCACGGCGGCGACAATAATAATGACGAGGATGGCCACTTCGATCGCGGTCAGGGTGACCTGCACGTAGCTCGCGAGCTTGATGCCCTTGACGGCCACCGCGCTGATGACGATCATCCAGCCGGCCGCGACCAGAGTGACCGCGGTGATGTTGGCCGTCAGCGACGGTGCGATGAGCGACAAGGTCGCGGTGGCGGCCGGCACGGTTCCGGACAGCATGAACACGCATTGCGCCACCAGCACCGACCAGCCCACGAAAAAGCCGAGCACCGGTCCGAAGGCTCGGCTCACCCACGCGTAGGACGCGCCGGCATTTGGATCGCCCCGGTTAAGGTGCCGGAACGCGAGCGCGGTACCGAACATGATGAATCCGCAATACAGCAGAGTGGCCGGCGCCAGCCCTCCAACCGCGGCAACCAGCGTCGCGGTCGTGGCCGCGACGCTGAACGCGGGCGCAGTGCCTGCCACGCCCATCACCACGGACTCGGCAAGTCCCAGGGAACCTGCCGCAAGGCGCGCGCCGTGAGTCACGGGGTCATTTCCGTCATACGCAGAACTCTGCGAAGAATGTCGACATCCGTTGCGGTCCGGGTCGAATGTCGCCTGTGTTGCATGCCGAGCGGCACCAAGGTCGCGTCGTAGAATCGAGTGGCGTGCTCTAAGTCGTTGGTGCCGACATAGGCGTAAGTCAGCATCGGGTGATATCCTGACTAGCCTCGTGGTTATCCGAGCAGGCGCACGTCCTGAGGTTGCAAGGCATCGACGGGGCGATTCAAGTTACGAGCGGTTTGCAGGATGGCGGTGACGGCTTGCGGGTAGCGCTGCAGGCGTTCGCGCAGGGCGAAGAGTTCACGTTCCTCGGTGATGCGGATGCCGCCGGCTTGTCGCAATCCGGTTTCGAGTTCGGCTTGGCGTTTCAATAATTCGAGGGCCTCGTTGATCGGTTCCATGGAGATCTCCTTTGAGTGGTTGTTTCAGTGCTTCAATTCTTAGCCGTGTTGGCGGCGTCAGGCGATGCGTAGCTGATGAATACCGGTGCCGGAGCCACCGGCGCATCCGATGAATGACGAGGGTTTTCTGTTTCACCAACTTCGGCCATGGATGGGCGCTATGTTATTAGCCTCATAGCCTACCGCAAGCCGTGAGCGACTGCATCAGGGCGGGTATTTCAGCTCCGTGACCGTCCAGTAATGGCCGGGAAGCGCCGGATGCCCTGCCCAAGAGCCGACATTCAGCCCGAAAAAGCCAGGCCCATCGGTGAGGGACGGCCGTCGGCCCTCTCCTGCCTGTGATCACCGTCCGCTTCGAGGGCGGCCAATTGCAACGACGACGTGTTGCGACTGCGACATGGTGAAACTACGCCGCTGGCCTTCAAGCAGTGTCGCGACCGGGGTACGGATTCGACCCCGACGGGCTCGCCGTCATCGCCAACGAAGTCGATTCGGCCAAATCCGCACCCCGTGCTTTTCTCCTGTCGTTCGCTGAACGCAAAAGTAAATATGCCGCCGGACCCATGCCGCACATGGCAAATCGATAAGTCAAATCGCCGGCTGGATCGCCAAGGGTTTGCACTCTCGGGCATGCATGTCGCGCGGCGGCGCTACACCACTGAAAGCGAACTCGCTCACACGGAACCTCACGCGAGGACGCTAAACTTGGAAGATGACTACACCATTGCCGGGAACGGTTGCGTGGGAGCCGACGCGCTTTGGACTGATTCCGCGCCTGGGTGCCATTGTCGCCGTTCTGGTGGCCGAAACACTGCTGCTCTCTTACTTGAGACAGGGAGTTCCTCTCGAATCGTTAGTGGGCTTCGCTGCGGCCGTCGATAATCTTCAGCGTTGGTTGTTTCGTTTCATGATCGCCTACGCTGCATCGTTTGCGCTGCTGGTGTATCTGCGGGGCCGGGGCACGCTTGACGCCATCTCGGCGACAGGCCTTGACGCTCCGATCCGGATCTCGTGGTTAGTGGTGCACGCTCTGCTGCTCATTCCGTTCGCCGACGCGGCAGCGCTGTACGGACACCTGCTGGCCGCGCCCTTTCGGGCGCTCGCCATCGGATGGCGTGCATTTGCCGCCGCCGGCGCCGTTGCCTTGTTCGCCGCGATGGCGCCGCTGGGTGTTTGGACTCGCGCTGTGCGGCAAACGGCATCCCTGCCCTGGGTTGCGCTGTTGCCCGCCGCAGCGGCAATGCTGGCGATCAGGGGGAGCCAGCTGCTGTGGGGCCCTGCCGCACAAATCACATTCCGCCTGGTACAAATATTGTTGCGGCCCCTCTGTCCGTCATTGCACAGTGACTTCGTCACGCTGACGGTAGCGACCGATCAGTTTGAAGTGACAATTTCGGAAGTGTGTTCAGGTTTGGAAGGCGTCGGTTTGATGCTCGCCTTCTGCACGGCGTGGCTCTGGTATTTTCGGCGCGAATATTATTTCCCGCGCGCGCTGATCATCGTGCCCCTCGCAGCCTTGTTGATATTTTTCTTGAATGCTGTGCGCATTGCCGCATTGGTGTTGATTGGCGATGCGGGTTATGCGCAAATTGCGATATTTGGTTTCCATTCCCAAGCTGGATGGATTGCCTTTAATGTCGCCGCATTCGGGGTCGCCATCCTTGCCAGGCGAAGCCCGTGGCTGAATCGCACTGCACGTCAACCGCCGGCGAGCGCGAACGACGGGACCGCCGCCTATCTGATGCCGCTATTGGCCATCCTGGCAGCCGGCATGCTTGCCCACGCGCTATCAGCGGGGTTCGATCTGCTGTATCCGCTGCGCCTGGCTTGTGCCGCAATCGTTCTGTGGGTCTATAGACACCGTTATCGCGAGCTCGACTGGCGCGCGAGTTGGCGCGGAATAGCCACGGGCGTTCTGATGTTCGGTGTCTGGGTCGAATTCGCGCATTTTATGACGAAGCCCGCCGCCGTCCCGGCGGCCTTGACGCAATTGCCCGGGCCGCTGAGCGGGGCGTGGGTCGCTTGTCGCGCGGCAGCGGCCATCATCACCGTGCCGATTGCCGAAGAATTGGCCTTCCGCGGGTATCTACTGCGCCGTCTCGCTAAGGCGGACTTCGAGTCCGTCGCATGGCGGGAGGTTCGCTGGCCCGCACTCGTTATAAGTTCGATCGTGTTCGGAATCACGCACGGAAGCCTCTGGCTGCCTGGGATTGCCGCCGGCCTGGCATATGGTGCGCTCGCGATGAAGAGCGGTAGGATCGGCGAATCCGTCGTCGCCCATGCAACCACCAACACCTTGCTGGGCGGATATGTCTTGATCTTTAACCAGTGGCAGCTCTGGTAAGCGAGGTGCTTGCGCAGGCGCTGCGTTGACCGAGCTAACGGTCGAACACGCTCACTTCTTGTTGATACGGCTGCGCAACACGGTCATGCCGCCAACCAACAAGGTGAGAGCGGTGATCGCCGACGCGGGATCGATTTCCGGCGCGTTGAAATGATGCTCATGATTTCCTGTGTGGTCACCCCACCAGTCGCCCCAAGAGCCGTCGGCATGAGCTTCGGCTGCCATCATGATTCCCGATACCGACAACAGCAGAGCTGGAATTAATTTAGACATGACTTTGTCTCACTCGTTGATGAAGCCTTAACACGTGTGAACTATCGCACGTTGGATTGCCTTGGTCTGTGATCCTGGTCGCAGCGGGATTTTGCTTATGTAAAGGCAAAACAGGTCGCGGCTTGCGACACGGAGAGCCTGCGATTGTTGGAGGACTCGCCGCTCTTTCTCATGGTATACGCAAGCTGCAAGTGAACACAATCAGCCGTGAAAAGCGGCACATGGCTTCCTTTAGGTCGGCAGCAGCGCCGATTCTATTGTAGCGTTCGGGATTTGCGTCTTGAACAAAGTGGCGAGCACCGGCGCAAAGCGTCGCCAGCGATCGACCGCCTCAGTGACACCCTGTACTGCCTGACGATCCGGGGTGTCGAATGGATCCTCATCGCGCACCCGTTGGCTCGGAAAACCGCCCCTAAGGCTGTCCATGCGATCCAAGAGTTCGGACGCCCGAGGGCTCAGCCGCCGAGGGGCCTCAACAAGGCGCGCGAGATGATGTGGCGCTGCACCTCGCTGGTGCCGTCCCAGATCCGCTCGATGCGCGCATCGCGCCAGATGCGCTCCAGCGGCAAATCGCTCATGAGCCCCATGCCTCCGTGGATCTGCAGCGCCTCGTCCGCCACCATGGCCAGCATTTCGGTGGCTTTGACCTTGGCGATCGCCATGTCCATCTCGGTGTCGATCTTTTGATCGTGCTTCCATGCGGCTTCCAAGACCAGCAGCTCCGCCGCGCGCAGCTCGACCGCCATGTCGGCGAGCTTGAAGCTGACGCCCTGAAACTTGCCGATCTGCTGACCGAATTGCACCCTATCGACGGCCCATTGAGTCGCGAGTTCCAGCGCGCGTTCGGCGCGACCCAGGCACGTCGCGGCGACCTGCAGGCGCGTGACTCCCAGCCAGGTGTTGGCCACCTCGAAGCCGCGATGCACCTTGCCGAGTATGGCGCTCTTGGGCACGCGGCAATTATTGAATTCCAAAATGCTGTTGGTGTACCCGCGATGCGACACGTTCTTGTAGCCCGGGCGTACGACGAAGCCGGGATGCCCCATGTCGACCAAGAAGGCCGTGATCTTCTTGCGCGTGCCTCGCGCGCTGGTTTCCTCGCCGGAGGCCGCAAAGAGAATGACGAAATCGGAATGATCGGCATGGCTGATGAAGTGCTTGGTGCCGTTGATGATGAAATCGCCCCCCGATTCGACGGCGGAGGTCTTCATGCCCCGAAGATCCGAACCCGCGCCCGGCTCCGTCATCGCGAGACACTCAGCCCGATCGCCGCGCACGGCCGGCAGCAGGTAGCGTTCCCGCTGTTCGCCCTCGCATGCCAGCAGGATGTTCGAGGGTCTGGCGACACAGGACCAATGCAGCGCGTAATTGGCGCGGCCGAGTTCCTTCTCGTAGAGCGCCCAGCTGACGGTGTCCAATCCCGCGCCCCCCACCTCCGCCGGCATATTGGCGGCATACAGTCCGGCCTCGATAGCCTTCGCCTTCAGTTCGCGGCGCAGATCGTCGCGCAATACGCCGCTCTCCTCCACTTCTTTTTCGTGCGGATACAGCTCGTTCTGCACGAATTCACGGGTGGTCTTGATGATCAGCTGCTGTTCATCGTTGAGCGAGAAATCCATTGCCGTTCTCCTTTAGCGTGGCCTTGCGGCGCGGCCGTTTCCGGCCGTGGGTTGCGGTGTGTTTCGATTTGGCCCACCCGCGCAACAATTCGAGTTGCAAATCCAGTTGCTCGATCTGCCGCTGCGCGGGCCAATCGCGCGGACTGGTGACCGCGCTCGCGGTTAAGCCGTTGATGCAGGTTGCCACCGAGCGCAACACTTGGTCGCGCACGGTCTGCGGCCACTCCCGCCACTCCGGCCAGTGCGCGGCCAAACAGCGGGTGAACAGGCGCATGTACTCGCGGTGTACCCACACGTTGAGCCGCTTGAGCTTTCTGTCGACGGACACTTGACCCCAAAACGCCAGCCAAAATGCGCATTCGGTGAATCGGGGGGCATCGATCGCGAGAGCCTCCGACAGCACACTGAGCAGATTCGCCTGGCCGCTGGTGCGCGCGCGGGTCAGTCGCTCTTCGATTCGCAACAACATCAGGCGCAGGGCGGCGAGAATGATGTCCTGCTTCGAATCATAGTAGTGAGCCACCATTCCCGTGGTATACCCGGCCGCGCGGGCGATGCGCGCAACCGTCGCCCGCTCGAAGCCGCGGCTGGCGACCACCTGGCACGCCACATACGCGATCGCGTCGCGGCGTTTCGCATGATCGACGATTTTCGGCATGATATCGTCAGGAGCCTGCCACGGTCGCGGCCACGGGGAACACTCAGACAGGCTCCTTGTGTTTGGTCCGGGCGCCGACCGGGTTGCCGGCCTCGTCCGGCACCGGAAGCGCCGCATGCGCCTGCCGCAGCGCTTCGAGCTTCGCCCGCAGACCCTGATCCATCGGGATGGCTTTGGCCGCCGCGGTGTCGACGTGCAGATGCATCTGTTCGGCGGTCGCGATCAGCGTATTGTCGCGGCCGCGGTAAAGGCGGTGAAACATGTGAAAGCGCTTCTCGTCGAGCGCGAGCACTTGGGTGGTGACGTACAGCGGCTCGTTGACTTTCGCCTCCCCCACATGCCTCACATGGCTCTCGGCCGTGTAGAACATGCGGCCTTTCTTGCGGTACGCCTCGTCCAGGCCCACGCTGCGGTACAGGGCATCCGTGGCCTGTCCGAATACATGTCCGTAAAGAAAATCGGACATGTGGCCGTTGTAATCGACCCATTCGGGTCTGACCACGGTGTCGTATCGGGGCAGCGTCACATCTTGCGCACCGGCGGCCGCGCCTTCCTTGCCGACTGCCGCGTCCTGGTACAGCCTCGCCTCGAGCGCGCGCAAGGTCGATCCCGCACCGATATCGAACTGACGCAGCACCTGTTGAATCGCAACCAGATAATCATCGCGCAGGCGCTCCAGTTCCCGAATCGAACGGCCCGCCGCCTGCTCCTGCGTACCCTTCACCATTCGGTCGATCAACGTCTCGGTCAGCTCCGGAGCTTCCAACTTGGTCCAAGGCCATTTCAATGCCGGTCCGAATTGCGCCAGCATATGCCGCATGCCGGTTTCGCCGCCCGCCAGGTGATAAATCAGGTTTGTGCCCATGGCAGCCCAGCGCAAACCGGGACCGTAAATGATCGACTCATCGAGTTCGCCGGTGGTCGCCACGCCGTCGTTCACCATGTGCAGAATCTCGCGCCAGATCGCTTCCTGAAGCCGATCGGTCAAATGACCCGGCACTTCGCGGCGGACCCGCAGGGCGTGCATGCCGATGTAGGTGAAGAACTTGGCGGCCGCTTCGATGGTCGCCGGGACGGTCTTGTCGCCGCCGACGAGTTCGACCAGCGGCAACAGGTAGACCGGGTTGAACGGATGGGCGACGCAGAAGCGTTCCGGCGCGACCATATCGCGCTGCAGGTCGCTCGGAGTCAGCCCCGAGGTGCTCGAGGCGATGATGACGTCCGGCGCCGCGTGAACGCTCACGTGCGCCAGCATTCGTTGCTTCAGCGGCAGCTGCTCCGGGATGTTCTCCTGGATGAAATCCGCGCTCTGCGCCATGACTTTGAGGTCCGAGGTGAACGACAGCTTGCCCTTAGGCGGCAGCGGCGCAAAGGTCAACCGAGCGAGCGCCGGTTCGGCGTTGGCGACGGCGCCGCGTATCCACTCCTCCATTTCGGGTTTGACATCGGCTGCGATCACATCGACGCCGAAATGCAGCGCCCGCGCGGCCCAGCCGCCGCCGATCACGCCCGTCCCCAAGAGTCCGAGAGTCTTCACCTTCCGCATGATCCACACCTCGCAAGCATCAAATTATTATCTAATTGTCACCAGTATAATATAAAAAACGACTTGCGGCAGGGCTGTACGGGCCGCGGGCTAGGGTCCGCGGCCCCGCAACGTTATGGCCGTTAGGATTCCCGGGGTCTCAGAGTTCTTGGTACAGGCTGTCGGAGGCAATCTTGCGTATTTTGTCCAGACTCATTATCCACTGCGAATACTCCGCATCCGCCCCCGTCTTGCTCACCGCATCGGCGAACGCCGCAAAGTTGCTGTACTCCTGGGTGACGACCACGGATCCGGCCTCCGGTCCCGCAAATGTTGCGTGCCAAACGCGAGTCTGAACGGATATGCCCAGACGCTTCAGGATGCGCCTGCCGTTATCCAATTCATGTACGTAGCGAGGCACATCCTCGGTGCTCACCACGAGCACGCGAAGATACCCCTTGACCTGGGCCGAGGCGCTGTTCGATGCGCCGATACCCAAAGCGATCATCAACGCGAGCGATGCGATGCTCTTTAACATCGAAATTCTCCCTTTAGTGGCGATTATTAATGGCCGGCAATTTGCCGGCCCCAATCTGATATACCCTTTCCTGCACGGTGACAAGTACCGCCGGCGAGGGGAGTACCTTGCGCGGTATGACGGCGCGCCAACCGTCGCCGTCATTAACCGGACGGCCTTCAAGGCAGGTTCTGCAATGCTCCAAACGTTCCCGGTGCGGCGGCGTTCTGCAGCAGCACGCCCGGATTCGTGGTCACCACACCGTTCACAAGCGGGTTGGTCACGCCGTTGCTGACGACGATATCGGGCTTGCCATCACCGTTTATGTCCGCCACGGCGATCTCGTTGGCGCCCGGCGCCGTGTAGATGGCCGCGGCCATGTACGTCCCGGGCGCGGCCGGTGAGTGATTCTGCAATAGTACGGTCACGGTCTGCAGTCCACCGATGACGATATCAGGACGGCCATCGCCATCCACATCCGTGACCACTATCGACTGGGACAGATCCTGTGCAGCAATCGGGTAACTGGCGGGCGCGCGAAAGGTGCCCGGGATGGCGGTATTCTGCAGCAGAATATTGACCGTTGGGCCCGCGCCCCCGATCGAACCTGGGTCGGTAATGATCAGATCGTTGGCGCCATCGCCGTTCACATCCGCGATTGCAATGAGATTGGCGCCGATCGCGTTTGCATTAGCGGACTCGCTGAATACGCTGACGGGCGGCGCAAAGGTGGTCGAGGAACTGGCGCCGGTGTGTAGCAGCACCTTGACGCCGACACTGTCGGTCAAAGCGACGTCCAACGCACCGTCACCGTTCAGATCCCCGACCGCAACCCAGTTGGCGCCGCCCGAATACAGGCTGATGGGTGCCGCGAAAACGCCCGGGGAAGTCTGCAGGAATAGCGACACGCCATAGTCGGCCGAAACCAGATCCGGCATCCCATCGTTGTTCATATCGCCGATCGCCACCTGCGAGGCGCCGGGGCTCGACAGCACCAGCGGCGCGTTCAATGTGCCGGGGTTGTTCTTGTCATTGAAGAACACCCTTAATGCGCTGTCACTGAAGCTTGCTGAGACCACGTCCGGTAGTCCATCGCCGTTCAGATCGGCGCTCGCCAGATACAGCGGATCAACGCCATCCGCGACGTAAACCGGTGACGCAAAGCTGCCTGCTCCGCTCGACAAGTAGACCTTGAGATTGTCAGGTCCCACGGCTAGATACGGCTCAATCGCACTCAGCGCGATGACGCTGGTAAAGCCATTGCCGTTGAATTCACCTGCAACCACGCCCGGAGAGACCTCGAACGGCGTCACGCCGCAGTTGTAACAGGAATTGTAGTTGTCGCCGCAGCTCGCGAGAAACGGCAGCAATACGCTTCCCAACAGCGCGCGCCACGGGCGCGAGCGGCGGCCCGGCGCCCGCCCGGACTTCAGTACAAATTCGCCTCTCGGATCTATTGAAGCGTTTGTTGAGTAAGCCACATAGACCTCCTGGCAATTCGTGCTGCCGGCCGGCGGCGCATATCCAGCCACCCTAGTGGAGCACGGCCGCTATGGGTTCTGCCGCCCGCGGCACCGCCGCATGGTAGTCCTTGCCGACGAATGCCGCCACGGTCGCGGCGATCTGCGCCTGAGTCACCCGTGCGACGTGGTTGCGCTCCCCAAGCGGCGCCGTATCGGGTCCGATGACCGCGATCCAGATGTTCTCCGAGCCTTTCTCCTCGACGCCGTGCTCCTTCCATTCACTGAGCCCGCTGCCTCGACCGTGATCGGTCGTGATGATGAAGGTGGTCTGGTCGTGGTATTCGGGCATTGCCTGCATCGTATCCCAGAGCTGCTTCACGAAGAAATCAAATCGATGCGCGGCGTCGAGCACCAGGTCGTACCGGCCCTGATGCGCCCAATCGTCCGTCTCGCCATAGCCCACGAACAGCACTCGCGGCTTCGCCGCAGCCACATAATCGAGAAGCGGGATTTGCAGAAGGGCGTCCGGCGGTCCCTCCTCGTCGACTTCGGTCAAGGTCTCGTAGAGCCGCCGCAGCAGCGCATCGCTCGCACTTTCATGCGGCTTCTTCGGGGGCGTCCAGCCCGTTTGCATGACCAGGCCGCTGCGCTTCTTGTTGAAAATCTCGTCAAATGCGTTCCAGGTTCCGTAGATCGCCACTCGACCCTTGAATTCGTCGAATTTGTTCAGCCACTCGAACACCGTCGGCGTCGGGTTGGGGCCGAACTCATTGCTATCGATTGCGGGGTTCGGAAAGCCGGTGGCCATCTCGTTGTATCCGGGGTACGAGAACGCCAATCCGTTGGTCACCTGCGCGACGCTGCCCAAGGTCTGATTGCCGAATATCTGCCCGCGCTTCGCCACGGTTCCCCACAGAAAAGGAAACAGCGCCGCCCGCCGCTCGCTCTCGCTCGCCCGCCAATAGCGTTTGCGCAGATCCTTATCCGATACCCAGCTGCCGCCTGCCGTGTCGTTGAGCAAATCCTCCTCCGCCCCGGCGAATATTTCCTGCCAGCGCAACCCATCGCTGACGATCAGCACCACGTTTTGCGTCTTGGCGCCGAACGCCATGCTCGCGCACAGGAGCCACAAAGCGCAGGCCGCGACTCCGCCGATCTGATGGCATGATCGGCGCCTCATTGCTGCAGCAACACCGCACAATTGGCGGTCCAGCTCAAATACACTTCGTCGCTCCAATCGATCGACCATTCGGAGGTGCGACGGTCATTCTGTGCAAACACCGTGACCAGCTTGCCGGTTTCGGTTTTAATGCGATACGTGGAACGGTTGCCGAGGTAGCCGAGCTCCCACACCATTCCCTTGATTTGGTTGACGCCGCGCGGCGCCGGCTCCTTGCTGAGGCGAATTTTTTCGGGGCGAAGGGCGACCCAGACGCGCTGTCCGCCGCCGAATCGGCCCACGTCGTCGACGATCAGATCGCAGCCGGCCTCGGCGCTGTGCACGACGACATGTCCCGGCTCGTTGCCGCTGACCGTTCCCTCGAACAAATTCGTGGTGCCGATGAAATCGGCCACGAAGCGATTTTGCGGAAATTCGTAGATTTCCGACGGCGTGCCCACTTGCACCAATTGGCCGCGGTTCATCACCGCGATGCGGGTCGACAGCGCCATCGCCTCGTCCTGATCATGGGTGACGAATACGAATGTGATGCCCACCTGATCTTGAATGTTCATGAGTTCGAACTGGGTCTGTTCGCGCAGTTTCTTGTCGAGCGCGCTCAACGGTTCGTCCAACAGCAACACCTTGGGCCGTCGAATCAGGGCGCGGGCCAATGCCACACGCTGGCGTTGGCCGCCGGAGAGCTGGTGCGGCTTGCGCTTCGCCATCGAGCCGAGCTGCACCATGTCGAGCGCCTCGCGAATGCGCTTCGTCCGCACGTCCGCCTCGAGCGTCATGCGCCGCAACCCGTAGCCGACGTTTTGCTCCACCGTCATGTGGGGAAACAACGCGTAGGATTGGAACATCATGTTGACCGGGCGCAGGTGCGGTGGCACTGCGGTCATGTCCACGTCATCGATCAGAATGCGCCCGCCGCTCGGGCTAGCGAACCCGGCCATCATGCGCAGCAATGTCGTTTTGCCGCATCCCGATGCACCCACCAGGGCAAACATCTCACCCTTGTAGATGCGTAAATTGACGCTGTCCACCGCGGTGAAGGCGCCGAAGGTCTTGCTGATGCCTTCGATGACGATTTGCGGCTTAGCCTCGGGATTCAGCCACGGCCGATCAGCAATCGATTTTTGCTGCGGCACCGGCACGCGCCCTAGAACTCCCCAGGGGGCGTCACGCGACGGCGTTCCGGCGCGAAAAACGGGCGCTCCACCACCTGAGCCTTCGACATTCGACGCTCCCACACGAGTTCGCGGTTCAAATAGATGTCCGCCCATACCGTCGTGCCGATTTGAAAATACGGGGCCTCGACCATAGCAAGCGCGATATTGCGCTTGCAAGTCGGCGACCAGGTGGCCGAGGTGACGTTGCCAATTTGGCGATTGCCGTTCGCCTCATTGTACAGGAGCGCATCGTGGGCCGGCTTGTTGCCGACCACATCCAACCCGACCAGTTGCCGGCGCGGCCCACTCTGTCGTTCGGCGAGCAATGCGCGGCGGCCCGTGAAGTGCCCTTTCTCGAAATCGATGAGCCAGGCGAGCCCGAGCTCGAGCGGCGAGCGGTCGCGGCCGGTACGGATCGTCTGTTCCGCGGAAACGAAATCCACATGGGGCAAGATGAATCCGGCTTCGATGCGTGCCATGTTGAGGGCCTGCGAGCCGATGGCACGAATGCCACGCGAGCGCCCAGCCGCCATCAACTCGTCCCAGATTTCCAGCGCCGCCTCCGGCGCCATCCACAACTCGTATCCCAGATCTCCGGTAAATCCGGTGCGCGAGACGGTGACTTGCCGTCCGCGCAAGGAAAAATAGCCGATCTCGAATGGCTTCAACCGGTCGATTCCGGTAAGGCCGAGCACCTTCAGGACCGCGCAGGAAGTCGGGCCCTGCAGGGCGAGCGCAGCGATTTGTTCGGTCACTTCGGCGATTTCGACATCGAACCCGATGGCCGAATCGAGCAGCCAGTCAATCTGCCTTTCCGCGGTACACAGTCGGTACTCAGCCTCGCCCAGCCGAAACACCGTGCCGTCGTCGAGCAGATGCCCCTCGTCGTTGCACCATACGCAATAGGCCACGCGGTCCGGTTTGAGCTTGGCGAGATCCCGAGTGACCAGGCGATTCAAGTACGGAACGGCATCGGGGCCCGCAACGCGGTACTTCACCATCGGCGTCAAATCATAGAGCGTGGTCGCGTTGCGGATCGCGAAGTATTCCTGCTCGACGGTGGTGAACACATCGACGGTCGTGTAGCCGGCCCAGGCAATGAAACTGTCGACTTGGGAAAGCGCGCGAGCGCGCTCATGGAACGGCGTTCGCAGCAGAGGCTGTTTGAAATGCGGCGCCAAGGGTTGCGGTGCGCTCATGTCACGCGGCCTCCTTTAGAACCTGCCGCGCGGCATTGCGCCCGGGAATGCCCATGACCCCTCCCCCGGGATGGCAGCCGGCGCCGCACAGATATAAGCCCGGCAGCGGTGTGCGGTGCTGCGCGGCGCCCGGCACCGGCCGGACCATGAAGAATTGATCGAAGGCGAGTTCGCCGTGATGCCAATGGCCGCCGCTGATGCGAAATTCGCGCTCGATATCGAGCGGCGTGAGCAGTTCCGCGGCGATGATGCTGCGGCGTAGTCCCGGCGCATACTTCTCTATGGTATCGATGCACAGGTCCGTGAAACGTTCACGCTCCTGCGGCCAGCCAGCTTTGAGGGCATAGGGCGCGTATTGCACGATGGCCGACACGACATGCTTGCCAGCCGGGGCGAGAGCGGCATCGTTGACCGTGGGGACCGTGATCTCCATCGCCGGAGCGGCCGAGTATTCCCCGTACTTCGCATGGTTGTAGGCCCGCTCGAGGTACTCGAGCGAGGGGGCGATCAGCAATCGCCCGCCGAGGGCGGCGTCCTGCAAACCGCTGAACTGCGGCGCACCGTCGAGCGCCAGGTGCAGTTTGGCGGCCAACCCGCGCGCGCGCAAATGGTGCACCCGGCGCACGAAGCCGGTATCCAAATGGCGCGCGCCCAGCAAATTCAGGAACGTGTTCTTGGGATCCGCGCTCGACAGCACGGTCCGCGCCGCGATGCGTTCGCCGGACTCGAGCAATACCCCGGCCGCGCGGTCCGATTCGACCAAGATTTGCGATACCGGCGCGGCGGTACGGATCGTGGCACCGGCCGCGGTCGCGGCCTTGGCGAGTGCGTCGCACAATGCGCCCAGGCCTCCGGTCGGTTGCGCCAACGCGGCAGCGCCGGACGCTTCGGCAGCCAGGCGATACAGCAGCGTCAACACCGTGCCCGGCGAGCGCGGGCCGAAATTCGTGCCGAGCACCGCGTCGAATCCAAGCGCCCCTTTGAGCGCGGCGGAGCGAAAATGCTCCTCGAGCAGATCGTAGACATTCATGCCGCCGATGCGCAGCAATTCTCGCATGTCGCCCCGTCCGAGCTTGCGAATCTGCCAGCCGAAACTCAACAGAGCCGTGATGTCGCGCCAGTCGCGGGTTCCCAAGCGCGGCGGTACCTTGGAGAATAGCGGCACCAGCGCCTGCGCGAAACGGCGCATCTGCGCCGAGTAACGGCCGTAGGCCGCGGCATCCTCCGCCCCTACCTCCGCGCCCACGGCGAGCGGCAGTCCCACCGCGAGCGGCGCAGCCGATGCTCCCAATGCGGTGGTCGGCATCGATTGCGCTGCCCATTTGAGGCCGTGTGACCTCAATTGCAGTTCATTTACGAGCTCGGCGGGCATCAGATGCAGCAAGTGCGCACAAGCCGACACTTGAAATCCGGGTGCGAACTCGCGTGTGAGCGCCGCCCCGCCTACTTGCGGCCGCGCTTCCACCACCAGCACGGAACGGCCGCCGCGCGCCAAGCCGGCGGCGCACACCAAGCCGTTGTGTCCGGCACCGATGACGATGCAGTCGTAGCGCGATGCGGTTGATGGCTGTGTCATGCCGCTTGTGCCCGGCCCAAGTCCTTCAGCACCGCACGAGCCGCGTTCGCACCCGGTGCGCCCATCACGCCCCCGCCGGGGTGGGTACTCGATCCGCACATGTAGACGCCGCGCACCGGTGAGCGGTATTGCGCGAAACCCGGCACCGGCCGGTTGAACAGCAGCTGATCCATGGTCAATTCGCCTTGAAAGATATTGCCCTCGGTCAAGCCGACTTCATTTTCAATATCCCACGGAGTGCGAATTTCCGCGTGCAAAATCAGGTCTTTGAAATTCGGGCTGTGCTGCGCGATGGTATTGATGACCGTGTCGCCGAAGCCCTGGCGCTTGGCGCCGGTCCACTCTCCGTCCGCGAGCTCATACGGGCAGTATTGGACGAAGACCGACATATAGTGCTTGCCGTCGGGGACCATGCTCGGATCGATTTGAGAGGGGATCAGCATGTCGATGTAAGGCGCGCGCGACCAGCGGCCCTCCTTCCAGTCGTCGTAGGCGCGTTCCATCATGTCCAAGGTGTCGGTGACGTGCATGTCGCCGCGCGTGCACGGCGCGCCCTCGGGAATAGCGGGAAATCTCGGCAGACCGTCGAGCGCGATGTTGAGCTTGCCCGAGGAACCGCGGATCTTGAAGGCCTTCACCCGGTTTAGGAAATCATCGGGCAAATCCTTCGCATCCATGATCTTGAGAAAGGTGCGCTTGACATCCAGATTGGAAATCACCAACGGCGCACGGATCTCTTCGCCATCATCGAGCACCACACCCGACGCGCGCCCGCCTTTCACCAAAATCTGAGCCACCGGAGCGGCGCTGCGGATGGTGCCGCCGCTCGCCTCGAACGACTTGCCGAGCGCGCTTGTGATCGCCCCCATACCGCCGCGGGCAAATCCCCAGGCGCCGACGGTGTCGTCGATGTCGCCCATGTAATGGTGCAAGAGCACGTACGCGGTACCCGGTGAACGAGGCCCCAATGCGGTGCCGATGATCGAGCTGCCGGCGAAGTGCGCCTTGACGATGTCGCTTTCGAAATATTCGTCGAGAAAATCCGCGGCGCTCATGGTCCAGAAGCGCAGCGTGTCGTACATGCGCTGCTCGCCCAATTGGTGAAAGCGCTGCCCGAGATAAAGAAGCTCCTTGATGTCGCGCGGCTTGAAGGTGGTCGGGTCGGGCGGTTCGCGCATCAGCAGCGGCTTGATGAATTTGCACTGGCGCATAACGTCGCGGGAATAGCGGTCGTAGGCTTCCGCGTCACGCTTCGAGTGCCGCGATATCTCGCGGCGCAACGCGTCGTGGTTGTCGTAGAGCGCGAGGTGCCCCCCGTCCCGCATCATGGTGCAGCCACCCTCGTACGGAATCACTTGCAGACCGTACTTCGGCAGCTCCAAGGTGCGCATGATCTCCGGCCGCAGCAGACTACAGACGTAGGAGCAATTCGAGTAGGTGAAATCCTTGTAAAGGCGCCGGCTCACTGCCGCACCGCCGATGTACGGCATGCGTTCGAGCACCAGCACTTTCAGCCCGGCGCGCGCCAAGTAGCACGCGGCGATTAAGCCGTTGTGCCCCGCCCCGACGATGATCGCGTCCAAGCCTTGCGGGCCGCGTTTGGCGTTGTCGCTCAAGCAGGCACTTTGTGCGTGGCGCCGCTCGCCTGCAAGGTCGCATCCACCGCGATTTCGAACGCCTTGAGGGTATCGGCAAGGCAGGACGCATCGTGCGCCGCCGACACGAACCACGGTTCGCGCGAATCGGGCTCGCACAGCACCCCTTCATCGTGCAGCACCTGCGCCATGGCATCGTAGAACGAGTAGTCGCTGCTCTTCCAAGCGCGATAATTGCGCGGCGGATCGTGCGCGAAGTACAGGCCGCTCATCGAGGGGTGGCCCACGAAGCTGTGCGCGATGCCGCGCGCTCCGAGGATCGCGCGCATGCCGTTGCGCAGGCGCGTGCCGTAATCGGCGATGCGCTCCAAGGCATCGGTCTCGTCGAGAATCTCGAGACACTTCTCCGCGGCGGCGAGCGACACGGCGTGCGCCGTGTAGGTTCCGCCGTGCGCCACACCGCGGCCGAGCTTGCGCATAATCTCCTCGCGCCCGGCGAGTATCGAGATGGGGTAGCCGTTCGCAACCGCCTTGGCGAAGGTGCACAAATCGGCTTTGATGCCGTACAACTCCTGCACGCCGCCGCGTGCCACCCGAAATCCGGTCTTCACTTCATCGATGAGCAAAACCACGCCGTGCTTGTCGCACAATTCGCGCGCCGCGCGCAGATACTGCGGCTCGGCCGCAATGCCGAGGCAATTGCCCATGATGGGCTCGATCAGCATGCACGCGATGCGCGACGCGTAGCGCTTGAACACGTCTTCCAGCTGATTGGCGTCGTTGGCCTGCACGAAATGCGCAAAGCTCTTGGTACTGACCGGCACCCCTTCGCTGTAGGGCTTGACTTCCGGATCCCCGACCTGCGTCCATTTGTCCATGGGCGTGAACCACATGGCCGCGTCGAACAAGCCGTGATAGCTGCCTTCCAGAATCACGTAATCGTCCTTGCCGGTGTATGCGCGCGCAAGGCGCAAACCCGCCATGACCGCTTCGGTTCCAGAATTCGAAAAGCGCACGAGTTCGGCCGCCGGCACCATCTTCGCGATACGGTCGGCCACCCGAAGTTCGGCTTCCGTGGATAGCGCAAAAACGCCGCCCACTTCCATGCCGCGGCGCGCCGCCGCATCGACGCGCTCATCGGCATACCCCAATATCGCCGGGCCATAGCCCATGCGGTAGTCGACGTAGGAGTTGTCATCGAGATCCACGATGCGCGCGCCCTTGCCGTGCTTCACGTAGATGGTGCGATCTTCGCCCCAGTAGCGGAAGTTGGAGGCCACGCCGAGCGGCAGGCGTTTCACGGCGCGCTTAAATTGCGCGTTGCTGTTGGTCAGTTTTCTGGCCATGACGTTCCCCTGGCAGATTTAGCGGTTGGATGCAGTTTATAAAGCCGTTATTCTATAGCAGCAGCAGTTTATATGACTATATAAATTATTGCATCTGCGGCTGCATCTGCTGCATCCGCGAATGATGTGAACAGCTTGCGTGATTGCCTGTCATGAATTATTTTCCTTTAAAATTAAAATATTATAGAGTCTTTCTCGCGTATGATTGAAGTACCGACTTGCCAACCGAAGTACCGCGGCGTAAATTGAACGTCCATATAATCGGTCGGAGAGATCCCCATGAACAGCCTGCCCGCGACCACGCTCGACAGCGACGCCTTCGCAGGCCAGCCGCACGCTCTGCCGGCGTGGGTCTACAGCCACCCGGATCTCACGCGGCTCGAGATTGAACGGGTGCTGATGCCGAGCTGGCAGATCGTCTGCCACGTCAACTCGATACCGCGCGCCGGCGACTACCAAACACTCGATGTGGGCCCCGAGAGCATTCTGGTGCTGCGCGACCGGGACGGCTCGATCCGGGCGTTTCACAATGTGTGCCGGCACCGCGGCGCCCGCTTGCTCGACGGATCGGGTAACTGCCCGGCCACCATCACCTGTCCCTATCATGGCTGGAGCTACCGGCAGGACGGCAGCCTGATCGGTGTGCCGATGCGCGAGAGTTTTCCGAGCCTGAACCGCGCCGCTCATGGATTGCGTCCGGTGCGGGTTGATACCGCCTTGGGATTCGTTTTCGTATGTCTCGCTGGAGATCCCCCGCCGGTCGCGAGCACCTGGGGCAAACTCACGCAGGAATTGGCGCCCTACCGGTTCGAGGAGATGGTTCCGCTGACGCCGATCACCACGGACGTGTGGGACGTCGATTGGAAGATCGCGATGGACAATTACCTCGAGTCCTATCACGTGCCGATCGGACACCCAGGGCTCTACCGTATGTTCACGCCTGACTACGATGACGTCGCTTCCGTCCCGGGCGTCGCGCGCGGCGTGAGCTGGATGCGCGATCAACCTTCATCCCGCTGGTCGGAGCGCCTCTATCAAAAATTGGTTGGCGGAGCGGTCACCCATCTACCCGAACCCCTGCGCCGCTGCTGGCGCTTCTACAGCGCACTGCCGAATCTAGGGATCGACGTGTTTCCCGATCAAATGGATTTCTTCCAGCTGTTGCCCGGCGGGCCCGGCAAATGCCTGGTTCGCGGTGCCATATTCGGCCTGCCGAACGAGAGCCGGGAGATCCGAGCGGTGCGCTACTTGAGCAATCGCATCAATACCCAGGTCAATTTCGAGGACAAATGGCTGTGCCAGCGCGTACAACGGGGACTCGCGTCCAGCAGCTACAAACCCGGCCCGCTGTCGCGCCTCGAGGTCTACATGCATGAATTCCACAATATGCTGCGCGAGCGGATACCCGAGTTTCGTCTGGCTAATGCGCCGCGGCAATTCGCCTAGCCGGAATTTCCGTTAGCCGAGATTGATCCAGGCCGACTTCGTTTGGGTGTAGGAGATCAGGCTCTCCACGCACTTGTCGCGCCCTTGGCCCGATTGCTTGTAGCCGCCGAACGGCTGGGTCATGTCGCCATGATCGAAGCAATTCACCCAGATCACGCCCGCCTCCAAATCCCGCACCGTCTTGTGCGCGACCGTCAAATCGCGGGTCCAAACGGAAGCCGCCAGGCCGTAGATCGAGTCGTTCGCGACTGCGAGCGCCTCGGCAATGCCGTTGACCTCGATCGCGGCCGCGACCGGACCGAAGATCTCCTCTCGAGCGATGGTCATCCGGTTATTCACGCCGGAAAAGAGCGTGGGATTGACGAAGGCGCCCGGCAAGTCGGGCGAATTGCCGCCGAACTCGAGGCGCGCACCTTCGCTCTTGCCCCGAGTGATGTAATTCATAACACGCGAGCGGTGTGATGCGGTGACCAGCGGCCCCAAGTTGGTCGAGGGATCCAGCGGGTCGCCGGCCCGATACGCGGACTTGCCCTTTTCGATGAATCGGGCAATGAATTCCTTGGCGATCGGGCGATCGATGAGCAGCCTCGATCCCGCGTTGCACACTTCGCCCATGTTGCCGTAGATGCCGTTGATGGCGTAGGTCACCGCGGTATCGAGATCCGGCAGATCGCTTAAGAAAATCTGCGGAGTCTTGCCGCCGCATTCCAAGCTCACGCGCTTCATGTTCGATTGACCGGCATAAATCAGCATCTGCTTGCCGATTTCCGTCGAGCCCGTGAATCCGATCTTTGCGACATCCATATGCAGCGCGAGCGCCGCACCGGCCGTCTCGCCCAGTCCGTTGACCACGTTGAACACGCCGGCGGGCCCGCCCGCCTCGAGGAACAACTGAGCCATCAGCAGTCCCGACAAAGGCGATTGTTCAGCCGGCTTCAATACCACCGAATTGCCCGCCGCCAGCGCCGGAGCCACCTTCCATGCGGCCATCAACAGCGGATAGTTCCATGGCACGATGGAACCCACGACACCCAAGGGCTCGCGCAGGATGTAGTGAAAGGCGTCCGACGCGGTCGCCGTCACCATGCCGTCGATCTTGTCGATGAGCTCGCCAAAGTAGGCGAAATTCTTCGCCGCCGCCGGCACGTCGATGGTCACCATGTCGTTGATCGGCTTTCCCATGCATAGGGTATCGAGCAAGGCGAAGCGCTCGGTATTCGCCTCGATGAGCCGGCTGAAGGATGCCATTACCGCCATGCGATCCCGCGGCGCCATGCGGCTCCACACCCTGGATGCGAATGTCCGCTTCGCGGCCGCCACCGCGAGATCGATGTCCGCGGCGGTGCCTGCGCTCACCTCACAGAGGGGCGAGCCGGTGGCGGGATTGACCACGGTGAAGCGGCCTTTCGACACCGAATCGACGAACTTGCCGTCAATGAAATGCCGTGTCTCGTAGCGCAGGCTCGCGGCGCGCGCGTGCCAATCGGTGGTACTCAAGGAAGCCAGAGTCATGCGTGATTCTCCAATTGAGTGATCTTGCCTTAGCGGAGTTCAATGGTGGCGCAGTATAACTTTAAGATTCGATCGGCGGGCGCGCGAGCGCAAGGGCAGGCACTTGCGCAATAAGATGCCTGCGAAACCACGATACCGCCGGCACAATTGCTCCCCTCGAGCGGGTGCAATAGCCAAAATCCATGATCCCGGTTTGCGCCGATTCCGCGGCGGCCAGCGCCGAATGCCGCGTCCAGGGACGCAGCCGTACGGCCAGATAACCGGTCGCGCGTGCATTGCGGCCGAGCGCAGCGCGGCTAAAGTCGAGCCGCCGCACGCGGCTGCGACCCGGTCCCGTGGGTATCACCTGCATGATCGACAAACCATCGGGGCGCCACTGCAGCAATTGGTTGGGCGCAATGAATTGTTCGTGCCAAGCGCCGCCGGCGGCGGAGCCCGCCAACCCCCGATACCGTTGCAAACTCCAGCCGCTTGCGCTCTGGCCCTGGCCAATGGTCCAGGCGACCGCCGCCGCGGCCGGGTTCGGCGCCTCCGCCGGCGCGGCGGACTCGAGCCATTGTTCGACGATCACCTTCCAGTCGGCGGCAACGGCGATTTCTCGAGCCGGCCCGAGCGGCACCAAGCCGTGCGGCAGTTTGCCGTCGAACCAAGCGCCCGGCTCGACCGCAGTCGCTCCCGCCGGTTCGGGCGATCTCACAACCAGCAATCCGCCGACGGTTCGCATATCGAGCGCGCTCAAATCACCGCGCTCGCCGCCATCCTCGCGCCGCCCATCCCAGTGAAATGCAAGGCCATGAATCCGGCACTCGATGGCCCCGTCGAATCGGCCGCCGCCGCTTGCAACCAGCGCATGCGGCGAAGGCGGACAGCTGTTTCGAAGCGCATGCATTCTGCCCGAGGAATCCCGCACCAGCAACGCGCGTTCCGCCGGCGTGTCCACCGCCAGATAGTCTCCCGGCCTGGGAATCTGCGATTCGTGCCCCGCGATTTGCCAGGCGCCGCGAAAGACCCGATCGCGTTCCAGCGCAAATGCAAACGCACTGCCGTAAACCCAACGAGCGAATTGCCGAGGCTCCGCCGCCGGACTGCTCCGCTCGCCGGCCTGCAGCGGCGTTTGGGAAAATTGTCCCGGAAAAATCGAACGCAGATACGCCATACAGCGATCTTTGGCGCCCTGCCGATCGATATTCTCTTCGGATTGGAAGGCGAAATCCTGCCACAATATTTCCAGTGCACCGATCAGCCCGAGCGCAATCCCGCCGGGATCCAAGTGCGGCTGGGAGGTCTCCTCGATCAGTCGCCCGACGAGTTCGTGCACCAAGACGGCAAAGCTCTCGTCCTTTTTGCCGCAAATGTCGTAGTATTCCTGCCGTGAGCTGGCTTCGCCCCAAAATGCATACCAGACGGATACTTTGCGGGGGCTGGCGATGTCCGGGTCGAGATAAAGGTCCACCATCCGCTCGAGCGCCGCAACCGGTCTTGATCGGAGATTGGCGACCGGCACCAGCACCTGTTCCTCGAACTCCGCAGCGAGGAACTGCAGCGAGGCGACCAACATCGCCGCTTTGGAGTCGAAGTAGAATCTGACAATGCCAGGGGACATTTTCGCGATCGCCACCACTTTTTCCACCGTCGTATTCGACGGACCATACATGTGCAATGCAGAGATGCAGGCATCGATCAGCCGCTGGCGTTGCCGGCTGCGGGAGTTGCGCGCACGCGCAGGTTTTGGCGCGACCGCACGCGTTTTCTTGCGCGAACCCATGTTAAGGGAAACCACGAATGAGTGACGCGGCAGCCGATGCGATCGACGGCCGCAATCGCGGCGTCAACGGCCGCGGCAAGGCGCGCGGCGAGTGGCTGAAGCGAAACGGCAAATGGCTCATCATCTTGCCGCCGATGCTGTACCTGCTGGTTTTCTTTCTCATTCCCTTCGCATTCGCCTTGATGATCAGCTTTGCGGATACCGCGGTACGCGTGCCTCCGTTCACCGATATTCTATCCGTCAGTCCCGACCGGCACATCCATTTGTCGCTGAATCTCGGTAACTTCCATTACCTGTTCACCGACGAAGTCTACGGACTCTCCTATGTTTATTCGCTGAAAACGGCATTCTTCTCGACCGTGATATGTCTGGTCTTGGGCTACCCGATGGCCTATGCGATCGCGCGAACCTCGAAGAGCACCCAAAGCGTGCTGTTGCTGGTCATCATTTTGCCGTTTTGGACCTCGTTCCTGCTGCGGGTCTATGCGCTCGAGGGAATCATACGAGAGACCGGCTTGCTCAATTCGGCGCTGCTGTGGCTCGGCATCATCCATCAGCCGCTCAAGATCATGCACACCACCGTTGCGGTGTATCTCGGCATTATTTACTCGTATTTACCGTTCATGGTGCTGCCGCTGTTCGCCACGCTCGAGAAACTGGACTATACGCTGCGCGAGGCGGCGGCGGACTTGGGCAGCCCGCCGTGGCGGATCTTCGTCGATGTCACGCTGCCGTTGTCGATGCCCGGCATCATCGCCGGTTCGATGCTGGTATTCATCCCCGCCATTGGTGAATTCGTGATTCCGACCTTACTGGGCGGACCCGACAATCTCATGATCGGCCGGGTGCTGTGGGATGAGTTTTTCGGCAACCGCGACTGGCCCGTGGCGTCCGCGGTCGCCATCGCCTTTCTGGTTCTGCTGGTCGGCCCCATCGCCGTATATCAGCACTACAGCACCAAGCAGCTCGAAGCGTAGGCCATGCAGGATCGCATCTCGCCGTTCCTGATCACGGTGCTCGCCATCGGCATTGCCATTCTCTACATTCCGATGTTGGTGTTGATCGGATACTCGTTCAACGCATCCGCTCTGGTGAGTGTATGGGGTGGCTTTTCCACCAGCTGGTACACGCAACTGCTGCACAACGATCAAATTCTCGACGCAGCGTGGCTGTCGCTGCGCATCGGCGTCGCGGTCTCCACGGGCTCGGTGATTTTGGGCACCTTGGCCGCCATTGCCCTGGTGCGATTCCCGGTGTTCCGCGGCAGGTTCCTGCTCACCGGCATGGTGAACGCGCCGCTGGTGATGCCGGAGATCATTACCGGCATCACGCAATTGCTGTTGTTCGTATGGATGCTGCACGTGCTGTCATGGCCGCATCGCGGCTTCACCACCATCGTGATCGCGCATATTGCCTTCTGCACGGCCTACGTCACCATCACGGTCCAATCGCGCCTGCAGACCGCCGATCGCTCGCTGGAGGAAGCGGCGATGGATTTGGGGTCAGGACCCGTGCGCGCTTTCATGGACACCACCTTGCCCGCGATCGTGCCGGCTCTGGCATCAAGTTGGTTGCTCAGCTTCACTCTGTCGCTCGATGACTTGGTCATCTCGAGCTTCGTTTCCGGCCCGGGGGCTAGCACGCTGCCGATGGTGATATTTTCCAAGGTAAAACTCGGCGTGAGCCCGGATGTCAACGCGCTCGCGAGCCTGATCATCTGCCTCGTGGGCGTCTGTGTGTTGATCGCGGGATATCTGATGCGCCGCACCGAACGCGATCGGCTGCGCGATGCGCAATTGGCCGAGCGCTGAGCGCGCCTTGCATCCGCTCCCTCGCCAAGCCAACGCGGCTCACGCGGAATACTCAGACTGGCTCCTAAGCCACGCTTACGTGGCGGGGATCATGCGCCCGGCGCGAAAAGATCCGACGCACCAGCGGCTCGAACGCCTCGAGCGGTTGCCATGGGTATTTGGGATCGAACGAGCATTGATCCCAGTTCGCGCAAAACGCCTCGCATGCCCGGTACCACGGGTGGCCCAGAAACCTCTCGCGCCCGTCGCGGTTGCCGCCCAAGTGATGGGCATAGTAGTAGCTTTGAAAGAGCCCGTGCTGTTCGACGATCCAAGTCACTTCCGGACGCACGTACGGGCGTATGATCGCCGCGGCGAGCTCGGCATGATTGCAGGGCGCCAAGTCATCGCCCACATCGTGAATGAGCGCGGCCGCGATGAGTTCGTCGTCCGCCCCGTCGTTCTTGGCCCGCGTCGCCGCCTGCAATGAATGATCCAGACGGCTCAGCGCATATCCGCCGTAGGAATCCTTAAGCTTCTCGAGGGCGGCGAGAATTCGCTCCGGTAGCCCTTCAAGGTAATCGCTTTCGTACATCTCCAACAGCCGGTAGTCCTCCCGAGTTCCATCTTGCATCCGCGTGAAGCCAACCACGCGGTTCTGGGGCGATTTATCGGTCCCGGTCACGTGAAATCCTCGCTCATTTGGCGGTTTTTATCCGCGTCCATGTGCGTGTGCGAATGCGCTCGGTCGCGGCGCTCACCTCGGCCGATTTGTACAGCCGCGCTTCGATCTCCGGAGTCGGATACAGCGTCGGATCGGCGAGAATCTTCGGATCGACCAGCGGCCGCGATGCGAGATTATCGTTGCCGTAGTAGATCGCGTTGGTGACCTCGGCGATGATGTCGGGACGCAGCAGGAAATTGATGAATTGATACGCCGCCTCGAGATGCGGCGCCCCTTCGGGGATGAGGAGCGACGAAAAAGTCTCGTTCGCACCCTCCTTCGGCACCGTGAATGCGAGATTGACGTTCATACCAACGGCCCTGGCGCGTGCTCGCGATTGCGCATAGTCGCTGGACCACGACATGGCGACGCACACCTCCTGATTCGCCAGTCCGTTCAAGTATTCGGAAGAGTCGAACGAGCGAATGTAGGGGCGCACCTTGAGCAACAGCTCCTCCGCCGCCTTGAAGTCCTCGCGCTTGGTGCTGTTCGGATCCAATCCGAGGTATTGCAATGCCAACTGGATGGTGTCCTCCGCGGAATCCAAGAACGACACGCCGCAATCGGCAAATTTCGCGACGACTTCCGGCTTGAACAGCATGTCGAGACTATCGACCGGCGCATTCGGCATCCGCGCCTTGATCATGTCCACGTTGTACGCGAAGCCATTGATGGAATGCAGATACGGCACCGCATGCGCGTTGCCCGGGTCGTACGAGGTCTGAATGGCGAGGATGCGCGGATCGAGATTGTTCCAGTTTGGCAGCCTGGATTTGTCCAAAAGCTGGTAGACGCCCGCCTTGATCTCGCGGCTGAAAAAATCGGTAGAAGCACTCACCACATCGTATCCCGAGCTGCCCGCCAACAGGCGCGCCTCCATGGTCTCCTCGGCATCATAGACATCGTAGACCACTTTGATGCCGGTGAGCTTCTCGAACTTCTCGATGGTGTGGGGACCGATGAAATCGGTCCAATTATAGATGAAGAGCTGCTTCTCCTCCGCCGCCGCCTGCGCGCCGAGACCGGCGGTCGTCGCACAGAAAAAACACAATAAGACTCGCACCAGCGGAATTCGACTGCGTAACATCGTGTTAGTTTACCATTCGAGCATTGCGCTCGGACTCTCATGAGGTTCACGGGCAGACAAACGTTTGCTTGTAGGGGATTCCTGGAGGGACCTTAAATTGCGTCATTTCGCCCGATCGTTTTGCCTGGTGATTCCCGCATGGTGTTTTTGCGCCCTTCTGGTTCTATCCGAGAGCGCCCGGGCTGTGGATACCGCGGTCCCGGGGCCGCGGGCTCGGGATATAGGCGTCCCGTTTGACGGCACACCCGGTCCGCTCAATGCCATTACCGACGTCGCGGGTGTGCTCGTCGGACATACCACATTGATTTCCGGATCGGGCAAGCTCAAGGTCGGGGAAGGACCGGTCCGTACCGGCGTCACCGCGGTGCTGCCGCGCGGCCGCGACTCGCTGTTGGACCCGGTATTCGCGGCCTGGTTCTCGGTAAATGGCAGCGGCGAGATGACCGGGACCACTTGGGTCGAGGAATCCGGCTTTCTCGAAGGCCCGGTGATGATCACCAACACCCACAGCGTGGGGACGGTTCACGACGCCACCATTAAATGGCGATTCGAGAACGGCCCGCCCGATGCCAGCGGCTATTGGTGGTCAAACCCCGTGGTCGGGGAAACCTGGGATGGCTGGTTGAACGACATCAACGGCTTTCACGTCAAACCGGAGCACGTGTTTCACGCGCTCGACACCGCGCATGCGGGCGCGGTGGAAGAAGGCAGCGTCGGCGGCGGCACTGGGATGATTTGCAACGGCTATAAAGGCGGCATCGGCACTGCCTCCCGGCGGCTCGATGCCAAGGACGGCGGCTACACGGTCGGCGTGCTGGTGCAATGCAATTACGGGACTCGCGAGAATTTACGAATCGCCGGTATCAACGTCGGGCGCGAAATACCCGCGCCGGAACCGTATGCGTTCATGCCCTCCGATATCGCCGAGCGCGGCTCCATCGTCGTCGTGGTGGCGACCGATGCGCCGCTATTGGCGCATCAGCTCAAACGCATCGCGCGCCGAGTCACCCTGGGATTGGGACGCAACGGCAGCATTGCCGGCAACGAGTCCGGCGACATTTTCATCGCGTTTTCGACCGCCAATCCGGGCGCCGCCGCCGAGGGGCATGTCGTGGACTTGAAAATGCTGCCGAACAATTCGCTCGATCCGGTGTTTCGCGCCACGGTCGAGGCCACCGAGGAGGCGATCGTCAACGCCATGGTGGCCGCGCGCGACATGGAGGGTGTCGATGGACATCGCGTCATCGCCATCCCGCACGCGGCGTTGCGCGCCGTGCTCGAAAAATACGGCCGCCTGGCGCACTGACGGTGCTCCTCCATCATCCGCCGCGCTAACTTGAATTCGGCGATGACCGGCCGGCGCCGCTTTGCCGCAATATGCCAGCTCGCAATGATTCGTAAATCGGCGCTCCGTTCAGCAAGGCCGGCACCGGCACCGGCGGCAATCAGTACCCGGCAATCCGGCCAATTGCGCCGGAACGACCGCCGAGGCGCTCGCGCGCGAATCGGCAAACCAACCAGCCAGCCAATGCAGCCGCGGCCGCCACGGAAGCGGTAACGAGCACGAGCCCGCCCAATGACCGCCGTGCGCCCAAACTATGAGGGCGTTTCGCAGCCGATCGGCCTCCTCGAGCGCAAGTCGAAATACCGCTCCCACCAGACCGGTTCCCAGGCCAACCAGGAGCGATAAAAGCGCAAGCGTCAACAGGTTGCCGTGGCCATCCACGGTTTCGACCTCAGGCCTGAGTTCGGACATCGCCGGCGGACTCCCGTTGTATCCTGCGGATCGTACCGCATAATTTTCGTCGCACTCCGACCCTTGTTGCGACGCTTTTAGGAAATCCGCCGCGTGGCCGCGGGGCCGGTGCGTTTTGCGGCATTCCGGAGTATGCTGGACGCCAAGTCTTCGAGACGCGCATGGGTCGCCGAAGGCTGGTTTTGTGCCGACTTTTCAGGTTCAGGGAATCGGGGAAACGCATGAACACTGTCATTCCGGACGTCGCCCTCATCGACAACAGCGACGAGCGCGCACCGCTGGTGCTGGTACTCGATTGCTCCGGAAGCATGCTGGATGATAACAAGATCCAGCTGCTGAACGAGGGACTCAAGGCACTCGCGGCGGATCTGAAGGCGGACCCGATTGCCGCACGCTGCGGCCGGGTACTGGTCATATCCTTGGGCGGCGACAGCAACGTGGAAATCATGGGCGACTGGACCGATGCCATGGACTTCACGCCGCCGCAACTGCTGGCTGGCGGACTGACACCGCTCGGCGCCGCCATGCGTTGCGCCCTGGATGAAGTCGAATCGCAGAAGAATCAAATGCGCGCGGCGGGCGTGTCGTACAAGCGCCCCATCATCATGCTGCTCTCGGATGGGGAATCCACCGACGAGTGGCGCCATGTCGCCGCCGAATGCAAGAGCGCGGAGAGCGCGCACAAGGTCAACATCATGGCCATTGGAATCGGCGATCAGGCCAACAAGGATACTCTCGGGCAATTCAGCAACAAGGGCGCGCTCGGCCTGAGCGGGCTGAAGTTCAAGGAACTGTTCATCTGGCTGAGCCGCAGCATTCGCGCGGTCTCGCGCGCGCCTGCCGGCGGGACGGTTCAGTTGAATCCCGTGGACAGCTGGGCGCAATTGTCCACCTGAGGATCGCGCGCGTGCCTGCGCGCCGCTCGAACACCGGCTTCGGATCAGCCCCACATATAGGCTCACTATTTTTGCGGACTCAATATTTATGTGGAGAGTGTTTTGTGCCTCGGCTACCGGTCAACGCAACCTGGACCAGGGCGCGGCCGGACAGGATGCAAGCCATTACGTCGTGACGGAGGATGTCCTGGTGGCCATGGTCTGCGATGGCGCCGGCTCGGTCCCCGACGGTCGGACGGGAGCGGATTTCTTTGCGCACACGCTGGCCGAAGAACTCGCAAGCACAGTGCACGCCGATCGGAGCCTGTGCGAGGTTCAGGCCGAAACCAGCGTGCGCCTCGAGGCGACCGTCCGGTGCGCCATCGATGGCGTGCGTACCCGGCTCGCAGACCTCGCTGCCTCGCGCCAGCTCTCGCTCCATGACTTTTCATGCACGCTGGTGGGATGCGTGGCCTCGCCCCGCGGCGGCTGCTTCTTCCAAATCGGCGACGGCTTCGCCATTCAGCAGGCCGCGAACGGCGACTCCGCGCTTTCCCATCCGGAAAACGGCGAATATGCCGATGAAACCTATTTCGTTACCGACGAGAACTGGAAGGACCATCTTCGGCTCACGCCACTACCCGCACCCGAGCGTGGCTGCGTAATCGGGCTGATGTCCGACGGCACGGCGCCCTTCGCCGTCAACCGCGCGCGCAGCGGCTTCTTCCGCCCCTTCATCGACCCGATCGCCGCTTTTCTACGCGACGCCACCGCGCCGAACGGCAACGAAGCCCTGCGAAATCTCCTGCAGAGTCCGCGAGCCTGTGAAATCTCGGCGGACGACAAGACCCTTCTGCTCGCCTTTGTCCACTGACCGATGATCCCGATTCCCGGTCGATCCCGTGTCCTCCGTCGTACGCCAGCCTGAACACATCGTAGAGCTCATCTGGGCCGGAGGACGCTCAGAGCACGTCACGCTGGATGCCACCGGTAAGTCGGGCGGCGCCGGCGAAATTTTCTCCATCGCCAGCAAGCCCGGATTTCTCGCCAAGATCTACCATGCCACCACCTCGCCGCAGCACCTGGATCGATACCGACGCAAAATCCAGTGGATGGTCGACTACCAGCCGACCCTGCCGCAGGTTCCGGCCGAGTACCGGGAGATCGTGCAGCTCGCGTGGCCCGAAGCGTTGATTCTGCGCCAGTCGCGCTTTGTCGGTTTCGCCATGCGCAAAATCGCCTTCGACCACACCCTCGAACTCGACTATCTGCTGAATCGCCGACAGTCCGCCCAAGAAGGCTTCAATGTCGACTACGGCAAGCTGGTGACCGTCTCGTTCAATCTCGCCTCCCTCATCAACAGTCTGCACGAGAAGCGTATTGCCATCGTCGACCTGAAACCCATGAACGTGAAGGTCTACAAGGAATCGCTGTATGTATCGATCCTCGATTGCGACGGTTTCCACATCGACACGGATGAGTTCCGCTCCGACGCGCCGCAGGTCACGCCCGAATACCTGGCGCCGGAATTCCACGACAAGACCGTGGCGCACCCCGAGGCTCAGGACCGTTTCGCGCTCGCCACCATCATCTTTCGCCTCCTGAACTACGGCATCCACCCCTTCACCGGCGTGCCTTCGGACCGTAGCAACTATCCGCCCGAATTGGCGGGCCGCATCAAGCAGGGTCTGTACCCCTACGGACGGGTCGCCCACACACGCGTGCGCAAGGTGCCGGCGAGCGTGCACGAAACCTTCCCCGACAATCTGCGGGACCTGTTCGACCGCGCCTTTGCGTCGTCCGGCTATTCAAGGCCGAGCGCACATGAATGGATCGATGCGCTGGCGATCTACGCGAGCAAGCAGAGCGGACAGATGTCGCCCTGCGGCAAGGGACATCTGCGATTCTCCGGCAGACCGTGCCCAACGTGCATGCGCGATGCGCTGATCGAGGGTGCGGAAGTGCGCCGCCGCAGCTTCCTCGCGCGCCTGCAGACCGCGCCCGCCCGCACTCTGAGATATGTACAGAAAACCCTGCGGCAAACCCATAGCTCGCCGTTCCAGGCCGCCCTGGCGCAGGCGCAGCTCACCGCGCTGCGGTTGGCTCCGCCCGCCCCGATCTCCACGCGCAACGCCATTGCCCTGGAAATTCTCTGGATTAGCGGTTTGCTGATCGCCTATTGGTGGACCCGATGAGCTTGGAAGCTAGCCACGGCCTTGTGGCTCCTGCCGCTGTTCATCGCCTGGCTCTGGCGACCGCCACAGGCGTTGAGTCCGAGCGCTTGGGCTCTGCTCATCGCCTTTGGCGCATTCGGCGCCTGGGCGCTGTGGTTCGGCCTGTACGCTCATTCCGGCGAACCCGCGGGCTTGGCCTTCTGGAAGCCCACGGTCCTTTATTGGACGCTCGCCGCCTTGATGATCGCGGCTCCCCTGCTCGGCTGGGGCTACCCCGCGAAGATCATCGTCGGCGAGTACTTCGCATTCTCAAATCGTGATTGGCGCTGGATCAACCTAGGCTTGGCCACCCTGTACACGATCGTGGGCGCCGTCAACCTGTGGGTGGCCTCGGAGTCCTCCTACAAGGACTGGGTCGGCTTCAAGTTCGCCATGATGATGAATCTGCTCATCATCGTGCTGTTCCGCCTGAACTTCGTCTGGTTGCCCCTGCTCATCGAGGGTGTATTCGTGAAACTGTATCGCCGCGCGAGCGCAGCCTACCGGTATCTCGCGAGCCTGTTCTAAACCACGCCGGCGTGCTTTGCGAACGGGTCGTCGCGGCAGCTGTGATAAGCTTTGTCGAATAAAACAATGCGGAATCGGACATGTACGACATATTGAATTATCCGCTGGCCGTATTCGCACTATCCTTCCTCACTCTGTGGCTCACGACGCGCCTCGGAGCGACCATAAGGCAAGGACGTCTGATGGATCATGACGTCCGCGATGACTTCGGCACCATTTTGGCTGCGACGCTCACCCTCAGCTCGCTCATCATCGGCTTCAGCTTCTCGATGGCCATCAACCGCTACGAGCAGCGCAAGAACTACGAAGAGGCCGAGGCCAACGCGATCGGCACGGAGTACGACCGGGCGGACTTGCTGCCGCCGGAGGACGCCGCCCAGGTGCGATCGCTGCTGCGGCAGTATCTCGATGATCGCTTGTTGTTCTATACGGTTCGCGAAGGGAAGCAATTGCGGCAGATCGATGTGCGCACGGAACAGCTGCAGACTGAACTTTGGGCGGCGGTCGGCCGCAGCGCCGCGAAGCAGCCGACACCCGTTGTTGCTTTGGCCGTTGCCGGCATGAACGATGTCTTGAATTCGCAGGGCTACACGCAAGCCGCCTGGTGGAATCGGATCCCCGCAGGCGCCTGGTTGTTGATGTCGACGATCTCGTTAATCACTCAATTATTGGTTGGCTACGGCGCAAGAAACGCCAAAGTGGAAGGCACCCTATTCAGGGTCCTACCGTTTGTCGTATCCGTCTCGTTCCTGCTCATCGCCGACATCGACAGCCCGCGCAGCGGCATCATTCACGTGAGACCGCAGAACCTCGTAAGTCTCGCTGATTCGCTGCGCACACCCTGAGCGCCGCGCTTGGATCATCCGGCGTCGCGCGCTTCATTTTCGCAGCAGAAGCGGCGTTCGGGGCGCCAGGGTCTTGCAGCAGCGAAAGCCGAGGTGGTAATTTGCGTGGCTCGCCGTGTCCATGACCCGGGAGCCGTGCCAAAACGGCGCGCGCCACCGGCACCAATCCTCATGCGCTCGGTAGGTATCAAAAATGAACCAGCTGCCCTTCATTTCCGTATAACCCAATTCCTTGCTGCCGAGACTCGACATCTGCTGCTCGTTCAGAGGCAGATTCATGTGCTCCGCGGCGTTGCCGTTCAGATCGTAGACCTCGAGCGAGCTGCGGCATGCCGGGAAGTCACCGGCTGGATAGGTGTTCGAACCGCACAGTTGCCAACCGCCGCCCGGGCATCCCGGAGTCTTGAAACTGCCCGTCGCACATATGCCCCGCTGGTATTCCGGTCCGTAACTCCACGACTTGTCGCCTTGATGGGATGCATTGTGCGCGCTGCGCATGCGCGGGATTGCGGTTTCGGGTGCCACGCCTTGGGCAAGATCAAAGCGATAATCCGCGGGTTGTAGGCTCCCCGCACAGGCTCCCTCCCATTCGTGCGCATCGCACAGCCGCTTGCCTTCGGCTTCGCAGATTTCCGCGGCCTCGCGCGCTTTTACCCAGACCACGGGATACGCGCAGGGGATGTCCGGAAACTCGAATTGATCGATGCATGCTTTGGCCTGGTCCGCCGTGGTTTTCTTCGGATCGTAGAGCGGCGCCATGTATTTGCCGCCGCAAATCCGCTCGAAATCCGCATTGGCATAATCGACGCCCTGCTCTTTGAGCTTGGCCGCGCACTGCTGCGCAGTGACCGGATGCTTGGTGATGGCGGGATTGCCTTGGCCGAGCACCGGGGACCTGGCGAATATCGCGCGCAGGTCGCGCATCTCCGAGTCGCTCAATCCATGGATCTGCTGCAATTGCTGGAACAGCAGCTCGTTCTGCTCCTGCAGCGTCGTCTGCGCCGCCGCACCGATAGAGATGCCGAACATCATGCAAACGAACAGGATTTTGGTCACGGCGCACACCTCATTCGGCCAACGAAAATCAGTTCCGATCAGGAGATTTACTTGCTCAGCGGGGGTCCACCGCCTTGGCGATTAACACCGCATTCGTGCCGCCGAATGCAAACGAATTCGACATCACGCTGCGCACTGATATTCCATGGCGCGCTTTGCCGGCCACGTAGTCCAGATCGCATGCAGGATCGGGCGAATTGAGGTGCATGGTGGGCGGCGCGGCCGCGCGCTTCAAGCACATCACCGCAATGACGAATTCAAGTGCGCCGGCCGCACCGAGCAGGTGACCGTGCATGGACTTCGTCGCGCTGACCGGGATCGAGAAAGCGCGTTCACCAAACACCGCCTTGATGGCAGCCGTCTCCACGGCATCGTTCTGCAACGTGCCCGTTCCGTGCGCGTTGATGCACCCCATGTCACCTGGATGCAGGCTTGCCGAGTCAAGTGCCGCTCGCATCGCGGTCGCTTGTCCAGCCACGGTCGGTCTGGTGATATGGGTGACATCGCTCGTCAAGCCATAGCCGGATAACTCCGCATGTATCGGTGCGCCGCGAGCGAGCGCGTGGCCCCATTCCTCGAGCACTGCGAACGCCGCACCCTCGCCCAGCACGAGTCCGGTACGCGTGCGCGCGAACGGTCGGCACGAAGCGGACGGGTCCTGCGGATCCTCAGTCGCGAGGGTGCGCATGGCTTCCCAAGCGCGTAGCACGCCAGATACCAACGGCGCCTCGGCGCCGCCCGCCAGCATGACATCCATCTCGCCGCCAATGATTCTGCGCGCCGCTTCGCCGAGCGCCACTGCCGACGACGAGCACGCGGTGGAATAGGTGAGAATCGGTCCCGAGAGTTCGTGATCGATTCCAATCCACGACGCCGGCGCATTGCTCATCGCGTTGAGCACGCTGTAGGGCTGTATCCGATCGGATCGCTCGGCGTACAGCGTGTGATACCCCTCTTCGGTCGTTGCAGCGCCTCCCAAGGCAGTGCCGACGAAGACGCCGCAGCGATCGCGCCGCTCAAACGCGAAGTCGAGCCGCGCATCGGCGACGGCCTGCCCGGCCGCGACCAAAGCCAACTGGCTGACGCGATCGAGCATTCGCAGCCGCGGTTCGGGAAAATATTTGCGGCCATCGAAGTTGACCGAGGCCCCGATCGGGGAGCGCAGTCCCCGAGCCGTAGAATCGGCGAGGCGGTGGACGCCGGATCGGCCCGCCAGGAGATTCGTAAATAATTCCTCACTGGAGTTGCCGAGCGGCGCCACCACGCCCAGGCCGGTAACCGCGACACGGCGCAGGATCATTTTCCGCCGGGGACTTCGGAAGCGCCGGCTGCGCGCGATTGCGGCCGCCGCGCGATGAGCCCATCGATGTATCCGACGACGTCATTGACCGTGAGCAAATCGGTGGGTGTATCCCCGGTAATCTTGACGCCGTAGCGATCCTCGATCTTAAACATGAGTTCGAGCAGGCTTAATGAATCGATTCGCAATTTGGCGAGCGTCGAGTCCGAGGTCACCAGTTCGCGCGCGACACCATAATCGCGAACCAGAATATCCGTCAGGGTGTCGAGCGTGCTCATGAAGCGGCTTGGCATAATGATGATGAAACTACCGGGCTGCGGGCTTTTCCCGCCCAGCGTGCCGCCTCGGTCAACACCGCTGGCCAACTGCACAATACCGCGGTGGCGGGAGCGCTAAGGGCGGGACGCATGGCGAAGTGGGCGTAGGCGGCGGCAAGTCGCAAGCGGTGCGCGAAGGCGCTGCGCCACGCCACAGCGTAGTGTCGATGAATCTCACGCGAGCGACCCTCATCGATCGCGGCGACGGGCTGCGTGATGAGTCGGTTCGTAAGCAAGAAAGCGGATTGCAGAGCCATATTGATGCCTTCGCCGATCAGCGGATGTGTCTCACCCGCCGCGTTGCCGACCTGAAACGGCCCTTGTTTCTTGCCGATTCTGATTCCGGGACGCAACGGTCCCACCGCCAGCCAGGTTCCGGTGTGCTGCGCGCGATCGAGAACCTCCCGAACCCCGCGGCATGAGGCGCGCAAGTATTGCTCGATCGCGACGCCGGCGGGCGCGCCAGGGGATCGCGCGCGGCATTCGCGCAAGGTGTCTCGACGGATACAGCACGCCAACGTGAGCCGGTCGCCCTCCGCTACCACCATTCCACCATAGCCACCCTTGAAGCTGAGCACCGGCAGCAGGCCGCCGGGAAGCGCAGTGCGGTGAAAGCTAGCCTTGAAGCCAAAGAGATCCGAACCGTATCGCGGTGCTTGTGTGCGCGCGACCGGCCCGCCCTGTTCCTGTCCGGGATCCACTTCCCAGGAACCGTGGCCGTCGATAACAATTGATACGCGGACCGAGAACGACTTGCAGCCATGCGCTGCCTCATGCGAGCACCGATCGCCATTAGCCTCGATCATACAATCGAAACGACCTGGATCCCCGCGCAGCGAGCGCACTTTAGCCGGCTGTAGTATTTTGACCCCGAGGGCTCGCGCCCGCTCGAGAAGAATCGCATCCAACTGGTCGCGGCCCAGCGCTCGGCCAAAGCGATAGGGTCCATCGATGCAGGGCGGCAGATCCGCCACGACGGTCGGTAAACTGCTCATCCACCCGACTCTTTGCAATTCGGGTCCCGCGTTATCCCTAACCGCAGGACCGACCCCGAGTTCATCGAGCAGCGCGAAGCTTGCGGGCGAAAGGCACTCGCCACACACTTTTTGACGCGGATAGGCCTGCTGCTCCGCGACAATCACGCGCCAACCCGCCTGCGCCAGCAAAATGGCCGTTGATGCGCCGGCGGGACCGCCGCCGATCACCAGAACATCGGCGTCAGTAGCCATGTTAAGCGAGCGGCGCGCGCACAACAGCGTGCGCCCGAACGCGGGCGGCGAGGAAACTATGCGAAAAAGGCAGCGCGCGACTTTCTTCAAGCTTCCACTCCGCATGATCGCCGGGCCAAGCGGCCGAAATTTCCTCGCCCGCAAAACCAGCCGCGACACTCTTGATGGCATCCTGGCGTGTGACGGCATTCGATCCGAGTATGCCGACCAGACGACTGGCGAACTCCGCAAGCCGGTCGCGACGCGGTTCAATCGCGACAAACGACTGACATCCGGCTGCAATCCCCGTGAGAAGCACGCTCAAGTCCGGATCCTCAAAGTGATGTAGAAACAAAGTCGCGATACACAGATCGTAGCGTTTCGTGCCGGTTCCTTGCGCCCAGATCAGGGCATCCTCACACACCACGTTCACTCGCCACTCAAGTCTATGGAAGCCATCGAGGGTGTCACGATCGACCGCCGGCTGCCGGTCAAGTAGCGTGATTTCAACGCCCTCCCATTTGGGCTTTAGGGTGCGCGCGAATCGTAGCAGCAGTGTGCCGTCTCCGGCGCCGAGTTCAATGATGCTCCTTGGGTGAGTCGCGAACCGTAGTCGCCACACCATTTTCCTTAGTATCGACAGGGAACCCATGGCGCGGTGTATGCGCCGCAAGTCGCGGCGCGAGCGCTGAGCGCGGGGGTCCTGCGGATCGAGATCATCCAGCGCCTCCGCGCACACCGTACGGGACATGGTTGTCATTGCTCCCTCATTCGACTGCCAGCAGGGCGCCATGACAGGTGAACCCGGCGCCAAAAGACGACATCCACCACCAACCGCCGGGCGTGCCATCGGCGAGCGCCGCATCGAGTACGAAGTAGACAAAGGCACTGCTCAAATTTCCGTACCGGCGAAGTGCGTCGCGGCTCTGGCGCAGCGCCTGCGGCGGAAGGCGCAAACTCTCCTCAAGTGCGATTAATACATCGCGTCCGCCCGCATGCATAATCCAACCCTTGATTTGCTCGCGCGTGAGGCCTGCGCGTGCCAGGGTCTTGATCAATATCTCCTCGGCGTGCTGCGCGGCAATCCGCGGCACCGCGCGCGTCAAAATGTTCCGCAACATCCCGTCTCGGTGCTCGAATCGCAGCGCCTCGCGTTCATCGGGATTTACCAGCGAGGTCGATTCCCGCCATTCCACTCGACGCCGAGCCGGCGGTCTGTTGCGAGAGAGAACGGCAGCACCGGCGCCGTCACCAAATAAACAGGCGCTGATCAATACGCCGGCATCGTCATCCAAATACAGAGCGGCACTGCAGACTTCGACGCAAATTGACAGCACACGTTCACACTGGCCCGCCTGAAGCAGCGCGTTCGCAAGTTGCCAGTTGGGTAGCGCCCCGGCGCATCCCTGCCCCACCAGATCAAAGCCCAACACATCGTGCCGAAGCCCGAGGTGCTCAACCGCATACCCGCTTAAGCCCGGACACAGGTATCCGGTGCATGTCGTAACGATTACGGCATCGATCGCCTCCGGCTCGAGAGCTGCGCGTTGTAATGCCGCACGCCCGGCGGCAGCCGCAAGGCGGGGTGCATGCCGCACAAAGCGGCGGTGCAGCGTGTCCGGATCGATGGCGAAGACCTCCTCGAGAGACTCCACGCTGAGCCAACGCTCCTCGATTCCATTGTCTCGAGTCAGCACCAACTTCGCAATCGCTCGGGAACGTGGATCGAGACGTTCGAACCAATCCGACGCATTAAACGCATCCCAGCACTCGCGTTTCGAGTAACGCTTCTCGGGCAGCGCCGTACCGACGGCATTTAAATACATAACTCGCTCTCGATCCCGGTGGCCTGACGCCGCCCTCATCTGCTGCTGGACCCAACTGGTTGAATATATGCCGATTGGTTGAATAAATGGCAAAAAGCGCGCCGTGGATTGCCCTAGTCTCGAGGAGGATTACACGGCGGCGGCGTTGCGTCCTCGCACAACATGATTAACCTCATGATTGCTCCTAGAGTTGTACGCGGTTCCTAGAGCGTGGTTCTGCGGCGGCCCCAGGCTCCGGGTACAATATAAACAACGAATATCGACCACACTGGAGCCGAATATACCGCCGCTGACGATCATCCCTTTCGTGGTGGCTGCAATTGCCGCGCAATTTCGCTTCAACCTGAATTCGAACGTTGCACGCCTGCGAATGCGCGTCACCGAACAGAGCTGTCAACACGCTCACGGTGATTCTGTATTTCAACCATAACATCAATAGCTTACGCGCATAATCGAGTTCAATTTCTAACGCGGTTTTGCCATTGGAATGCGCTCAGTGGGTATTTGCACAGACCGCCAAATTCACCATTTGGCAATTCGTGAGCGGACCGGTACGCTCGTCACAATTTCTAATCAACTGTCCGAACTGCGCGAAGTGTTTTTGCGTTTGCCGGCTAACTCAAGGATTTCCACGTGAGCGCCACGACCGAGCAGAATTTGTGGACCGCGCCGCAGCAAATGGCGCTGCGCACACCGCGAGATTGGTTGGACGCTCTATCAAAGGGCAGCTGCGATCCCGACACGTTCTCGCGCGCGATGACTGATTATTTTCAATCGGCCCCGGATGGGTGCTGGGAAGTCGTGTCCCTGCTCGACCAATACCATCGACTGGGGAAAATTGAATCGGCGCTGTTTCAGCGACTCACATCAGAATTCCAATCGGTCGCATTTGGCGCCGATATGACCGGTGCTCGGCGCGCTCCCCCGCCTTTAACGCAAGTTAAGGCGCCAGCAGCCCCGGCAACGGAATGTTCACCTGTTTCTGTCGTTGATCCGCGGAAGCCCCGCGCTACACAAGGAGACCTAAAAGCGGACGAGTCGCTGCGTGGTCGCTACCGCCTTGGACGGGTATTGCAGCGAGACGCGGTCGGCACGGTGTACGAGGCCATCGATCAGGAGCGTCTTGATCGGTCAGAACGCAACCGAAAGACGGCAATCAAAGTCGTGCATAAGGACATTAGCGCGCGCCCCGACTTGTATAACGAATTGCGCCTCGGTTTCGAGGATTTACAGTCGTTGTCGCATCCGAACATTTTGCGTGTCCATGAATTCGATCGCGATGGCGATACGGTCTTCTTTTCGATGGAATTGCTCAGCGGTCTGCCGCTGAGCGCGGTGTTGTCGAATAGAAATCACTTGCCACTGGCGCGGACCCACGCGTCCACGATCATCCGACAAGTCGGCGACGCAATCCAGTATGCGCATTCGCGCGGGGTAGTGCACGGCGATATACGTCCACATAATATTTTCGTCACCGATGAGGGAGAAATTCGCGTCCTGGGCTTCGGCGATTTGCGATCAGTACCGTCCAACTTCCGAGCTGCGGAGTTCAACTCGAATCAACAACCTTTCGTCGTGTCAACGGTCTATCCGAGTGATCAGGCCTTGGAGCACTCTCTTCCGGAAAAGGGCGACGATTTGTATGGCATTGCGTGCCTCGCATGCGTGCTGTGGACCGGATATCACCCGTTTAACAATCTCGGCGCCGCCGAAGCACGTGCAATGCGCCGGAAACCGCAAAGGCCTCCCGGACTGGCCAACAAACAATGGAACGCGCTTAGGTCAGCGCTGACATTCGAGCGCGAACACGCTCCCTCCGATATCGCAACGTGGCTGCAACAGGTTGTTCCGCATCAAGGTGTGCAGCCCTTGCCTATTTTGTCGGTGCTACTGACGTCCCCACGCCCGCAGCGGAGATTTTCCGCCGGCCGCACCATGATCCCCTTGATCGCGTTGGGCGCGGCTGTGGGCATTGGGATCCATGTGCGCTTCGAACCGATGGCCGGCGTCGTGGCCACCTTGGACACCCAGGCGCGACGGGTGGCAACGGTTGCCGAGTCAGTGGTCACACGAATGTCCGGTGCTGTGCGTAAATCGACGGGGGGCGCAAGTGCGAATCCCGGTGGCGACCAATCAACAGCGGCGCCGTTATCCCCCGCTCTTGAACCGGCGGCAAGCGCGGCCACCACTTCTGCATTGCCTCCCCGACCCGCGACCATTGATCCCGATGCACAAAATCACGCCGGCACGCCGGCGGACATTGCCCCGCTCAAGCCCGCGGACAACTCGCCGTCGCGCATAGAGTTGGCTTTAGAAACGACCGAAGTCTCAAATAACACTCCCACGGCCCTCGTGCAGGTGCGTCGAAAGGGCAACTTGCTCCGAGACGCGACATTCATTTGGTGGACTGAAGTCGGAACCGCCAGAGCGGGGGCTGACTTTGAGCCCGTTGCACCGCAAATCGAAACCATCAAAGCCGGCAAGGATCGAATCAACCTGCAGATTCCAATCGTATCCGACCCGACGCGTCGAGCGACCAGGAATTTCTTTGTGGTCATCGATCAACCCGGTCCTCATGTGTCGTTGGGCTCGCGAACGACCGCGAAAGTCAGCATATTGCCCACTGATTAATGCCGCCAATCGAGCGTTCGCCGGATTCCACCCAAGGACTCTTGAGCTGGTTTACTTTTTCGCTGCTGGTACGGTGCCGGCGAGCCGCTGTGATTCGGCGAGCGCACGAGCGACATTTTCCGCGGGCCCAAGGCCGCCGATCGTCGCTGCAATCATGCCATCCGGAGTGACCACGAAGGTCGTACGCTCCGTGAAACCGTGGCCGACTTCCACGCCGCGCGTATCCTTGAACCCATGTTCCTCCGGATCAATTTTCAGGTGATAGGAGTTGGCAATCTTGCCATCCGGATCCGATGCGACCGGAACCTTGCCCGCGCAATACTGAGGATCCGCGGAAAATGCGTCGAGACGCGTAATATCGTCCAGCGATACGCCGATCACGGTCGCACCTGCGGCCTGGAACTTCTGCATATTCACTGCAAATTCATGGGCCTGGACGTTGCAGCCCTTGGTAAACGCCGATGGATAAAAGTACACGACCACCGGCCCGTGGCGCCGCGCCTCGCTGAGCGAGAACGCAAACGTTTTCCCGGCGAGCGATGCCTGCGCCGAGAAATCGGGAGCCGCATCACCCTGCTTCAGGGCCGCAAATACCGGCAGCACGACCGCTGTCGCCAGGAGAACCGCAAGCGCTGGATATTTCATGTGAATGCTCCGTTGAGAAAATACCGCCTCAGAAGCACTGGCTGGCTTTCACCGAGCGCCAAGGATAGCCACATGCGTGCCCAAATTCCATTCTCAACCAGCCGCGGCGCCTCGACCAATAGCGACATGTTCGCCCGCCAGGGCGTCGTTGAGCGCATCATCGAGCAAACCGACCGCTTCATCCACGTCCGCTTCGCCGATCATGAGCGGCGGCATGAATCGAACCGTGCTCTGCCCGCACGATAGCAAGATCAGGCCATGGTGAAACGCGCGCGTGATCAATGCGTCGCAAAGCCTATTCGCCGGTGCTTTGCTCGCTTGATCCCTCACCAGCTCCATGCCGATCATCAATCCCTTGCCGCGAATCTGCCCGATAACCGAATGCTTTTGGGCGAGCACGCCGAGTTTTTTCATGAAATAGTCGCCGACCTTGGCGGCATTCGCGCAGTACTGCCGCTCGACGAGATCGAGAGTCGCGAGCGCCGCCGCGCAGCACAGAGGATTGCCCCCATAGGTATTGCCATGCGCGCCGCGCGCCCACTTCTGCATGATACTGCGTTTGGCGACCATCATGCCGATGGGCATGCCCGACCCTAAGCCCTTGGCGAGCGTCACGATGTCCGGCGCGACGCCCCAGTGCTGTGCGGCGAACATTTTACCGGTGCGGCCGATGCCTGACTGCACTTCGTCGAATATCAGCAGAATGCCGTGCCGATCGCACAATTCGCGCAAACCGGATAGAAATCCATCCGGCGGTACGAGATAGCCGCCCTCGCCCTGGATAGGCTCGACCAGTATCGCCGCCACCTCGCCAGCTGGTACATTCTGGACAAACAAAACATCTTCGATATAACGCAGTACCGCCTGCCCCTGATCGGCACCGGCAAACAACGGTCGATAGTTATTGGGATACGGCACGTGCGTCACGCCCGGCATTGCCGGAAAGAATCCCTTTTGCTGCGTGTATTTGCTCGAGGTGAAGGCCAACGACCCCATGGTTCTGCCGTGGAAACCGCCGAGGAATCCGATGAAACGGCCCCGTCCCGTGACGTAGCGCGCGAGTTTGAGCGCCGCTTCCACGCTTTCGGTTCCCGATTGCGCGAAGAAGCTCATCGCCGGCACCCCCATCGGCGACAATTCGTTCAAACGTTCGGCAAGCCGCACCTGACCTTCGTGCCAATAGTCCGATGAGATATGAAGGAAGCGATCCGCGGCGTCCTTGATCGCCTGCACCACGGTCGGATGACTGTGTCCGGTGCTGCACACGGCGATGCCGGCGGCAAAATCCAAGAATCGATTGCCGTCCACGTCCCACACCTCGGCTCCTTTGCCGTGAGAAATGACGAAGGGGTAGTCGCGCGGATACGACGGCGAGTCCACCAGCGCGTCGCGTGCCAACAACGCTCTCGCCTTGGGACCCGGAAGTTCGGTCTTGATATGTATTTTTTTCACGGCCTGCCCCCGCTCGGGTTCGCTTCGAAGATACATTGCCCGCTTTGATTGCCGGGTGGGTTCATTATATCGCTAGCCGGCTTCAATCTTCCCGACAACGTACGGGCGCTGCGCTTTGATTCGCGGGGGCAAAGCGATTAGGATCTAGCCGATGCAATCCCTAGATCGCCGATGACGCCGCGCAAGCGACCGCAACTGCTCGGTTTTTGGATGTGCGTCGCGTTGGTGGTCGGGAATTCCATCGGTTCGGGCGTATTTTTGTTGCCCGCCTCGCTCGCTCCCTATGGACTCAACAGCGTCATTGCCTGGGGCTTCACCGGATGCGGCGCGCTGCTGCTCGCGGTCGTTTTCGCGCAATTGAGCCGGGCGTTTCCCCAGGCGGGCGGTCCTTACGCGTACGTCAATCTGGCATTCGGACCTTTCACGGCATTCATCGTGGCGTGGGGTTATTGGATCTCCATTTGGGTCGGTAACGCCGCGATCGCCACCGGTGCCGTGAGCTATCTGAGCCCGCTGATGCCGTGGATCGCGACCGTGCCGGGCGCATCGGCCGGCGTCACGCTGCTTTGCCTATGGTTGCTGACCTTCGTCAATTGTTATGGCATCAAGGCTTCGGGTTGGGTACAGAGCGTCACGACAGTGCTCAAACTCCTGCCGTTGGTCGCAATCTGCACATTGGGCCTGTTCGCGGTGCGTGGCGCAACGGTCGGGGCCGCCTCTGCAATACCGCTCTCGGTGAGCGGCACCACCGCTGCCGCGACGCTCACTCTTTGGGCTCTGTTGGGTCTCGAGTCGGCGACTATTCCGGCCAGCAAAGTGAACGATCCGAGCCGCATCATTCCCCGCGCGACCCTGCTCGGCACCCTCATCACCGCCCTCATCTGCGTCCTTGCATGCACGACGGTGTTGCTGCTGGTGCCGCCCGCGACTCTCGCTTCCTCGAATGCACCGTTCGTCGACTTGGCGAGCCATTATTGGGGCACGAATGCCGGCAAGACCTTGGCCGTGTTCGCCGCGATCAGCGGCTTCGGCGCCCTCAACGGTTGGATTCTATTGCAGGGAGAACTGCCCAACGTCATGGCGAAAAATGGCGTGTTCCCGCGTATCTTCGCGCAAGATTCGGCGCGCTACACGCCGACCTTCGCGCTGGTGTTCTCGAGCGGTCTGGTGAGCATATTGATCTTGATGAATTACCAAAAGACCATGGTGAGCGTGTTCACCTTCATGATCCTGTTGTCGACCACCGCCTGCCTGGTGCTGTATTTGCTGTGCTCGCTTGCCTTATTGCGTCTGCAATGGAGCGGGCAGATGCCGCGGCAGCGCGGCCGGCTCGTGCCGCTCGCGATCGTTGGAGTTATCGCCACCACGTTTTCCCTATGGGCGATCGTCGGTGCCGGCCGCGAAGCGGTCTTGTGGGGGAGCGTCCTGCTGTTGCTCGGCGCCCCGCTCTATTTCTTGGTTCGAAACGACACGCGACTCGCATGACCTGGTGGCGATCAATGGCGGCGGTTGCGCTGGGAGGCATGCTCGGATGCCTGTTGCGCTGGGCCTTGGCGATGTTCCTCAATCGGTATTTTCCGACCGTACCGCCGGGAACCTTGGCCGCCAATCTCATTGGTTGCTACATCATCGGAGTGGCACTCGCATTTTTCATGCAATATCCGGCCTTCGCGCCCGAATGGCGGCTGTTCATGACGACGGGTTTTTGCGGCGGCTTGACCACTTTCTCGACCTTTTCGGCTGAAGTGGTATTTCTCATGCAGTCGGGGCGGCTGGCGGGAGCGCTCGCGGCGATCGCCGCGAACTTAGGCGGTTCTCTGCTGATGACATTCGCCGGTGTGAGCACGGTGACCTGGCTCAAGAGCTGATCTGCCGCGATTGCGTTTCACAACCCTCGCTCAACAACGTTCCCTTCGCCACTGCCCCGTAGCAGAGATTTTTTTGCCTCAATACGCAATATTCAGTTGCGTGCGGAATCATATTTTGGTATGGCCATTCACGTTACAAGTACCTCGCGCGCCCGCGACCTTGAATGATCGACATGGTTGGACTAACCTGAATTCGTTGCTGCGCCTGCGTTGGCCTTAATAACACGGATTTTTGCGACGCCACGTTAGTGCCGCACTTGATTTGCATCACACAAGGCAAGGCTCGAGCAAAGAGCACTGGTCAGGCGGCATGGCGCAAGTCTTTCGACCCGGGCAGATTTTCGCGCTGAAGTTCGGCGCGACTGTGGTTTTGATTTTCTGCGTTGCCGGAATCCTGCTGTGGCGCACACTCATCGCCGAGTCGCCGCCCATCGATTCCCCGGTCGCGCAGACCCCCCCCTTTAGTCATAAGCATCACATCAGCGACGTCGGTCTGGATTGTCGCTTTTGCCATGCAACGGTCGAGACCTCGGCCTTTGCCGGGCTGCCGCCGACCTCGACCTGCATGACCTGCCATTCCCAGCTGTTCAAGGGACAATCGATTCTCGCGCCGGTTGCGCTGAGTTTTCGCGAGGACCGCCCGCTGCGTTGGATTCGCGTGCACCGACTGCCTGATTTTGTCTACTTTCACCACGACATTCACATCGCCAAGGGTATCGGTTGCTCGACCTGTCACGGGCGCGTGGACCAGATGCCGCTGCTGTGGCGCACCCAGTCCTTGGAAATGTCGTGGTGCCTGGACTGCCACCGCGCTCCGGAAAAATTCCTGCGCCCGCGCAACCGCGTATTTGACATGGGTTGGAATCCACCGCCCGATCAGCTGCAAAAGGGCCGGCTGCTGTTGGCCGACTACGGGATTGATCCGCGCCGCTTGACCGATTGCTCCAATTGTCACCGCTAGAAAATAATATGCCACCCACCGACGCCCGCGAGCCTCCCTTCGAGCAAGACACCCTTGGCGAGAGTGCGCCTCTATGGCGCAGTCTTGAAGAGTTGCCGGCGCGCACCGCATCCGCTTCGCCCGACTGCCCGACGCTCGATCGACGCCAATTCCTGCGCCTCACCGCCGCGTCCTTGTCGCTGGCAGGTGCCGGTGCTTGCAGCCGCGCGCCGCAACAGATGATCGTGCCTTATGTGCACGCGCCGCCGCAGTTGGTGGCCGGCGATCCGCTGTATTTTGCGACCGCGACGAATCTGGGCGGCGCCGCGCAGGGGCTGTTGGTCAAAAGCAATTACGGCCGGCCGACCAAAATCGAAGGCAATCCCTCGCACCCGGGTAGCCTCGGTGCAACCGACATCTTCGCGCAAGCCGCGGTGCTCGATCTATGGGACCCGGATCGCGCCCAAGCCGTGCTGCATCAGGGTCAGGTGAGTACCTGGGACAGCTTTGTCGAGGCACTGAGCGCCCGGATGACTAGACTGTCCGTCAACGCCGGGAGCGGCCTGCGTGTGCTGACCGAGAGCGTCACGTCGCCGACGCTCGCCGGCCAGTTGCACGCGCTGCTCGAGCGCTTCCCCGGTGCGCGCTGGCACCAGTATCAACCGATCAATCGCGACCATGCCATCGAGGGCAGCCGCCTGGCTTTTGGCGAGGTCCTGGAAGCGCGTTATCACTACGACCAGGCGCGGGTGGTGTTGAGCCTGGACAGTGATTTTCTCGCCGCCCCCGGCGTGCGCTACGCCCGTGATTTCGTTGGCGCACGCCGGGCCGACGATGCTCAGCCCGATCCGGGCCGGCTCTACGTTATCGAATGCACGCCGACACTCACCGGCAGTTTTGCGGATCATCGGTACGCCGCACGATTTGGCCAGATCGAGGCGATAGCCCGTGCCTTGGCGCAGGCTATCGGCATGCCCGTCGCCGACGGGCCCGATGCGGCAGTACTGCCCCGCGGCGCCCTGGCGGCCTGTGCGCGCGACCTCAAGCTCCACGCCGGGCACGCCTTGGTCGTCGTCGGCGATGCACAGCCCCCTGTGGTGCATGCGTTGGCCCACGCGATCAATGAGGCGTTGGGAAATGTCGGCCGCACGGTGAACTACACCGCACCGATCTTGGCCCTGGCGGAGCCCCAAGGCGAATCACTGCGCCAATTGACCGAGGACATGGCGGCCGGGCAGGTTGACACGCTCATCGTGCTCGGAGGCAACCCGGTGTACAACGCGCCGGCCGATCGGCTCTTTGGACAGCGCCTGGCCAAGGTGGGCTTGAGCGTCCATTTGAGCCTCTACGATGACGAGACCTCTGCCCTATGCCACTGGCAGATCCCGGAAGCGCATTTTCTCGAGAGCTGGTCCGATACCCGCGCCTTCGACGGCACGGTCGGCATTCAGCAACCCTTGATAGCACCCCTGTACGGCGGCAAATCGGCTCATGAGCTGTTGGCGCTCTTACTGGGTCAAACGGCGTCCAACGACTACCAGACAGTGCGCGACTTTTGGTCCAAGGCCCGCCCGCAAGCGGACGCCGAGGCGCTCTGGCAGCAGGCCCTGCATCGCGGCGCATTCGAAGGTTCGCAATTGCCGGTGCGCCCCGCATCGATCCGATCAGATTTTTTGCGCGCGCCGGCAACGCCGATTCCCGACAACACGGAACTCGATCTGATCTTTGCCCCCGACCCGACGGTTTGGGATGGGCGATTTGCCAACAATGCCTGGCTGCAGGAGTTGCCGAAGCCGTTGACCAAACTCACCTGGGACAATGCCGCCCTGGTGAGTCCGAAGCTGGCACAGCAGCTCGGGCTCGTCAACGAAGACCAGGTCGAACTGCGCTATCGAGGCGCCGTGGTCCTCGCGCCGGTGTGGATCGTTCCCGGCCAAGCCGAGGCAACCGTCACCGTGACTCTGGGCTATGGACGCAGCCGGGCCGGGCGGATCGGCAACGGCGCCGGGTTCGACGCGTATGTGCTGCGTCGCTCCGACGCGCTTTGGCACGGCCAGGGGCTGCAAGTGCGCAAGACCGGCGCCAAAGTGCCCCTAGCGACCACGCAGCATCATTTTTCCATGGAGGGCCGCCGGCCGATTCGGGTGACGACGCTGGACCAATTCCATCGCGATCCCGCGCTCGTGGCGGGCGACTTGCATCGACCACCCCGTCCCAACATGTATGAACCGGTGCGCGATGAGGGGTATGCGTGGGCGATGAGCATCAATCTGGATGCTTGCATCGGCTGCAGCGCTTGCACGATCGCCTGCCAGGCCGAGAACAACATACCGATCGTCGGCAAATCCGAGGTGCGGCGCGGCCGAGAAATGCACTGGATCCGCGTCGATCGCTACTACGAGGGCGCGGCCGAGCAGCCGCGCACCTACTTCCAGCCGGTACCGTGCATGCATTGTGAGGACGCGCCCTGCGAGGTGGTTTGCCCGGTCGAAGCGACCGTCCACGATTCGGAGGGTCTGAATCTGCAGGTATACAACCGCTGCATCGGCACGCGGTTTTGCTCGAACAACTGTCCGTACAAGGTGCGCCGCTTCAACTTTCTGCAATACGCCGACGAGGACACGGAGAGCCTCAAGGCGCAGCGCAATCCGGAGGTCACGGTGCGCACGCGCGGGGTGATGGAAAAGTGCAGCTACTGCGTACAGCGCATCACCAACGCACGAATTGAGGCCCAGAAAGGTAATCGGCGCCTGGCCGACGGGGACGTCGTCACGGCCTGCCAGGCGGCCTGTCCGACCGAAGCGATTGTTTTTGGCGATCTCAACGATCCTCGCAGTCAAGTCAACCGCGCCAAGGCCTCTCCCCTCAACTACGCCCTGCTGGGCGAGCTCAATACGCGGCCGCGCACGACCTACCTGGCTAAGTTGATCAATCCGAATCCCGAACTTTTACAGACCCGCACGGCGTGATCCCAAGGCGGGCGGTTGAGATGAGCATCGCCGGCGCACACTCCTACGGTTCGATATCCCAGAAGATCAGCGGCATCGTGCTGACGGCGGGCACGGCGCGCTGGTGGGTGATCTCCTTTGCCGCCTGTTCGCTGCTCACGCTGGTGTTCTTTGGCGCGATCGGATACTTGTTCTACACCGGAGTCGGCATCTGGGGATTGAATGTCCCGGTGGTATGGGCCTTTGACATCACCAACTACGTCTGGTGGATCGCCATCGCCATGTCCGGAACCTTCATTTCGGCAGTTTTGCATCTGACGCGCCAGCCATGGGGCGCCTCGATCAGTCGCTTTGCCGAAGCCATGACCGTGTTCGCGCTGGCGATCGCCGGCTTGTTTCCGATCCTTCACCTGGGCCGACCCTGGTTCTTCTATTGGTTGACGCCGTATCCGAACGTGATGGCCCTGTGGCCCCAGTGGCGCAGCCCCCTGGTTTGGGATTTCTTCGCGATCTTGGCCTATCTGCTGCTGTCGCTATTGTTCTGGTATCTGGGGTTGATCCCGGACTTTGCGACCTTGCGCGATCGGGCGCCGGGACGCGGCACGCAAATCACCTACGGGCTGCTGGCGTTGGGTTGGCGCGGCGAGGCGCGCCATTGGCAGCGGCGCCAAAGCGCGCAGCTCTTGCTCGCAGGCCTGGCAGTGCCGCTCGTGGTTTCCGTGCACAGCGTGGTGGGTCTGGACTTTGCGGCCGGCAATACGCCGGGCTGGCACTCAACGATCTTTCCGCCGTTTTTCGTCGCCGGTGCGATGTTCTCCGGCTTTGCCATGGCCATGACGATCGTCGTTCTGCTGCGCCGCGCCTTTCAGCTCGGCGACTACATCACCGCGCGGCACCTGGACAATCTGGCCAAGCTGATCCTTGCCATGGGTCTGGTGCTCGCCTACAGCTACGTCATGGAGCTGTTCATGGCGTGGTACAGCGCCGATCGATACGAGATCTACACCGCTCTTAACCGCATGCGCGGGCCGTATGCACCGGTCTACTGGTCGTTGATTTTCTGCGTCGTAGTGGTGCCGCAGGCCTTGTGGTCGCGGCGCGTGCGCCACTCACCGTGGACACTGTTCGGCATCAGTATCCTGATCAATGTCGGCATGTGGCTCGAGCGCTTCATGCTGATCGTCACCAGCGAGCACCGCGACTTTCTGCCCTCGGCCTGGGGCATGTTCTACCCGACCATCTGGGATTGGGCGATCCTCATCGGCTCGATCGGCTTTTTTGGCTGGCTGCTGCTGCTCTTCGTGCGCTTCGTGCCCGTGATTTCCATGGCCGAAATGCGCGAATTGATTGACCACCAGCGGGGTGCATCATGAATCCGGAGCACGCGGCGCACGGTTTGTTGGCCGAGTTTCCCACCCCGGCGGCGCTGCTGCACGCGGCGAGGGCCGCGCATGAGGCGGGCTTTCGCCGGCTCGAGGCGTACTCGCCCATGCCGGTCGAGGGCCTGGTCGAAGCGCTGGGATCAACCGATGGCGGGCTGCCGCGGCTCGCGCTCGTGGGCGGCATTGTCGGCGGTGTGCTCACCTTCGCTCTGCAATGGGCGAGCGTGACCATCGACTATCCGCTAAATGTCGGCGGTCGCACACCGGCCTGGCCGGGTTTGATTCCGGCCACCTTCGAGATGACGGTGCTCGGTGCGGCGCTCGCGGTATTTTTCGGGGTGCTACTGCGCAGCGGATTGCCGCGCCTCTACCATCCAGTGTTCAACGATGTGGGCTTTGCGGCTGCATCGAGCGATGGCTTTTTCCTGTGTATCGACGCCGCCGATCCGCTTTATGATCCGCTGCAGACGCGCAGCTTTCTCGAGAACCTGCAACCGGTGCGCGTCGCCGTGGTCGATGCCTAAGGGGGACCCGTTGAGCCAAATCCATGCAAGGCGCGTTTCTTCGATGGTGCAGCTCGTGCTGGGCAGTCTGTGTCTTGCGTTGCTGCCGGGCTGTGAAAAAGCCATGCGCAACATGTACGACCAGCCGAAGTACGAACCGCTCGCGGAGAGCAGCTTGTGGCCGGACGGTCAGTCGGCGCGCTCAATCGAACCCGGCGTCGTCATGCGTAGCGCCGGCACCTTCGCCGCTTCGTCGAGCGGCCGCCGGGGCGATCTGGCGCCGTCGCAGTGGGCTGCGGCCGCAGCGAGCACGCCGGGCGCGCTCACGCAACCCGTGCGTACGCCGCCGCGGGTGACGATCGATGACCTGCGGCGCGGGCGCGAGCGCTACGACATTTATTGTGCGCCTTGCCACAGCGTGAGCGGGGATGGCGACGGCATGGTCGTGCGCCGCGGCTTTCCTGCGCCGGCGAGCCTTCACACCCCTCTTATGCGGGCGGCTTCGGATGCTCATCTATTTGATGTCATCACCAGCGGCTACGGCGTGATGTATCCCTTTGCCGACCGGATCGGGCCGCCGGATCGATGGGCCATCGTTGCCTATGTGCGCGCCCTGCAGCTCAGTCAGCACGCCAGCGTCCGCGATGTACCCCAATCGGAGCAGCCCATGCTGCTCGAGGAGCGGCCTTGATCGCCGCGGCCACTCCCGCCGCACGCCGTCTGGCCACGACCTGCCTGGTGGCGGCCATCGCCGGCGTGCTGCTGCTTATCGTGGTCGGTCGCCCAGGCGGTGAGCCTTGGCTGCCCTCGTATCTGTTCGTCTGGCTGTTCGTGCTCGGCGTATCGCTCGGGAGCCTGGCCTGGGTAGCCGTGCACAATCTGACGGGCGGCGGCTGGGGCCAAGCGGCCGGTCCGTTTTTCCAAGCTGCACTGCGTCTCTTTCCGTTAAATGCGCTCCTCGCCGTACCGCTCCTTTTTGCACCTGCCGGGCTGCTGCCATGGATGCGCACGGCTGGCGCAACGGATGAGGGCGTCGTCGCTGCTCAGCACTGGTATCTGAACTCGGCATTTTTCTACGGTCGCGCGATCATTTATTTTGCCGTCTGGCTGGGGCTTGCCCGGCTGTTGCGAAGCGTTGGTCCTTCTTCGGCGCACCCGCGCGATCGGCGCCACCCCTCTTCGCAGGCCGTTTCCGCTGTCGGCTTTGTCTTGTACGCCATCACCACGACCTTTGCCGCGGTCGACTGGACCATGTCGCTCACGCCGCCATGGCACTCGACCGTATTTGGCCTGCTCATCGGCACCGGCCAGGCGCTCTCGGCGCTCGCCGGCGGCATCGTCTGCGCCGCTGCGCTGGCCTGCAATGTGGATGAGCCGCTGCGCCGGCGCTTTCACGATTTGGGCAATCTCTCGCTGGCGCTGGTCATGGTGTGGGCGTATCTGGGCCTGATGCAGTTTTTGATCATCTGGATCGAAGACCTGCCCGACGAGATCGCCTGGTTCCTGCTGCGCAGCCAAACCAGCTGGAGCGCGCTCACTTGGTTCGTGGTCGTGGCTCATTTTGCGCTACCCTTTGTATTCCTGCTTTCGCGCGGCGCCAAGCGCTCGCCGGCGGCGCTGGCGCGGGTGGCCACCCTGGTGCTGCTCGCCTGCCTAGCCGACAGCTTCTGGTTGGTCGTGCCAAACTTTCGTCCGCGCGGATTCGAATTGCAGTGGAGCGACTTGGGCGCGCTGCTGGCCATCGGCGGGCTCTGGTTGGGTTGCTTGATCTTCGTCATCGGGCGCACGGCGGCCGACCCGCTGCGCGACCCCCTTGCCCAAGGAACCGGCGAGCATGGCACACAACACATCTGAGGGCAGAGTGCCGCCCGTGGATCGCGGACAGCACAGCTTCGATCTGGACGTCAGCTTCATCCGCTGGTTTTCGCTGGGCATCTTGGTGCTGCTGATCGTCACCGCAGCGGCAGCCTTTGCCATGCTGGGCGGCTTTCGCATTCCCCTTCCCCGCGCAGCGTCCGCCGCCGCCCCGGACACGCCGGGGTCGGCCACTGTGCCATTCGCGACCCTGCAAAGCGCGCCGCAGGACGACCTGCGCAGCTACCGCCTCGGCAAGGCGGGCGCACTCGAGGGCTACCGGTGGGTCGACCGCGCCGGCGGGGTCGTGCAAATTCCTATCGAGCGCGCGATGGAATTGCTGGCCTCGGAGCAAAGCAGTGAGAAACTTGCGCCTGGAATCACGCCGGCGGTCCCCGCCAGGCCCCAGCCACGCGGGGCGCAGACACGATGAAAGCTCTAAGCGGCACCATGATGACTGCCCTTGCCCTCCTGCTGGCTGCCCAGCAGTTGGCCGCGCAGCCGGCCGCGCAAACTGACCTCGTCCGCGCAATCACCGGCAGCGCGGATTTTGCGCAGCATTTGGACCGTAACCTCCCCATCGAGCCGCAATTTCGCGATGAGCGCGGCGACACGGTGCGGCTGGGCGACTACTTCGGCGCCGGTCCCGTGGGCTTGATGTTTTCTTACTATGGCTGTTCGAATCTATGCCCGATGCAGATTCGCAACTTGGCGCAACGCCTGGCGCAAACCTCGGCCGGCGCCGCGGAGCGGGCGCAGATACTGGTCGTCAGCATCGATCCGCTCGATTCGCCGGTGTCGGCAGCTCAGGCCAAGCACAAATACCTCGACAATTTGCTGCCCGCTGCCGGGGCCGAGCGCTGGCATTTTTTGAGCGGCGCGCCGGCCGACATCGCCCGCCTCACCGAGTCGGTTGGATTCAGCTACGGCTACGACCCGAAGACGCACCAGTATGCCCACCCGGCGGGTTTTGTCCTGATCACGCCTGCGGGAAAGATCGCGCGGTACTTCTTCGGTTTCGACTTTACCGCCGACGAGCTGGGGCGCGCCTTCGATCAAGCCGCCGCCCACCGGATCGCCTCGCCAATCGCGCGGCTGCTGATGGTATGTTTTCACTATGACCTGGCAAGCGCGCCGTACAGCGCCCTGATCATCGAGGTGCTGCGCGTGGCTTCCGTCGTCATGCTCCTTGGCCTGCTGGCGCTTGCCTGGATTTTGCTCAGGCGTGCGCGGCGCGCCCGGACCTCGGAAGTCTGATCATGAATTCTCTGCCGTTTTTTCCGGATCGCGCCTCGACCACCGCCGGCCAGGTCGACAATCTGTATTTCGCCTGGCTCGCATTGTCGGGCGTGGTCGCGCTCATCATCGCGCTGCTGCTCGTCTGGTTCGCCATCCGCTACCGCCGGGGCTCGGCCGCCAATCGGACCGTCGCCGATGCCGCCGAGTACGACAAGAAGATGCACCGAATCGAGATCATCTGGACCGTCTTGCCGATGGTCGTGTTTCTCGCGATGTTCGTGTGGAGCGCCCGGGTCTACTACAAGAACGTGACGGTCCCGAAGGGCGCACTGCCGATCTACATCGTCGCCAAGCAATGGATGTGGCATGCCGAGCATCCGGCCGGCGAGCGCGAAATCAACGAGCTGCACGTCCCGCTCGGCCGCCCGGTCGAACTCCTGATGACCTCGCAGGATGTGATTCACAGTTTGTCGATCCCGGACTTTCGCATCAAGCAGGATGTCCTGCCCGGGCGCTATACGACGCTGTGGTTCACCGCCAACCGCATCGGAGAGTATCACCTGTTTTGCACGCAATTCTGCGGCGCCTCGCATTCGCACATGGTCGGACGGGTGGTGGTGATGGAGCCGGCCGCTTTCGAGGGCTGGTTGTCGGCACACGCCAGCGCGCCGACCATGGCCGCGCGCGGTGCGCAGCGCTACCGTCAGCTCGGCTGCAACGGCTGCCACGGTGCGCAGGCCGCGGTGCGCGCGCCCAAACTCGAGGGCCTGTTCGGCAGGCCGGTCGAGCTGCGCGACGGCCGGTCCGTGCTCGCCGACGAGCGCTTCATACGCGATGCGGTGCTGCTGCCGAACCGGGACGTGCCGGCCGGTTATGATGCAAGCATGCCCTCGTTCCGCGGACAAATCGGTGAAGAAGAACTGCTCGAGATCATCGAGTACCTGAAGTCCCTGGGCAATGAAACCCAACAGGTGGTGCCATGAACAGCGCTGCAATCGCGTCAGAGGAAAATTATTTGACTACCGGCTGGAACTGGTGGTCGTGGTTGACGACCCTCGACCACAAGCGCATCGGCATTCTGTACACGATCACGATCACGCTGCTGTTCGGCATCGGCGGTGCGGCCGCCGCCATGATTCGCCTCGACCTGCTCACGCCGCACAGCCAACTCGTCAGCGTCGAGACCTACAACAAGCTCTTCACCCTGCACGGCGTGATCATGGTCTGGTTCTTTTTAATCCCTTCGATTCCGGCGACGCTCGGCAACTTTCTCGTTCCCATGATGGTCGGCGCGCGCGATTTGGCATTCCCGCGCCTGAACCTGGCAAGCTGGTATCTGTTCATCGTCGGCGCCCTTTTCACCATCTACGCGCTCTTGGCCGGCGGCGTGGACACCGGCTGGACTTTCTATGCACCGTATTCGACGACGTTTTCCACCTCGCAGGTGTTTGCGGCCGCCACCGGCGTGTTCATTGCCGGCTTTTCGTCGATTCTGACCGGCTTGAATTTCGTCGTGACCATCCACTCGATGCGCGCGCCGGGGATGACCTGGTTTCGCCTGCCGCTGTTCATTTGGGCGATGTACGCGACCAGCCTGATACTCGTCTTGGCCACACCGGTGCTCGCGATGACCCTGATGTTGATGGGCATCGAGCGCATTTTCGGCATCGGCGTGTTCGATCCGGCGTTGGGCGGCGATCCGCTCCTGTTCCAGCACTTGTTCTGGTTCTACTCGCACCCGGCCGTCTACATCATGGTCGTCCCGGCGATGGGGGTCGCGAGCGAAATCATCAGCTGCTTTTGCCGCAACCCGATCTTCGGCTATCGTTTCATGGCCTATGCGATGCTGGCGATCGCCGCCTTCGGATTTTTGGTTTGGGGTCATCACATGTTCGTCAGCGGGCAGTCGGCTTTTGCGGGAACCGTGTTCTCGCTGCTGACCTTCCTCGTCTCGGTGCCCTCGGCCATCAAGGTGTTCAACTGGACGGCGACGCTGTACAAGGGTCACGTTTCCTTTCATGCGCCCATGCTCTATGCGCTGGGCTTCGTCGGTCTGTTCACCATCGGCGGTCTGACCGGGCTGTTTCTGGCCTCGTTGGGGCTCGACGTGCAACTGCACGACAGCTATTTCGTGGTCGCGCACTTTCACTACATCATGGTGGGCGCCGCGGTCATGGCGTTCTTCGGGGGAGTGCATTTTTGGTGGCCGAAAATCACCGGGCGCATGTACCCGGAGGGGTGGGCGCGCTTTTCGGCGATCCTGACGTTCATCGGTTTCAACCTCACCTTCTTTCCCCAGTTCATCCTGGGTTATTTGGGCATGCCGCGCCGCTACCCGATCTATCCACCCGAATTTCAAGTATGGAACGTATTATCCTCGGCCGGAGCGTCACTGCTGGCTTTCGGCTACATCCTGCCGCTCATCTACCTGCTGTGGTCGCTTCGCTACGGCGAGCGCGCACCGGCCAATCCGTGGGGCGCCAAGGGTTTGGAATGGGAAACGGCATCGCCGCCGCCGTCGGAAAATTTTCATGCCACGCCGCTGGTATCCGAGGAAGCGTATGCCTACGCACGCACGGAGGCCCACCATGGCTGACGCCGTCGCGGCCATAGCTCCGCAATTCGACGACGCCGAGCAGCAGCGCACGGCGGCGAACCTGGGCATTTGGATATTTCTGGCCACCGAGATCCTGTTCTTCGGCGTGCTGTTCGCCGCCTACGCGATCACCCGCGTGCGCTTTCCGGAGGCATTCGCCGCCGCCAGCCGCCTGACCAACCTACCGCTGGCCGGCATCAACACCGCAGTGCTCGTGACCAGCAGCCTGACGATGGCGCTCGGCGTGCACGCCGCCCAGCACGGCGCGCGCCGCGCGTGCGTCCGCTGGCTCGGCTGGACCGTCGCACTCGGATGCGCCTTTCTGGCGATTAAGGCCGTCGAGTATCGCCTCGACTACCTCGAACACTTGGTGCCGACGCTCGACTTTCGCTATGCCGGCCCCCAGGCCGACCAGGTCGAACTTTTTTTCTACATGTATTTTTTCATCACCGGCGTACACGCCCTGCATGTGCTCATCGGTATTGGCTGCATCGCGACCATCGCGGTCATGGCCTCGCGCAACGCGTTCAGTCCGGCCTACTTCACACCGGTCGACGTCACGGGTCTCTATTGGCACCTGGTCGATGTCATCTGGCTGTTCGTGTTTCCCGTTCTCTATCTCGTCTCACGATCATGACAAACCGCGCCTCTCCCCGCCCCAAGGTCTACGTTCTGGTCTGGTTGGCCTTGCTGGCCCTTTTGGCCGTGACGGTGAGTTCTGCCTTTGTGCCACTGGGCTGGGCCAACACCCCGGTGAACCTGGCGATCAGCGTGACGCAAGCCGCCCTGGTGATGCTGTTTTCGATGCATCTTCGCTTCGCGCATCCGCTGCTGAAAGTCATCGCGGTCATCGGGTTTTTTGGAATCGCGATCCTGATAGTCCTGTCGCTGTTCGATGTGCTGACGCGCTAGCTCGGGAGGATCGATCATCAATTCGCCCAACTCCATGCCCGCCCTCATTCGCGCGCTCACCGGCGCGGCCTTGCTGCTGTGCCTGTGCGTGGTCGTATTGGGCGCGTACGTCAGGCTGAGCGACGCGGGACTCGGCTGCCCCGATTGGCCTGGCTGTTACGGTCACCTCACTCCCATGGGCGCGGCGTCCGACTCGCGAGTTCTCTCCTCCCCCCTCGCCGGACGGCCGTTCGAGATCGGCAAGGCCTGGCGCGAGATGCTGCATCGGTACGCGGCCGGCACGCTCGGGCTGCTGATCCTGGCGTTGGTGTGCATCGGCATCGCCAGCCGGCGTGAACGAGTGCTGCCTTTGCGCTACGTGACGAGCCTAGTCGCGATCGTGCTGGCACAGGCGCTCCTTGGCATGTTGACCGTCACTTGGCAATTGAGGCCGCTCGTGGTCACTTTGCATCTGTTATTCGGTTTCGCCACGCTGTCACTGCTACTGTGGTTGGTGCTGTCGCTGCCTCAATTCGCTCGCTGGTGGCAGGCGGCGCCGATCGAGGCACACGGCGCCACTGCCCGGGCACGGCTGCTGGCACCGCTCGCTCTGATCGCACTCGCCGCGCAGATTGCGCTCGGCGGTTGGACCAGCAGCAACTACGCGGCGCTCGGCTGCCCGGACTTTCCCACCTGCCAGGCGCAATGGTGGCCGCGGGGCGATTACCGCTCAGCGTTCGAACTAGGCGGCGCGCCCGGACGCACCTACGAGGGCGGAGCACTGGACGCTCCGGCGCGCACGGCGATTCAGTTCACCCATCGAGTGGCGGCACTCGTAGTCGCCATCATGCTGCTTGGTGCGGCGTTGTCGGCGGTGCGGTTGCCAGGAAAAATCGTCCGCTACGCCGCCGGCCTCGTGATTGCGGCGTTGGCGATGCAGTTGGTCCTCGGCATGTCGATGGTCGTAAGAGGGTTTCCGCTATGGCTCGCCACCGCGCACAGCGCCGGCGCGGCATTGCTGCTCATGACCACCGTCGGTTTGAACCGTGCGCTGCGGCCACCCGCATGAACCACGCTGAAGTCCGCTCGGCGAGCGTCGCGCCCACGTGGCACGATTATTGGCAGCTCACCAAACCGCGGATCGTCGCGCTCATCGTGCTGACATCGCTGGTCGGTTCGCTATTGGCCGTACCGGGACTGCCGCGGCTCGATATCGTGCTGCTCGCGAATCTGGGCATTGCGCTGGCCGCGGGCGGCGCAGCCGCCATCAACCAACTCCTGGATCGCGGGATCGATGCCCGCATGCGCCGCACCCTGGCGCGGCCATTGCCCGCGGGGCATGTTAGGCCGCAACAGGCGCTTTGCTTTGCCCTCGGGCTCTGCTTGGCGTCGATGCTGCTCCTCGTTCAGGAAGTCAACGTGCTCACGGCCGTGCTGACATTCGCCTCGTTGCTCGGCTATGCCGTGATCTACACGGTATGGCTCAAGCGAGCGACCCCGCAGAACATCGTGATCGGCGGCGCCGCGGGCGCAGCACCGCCGGTGCTCGGTTGGATCGCGGTCACCGGTCAGCTCGAACCGCAGGCGTTGATCTTGTTCCTGATCATCTTCTTGTGGACGCCGCCGCATTTTTGGGCTCTGGCGATCGCCCGCCGCGCCGAATACGCCAAGATCGATATTCCCATGCTGCCGGTGACCCACGGCGTGGCGTTCACTCAACGGGCGGTTCTGCGCTACACGATCGCGCTAACCCTCGTCACGGCGCTGCCTTTTTTGACGCGCATGAGCGGTGTCATCTATCTGGGTGCGGCCGCGCTCCTCGATGCGGGATTTCTACGTTGCGCGCTCGCGCTCAAACGATCCACGAGCGACGCGGTGGCCATGCGCATGTTTCGCTATTCCATCGCATACCTCGCGTGGCTCTTCCTGGCTCTGCTGCTGGATCACTACCTGCCGACGACGCAGCGCTATTAAGCGGCAATCAAGGATCAACCGGTGAGCCGCAGCCCCTTCAATTGACGCATCAGGCGTGCACGGGAGGCCAGGGCGCGAACGGTGGATGTGGAGTTCTTCTGATCGGTCTCGATCACCAGCAGATGCGTCAGGCCGCTTGCTTCGAACACCCGCAAAAGGTCGCCCGCCCTTGCGGATTGGATGCTTGCCCATTCCACGGCCAGTAATTGGTCCCACGGCGTCATGAGGTCGGCGACTCGAATATCCTGATGGCGGTTGTAGTTGGAGGACTGCAGGAACTGAATCGGTTTCTCGCCCTGGATGTCGTACGAGGTGATGAGACCCACGAGACGCTGATCCTTCGCCACCAGGAGGGCACGCACGCCCAGTCGGATCATGTCATTCAACGCATCGTCGATTTGCCGCTCGGCATCGACGGTGACCGGATACTCACGGGTGAAGTCCGTTACCGCATGGACGGCGGGGTCGCCGGGTTGAAGCGAGTGTCCATCCTGTACCGAACGGCGCGGCAGCACGGCCTCGCCGAAGCCTCTCATCGAGACCAACGACATTGCCGCCGCTGACGCGTCCTTCATGACAATTTGGATCAATCGCCGCGCGGTATGGTTCCCGTAAATAGCGGGTCCCGTCCGCTAAGCGCGACTTTTGCCCGCTGATGCCGGCCCATGCTATATTAATTAGGGTACTAATCATTAGGGTACGCTTTAATGCCCGACCTCGAAGAGCGGTTTGCCGATGCCCTGCACGGAACCGCACGAGCCTGGCGCCAGGCGGTCGACCGCCGGCTCAAAAACTTGGGGTTGAGCCAGGCCAGCTGGATGACCATCGCGGTGGCCGCCAAGGCGCGCACGCCCTTATCGCAGTCCGAGCTCGCCGACCGGCTGGGAGTCGAGGGCGCCACCATGGTGGCGATGGTGGACCGGCTGGTGAAGGCGGGACTTGTCGCACGCCAGCCATCGAAGACTGATCGACGCATCAATCACGTCGTGGTCACAGAAACCGGCAACCGGCTCTACGCCACGGTCAAAACCGAAGCCGCCGCGGTGCGCAAGGAATTGTTGGCGCACATAGATCCCAAAAAGCTCGCGCTGGCAACCGAGTTGCTCGAGACGCTGCAAGGGCTCATCGAGAGAGGGGCATGACGGACTCCGACTCGGTTCGACCGCTCGACCGACGCATGATCACACTGTCCATCATGGCGGCAACGATCATGCAAACCCTCGACGGCACCATTGCGAACGTTGCCCTGCCGCACATGCAAGGCGCCATGTCCGCGTCTCAGGATCAGATTGCCTGGGTATTGACGTCCTACATCGTCGCCGCGGCGATCGCCACGCCGCTCACCGGTTGGCTGGTCGATCGCTTCGGGCAGAAGCCGGTGTTTCTGGCATCGGTGATCGGTTTCACCGTGGCTTCCGCGCTCTGCGGGTTGTCGGACAGCTTGGCCGAAATCGTCGCGGCGCGTCTGCTGCAAGGCCTGTTCGGAGCGGCCCTGGTGCCGATGTCTCAGGTGGTCCTGATGGACATCAATCCGCCGGCGAAACAAGGCTCCGCCATGGCGGTGTGGGGGATGGGCGTCATGGTCGGCCCCATACTCGGTCCCACCTTGGGCGGATGGCTCACGGACAGCTACAGCTGGCGCTGGGTGTTCTTCATCAATATTCCCGTCGGGATCATGACCACCTACGGCATTTGGAAATACATCCACCCGCGGCCGGCGCCCCGGCGCGTGCAATTCGACCTGTTTGGATTCGCCGTATTGAGCATCGCGATCGGCGCTTTGCAGATGCTGCTCGATCGCGGCCAACAGAATGATTGGTTTTCATCGACCGAAACCTGGATCGAGGCGATCACCATGAGCGTGGCGTTCACCTACTTCGTGGCGCACACCGCGCTCACCCGCGCGGACCGTTCGTTTTTGGATTACCGCTTGCTGAAAAACCGCAATTACGCGAGCGGCCTCCTGTTCATCTTCATCGTCGGTCTGGTGATGTACGCCACACGGGCGCTGATCCCCACCATGCTCGAGGACCTGCTCGACTATCCGGTGACGACCACGGGCCTGGTGACCGCGCCCTCCGGCATCGGCACCATGGCCTCGATGCTCCTCGCCGGCCGCCTTCTCGGTAAGGTCGATATGCGGCTGTTCTTGTTCGGCGGGTTTGCGATCACCGCGTTGTCGCTATATCAAATGACCGGCTATTCGCAGGATCTTTCGCAAGGGGACATCGTATGGCCGGGAGTGATCCAGGGCATCGGCTTAGGATTCGTCTTCGTCCCCTTGAGCGCGGCAACCTTTGCGACTTTGAGTCCGGAAATGCGGGCTCAAGGCACCGCGATATTCAGTTTGGTGCGCAACATCGGCAGCAGCATCGGCATTTCCCTGGTGCAGGCCGTCCTGGTGCACAGCACCGCAAACTCGCATGCGGCGCTGGTCGAGCGGATCACTTACGCGAATCCCGCGTGGACCAATCCGGCCATCGTTTCTGCCTATGATCCCGGACGACTGACCGGTGCGGCCGCCCTTGACGGCCTGATCACACAGCAGGCATCGATGATCGCGTACATCAACGACTTTCGGTTGATGCTGTATTTGACCCTAGCGGTCATTCCCCTGGTGCTGTTCGTCCGCATACCCGGCGCCGGCACCGCTGCGGCGCATGCGGTCGTGGACTGACCCGCGAATCTCCCCCATACCCCGCCCCGACGATTGGAAATGTGTGAACTGGTTCGCCGCCCGGCAGCGCTCAGCCATAGAAGAATTCTGCCCATGTCCGATAAACGAGAAAGCGATTTTCTGGCGTATATTTTGGGCGGATTCGTCATTGCCATCGGCGGAATCGCCGTCGGCGTCGCTTCCACCAATGCGGTGCCTAGTAGCGGCCAAATTTCCGACCAAGCGGCCGCCGCGCCGCACGCGTCCAAGGCGCCCGCCGCACCGAAATTCATGCCCGCGAGCTCAACCCGCTCGCAGGAGTAGTTCCTGTAGGGACACGCTTTTCTTCCCGCCGGCGACCCGCTGGCGGCCGACTTCGCGAAATCCAAAACGTTCGTGAAACCGCCGTGAAGGCTCATTCGGCGGATCCACATCGAATTCGCACGTTATCCGGGTGATGCCTTCGCCGCGCGCGCGGGTGAACAGGTCCTCGTACAGTCGCGCCGCAAGCCCCTGCCCCCGCGCGATGCTCCCGATGACGATACGATCGATGTAGAGAAACTGTGCGTAGCGGGCCGCAAACCAGCGATAATTCGGGCTGTCGTAGTCCGCGCCCTCCCGAAAAGCCAACATAAATCCGAGCACCACCTCGTCGCGACCGATGAGGCGCCGGTACCATGCCTGGCCGTGCAGGAATTGCAGTCTTGGCAATGGCAAGGGACTCAAAAAATGTTCCGACTCGGCGTTGAGGCGCAGCAGCGCCTCGAAATCCGATTCGGTGGATTCCCGGATGACATAACGCATCATCCGAGGCCGATACTGCGCCATTCTGCCCGCCATTTAAGTCGATTAATTTATTATATAAATCAGTAATAAGAGGAATATTTATAAAGTGAAATCCTCTTCTCTCATTGAACTGCCTGCGAGGCGGCGAGCCCCTCTCGGGCAAGGCGTCGATTCGGGTAGACGGCGAGCGTCCTTTGAAAAGCGGCGGCGGCTTCCTGGCGGCGTCCGTCCGCCAGCAGCAGTTCGCCGAGCACCTCATCGAACGGCTTGACCGACCAGGGCGGACCGTATTCAAATACCATGCGATCGGCCGAGGCAATGGCCGCGCGAATCTGTGTGATGCCGGCGGATTTATCACCCTCGTGATATTGAATCATTCCGGCGAGCACATTCGCCATGAGCGTCGCCTGCTCGATCTCTTGGGCCGTGATGTTGTCGAGCCAGCTCCTCGTCACGCCCGTTATCCGCATGCGTGTCTGCTCGATCCGAGCGCGCAACTGCTCAAGCGCCGCGTGCGCCTCGCCCGCCTTGTCCGCGGCCGTGATACCGCGCGCAAAGTCATATGCCGCGAAATAATTGATGTTCGAGATGCCGCCGCTGTCCACGGGCGAATGGGCCCCGGGGCTCTCGGATCCGCGGGTGTCGACCAGCCACATCGCACGGGCGTGCGCCAACCGGGCGCGATTGTCCTTGCTCGGTTCCGCCGCCACATCGCGGGCAACCGACTGCACCAACTGCTCCGCCTCCCGGCGCCGGTCTTCCTGGAGATAGGCGTACTCCAACCACAGCAATGAGTGATAACCCGTGTCGCCCTGGGCTTGCGCGGTCTTGAGCGACGCGACATTGGCCTCGATCGCATCGTCCCACATGCCGAGAGCGAAGAAGATGTGCGACGGCATGTGCTGCGCATGCGAGGCGGCGGGCGCCACCTTGCCGTAGCGGCGCGCGGCGCGCAGGCCGAGCGGCGCATGAATCGGATCGTCGTAGGCATGGATGAGATAGTGCAAGGCGCCGGGATGCTGCCGGTCGATCTCATACACCGCTTCGGCCTCGGCCGCGGCGCGCATGTAGTTGGCGACATTGCGCGTGCTTCCGGTCAGCCCCATGATCGACAGCGCATAGAATGACCGGGCGTCGAGGTCATCCGGGTAGGCGCGTGCGACGGCGCCGAGCGCGGCACTGAAGTTCGCATCGCGCCGCCCCTTGTCACCCTCGCCGTACAGCTGCTCGACCGAGGCCAGATAAGCGCGCTCGCGTGCGGTCGGCGCTTTGGCCGTGCGCTCCTCGGGCGTCGCCCCGAGCTTGGCGAGCACGGCCCGCGCCGCCTCGAGATCCTGCTCGCCCCAGAGCGTGTGGTTGTAGGTAAGCGCCTCGCCCCAGTAGGCCATGGCGAAGCCCGGATCCTCCCGCTCCGCCGCCTGGAACGAGCGGCGGGCCGCCGAATACTCAAAGCTATGCAGCAACAGCAGACCGCGCAGGAAATCCTGCTGAGCGCCCGGTGCCCCCGAATTGGGAAAATGGGTCATGCCGAGCTCGCCGGTGACGGAGTCGGCGTGCTCCCCGGGATCATGGGCGGACGCGGCGCTGCCGCATAGCACCGACCAGGCGAGCAGCGCGGTCGCTGCAATGCTTGCTCTCATGCTGCCCCCTGGGGGTATTGGCGAGCGATTGTTCACGCTACAGAATATGTTCATGCCGCGAAATCGGCGTCATTCATTCGATGACGTCCCAGGGATAGCGGCTTTGGCCGAGGATGAAGCCCGCCAGCGAATCCATCTGCTCGTCCTCGTTGCGCTCGATGCGGCGCACGTTATGAGCCATGCGGCGCCGCGCCTGACGCGCGAACACTTGTGCGATGGCCAGCGCCTGCGCGCCCGTATCGCGCGAGTCGCCCGCGAGACTCGCCGCCCGGGACAGGACACACAGACCGACGAACAAATCAACGGTGATATCGGCCACACGCTTCAACGCGTGCTGACGCCCGGCGATGCTCTTGCCGTACTTGCGCAGCAGAAAGTCGGCCGCCTTGGCGAGTTCCACCGTGTATTTTTCATAGATGCCCGCCGCTTCGCGCAGCTCGGGTGGAATCTTGCCGAGAATCTTGTCGCGGCCCACCCCGGTGGCGTGACTCAGGCGCTTTTCAGCATAGTCGGCCAGCACGCCGAATCCCTTGATCGGATGATTGAAAATATCATCGATCGCAATCCGCAATTCTCCCAGCGTTTTGCCCAAGTCCTTAAGACCGGAGAGCGCGACGTAAAGCCGCAGCACCTCGTTGGTCCCTTCGAATATCGTCAAGATTCGCGCATCCCGCGCCGCCCTTTCGTACGGATAGTCGCGCATGAAGCCGCTGCCGGCCGCGATTTGCAGCGCCTCATGAGCGCCGCGCTGGATCGCCTCGCTCGCGTACACCTTGCTGATCGCCGCTTCCACCGAGTAATCGTCGAGACCGGCATCGATGTAGTGGGCGACCATCCACACCACGCTTTCGGCGGCAAAGCACTCGAGAGTCATCTGCGCGATCTTTTCGCGAATCAATCCAAAATTAGCGATCGGCTCTCCGAATTGCTTGCGCGCCTGCGCCTGCTGGGTGGCGAGCGCAATCAGCGATTTCATTCCGCCCACCGCGCCGCCGCCTAAGCCGGTGCGCCCGTTGTTCAAGATGGCCATGGCGACCTTGAAACCCTTGCCCTCGGCATCGAGGACGTTTTCCGCAGGCACCCGCACGTCGGCAAAGCTCACGGTCGTGGTCGATGAGGCGCGGATTCCCATCTTGTCTTCGTGCGGCCCGTGACTCACTCCCGGCCAGTGCGCTTCGACCAGGAATGCGCTGATCTTGCCGGTACCCGATGAGGTGCGCGCGAAGACCGTATACAGGTCGGCGATCCCGCCGTTGGTGATCCAGATTTTCTCGCCGTTGAGCGTCCACGTGCCGTCCGGGTTCTTCTCGGCATGCGTACGAATGGATGCCGCGTCCGACCCTGCTGCGGATTCGGTCAAACAAAATGCGGCGATCATCTCGCCGCTGGCGAGCTTCGGCAGATAGCGCGCGCGTTGCTCGGCCGTGCCGAACAGCAATATGCCTTTCATGCCGATGGAGCTGTGGGCGCCGATGGTGAGCGACACCGAACTGTCATGCGAACTGCTTTGGCTCAGGACGCGTGCATAGCCCGCGTTCGATAGGCCGAGGCCGCCGTGCTCCTCGGGGATGATGAGCCCGAATAGACCCAGTTCGCGCAGTCCCTGAATGAGTTCCGGCGGCTGCGCCGCCTCCAGATCCCATTGCTTGAAATCGCGATGCTTGGGCGCCAGGAATTGGTCGATCGCCTCCACCATCATCCCCAAGACTTCGCGATCCTTGTCGCGCAGGCGCGGGTAGGGAAACAGGCTCTCTTCGAAGATTCGGCCGGCCATCAGACCCTTCGCGACGCTCATTCGGCTATTCGATCGATCACGAGATCCCGCGCGCCGTCGCGGCCGACCTCATAGGTCAATTCACCGTACAAGTCGCCGGTGGCCGGCAGCGGTTGCCCGTTGAAGGACACCCGCGCCACGATGGATACCCGCTGGCCCGCGATCAGAGTGTGTCCGGGCAACATCGAATCCGCGGACGACAGATGAATCTGCGTGCCGATGGCGGAGCTTGCGAGGCGCTTGGCCGCCAGCGGCGGACCCTGGGCGCCGGGTTCGCGCGCGAACACGAAGAGTTGCGCGGTATCCGTCAAGCGCGACTTTAGAGCCGGCGCAATGCTGAGATTAATCGTTGCCTGAGCCTCGGGGCCGGACTGTGCCGCGCCGGACGGCGTGCCGGATGCGGATTCCGCACCAGCGGAACCCAGTTCGGCGATTCTCTGATCGAGCATGGCCTCTATTTCCGCCGGCGGGTGCATATTCTTGAGCGCTTGCCAGCGGCTGCGCGCCGTCGCCGGATCGCCGCGCGCCGCGGCCGCAAAGCCACCGTACAATAGGGCCCTGCCGTTGTCAGGCGCCAGAGTTACCGCCTTTTCGAACAACTCCGCCTCCGCCGGCGTGAGGTCGCCGCCGTCGCGCAGACTCATCGCCTCGCCCAATCCCAACAGCGCATCGACGTTGTTCGCATCGAGGCCGCGCGCATGCTCGTAGGCCGCAACGGCCTCCTCCGCACGCTCGAGTGCCAGATAGGATCTCCCCAACATCAACCATCCGGCGAGATCCTTGGGTTGCTCGCGCAGATGCCGCTCGAGCTTGGCGACCATCGCGAGCACGTCCGGGCTCACCTGCGCCGGCGGCGTCGCGTGCCAGTTCCAATTGGACCAAAGCGGATACAGAGCCGCAGAGGCGCCGATCACCAGCGCGCCCGCCACGGCGCCCAGAAGGCGGTTCTGGCGATTGCGGAACAGGGGCCATGCCACGGCGGTCGCGGCTATCGTCGCCATGAACGCGGCGACAACGAGAAATGTGTTCATTGATTACATCGGCCCCTCAACGGGGCTCATCGTCCAGCGGCAAGCGCGAACGCTGGCGCGCCACGCGATAAATGATTGCAACACCCAATAGCAGCATGATAAACGGAGCGCCCCAAATTAGCAGCGTTTTCGGCTCCACCGGCGGGCGGAATCGCACGAACTCGCCGTAGCGGTCGGTCATGAAGGTAAATATGGCATCGTCGCTCTTGCCGGCAACCAGCATTTCGCGCACTTGCCGGCGAAGGTCCGCGGCGAGTTCAACGTTGGAATCGGCGATCGATTCGTTCTGACACACGAGGCAGCGCAAGTCCTGGGTAATGTGCTCGAAGCGGGCCTGCAGCACCGGATCCTCGAGTTGGCCGTAAGCGTCGAGAGCGGGCGCCGGCGCCGCGCCCGAAACCTGGAGTGCAGCCCCGATGCCGACTGTCGCGGCAATCAACCATGCCGCGATCCTCATGCGCCACCCCGACGGGCCGCGTCGATTCGTGGCACGAACTCACGCTCCCAGACCTCGGCCGTCATGGGCGAGATGAACTTGTACAGCACGCGGCCTTGCCCATCCACCAGAAAGGTTTCCGGTGCACCGTAGACGCCCCAATCGATCGCGGTGCGCCCATCCGTGTCGAAGGCGACCGCCGCATAGGGATTACCCAATTGTTGCAGCCATTGCTGCGCCTTGCCGCGTTCGTCCATGTAATCAAGTCCGATGATGGGCACCTTACGCTGCTGCGCGATGGCCAACAGCGCCTCGTGCTCTTGCCGGCAGGCGACGCACCATGTACCCCAGACATTCAGTACGTAAACCTGTCCCTTGAGGTCGGCATTGCTCACGATCCGATTCGGTTCCAGCACGTCGCTCAGCGTGAACAAAGGCGCCGGTTTTCCGATCAAGGGAGAGGGCAAGGCATGGATGTCCCGATTCGGGTTGAGTCCGAATGCAAACAGCACCGCCAGTGCGATGAATGCCGCACACGGCAATAAGAACTTCCACATCAGGCTGACCTGTAGCTCGGCTCCGGGCCAGGCGGCGCGGCCGCTGCGGCGCTCGACGCCGCCTTCACGCGGACGCGATAACGTCGGTCGGTTGCCGCGACCACTCCGCCCAGCGCCATCACCAATGCGCCGAGCCAGATGTAGCGGACCAGCGGTTTGTATTGGATGCGCATGCTCCAGGCGCCGTTGCCGAGAGGATTGCCCATCGCCACGAACAGATCCCGCGACCAGCCCACCGAGATCGCGGCTTTACTGTTGTCCGTTTGCTGTATCCGGAAATGGCGCTTTTGCGGTTCCAACACGGTTACCGGCTTGCCGCCGTGAGTGACCACCACAAGCGCTTGCACCGCGTCGTAATTCGGTCCGCGCACATCGGCGGCGTTGACGAAGCGGAATTCATAGCCGGCGATCGAATAGCTGTCCCCTGGCTTGAGCGCCACGTCCTTCTCGATCTTGTAGCTTTCCACGCCGCTCGCGCCGATGGCGAATATGCCGACGCCCAAGTGCGCGATCGCCATGCCGAGGAGTCCTGCGGTGAGCGCCTGTCCTTGCCTTAGGCGGCGAATCGGTTCCAGCAGGGCGGAAAAGATGATCCAGAATCCGAAGCTGAAGCCGATCAGCCCGACCCAATGAAATGAACCGAACCCCCAACCCTGAATGAGCACCGATAAGAGCACGGCGAGTCCGAGCGTCCAGCCGAGCGGCACAGCCGCCCCGCTGATTCGATGCCGCCGCCACGCCGAGTGCATGCCGATGGCCATGAACACCATCAGCGGCAGCACGGGTATCAGAAACATCAACGCGAATACCGGCGGCCCGACCGAGATCTTGCCAATGCCCAATAACTCATAGACCAGAGGCGACAGCGTGCCCCACATCACCAGCCCGGCGACGCTCACGAGAATCACGTTGTTGACCAGCAGGAAGAATTCGCGCGAGAAAAGCTCGAATCCTCCGGGCACGTACAGTTTTGGCGCGCGCCATGCATACAGGGTGAGCGAACCGCCAATGGTGATGACCAGAAATGCGAGGATGTACAGACCGCGCGTCGGATCGCTCGCGAACGAGTGCACCGAAACGAGCACGCCAGAACGCACGATGAAAGTGCCCACCAGACTCAGGGAGAAGGCGAAGATGGCGAGCAGCAGCGTCCAACTCTTGAAGATGCCGCGAGTCTCCGTGACGCTCAAGGAATGGATCAGCGCCGTTCCCACCAGCCACGGCATGAACGAGGCGTTCTCGACCGGGTCCCAAAACCACCAGCCGCCCCAGCCGAGTTCGTAGTAGGCCCACCAGCTCCCGAGCGCAATCCCGATGGTCTGAAAGATCCACGCGAACAGCGTCCACGGCCGGGTCCATTTGGCCCAGGTCTGATCCAGCCGCCCCTCGAGCATCGCTGCGCACGCGAACGCGAACGCCACGGAGAATCCGACATAGCCGGTGTACAACATCGGCGGGTGAATCGCCAACGCGAAATCCTGCAGCACCGGGTTCAAATCCGCGCCATCCTGTGCGGCCGGCATCAGCCGCACAAACGGATTAGAGGTCCACAGAGTAAACAACATGAAGCCGCAGCTGACCAGCCCCATCACGCCGAGCACCCGGCTCGCGAAGGTCTCCGGCAGCTGGCGGCTGAACGCAGCGACCGCGGCGCTCCAAATCGACAGGATCAAGATCCACAGCAGCAGCGAGCCCTCGTGCGCACCCCACAGGGCCGCGACGCGATAGAACAGCGGCAGTTGCGAATTGGAGTTGCGCGCCACGTACAGCACGGAGAAATCGTTGTTCACGAACGAGTACACCAGGCACGCGAAGGCCATCACCACGAACACGAATTGCCCGGCCACCGCGGGGCGCGCCACGCTCATCCAGTCCGACTTGCCGCGCCATGCGCCGCCCAAGCCGAAGAATGCCTGCGCAAGGCTCAGCACGAAGGCCAAGGTGAGGGCAAAAACTCCAAGTTCCGGTGTCATTGCCTGTGCCTTGGCCTAACCGGTCGGCCCTTTAGAAGGCGCCGGCGTCGAACCTTGAACGGAACCTTGTGCCACGGCCTTCTGTTTGAGCGAGGCCGCGACTTCCGGGGGCATGTATTTCTCATCATGCTTGGCGAGCACCTCGTCGGCCACGAAGGCCCCGTCCGGCCCCATGGTCCCGTGGGCGATGATGCCCTGGCCCTCGCGAAACAAATCGGGAAGCACTCCGGTGTACTCGACCGGCACCTGATGCGCGAAATCCGTCAGCACGAATCTGACCTTGAGATCGCCGGGCTTGCGTGCAACGCTGCCCTTGACCACCATGCCGCCGACACGAAAGCGCTTGAGCGTGGGCGCCTGACCCGCGGCAATTTGACTGGGATCGTAATAGAACATGATGTTCTCGCGCGAGGCCATCACGGCAAGCGTCACCGAAGCTGCCACGCCGCCGAGGATACCGAGCACCACCCACAGGCGTTTTCGACGCGGAGTCATGGTGAATTCTCATCGCTCATCGCGAGGGCGCGCCCCGCTCGCTGGCGAGCCGCCGCATGATAGCGGCGCGCCGACCATAGGTTCCAGGCGAGCACGGTACAGGCAAAGCCGAAGCACGGCCAGACAAACCGCGCATAACCGCCCATGGACCAAAAATCCCCGCCATTCATGATTTAACCGCCTCCCGTATCCAAGTCGCTTGGCGTTCTCGATTGAGAACTTCGCCGCGCAGCCGCATGCACAGCACCGCCCCGAAGAAACACAAGAATCCCAGCAACATCGACAGTAGCGGCAATAGCATGCTGGGCGGCATGGACGGTTTGGCTAGTTTAGCAACCGTGGCTCCCTGATGCAGCGAGTTCCACCACAGAACCGAATAATGGATGATCGGCACGTTCACCACGCCCACGATCGCCAGCAGCGCCGCCGCCCGATCGCCGCGGCTCGAGTCCTCGAACGCCGCGCGCAGCGACATCACGCCGACATACAAAAACAACAAGATGAGTTCCGAGGTCAAACGCGGGTCCCAAGCCCAATAAGTGCCCCACATCGGCCGCCCCCACAGCGATCCGGTGACCAGGGCCAACAAGGTGAACGATGCGCCGATCGGCGCCGCGGCCGCAGCGACGGCATGACCCATCTTGATGCGCCAGATCAGCCCAATGGCCCCCGCTACCGCCATGGTGCTGTAGGCGAACATCGATATCCATCCGCTCGGGGCGTGCACATAGATGATGCGAAATGCCTCGCCCTGCTGGTAATCCGGCGGTGCGAACACGAGCCCGGCAATCGCCCCGTAGCCGATGGCGATTGCCGCCGCCGTCAAGAACCAGGGAATGAGCGTCGCGGCGACCCGGTACACATGGGGCGGCGATGCGAGCCTGTAAAACCACGTCCACATAGAATCGGCCCCTCGTTCAGTCAAGCGCGATGCGCAGCGCAGCGGCCGCGGCGAAGGGCGCCAGCGTAGTGGTGAATACACAGAGCGACGCCAGGAAATACAAGGCTCCGGCCGTGCTGGAACCTGAAATCGCACGATCCGTGGCACCGGCGCCGAATATCAGCAGCGGCATCGCCAGCGGCAGCACGATCAAGGACAGAAGCACGTTGCCGCGGCGCAAGCCGACCGTGAGGCCGGCGCCAATGGCGCCCAGCCAGCTCAACGTCAGCGTGCCCAACGTCAATCCGAGCAGCATGGTCGGAAACGCCGAGACCGGAATGGCGAGCCCGACGGCGACCACCGGCGACACCAATACCAGCGCCGCCCCGCTCACCAGCCAGTGCGCCAACGTCTTCGCAATGACAATCGTGGTCAAACTCTGACCAGACAGCGCCAACTGTTCCAAAGTTCCATCGTCCGCATCGTTCTTGACCAGTGAATCCAACGACAAAAGCGAGGATAGCAGTGCCGCGACCCACAAAACGCCCGGCGCCATGTCTCGCAACAGTGACAGCTGCACGCTCAAGCCCAACGGAAACAGGGTGGTGACGATCAAGAAGAACACCAGCGGCTGCAGCAACTGCTCGGGTCGCCTGAAACTGAGGCACAGGTCTCTGTGCACGATGAGCATCAAGGCTCGCCACGCGCCGACGTTCATCCCGGAAGCTCCATGCGGCGCTGCGTCGCCTGAAGTTTCAGATCGTGATGCGCGACAATGAGTGCCAATCCGCCGCCGTTCACATGATCTTCGAGCAACGCGGACATCAGTGCCGATCCCGCCGCATCGAGATTGGTAAAGGGCTCATCCAGCAGCCACAGCACCGCCTTCGCGGCCAGAATGCGCGCCATCACCACACGGCGGCGCTGACCCGCGGACAATACCCGCACCGGCAAATCGGCACAGCCGGCGACGCCGGTGCGGTCGAGACATTCGCGTAGTTCCCACAGGCTGGCGCGCCGCTTCATGCCCACCATGAAGCGCAGATTTTCCAAGGCGGTCAGGTCGCCCTTCAGCGCGGTTTCGTGCGACGCGTAGGTGAGCGCGGATTGATACTCCGATCGCACATGCGTAATCGATTGGCCGAACCAAGCGACGCTGCCCTGTTCCGGTCTGAGCAAGCCGGTGGCGACGCGCAGCAAGGTCGTCTTGCCGGCACCATTGGGTCCCGCGACATGGAGCAGTTCGCGCGGCCGCACCTCGAGGCTTACCCCTCTGAGCACGTGACGATCCCCGCGCCACACGTGGACCTGATTGACGCAAAGACCCACTGCTGCGCTGTTCATCGGGTCGCGAGCTTAACCAAATCAAGCGGTTGAAGCTACCGACGGCGCCCCTCAGCCGCTGTCCCGCTCCGCTGAATAGGGTGTAATGGCCTCCGCTTTGAGGCTCGGCAGCGTTTTGATGCTGCGTATCACTTTCAATCGTGCAGCTAGCGCGGCGAGCAGCAATGCCGTGCCCCCGGCAAACGCCAGAGCCATCCGCAGCCCGAAGTGCTCGCCCAACCAGCCCCCCAATAGGGCACCGGGCCCCGCGGGGAGCAAAATCAACCAGCGCATGGTGCTCGTCATGCGCCCCAGCATCGGCGCCGGCGTGACGGATTGCCGCAGTGACAAAAAATTGATGAATATGAATACGGCACCCATGCCGAAACACAGCAGCATCATGGCGTAGGCGGCGATACCCGCCCGGCTCAACGGCGCAACGGCGAGCAGCAGCCAACCCGATCCGCATATCGCGAAACCAAGCACCAGCGTCGGTCCGGGACCAAAACGCCGCGCCACCCGATAGCCGAACGCACTGGCGATGACCGTACCCACTCCGAGGGCGACATAGCTCAAGCCGACCTCCCGCTCGGTCAATCCCAGCTGTCGCGTCGCGAACAAGATCTGCACCACCATCGCCGCTTGATTGCACAATTCCCACACCCCGACGCAGATCGCCATGGTGAGCAGCAGCTCGTGGCTGCGCACAAAGTGCAATCCCTGGCGCATGGCCGGCCAGAACGGCGGATTGATCGCGCTCGGCCACTCCTTCACCGGCACGCCGCGCAGAATCGACGCCGAGATCAGCAGCAGGAAGGCATCGGCCAACAGCGCGAGCGGCGCGCCCGTCACCTTGATCAAGGCTCCCGCGGCGCCGGGCCCGGTCACTTCGGCGGTTGAGGACGCCAGGGCGTTTTTCGCATGCGCCTCGACCAGCCGTTCGCGCGGCACGATCTGCGTCAGCACGATTTGCGCGGCGCTGCCCGCCGTCGTGTTCACCGCGCCGATCACGAATCCCACGAAATACAGCCAGTGCATCGACAGCCAGCCGAGCCACCACGCCAACGGCACCGTCGCCACGGTGATCGCGATCGACAGTTCGCCCACGACGTAGACCGGCAACTTGCGCACCCGATCGAGCCACACGCCGGTCGGTAGCGAGAACAGGACGAAGGGAAACAACTCCGCGGCGCTCAACAGGCCCATTTGCGTGGGGGAGGCGTGCAGCAGCACCGCGGCCGACAGCGGCAGCGCGAGCAGCGTCACCTGTCCGCCGAACGAGGAGATGAGAATCGAGGTCCACAGCCTCCGATAGGTCGCATCGCGCAGCAGATCGGTGGGGCCCAGCGCAAAGCGCTGCAGCCACCGCATCGGCGGCAACCCGCGAAGAGACGCAATATTCATGGATCAAAAAGCATAGCGGAGACGCGCTCTCGGCGCCCAACCGTAACGCCCAAAAGGTCGGATGGATCGCGCGCCGGCACGCTCAAGATGACGCGGCGAGCACGCGCTCCAGGCGCCGGCCCAACGTCAATGCGAGGACGCCGCCGGCGGCCGCGATCGCGGCATGCAGCGCCCAGAACTCCAACGGAGTCATCCGCTCGAAACCCGCGCCGATCCGGCCGATGGTGACATTGGAGAGAAACAGGGACATGAACGCGGTTCCCATCAAGGTCGCGCGAACCCGCGGCGGCGCCGCGCGCGACACGAGCGCGAGCAACGTCGGCCAATAATAAAGAAACGCCACTCCGAGCAGCACGTCGTAGGCGATGGGCACGCCGATCGGCACACGGTCGGTCGCCGCACATCCCCCCGCCAGCAGCAAATTCGCCGCGCAAGCGATCCATGCCCCGGTGCCGATCTTGGCGATCTCCCCCGGTTCGGCGCCGCGCAGCGCCTGACGGCGCCACAACGCCAATAAGAACGGCACCGCCACGATGCTGACGAACGGATCGATGGAATTGAACCACCCGGTCGGTACGCGGTAGCCGAGCAATTCGAGATCGACGCTGCGGTCGATCCACATCAAGGCCACGTTCGAGTTTTGATAGTAAGCAATGGATTGGAACATGGTGATGAACATCACCGCGAACAGCGCACCGATTATGCGCCACTGCGCACGATCGAGCGGCACCGCGGCGGGGGTGGTCGGACGGGTCCGCACCGATGCAGAGAGCTCGCGATAGCCCGCGAGGTAGGTCGCCAGACCGATCAGCATCAGAAGTCCGGCGAGGCCGAAGCCGGCATGCCAGCCGTAGATCTGCGCGAGCAGCCCGCACAACAACGGACCTGCCACCGCGCCGACGTTGATGCCGATGGAGAAAATCGAAAATCCGCGCGCGCGCCCCGCTCGGTCGGTCTCGGCATAGAGGCCGCCCACCTGAGTGGATATGTTGCCCTTGAGAAATCCGCATCCCACGATCAATAGCAGCAGAGCGAGCAGGAACGAGGCATCGAATGCCATCGCCAGGTGCCCCGCGCTCATCAACACCGCGCCGAGCGCCACCGCATTACGCTGACCCATCCAGCGATCCGCAATCCAGCCGCCGAGCACCGGCGTGAAATAGACCAAGCCCGTATACAGGCCGAAAATCTGCGAACTCAGCGCGATGGCGCTCATCCGCCCGAACACGCCTTCAACGATGGCACGAAATGCGCCGAACCCCACGACGTGCTCGATGTGGCCGGGCATGAAGAGCGCCTGGCTCATGTAAAGCACCAGCAGCGCCGTCATCCCGTAGTACGAGAACCGCTCCCAGGCCTCCGTGAACGCTAGGTATCCGAGGGCGCGCGGCTCGCCGAAAAATGTGCGCTCACGAATTGCCGGAGCCGGCGGCAACACACCGAGGATGGTCACATCGAAGGCCTGATTGCGCCGGCTCGTGAGCGGCGGGGCCATCAGTGTAACCGCGCGGCCGTGTACGCTATAGCGGCAGCGCGCAAATAGACAACACACGGCGCGCTCGCCAATCCCGGCTTTCTGGTCGAGATCGAGGTGACCGCGGTGCGCCCCTGAGGGTGCGCCCGTTAGCCACGGCGCGCTCGGTTGTTGCTGCGAACTCGCTACTTACCCGACGTCGGACATTGGAATTCCCGCTCCTTTTGCGGCTTCGGCTGATCCGGCTTCCAATCCGCCGGCAGCTCGAACTGGGTGCTGGCGATCGGTTCGGCACCGATCGACGTGGTCTCGATCGTCCATTCGACGAGCGGAACAGACTTACCAGCCTGGGCCGCCGTGGTCGCGCCCGCGTCCGGTTTGGCCGGCGGGGGTGTCTTCTTGGCAAAGAGCCCGCTCATCAACTTCGAACCGAAGGCGCCGGCCGCTGATCCCGCGATCGAGCCGACGATGCCACCCCCGGCGGACTGACCTGCCGCCTGAGCGGCAGCGGCGCCGGCGGCGCCCGTGGTGGAACTCGCCGCGGCATCTGTCGCCGCCTCGGTCGCGTTCGCCACGGTGCCGCCGCCGGACGCCCCTGGAGGCTGCGACTTTGCCGCCGCACAGTGCTCCCCGCCCATCGCGATGGTGATGGAGGTCTTGAGCGGGTAGCCTTTGAAATCGCCGGTCTTTCCACCCGCCTGACGCAAGGCATCCACATAGGGCGCGAGCAGGGTCTGCATCTGCGGCTTCATCGCTTGTGCGGTTTTATCCAGACCGAGCTTCTTGGCGTACGCCTCGCCAAACGCCCTCGCATCGCCAATGCCGGGGATCTCGTCCTGGGTAAGCCAGCTGTCGACGCCGACGATAATGTCGCAGGCATCACCCGTCTGCTTGTTGGTACAGGTCTGGGTCATCGTCACCGTTGATCGGCGCGCCTGGTGACCGGCAAAGAACCCGGTGTCGTCGGTTTGCTTGACCTCGAATTTCGGCGGTGACATGTCGCACTTCGAGGTATCCGGAGCGCTTGGCTGCGGGGTCGGAGTCGGGGTCGGGCAACTTTTCAGCTTCGCCATCATCTCTTCTGCTTTCTGCCGGGCTTCCGCACGCTGTTCGGGCGTCGGAAAGGGCTTCTCCACGTACTCCTTCTTCGCGGGTTCCAGCGTCCAGGTGAGGTCCTTGTCGAGGCGGATGATTTCCCCGCCCTTGATGTCGCCGCAGAGCCTCGACATCAGAAAGCCGTCGCAGCGGGTCTCGGAATCGGTGCGCTTCTTGTCCCCGGAATAGCGTTCCGTATCGGTACTGTTGATTTTGACGATCGACATGTTCAACGTGCTGGTCTTCGTCTCGGTGACGTCGGCCCGCGCGATCGCCGGCAGCAGCGCAGCACCTGCGATTGCGGCAGCGAGACCAAGCAGGTGCTGCAGCGTGAATTGGCGCTTTGACATGGTATTCCCCCTTTTTTATGTCCGGCTCCGCCGCCGGTCCATGACGTAGAGACATGGTCAGGTGCCCCGTACGCCCAAGAATCATAACTCCGATTGACTCTCGTGGATGGCTCTCGCGATGGCTGGTTTCACCCGGCGGCACGCGCAAGCCATCCAAGTCATTTTCCGTCGAAGTTTATCGTGTAACATACTGTTATTATTAAGTATTCAGTGGTGCCCTCGCCCGGACTCGAACCGGGATGGCTGTTAACCGACGGATTTTAAGTCCGTTGCGTCTACCGATTCCGCCACGAGGGCTTCGGGCGCGAAAAGTGTAGCAGAGGCCCTCTAAAACGCGAGGCGTTCGCTCGCGGGTATGCACCAGATATCGAGCGGCGCGCTGCGGCCCCGCAGTTCGAATTGCGGCAGTTGTAGTACGGCAATCGATTTTTCATCGCGCCCGCCCGCCGCCCCCGCATCGAGCGCCGCGGCCACCGTGCTCGACATCAGAAGCTCGCCGGCCCGCGCGCGACCGCAGAGCCGGGCGGCGACGTTGACGGTGTCGCCGACCAGGGTGGTGCGCCTACGCCCCGGCGGCCCGAGCAATCCCATCGCCACCTCACCGAGATGCAGTCCCACCCCGATGCCGCTCTCGATCGCGAGCTCGCACCGCCAGCGCTCCGCGACCTCCGCAAAGTTTTTGAGCATTTCATGGCCGGCCGCCAGCGCACCGCATGCGCCGGCCCCCGCCCCGCCCCCTGCCGGATCGTCGAGGCCAAAGCCCGCCATCATGCCATCGCCCGCCATATGATAGACGTGGCCGCCGTGGAGCACGGTGGCGCCCGCGAGCACGCCGAAGAACTCATCCAGCAACGGTACAATGCGCGCCGGCGCCAATCGCTCCGCGAGGCCGGTGTAGCCTCGCAGGTCCGCGAACAGCACGGTGACCCGAGTGGTCTTTGCGCTACGCGGTCGCGTGACGCGCGCGCGCGCCACGCTCTTTACCGTCATTGCACCGGTTGCACGCACTTTCGGAGGGTTCATCGTAGAGGCATTCTCTGCTGTTGCTCGTACCGCGACATGCGCGGTAACAAGCGCCAGTATGCCCTATCACTGGTGCGGGCGCAGCCGCCCGCCTCCAGCGGTTCAGCGCCTCATTGCCGCGGCCAGGCGTTCCGCCGTCGGCGTGTTACACGGACCGCCGAAGGCGCTCGCGGAGCCAAAGCCCGCATCGTCGATCAGCACGATCAGCACATTCGGCGCACCCTTGGGCGGCCGTATCGGCGTGATCGGCGGGTACTTGGTGTCCGGATCCTTCGCATCATAGGTCACGAGGCCGGTGCGCGGCTGATCCGGGATGGGCAGAATCGTGCGTTGAATGTCGTCTTTGGTGCTCATGAAATAAATTCTCTGTCATTGCCAATTCCATTGGCGCGAGTGTCGAGCGAAGGTCAGCCCGGCGGCAATGGTTCCCATCGTCTGCCGGGCTGCGCTCACATATTTCGATTAGTCTCTGTCCGCCGCCAGTTTCTTCGCCGCCTCCTCCTTGTCCTGCGCCGTCAGCTGCTCCGGCCCCAGCTTGAAGGTCAGCTTGTCGATCGTGCCATTGAAGCGGAACGGCACCTTGTAGCTGTCGTCCACCGCGCGTGCGCGTATCGATGCCGACATCGAAGGTTTCGTCGATGGTCATCAAGAGCGGAATCGTGTGCTCGATGCGTCTTGCGCGCCAGCTCCTTGCCGTCCACCGAGAGCACGCCGGTGCCGCCCTTGCCGGGCCCGGGGCCGTTGTACTTGAAATCGAACACGATGGTGTGCTTGCCCGCCTTGAGCGAGGAGCCCAACCAGTCCTCGCCGCCCACGCCGCCCTCCCAGCGAAAGCGCTCCAGATCGAGCAGGTTGTAGACGAACACCGGCTTGCCCTTGAGCAGGTACAGGCCATAGCCGCCGAAGCGTCCGCCCAAGGTCACGATCATGCCCTCCGCGCCCTCCTTGGGAATCGTCACGTCGGCGGTGATGGTGTAGTCCTTGTCCAGAATGCTCGGCGCATTGCCCAGGAGGAATGCCGGCATTTTCACCGCGTGTAGGTGAACACCGTCCGCCCGGCGACCGCGCTCGGCCGCGGCGTCAGCAGGCGCGCGAAGGCCCGGTTATCCAACGGGAACACGTTGTATTTGGCCGCTTCGGTCGCAAACAACGCCTGCATTTCCTTGAGCTTGTCCGGCATTTTCGCGGCGAGGTCGTTGTACTGCGAGTAGTCCTCGGTGATGTGATAAAGCTCCCACTGGTAGCCGGTGGCAAGGTCGGGCAGCTTGCCCGTTCCCAGCTCCCAAGACCGGCGAAGGCGGGCTCGTGTTGGCCATCCAGCCGTCGTGGTAGATGCCGCGGTTCCCGACCATTTCGAAATACTGCGTGTCGCGCTTGGAGGGCGCATTGGCATTCGCCTTGTCGAAGGTGTACAGCATGCTCACGCCTTCGATCGGCCTCTGCTTGATGCCATTGACCACGTCGGGCGCCTTGATGCCGGCGGCCTCGAGGATGGTCGGCACGATATCGATCACGTGGTGGAACTGGGTGCGCATGCCGCCCACGTCCTTGATGTGGCCGGGCCAGGAGATGGCCATGCCTTGGCGGGTCCCGCCGAAATGCGAGGCCACCTGCTTGGTCCACTTGAACGGCGAATCGAACGCCCACGCCCATTGCACCGCCATGTGCGGGTAGGTCTTGTCCGAGCCCCAGTCCTCGTAATGCAACAGCTGCAGCGCCTCCGGAGCCTTCAGAATGCCGTTGTAGGCGGTGAGCGTGTTGTAGGTGCCGTAGAGCGTGCCTTCGGCGCTGGTGCCGTTGTCGCCGACGATGTAGATGATCAGCGTGTTGTCGAGCTTGCCCTCATCCTGGACTTCTTGGATGACCCGGCCGATCTCATGGTCGGTATAGGCGGCGTAGGCGGCAAAGACCTCCGCCTCGCGCGCAAAGAGTTTCTTTTGCACCGCCGACAGCGAGTCCCACCGCGGCAGCTTGGCGCCGCCGAACTCCGCCTGTCCGTCCGGCCACGGGCGTGAGCTGCGTGCCCGCCGGGATCACGCCGAGCCGCTTCTGGTTGGCGAAGATCTGCTCGCGCACCTTCTCGTAGCCCATGTCGAACTTGCCCTTGAACTTGTCGATCCATTCCTGGGTCGGCTGGTGCGGCGAATGGGTGCCGCCGGGCACGTAATACACGAAGAACGGCTTGTCGGGCGCGGCCGCGTTCAACTCGCGCATGTGCTTGATGGCGTCATCCGCCATGTCGGTGATGAGGTTGTAGCCGGGCTTGCCGATCCAGGGGAACACCTGGGTGGTGTTGCGAAACAAGTAAGGCGTCCACTGATCGGTCTCGCCGCCCATGAAGCCGTAGAAATACTCAAAGCCCATGCCGACCGGCCATTGATCGAACGGCCCGGCGGCGCTGTATTGAAAGGCCGGCGTGTTGTGTTCCTTGCCGAACCACGAGGTGGCGTAGCCGTTGTCCCGAAGGATCGTGCCGATGGTGGCGCTCTCCGGGCCGATGATGGAATCGTAGCCGGGGTAGCCGGTGGACAATTCGCCGATGACCCCGAATCCGACGGAGTGGTGATTGCGGCCGGTGATCAGCGCCGCGCGCGTCGGCGAACACAGCGCCGTGGAGTGAAACTGCGTGTAGCGCAAGCCCGCCTTGGCGATGCGATCGAGCGCCGGCGTCGGGATGACGCCGCCGAAGGTGCTCGACACCCCGTAGCCCTGGTCATCGGTCATGATGAGCAGGACGTTGGGCGCGCCCTTGGGCGGGACCACTCGCGGCGGCCAGTACGGCTTCGAATCCTGATAGCTTTCCTTGATGACGCCGCCGAATTTCGCGGGCGGCGGCGGCAGCTGCTTCCCGTCCAAGGTGGTGGTTGCGCTGGGCGATCCGGGAACGCCAGTCACCTGCTGAGCTGCAACCGGCCCCATCGCCAACGCAACGGCAAACAGGGTGACCGATAGTTTCGCGGCGAGATGCGGCGTCAATTGCTTCAGGCCCATGATCCCTTACTCCTTCGCGTTTGTTATTTCTAAACCGGCCAAGCGGCTCGACCACATACTTTCACGTTCCAGAGTTCGCTGAACCTGCAACGTGGCGACACAGAATCATCGAGAATGTTTATCATTTCATGGTTCTTTGAAGTTCGGAATTGGCATAAAGGGCAATGACCCCGCGCACCCCGATGTGCAGCGTCTCGCCGCGACGCACGCAACGCACAGTCGCGTGTGCAAACTGTCACTGAATCTCAGCGTGTTTTTCTCAACCCTCCCCCTGACGCCAGACCGGCCGCAATACCCGCATGAAGGATGGCGGCCGGCCACAGCAGCACACCGTACGGCATCCGGCTGAGGCCGACCCCCGCAAATAAAATGGTCGCTCCGGCATTGAATATATAAAGGCCCCAGACCGCGCTGCGGGTCGACCCGGCCGAGAATGCGGTCAAGCAGGCAGAGCCGAGCGCGAGCAGCCCGATACCCGCGAAACGCGCAACCGGCACGCCGGGGCCTTCCAGCGGCGCACCGAACAGCAGTGTTGAGGCCGTATTGGGAGTCACGATCAAGACCGCGGCCACAATGACTTCGAGCCATGCAGCCGCTTTGATGAGGTATTTTTGCGCCATTATTTTTCGCCCCTTGCGATGGGTGGAGGCTAAGGTCGGAATCGAACCGGCGTACACGGCTTTGCAGGCCGCTGCATGACCACTCTGCCACTTAGCCGCAAGATCAAAAATAACAAACCCCGGGCTTGCCGGGGCTTTCAAAAACTGGAGCGGGAAACGAGGCTCGAACTCGCGACCTCAACCTTGGCAAGGTTGCGCTCTACCAACTGAGCTATTCCCGCGCTCGCGCCGGGCAATTGTAGGGCCGTACTTCACAGAGTCAAGGACAACGCGGCGCGCGTGGCGGCTAAAGCCTTAAAACTAACTAGAATTCTACCGCGCCGGCGGCGCGTCAGACCCGCCGCAAGTACGCATTACAGGCGAGCGCTGCCGCGCAGCTCCGGCCACGCAAGGCGCAGGTACAGGATCATCGACCACAATGTCAGTACCGCGGCGACGCCCGTCAAGGCCAGACCGAGCTTGTAAATCGGTATGCCGAAAAGATCGCGCCGATACAACAGCAAGGAGAGTCCGACGATTTGCATGACGGTCTTGTATTTGCCCCAGATGGACACCTTGATGCGGCCGCGAGCGCCGATCTCCGCCATCCATTCGCGCAGCGCCGAAACCGCGATCTCGCGGCCGATGATGACGATGGCGGCCATCACCACGAACCAGCGCGGATCCTTGCTGACGATCAGCACCAGCGCCGCCGCCACGATCAGCTTGTCGGCGACCGGATCCAGGAACGCACCGAGGCGCGAGGTTTGGCCCCACTTGCGCGCGTAGTAGCCGTCCAGACTGTCGGTGATGCCGGCCAGCGCGAACGCGGCGCAGGTCGCGGGATCCTTCCACCAATACGGCAAGTTGAACAGCAACAAAATCGCCGGAATCATCAGAATACGCAGCCAGGTCAGCGTATTCGGCAGGTTCCAATGCGATTGGCCTTCACTGCCCGGGGTGGAGGTGTTCATATATTACCTCGGCGAGATCGCGCCCGAGGCCGCGTACTTTTGCGAAATCGTCGATACCGGCACGCAAAATCCCCTGCAAGCCGCCGAATTGCTTCAGCAGCTCGCGTCGCTTCACCGGACCCAAGCCCGGAATGGTTTCGAGTATAGACTGACTGTGGCGTTTAGCCCTCTTGCGCCGGTGTCCCGCGATGGCAAATCGATGCGCCTCGTCGCGCACGCGCTGAATCAGATGCAGGGCATGGGAGTCCGGGGGAAGCAGCATCGGTGTGTCCCGGCCCAACAAGAGGAGCTGCTCTTGCCCGGGGCGCCGGTCGGCGCCCTTCGCGACCCCGATCAACGTGATTCCATGGACAGCGAGCTCTCGAAGCACCTTGTCGGCTTCGGCAAGCTGACCTTTGCCGCCGTCGATCAGCAGCAGATCGGGAGCGGCGAGTTCGCCGTCGCGCACGCGCTTGTAGCGCCGGGTGAGCGACTGGTACATCGCGGCATAGTCATCGCCCGGCTGTATGTCCGTAATATTGAAGCGCCGGTAGTCGCCCTTCAGCGGCCCTTCCACGCCGAACACCACGCAGGAGGCCACCGTATCGCTGCCGCCGGTGTGACTGATATCGAAGCATTCGATGCGCCGTGGCGTTTGCGCAAGGCCGAGCGCCTTGCCCAATTCCTGAAGGCTCGATTCGATGTTGGCGCGCGCCAGACCGCGCATCTTCAGCGCTTGCTCGGCGTTGTTGCGCATCATCTCCAGCCAGCGCGCGCGAATACCGCGCACCGAGGAAGTGACGCGCACCTTGTGGGATGAGCGTTCGGTGAGCGTCGCTTCGAGCACCTGCATCCCCTCGAAGTCGCTCTCGACGATGATTTCCGCCGGCGATTCGCGTTCCAGATAATACTGTGCGACGAATGCCGCCAACACTTCCGGCAATTCCGCCAATGGCGCTTTCGGAAAAAAAGTCGTGCTGCCCAAGCTGCGCCCGCCGCGAACGAACATCAACGCGATGCAGTATTCGCCATTGCCGCCCGCCACCGCGATCACGTCGGCATCGTGATCGATGTCGGCCGTGACGATTTGCTGCGCCTGCATGGCTTTGAGATTCGCCAGCTGGTCGCGCAATCTGGCGGCTTCCTCGAAGTTCAATCGTTCGGCGGCGAGCTCCATGCGCCGGCCGAGCTCCTTCTGCACCTCATCGTTACGCCCTTCGAGCACCTTGATCGCCGCGTCCACGTCGCGGGCATACTGCTCCTTGGTGATGAGCCCGACGCAGGGCGCCGTGCAGCGCTCGATCTGGTACTGCAGACAGGGTCTCGAGCGATTGGCGAAGTACGAATCCTCGCAGTTGCGTAAGCGAAATAATTTCTGCAGCTGCTGCAAACTCTCCCGAACCGCGCCGGCCGACGGGTACGGTCCGAAATAGCGGCCGGCCTCCTTGCGCGATCCGCGGTAGAAGCTGAGGCGCGGAAACTCGTGCGCGGTGTCGAAATGCAGGAACGGAAAACTCTTGTCGTCGCGCAGCACGACGTTGAAGCGCGGCCGATGCGTTTTGATGAGATTGAATTCGAGCAGCAGCGCTTCGGTGTCCGAGTTGGTGATGGTGACTTCCATATTCGCGGTTTTGGCGATCAGCGCCTGCACTTTCGGCTGCACGTTGCTCGGCTGAAAGTACCAAGCCACCCGGCTTTTCAAGGTGCGTGCCTTACCCACGTAGAGAACTTCGCCCTGGAGGTCGAGCATGCGGTAAACACCGGGGCGGTTCGGCAGCGCGTCGACGAAGGACTTCGCGTCGAATTTCACCGCGCGGGTATCTGCCTGCGGCGCGCCCGGTGTCTCCTCGCGCGCCTCAGGCGTCACGGAGCGCCAGTGCCCTTTCGATGATGGCTTCGAACATGCCGGCGGTGAGCCGGCGCGTTTGCGTGTTGTAGCGGCTGCAGTGATAGGAATTCAGCAACACCCGTCCTCCGCTCAAGGCATGTTCCGCCGCGTGCGCGAACCGGAATTCGCTGGCGCGCAGATCCAAAGCGCGCAACACCGCCGCATGCGCGATGGTACCCAAGGCAAGAATAATGCGCACTCTAGGGCTTTGCGCCAACTCCGCCCGCAGAAAGGCATTGCAGACCTTTATTTCCAGCGGCAACGGCTTATTACCCGGCGGTAGGCACTTCACCGCATTGGTGATGCACGCGTCGGTCAGAACCAAACCGTCATCCGCGGCACTCGAGGTGGGAGCGCTGGCCAGGCCAAATTTGAACAGGGTTCCGTACAAAAGAATTCCGGCGTGATCGCCGGTGAACGGCCGTCCGGTGCGATTGGCCCCATGCATTCCCGGAGCAAGACCGACGATCAGCAACCGCGCGCCGGGATCGCCGAACCGCGGTACCGGTCCGCAAAAGTAATCCGGTTGTTGGTGGCGCACCAGATTGAGATGGGACGCGAGGCGTGGGCATCGCCGGCAATTGGGATCGAAGATACTGTTCATTTAAAGACCGGTTGGGCGCCGGCGCCGGTGGTCCTTGGCCGAAGGCGTTAAAAAACGGGCTACGCGGATTTCCGCGTAGCCCGCCGTCGATCGCGCCTGGCATTTGGACTAACCCGAGCGCAACCCAACCTTCGCAACTGTCGAAACCGGCGCGTGAGCGGCTGTGCCGCCCACGTTACCTTGGACCGCCTTGGTCAAAAAGATTCCACGCACTCGGCGAAAAAACTAAAGCAGTCCGATTAGCGGTTAGTCAACCGAACCCGGCCGCCGACTTTCGGAGCTCAGTTCTCAAAGGGGCAGGAAAGGTTTGCGAGGCAGAATAGCACCTGCGACGCTCGAGGCAACCGGAGTTTTGCAAAACCGCGTCCTTGTATTAACTGATATTCTTTGAAAACCATATAACTAATTGTTTTTGTTGTCTTTATAAATTTTCCGATCGTGGCTTCCTTCGGCCTTTCCCCCATTGGAATTTAGGGTCTTTGGACCAGCCGTTTCCTGCCCGCGTGTCGGGCAATCAACATGGCCAATTCGAGTGCCTGCTCGGCATTCAAACGGGGATCCACGGGTGACTTGTAAGCGCGGGCCAAATCGGCCTCCTTGAGGCCCCGTGCGCCGCCGATGCACTCGGTGACATCATCGCCGGTCAGTTCAATATGCACACCGCCGAGCGTGGACCCGGCCTCTTCGTGAATGCGGAAGGCTGCCTCCACCTCCCCCAGAATGTTGTCGAAGCGGCGCGTCTTGACGCCGCCCGCGGTGGTCTCGGTATTGCCGTGCATCGGATCGCAGACCCAGAGCACCTGCGAACCCGTGGCCCGAACGGCCGCGATCAGCTCGGGCAGCCGCTGCTCGATGTCCTTGATGCCGAATCGATGGATGACGGTGAGCCGCCCCGGCTGATTCTGCGGGTTCAACACTTGCACCAGCTCCTGCAGCCATTCGGCGCTCATCGCGGCGCCGACCTTCACCCCGATCGGATTGGCAATGCCGCGAAAATATTCGATGTGCGCGCCGTCGAGATTGGCGGTACGCATGCCGATCCACGGCATGTGGGCCGATAAGTTGTACCATTTCTTCTGCCGCTCGATGTAGCGCGTTTGGGCCTGCTCTGACAGCAAATGCAGCCCCTCGTGGCTGGTGTAGAAATCGACGCGGGTCGCCGCGTGCACCCGCAAGCCGCTCATCGACTCGAAGAACTCCAGCGATTCGGCGATCGAGTCGACGATTTTTTGATAGGCATCTCGCAGCGCCGCATGGCGCAAGAAGCCGAGATCCCAATATTCCGGATGGTGCAAATCGGCAAAGCCGCCGTCGATCAGCGCGCGCACGAAATTCAAGGTGAGCGAGGCGCGCTCGTAGCCCCGCAATAAGAGCTCGGGGTCCGGTTCGCGCTCCGCGGCGCTGAAGCCGGGCCTATTGACGTTGTCGCCCCGATACGAGGGCAAGGTCACGCCGCCCCGGGTTTCGGTGTCCGCGGAACGCGGCTTGGCGTATTGGCCCGCAAACCGACCCACTCGAATGATGGGTTTTTTCAAGCCTTGCAGCAGCACCAAGCTCATTTGCAGCAGGATCTTCAACCGCTTGGCGATGTTGTCCGACTCACAGTCCTCGAAGCTCTCGGCGCAATCCCCGCCCTGCAGCATAAACTGCTCGCCGCGCTGCGCGAGCGCGAGCTTGGCGCGCAGGGACTCGATTTCCCAGGAAACGACCAGCGGCGGCAGCCGGCTCAAGGCGGCCACCGCGCGCTCCAGTGCGGCCGGATCGGCATACCTGGGTTGCTGGGCGGCGGGCCGGTTGTGCCAACTCGCCGGGTGCCAATTGTTCAATGCGGGGGATTTGGACATAGACTGCAGATGCTACACAATGCCGCCCCCAAATCGAAATCCGGTATGGAATCATGACGAAAATTGCCGACGTTTTGCGCATCCTCGAACTGGCCGATCACAACCCAGGGACCTGGTCCGGCAGGCACGGCTGGAGCCGCCAACAATCGGGGCCGCTGATCGAGTCGATCAATCCCTCGACCGGGCAATGTCTCGCACGCGTTCGCGGCGCAACCGCCGAAGACTACGAGCACGTTCTGGTCTCCGCGGTCGAAGCCGCACGCCAGTGGCGCCGGGTGCCGGCCCCGAAGCGCGGCGAGGCCATTCGCCTGATGGCCGAGGAACTGCGCGCCCGCAAGGACGCGCTCGGCACCCTGGTGGCTCTGGAAAACGGCAAGATCAAAGCCGAGGGACTCGGCGAAGTTCAGGAAATGATCGACATCGCCGATTTCGCCGTCGGCCAATCGCGCATGATGTACGGCTTGACCATGCATTCCGAGCGCGTCGAGCACCGCATGTACGAGCAGTGGCATCCGCTCGGCGTGGTCGGCGTGATCTCCGCCTTCAATTTCCCGGTGGCCGTGTGGTCCTGGAACGCATTTCTCGCCGCCATCGCCGGCAATGCCACGGTGTGGAAACCCTCGCCGAAGACCGCGCTGTGCTCGCTCGCCGTGCAACACATTTGCAATCGCGTCCTCGTGCGCCATTCGCTGCCCGCCATCTTCCAGATATTCATCGACGCCGGCAGCGAACTCGCCGGCAGATTCGTCGATGATCGGCGCGTGGCATTGGTGTCGTTCACCGGATCGACGCAGGTCGGACGGCAGATCGGCGTGCGCGTGGCCGAACGGCTCGGCAAGAGCTTGCTCGAGCTTGGCGGCAACAACGCGATCATCGTCGATGAAACAGCGAACCTGAATCTGGCGGTGCCGGCGATCGTTTTCGGCGCGGTGGGCACTGCGGGTCAACGCTGCACCACCACCCGACGCGTAATAGTCCATCATTCGCAAACGGCGGAACTCGAGCGCCGCCTCATCGCCGCCTACGGCCAGATACGCATCGGCGATCCGCTCGAGCCGGGCACCTTGATGGGCCCGTTGATCGATGCCGGCGCGGTCGCGCGCTATCTCGCCGCCATCGCCGCGGCACAATCGCAGGGCGGCACGCTGCTGTGCGGCGGCAGCGCTCTCGCAAGGCCCGGTCATTTTGTCGAGCCCGCGATCGTGCGCGCCTCGCCCGGTATGGTCATCGTGAACACCGAAACCTTTGCGCCGATCCTATACCTGCTGAGTTACGAGACCTTCGAGGAAGCGGTGGCATTGCAAAATTCCGTGCCCTACGGCCTCTCCTCCGCGGTGTTCACCGACCGCCTGCAGACGGCCGAGCGATTCTTGAGTGCCGAGGGCAGCGACTGCGGAATTGCCAACGTGAATCTGGGGACATCGGGAGCCGAGATTGGCGGCGCTTTCGGCGGCGAGAAGGATACGGGCGGCGGCCGCGAAGCCGGCTCCGATTCCTGGAAAACGTACATGCGTCGCCAGACGACGACCATCAATTGGAGCCAGGAACTGCCCCTCGCGCAGGACATCCGTTTCGACCTGTAGCGATCGCCGCCGCGGATCGCGCGATCGAGAGGCGCGCGCTTTATTCGGCCCGCTTCACCTCCAACCAAAGCATCTCCTGCGCGGCGAGATCCAAGCTCGCGAACCGCTCGCCGCGCTCCTCGGCCAAAGCCTCCATCGCGCGAAACCGGCGCTCGAACTTGGTGTTCGCCGCCCGCAGCGCCTCCTCGGCGTCGACCTCGAGCTTGCGCGCCAAATTGGCGGCGGCAAACAACAGATCGCCGATCTCTTCGAAGATTTCTTGCGAAGGCGCCGCGCCGCGTATGCCCGCCGCGGCGGCTTCGCGCACCTCGGCCAGCTCCTCTGCCACCTTGTCGGCGGTCTGGCTCGCGTGCTCGAAATCGAACCCGACCCGGGCGGCGCGTTTGCTGAGCTTGTGCGCCCGCATCAGCGCCGGCAGGGCCTGGGGCACGCCGCTCAAGGCGCTGCCGGAGAGCGCATTGCGTTCACGCGCTTTACTTTCCTCCCAGGCAACGCTTTGTTCCGCGGCGGTGATGCGGCCGCCCTTCTCCGTTGCGGCCGCGGCGAACACGTGCGGGTGGCGCCGCACCAGCTTGTCGCAGATGACCGATGCCACTGCCTCGAAATCGAACGCGCCCGCTTCACCGGCGATTTGCGAGTGAAACACTATTTGAAACAAAAGATCCCCGAGCTCTTCCTTGAGGTGCGCGACATCGCCCCGATCGATCGCATCCGCGACCTCGTACGCCTCTTCGATCGTGTAGGGCGCGATACTGGCGAATGTCTGCTGTCGATCCCAGGGACAACCGTCGGCGGCCCGCAAGCGCTTCATGATGGAGAGCAGCTCGCGCATCCGCGGCAACTCGCTGCGTTGTGCCGTCATCGAAGCTTTTCCGCCCGCGCCTGCAACAGCCGTCTGAAGGTCAGCAACATTCCCGCGGTGGCGCCCCAGATGAGGCGCTCACCATATTGAATGTCGTAAAACTCGATCGGCACATCGCCCAGGCGGCCCAGGCGCGGGCGGTGATTGGCGGCGTTCAAGATGAACTCGAGCGGCACCTCGAACACATCGTGGACTTCGTCCGTCGCGATGCGTAATTCATACAGCGGGCTGACAAAGCCGACCGCCGGTGTCACCCGAAAGCCGGTGACCACCCAGTGATCCGGCAGGTAGCCGGCGAATTCCACATGACTCTCGGACAATCCGATTTCCTCATGCGCCTCGCGCAGTGCCGCATGCCAGGCATCGACGTCGTTCGGCTCGATGCGCCCGCCGGGGAAACTGATCTGACCGGCATGATCCTTGAGAGTCGCCGCACGCTGCGTCAGCAGCACGGTCAGCCCCGATTCGCGTTCGACCAGCGGCACGAGCACCGCCGCGGGCACTCGATCCTTCGGCATCGAGGCGCGCACCCGCGCTCGCGCCTCGATGGAGGCGCCCGCCAGCCACCGCATGTCGTCGTCGGCCGCGGAGGGTTGCGGCTCGAGCGACTCGCGAATGTGCGTCTTGGTGTATAACGGATCCATCATCAGCCGGCGGACCCGGAACCCTTGATCCCGCCCGCCGTCAACGCCAAGGGATCGAGCACGCGGCGCAGCTCATCGATGCTCAAGTCGGTCATTTCCGCGGCGACCTCCAGAATCGGCCGGCCCTCGGCGTACGCCTTCTTGGCGATCGCCGCACCCTTTTCGTAACCGATGATCGGATTGAGCGCGGTCACGAGCATCGGATTGCGCGCGAGCGCCGCTTCGATGCGCGCCTCGTTCACGATCAGCCCGGTGAGCGCGTGATCGGCCAGGTTGCGGCACGCGATGTCGAGCAATTCGAGGCTCTGAATTAAATTATAAGCAATCACCGGCAGCATCACGTTGAGCTGAAAATTTCCCGACTGCCCCGCGATGGTGATGGTCGCATCGTTGCCGATGACCTGCGCCGCCATCATCGCCACGGCCTCCGGGACCACGGGATTCACCTTGCCCGGCATGATGCTGCTGCCGGGTTGCAATGCCGGCAGAGCGATTTCCCCCAATCCGGCCAGCGGGCCGCTGTTCATCCAGCGCAAATCGTTCGATATTTTCATGAGGCTGACGCCGACGACCTTGAGTTGCCCGGACAATTCGACCGCCGTGTCCTGGCAGGAGAGCGCCTCGAAATAATTGTCGCTGGGACGGAAATCGAGCTGCGTGCCGCCAGCCAGTTGGCGAGCAAACAGCGCGCCGAACTCCGGCCTCGCGTTGATGCCGGTACCGACTGCGGTGCCGCCCTGCGCGAGCGCCAGCAACCGGGGCATCGTCGCCATCAATCGTGCACAGTCTTTGTCGATCTGCGCACGCCATCCGCCGAGCTCCTGCGCGACGGTGATCGGCATCGCGTCCATCAAGTGCGTGCGGCCGGTTTTGACCACGCCGACGAACTCGCGCGCGCGCCGCTCCAGTACCGCGCTTAAGGCGCCAAGGGCTTGCAGCAGATTTTCGTGGAGGAGCAACGCCGCGGCAACGTGAATCGCGGTCGGCACGACGTCGTTGCTGCTCTGGCCCATGTTCACCTGATCGTTGGGGTGTACCGGCCGGCCCAGACGACGGCCGGCCAGAGTCGCGATGACTTCGTTGGCGTTCATATTGCTGCTGGTGCCAGAGCCGGTTTGAAACACGTCCACCGGAAACTGGTCGTCGAATTTCCCTTGGGCCACCTCGAGGGCCGCGGCTTGAATGGCGGCCGCCAGGTCGGGCGCCAGGTCGCCCAATTGCGCATTCGCGCCCGCCGCCGCACATTTGATCAGCCCCAAAGCACGGATGAAGGCCCTCGGCATGCGCAGACCGCTCGGCGGGAAATTATGGATCGCGCGCTGCGTTTGGGCGCCCCACAGCGCGTCCGCAGGCACATCGAGCGCACCCATGCTGTCACGCTCGAGGCGAGAGTCCTTCATCGTCATCGCGCCTTACTCCGCCGGTTGGTGCTGGTTTACGGTAATATCTGAGTCATTCTATCATTGAGCGACGGCATCCTTGGTCAAGTCTATTCCCGGCACGGCCCCCGAAGACGCTCTTTCGCCTCTGGACGGCCGATATGCGGCCAAGCTCACGGCGGTTCGCCGGCTGTTCAGCGAAGCGGGGCTGATGCGCGAACGCGTGCGCGTGGAATGCGCCTGGTTGTTGGCGTTGGCGGAAGGCCCGGCGGCGGCGCTCGCCGCGCTGCCGCCGCCCGCGCGGCGTTGGCTCGAGGGGTTCGCCGCCGATCCGGCGGCGACCGACGTGCCCGCCATCAAGGCCATCGAGACGCGCACCAATCACGACGTCAAGGCCGTGGAGTACTGGATCCGCGGCGAGCTCGAGGCGCGCGGCGCAAGCGCCGCGCAGCTCGAATGGGTGCATTTCGGCTGCACCTCGGAAGACGTCAATAATTTGGCGTACGCCCTCATGTTGCAGGGCGCACGCACCACGCTGTTGCTGCCGACGCTCGAAGCCATCGGTGCGCTGCTCGATTCGCTCGCCGGCCGCTATGCGGCGGTCGCCATGTTGGCGCGAACTCACGGGCAAGCGGCGACGCCCACCACCGTCGGCAAGGAACTCGCCAATGTGGCCGCGCGCCTCGATAGCCAACGCGGCTCCATTGCGCGGGTCGTGATCCTGGGCAAGATGAATGGCGCGGTGGGTAATTTCAACGCGCACGTCGCCGCCTTGCCGCGGATCGATTGGCGGGAATTCAGCGCGCGCTTCGTCGAATCGCTGGGCCTGCAGCCGAACGTCTACACCACGCAAATCGAGCCGCACGACTGGATCGCCGAATACTGCCACGCCTTGATGCGCGCCGACACCGTGCTCCTCGACCTTGCGCGCGACCTGTGGAGCTACATCGCCTTGGGCTATTTCAAGCAACGACCCGCTGCGGGCGAAGTCGGCTCTTCGACCATGCCCCACAAGGTCAATCCCATCGACTTCGAGAATGCCGAAGGCAACTTAGGGCTAGCCAATGCGCTGCTGGCGCATTTTGCGGAAAAACTTCCCGTTTCGCGCCTGCAGCGCGACCTCAGCGACTCGACCGTGCTGCGCAATCTGGGGGTCGCCATCGGCCATGCGGTGCTTGCCTGCCAATCGTTGACCGCCGGTTTGCAAAAAATCGAGCTCGACGAGGCGCGGGTTGCGCAGGATTTGGACCGCGCATGGGAGGTGTTGGGCGAAGCGGTGCAGACGGTGATGCGCGCGCATGGAATTCCCGACGCGTATGATCGCCTGAAGGCCTTTACGCGCGGCCGTCCCATCGACCGGGCCGCCATGCACGCATTCATCGGCTCGCTCGAGCTGCCGGCTGCCGAAAAGAAGCGGCTGCTCGAACTGGCGCCGAGCACCTATCTCGGGGTCGCAGCGGCGCTGGCGCGACGCACCTCTTGAGAGGCGATTCGCGCATCAGCGCCTCCGAAACGTGACGCAGTTAGCACGGCCGTTTGCGAGGCAAACGGTACTATCAAACTCAATGTACGAGGAGCCAGGGCGGAACGCACCGCCCGCTCCCATTGAGGCGGTGCTATGGCGGAAAAATTGGACAACAGCACACAACCGGTCGGGGACAAGGCTTCCGCGGCCGGTGGCGACCCTGCGTCCAATGAGAGCACCCGCACCATATTGACCACCATGCCGGAGGTGCGCGAGGCGAGCCTCAAGGTGGCCAAATCGGCGCAGCGTCTTTTGTCCATTTTCACCCAGGATTTGGAGCCGCTGATCTACGGCGAAGAGCCCTTTCTGGACGCCATCAAACGTTTGGTGCTGGCGCGCTCATACGCGAAGGTTCGAGTCTTGCTGGCCGATCCATCTCGCGCGATGGTCGACAATAACCGCTTTCTGGCCCTGGCGCGCCGGCTCACCAGTTGCATCGACCTGCGTGCCATGAGCGCCGAATATCCGGCGAGCGCGGGAGCCTTCATCATCGCGGACGACAAGGCGCTGGTGTACCGCCTGCAAGCCGATCGCTGGGACGGGATTTCCGACATGAACGATCCGGCCGTGGTGCGCCGTTATCTGAATTTCTTCGATGAGATTTGGCAGACGAGCATGCAAGAGTCGCAGATGCGGCAAATGCTGATGTAGTTCAAGACATCCCTGCCCAGCCGACCGCGCCGGTATAATCGGCGCATGCGCACCTCCCCCATCGATCCCGGCTCCACCGGAACCGTCATTGTCGGCATGTCCGGCGGCGTCGATTCGGCGGTCGCGGCGCTTTTGCTGCAGCGGGCCGGTCTCACGGTGCAGGGGCTGTTCATGTCCAATTGGGACGACGACGACGCCTACTGCACCGCGGCCGAGGACTTCCAGGACGCGCGCCGCAGCTGCGAGACGCTCAAGATTCCGCTGCATCGGGTGAGTTTTGCCGGCGAGTATCGCGAGCGCGTTTTTGCCCATTTTCTTCGCGAGTACGACGCCGGCCGCACGCCCAATCCGGACGTGCTGTGCAATCGCGAAATCAAATTCGGCCAATGCCTCGAGTACACGCGCCGCCTGGGAGCCTCATGGATGGCCACCGGGCATTACGCCCGACTGCGACGCACGGATCAGGGCACCGAACTTTTGAAGGCGGCGGACGGCGCGAAGGACCAGAGCTATTTCCTGCATGGCGTCGCACCGGCGGCGCTTGCCAATACCCTGATGCCGATCGGCGGGTTGCACAAGGATGAAGTGCGCCGGCTCGCCCACGCGGCCGGGCTCGCCGTATTCGACAAGCCGGATAGCACCGGTATCTGCTTCATCGGCGAGCGGCCTTTTCAGGAATTCCTGAGCCGTTACCTGCACACAGCGCCCGGACCGATCGAAAACACCGACGGCGAAGTGGTGGGCGAACATCGCGGACTGGCTCTGTACACCCTTGGCCAGCGGTCAGGATTGCGGGTGGGTGGCAGAGCAGGCGCGGCAGCCGCACCCTGGTACGTCGCCGCCAAGGATGCGCGGCGCAACGCGCTGGTCGTGGTGCAGGATCGGGAGCATCCCTTGTTGATGTCCGACAGCTTCGACGTCGATCAGGTGAACTGGCTGTGCGCGCCGCAGACGCTGTCAGGCGATCTCGACAGCGACCGATTCGAGTGCCGAGTCAAGACTCGCTACCGTCAAGCGGATCTGCCCTGCCGGGTCCGGCTTGGATCGGATGGCCGAGTGCGGGTGTGGCTGCTCGGACCCGCGCGCGCCGTTACCCCGGGACAGTACGCGGTATTTTACCGCGATGATCTGTGTCTCGGGGGCGGCGTAATCTCAAACAAAAGCAATTCGCGCGACGCGCCGCGGGCCGCCGAGCCGGCGGACGGCGCGGTCACTTATAATTCCTTTTTTACGCTGGAGGGGTCATGACGGACAGCTTCAAGGCCAGAACCACGCTCGACGTGGGTGCGCGGCAATATGAAATCTGCGGCCTGAGCGCGCTTCGGGGGTACAAGGTCGACCGCCTGCCTTTCTCCTTGAAGATTCTGCTCGAAAATCTCCTGCGCTTCGAGGACGGCGTCAATGTCACGCGCGGCGACATCGAGGCGCTGCTGCGCTGGGAGCCCAAGGCCGCGCCGCGCGACGAAATCGCCTTTACCCCGGCGCGCGTGATCATGCAGGATTTTACCGGCGTGCCGTGCATCGTGGACCTGGCGGCGATGAGGGAGGCGATCGCACGCCTTGGCGGCGATCCGGAACGGGTGAATCCGCTCGCTCCGGCCGAGTTGGTGATCGATCACTCCGTCCAAGTCGATGAATACGGTGCGGCTGATTCGCTGCGGCACAACAACGAAATCGAATTCAACCGCAACGCCGAGCGCTACATGTTCTTGCGCTGGGGCCAGACCGCATTCAGCAACTTCAAAGTCGTGCCGCCCAATACCGGCATCGTGCACCAAGTGAATATCGAGCGGCTCGCTCGCGTGGTGTTTTCCGACGAGATCGGCGCTCGGAAGCTTGCCTATCCGGATACGTTGGTCGGGACCGACTCGCATACCACGATGGTCAACGCGCTCGGAGTGCTCGGTTGGGGAGTCGGCGGGATCGAGGCCGAAGCCGCAATGCTCGGACAGCCGGTCACGATGCTGATACCGCAAGTCATCGGCTTCAAGCTCAACGGCAGCTTGGCCGCAGGCACGACCGCGACCGACTTGGTGTTGACGGTCACGGAGATTCTGCGAAAAAAGGGCGTGGTCGATAAATTCGTGGAATTTTTCGGAGATGGCCTAAAAGGCCTGCCGTTGGCGGACCGCGCCACCATCGCGAACATGTCTCCGGAATTCGGCTCAACCTGCGCTATCTTTCCGATCGACGAGGAGACCATTCGCTATCTGAAACTTACCGGTCGCGATCCTGCGCAAATCGCGCTGGTGGAGGCTTACGCCAAGGCACAGGGCCTGTGGCGCATCGACGGCGCACCGGCGGCCGAGTACACCGACGTCGTGGAGCTCGATCTTGCGAGGGTCGAACCCTCGCTTGCGGGTCCGAAGCGCCCTCAGGATCGCGTGCCGCTGCAATCGGCCAAAAGCGCCTATCGGACCAGCGTGAAGAAAATGGCCGAGGAGCGCGCGATCAAGCACCCGGGCGCGACCGGCGCGGCGGCCGCCCGGTTGGACGGCGCCAGCGTCGAGATCAAGGATGGCGCCGTGCTCATCGCCGCGATCACGAGCTGCACCAACACCTCGAATCCCGCGGTGCTGGTTGCCGCCGGACTGCTGGCACGCAATGCGCGCGCCTTGGGGCTCACTGCCAAGCCTTGGGTCAAAACCTCGCTCGCACCCGGCTCGCGCGTGGTCACCGATTATCTGAAGAAGGCCGGATTGCTCGAGGATCTGGAGGCACTCGGGTTCTATACGGTCGGCTACGGCTGCACCACCTGCATCGGCAACTCGGGTCCTCTCAAGTCCGCCATCTCCGAGGCCGTCAAGGCGGGCGACCTGGTCGGCTGCTCGGTGCTTTCGGGCAATCGGAATTTCGAAGGGCGCGTGCATCCGGAAATCAAGATGAATTTTCTCGCCTCGCCGCCTCTGGTGGTCGCCTATGCGCTCGCGGGCAGCCTCGACGTCGACATCACCACCGAGCCCCTGGCAAGCGGCAAGAACGGCCGTCCGGTCTTCCTCAAGGACTTATGGCCGAGTGCCGCGGCCGTCGCCGATGCCGTGGCCGCTTCGGTCGACTCCGCCATGTTCAAGAAGGGCTATGCCGACGTATTCCTGGGCGATGACAATTGGCGCGGCATCAAGACGCCGACCGGAAAAATCTATGCCTGGGACGGCAAATCCACCTACGTGAAAAATCCGCCATATTTCGACGGCATGAGCATGACGCCGGATGCGATCGTCGACGTCAAGGGTGCGCGTGCGCTCGCGGTACTCGGCGACTCGGTGACCACCGACCACATCTCGCCCGCCGGCAATATCTCAAAGGCCAGTCCCGCGGCGAAATACCTGATCGCACAGGGCGTGCAAGCGGTGGACTTCAATTCCTACGGCGCGCGCCGCGGCAACCACGAGGTGATGATGCGTGGTACCTTCGCCAACATCCGTTTGCGCAACCTGCTGGTGCCCGGCACCGAGGGCGGGGTCACGGTTCACCTGCCGAGCGGCGAATCGATGTCGATTTTCGATGCCGCCATGACATACAAAACCAAGGCGACGCCGCTCGTGATCCTGGCGGGCAAGGAATACGGCACCGGCAGCTCGCGCGACTGGGCCGCCAAAGGAACGATGCTGTTGGGCGTCAAGGCGGTGATTGCGGAAAGCTTCGAGCGCATTCACCGCTCCAATCTTATCGGCATGGGCGTTCTCCCGCTGCAGTATAAGGACGGGGAGAGCTTGCGCACCTTGGGTTTGAGCGGCCGGGAAACCTTCGACATCGTCGGGCTCGAGCGGGGCGCGGCGAAGTTCGTCAAAGTGACCGCCCGAGGCGACGACGGCACCAGAACGCAATTCGAGGTCCGAGTGCGCATCGACACCCCGAAGGAGCTCGATTACTACCAGCACGGCGGGATCTTGCACTACGTGCTGCGGCAACTCGCCGCCGCCGGCAAGGCGGCGTGACCGTCAGCGCATCGCCGGCGAGGTATCCACGGCCGTCTTGCCGCTTCCGGCGACGCTTCCCGCCTCGACCAGCACCATGCTGCTCGGATCGAGACGCGTGCGGATGGCCGTGTTGACTTGATCGCGCGTCAGCGCCTGAATCATCTGCGGATAGGTGTCCAGCCAATCAACGCCGTAGCCGCGCTGAACGGTGGTGAGAATGATGCTTGCGATGCCGCGCGTGGTCGCCAGTCCGACCAAATAGGTGCCGAGGATCCCTTGCTTGCGGACCGCGAGTTCGTCCTCGGTGACGCCGTCCTGCCACCATCTGGCGAGTACGCTGCGAGTCGACGCCAAACCCTTCTCGAGCAGCGCCGGCGCGAAGCTCGCTGATATGTCCCAGGCGCCGTCCGCGATGCTGTCCTCGGTCACCTCGGCATCGATGTTGTACGTGAGACCTTCCTTGTCGCGCACGATTCTCATCAGGCGCCCGGTGAAGCCTCGACCGAGAACCGCCGTGCCCACCCGCAGCGGCAGGGCATCCGGATCCCGGTAGCGCAGTCCCGTCGGCTGACCGAGAATCACGGACACGCTCGGCTTGTCCTTGAGCGGCACCACGACCTCGGCCGGGCCCGGGGAAGTCGCCGGCTTTGCCGCATACAGGTAGTCTTGGCCGCCGGTCCATCCCGCAAAATCCTTGGCGACTTCGGCTTGCGCTTCGGCAGCCGGCACATCTCCGGCCAGCACCAGCGTCAGATGCGCCGGACCGTAGTAACGGGCGTGGAACGCCTTCGCCTGCTCGAGCGTCGCCGATTTGGCCGCGGCCAGGAATTCCTCCAGCGAGTGCGGGCGATTCGGATGCCCTGCCGGAAAGATCGCACGGGCAAACGCCTCCTGGGCACGCTCCTCGGTGTTGTGCATCGACTCTTGCAAGGTGCCGATGAATTGTTGCCTGGCTTTGGCGAACTCGCCCGCGAGCAACGCCGGCTCCCTGAGTTCCGCAGCGATCAAGCGCAACACCAGCGGCAAGTCCTTTTTCAGGCACTTGGCGCGAATCTCCAAGCTTTGCTGACCCACACCGAATGAGATTTCCGCGCCCACGTCATCGAGCTGTTTCGCGATGGCGAACTTATCGAGCGTCTTCGTGCCGCGGTCCAGCATCATGCCGGTCAGCGTGGGAATGGCGATATTGTCCGGGCCCGCCATGGCATCGCCCGCAGGCAGCGCGCCCGCGATGATCACCACCTGCTTGACGCTGGTCTGATAGGTGATGAGATCGATACCCGCGGTCTGCGACCGACGGCTGTTGTCGGCCATATTGGCCCATCCGTTCGATGCCGCGACCAGGCATGCCGTGATCACCAAATAGCGCATCCGTTGTCTCATCACGACCCTTTCTCCCCTGCCTGCGGCGCGGGCACGAACCATCCGGTGGTGCCCTGATCTTCGCTAAGGTACTGTTTGGCGACTCGCTGCACGTCGGCCGCGCTCACTCGTTCGATTTGCTGCGGAAACGTCACGTACAAAGTCCAGTCGCCGATCGCGATCCAATCGTTGAGCTCGCGCGCAACCGCGGCGGTTCCGTCGCGCTTGTAGGCCTCCGCGGCCACATATTGCTGCTTGACTCGCTCGACCTCCTCGGCCGTCACCCCGTCGCTCTTGATTTTGGCGATCTCGGCCAGCAGCGCCTGCTCCACGTGTGCATGGGTCGCGCCCGGCGCCATGGCCGCGTACACGAGATGAAGCGACAGGTCCCGATGCAGGTCGGTGCCGGCTTCCGCGCTCAACGCCAACCCTTGATCGACCAGGGCACGGTACAGCCGCGCGTTCTTGCCCGAACTCAAAATGGCATCGAGCATTTCGAGCGCCGGCTGATCCGCGTCCCGGCCGTTCGGCACCTTGTGCGCGATCACCACCGTTCCGAGTTCGCCAGGGCGCGTGACGATGACGCGCCGTGCACCGGTTTGCGCGGGCTCCTCCGTGTAGATCTCGGGAATCGGCTGCGGCGAGCGGGAGAACGCGCCGTAGTATTTCTTCACCATGCCCAGCACCGCGGCCGCGTCGATGTCGCCGACCACCGAGACGGCGGCGTTATTGGGCCAGTAGAACGTATCGTAGAACTCATGCAGTTTGGCGATGGGCACATGCTCGATGTCGCTCTTCCAGCCGATGACCGGGTGGTGATAGGGCAGCGCCACGTAGGCGGCGGCGGTCACTTCTTCCATCAGCACGTTGTTGGGATCGTTCTTGCCGCGCTCGTATTCGTTGCGCACCACCGTCATTTCCGATTGCCGGTCGGCCTCGTGCAGCCACAGGTGACGCATCCGATCGGCCTCGATCGCGATATATCCTTCCAAGTCATCGCGCCCGATGGTTGCGAAGTAGTTGGTGCGATCGACCGACGTGGTGGCATTGTACTGTCCGCCGACGCGCTCCAGGAACTGCTTGATGCTGTTGCCCTTCGGATCGTTGAAGTTCTCGCTGCCCTTGAACATCAGATGTTCCAGAATGTGTGTCGCGCCGGTGGTGCCGGTCACTTCGTTGCGCGATCCGACCCGATAGGTCACTTGGAATGTGACTACGGGCGCCGAGTGATCCGCGGCCAACAAAACCGTGAGTCCGTTGCCCTCGAGGCGGTACTCGTCTATCCCGCCGAGCGATTTGACGTAGCTGTAGCCCGGGACGGTGACGGGCGGGGCAGCCGCTTGGCCGGCGGTGCTCTGTGCGCTTGCGCCGCTGGCGCCGAATGCGCTGACGGCCACTGCAAATAACCAAACCTGCCACACGGCGCGCACCGTTAAGTGCTCATGCATACTCGTCTCCTGATTTCGCGGACTTCTCGCCTGTTTGAGCGAGGGCGCCTTTATTATTTCATATATATTACTCGCATGAACGCCTCTACCGCGATCGAGGCGACGCCTCACGTCGCGTTGTTCGATCTCGACGGCACCTTGACTTGGCGCGACACGCTGAGGCCGTTTTTGACCGGCTACGCGCTTCGCCACCCGGCGCGCCTGATGCGGCTTTGGCGCCTCGCGCCAGCGCTCATCGAGTATGCGCTGCACGGCCGCGATCGAGGCAGATTGAAATCGCAGGTGATTAGGGCGGTGATGGGTGGCGACTGCCGCGCCGATATCGACGCGTGGGCGGAATCCTTCGTGCGGACGCTCGGGCCGCGCCGAGTGTTCCGCGCCGCCGCGCTGGCGGCGCTCGAAGCTCATCGAGCCGCGGGCGATCATCTGGTGCTGCTGTCGGCAAGTCCGGATTTGTATGTGCCGCTCATCGGTCGATTGCTGGGATTCGAGCGCACGCTATGCACCGAACTGAAGTGGCAAGGCGATCGGCTCGACGCCGCCTTGAAGACGCCGAATAGGCGCGGCGAGGAAAAACTGCGCTGTCTCGAGGCGTTGCGCCCCCAATACCCCGGCGTACCCATCGTCGCTTACGGCAATAGCGGCTCGGATCTTGCCCACTTGCGCCGCGCGGATCGCGCGGTCCTAGTGAACGGCAATACGGCGGCGCGGCGCGCTGCGGCAAAAGCCGGTATCCCAGTCGCCGACTGGACCTGAATCGACGCTACCTCACGCTCGGCATGCTCGGCTACCGTCTGTGGAAACGGCGCCAATCCACGGCGCAGCTCAGCGTTTCACGGTCTGCAGGGACCGATGGAGCTTGAGCAACAGCGCCTCCGTGCTCGGCCAATCCATGCACGGATCGGTGATCGAAACGCCGTATTCGAGGGTGCTGAGGTCCTTCGGGATGGGCTGATTGCCGCCTTTCAAGTGGCTTTCGAGCATCAGGCCCACGATGGAACGATTGCCGTCGAGGATCTGCGTGACGCAATTCTCCGCAACCAGTGGCTGCACGCTCGGATCCTTGTTTGAATTGCCGTGGCTGCAATCCACCACGATGGTCGCGGGCAAATTCGCTTGCATCAGCTCTCGTTCCGCCAGGGCGATGCTCACCGCATCGTAGTTGACGCGCCCACCGCCGCCCCGCAGCACGATATGCGCATGGAGATTACCGCGAGTGCGAAACACCGCCGACTGACCCTGCTGAGTGATGCCCAAGAAATGGTGCGGGTGCTTCACCGATTGCAGCGCATTGATCGAGGCGCCAAGCGCGCCGTCGGTGCCGTTCTTGAAGCCCACCGGCGTCGACAAGCCGCTCGCCATTTCCCGATGCGTCTGCGACTCCGTGGTGCGCGCTCCGATCGCGGTCCAGGTGATGAGCTCGGAAAGATACTGCGGCATGATGGGATCCAAGGCCTCGGTTCCCGCCGGCAACCCCAGCTCAGCCACATACAGCAGCAGCTCGCGAGCGAGCAAAATGCCTTTTTCAATGTGAAACGAATCGTCCAAATCCGGATCGTTGATCAAGCCCTTCCAACCGACGGTGGTGCGTGGCTTCTCGAAGTACACGCGCATGATGAGAAACAGGGTCGATGCAACCTGATCCGCGAGGCGCTTGAGCAGGTCCGCGTATTCGCGCGCCGCCACGACGTCGTGAATCGAGCACGGTCCCACCACGACGAACAACCGCGGATCGCGCCGCTCCAAGATCGCCCGCAGTGTTTCGCGCGAACGCATCACCGTATCGGCCGCCCGGTCCGTCAGCGGCAGGCGCCGCTTGACCTCTTCTGGAGTAGCCAACAGATCGCTGGAGGCGACATTGACGTTTTGTAATCGATCTTGGATGTTGCTCACTAATCAACCTACATCGACGTTCGGACAGTCCAGAGCTCGGGAAAGAATTTCAGTTCCAACGCTTTGGTCAGGTAGGACACCCCGCCGGTGCCGCCGGTGCCGCGCTTGTAGCCGATGATGCGCTCGACCGTTTTCATGTGGGTGAATCGCCACAATTGAAATTTGTAATCCAGGTCGACCAGCCGCTCCGCCAGTTCGTACAAATCCCAGTCCTTGACCGAATTGTGATACACGCTGAGCCATGCCGCCGCAACCTGCTTGCTGGCCTGGTAGGGTTGCGTGAAGTCCCGATCGATCGCTTGCGCCGGCACATTCAGGCCGCGCCGGCTCAATAACCGCAACACTTCATCGTACAGACTCGGTGCCCGCAACGCGCGCTCCAATGCCTCGTAGGTCGGCGGGTCGGCGCGAAAGACCTGAATCATCTCCGCATTCTTGTTGCCGATCAAAAATTCCAGCATGCGGTATTGCGCCGACTGGAACCCCGACGAGCGGCCCAAGGTATTGCGAAACGCCGAATAATCGTGGGGAGTCACCGTCGCCAGTACGTCCCACGCCTCCAGAAGTTGCCGCTGAATCGTCGAAACGCGTGTCAGCATCTTGAAGGTGGGACCCAGATCGTCGCGCCGCACACAAGCGACGGTGGCGTTCAATTCGTGCAGGCACAGCTTCATCCACAGCTCGGAAACCTGATGAATCACGATGAACAACATTTCATCGTGTTGGTAGGACAACGGGTGTTGCGCATCGAGGAGCTTATCGAGATTGAGGTACTGTCCGTAGCTCAGCGAATCGCTCAGATCCCAATGAACCTGCTCGTCGCTCAGGTCGACGAAAGGCTTGGCCTGCGGATTAGGTTCGCTCATCGGCTAATTCTTGAATACCCATAGGGGAACCGTACGCCAGCCGGCGAGCAGCTCGCGATCCAGCCGGCGGTAGTCCGGTTCGAGCGACTCCACCAAGCGCCAAAATCCTGCCGAATGATCCATATGCTTCAAGTGCGCCAGTTCATGAATGAAAAGATATCGAACCACCTCGGCGCGAAGAAAGACCAGCGAACAATTAAGGCTCACCGTGCCGCGCGTCGAGCAGCTGCCCCACCGCGTTCGCTGGCAGCGGATGACCACCCGCTCCACGGAATAGTGCAATTCGTCCGCCAAATCCCGCAGCGGCGGCGCCAGACGTTCGTGCGCCGCTCGTTTGAGCCAGCTGCGAAGCAGCGAGCGGGCTTCCCCGTCGTTGGGCGCCCGAACGATGAGCGTGGAGCCGTCGCGCACCACGCCGCGTCTCGGTGCTTGCTGCCAGGCCACCGTGAAGCGCTCTCCGGTAAGCGCGAAATCCACGCTCGCCGGCACCGCCGCGGCCGGTTCCGCGAAGCACTGCATCGCCGCCACCTTGCGATCGATCCACGGCGTGAATCGGCGCACGAATTCGCGCACCGCGTGGGCATGAACGCCGATCGGAACCACGATTTCCACGCGTCCGCCTACGTGCACGCGTGCGGTGAGCCGGCGAGCGCGCGGGCTCACCCGGACCGCGAACGCGTCGCTCGTGCCGCGCGTCTCGAACAGTGATAATTGCGTGCCTTGTGGCTTCATCGCGCCGCATGATACCAGGTTCGAAGTCGGCGGCGACGCGCCGCCCGGACTCAATGGCGCACGAGGTTCGCCAGTTGTCTTTGCGCCGCTTTGAAGTCGGGTGCGACGATCAAGGCCTTCTCGATCGAGTTGCGCGCGCCCAATAAATCGCCCCGCGATTGCAATTGAATTCCGAGCTCGAGGTAGGCCTCCGCGTGTCCCCAGCTCGGCGTCTCGATGCCGGTGGCGGATGACTGATCGAATAATTGCACGGCGAGCTCGAGCTGCGGTGAAGGCTCGCTGATTCTCCGCGGAGCCGGGCTTGGAGCGGGCGAATCCGTCCATGGCGGCCAGATACAGGACCCGTGGATTGCGCGGCGCAACCCTCAAGGCCGCGCCGATGCGCTCGGTCGCGTGTGACCGCAGCAGCACCGCCTCCAGGCTCTTGTATTTGGCCAGCCCCGTCATAGCACGCGGACTGCAACGCCAGCGCCTCCGCCGACGTCGGATCCTGGTCCAGCACTCGCTTGAGCTGATCGACGCAGTCCCCAAAGGCCGCCGCCGCCTCTTTCGGGCGCGTCTCGCCCACCAGCAGTCCGAGGCGGTACTGCGCATGCGCCAAGTGGTATCGCAGTGCCTGATCGGCGCCTCCCGAGTTGGCCTGGGTCGCCAAAGTTTGCACCAAATTGACCAGCAGGTTGGTATCTTCGACGTGGAATGCGTAGACAATCTGCGCTTGCAGGTCGCCGCCCTCCTGTGTCCGGCCCGGCACGGCGGCGAATGCCAGCGCCATGAACAGGAGGATTGCGACTTTGCACATGCGGGCGAAGATAGCACAACGAGGCGAGGGTTCTTGAGCGACGAATTCATCGACATCGGAGCGAATCTGACCCACGACAGCTTCGCCGCCGACCTCGACCAAGTGATCGCCCGGGCAATGCAAGCGGGCGTGACACGGCAAGTGGTGACCGGCGCGGATCTGGCCAGTTCGCGGGCGGCGGCGGCGCTCGCCGCCGCCCATCCGGGCGTTTTGTGGAGCACCGCCGGCGTGCATCCGCACCATGCGGCCGGCTTCGACCTGGGCCGGTGCGAGGAGCTGCGCGAGTTGCTTAGCCTACGCCAAGTGGTCGCGGTCGGCGAATGCGGGTTGGATTACTTTCGCGATTTATCGCCCCGAGCGGCGCAGCGCGCGGCCTTCGTCGCGCAATTGGAAATCGCGGTGAGCATGGCGAAGCCGGTATTCCTGCATCAGCGCGACGCGCACGAGGACTTCGCCGCGATCCTCGCGGAATATCGCCCCGGCCTCGCCGGCGGGGTTGCGCACTGCTTCACCGGCGGTGAGCGCGAACTCGAAGACTACCTGGCCCTTGAGCTGTCGATCGGCATCACCGGCTGGATCTGCGATGAGCGGCGCGGCCTCGAGCTTGCGCGAGGTCGTGCCGCGCATCCCGTCGGAGCGGCTCATGATCGAGAGCGACGCGCCCTATCTGTTGCCCCGCGACCTGACACCGCGGCCGAAATCGCGCCGCAACGAACCCGCCTACCTTCCGCACATCGCCCGCACGGTGGCGCAGATCCGCGGCGAATCGCCGGCTCATGTGGCCGCCGCGACCACCCGCAACGCGCTGCGCTTCTTTGGGCTCGAGGCTGCTAGAGATTGGTGAATTGATGCGGACTCGGCTTGAGCTGCGGCACCAAACGAGTCCAGACCTCGGCAAATTCCGCCGGCTGCCGCCGATCCCAAGGGGCCGCGATCGGCCACCGGAAACTCGACTTCCAGACCGTCGAGCATCAGTACGTGCTTCGGCATGCCTTTGGTGAACTTTCCGACGTTGGAAAACAGCAACCGGCCCTCCACCGGAAATTCCCCGACCAGGGCCTTGACGGCGGCGATGCGATCGTAGAGCGCCGGCTGCGGATTGTCGAAGGTATAGCGCCGGCCGCGGGCCATCACGGTCCAGTCGCTCATCTGATCGCCGCCGAAGATCAGTCCGGCCACGCGCCGGGTATCGAGCACCAGCAGGCCGAGCGGCGTCAGCAGCAAATGATCGATGTGTATGAATCCGCCCATGCCGTCGGGCACCATGACTTGATGCGCCGCTTCATAGGCGATGTGTTCCAAGCGCCCGAGCAGCGCCTTGCGCCGGGAGCGGCGCCGGAATGCGCCAAATCCCACATAAGCGCCGGCGCCGACCAGCAGCAGCGCTGTGCCTGCCGCAATCCATTGCGGTTCGATTCGGAAATCGTTCATTGCAGCGCGGCCGCTACCGCGGGCAGCTTGGGCGGTAAATCGAGATAATGTTGCGGTAGGCGCAGCAGCCGCTCCAAGGCCGGGGGCACCGCCACCGGCTTACCGATGATCGGCTCCACGATGTCGTTGAACTTGGCCGGGTGGGCCGTGGCCACCAGCACCCAGGGATGGTCGCGCCGTTCGCGCTCGCTCAAGCGGCGATAGACTTCCGCCGCCGTCGCCGTGTGCGGACACCATTCGCGCCCGTATTGCGCGAAGTCCTCCGCAATCCTGTGCCGGATGGCGGCGTCATCGACGCTGTCGGCGCTCAGCTGCTCGCGTAGCGAGCTGATCGTCGGATAGAGCGCGCGAATGCGCTCCATGTTGCTTGGATTGCCCACATCCATGGCGGAGGCGAGCGTCGGTATGCTCGGGCGTGGGCGCCACTCGCCGCTCGCAAGATAATCCGGCACCGTGCGGTTGGCGTTGTGCGCCAAAATGATCCGATCGATCGGAAATCCTAGTGCGCGCGCCCACACGGCGGCGAACGCGTTGCCGAGATTGCCCGCGGGAATGATGTAGCACGCGTTGGCGCCGGTGCGGCTCTCGATCTCGAGACTCGAGGCGACGTAGTACACCATTTGCGGCAGCAACCGCCCGATATTGATGCTGTTGGCGGAACTGAAGCGGTGTTTGCGCCCGAGCGCGCGATCCACGAACGCCTCCTTCACCAGGCGCTGGCAGTCGTCGAACGTGCCGTCGATGCGCAGCGACATCACATTGTCGCCCCAGCAGGTCAATTGTTGCTCCTGCCGCGCGCTCACCAGGCCTTTCGGGTACAGGATGACGATGCGCACCCACGGGCGGCGGTGAAACGCCGCCGCGACCGCACCGCCCGTATCGCCCGAGGTCGCGACCAGAATGGTCAGCGGCGGCTCGGAGCCTCTCTGCAGGCACTCAAGCGTCTCGGCCAAGAAGCGCGCGCCGAAATCCTTAAAGGCCGCGGTCGGGCCATGATAGAGCTCGAGCACGGACAGCCGTTCCCGGCATTGTGCGACGGCGGTGGTTGGTGCCGGGAAATCGAGCGCCGCCTGCGAAATCTTGCCGAGCATCGGCAGCAGTCGGTCGCCGGCGAAGAAGCCTGCGAGCGCACCGCACGCGATCTGCGACAAGGGCTGGCCGGCGTCGATCGCGTCCCGGTCGATGCCGGGCAGGTGCGTGGGAACGTACAATCCGCCATCCGGCGCCAACCCCTGCACGATGGCCTCGCTCAGCGCGACCAGGGGCGCCTCGCCCCGCGTGCTCGCGAATTTCAGCTCCGCGGTCACGCAGGCACCACGCGGGCGCCGGCCGCGGCCAGCGACGAGATCCACGAGTCCGATTGCAACCCGTGGCTCGTGAACGCATCCACCATCGCAGCGCGCACCGCCTCGGCATGTTGTTGTTCGGTCCAGGCGAATATGGCGGGTCCGGCGCCTGATATCGAGCAGCCGAGGGCGCCGGCCGACATGGCGCCGCTCTGCACCATCTTGAATCCCGGGATCAAGGATTGGCGCTGCGGTTCGATGATCACGTCGTTGAAGGAATCGCGAATCATGTCCAAATCGTTCGAATAGCAGCCGCTGATGAAACCGGCCAGATTCGCCGTCTGCCAAACGAAATCCGAGCGCGTGACGTCGCTTTTGAGGATGGCGCGGGCCTCGCGCGTGCCCAGGTGCATATGCGGATGCACCAACACGCAACGCACCCGCGGCGGAACCGGAATTTGCTTCACGCGCGGGTGATCGATGCCGACGGTCAGCACCAGTCCGCCGTAAAGACAGGGTGCGATATTATCCAAGTGCGCGGATCCGCTCGCGACGATTTCGCCCTGCATGGCGAACATGAGCAGCCGTAACAGAGAAACGGGATTCGGCAGCAGCGCATTGGCGGCGACCACGGCCGCGACGGCGGAAGCCGCGGAACCGCCCATGCCGGAGGCCAACGGGATGCCCTTCTCGATGTCGATCTCGAAGCCCTGGGTGAGCTCGAGCGCCCCGCGCATGGCCTGAAGGGCGCGCCCGGCTGTATTGCTGTGCGGATTGAGGGAGATATCGCCGGGGATGCCCGTGATGCTGCGTATCCGCACCGTCGGTTCCTCGATGCGCCGCAATCGCACCCGGTCGCCCACCGCATCCACCGTGTGGCCGAGAATATCGAAGCCGATGCCGACGTTGGCGACGGTGGCTGGCGCAAAGGCGGTCACATCGGTTGGCACGAGCGGTCCTTGGATGGCTTAGTTTACAGATGTGCGCCGAGATAGGCCGACAGGCGCAGCAAATCGGCGAACACGCCCCCGGCCGTGACTTCGGGTCCGGCACCCGGTCCCTGCACGATCAGCGGATTGTCACAATAGCGGCGCGTCGCGAAACGCACCACATTATCGGTGAGCGCGATGTTCGCGAAGGCGTGCTTGGCGTCCAAGCGCGTCAATCCGACCAACGCCCTGCCGTCCGCCTCGATGCGCCCGACGTAGCGCAGCACCTGCCGCTGTCGGACCGCTTCGGCGAGCATGGCTGCCATGCTCGCGTCATATTCCGGAAGCCGCCGCATGAACTCCTCGACATCGCACGCGGTCAGTTCAGCCGGAACCAACCCCGTGACCTCGACGTCGGACAGTTCCAACGTCAGGCCCATCTCGCGAGCGAGAATGATCAGTTTTCGGGCGACGTCCATCCCGGACAAGTCGTCGCGCGGATCCGGTTCGGTATAGCCCTTGAGTTTGGCAGTGCGCACGATCGAGGAAAAGGACTCGCTGCCGTCGAAGACGTTGAACAAGTAGGCCAAAGTGCCCGAAAATATTCCTTCGATGCGCGTAATGTCATCGCCCGTTTCACGCAAGTCCCGCAGCGTCTGGATCACCGGCAATCCGGCGCCGACGGTCGCCTCGTAAAGATAGTGAGTCCCGGCGGCGCGCGCCGCTTCCTTGAGCGCATGATAAGCGGGCAGCGCGCCGCTGTTCGCCTTCTTGTTCGGCGTCACCACATGGATGCCCCGGGCGAGCCAGTCGCGGTAGTTGCCCGCGACCTCCGCGCTAGCCGTGCAATCGATGATCACCGTGTGCGGGATGTAATCCGCCTGGCAATGCGCCACGAATTTGTCCAGGTCGAGCGCCTTCCCGGCGTCGGCCAACCGCTGCGGCCAGAGCGCGAGATCGATCGCGCCCTCTTCGAGCAGCATACGGGTCGATCCCGCGATTCCGCGCACGCGCAGGTCCAGATTCAAGGCCCGCAGGCGCTCCACTTGACTGGCGATTTGCGCCAACAACACCCGGCCAACGGTACCCGGTCCGATCAACCCGATGGAGAGCGTGTTGGGCGACAAATAGAATGCCGCGTGTACGGCGCGCAGCGCCTTGGCGGCGAACTTGCCGTCCACCACCAGCGAAATGTTGCGCTCCGAAGCGCCCTGTGCGATTGCGCGCACGCTGATCGCGGCGTTACCCAGCGAGTTGAAGACCTTTGCGGCGATACCGTGCGCTCCGGCCATGCCGTCGCCGACGACGGCGAGAATGCTCAATCCCAATCCCACCTCGACGTGTTGAATCTGCCCGTCGCGCAATTCCGCATCGAACGCGCGGCGCACCGCTTCCTCGGCGCGCACCGCCTGTGCCTGAGGGATAGCGAAGCAAATCGAGTGTTCGGAACTGCCTTGCGAAATCAAAATGACCGAGATACCGGCATCGCGCAATGCACCGAACAGGCGGTGCGCGGTGCCCGGCACGCCGATCATGCCGGCCCCCTCGAGATTCACCAGCGCCACCGGATCGATCGTCGTGATCCCCTTCACTTTCAGCGCCGACACCGGATGGGCGCAGATCAGGGTTCCGTGCTTTTGCGGCGCAAAGGTATTGCGAATATAGATCGGAATATCGCGCGCGACCGCAGGCTCCATGGTCTGCGGGTGGATGACCTTGGCGCCGAAGTAGGCTAGTTCCATCGCCTCGTTGTACGACAGCTGATCGATGACCTGGGCGTTCGGCACGAGGCGCGGATCCGCCGACAGCACGCCGTCCACGTCGGTCCAGATGATGATCTCGGATGCATCGAGCAAGGCGCCGAAGATGGACCCGGAAAAATCGCTGCCGTTGCGTCCGAGGGTGGTCTGTATGCCGGTCGTGGTGGTCGCCACGAATCCGGTCACGATGAGCCGCCCTTGAAAGTCCTTAGGGACCAATTGCCGCAAATTTCGCTCGCTCGCGCTCCACTGCACCGCCGGACCCAACGGTCCCCATTCGACGACGACCACTTGGCGCGCGTCTATCCACAGAATCTCGCCCGGGTATTCGGCCGCGCTCGCGCAGGAACGAGGCAAACAGCCGCGTCGACCATATTTCCCCATAGCCCGAGATGACATCGCGCATCGAGTCGGTCGCCGCACGGATCAGGCGCACGGTCTGCAATACGCCGCCGATATCGCGGCAATCCTTGTTCAACAGCGCGCGGTAGGCTTCATAGGCCGAGCGCGACAGCAGTTCGGCGGCGAGTTCCTCGTGCCGCCTCTTCATCTGCTCGATCGCCGAGGCGATATTGCCGTCGGGTTGCTCCGCCAGCGTCACCAGACCGAGCAGCGCATCCGTGACTCCGCGGCAGGCGGACAGCACCACGGCTTCCCGCGGATTGGTCGACGCCTCGAGGATGTCGGCGACGCGGTGAAAGCAACTCGCGTCGGCGACGCTTGAACCACCGAATTTATGAACGACCCATTTATCCATGTTTCACACGCACCGAAGCCGCGCCAAAGCGCCACGCACAACTCAAAAGTGTCTTAAGTTGATGAATTGCGGCCCGAAAACCGCTAGACAGCCCGGAACTTTAATCGCACCCCCGGATGCGTAGCAAGCTAAAACGTTAGGAGCCTGTCTGAGTATTCCGCGTGGCCACGGGGAATACTCAGACAGGCTCCTATGGTCGACCCGAGCGGCGCCCGCCCGCCCGCGTGGCCGTACCGGGCCTCGGCAATCCGGCCTTGGGCAATCCCGTATGCTGTGTCCGAAGCGGCACGGACGCGCGGCGTTGCGCACGGCCGACCGGAGTGCCCCCGCCGATCGGCTGGTAGGCCGGAATGAGGTGCTGCTTGCCATTGCCGATCAGGTCGGCGCGACCCATCCGCTTCAACGCTTCGCGCAATAGGGGCCAGTTTTCCGGGTCATGGTAGCGCAGGAACGCCTTGTGCAATCGGCGCACCTTGATGCCCTTGGGAATCACGACGGCCTCGCTGTCGCGCGCAATCCGTCTGAGCGGATTCTTGCCCGAGTGATACATCGCGGTCGCGGTCGCCATCGGCGAAGGCAGGAACGCCTGCACTTGATCGGCGTGAAAACCGTTCTTCTTGAGCCAAATCGCCAGCTCCAGCATGTCCACATCGCGCGTTCCGGGGTGCGCCGCGATGAAATAAGGAATGAGATATTGTTCCTTGCCTGCTGCCTTGGAATATTGGTCAAAGAGCTCCTTGAATTTGTAATACGTGCCGACACCGGGCTTCATCATCTTCGATAAGGGACCCTCGCCGATAGCCTCGGGCGCAATCTTGAGGTACCCGCCCGTGTGGTGAGTGGCAAGTTCCTTCACATAATCGGGCGATTCGATCGCAAGGTCGTAACGCACGCCGGAGGCGATCAGCACCTTCTTCACGCCCCGCACAGTGCGCGCCCGCCGATACAGGTTGATGAGCGGTGCGTGGTCGGTGTTCAAATTCGGGCATATGCCGGGATAGACACAGGATGGGCGGCGGCAAGCCGATTCGATCACCGGGCTCTTGCAATGCAGGCGGTACATGTTCGCGGTCGGACCGCCAAGATCGGAGACGACTCCGGTGAATCCAGGGACCCTGTCGCGTATGGTTTCTATCTCGCGGATCACCGACTCCTCGGAGCGGCTTTGGATGATGCGGCCCTCGTGTTCCGTGATCGAACAAAACGTACAGCCGCCGAAACACCCGCGTTGAATCGCCACCGAGAATCGAATCACGTGGTACGCGGGGATTCTCGCATTGCCATACGCAGGGTGCGCTCGTCGCGCGTAGGGCAACTCGTAGGTCGCGTCCATCTCGGCCGTGCTCAAGGGAATCGGCGGCGGGTTGAGCCACACCTCCTGGTTGCCGTGGCGCTGCACCAACGCACGTGCATTGCCGGGATTCGACTCGAGGTGCAGTGTTCGCGATGCGTGCGCATACAGCACCGCATCCTCGCTCACCTGCTCATACGAAGGCAGACGAATCACACTGCGCCCGCGCTCCGCACCGGGTACGTGGCGAAAGAGTTTCACGACGCGGCGCCCGTCCGAGGCTGCGCCGGCCGCCGGGACGGCCGTTGCGCCGAGGACTTTCCGGCGTTCGTCTTCCCCGGCATAGGGATTCGGCAACGGAGCCGTCGGCCCGGGAGTATCGAGCTCGCTGGAATCGATCTCGATCCAATCCGCCGGCATGGCGCGCCGCAGGTACGCGGTGCCGCGCAGATCCTGAATGCCGGCGATCGGCTCGCCGGCATCGAGCCGGCGTGCAATTGTGCCGATTTGCCGTTCCGCGTTGCCGAAGACCAGCATATCGGCCTTGGAATCGACCAGCACCGAACGTCGCACCTGTTCGGACCAGTAATCGAAATGCGCGATGCGGCGCAGGCTCGCCTCGATGCCGCCGATCACGATGGGGACGTGCCTGTAAGCCTCGCGCACGCGCTGCGCATAGACTATGACGCAGCGGTCCGGCCGCTTGCCGCCCGTCCCGCCGGGCGTGTAGGCGTCGTCGCTGCGCACTCGCCGGTCCGCCGTATAGCGGTTCACCATCGAGTCCATGTTACCGGCGGTCACTCCGAAGAATAGGCGCGGTGCGCCGAGCGCCTTAAAATCCCCGCTGCTATGCCAATCCGGCTGGGCGATGATGCCGACTCTGAATCCTTGCGCCTCCAAGACGCGGCCGATGATCGCCATCCCGAAGCTCGGGTGATCCACATAGGCATCGCCGGTGACGATAATGACGTCGCACTGCTGCCAGCCGAGCGCTTCCATCTCGGCGCGGGAAGTCGGCAAAAACGGCGCCGGAGCAGCCCCGGCGGCGGTGGGGTTGGGAAACACGGGATCATCCGAGGTCGATCGGAATGTAGATCTGCGCATCCTCGCGTTGAATCAAAAGCGCGAGGATATGGCCTGCCCGGGCCACCTCCCGCTTGAGTTCCGCAATCGTGGATACCCCCGATCCGTTGACTCCGAGCACGACATCGCCGGCCTGCAATCCGGCGGCCAATGCCGGCCCCGTGACATCTTCGACCAGCAACCGGCCACGGGTGTGCAACTCCTGCTGTTCGCTGGGATCGAGCGGCCGAACCGCGAGCCCCAACTTACCGCCGTCGTCCGCACTGCCGACTCGGGCGGATTGCGCCGGTACATCCTCCAGCAAGATCGTCTTGACCATCACGTGGGTCGCTTTGCGGTCGTGCCAGACGCCGAGCTGCGCCTCGCTTCCCGGAGCCAGCTGAGATATGACTTCGGGCAAATCATAGGAATGATCGATGGGCCGGCCGTTGACGCTGGTGATCACGTCGCCCGGCTTCAATCCCGCGTGTTCGCCCGGGCTCTGCGGTTCCACCGCGCTGATCAGGGCACCGTGCGGCGTCGCCAAGCCAAAGGTTTGCGCGAGCTGTTGACCGATATCCTGCACCGCCACACCGATACGGCTGCGGCTCACCTTGCCGGTGCGCATCAATTGATCCTTGACGTTCAACGCAATATCGATCGGTATCGCGAACGACATGCCCATGTAACCGCCGGTGCGGCTATAGATCTGCGAATTGATGCCGATCACCTGACCCTCGAGATTGAACAAGGGGCCGCCCGAGTTGCCGGGGTTCACGGCGGCATCGGTTTGAATGAAGGTCACGAAAGAGCTGCCGCTGTCGTCGGGCAGGGGACGTCCGACCGCGCTGATCACGCCCGCGGTCACGCTATTCTCGAATCCAAACGGTGAACCGATGGCGATCGCCCATTGACCGGGCCGGATGCGCGCCGGGTCGCCGAAGTGCACGGTCGGCAGGCCGGTTGCGGGTATTTTGATCAAGGCCACATCGCTGCGTTTGTCGACGCCGATGACTTTGGCCCGATATTCCCGCCGATCGGTGAGTTTCACCGTCACTTCCGACGCATCCGCCACCACGTGCGCGTTGGTCAGCACGTACCCGTCCGGCGTGATGATGAAGCCGGAGCCGATGCCGCGGCTCGGCGGCATGTGCTCGGGGCTCGGCAGCTGGAAGCGATGGAAGAACTGCGACATGGAATCGTCATCGCCCTCGTCAGCCGTAGTGCCGAGTTTCTGCGTCTTTTCAACGACGCTGATATTGACCACGGCCGCGCCGTTGTCGGCGACCAACCCGGAGAAATCCGGTAGCCCGGTGACTCGGCTTGCCGGCGGCGCGGAGGCGGGCGTAACCGTCGCCGCGGCCGCCACCGGCGGCTGCCGCGCCCACATACCGGCGTCGGTAGCCCGGTGTTGATGAGCCACCACCACCAAGACGACCGCGACCACCGCGAGCGACCAAATTCTGATGCTTCCCATGCGACCTACCCTTTGAGAAATTTATCTAAGCCACCCACAGCAGACTGTGATGTCGGGGTGTTGGTTGCAATTTTCCAGGCTTTCGGGCTCGGATATCCAGGTTTTTCGCATTTAGGGGCCTCCAGGGGCGCATCAGCGCAGCGGGCCGCCAGAATTGTGAATTCCCGACGCGCCATTCGGGTGCGCCAGCGGCTACTCTGGTGCTCCTTAGTCTAGGCCTCGAGCTTATGCCTGATGCGACCGGTCCAGTCCTTTTGGTGGTGGGCAGCGATTCCAAGCGCCTGCAATGGCTGACCCATCACGTGAGCAGTCATTGGCCGAGCGCCCAGGTGACCACTGCGCCTGCGGCGGAGCCGGCCGCTTTGGTGCGACTGGTCCAAGAGCGCACGCCGGACGGCGTGGTCGTGCAAATCAACTTCGGCAACGAAGCGCTGGCAAGCGCCGGGCTCGATCAGGTGGGGCAGATGCTGCGCGCGCAGCCGAACTTGCACTGCATCATCCTCGCGGAGAACGGCAGCGAGCTCGCGGCGGTGAGGGCAATGAAGTGCGGCGCCAAGGATTACCTGCCGATGGCGAGCCTTACCCGCGACTCGCTGCTGCAAGCCGTGGCCGAAGCGAGTGCGAAGCAGCGCGCCGCGGCCGTCGAGGCGGAAGCGCTGATCGCACCCGCGAATGACGCGCCGTCGATCCGAGTACCCGGCTACAGCATCGTCAAGGAGATCGCCACCAGCAATTTTTCGTCCGTCTACCTCGCCAGGAGCGAGCGGCTGCGGCGCAACGTGATACTCAAGGTGATGAGCCGCGGCACCTCCGCTCGCGAATTAGATGATGCCGAACGCTTCCAGCGGGAATACGAAATCATCTCGAGCATCGCGCATCGCGCCATCGCGGAAATCTATGATTTCGGGGCATTGCCGCAGCATCAATACCTCGTGATGGAATACATTCCCTGCGGCGATTTGCGCGATCGACTGCGCAATCCCATGAGCATCGACGACAGTCTGTACTACCTGCGCTCCATCGCCGAAGCGCTGCGCGTCATTCACGTGTTCGGGATCCTGCACCGCGATCTCAAGCCCGCCAACGTCATGTTGCGCGAAGACAATTCCCCCGTGCTCATCGATTTCGGATTGGCGCGCCGATCGCTCGACGATGCGAGCACGACGGGCGCTGGTCAAGTCCTGGGCTCCCCCTACTACATCAGTCCGGAACAATCCCAGGGGCGGCGCGTCGATGCACGGACTGATTTATACAGTCTGGGAGTGATGTTCTACGAGATGCTCACCGGCCAGCGCCCGTATGGCGGCCGAAGCGCCATGGACATCATGACCCAGCATGCGACTTCGCCGATTCCGCGCCTGCCGCCCAATGTGGCCGACCAACAGGCCCTTCTCGACCGTCTGATGGCGAAGCGCCCAGAGGAGCGCTACGGCTCGGCCGATGAACTCCTGGCGGACTTGGCGCCCACAACCGCCGCCGTCGCGTGAAATTCGTTCGCGGTATTGCGACGCCGGTCACATCCAACCCGAACTCAGCGCAGCATATGTCATAAAACGCTCGAGGGTGTGACACTCATCAAGCCCCCCCGCCCCCCGCTTTGGCAGGCTTGAGATCCATGTTTATCACGGCCAAGCGCCACGAGCGCGAGAAGCAGGAACTACTCGGTGCCAGCAACCGGCTGACCGAGACCATTCTCGCGAACAGCGAACAGGGCCTGTTTCTGCTCGACGGCACCAATAAAATCCGGCCGCAGGTATCGCAATCACTGACCACCTTGTTTCGCCGCGAGGATTTCAGCGATCTGAGCTTCGACCGGCTGCTCGCACCTCTTGTGACCGCCAAGATCATTGCGGTGGCGAGAAAATATGTCGCCGGACTGATCGGATCCGCGCCGCACCCGGAACCTGCCGAGCCGAATCCGCTGAAGCACGTCGACGTCCGCCTCGCAAATCCCGACGGCTCATTCGAGGTCGCGCATTATTCGTTCGAGTTTCACCCGATCGACACTCCGGGTGAGGCGCGCCTGTGGCTGGTGCGAGTCACCGACGTCACGGCGCACGCGCAAATGACTCGCGAATTAGAAGAGCTGCGGCTGCAGGTTCAGATGCAAGGCGAAATCCTGCGCGCTGTCCTGCACATGGGCGGCACGCGCTTCGCCGCCTTTTTACAACGGACCGAAGCTTCGATGAAGACCATCAACTCGATCTTGAAGAAACCGGCTCGGGAGGAGGACGCATTCCGCCACAAACTCGAAGAGGCTCTCGATGAGGCCGATCGGGTCAGGCGAGACGCCGCGGCATTCAAGCTCCCCGCCCTGGAAGGCGCGGCGCGATTGTTCGAGGACTCGTTACATGATTTGCGCAGCCGCAAATCCTTGAGCGGCAGCGAGTTCCTGCCGCTCGCGGTCAAATTGGACCAACTCTACGGCCAATTCGCTTCGCTCAAATCCCTGACCCAATCCGCGGCGCCGGTGCGCAACGCCGGTGCGCTGGCACAGGCACCGAGCGTGACGGATAACGGCACTCAAATCATACATGCGCCGAAATTTGTGCCCGACAAGACCGAACCGAAGCCGCTGCCCGGCGCTCAGCGCTCGGCCCCGGCGGGAAGCCTCGAGAGCACCCTGCGATCGCTCACCGAGCACGTGGCGCAGGAGCACAACAAGACCGTGGTTCTCGATTGCCAGGGTCTGCAGTTGGTTCCGCCGACCTATCAGTCGGCGATTAAAAACGTCGCCATTCAGCTCATTCGCAATTCGGTGATGCACGGCATCGAGACCCCGCCCGATCGCCAAGCGGCCGGCAAGTCGCCAAACGGCACCCTGAGGTTGGAATTCAAGTCCCTGTCCGAGAAGGGCTTCGAGTTCCTGTTCGAAGATGACGGCTGCGGCCTCGATCCGGATCAGGTACGCGCGACCGCCATCGCGAAGGGCGTAGTGACCGGCGAGGCGGCTGCGCGCCTGCGCGATCGGGAAGCCATCAAACTCATATTCAAATCCGGCTACACCACGCTCGAAAATTCGCCGGGCGGAACCCAGCACGGCAGCGGCATGTCGTTGGTGCGGCGCTACATCCACGAAGCCGGCGGAAAGATCGCGCTGGCGAGCCTGCGGGGGCACGAAACCCGATTCAAGATCAGCCTGCCGCCACTGGCGAACGCCGAAGCCGACGCGGCCACGCGGAATACTTAAGACAGGCTCCTAAAACTCACCCGTCGAGCGGCGAAAGCTCGACCAAGACGGCGCCCTCCGCCACCCGATCAGCCAAGCCGTACGGCAGTCGATCGACGATGCCGGCGTAAGGAGCCGTCACCGTATGTTCCATTTTCATGGCCTCGATCGTCATGAGCGGCGCACCGCGCTCGACCCGCTGTCCCTGGCTGACGTGCACTGCGACCACGGTGCCCGGTAGCGGCGTGACCAAGGAGCCAGCATCGGTCAGCTCCGCGGCCTGCAGCGCATCCTCGGTGAACCCCACGCGCAATTGCACGTGCCGCCCGCCGTCAAATAGGTCCAGGTCCTGGCCGGTCTCAAGGATGCGCAGGCGGCGAATGCGTCCCGCGATTTCAACCTCGAACGATGACTGCGCGCGATCCATGACGCCGAGCATGTACTCATGCGCCGCCGACACGAGCCCGGTAACTCATGCCCGCCGTCCTTTCGATCGTCACCCACTCAGCGCCGACCCGCCACCGGGCGCCTAGCGCGCCCGCCAGTCGCCAACCGGTGGTGTCGGCCCACAGTGCGCCCCGATTCGTTTCGCGGGTCGCGCACCACAAAGCGGCCAGCACGGCGTCCTGCGCCGTGGGGCGGGGTTCGCCGAACTCCAAGTGTGCGCGCCGCACCTCGAGAAAATCGGTCGGCACCGGCGCACGGCGAAACTCGGCATCGGCGAGTACGCTCATCAAGAGCGCACGATTGGTGGTCACGCCGACCACCTCCAGTTCGGCGAGCGCCTTCGCCAAACGATTGGCGGCCTCGGTCCGCGAATCACCCCAGGCAATAAGCTTACCGAGCATCGGATCGTAATACGGGGAAACTTCGTCGCCCGCCTCGACACCGCTATCGATTCTCAAGTCGGACTGCGCCGGCGGCCACCGCAGGTGCGAGATCCGCCCGACGCTCGGTAGATAGTCATGTGCCGGATCCTCCGCATAGAGCCGGGCCTCGATGGCGGCGCCGCGCTGGGTTATTTCGGCCGCGCTGTTCGGCAATCGCTCGCCGCGCGCGATACGCAGCTGCCACTCCACCAGATCGATGCCGGTGATGAATTCGGTGACTGGATGCTCGACCTGCAGCCGGGTATTCATTTCCATGAAGTAAAAATGCTGCGCCTCATCGAGCAAGAACTCGACCGTGCCCGCGCCCACGTAGAGGACCGCACGCGCCGCCGTGATGGCCGCCTGCGCCATCGCGGTGCGAACGTTCGGCCGCAGACCGGGCGCGGGCGCCTCCTCGATGATCTTTTGATGCCGTCGCTGCACCGAGCAATCCCGGTCGTGCAAGGCGACGATTTCACCTTGGGCGTCCGCGAATATTTGCACTTCGACGTGCCTCGCCTTCGGAAAGTAGCGCTCCAGCAGCAAGCGGTCCTCGCCGAACGCGGTTCGCGCCAGCCGTTGCGCCGACTCGATGGCCGCCACCACCTCGCTTGCCGAGCGTACCACCTGCATGCCCTTGCCGCCCCCCCCGGCACTCGCCTTGATGATCAAGGGAAAGCCGATCCGCGCAGCCTCGGCGCTCAGCCGCTCCGTCGATTGCTCGGTGCCGTGGTAGCCAGGAGCCACCGGCACTCCTACCGCCGCCATCGCCGCCTTGGACTCACTCTTCGAGCCCATGGCGCGAATGGCCTGCGCTGGCGGACCTACGAACGTCAACCCGGCATCGACGCAAGCCTGCGCAAAATCCGCATTCTCCGACAGAAAACCATAGCCCGGATGGACCGCGTCGGCGCCAACACGGCGCGCGAGATCGATCACCCGCGCCTGATCGAGATAACTGTGCGCCGCCGGTGATGGCCCCAGGCGATACGCCTCATCCGCCACGCGTACGTGCTGCGCGCCACGATCCGCATCCGAGTAGAGCGCAATGACGGTCCATCCCAGACGCTGCGCGGTGCGCGCGATTCGGCAGACAATTTCACCGCGATTGGCGATGAGCAGGCGTTGCGGGAGCTTGCGGGGCATGAGTTAGCTCACATCCGAAAGATGCCGAACTGAGTGGCGGCGCCTTGCCGCGATGCAGTCATTGCGAGCGCGAGTCCGAGCGCGCGCCGCGTGTCGAGGGGATCCTGCACGCCGTCATCCCAGAGCCGCGCGGACGCGTAAATCGGCCGCCCTTGACGCTCGAACTGCTCGCGAATCGGCGCCTTCAATTGCTCTTCCTCGGTCTCGCTCAATGCCCCGCCGGCGCGCTCGAGCGCCTCGCGCTTGATGGTGGCCAAGACACTGGCGGCTTGCTCGCCGCCCATTACCGAGGTTCGCGCATTGGGCCACTGAAACAGCAGGCGTGGACCATACGCGCGCCCGCACATCGCGTAGTTACCGGCGCCGAAGCTGCCACCGATCACGATGGTGTACTTCGGTACTGCCGCGCAAGCGACCGCGGTGACCAGCTTCGCACCGTCCTTGGCGATGCCGCCCGCCTCGGCCGCCTGTCCCACCATGAAGCCCGAAATATTTTGCAAAAACACCAGCGGGATACCCTCGCGACAGCAAAGCTCGATGAAGTGCGCGCCCTTCAAGGCGCTTTCGGAAAACAAAATGCCGTTGTTGGCCAAAATGCCGACCGGAAACCCGTGGATATCGGCAAATCCGCATACCAGGGTGGTTCCGTACAGCGCTTTGAATTCATCGAACCACGAGGCGTCGACCAGCCGGGCAATGATTTCCCGCACATCGTAGGGTTTGCGCGCACTCGGGGGAATGATTCCATACAGTTCGAGCGGATCATAATCCGGTTCGGCCGAGCGTCCCGGCGCATGGGCGGCGGCCGGCGCGCGCAGGCGCGCGACCGCGCGGCGCGCGAACGCGAGTGCATGCGTATCGTTCTCGGCGTAGTAATCGGTCACGCCCGAGCGCCGGCAATGCACATCGGCACCGCCGAGCGACTCGGCGTCGATTTCCTCCCCCGTCGCCGCACGCACCAGCGGTGGGCCGCCGAGAAACACGCGGCCTTGGTTGCGCACGATGATCGCGTGATCGGACATGGCCGGCACATACGCGCCGCCGGCGGTGCAGGATCCATGCACCACCGCGATCTGTGCGATCCCTTGAGCCGAGAGTCGCGCTTGATTGAAGAATATCCGCCCAAAATGCTCCCGATCCGGGAATACCTCGTCCTGCTTCGGTAGGAATGCGCCGCCGCTCTCCACCAGGTAGATGCACGGCAAGGCATTCTCGCCGGCGATCTCTTGCGCCCGCAGGTGCTTCTTCACGGTGAGCGGGTAGTAGGTCCCTCCCTTCACGGTCGGATCGTTGGCGACCACCATGCAGGCTCTTCCGCTGACCCGACCGATGCCGGTGACCAGTCCCGCGCCCGGCAAATCGTCGTCGTAGACGCCCTGTGCCGCGAGCGCCGAGAGTTCCAAAAACGGCGAGCCGGGATCGAGCAAGGCATCCACCCGCTCGCGCGCCAAAAGTTTGCCGGCCTCACGGTGCTTATCCCGCGCCGCAGCGCTTCCGCCCAGCGCATTGCGCTGCAATATGTCGCGCAATTCCGCCACCAAGGCCTGCATGGCGGCGCAGTTGGCGACGAATTCGGGAGACCGGGGGTCGATATTCGAGCGAATCTTGGCCATCGTCTTGCTTCCCGCCATTGTCAATGGAGCCAACCTAGTGGCACAATTGTCGGACAGTCCGATTATCCAACGATTGTGGGTCCGATGACAATGGGTACGTTCACAATGGCGATCCTCTGATCATGTCCGGCGCCGCCTACCGCGAGTTCAATTTCGGCCTGGGCGACGTGATCGATGCCGTACGCGATCAAGCCCGGCGCTTCGCTCACGAGCGCCTTGCGCCGCGCGCCAACGAGATCGACCGCAGCAACCTGTTTCCGCGCGATTTATGGCGGGAGTTGGGCGACCTCGGCTTTTTGGGCCTCACCGTCGCGCCCGAGGACGGCGGCGCCGGCCTCGGCTATCTCGCGCACACGGTGGCGATGGAGGAGATATCGCGGGCATCGGCCGCCGTGGGCTTGAGTTACGGAGCGCACTCGAACCTGTGCGTCAACCAGCTGGCGCTGAATGGTACCGGGGAGCAGAAGCGGCGCTATTTGCCCAAACTGATCAGCGGCGAACACGTGGGCGCACTCGCCATGTCGGAGCCGAGCGCCGGGTCGGATGTCGTCTCCATGCAGCTCAAAGCGCACAAGCGCGGCGATCGCTATGTGCTCGATGGCCGAAAAATGTGGATCACCAACGGTCCGGAAGCGGATGTGCTGGTGGTATATGCGAAGACCAACCCCGAGGCCGGTGCGCGCGGCATCAGCGCTTTCATCATCGAAGCGGGTTTCACCGGATTCCGGCCGGCTCAGAAATTGGACAAGCTCGGGATGCGCGGTTCGAGCACCAGCGAGCTCGTGTTCGATGCCTGCGAGGTGCCCGCCGAGAACCTGCTCGGCGAGGAAGACCAGGGGGTCAGCGTGCTCATGCGCGGCCTCGACTTTGAGCGCGTGGTGCTCTCCGGCGGCCCCTTGGGAATCATGGCCGCGGCGCTCGATGTCGCCGTCCCGTACGTGCGCGAACGCCGTCAGTTCGGCCAACCGATCGGCACCTTCGAACTGATCCAAGGCAAGCTCGCGGACATGTATGCCGCGCTCAACGCCTGCCGCAGCTACGCCTACATGGTCGCCGCCGCCTGCGACCGGGCCGACGCGACCCGCAAGGATGCCGCCGCCTGTATTCTATTCTGCGCCGAGGCGGCGACTCGCGCCGCCCTGGACGCGATTCAACTGCTGGGGGGCAATGGCTACATCAACGACTATCCGACCGGACGCCTGCTGCGCGACGCCAAACTCTACGAGATCGGCGCCGGCACCTCGGAGATCCGCCGAATGTTGATCGGCCGAGAGTTGTTCGGAGAGGTCGGTTGAGCGACTTGTTCGAACCGCTGGACGATCATCCGGCCTACCGTCAGATAGCGAATGTGATCGAGCAGCGAATCGTCGAACGGTCGCTGCGGGCCGGCGATCCGCTGCCGTCCGAAGCCGATCTCGCCCGCCAATTCGGCGTCAACCGCTCCACCGTTCGCGAGGCCATCCGCGAATTGGAAACCCAGGGCCTGCTGGGCCGCGGCCGCGGCGAAAAGCGCTTGAGGGTCACACGCCCCGAACCGCGGCACGTGAGTTCCGGGGTGAGTCGGGCGCTCGCGCTCCACGATGTGACCTTTCTCGAGTTGTGGGAGGCGATGATGGCCATCGAGCCGGCGGCGGCGCAATACGCGGCGGCGCGACGCACCCCGGCGCACTTGCGCGACTTGGTCCGCACCAGCGCGCGCTTCAAGCGCAATGCGGCGGATACCGAAGCGGCCGTGTGCGCGGTGGTCGATTTCTTTACGCTGGTAGCGTCCGCGAGCGGCAACCAAGTTCTCGCTCTATCGCAGGCGCCGCTCAATCTCTTGCTCGCACCGACGCTCACACGACTCATCGACCGGGTACCGCAGGCGCGGGCACGAATCGCCGAGGCGCAGAGGCGGATCACGAGCGCGATCAAACTGCGGCGCAGCGAACTCGCGCGCACCTGGATGGAGAAGCACATCCGGGATTTCAAGCGCGGATACGAGCTCGGCTTTTCCTAGAGTATCTGCTCGCGCACCGTATCGCTGCCCGCCGGGTCATGCGGGCGGGTGCTGAATGAAACGAGCATCATGACCTCATCGCCCGTATTGCGAAAGGCGTGAACCACCCCCGGCGGTATGGTGAATCGCCAGATCTCGCCCGCCGGCACGTCAACATCGCGAATACCCCCTGCTTCCTTCAGTCGCACCAGGCAGGGACCCACGACCGTGGTCGTCTCAATGGCTGTTTGGTGGCCGTGATTGCCGCGCACCTCGTTGGGGTGGGTCAGCACCACGTGCACGTTTTTTTGCCGCGCGAGTTCCGCGTCATTGAGGGGCTCGAATACGCCGCCTCGCGCGTCGCGGTGAGTCTTCACGGATTCGACCAGGGTGCGCAAAGCGTTCGCTTGGATCATGCCGCCCATTCTAACCTGCGCGCCAGCAGAATCCCGCCGAGGAACAGCAGATCCAGCCATTGCAATGCCCCGCCACCCCCGCCGCCGCTGCTCATTGGCGCTGTCACGGTCAGTGTGGCGCTCGCGCTCGCGCTATTTCCGCCGGCGGGCACGGTGCTCAAGGCTTGCGCCGGAATCACGCTCGCGTAACTTCCGGCCGACGCGCCAGCGATCGGCACCGTGATCGTGCAACTGCCGCTCGCCGGTATGCGGGCGCCGCTCAGCTTGAGCGACGTCGTGGTATTCGTCAGCGACATACCCGCGCCCGTACAAGTCGTCGCCAGCGCGGGCGTGGTTGCAATCAGCAGATTGCCGGGCAGCGTCGCGCTGAAGCTCGATTGGATGAGCGTGAAGCCGTTTGGATTCGACAAGGTGATCGCCAGCGTGGAGACCGCGTTCTCGCCGACGCTCGCCGGGAAAAAGGTCTCCGCAACGGTTGGCGCGGACGGGTTCACGTTCAACTTGGCCGGGCATGCCGTGGCGCTGGTGCCCGCGGATATGGGCGCGGTGCTGGTCGCCGAGTTTGCGGTGAGCGTGACGGTTTCCACGTCGGCATTCCCGGCAGAGTCCGTCACCGTCAATGTCAGCATCCCGGCCATGGGATTTACCGTGACTTGCGGCGTCTGCTCGCCGCTCACGATGATGCTCGCCGGACTGGCCGTCCAGAGATAAGAGGCGATGCGGAGCGGCACCGCAGGCGCCACACTGGTGTTGCAAGCGGCAACGCTGCCGTTGGCATCGAATACGCTGCCCGGGGCGACCACGGCGGGGATCGCGATGACGCCGATCGGCTGTTGCGCGGCCTGCACCGCGTGGTAAGCATTCACCATGCCGGCGCCGCATTGGCCGGATGATAGGCAGGAGCATTGATCGGTGGCCGGATCCAAAGTTGGACACACCGGGAGACCAGCCAGTGTTGGGCGGATAAGGAGTGGCGCTGGCTTGGATGCGCGCCACCAATTGCTCCGGGGTCAGATTGTTGTTGACCGAGCGCATGAGCGCCGCGATTCCGGAAACGATGGGAGCCGAGAAGCTCGTGCCGACGCTCTCATTCGTTTCGTTCGTGTAGCTGTAACCGGAACCGCTCAGCGCGACGGTGGTGCCGAGGTCGGTCGTCGTGTCGATCGATCGCAGGCAGGCGCCGGTGCTGTTGATGCAATTGCCCGCAGGGGCACCCACACCGATCTCGGGCCCGGCGCTGCTGTAGCCCACTTTGGTGCCGACATTTCGCAGGCCGGCCACGGCGATCATACCGGGCACCGAAGCGCTGCAATTGGCGGGCGCCTCGACCGAGGAAGTCCCGGTCACGGGCGTGACGCTATTGCCGGCAGAGGCGACCACCAGCACGCCCATGCCGGTGACCGTGGCAAGGGCGGTTTGATAGTCGCTCGAACAGGAGCTCTCGCCGGCCAAACTCAAATTGATGATGTCGGCAGGGTACGGGTTGTCGGGAACGGCGGGACCAGCCGAGTGGGTGACCGTCATGCCCGCGGCCCACTCGATGCCGGCGATGATGTCGGAGTCGTAGCCGCCGCCCTTGCCGAGCGCGCGCACCGGCAGAACCCACGGTCCCGGTCGACTCGGTGATCCCCAGGTCATGCCGGCGGTGCCGACATTGTTGTCGGTGATCGCGCCAAAGACTCCGACCACCCGGGTACCGTGCCAGCTGCTGTTAGAAACCGCGTCGTTGGCGAATAGCTGGTTCGGATTATCGATGTCCGCTTGGCTGATCCAATCGCCGGGATCGGACGGATCCGGGTCCCATCCGTCGCCGTCGTTGGCGATGTCAAAGGTGCCCAGCGCATTGTAGGGGCTCTTCGGATTATAGTCCGGACCCACGAAATCATAGCCCGGTAGCAAACGTCCGCCGAGACCCGCCCGCAGCAAATCGGGGTGATCGAAGAGCACGCCGGTATCCACATCGGCGATCACGATGCCGGGGCTGCCGGTGGTGATGTTCCACGCGGACACGGCATCCGTCGCCGCAAGGTCCGTGGTCTGAACGCCCTCCACCGTTTGCGGGCCCGGCGTATTCAAGTACCACTGGCCGCTCGCCACGCCCGGCGTGGGACCGAACAGCGGATTTGCGGGCACGAGCACCGGGTAGCGGAGTGCGTCCACGTCGGCGAATTGCAGCGCCGGATCTGCGCGCAGCTTCCCAAGAACGGTGAGGACGTCCGCGCCATACAGGGTCTTCTGCAAGAACAGGACATGCATGCTGGGCGTAAATTGGCGAGAGCGCGTCAGATTCAGCCCGACGCGTTGCGCCAAGGCCGTGACGTCGGCTCCCGACGTCTGCGCCTGCGTGATGCTGTAGCGTCGCCCTCTCGTCCGGGACATCACCGTCTTGGTCACGGCGTTGTCCGGCGTTGCGAGAAATCCGACGATCAGACGATGGGTTTCGGGACCGATTGCAACCGGGTGCATGCGCACTGGGTTGAATTCCGGACCCGCCGCGCGCGCTTGTCCGGCAATCGACGCCCCGCAGCACGCAAGGCCGAATAGCAAAACCAACCGTGCCCTACGCGGCATATGAGAAAACTCCCACGGCGTCCCAAAAAGCGCTCTCGAAACCTCGCCGGCATCAAGGCTAATTCGTTTAGCGAAGCAACAGAATTGCCAACTTGAAGAAATGCGAACTGCGACCGAAAAGTCCGGGCGAAATGATATGTTTGGGCAGTCCCGCCGGTCGGCCGTGGTCGGCCGACGACATTAGTCGCAGCGCGACACGGGGTCAACGAGTAGAATGAAATAAAGGATTTCACCATTCGGAGAGACAGTTTGATGATGTACGATAATCGACGTTTTTACATCGATGGCGCCTGGGTCGATCCGATCGAAGCCACCGAATTCAAAGTCATCAATCCCGCCACGGAAGCCGTCGCAGGCATCATTTCCATGGGTGGCCCCAAGGACGTGGACCGTGCGGTCGCTGCAGCACGGCGTGCCTTCGAGGGCTATTCGCGCACCACTCCGGCGGAGCGGCTCGCGCTGCTCGAACGCGTGCTCGCCGCCTACAACGCCCACTACGACGAAATTGCCCGGGCGATTTGCATCGAAATGGGTGCGCCGATCAAGCTCGCCAAGGGCTCGCAGACCCGCATCGGCGTTGGGCACATCAGCGCCATGATCGAGGTTCTGAAGACCTTTCAATTCGAACAGATGCAAGGAACCACGCGGCTGGTGCTGGAGCCGGTCGGCGTATGCGCGTTGATCACGCCGTGGAATTGGCCGATGAACCAAGTCGCCGCGAAAGTCGTTCCGGCGCTCGCCGCCGGCTGCACCATGGTCCTCAAGCCCTCCGAATATTCGCCGTTCAGCGCGATTATATGGGCCAAAGTGATGCAGGACGCGGGCGTCCCCGCCGGCGTGTTCAATTTGATCAACGGCGATGGTCCGAACGTCGGTGCGCCGCTCTCCTCGCATCGCGACATCGATATGGTGTCCTTTACCGGCTCGACGCGGGCCGGCACCGAAGTGGCGAAAAATGCCGCGACTTCGGTCAAGCGCGTGCACCAGGAGCTCGGCGGCAAATCGCCGAACATACTGTTGGATGATGCCGACTTCGAGCGCGCCGTGAAGCAGAGCGTGTTGCACGTGTTCCAGAATTCGGGGCAATCCTGCAATGCACCGACGCGCATGCTGGTGCCAACGGCCAGACTCGCCGAAGTCGAAGCGATCGCCAAACGCATCACCGCATCTGTGGTCGTGGGGGACCCGACATCGGAAGGCACCACGGTGGGTCCGGTGGTTTCCAAAGTGCAATTCGATCGCGTCGAGGGATATATCGAAAAAGGCATCGCGGAAGGCGCGAAGATCATCGCTGGCGGCACCGGGCGCCCGCAGGGTTTGACCAAAGGCTACTTCGTCCGGCCCACGATCTTTTCATCCGTACGCAACGAGATGACGATTGCACGTGAGGAGATCTTCGGTCCGGTGCTGTGCATCTTGCCGTACGAGACCGAGGAACAGGCCGTGCAAATCGCCAACGATACCCCGTACGGGCTCGCGGCTTACGTGTGGTCGCAGAACAATATTCGGGCGCGGCGCGTGGCAAGCCGCATCCGCGCGGGCCAGGTGGCGTTGAACGGAGCCTCGGGCGACATGAGGACTCCATTTGGGGGTTTTAAAATGTCCGGCAATGGGCGCGAATACGGAGAGTATGGACTGCGCGACTTCCTGGAGGTCAAGGCCATGATCGGTGTCGACGCTGCTTGACCGCAAGGTCATGGAGGCCGGGAGCGCCGTCGTGCGGCTCGAGAATCTGAGCAAGCGCTTTCGGCACGACGGTGCGCCGATTTTCGAAGGCTTGAAACTCGAACTGCGGCGCGGCGAATACCTTGCCATCATGGGCGAATCGGGCGTCGGCAAATCGACGCTGCTGAATTTGCTGGCCGGTCTCGACCGCCCGGACTCCGGCCGCATATGGCTGGAGGGTATCGATCTGTCGCTCATGGATGACGACGCGATCACGCTGCTGCGCCGTCGCTCGGTGGGATTCGTGTTTCAAGCCTTTCACGTCCTGCCGTATCTCACCGTGGAACAAAACGTCGCCCTGCCCCTCGAACTGTTGCGCGTGGCCGAGCCGGAACGCACTCAGCGAACGGCGCACATGCTCGAGGCGGTCGGAATCGCAACCTTGGCGCGGCGCCTTCCGCGCGAGCTGTCCGGCGGCGAGTTACAACGGATTGCGATCGCTCGAGCGCTGGTGCACAGACCGCGGTTGATGCTCGCGGATGAGCCGACCGGGAACCTCGATCCGCGCAGTGCGGCGCAAACGCTCGCGTTGCTGCGCACCCAAGTCAAGGCGAACGCCGGAGCCGGCATATTGATCACGCATTCGCGTGCCGCCGCGGACACCGCCGATCGCATCCTGGTGCTCGACGGACAGGGGCTCAAGCCCCTGATGTCGGCGCCATGAACAATGCCACCCAAGCCGGTGCTTCATTGACGATTTGTCGCATGTTGCTGCTGTCGCAGTGGCGCGAGCAGCCGGTGCGTCTGTCGGTCACGGTACTCGCGATCGCGCTCGGGGTGGCGCTCGGCGCCGCCGTCTATCTGATCAACACCGTCGCCCTGGGGGAATTCAACGTGGCGGCGAAACGGCTGGTCGGAGAGCCCGACATCGTGGTGCGCGGTCCGCGTGAGGGATTTGCGGAAGACCTCTTCGTTACGCTCGCGCGCGACCCTGCCGTGAAACTGGCAAGTCCGGTGCTCGAGCTCGAGGTCGCTTTGCCCGGACGCCGCGATACGCTCAAGGTGCTCGGTTTGGACACTTTCCGCGCTGCCGCTTTGCAACCCGCGCTCATCGGCGATATAGCGGGCGACATCTTCGATCTTCTCAAACCCGATGGCATTTTTTTGAGCAACAGCGCCGCGCAACAGCTTGCGCTAAAGCGCGGCGATCGGTTGCCGATCATTGTCGGCGATGCGCCAAAGTCGCTGCATGTCGTCGGCATCCTATCCGAAGCAACCTACGGTCAAGACTTGGGTCTTATGGACATAGCCTCCGCGCAATGGATATTCGAGAAGATCGGCCGGGTGAACCGCATCGACTTGCGCCTGGAACCCGGCGTGGACGTCGACTCGTTCCGCGTGGCGCTTAGGCGAAGGCTCCCTCCGGGGATTCTCGCCGTCGCACCTCAAGTCGAGCGCGACCGCACCGTGACGGCCACGCGGGCGTACCGGGTCAATCTGAATATGCTGGCGCTGGTTGCCCTGTTGACCGGCGCGTTCCTGGTTTTTTCCACGCAGTCCCTTTCGGTGCTGCGCCGGCGCGGATCCTTGGGTCTCTTGCGCGCGCTGGGCGTGACTCGCGGTCAATTGCAGCTCGCCCTGATTGGCGAAGGGGCGACCTTTGGGTTGCTGGGCTCGCTCGCCGGCATCGTCCTCGGCCTGGTGTGCGCCACTGCGGTGTTGCAATGGGTCGCGGGTGATCTCGGCAACGCGCAACTGCATACCGCAAAATCCGCTCTGCATAGTGCGAGTGCCATCCTGCGCGCGGCGCCCCTGAATTTGCTCCTTTTTATGGTGATCGGCACCTCGGTCGCCACCCTGGGGGCGTGGTTGCCGGCGCGCAATGCCGCTCGGCAACCGCCGGCACGTTCGCTCAAGGGAGGCGATGTCGATTACACGGTGGTCGCTGCCCGCAGCTGGCGCATCGGCGTCGCGCTGCTCGCGGTCGGCGCGTTGCTGACGACACTCCCTGCCGTTGGCGGGCTTCCCGTGTTCGGCTACGCCGCGATCGCCGCGCTGCTTTTCGGCGCGGTGCTGTTGGTGCCCGTTCTGTGGGTGAAGATTCTGCAGATCGCGCCGCGTACCGGCGTGGCGGTTGCGGACACGGCGATCGCGCAGCTCCGTGAGAATGTCGGACTCTCGACGTTGAGTCTTGCATCGGTCATCGTGAGCTTCAGTCTCATGGTGGCGATGGCGATCATGGTGTACTCATTTCGAGCATCGTTCGAGCATTGGTTGGGTAAGCTGCTGCCTGCCGACATGCAGATGCGCGAACCGCTCGGCAATGACACCGCATACTGGTCGCCCGCGGATCAAGCACGGCTTGCCGCAGTCCCGGGAGTTTCGAGAATAGAATTCCGACGCACCCGGCAATTGCTGCTCGACGTCGCGCATGCTCCGGTCACGCTGATCGCACGCGATTCAACCGGCGCGCAAGTCGCCGATGCCTTGCCGCTGCTGCGACGCCTGCAATTGCCGCTGCCCGCGGATATGGAGCCCGCCTGGATTTCAGAGGCGCTGCAAGATCTCTACGGATACCAATTGGGGGATACCCTCGCTCTGCCGCTCGGCGGGCGGAACCGGCGCTTCACGATCGCGGGGATATGGCGAGACTACGCACGCGCGTTCGGCGCGATCGTGATCACCCGCACGGCCTATGTCGAAGCCACCGGCGACTCGAGCGTGAACGAAGGCGCCGTTTGGCTCAACGGCCGCACCACATCGGCCGCCGCGGAGGCAGCATTGCGCGGCTGTTTCGCACGCGCGGATTCGCTCGACATTCTGACCAGTACCGCCCTGCGCGAACGCTCGCTCCGGTTGTTCGATCAGGCCTTCGCGATCACCTATGCGCTCGAAGCCGTCGCCGTCATCATCGGCCTCGTCGGCGTGAGCCTCGCCGCGAGTTCAACCGCCCTCGCACGCCGCGCCGAGTTCGGCATGTTGCGCCACATCGGCATGCTGCGAAGACAGGTGATCGGCATGATCGCCAGCGAAGGCGCGGTGATGAGCCTGTTCGGCGTCGTTTACGGTTTGATCTTGGGCGGTATGCTGAGCCTGGTGCTGGTCTATGTGATCAATCGCCAGTCGTTCAATTGGAGCATCGATTTGTCGCTACCGGGCTGGCAGCTCGCTATTCTCTCCCAGACCTTGATAGCCGCGGCCGCTGTCACGGCACTTTGGAGCGGCCGTACCGCCACGAGTCATGACGTCGTGCGCGCCGTGCGTGAGGACTGGTGACCCGCCGCGCTGCGCAATTGACTCTGGCGGCCGGCGCGGCGCTTGCACTTGCATCCGCGCCGACACTTTCGGACGTACCCGCCTACGATGCCGTCACCCCGGGCCGCACCATCGAATTTCCCGCCGACTTCGGCAGCCACCCCGAGTTTCGTACCGAGTGGTGGTACGTCACCGGTTGGCTCACCACCCACGCCGGCGAAACGCTCGGATTTCAAATCACGTTCTTTCGCACGAATCCGGGCATCGCCCGCGATAACCCGAGTGCCTTTGCACCGCACCAGCTGCTCATCGCGCACTGTGCCATCAGCGATCCAAAGCGCGGACGGCTCTGGCAGGACCAGAAAATTCGCCGCGCCGGCTTAGGCCTGGCGGACGCGGCCCGCGGCGATACCGACATTCGGATCGATCGTTGGACGTTCAAACGCGATGCGGGGGTTTACACCGCCGACATCGACGCCGCGGAATTCTCTCTGCATCTGAAGCTTGCCACCACCCAACCGCCCCTGCTCAATGGGGATTCCGGGATGAGCCGCAAGGGTCCGGCTCCGCGCGCGGCGAGCTACTACTACAGCCTGCCGCACCTCACCGTCACGGGAACCGTCGCCCGCAATGAGCGCCTCGATTCGGCGAGCGGCGAAGCGTGGTTCGATCACGAGTGGTCGAGCGAATACCTTGATGGCGAGGCGGTCGGGTGGGACTGGATCGGCATCAACTTGAATGACGGCGCGGCGCTGATGGCCTTCCGCATCCGCGGCGCACACGATGAATCGCGCTGGGCGGGCGGCACGCTGCGCGGCGCGGACGGCAAGGTGCAAATTCTGACACCCTTCGATGTCACATTTACATCGACACGAAGCTGGCGATCGCCGCGCAGCGGGATTGTCTATCCCGTGCAATGGCGGGTGCGCGCAGGGTCGCAGGAAATCGATCTCGAACCCTTGATCGACGATCAAGAAAATGACACGCGGCTCTCGACCGGCGCCATTTATTGGGAGGGTGCGGTACGCGCGTACCAGACCCATCGAGTAGTGGGTCGCGGCTATTTGGAGCTGACCGGATATGGCGAGCGATTGCGCTTGCGTTGAGGACGGCCGCCGCACGCTATTTGAATCGATATTTCGCCTGAAAACCGAGGGTGAACGGTAGATTGTCGTCGGGGATCGGCGGGACCAGGATGACGTTCAAACCGAATCGTCCAAATTGGGCGATCGCGGTCGGCGTTACCACGAGCCCGGTTCGCCCATTCGCACCCACACCGAACCGCCCGAAGTTGTAGCCCGATATGATCCCGCCCAGCGCGCCCAGACGAAACCACCCCCAGTGCGCGAACTGCGGGGTATACAGCGCGCCCGCATAAAAAGATGGCCGGTCCAAGGAATTGCGAAAATAACCGACCGACACCGCCCATTGCGGTATGACCGAGCATTCGAAGCCGACGCCGGGATTAAAATCGTCGAATTGCCGATTCGGATGAATGTGATGCGATGCAATCATGACGTCGGCCCACCAGCCGAGGCACGGCGCGCCCGCGGCCGGCATCGACACTGCGGCAGCGACCGCTGCCATCCACGCGGCAATCCGCATGCAACGCCTCGATCGCCTCTTCAATATCTTACATCCAGTCGGAGAATTCATCAGTGACCATTCAAGCTGCGCCGCGAATGCGCGGTCCCGCCGCATGGTACCAGTCACCGAGGCGCGATTTTCAGGGCCGGCTCGGGGCACCCGACGTTACATAGATCGAGCATTCAAGTAGGTAAATCCCCTGAATGTGGCATTCCGCAGGACGATTAAGCTAGCGCTATGCGAAGACCCTGTCGGCAATGTCGGGCTCTTGTGGTCAAAGTCGCGCTGACCTTGGCAATGGTTGGCGTGGCGCAGGCGGCGCCGACTCCATCGGACGGCAGCCGACTCTATAGGCCTTGCGTGGTTTGCCATCAACCGAACGCCTGGGGCTCGCCGGACGGCGCCATCCCGAACCTCGCAGGCCAGGTAGAGCGCTATTTGGAACGACAGCTGGCCGTGTTCCGATCGGGAGCGCGGATGGATACCGCCATGCAGATAGTGACAGCGCATCCCTCGGTCAGCAGCCAAGATGACATCATCGCGCTGGCACGCTATCTCGCCGCCCTGGATCCGAACCCCAATCCGGTTAAAGGCTCGGGAGAGCATCTGCGCGTGGGACAGGAGCTGTACACGCACATTTGTGCCGATTGCCACGGCGTCGCCGGTCAAGGGGAAGCGGCCAATCGGGTGCCGCGCATAGCGGGGCAACACTACCCCTATTTGAAACGGCAGATCGAGGCCGCCGCGGCCCTGCATAAGGGCCTCGCACCGCCCGAAATGACCAGTGCGCTTCGCAGCATGCGCCCTCAAGAAAAGGCGGCTCTTGCTGATTACATCTCGCGTCTCGGCACCTCGGAACCCTTGCTCGATTCCAGCGGCCCGGATGAAATGGGGAAATACCCGCCGCTTCACTCGCCATAGTTCCTGATAATCGCGTCGTCCAGAACAGTGCCGCATTGAGCTAGAATCGGCGCCTGTCCAGCACAGTGAAGACTGGCCGGCGGGGCGACGGCCACCACCCCTGCAGGGTAGGGAGCCGGCGCGGGCGCCACTACGCAGCCTCCGAGCAGGGTGCCCGCCAGAAGAATTGTTGCCGCTCCAGCCCTCAAAACCTGTAATGACTTCATGCTTGCTCCTCGACGGCCTGTCCTGCGAGAGCCCGCTTGACACAATTAACGCGTATCGCCCCATTTAGAGGACATGATTTTCGGCACATAAAACGCCAGTCGACGACCCGCCCACCGGCATCCAGATTGCGGCAAGAAGATATCATGCGTTCCGCGTCCATGCGGCTAACGGACCATGCGGCATCCGTTAGACCTTGCACACGCCTACCGCATTGGATGGCCGCGCCGTCTTCTCGAATTACGTCAACGAGGGTTGGTCGCAGAAAAGCTGCACGACCGTAAACTATTCAGCGCTGGGATCGGCGGTACGCCCAGATACGCGGTTCGGTGTACAATTTGCAGAGCTGATCGAGCCGATTGGCGCATCAATTCAGTCCACCTATCTGGGCGGTGTTGACGAATGCATGTCGTAAAATCCGATGCCAGCCTTTCCAAGCCAGCCCACTACTTGGAGCTGAAGGCACAATTGGCCGCCTTGTTTCTTGACGAGCGCAATGGTCTCGCCAATGCCGCCAATATGTCGGCGCTTCTCTATCAGGCAGTGCCCTCTCTGAATTGGGTGGGGTTCTACTTTCTGCAAGGAGGTGAGCTCGTGCTTGGGCCTTTTCAAGGCAAGGTGGCCTGTGTGCGAATTGCCATCGGTCGCGGCGTTTGCGGTACCGCTGCAGAGCGCAGAGAAACCGTCGTCGTCCCGGATGTGCATCTGTTTCCGGGACACATTGCCTGCGACGCTGCGTCCCAATCGGAGATTGTCATCCCGCTGCTCCAAGATGGACGTCTATTGGGAGTGCTTGATCTCGACAGTCCTCAATTGGCGCGGTTCGATCAAGAGGATGCCGCCGGCCTCAATGCGGCTGTCGGTGTGTTGGTGCAATGCTCCGACCTGACGCGCTTCGTCGACTGAAGGGTATTCGTCCACGGCATGAGCGCGCCTAGACTCGCCGCCTGCCGAGAACCACGATGGCGATGCCGCCGAGTATTGCGCCTGAGGCGAGTATCACGCGAGGTGTGATCGCCTCTGCGAGCAGTACGTAGCCGCTAAACGTTGCGATCACGGGCACGCTCAGCTGTATGACCGCGGCAGTCGTGGATCTGAGCGACGGCAGTACCGTGTACCAGATCGCATAGCCGAGGCCGGAAGTCAGCGCTCCGGACACTACGGCGTAACCCATGCCCCAGTGATCGAACGGCGCATGCGGCAAAACCAAGCTTATCGCCAATGCAGCCGGTGCAGCACGAAGAAAGTTTGCAGCCGTCACTCTGGTGGAATCGCCGGCGCTCTGGCCGCGCAGGGAATACACACCCCACGCGACTCCGGCACCCACCATCAGGGCCGCGCTACCCACAGGGGGCGCCGACAGGCCCGGCATTAACAGTGCAATCAATCCGCCGACAGCCAGCAGGGCTCCGATGATCTGCCTTGCGTCCAGGCGCTCGCCCCTTAAGACTCCAACGCCGAGCATCGTTGCCTGAACGGCGCCGAACAGCAACAGCGCACCGGTTGCGGCGGATAGACCGACATACGCGAAGGAAAATCCGGCCGCGTAGGCCAACAAGGCGAGCGCCGACACCCAGTTGCCGCACCCGAAGGTATTTCCACCGCGGACCCGCGCGGCGACCCATAACACGGCAGCTCCCGACAGCAGCCGAACGGCTGTGAAGGAGGCGGGGTCGATAAGCGCATGCGAAAGCGCCAGGCGACAGAGCACCGAGTTCCCCGCAAACGCCAGCATCGCCAGTGACGTGAGCATGAACACTCGCGCAGACGACATGGAGGACGCTGTCAGGCCCAGAGGCCGAGCGCGAGGCCGCAGGCTGTCGCCTCGTCCAACGGCTCATGGCGGCCCTTGACGCCGTCGTACCACGCCGGACCCAGGCGTTCATCCAGAACCGCCATCACGGCGGTCCGGATGCGCTCTTCGGCCGGCCGCCGCCGCGCCTGCCCGTGAGCCTCATGGGCGGCATCAGCGCACGCCACAATCCGCGCCGCCGCATCGCAGCTCCCTTCCTCGCAAGCGAGAAATGCCATCGCATCGAGAACCATGTAAAGCTTGCTCGCGTCGAGCCGCAGCGCAAGGTCATAGAGTTCTTTGCCCGTCGCGCGGGCCTCACGGGTCTCGCCTGCGATCAACAGCGCGCTAAACATGTTGTTGAGTAGTTCGAACTGCGTCTCGCGCCGCCCTAGGTGCTGCAGGCTGAGCGCCAGCGGGCGTGCCAGCTGCAGGGCAGCCGCGGTGTTGCCGCAAGCGAGGTCCAGTTCGACGATGTTGACGCTGGCTACGAGCGCCTGCCGCTCACTCATCGTCAACGCGAACTTCACGGCTCGCTGGTAGGCGGCGCGAGCCTCGACAAACCGTCCGGCGCTCGTGAGTAAGGCGCCTGCGGTCAGGGCACCGAACGCCAGCAGGCGCGCTGGCCATGCCGGATCCTCCAGGTGCCGAGCCGTTTCGCATGTCGAGCGCGCAGAGTCGGTGTCGACCCGCCAGTTGCCCGCCAGCTGCATCAGTGCGTAATAGTGAGAGCGAGTGTCGCCCGTCGCGGCGTGCATCGTGGCCGCGAGCTCCGCCGCGTACCGCGCGCGATCGCATTGCCGCGCCGAGTCGTAGGTGGCGATCGCTTCCCAAAATCGGCCAATGCGGGCTCGCGGCAGAGCATCGGAGAGAAGCGTGAGCACTTGGGAATAGCGAGCACGGGCTTCGGCGTGGAAGTCGGTCTCGACGAGCAGGGGCCAAGCCGATCCGAACAGGGCAACGGCGAGTTCGCGGTCGTTGAGAGTGGCCCATTCCATGGCTACACGCACATTGTTCAGTTCGGGCCTGTAGCGGTGCAGCCAGATCGCCTCATCGAGCGACCAGTATTCTTGGTAGGCCACATCGAGGAGGTCCAAAATCGTGGCGGCCATGCGTCCTCGCGCCGTGTCCAACTCGCCGGTGGCAGCCAGCCTTTCAAGCGCGTAGTAGCGAGCGGTCTCGAGCAGTGCGTATCGCGGCGGGTCGACCGCCAGAGCCGTCACCATCGAGCGATCGACCAGCCGGCCGATCAAATCCATCGCCTCCGAGGTATCGATGGCCCCATCCGCAACACAGGCCGCTGCCGTCGGTAGCGAAAAGCTGCCGGCAAACGTGCCGAGCCTGTTGAACACCCGCTGTTCGGCGGGTGCCAGCAAGCTATAGCTCCAGTCGAAGGCGGCATGCAGCGTGCCGTGGCGCAGATCGAGTGAGCCGCCGGTGCCTTTCAGCAAGCGGAACCGATCATCGAGCCGCGCGAGCAGAGCGGCGAGCCCTAGCGCCGGAACGCGCGCGGCCGCGAGTTCAAGAGCGAGCGGAATGCCGTCGAGCCGGCGGCAGATATCGGCAACCAGCAACGAGTTCGCGGCGGACAGCTCGAATCGTCGGTCGGCCGCCGCTGCCCGCTGAGCGAACAGCGTGATGGCCGCATACTCTTGAGTGTCTGCCGCGCTGAGCCCAACGCGAGGGACCGGAAGTACCGCGAGGCGATAGACAAGCTCTCCGGTGATACCGAGCGGCGCTTGACTCGTTACCAGCGCCCGTACTCCTTGCGTCTGAAATATGAGCCTGGCCAACGGCGTTGCCAGCGAATCGCTGAGGTGCTCCGCGCAGTCCAGAATCAGCAGCAGGGTCACGTTTTCGATGGCCTGGCGCAGCGCCGCGAATTTCTCGACCCCATCGGGCAGCGAGATCCCGAGCGCTAGGGCGATTGCCGAGGCCACGCGGTCTACGTGATCGAGCGGCGCCAGCGAAACCCACGCGACCGCGGCCCCGGGTTTTTCGGCTTCGCTGGCCAGAATCTCCCGGGCGAGTCGGGTCTTCCCGACGCCCGCGATGCCCACGATGGTCACGAGGCAGGATCGACTGAGAGCATCCTTGACATTGTGCAGATCGTCCTCGCGGCCGACCAAAGGTCCGAATCGGTTCGGCCACGCGCGGGTCTGCATCGTGAGTCGCGGCAATTGAGCAGGCGCAATGGCAGCCGGCGGCTCCCCCTGCGATGGTAAACCCGATACCTTGAGCTCGAGGCGGTAGCCAAACCCCTGGACCGTGCGAATGGCGCCCACTCCGAGGGCGCGTCTCAGGCTCGCGATCTGCGTCGGAATGTTGTTCTCATCGACGACGAGCCGAGGCCACACCCGCTCGAGCAGCGTGGCCTTAGTGACCAGTCGGCCGTGGTGCTCGACGAGAACGAGCAGCACGTCGAAGGCGCGCGAGCCAAGCTCGACGGGCTTGCCCGCGGCACAAAGCAACCGTTCCGACGGATAGAGTTCGAAGCTGCCGACACGTATCAAATCCATGCGACTTCCGGACCAGATCCTAAAAACTTATAGCGACATTTCAAAATAGTTTCATCGATGATTCAAGACTGAACGGAACAATTGCGAGATCGTACACCTGCGCAGTGAACTTTCCTCTAAGACCGAATTGCCAACCGTTCAACAACCCAATGGAGAATGCCATGAAGAACTTGAACATCCTCGTCGCCGCCGCGACGTTCGCCACTTGCAGCGCCACCATTGCCCAGGCCGATGGCGCCTTCGAACCGCGCTCCGTCACCGTTCGCTTTGCAGATCTCGACACGGCTAGTGCCCACGGGGCAGCGGTGCTCTATCGGCGCCTCCAGAGCGCCGCCGAGAGCGTCTGCGTAGATCTGGAACCGGGTCGAGAACTGGCGCGGAGACGGGTGTATGCCGACTGCGTACAGACGGCACTCAGCAATGCGATCGTCAAAGTCGACCGCCCCGCCGTCACCACGTATGCCGTCGCGCATGGAGTTCCCGTGGGCGATTCCAAGATCAGGATCGCCGGCAACAAATGACCCGTGGGATCACGGCTCTGATACGAAAGTATCAGAGCCGTCGGATCCGCCGAGTACGATAAGCTATTGATAATGATATAATTTCCATACGAGCACAGTTTTTTAGAATAGTTTCATATGCAATTCAAGACACGGCTGACTCATGTGAGGAACACTGCACATGCGCGCCGAGTTGCGTTCCAAAGCCGACGCATGACGGCCTGTGGCGTGAGGGCATCCAATCAACCAATCGAAGGAGATGTTTATGCCGAAATTTATAATTGAACGGGAGATCCCGGGCGCTGGCAAGTTGAGTCCTGCCGAGCTTAAGACCATCTCGAAAAAATCGTGCGGAGTGCTCAGCAGCTTGGGGCCCAGTGTGTTCTGGATCAACAGCTACGTCACCGCCGATAAAATCTATTGTGTTTACCACGCAGCCGACGAGTCACTGGTGCGGCGGCACGCTGAGCTCGGCGGGTTTCCGGCCAACAAGATTTCGATGGTGACGACGCTCATCGATCCTGCGACTGCCGAATAGTCCCGCGTACCGCCCCATATCTTAAACCTAACTTAGGAAAGGATCATGTAAGCACTCGGCGACGGGTCGCAGGCCCCGAGTAATCTCCCCCGGGAGGCCATTCTCATTTGGTCTGATAACTGCGGGTCAGCCCGAGCCGCGAATCGGCATCAATTCGAACTCCCGACAGTCGGGCAAGCATGACGGTCCCGCGCGTGAGTACCGAGATGAGCTTGCATGCAGTGGCCTACAACATAAAACGCGCGATGCAGATCCTCGGGATCGCGCCTCTCATGGCGGCAATCCGGGCTTGAATGGCCGTTTTTTCTGCCGCGTCCATCTCGATAATCCGCGGTCTTCCAGAATATCCAGGCCAGGACAGTCGTCACGACGCCTTATCTTGAGCGTTTTCGCACGGCCTCGACCCGAAGCCGACAGCGGAGAACGGCCGCTCTGCGGCGCCGCAAGTTCTGCGGTCGGAGGCTCAACCAGCGGCGTTGCCGGTCAATCAAGTCGCGTTGTTACGGAGCACCCTGACAATCGCCGCGATGGTATTCCAGTTGCGCGTGGTCACTGGAACACCGTAGAGCCGATCCAACTCACCGAGGTAGCCGATTACCTTCATATGGCGCCTATACATTCCGAGAACTAATCGGTTCTGCCTCGCGAGTATCTTTAGAAGCCATTTTCCGCCGGAGGGGAAGCTCATGGGCGTTGGCGGCGCCACACGCGGGTGCCGGGACAGCACGCTCACGAAGCGGACAACATCTGGTCGCACCGGCTGGTCCGCAAAATAATTCTTGGTCGCCAGCTTCACAATGTCGCGGCCCTGGCAAACAACGATCTCGGCGTCGAACGGAAGTCTGCGTGCCACTTCGGCTCGTATCTGCGCCTGGGTCACCGGGCGCCGGATCACGAACGTGCCCGCCGCGCCAATGTTTACGGCACCTAGATGCTTCAATTGTTCGGCCAGCATGGTAGGGCGGAAGGTCCTGTGGCCCCCGACGTTGACCCCTTTCAGTAGAACAACAAGTGCCACGCGCTTCGTCTCACCGAAACCGCACGAGACCTTATTGTAACTGCCTATCCAAGACACATGGACCATCCAAAACACTTTCAATCGATCCGCCATCTGTCTAAGAGAGCACCACGCCCGCAGCAGCAACTGCCGCTCCAGACTCTGAATTCCGCTGCCGACCCTGACCTGCCCCTTACGCAACATCGACACGTGCCAGCCCAAGGCGCCCAAAGTCCCCGGCGAGCGTCGCATGTCGATCCTTGCCGTCGGTCGCGAACGGCGGGTATTGGGCAGTTTGCTTGGCGCCTGTCGCCAACGGAGCTGGGTTTCGGGCGGGCCGGAGTCTTGCTTTAAGTCCGGGCATCGCGTGGATGCTTGTGACATCGCTCCGTTGATCGCGACAACAATACTTGAAAGTGCGTGCGTCTGGAGTTCAAAATGCAGTACGTCAATGCGGATCCGTCTTTGGATTCGCTTTTTTGCTCTGTTCTGCGGAAAATGCATGGATTTCCCGATTCTCTAATCGCCGCTATCCCTTAGTTAGTCAACGGTGCGAAATATGATCACTCTTAATGTTAATGGTGAGGCCATGGAAGTTGATGCCGATCCGTCTACCCCCGTTCTGTGGGCGTTGCGCGACACGCTTGGCATGACCGGAACCAAATTCGGCTGTGGGGTTGCCGCCTGCGGCGCCTGCACGGTACTGATCGAGGGTAAGGCTACTCGTTCCTGCGTGACGCCAATCGCGGCAGTGTCGGGTCAGAGAATTACGACGATTGAGGGAGTCGCCGCTGGCCGCGTCGGCACCGCTGTGCAAAAGGCCTGGATCTCGCACGATGTTGCACAATGTGGTTACTGCCAAAGCGGTCAGATTATGAGCGCGGTCGGCTTGTTGGAAGGTAACAAAAAGCCGAGCGATGCCGACATTGATTCGGCAATGGCTGGCAACATTTGTCGCTGTGGCACGTATCAACGAATTCGCGCTGCGATTCACGACGCGGCTAAGGCTCTGAGTTAAGGAGTTCTCAGATGAATGCAGCACTGATTGCTCAGCGCCTCGCCGGACATGGGCAAACGCGGGTCATGCCGGGCCATCTGCACCGACGGGACTTCCTCAAGCTCAGCGCGCTGGCCGGGGGTGGGTTGCTCGTCGCCTGGACATCGCCGGCAATGGCGACATCGGATGAAACAGCCCCTGCGACAGTCAAGAAGCCCGCCGATCCGAGCGCTTTTGTCAAGATCAATCCAGACAACACGGTTGAGATTGTGGTCAACAGGCTCGATTTCGGCCAAGGCGCGCTGACCGCGCTCCCCATGCTGCTCGCTGAAGAATTGGATCTCGACTGGGGACAAGTCAAGGCGCGGCTCGCCCCGGCCGGCGACGCCTACAAGGACCCGTTCTTCGGTATTCAGATGACCGGGGGATCGAGCGCCGTGCCCAACTCGTGGATGCAGTACCGCGAAATCGGTGCCGCGACGCGCACTATGCTGGTCGCAGCGGCGGCCGACCTGTGGCAAGTTCCGATATCGGCATGCACAACGAGCGCCGGCACGGTGCACTCTGGCACAAGGAACGCCACCTACGCCTCGCTCGCCGGCGCGGCCGCCAAGCAGCCCGTTCCCGACCACGTGACATTGAAATCTTCCGCCGACTTTAAAATCATCGGCAAAGGCAAGGGGCGCATCGACGCCGCCGACGGTGCAAGCGGTAAAAAGAAGTACGGTATTGACGTGCGCCTTCCAAACATGAAGGTGGCCGTGCTATTGCGCGCACCGACGTTCGGCGGACAGGTGCAATCATTCGATGCGAGCCGCTCCATGGCCGTCAAAGGAGCGCGCGCCGTCTTTCAGATTATGACCGATCGCGGTGGCAGTGGCGTTGCGGTCATCGCCGACGGCTATTGGCCGGCGAAGCAGGCGCGCGATCTGCTGCAGGTGACGTGGAAAGCGGGCGTGGGCGGTACGGTGAGCAGCGATGCCCTGTTCAAGTCGTATCGTGAAGCTGCTGAGAATCCGAAATTGATTGCCTTGGCCGGCGATGTCAGCGCATCCGCAGGGGCGGCCAAACACTTGGGCGGTGAATACCTGTTTCCGTATCTCGCGCACGCGCCGATGGAGACATTGAACGCGACTTTTCAATTCACGCCCGACGGCGTCACGGTGTGGGCCGGCACGCAGTTCCAAACTATCGACCAGGGCGCAATCGCACAGACGCTCGGACTCAAGCCCGAGCAGGTAATGCTTAACACCCTACCCGCCGGCGGCGGTTTTGGGCGGCGAGCGGTACCGAGCAGCGACTACCTGCGCGAAGGCGCCGCCATCGCCAAGGAATGGCGGGCGCGCCAGGGCCCGAGCGCGGGCCCGGTAAAGTTGATGTGGAGCCGCGAAGACGACATCAAGGGTGGATATTACCGTCCTGCTCACGTGCATCGGGTCGATGTCGCGCTCGATCCGATGGGTACTGTTGTCGCTTGGGACCACGTGATCGTAGGACAATCAATCTTGAAGGGCACTCCGTTCGAAGCCATGATGATCAAAGACGGTATCGACACCACGATGACGGAAGGCGTGATCGAGAATGTTTACGCCATGCCGATGCGTCTGCGCGTTGCCCACATGGATGTGGCGGTGCCGGTGTTATGGTGGCGCTCGGTCGGCAACACCCACACTGCTTACGTCATGGAAACCATGGTGGACGAAGTTGCGCGCGCCTCCGGAATCGACCCGGTTGCTTGGCGGCTGTCGCGATGGGACGTAAAAGAGCATGCACGACACATTGCGGCGCTGAAGCTCGCAGTCGAAAAATCAGGCTACGGTAAGCCGCTGCCGGCCGGACATGCTTGGGGCGTCGCGGTTCATGAGTCCTTTAACTCGGTCGTGGCTTATGTAGCAGACGTTTCCATCTACAAAGGGCGGCCGAAAGTGCATCGGGTGATCGCAGGAGTTCATGCCAACCGGGTTGTCAATCCCGTGGCAGCTGAAGCGCAAATACAGGGTGGCGCGGTGTTTGGATTGGCCATGACTCTGCCCGGCTTTGAGATAACGTTGAAAGACGGATTGGTGCAGCAGAGTCAGTTCACCGATTATCCGCCGCCGCGAATCACGGATGCGCCATCGGTCGCAGTATATTTCGTACCGAGCGACGACCCGCCCACGGGTCTCGGTGAGCCCGGAGTTCCGCCCATGGCACCCGCAATCGCTAATGCTGTCGCGGCATTGACCGGCAAGCGCCTGCGCAAGCTGCCATTAGATTTATCGCTCGCGTAAGCCATTGGGAGCTGCCGGTCGGCATCGATCAGCAGCCACAGTGCGGCCGCGACCACTGCGAAGGCGGTGCCGGTCGCGAACGCGCCATACCAGCGGCCGTGGCCGGAGAGCCACGCGATGATCGGGATGTTGATCACGCCGCCGAGGTTGCCGCCGGTGTTGAGCGCGCCGCACGCAATGGGCTCTCGACCCATTTCGGTCCTTGGCCCTTCCCGTACCAGCCATTCGATTCGCTTAGAGCGCATGTTCGCGATTAGCACAACGCTCCGTACAACCGGCCGCCAGACAAAGCGCAGCGTACTTATCAGTCCGTGTTGAAGCGCCGTCTAGGCGATTGGATTCTCACTTGGTGCCAGCCGATAAATAACGTGATACACGAGCCCCACCAACACACTGCCGCCGACGATGTTGCCCAGTATTACCGGCACAAGATTGTGGAAGAAACCAACCCAAGTAATGGTATTGGCAGTCGTCGCGACGTGCTCGAAGGTCTGCAGCAACATGGCGAGCGGGATCAGGTACATATTTGCGACACTATGTTCAAAGCCGGCCGCGACGAACGCAGATATTGGAAACACAATTGCCACAGCCTTGTCGACAACACTGCGTCCGGCGAGCGCCATCCACATCGCCATGCATACCAGAACGTTGCAGAGAATGCCCTTGAAGAAGGCGGTCCAGAATGGCATCGCTACCTTGGCCGCAGCAATCCTCAGATACTCCTGCGCAACTGCACCGTTGTTCATTTCGGGATGACGGGAGAGAACAACCAGGAGCGCTAACCCGACCGCGCCGAGGAAATTGCCGCCGCAAACAATCGACCAGTTCCGCAGCAGATCGCGAGAGGAAATCTTCCCATCTGCCCAGGCCATCGCCAACAGATTGTTCCCAGTGAATAGCTCCGCGCCAGCTACGACAACGAGAATCAACCCCAAAGCAAAGGCCATGCCGCCGAGAATCTGACTAGAAGCAAAACCCAAAGAAGGGTCGGACTTGACAAGCACAAAGTAGAGCGCACCAAGCCCGATAAAGACTCCAGCCAAGACACTCAGCATCAGCATGGAAAGCAGCGGCAAGTGCGTCTTGGCGACGCCGATTGTATCCACGCGCGCAGCGATTTCCTTTGGAGAGTAGGCATCGAAACCGAAGATTTCAGACATGGCGTAACCTAGTTGGAAGCTCCCGCTCGGCTGCGTCGATCGCCGGGCGGGATGCTGGGCGCGCAGGCGGCCGTGGCGAGCGCGCGGACCGCGGCCAGTGCGGCTCTTCCTGTAGCGTTCATGTTCACGTTCCTCTTGAGTCCGCGCAAGCGCAGTCCGCCATAGCTTGCCAGAATAACTCAACCCGCGAACGGCGGCTTCGGGGATGTCCAGTCAGTGTAGTGATCGGCGGGAGCTGGCCGATCAGCGACCGATTGTTCGCTCCGAACGGTCCATTCGGCTCGAACCGCCGGACTTTACAGTGCCGGTTTAGCAAGTGTCCGCCAATAGGTCAAGACGACCCCAAGCGGACGATGAGGAATGTCCGCTTTGGAGTCGCCTAAGTAGCGCTTCGATGGCGTTTACGACGAAATCCTTCCGTGACTTTGGCCTAGGTCAAACGGTATCGGTCAGTGAGGTCGCAGTAGTTTTGCTGGCGAAGCGTCACGCTAACCAATAACCCACCGTTGATGGTGATGAGGTCCTTTCGCAAACGTCTTGGGCTTGCCGGCCGGCGGGTGACGCAAGGTAAGATACACAGCGTTGTTGACGTGGCCGTAGGCGTCGATGTCCTCATCTCGCACCTCGAGCTCGATGACGTGTGGGGCCGGGTGGTCGTAGCGCGGCATGCGCACAACGTTAGCACGACGACCCCGTGGCCCCGCCGGGGTCGCCGGAACTTCCTCGATCAACTACGCATGCGAGGCGCGGCCCGCCACGTAGGCATCGGCGGCCGGCACCAGCTCCTGCTTCCGCGAGTACTGGAAGCGCGCACCCTCCATGCCTTTCTCGATGTAGTCGTTCATTTCGACGGGCACGTGCGCGCGGATCCAGGCCTCGATCTTGTCGGGCGGCAGGCTGTTCCAGAAGAACTGTGGCACGAACTCGGCCTCGAACAGCGGCGCTAGGTTGCCGAACGGTGACAACAGCATCTCGGCATGGTCGCTGAAAGTGCTCCAGCCGAGCTGCGGGTGCTCCTGGCGCAGAGTGCCGATCATCGTCAGGCGCAGCTGTATGTCCTGCGCCGGCAGCTCGGAGGACAGCGCGATGCCGGCCACCTGCTCGGCCAGCTTCGGATCGCGCGCGGCCGCGAGCGCCACGTACAGGCGGCGGTGCGCGGCGTCGTCCTTAGCGGCCTTGGCCAGCGCGTGCAGCTGCTCGAAGGTCGCTACATCGGCGTGCAGTCCAACGATGTTGAGCACCATGCTCTGATCGTCGGGCTCGATGGTCGACTGGTCCTTGACGAAGGCCGCGAAGCGGCGCCGCGCGTCGGCGATAGTGTCCGGGTCGCCCCACACCCCCAGGTTCTCGATCACCTGGCGCCGCAGCGTCTGCACGTCCGGCGTCTCGTCCGCGTTGGCATCCCAGCCGAGCTTCTGCGCCACCGGCTTGACCAGCGAGCGGGCATAGGCGGTGAACGCATCGTGTCCGGGACTGCCGCGCTCGTCGTACTCGATGATGCCCAGCGCTCCGATGATCTGCTCCCACGGGCGGGTGTCCTGATGGCTGCCCATGTTCTCGGCCAGCGCCAGGTAGCTCGCCAGCGGCGCGGCCTGCGATTGCACCAGCGCCCACTGGTCATCGAGCAGCGCGATGCGGTCGCCGTCCTGTAGGGTGTCGAAGGCGCGAGTGTTGGCGGCCAGCGTCGCCGCGTCGTACTGCACGCGGTAGTAGCCGATGGCGCCGGCGTTGACGCTCAGGGGCTCCTGGCACGAGCCCGCCGGCAGGCTTTGCCCGTTCTGCGTGAGGAGCACCGCGCGTGCCGTACCTTGCCCTCCGGTGCGCACCTGCAACGGCACACCCCAGTGCCCCAGCTGGGCAGCGGCCTCCGCCGGGGTGCGCAGGAAGAAGCGCTTCTCAGTCAGCGTCACCGTCCGGTGGCCGGCCGCGTCGCACTGCGAGGTGACGCTCACCACCGGGAAGCCGGCGTGCTCGGTCCAGCCCGAGGCAAGCACGCCCACGTCCTGTCCGCTGGCGGCAGACAGGCCGTTCCACAGGTCCGCGGTGGTTGCGTTGCTGAACGCGCGCGCCCTGATGTAACGGCGTACGCCGTCGCGGAAGGTGTCGGGGCCCAGATACGCTTCCAACATGCGCAGCACCGCCTGACCCTTGTTGTAAGTGATGGTCGGGTCGAAGGCGTTGGCCGCCTGCAGCTCGTCTGTCACATGCACCTGTATGGGGTGCGAGGTGACGCGCGCATCGGCCTCCATGGCGTTCTCCTTGGCAGCGTCCTGGCGCTCCCACCACTTCCAACCCGGGTTGCGAAGGTCGGTCTCCTTGGCTGACATCCAGGACGCGAAGCTCTCGTTGAGCCACAGGTCGTCCCACCAGCCCATGGTGACCAGGTCGCCATTCCACTGATGCGCCATCTCGTGGGCCTGGGTCGCGTACACGGTCTGGAGGTCGTTCAGCGAGCTGGCCTGCGAGAGCAGCAGGGCCGAGTCGGTGTAGGTGATTGCGCCCCAGTTCTCCATCGCGCCGGAGAATCCGCCGGGGATGGCGATCGAATCGAGCTTCGGCAACGGGAACGGATAGCCGAAGTAGTCGTCATAGTCGGCGAGGATCTGTTGCGCGTTGGCAAGCGCGGTACGGCCTTCTTCCTCGCGCCCGCTGACCGCCCACACGCCCTGCCTGACGCCCGAGTCGTGAGCACTCACTTCCTTCATGTCGGCGGCGGTGAACTCCACCAGGTAGGAGGGCATCTTCGGCGAGCGTTTGAAGGTCGTGGTCGCGAGCTTGCCGTGCACCTGGCGCTTCTCGATCGGCATGTTGCCGACGGTCGTCCACTCCGCCGGCACGGTGGCCGTGAGCTTGAAGGTGGCGCGAAATGCCGGCTCGTCCCAGCAGGGAAACATGCGCCGAGCGTCCGTCGACTCCATCTGAGTGCTGAGCATCACCCCGCCCGGATTGCCGGCGGACTTGCCGTAGGGCTGCACGAACAGCCCCTGTGGCCGGCTCTCGATTGCGCCCGAGTAGGACAACGTCAGCCTGTGCATGCCCGCAGCGGCCTTGGCGGGCAGGGTAAGGCTGGTCAGCTGCTTGTCGTTGTCGGTGGCCACGCCCTTCACGGGCTTGCCATCCAGGCGCACGCCCTTGAGTGTCAGGTTGAGCGTGTTGAACACCACCTTGTCTGTCGCCTCACGGAACTTCAGCGACACGGTCTCCGTGCCGGTGAAGCTCTTGGCCTTGATGTCGGGCACTACCGCGATGTCATAGCCGATCGGCACGACGTTCTTGGGGAGCCGGCCTGGCGCCTTGTCGAAATCGAACGGCTCCTCCGCGAGCGCGCTCAATGGCAGCAGCAGTGCCACACCGCAGGCGGCGGCCAGCGGTCCGTCAGTCTTTACCCTCACAGCAGTCTCCCTCGGGCCTGACAACGAGTGCCCGTGCTTTCGGTCGGGGCCGCAAGTATGCGCGCAGCCGCCGGCGCAGTACGGGTACCCTGCGACCGGAAATCAAAAACGCCCACGTACCAGCCGACGAACTCGGCAGCTTACCCGAACAGCAGCTTCCTGGAAAAATGAGCCGGCCGACTGAGCGCCTGGACTTGGCCTATTCTGTTGAAAAACTCTCTATGTGTGTTCAGCGTATGAATCGTAGCGCTTTACAAAGCCTGCAATTTCCTTGATTCGAGGGAACTGGCGCTTTTGACGACTCCGCCCTCAATCTATCTCAGTCGGCCGTGCGTCGTGTTTTTCTCGGATTTTCGGCTGTATTTCAATAACACTGAAAAATCGCTTCTGCACCGAAGGGGAGTTTTTCAACAGAATAGGCCGCTTGCTGACCGATTTTCTCCTCCGAACCGGCCACTCAGTGCGACGAACCCGGGACCCTCGGCATCCGGCAACCCGGAGCTGCCAGTCGCGACTGCTTCGGAGAAGAGTAATCGCAGCCGCTTGCAACAAGACTACTCAGGCAGATTTATCACGCGCAGGAACGCTTTGTAGCGCGGGTCGCCGCGTAGATTGTTCGTTATCCGGTCAGTCTTGATTCCTCGCGCGGGGTGAATGTCGGCGCCGCGCTGGGATCCTTGGTCAACGCACGGGCGAATCGGAAGTTGAGAAAGCGCATAATCGGTCGCTACCATGCAATCCTGGTTTTCCGAACTCGCGCTCCACGGCTATTCGATTCTGTTCGCTGCGGTATTCATGGAAGCGATCGGACTGCCGCTGCCCGCCGCCCTTGCATTGCTGCTTGCGGGAGGTGCGAGCGCCCGTGGCTCGTTGCAGGGCTCGTACGCTCTGGGTGGATCCCTTATAGCAATGCTCGCAGGCGATACGCTGATGTTCCTAATGGGTCGCTACACCGGTTGGTTTTTTCTTGGCGTACTTTGTCGCATTTCGCTGAACCCAGAATCGTGCATCCTGCGTTCGGCGGATTCATTCTATCGTCGTGGGCGGATGCTGCTCGTCGTGGCGAAGTTCATTCCCGGGGTCAACACCATGGCGCCGCCACTGGCCGGTAGCATGAACATGCGTCTCCTACAGTTCTTTGGACTGGACCTTGCCGGCGCAGCCCTGTACATCGGTTCGTACTTTGGAGTCGGCTTTCTTTTCAGCGGCGCGCTGGGAGCAATTACTCGAGGCTACCAATCGTTCGGTCGGGTGGTGGGGTGGGTGGTGGTCGCACTAATCGGCGGATATGTTGCGTTCCAAATCTGGCAGTGGCTTAGAGCGCGTGCGCTGCGTACCATGCCATTCGTGATCCCTTCCGAAGTGGCACACGGAATGGCGCTTGGAGCCCGCGTTTATGACGTGCGCAGCCACGGCTACCTCGATGCTAAGGCGACGCGTATCACGGGCTCGAGAAGACTGGATCCCAACGCGCTGAGCCGGTTCAATGAAGAGGCCCCAGACGGACAAATGGTTTATGTGTACTGTACCTGTGCTCGTGAAGCAACCAGTGTGCGGGTGGCTCGGGAACTCCAGAACAGGGGCGTTCGCGTCGCGGTAGTCAAGGGCGGTCTGCGGGCCTGGAAAAGTGCCGGATTGCCTGTCGAGGGCGTGCCACCTGAAGAAATGGCGGCTCTTCCGATGTTTCGTTAGCCGGTTAGTATTTGACATCCGACTGCGCCGTCGACTTTGCGCGTCACCGGTCCACGTCCGTTGAATGCACCGCCGATGGCGCCGGTTACCAGCCGATTTGCCGGCGATGAAGGTGCTATGACTCAGTTCGATCAGCGACCGATTCTCGGCCCGGAAGCCGCCGTTCAGCACGGCGAACCCGGGACTGTTCGTATCCGGCAAATATCGCCCCGTCCTTTCCGATCGTCGGCTATCGGCCCGCAGATCAACGACAAACTCGAACATTCGGCCACCAACGTATCCGGCCCAAAACCGTAGAGGCGATCCCAACAGTGCCGTGCTGATAAGACGTGTCACGCACCGCTTAGGTGATATGGCGCCGCTCACTGTTTTGGTTGCGGCGTAGCGTCGGTCCTAGGCGGCAAGTTCGGCAGTTCGATCTTAGGTTTCTCGCCGGTTAGCGTTTGAAGAAAGGCGACGATGGTGTTCTCTTCGTGATCCGTGAGCGTTTGCCCGAGTTGCACTGCCCCCATGATGCCCACAGCCTGCTTGAGGCTCCACACCTGGCCAGAATGAAAATACGGGGCCCGCAATGCGATGTTGCGCAGCGGCCCGGCGCGAAAAACATACTCGTCGCCGGCCGTCTTGGTAACTGCGAAGCGGCCCTTGTCGTTGGGCGGCAGAATGTCGGCGCCTGGCTTCTCGATCAATCCAAAGGGAAAGTACGCCCCTCCACCGACATTGATGCCGTTGTGGCAGGCGGAACATCCCTTGTCCATGAACATGCCGAGGCCCATCTTCTCCTGGGCCGTCAGCGCATTGACATTACCCTCGAGGAATCGATCGAAACGCGAACCCGGGGTAATCAACGTAACCTCAAAGGCTCCAATGGCCTCGGTAATGTTGTCGAAGGCTATCGGCGAAGCGCTTCCCGGAAACGCCTTTTTGAAGCGCTCGACGTAGGCCGGCATGGAAGCAAGCGTGTTCAACACAACCACCGGTGTCACAATCATTTCGACATTGGCGACATTGGCCAGGACCGGCCCCTTGGCCTGCGCCTTCAGGTCCTCGGCCCGCCCGTCCCAGAACTGAGCAACGTTAAAGACCGCATTGAACACGGTAGGGGCCCGGCGTGGCCCTTTCTGCCAACCGTGGCCGATTGAAGTCGGCCTCGCATCAACGCCGCCATCGGAGAGATCGTGGCAACTATTGCAGCTTGTGGTCTGACTGGCCGAAAGCCGGGTATCAAAGAAGAGCATTTTGCCGAGCTCAATCTTTTCGCGCGTGATCGCATTGTCCTTGATGGCGGGCGCGACGGAAGGGATTGGCTTGAAGTACTGTTGCGCCCGCCTCAACAACTCGTCCGCCAAAACCGGTGCGGTGATAAAGGCAAAAAGAGCGACGACCGAAATTACACGAAGTTTGCGCATTGCCTTACTCCCCGATGCCATTTTGCAGTGACATGACGCATCGACACGGGCAGTGAGTATGCGCTTCATGATAGCTTCCTCGCTTTACCGTGGCCGCTTTGAGTTGTTAGTCAATTTACGCAAACAATAACTTACGCCTAGTATCACGTATTCCAATTACGGCTTCTGCGTACGCGGGCGAGTCTGAGGCTATTCGTCAACTGGAATCCGTGTGAACGGTGTTGACCCCGATGCAGTCCTTCGCCACCGTTCTTTGAGGGTGCTAACGGGAAGGCCAGTGAGGCAGACCCTGCGTGAGGTTCCGATGGGCACGAACCGCCGGTAAGAAAACCCCGACGCGAGGACTCTAGGACCAACGAACCCAAGAATGTCAGCTTGATGGCGGCAGTAATATTGCCGTGCGCGCAAGGTGGCCCACAGTGGTGCCGTTGCTAGGATCGCCGATGTTGACGTAGAACATCGCGGAATGTTTTCGGGATGCGTTCGGAATAATTCTGATGAATAAACTGGCCAATTGCCTTCCCTTCGGCAATAACTGAGTCATCCGGGCTTGGGGCACGTAGTCAATGCCGGGTTTTGCTGACGAAGGTTCGGTCCACCATACAAACGTCGTATCGCCATCATAATCCGGAGGAGCGGCGGACATGGATTTCAGCGAAATTTTCCCGCGAGCGAATTCTGTACGTGTCGGCAGAAATGCTGATCTTGTTAAGTTTCTTGTTATGTAACGCGGTGCGTGCGGCGTCACTCTTAACTGTTGCTGCAAACGTCACCGTCTGCAAGGTCGGCCTTCCTCTCGACAAAATATCTGGCAGACGTGGCCCCATTGACGCCGATCCCGGCAAAAAATTTCCATCCAACAGTAAATTTTGATAACGCGTCACGGGATCTGCATTAATCAGCGTATTCGCCGCGGCCTTCGGAACGGCAACATTGCCACTTATTTTCCTTTCGAACGACAGGCGATTGAATGAAACCCACACGGTTAGACTAACTAATAGGATGGCAAGCAGGGCGATAGCGCGTGACGAAGGCACTGTCAGTTGGAATGAGCGTTCGGTGTTGCGGGCGAGGAGGCGCGCCAATTGCCGCGCCGCCGCCTCTCCTGGATTCAGCTTGGCAATCCAATCGCGAACCGGTATCCCCCGACCGAGGTCAAGGAGGCGTGCCATTTGCCGCGCCACCGCCTCTCCTGGATTCAGCTTGGCAATCCAATCGCGAACCGATATCGCCCGACCGAGGTCAAGGAGGCGCGCCAATCGCCGCACCGCCGCCTGTCCTGGATTCAGCTTGGCAACCCAATCGCGAACCGATATCGAGCGGCCTTCCCGACACCAGGAAAGACCCATTGCCAAAGTTTGCCATTGTCGCCGAGTCAGCCCAGGTGGCCGTCGCGCCATCAGTCCAAGGTCCCGTGCTTCGGTCGATCTCCGGCCTTGAAACGGATGCTCACCCGCAAGCAACTCGTACGATACGCACGCCAAGGCATAGAGATCGTCCCGCGGATCGGCTTGTTGCCCCTCCAAAAGTTCGCAGCAAGCGTAAGCCGGCGTCAACTTGATTTTCCGAGCCTCATCGGCACTCGAGCGTTGGCGGGCAGGAGCATGAGAGGCACCAAAGTCGAGTATGCGTAATTCACCCGAATTGGTGATCATTATATTTTTCGGCTTCAGGTCACCGTGCACCACGTTGCGCGCATGCGCGTGTGCCAAACCGTCCCCTATCTCCAGTATGATTGCCCAAGCATATGACCTGGATATCGAAAAGGGACGCGATCTCTCAAGCACGCTGCTCAATAGTTCTCCCTCTAGTAACTCCATTGTGAAGAACGCGACGTCGTCATCCCGATCCAGTTCGTATACTTTGACAATACTGCGGTGCGAAAGCGCCTGTGCACAATAAAATTCGCGTCGCAGATTCGATAAGACCTCCGGACGACTGTCAGTTTCTTCATGCAGAAATTTTATCGCGACGTGGCGATTGTCCTCGGGAAGATCGCAGCGGTATCGATCCATTGCTTTGAATACGGTACCCATACCGCCGCTGCCCAACCGACTCTCAAGAACGTACCGATTTCGCAATACGCGACCAATTTCAGGGACAGATGACGCAGATCGGTCATCCATACGAACTTGCGGAGTTTGAAGCGGTGTCGCTTGAGGTGCGGAGGCGTCCGTATGCATGTGATCGCCGAGTCCGAGCTAACGTCAGAACATCGCTTATGTGAATCGGCGACATCACGATGTGTTGCGAGCGCGAGATCAAGATCGATTGTCATACCGTTATCGACGGCGCCAATTCCACCCTGGACGACCTTAGATCTAATAGAACGAAAGAGGCCAACGGGCATTTGCCCGCGTCTGTATCGTTGATAGAACAATGCGATTACGTTCCATGCTGAATCGGGGGCTGCTTGCCAAAGACTCGATAATTCGTCTACAAAATCGTCTTCCCCACACCCTCCGCATACAAGGGCGTCGATCCGCGATTGCCAATTCAACTCTACTTGAGATTCGGTCTCGTAGTTTTCCCAGGCGAAATTTTCAATTGTATGCATCTGTGTGCAAATCCATGTCCGTCCAGCCACTCACTGCGCTAACTAATGGACCATTCACTGGCCGCATCGTTGCGATCGCTTGCAGTAAGCGATGTCCAACGCGTCGCTGCTGCAAAATTCGCGGTCTTCAAATAGACCTAAATGTCACTTTGACATAATCTCCATAGACATCGCAGTTGGCTACTAGATTATGGAAGTCGAATACCATTTGATTCGGCTCTCCGCAAGACATTCGGCTCTCCGCAAGAGTTTATTCTTCATTAATTCCTGTCCGGTAGATGGTGCTGCAGCTCTTATCAACCTCCGTTAAGCAGGTCCGCAAAGAAAGTGCTCTTGGTCATTCTAGAACCTGAGGCGACCTCGAACGACAGGTTTACGGAAGCAATTCGAATCCGCCGAAGGTCGGGTATTGGCCGGAACCGGCGATAGCAGCTTCCACAAAGCGGGCAGTGAATCGCGCAACTCTCAGGCGAGCCGCTATTGATAAACGTCCGCTTTATGGAGAGGCCGTTTCCCCCTCGACTGTCTCAAAGTGGCCGCCTGCTGACACATTGACCTGTACCGCCGCTCTCGACCCGAAGCGGTCTTTGGTGACCGTCGGGTTTAAGGTGAGTCAAGACTCAGGGGCGCGGATCGCGCTCAGGAGGCAAGCAACGTTCGCAGCACCGTCAGCAGCTCCTCTGCCTGTATTGGCTTGCTGGTAATCCGGAGATTGGGGTCACGGGGTAGCTGCTTGATCGCGGAGGAGGTGTCTCCGGTCGCGAGGACAGCTTTCAACGAAATGCCCAGTATTTCGCGCAGCGTTGCGATGACTTGCGTACCGGTTTCCCCTCCGTTCAAATGGTAGTCCGTGATCAACAGATCGACACCGTGACCCTTCTGTATGTGTTGCAGCGCTTCTGACAGGTTGGAGACCGGCGTGACATGGTAACCCTCCAGCTCAAGCAACAAACATGTGGCCTGCCTCACGGACACATTGTCTTCGACCATCAGAACCCGCGCTTCCCCGACCTGCTGTGGGACTTCGATGGACGATCCCGAAAGCGCGGGTTGCACCGCTACGCTTTCGCCGTAGCTCGCCGGTAGGACGAGCGAAAACGCCGACCCCCGGCCGACCTCGGAGCGCACATCGAGTTTGAGCGTGAGAAGCTTCACAAGCCGCTGCACGATGGAGAGTCCGAGACCATAGCCATCGCGCGAGCTGTTGGTCGGAACTCCGACCTGATAAAACTCATCGTATATGTGTGGCAGCTGATCGGGCGCAATACCGACCCCCGTATCGAGCACCTCGATACGAACTAGCGCCGCCTCGCGCAGGCAGTGCAAACGCACCCAGCCCTCGCGGGTGTATTTGACTGCATTCGAGACCAGATTCCTCAAGATCTGCTCCACCAACGATGCATCACTACGCACCGCGTCCTCGCACGATTCAATTTCGAGCCTGATCCCCTTGTTGGCCGCAACACTCGCGAATTCCACCCGCAGCTCTTCGAAAATAGCGGCGACCTTGAAATCGGTCGGTTCGGGCCGGATCGCTCCGGATTCCAGCTTGCTGATGTCGAGCAGGGCGTTCAGCAGTCTCGACATTGCGGCGATCGCTTGCTCTGACTGCGAGAGCGCTTCGAGAGCGCTGCGATCGGTCACGAGCCTGCGCAAGGCGCCATTGAGCAATTCGAGGGTTTGCAGCGGCTGACGTAAATCATGGCTGGCCGTTGCGAGAAAGCGGCTCTTGCCCTGGTTGGCCCGATCAGCCATCTCGCGCGCCTGGTCTGCGAGTTCCCGCGCGGCGTCGGCGGCCTCGCCAGCCACGATGAGTTCGGCTTCCACACGCTTGCGGTCGCTCACATCACGAATCGCGGCCGCGACGAGCCTCCGGCCAACGTCATCAATGGGGCTTAAACTGATCTCGACGGGAAACTCCGTACCGTTTTTTCGTCGTCCAAACAGATCCAGCCCCGCTCCCATGGGGCGTACACGCAGGCTGTTGATGTAGTGTTCGCGGTGTGCAACGTGCCGAGTACGGAAACGCTCCGGCATCAGCGCTTCGATACTCTGGCCTATGATCTCGTCATGCGAATAACCGAACAAGGCGGAAACTTGTTGATTGGTAAATCGAATGACACCGGAGGCATCAATGATGAGCATCGCATCCGGGGCGGCATCGAGAGCGCTGCGGGCGAGATCGGGCGGCGTTGTACGCATAGCAGCGCTCTCTTAGGTTGACGCTGTTGGCACCATGCTTCGCAGGATAATTCTACATTACTCCAACTTGACGGGCAATACTTCACTTTTCGTCATCCTGCTCAGTGCCGATATTCCACTGAAATGCTTCTAGGGATTAGGTGCCGTGCGCGTTGAATCCGGCTTGTCGCGTTCCTCCGGCTGGCACCGAAACTTGGGAGCAGGTCAAAGGAGCAAAACCATCTCCCCATGTCAAAGTCTGGTGCTTCGAGATGCAAGGTGCTACAAGAAGGACTGATCGTAACAGTGTCGGTAATACTTGAGGAGATCAACCATGATGGTCGCCCGCTGGAGCATCGATGCGAAGTTCGGATACAAACAGAATGTGATCGATCTGATGCAGCATTGGTTACGGGAGATCGCGCCGCAAGTTGGATTTATGGCTGATAAAACGCGGTTACTAACTGGCTCGATCGGCGCGCTGGAGGCAACCATTCAGACTGAGCACGTTGTTAAGGACCTCGTTGAGCTGAATCAGGCTTGGGAAAAACTGGCGACGATTGCCGCGCATAAGAAATGGAGCAAGGATCTCGAGCCGCATGTCGTTTCCGGGACAAGTCGCTGGGAGATTTACCGCGTCTTGTGATTGCGCGGCAAACTCCGAGATTCGGCCCGAAGCGACGCTTCAGAAATCGACTCGTGTTGCCGTTGCCGATGCACGACCACGCCTTCGAGTGCGGGCGCCGCGCCATTGGCCTTCCCGATAGCTGCCTGTCGCAATCGGCAGCGGGGTCGATGGCGGTCCTTAAGCGATCCCGAATTTAATCGCGAGGGACATTGTCGGCTGTCAATTCCGATGCTCGGCCACGCTTGGCACGCTTAGTGCCACCGCTGAGCGCACGCGTTTGCGTTCGCCGGCCGCGATGTATGCCTCGAGCACCGGTGCGTGGATGAGCGAGATACTGACCCACACCGCGACACTGAAATAAAGCGACATCCAAACGACCTCACTCTTCCAATCTTCCCAGCGGTAGGAGACAACCCAGCGATCCGCGACATCGTGCACACCTTGGGCGATGCTAATGTAGTGGCGTCCGATGGATTCGTCCGCGATCCACCGCGACCAGTACATGGGTACATCCACGAGGAGCATGAACGCTACGTAGACTACGCCCGCGACGCAGCAGGCGACAAGTGCGGGATGGCGGGTCGCGGTGCAACGTGGCCAGGTCACCACCATGCTGGTTACCATCAGCGCTGCAGACAGGCTCCAGATCGACTCTTCGGCGATGTGACCAAGGTTCGATGTGGTCAGCACGGAGTACCAGGAGCATGCTTCGGCGAGCGCGACGAGTGGTACCACGGCCAGCGACGTGATCTTGCCGACGACGCTTCCTGACGCACGCGAAGCCTCGCGCAGCATCAGCGCCCACTGCCCGACGAAACACAACTCTGCGACGGTCGCGATCGAGCGGCCGACGATGACGCTGGACAGCCACGAGTCATGCAGGCAGATGCGCGGGACATCGAAAACAGGAAACGCTGAACGGAAGGCGCAACCGAATACGTAGACCGCGGACAACAGAAGCTGCAAGCGGCGAGCGTTGTATGCCTCGGCGGACATGACAATCTGTCGGCGGTTGAGTGCCACGGCTGAAACGCACCAGGCCAAGATGTTGAGTGCAGCCACCGCACAAAGCGAAGACCACCATGAAATGACGCTAACTGACATCATCGTGTCATATTGACAGGGTAGAGGCCGACAGCCAACCCGTTCAGATGCCCCCCGCCAGCGATAGGCTCCGTTCGGCCGAGAGCGGTAAATCAACGGGCAGGAATCATCGCCCGTTACCTCACGCTGGGGGACGCCAAACGGCAGGTTGATTTCTGCACGGCCGAGGAAAATGCCCGGCTGGGCTGAAATGTCCAACAAGGTCCACGATTACGGTGACCCGTCATTGCGTCATTCGGGGCGCGCCCTATCGACCAAAAGAGGGCCCCCGTGAAGGCAAATTGCCGCCGCCGGCAAGCTCATGAGACGCATGTCGGCGGCGGCCTAATCGGCGAACCTAGTTCACTGCCATTCTCACACCCTTTGCAGCCTTCTCAATCAGCGCAGCGACAGCTTCTGGCTTCGACACGTAAATCGCGTGGCTGCCCTTAACCTCGACAACCGTCGAACCGGCCCGCTGCGCCATGAGGCGTTGGGCAGGCGGCGGGATCATCTTGTCGTCCGTAACGACGAGGTACCAACTCGGCTTCGTTTTCCACGCCGGTTCGCTAATAGTTCCGCCCAATGCTCCGACGCCCCACGGGACCTGCGAGTCGGCCATGAACGACGCCGTTTCTGGATCGACGTCCGCGGCGAAGGCGGCCGGAAACTTCGCCTTGTCGAGGAATAGATAGCCCTCCTGCGGGGGCAATATAGGCGGCACGGGTGCGCCAGGCGGCGGGTCCTTGATTAGCGTTGACACTGATTCACCCTTATCAGGAGCAAACGCAGTGATATAAACGAGTCCGACAACCTTCGGATCGTTGCCCGCTTCCGTGATGACCGCTCCGCCATAGGAATGGCCGACGAGTATTACGGGTCCCTTCTGAGAGGCGATGACGCGCCGCGTCACCGCAACGTCGTCTTCCAGGGTCGCCGTTGGATTCTGAACGATACTGACGCTGTAGCCGTCCTTCGTCAGGACCTTATAGACGTTCTGCCAGCCAGAGCCATCTACGAATCCACCGTGAACCAGAACGATAGCTGCTGTTGATGTAGATACCCCATCCATAAATGATCTCCTCTGGGTAAAAAAGACAGTACTTGAGCAACGCGCCTATACTCCCCGCCAAGGCAGTCCGTGGACTATCCGCTTTGCGCAGCCCCTAGGAATCTTCTTGCGCGACTTGACGCCCAAGAGTTCGTTCAAAGGCACCCATCGCTTCGGGCCGCGCGCAATTGGTCGAGTAAAGTCATTAAGGAACGAAAGCACCCTCGCGAGCGACAATTGTGCGGATGTACCCTCACCATCGGAATCCAGATACATATTTAGGTACTCGCGAACTATCGCCTGAGTAGCGCCTTTCTTTTTCGGGATTAGCGACGCAATCAAATAAATCGCGTATTCCAGCAATTCTGACGCCCATACTTCTCGTTCAAGGGAACTGTGTCTGGCGAGATCAGCCGATCTCAAATGAAAGCGAGGTTTGACCGGACTCCGGTCATCCACGCCTTATAGATTATTTTGAAGGCCGAAACCACCTCGAAGTGTATCTCTAGGTGTACCCCGAGTTGCCTTTGGCGATTTTGCCATTTCTTAGGATATTGATTTAATTGGTCGGGGCGACAAGATTCGAACTTGCGACCCCTTGCACCCCATGGATTCCAAGGCGAAACGCAATGCGACACGTTGTGACGGATTGCATCGGTCGATCGTTCAATAAATGCCTATTTTAATAGCATTTTACGCGATGATTGAGTTGCGCGTTGTCTCACAGCGTCGTGGCGCGTATCCTCCGCAAAGTGTACCTAAGGTGTACCTAAAACGGCGATTTTCACCACTATGTCCCGACCCCTTGTCAGGCTCACTAGCGCGGCGGTCGAAAAGCGCGGCGTAGGTACACTCACCGACCCGGCCGTCGCCGGCCTCATGCTGCGGGTCCGGAAAACCAGCACCCGCGGCATCGTCCGCGAGTTTCGGTTCAGGTACAAGCTCAAGCGCCGGACCGGCGTCATCACGCTTGGCAAGTTCCCGGGGTTGTCGCTCGCCGATGCCCGCGCCAGCGCACAGCGGTTTCGCGATCTGCTGCAAGAAGGAATCGACCCGCGGAGCGCCATGAACCGCCCGGGGCCGAGAGCCGCCGTCGAGGTGCCTGCCGCCGGGAATTCCCACAACGTGGCGGCATTGATCAAGGATTTCACTGAGCGGCACTTGCGCCAGCGGCGCAAGCACCCGGAGTACGCGGAACGAATCCTTCAGAAGGAGCTCGCCGATTGGGCGCACCGCGATGCGCGCACCATCAAGCCCCGGGAGGTAATTGGGCTCTTGGATGCGATTGTCGACCGCCCTGCCCCGGTCATGGCCAATCGCGTGGCCGGATTGCTGTCCCAATTGTTCCGGTACGGCATCCACCGGCAGATTGTCGAATCCTCGCCGGTGCAGCTGCTCTTTCGCCCAGGGGGAACCGAACGGCCGCGCCAGCGAGCCCTCGATGACGAAGAGCTCACCGCCCTCCTCGTCAATCTCGATGAGGTCACCAAGCGATCGAGGCACACGGGTATCGCGATTCGGCTGATTCTCCTGACCGCGGTCAGGCGATCGGAACTCACCGGAGCCCGCTGGTCCGAGTTGGACCTTGAGGGCAATGCGCCGGTCTGGGACATTCCCGCCGAGCGAACCAAGACCGGCGTTGCCTTCGCTGTGCCACTGACTCCACCGGCGGTCGAGCAATTCTAATCGCCTGAAGCGCATGGCCGGCCGAAGTCCATGGGTATTCCCGGCTGAGGATGGCGACGGGCCGATGGACCCAAAGCTGCTAACCCGAAGCGTCGCACGTCACCTCAACACCTTTGCCGATCACAAGGTAGGCGCATTCACACTGCATGACCTTCGGCGTACGGTACGCACTGGCCTCGCCAAGCTCGGCATCCGCCCGGACATCGCCGAGCGCTGCCTAAATCACGCGCAGCCCGGCATCATCGCGACGTACGACACCCACCAATACTGTCGAGGAGAAACGCGACGCGTTAACTCAATGGGCGGATCACCTGCAGGCGTTCCGCAATAGCAAGTAGCCGGCCTCGTGGAGATCGCCAAAACCAGCGCGCCGCCCGGATGGAAGTCCAGAGTTGCTGCTCTGAATGGGCGCGCGACCATAGTGCGTTTGCTTCAAACGGCTGCCGCTGGGCTATCCTGCGACGCGTGCGATTTGACTGCCGATTGCTTCAAAAGTCGCGGCAGATTGTGGTGGTGACATAGATGCTGATGATGCGCCATCGTTGACGAATTCGCAGTTAGGTGCTGGAGCCAACCGGACTTATACTTATGGCGGAGTAAGGAGAACTACCGTGGCCACACTTGCCGATATTACGCACCGAGACCCCGATATCCTCAGCGGCAGCCTGGTGTTTGTCGGTACCCGTGTTCCAGTCCGCTCCCTTTTCGATTACTTGGAAGGCGGCGAGAGCCTTGATGAATTTCTGCACCAGTTTCCATCTGTAAAGCGCGAATTTGCCATTGCAGTGCTTGACGCGGCGTACGAGACTGTTGCGGCCGATGCGAATATTGCTTGACGAGAATTTTCCCGCTGACTTCGCGGCACTGCTGGTCGGGCATGACGCGTCAAACGTCCATAGTCACGGCTGGGCGGGAATCAAAAACGGCGAGCTACTGCGCCGTGCACATGGCGTATGCGAAATATTTGTAACCCTCGACCGCAATCTAGAGTTTCAGCAGAACATAAAAATACTGCCGTATGGGATCGTGGTAGTGCGTTCCCGCTCCAATCGCATTGTTGACCTCACGCCGCACATTCCGGCCATACTTCTGGCGGCCAGCCAAGTCGGCCCAGGCCGCAGCGTGACGGTGGGTGCCTAGGCGCCAGGTCCGAACGGTCGCCGATTATTGATGTACTCAGGAATCCGATCATTGCGGGCGGCGCACATACCAGTGTTGAGCATCGCGCTCATCGTTCACGGTGATCTCGTTCATACCGCCGGGTTCGGCCTTGTGGACATTCCTGCCGGCCGCTCAACGCGAGCGTTAACCCTTTTGGCACTACGACACTCAATCATAGAGCTTCGCGATGCATGCGTATGATTTCATACTGATTCTATTCTCGTTCGTCTATGCGGCAGCTGTTACGCACCTGCTGTCGACGGGAGGCGAAATCATTATTGCGTCAAAGCGCCTGCGGCTCTCGTGGTTGAATGCGGGCTGGATGTTAGCTGCATTGCTTTTTACCTGTGCATGGTGGATCGGTTTGTGGGATCTGCACGTTGCGAATACCTGGGGCGTCGGCTCGATAGCGCTCTATTTCTGCATTGCGGCTGGCATTTACTTGCAGGCACGCCTCGTGTCGCCGCGAATCCCCGAGAGGGGCGAATTCGACTTGCAAGCGTTTCACAGCGAGGAAGGACGAAAGTACCTTATCGCTTACGCACTCCTTTCATGGGTCACCGTAACGGTCAATGCTGTGATTGGCCAAGTCCAACGGTCTCTTGCAATGGTCAGCACAGAATATGGTTATCGTTCCCATGGCTCTGGTGACAAGCGTGGCCGCGATCTTCATCAGGCAAACTTGGATCCAGTACGTGGCGCTCGCAGTTCAAATCGGAGGGTGGATCTTGTACTTCACCTTTTTGCAGTCGGCGTTGTCAGGATAGCCCTTGGTTGAATTCGCGCACCCTAAGCAGCAGGCTAACTATTCGCTCAAGCGGACCATTGCGTTTAGGTTGCTGCAATCTGACGCGCGGTGCGGCCGCGGCTTAGCCAAAATGCCGGCCTGCCCAATAGCGGGCGCTCACCACCGTCTCAAAAGGGTCGCGATTCCCCATTGACGGAGATCGGCAAGATCGGCACTGTTAAATCCAGGGGAACGGCAGGTTCGGAGCGGAGAATCGGTCTCTTACCGGCCAAATGCGGTCGTCGAGGTGAGCGAACTGCCTGCTCCAAAGCGGTCGCACGGCGCGAACTCGCTGTGCCAACGCACTAACCACTCGAACACGCTGAGCGTGCGGACGGAGTCGCCGCTTACAGCTCATGGTGCGCCAGAACTCAGGCCGATTTGGTGGTAGTGAACAAGGCGGCCTCGACGTATCGAGTTATATCGGAGCGATGGCCGGCTGTTCGTTGAGTCCCCATCTCTTGCGCACTACCAAGGAATCCGGATCACCGGTTCGCGCGAACGTCGGCAACAGAGGAAGGGTATTTGCTACTGCCGCGCCATCGCAACCCGAACAGCATCCATCGGATCGATTTCATGCTTACCGCCATCGTCGGCGACGGAGAGCAGTACGCCCTTCACCCTGCCGTTGAAGCGGTTCTGCAGACCGTAATCCGGCGAGACCAACGCGCCGCTGTCCTCGCCGACATCCAAGCCGTCGTCGGCGGAGAATACGATCGCCAGCGTCGCGCCGATGTCGCCCTCTCCAACCTTCTTGCTGTCGATGTAGAGCGTTGCTTTGCCGCCCTTGCCCATACCGCCGCCGGCGTATGCGAACTCCATGCGCACTTGATGATCGCCTGCAGGGATGCGGTCTGCGGATTCGACCATGAAGTGTTCGAAACCACCCCAGTTGTAGCAGTACTTGAGCTTGCCGTTCTTGGCGTAGAGGCTCCAGCCGCCGATATTCGCGCCCTGCGCGATGATAACTCCCTCTGCACCCTTCTCCGGCACCACGATCTCTGCGGTAACCGTGTGGGACTTGTTCTTGATGTTGAGGACACAGTTCTCTGAGAGACGACCCATGCCACCGAACAGGAGTTGGGTTTTGCCCTTCACGAGCATCGGTCGTCCTGCAGTATCCGGATTCATTTTCTCCATCATCCGGTCGTCCAGCGGCAGCACCTTGTAGCGCGTCGCCTCGATCAGCCAGAGTCGCTGTAGTTCGTGCAGCTTTTGCGGATTCTTCTTGGAGAGATCGTTCGCCTGGCTCCAATCTCCCGGCTCGTACAGTTCCCAGACATCGTCGTCAAAGGCTGGGACCGGATTGTTCATGGGCGCCCAAGGCGTGCGGTGCTTCGTGACTGCGGTCCACCCCTTGTGGTAGATGCCGCGGTTACCGAACATCTCGAAGTACTGGGTCTCGTGCCGCTCAGGCGACTTTGCCTCGTTGAACGAGTACAGCATGCTCGTACCCTCGATCGGGTCCTGCTGGATGCCGTCCACCGACACGGGCTCTGGGATGCCCGCCGCTTCAAGGATCGTCGGCGCCACGTCGATCACGTGACTGAACTGCGCGCGGACTTCGCCCTTGGCCTTGATGCCCTTGGGCCAGGAGACGATGGTGCCGTTACGTGTGCCGCCCCAGTGCGAGGCGACCTGCTTGGTCCATTGATAGGGCGTGTCCATGGCCTGCGCCCAAGCTGAGGAATAGTGATTGTAGGACTCGGGTCCGCCCAGCTTGTCGAGGCGCGCCATGAGGTACTCGGGCGTCTCGAGTGATTGCAGCTGGTTGAAATAGCTCATCTCGTTGAAGCAGCCGTTGACGCCGCCCTCGGCTGACGCACCGTTGTCGCCGATAATGTAGTAGATCAGCGTGTCGTCGAATATGCCGAGTTTCTTCAGCCCATCGAGAATGCGACCGACGTGGTGGTCGGTGTACTCCAAGAAACCTGCGTAGACTTCCATCTGGCGACGCAGGAAAGGCTTGAAGTCATCCGGCATCGACTCCCAGGTTGGCAGTTCCTTGTTGCGCGCAGTGAGCAGGGCGTCCTCCGGGATCACGCCGAGCTTCTTCTGCCGCGCGAAGGTCTCTTCGCGCAGCGCGTCCCAGCCAGCGTCGAACTTGCCCTTGTATTTGTCCGCCCATTCCTTCGGCACGTGATGCGGCGCGTGGGTCGCGCCGGGAGCGAAATAGACGAAGAAGGGTTTGTTCGGTGCCAGCGCTTTCTGCTGCGAAATCCAGTTCATGGCCTTCTCGGTCATGTCGTCCACGAGGTGATAACCCTCTTCCGGTGTCTTCTTCAGTTCGACCGGCGTGGTGCCCTCGAAGAGCGTCGGATACCACTGGTTGGCCTCACCGCCGATGAAACCGTAGAAATACTCGAAGCCGCCGCCGCCCGTGGGCCAAGCGTTGAACGGCCCGACCGGGCTCGTTTGCCACACTGGTACCTCGTGGCACTTGCCGAACTGCGCGGTGGAATAGCCGTTGTACTTGAGGGTCTTCGCCAGCGGCGACATGGAATTGGGTAGCACCGAACAGTAGCCCGGCGCGCCGGTGGCGATCTCGGTGATGCCGCCCATACCGGCCGAGTGGTGGTTGCGCCCCGTCAACAGCGCCTGGCGCGTCGGCGAACACAGCGCCGTGGTGTGGAAGCGGTTGTACTTCAGTCCCGCAGCAGCCATCTTCTCCGCGTTTGGCATCTGGCACGGACCACCGAACGCACTCGCACACCCGAACCCCGCGTCGTCGATGAGAATGACCAACACGTTGGGAGCACCTTTGGGTGGGCGCAGATCCTCGATGGGCGGGAATTTGCTATCAGGGTCTTTCGCGTCGTAGGCGATGAACTGGCTGCGCGACGTATTCGGCATCGGAAGATGGGAACGATGTTTCTTGTCATCCGTACTCATGGCATTTCTCCGATACTGTTTGGCGGCGATAGAGGAAGAGCGACCAGCCTAAAAATGGCTGGGCACACTGAACGGCGCGCTAAGCCGCAAACGTTGGCATTTGTCACCAGGCTCGGACAATTGGACTTTGGTCGCAGACCCTTGACTGGCCCGTAGGCAAAAGGTCCAGATGCGGCGTAAGGACGGAGAATTGGACTGCCCCTTAGCTGACGGTCGGCACCGTCAACAACGGGTCGTCATTACCCCTTCGCGGTCACCGGCTAAATTAGCGCGGTTAAATTCGGTAGCTTCGAGCGGAACAGCCGGTTTGGAGCAGCCAATCGGCCGCTGATCGGCTGGAGACAGTTGATAGGTCGCATGGACTTTGTCGAAACGAGCCGCAAGGCAAAGGTGTACCCAAAGGTGTACCCAAGCCAAAATCTCAACACGCGTAAGTAATTGGTCGGGGCGACAAGATTCGAACTTGCGACCCCTTGCACCCCATGCAAGTGCGCTACCAGGCTGCGCCACGCCCCGACCGAGAACCGAATGATAGCCGAAATGGGCCCGTGGGTACTTAGGCTGCCGCGCCGCTAGCGGCGCAGAATCTTGATCAGCTCTTCGAGCTCGAGCCGCATCTGATGGATGAGCTGCTGGCTCTGATTCAGATCGACCTGCGCATCGTCGCCCGTGAGGCGATTGCGCGCTCCGCCGATCGTAAAACCCTGCTCGTATAGACAGGCTGCGGATCTGCCGAATGATCAACACGTCCTGGCGCTGGTAATAGCGGCGATTGCCGCGCCGCTTTACCGGCTTGAGCTGCGGAAATTCCTGCTCCCAATAGCGAAGCACATGCGGCTTGACTCCGCACAGATCGCTCACTTCGCCGATCGTGAAGTACCGCTTTCCCGGGATCGGCGGCAATTCGCTGTTATTGCTTGGTTCCAGCATACGCCTCTACCCGGGCCTTTAATTTCTGGCCGGGCCGGAAGGTGACGACGCGGCGCGCGCTGATCGGAATCTCTTCGCCGGTCTTCGGGTTGCGGCCCGGTCGCCGATTCTTGTCGCGCAAGATCGAAATTTCCGAATCCGGATAATTTCACTTGCTCGCCGGAGGACAACGCCGCGCGAATCTCCTCGAAAAATAGATCGACGAGTTCGCGTGCTTCACGCTTGTTGAGACCCAATTGATCGAATAGGGCCTCGGCCATCTCTGCCTTGGTCAGGGCTGCCATGCTCATTGATCTCTTATTGTGGCGCTCAAAACATCCCGCAAGCCGGGCAACCACTGCGTTCACCACGGCATCTGCGTCAACATCGGTAAGAGTGCGGGAAGAATCCTGCAAAATCAAGCCTAAAGCGATACTTTTTCGTCCAGAATCTACGCCTGGGCCTCGGTAGACATCGAACACCCGCAGTTCGCTCAAGAGATCCGAAGCGCTAACACTAACATTTTCCCGCAAAACTGCGAGCGTCACGCTTTCATCGACCACGACCGCGAGATCACGCCGCACACTGGGGAATCTAGAAATATTATGAAATTGCAATACGCTTAGCGGAGAATGCTGATTCTATTTCTAGTTCAAATAAGAACAGGCTTTTGGTCAAGTTCAGTGACCTCACCAGCTGCGGATGCAATTCGCCGAGCCAGCCGATCGGCGTCGTGCCGCGAATAATTCTCGCCGTGCGGCCCGGCCGCAGACACGGCAAGCGCATCCGCCTCGAAGCGCACGGACGATCCATCGCCGGTGAGCGCCAGCACATTCTGCACATCCGCCTTGACGTCATAGAAGTCCAACGTCTCGCGCTCGCTCCCCCACTGTTCGGGCCAGCGCGCACCAGAGGCCACACCGCACAGCGTTTCGACTTCACGCAAGCTCGTACCGCTCAAGTCGAATTTATTACCGATCTCGAACAGCCGTACACGCGATTGTTGCCGGCGCAAATTCTCCCGGCACGCGATAATCAAACCGCTCCACAACGACACGCGCATCTCGCTCAATTCCGCGGAGATCGGATTAACCAGCGACAAGCTCGGTGTGTCCGGAAACAACAGACGCTGCACGGTCGGGTCGACGAAACTATAGGTGATCGCTTCCCGGTAACCGCTATCAACCATGGCGAACAGCAACCGATCCTCGTGAATGCGGGATTCACCGGCAAAACCCGGCACTTGAGGGGCAACCGCGTACCTTTCGGCGATGCTGTCGAAGCCGCGCAGCCGCGCCACCTCTTCGATCATATCCGCCTCGATCCTAATGTCGAAGCGGTGCGGCGGGCTCTCCACGCGCCACCCTTCGGGCTCCGTCTCGACGCGCTCGGCAATGGCCGCCATCAGCGAGCGAACCTCCTCGTCCGGTACCGTCGCGCCGAGCATTCTGCCTAAGCGGCTGCGGCGCAGACGCACCCATCGCGCCGGCTCGGCGGCACCGGCCGCCTTGGTCACCTGCAACGGGCCGACCTCTCCACCGGCAATTTCGAGAAGCAGCGCCGTCGCCCGCTCGAGCGCGACGGCCGGAAGGCAGGGATCCACGCCGCGCTCGAAGCGCTGCGCGGCGTCGGTGAACAAACCCAACCGACGGGCGCGGCCGGCTATTGCCTCGGGTGTGAAGTGTGCGCACTCGAGCAACACCTCGGTGCTTGCATCGCCGATGGCGGTCGCGCGCCCGCCCATGATGCCCGCCAGGCCGATCGCTCCGCTCTCATCCGCTATGACCATGAACTCGGGATCGAGCGCGTACTCCCGGTCATCGAGCAGGGTTATGCGCTCGCCCTCCTTCGCCGCACGAACCGTGATGCGCCCGGCCAGGCGCGCGAGATCGTAGGCATGAAGCGGCTGTCCGAGCTCGATCATCACGTAGTTGGTGACATCGACAATCGCAGAAATGGAATTGACGCCGACGCGGCGCAGACGTTCGCTCAACCAGAAGGGCGATTTGGCCTGCGCTCTCACACCGCGAATCACCCGCGACGTAAATACTGGGCAGCCCGCCGATTCGATGGCGACTGGAAATACGTCCTTATGGCCGGCGGCGACCGGAGCTCCGTGGTACTTGAGATAGCGCCGCTCGCGCGCCGCGGTGTAATCGCGTGCAATGCCGAACACGCTCATGCAATCGCCGCGGTTAGGCGTTGCGTTCACCTCGAGTACCGTGTCGTCGAGATCCAACGCGGCTCGCACGTCGCGATTGACCGGGAGCGATTCGGGCAATTCCAGGATTCCGTCGTGCTCATCGCCCAACCCGAGTTCGCGCGCCGAACACAACATTCCCACTGATTCCAGGCCGCGCAGCTTCGCGCGCTTGATGCTGAGGTTCCCCGGCAAGTGCGCACCGACCATCGCCACCGCGACCTTGAGACCCGCTCGCACGTTTTTGGCACCGCAGATGATCTGCAGACGATTGATGCCATCGGTGGTCACCTGACACACCGACAATTTCTCTGCATCCGGGTGACACCTCACTTCGAGCACCTCGCCCACGACGACGTCTGTAAACGGCGGCGCCACGGGTGCCACGGACTCCACCTCCAAACCGGCGAGTGTGAGCCGAGTGGCAAACTCCGACGGCGTCACCGTGAGCGGTGCGAAATCTCCAATCCACGAATACGTGATCTTCACGGGAACTGCTTCAGGAATTGCAAATCGTTGTCGAAGAATAGGCGCAAATCATCGACGGCATAACGCAGCATGGTGAGCCGCTCGATCCCCATGCCGAATGCGTATCCCTGCCACCGTTCGTCGTCGATGCCGGCCGCCGCGAGCACATTGGGATGAATCATTCCGCAACCCAAGATCTCGAGCCACCCGGTCTGCTTGCACACCCGGCAACCGGCGCCGTGACAGAACACGCACTCGATGTCCACTTCGGCGGACGGCTCGGTGAACGGAAAATAAGACGGCCTCAGCCGCATGCCCAAGGGCTGCTCGAAGAAATGCTCGACGAAGGTATGCAGCATCGCCTTCAAATTGGCGAAGCTGACGTTCTCGCCGACGACGATGCCTTCGACCTGATGGAACATGGGCGTATGCGTCATGTCCGAGTCGCGGCGGTACACCCGCCCCGGCGCAATGAGGGACATCGGCGGCATTTGGGCGCGCATGGCCCGAATTTGCACCGGCGAGGTGTGCGTGCGCAGCAGCCTCCCGTCGGAAAAATAGAAAGTATCGTGCATGGCGCGCGCCGGATGATTCGGCGGAATATTGAGCGCCTCGAAATTATGAAAATCATCCTCGACTTCCGGCCCGGTGGCGACCTGAAATCCCGCTTGCATGAAGATCCGCTCGATTCGCAGGCGCGTGCGAGTTACCGGGTGCAGGCTGCCCGGCTCCTGGCCGCGGCCCGGCAAGGTCACATCGATGGCGCCCTCGGCAAGCTCGGCGCGCAGCGCCTCCCGTTCCAAGCTTTCGCGGCGAGCCTCCAAGGCCTCGTAAATCGCGACCTTCGCTTCGTTGATCTTTTGTCCGGCGGCCGGCCGCTCGGCGGCAGGCAGTTTGCCCAAGCCTTTGAGCTTCTCCGTGAGCAAGCCTCTCTTGCCGAGAAGCCGTACGCGCAGTTCTTCCAAAGCGGAGATATCGCGAGACGCGCCCGCGTCAGCGAGGGCTTGCTCGACGAGTGCGGAAAGGCTTTCCTGGGTGGCCATTGACGATGACTCAAGGCTCGTGCGGAAGTTGACCGCGAACGGCCAATTCCGCCGATTCCTCGAATGTCTCCAGCTCTAGAGGCTCGCCTTGACTTTCTCAGCGATTGACGTAAATGCCGGCATGTCGTGCACGGCAAGGTCGGCGAGCACTTTGCGGTCGATGGCCAGACCTGCTTTGTTCAATCCGTCGATCATCGTGCTATAGGTCAGCCCGCACAGCCGCGCGGCGGCGTTGATGCGCGTGATCCACAATGCGCGGAACTCCCGTTTCTTCTCGCGCCGTCCGCGATACGCGTACTGGCCCGCCTTGATGACGGCCTGCTTGGCCGTGCGGAACACCTTGCGCCGGGCATTGAAATAGCCCTTCGCCTTCTTGAGGATTTTCTTGTGCCGCCGACCTGCGACGACACCACGTTTGACGCGTGCCATATTCTTTTAACTCCTTCTCAAGCGAACGGAAGCATTTGCTTCACACGGTTCATGTCGGTCTCATGCACGCCGCTCTCGCGACGCAGCTGACGTTTACGCTTGCTCGGTTTCTTCGTCAGAATATGACGACGGTGGGACTGACCGCGCTTGAAGCCATTCGCTGTTTTGCGAAAACGCTTCGACGCGGCCTTCTTGGTTTTCATCTTAGGCACGTTCGACTCCTGATTTTTTTAGCCCTGTTCACAAGCACTCGACGAGAATCCCTGCGATCCCCCTCGTGCGCCGCTGCAGGCGGGTGGCTGGCTTGTTTAAGGCCTGCCGCTCACTTCTTTTTGGGCCCGAACACCATGATCATCTGTTTGCCTTCCATCAGCGGGTTCTGCTCCACCACCGAATAGGGGGCGAGATCCTCAGAAATCCGCGTCAAGAGCCGCCGACCGATGTCTTGGTGCACGAGCTCACGGCCTCGGTAACGCAAGGTCACCTTGGCCTTATCACCCTCGGTCAGGAATCGGACGATGCTACGCAGTTTGACCTGGTAGTCGGCCTCTTCCGTCCCGGGACGAAACTTCACTTCCTTTACTTGAATCTGCTTCTGCTTACGCTTCGCCGCGTGCGCTTTCTTGTTTTGTTCGAACAAGAATTTGCCGAAATCCATCACTCGAACGACCGGGGGCTCCGCCATCGGCGAGACCTCGACGAGGTCCAGTGCTTGCGAACTTGCCATTTGTAGCGCGTCTGCGCGCGTCATGACCCCTGCTTGACTTCCATCCGCTGCGATCACACGCACCGATGGTGCGGAGATCTCCTCATTGCGCCTTACGCGCTTCGACGTTGCGATACGCGATCCTCCAAAACAAGACGGCCGCGGCTCGCGACTTCGTCGCAAAGCAAGGCGGTGAGCTCGCTAAGCCCCAAACTGCCTAAGTCTTTGCCACCGCGCGTGCGTACGGCCAGGGTGCGTCCCTCCACTTCCCGGTCGCCGGCGACTAAGAGGAAAGGGACACGCTTTAGTGTGTGCTCGCGGATTTTAAAGCCTAGCTTCTCATACCTCAAGTCCGTTTCTACGCGAAGCCCCTGATTTTTCAGGTTTTCCGCAACTTCTTGGCAATATTTGTCTTGCGCATTGGTAATTCCCATGATTACGGCCTGGACCGGGGAGAGCCAAGTCGGCAGTTTTCCGGCATGGTGTTCGATCAAAATGCCGATAAAGCGCTCCAACGACCCGAACATCGCTCGATGCAGCATTACCGGGGTATGACGCTGACTGTCCTCGCCGATGTAGGTAGCCCCGAGCCGGGAAGGCAGATTCGGATCCACCTGGAGGGTGCCGCATTGCCACTCACGGCCGATGGCGTCCCGTAACACGAACTCTAGTTTCGGCCCATAAAAGGCGCCCTCGCCCGGGTTGCGCGTGGTTTCGATGCCGGCGGCGGCGGCGGCCTGCTGCAGCGCTCCTTCGTAGATATCCCAAATTTCATCGGACCCGACCCGTTTGGCCGGCCGATCGGAGAATTTGATCCGCACGTCCTCGAAGCCAAAATCGCGGTAGATGCTCAAAATCAGCTGAGTCACCCGGACCGATTCGGCGGTGATTTGTTCGGTGGTGCAAAAGATATGGGCATCGTCTTGAGTGAAGGCGCGCACCCGCATCAGCCCATGCAGGGCCCCGGAGGGTTCGATAGCGATGCACTTTGCCGAATTCGGCAATGCGCAACGGAAGTTCTCGATAGCTTCGCAATCCCTGCTTGAAGACCTGGATGTGCCCGGGGCAGTTCATCGGCTTGATCGCGAACACGCGCTCGTCCGGCGTCTTGGTCATGAACATGCTGTCGCCGAAATTCGCAATGTGGCCGGACTGCACCCACAGTTCCCGATCCATGATTTCCGGCGTGTTGACTTCCAGATAGCCCGCCTCGGTTTGACGCTCACGCATGTAGGCGATCAGCTGCTGGAACAGCGCCCAGCCCTTGGGGTGCCAAAATACCGCGCCGGGCGCCTCATCCTGCAAATGGAATAGATCCAATTCCTTGCCGATGCGGCGGTGATCGCGCTTTTCCGCCTCCTCCAAGCGGGTCAAGTACTCCTTCAGCTGCTTCTGGTTGGCCCACGCCGTTCCGTAGATTCGCTGCAACATCTCGTTGCGCGAATCGCCGCGCCAATAAGCCCCTGCCACCTTCATGAGCTTGAAGGCCTTCAACTTACCGGTGCTCGGCACGTGCGGTCCGCGGCACAGATCTTCCCAGGCACCCTGACCATACAGGCTGATGGGCTCGTTCGAGGGGATCGCAGCGATGATTTCGGCCTTGTAATGCTCGCCGAGCTTCTTGAAATGTTCGACGGCGGCATCGCGCGGTAGAACCCGGCGATGCACCTTCAGATCCTTCGCCGAAATCTCGGCCATTCGCTTCTCGATGGCAGCCAAGTCCTCGGTCGAAAACGGCCTCTTGTATGCGAAATCGTAGTAAAAGCCGTCCTCAATCACCGGGCCGATGGTGACCTGCGCCTCCGGATACAGCTCCTGGACTGCGTTCGCCAAAAGGTGGGCGGTCGAATGGCGAATGATTTCGAGGCCCTCAGGATCCCGATCGGTGATGATGCTCAGCGTGGCATCGCGCTCGATCAGCGTCGAGGTATCCACCAAGGCTCCGTCGAGCTTGCCGGCGAGCGCCGCCTTGCCAAGTCCCGGGCCAATACCCTCCGCGACCTCCGCCACGCTGACCGGGTGATCGAAGTGCCTGCGGCTGCCGTCGGGAAGTGTTATTACGAGCATAAATTCATCCTAGCAAACGCGGGCCGCCTTAGGCCTGCGCCCTTCGAGCTTGGTGCGCGCTAGTGGGATCGAACCACTGACCCCCACCATGTCAAGGTGATGCTCTACCGCTGAGCTAAGCGCGCTCGAAGGGCGCGAAAGATACCGGATTCGGCGGCGCCGATAAAGAGCAAGCCGCTGAAATGACGTAAATTCATCTAGGACTCGGCCGACTGCGGGTCGGCGGACGGCGTATCGGGCGGCGTCTCAGGCTGACGCTTTGCGGGATTCAGCGCGCACCGAAATTGAACTTCCCCGATCGTCACGATATCACCGTCGCTCAAGAGTAGGCGGGACACCTTCCGGCCATTCACGATGACCCCGTTGGTGCTGTTCAAGTCCTCGATGATGAGGTCACGCGTGCCCTTGAGCAGTAAGGCGTGATGCCGGCTCACCGATTGCGAATCGATGTGCAATTCGCATTCTGGGGCTCGTCCGACGCGGGTTCGGCGCCCCAAGGCGTAGGAGATTTCCTGCCCACCATCGATGCGCAAGAATTCCGCCGGCCAATCCGCGGCCAATGTGGGCTCGGCGGCCGGCACCGGCGCGGCGCCGAGTCTTTCGATACTGGTCTGAATGCGCCCCAAAGCGTTTGCGTTGTTGCTCTCGCTGCGCTCCAAGCGGCGAATCAAGAACTCGCGCTCCTGCAGGGCGCCGCGAGTTCGTTCAAGCGTGGCGCGTAGGTTGCGATTCTCTTCGTTGAGTTGCTCGACGCTCGAGGTTTTGAGCGCCAGTTCGTCGCTCGCTCGCTTCAGATCCGCCTGGATTGACTGAATCGGCCGGCGCGCCTCGTTCAAATGCGCCATAAGCACGGCCAATTCCTGCTCGTGCGTTTCCGCCTCCGCCATCAGCTGTGCGGTCCGTTGCGCCTCTGATGAGTTCAATGCGCGCGCCTGTGCGAGCTCCTGATCGCTCGCGGCGATCGCTCCGCGCAAGCGCTGGCATTCCGATTCGAGCGCATTGCAGCGCGCCGCAAGCTCCTCGCGCGCGCGCGCGCGCTCCTTGAGCTCATGCACGCTGTTGGCGAGCGCCGCCGCATCGACCGCGGACGTGCTGCGCAGATTCGCGATCACTTCCTCCTGCTCGACGAGTTTGCCGCTCAGCGCGGCCGCCGTTTGTATGAGCCGATCGCGTTCAGCCTGCAGCAACCCATGTCCCGCGCGCGCGGCACTCATCTTCGCGTCCCATTCCAGGAACGTATTTTGGTCATAACCGCGGCGCCATTCGCGCGTGCGCAGAACTTCCAGATAAGAGCCCGCCTGCCTCATGACCGCGCTCAATTCCTGCCGCGTCACGTTAAGCTCGCGTTCGCCCCGCTTGATCTGTTCCGCGAGCAAACTCAAGGATCGCCGAGCTTCCTCAAGCTCGAGCGCGCTCGCCTCGGCGTCGCTTCGCAGCGCTTGCACCTCCGCTTCGAGCTGCACGCTAGCTTGCGAACGCGCCTCGAGCGCGGGAACTATCTTCGCGTGCTCGCGCTGCAGCGCGCAAAGCTGCGCGTCGCGCTCACCGAGCGAATGCAGCACTTGAACGATCGTAGCGTCGCGCGCCGCGAGCGAATCTCGCAGCATTTTCAGTTCACTTTGGTGGCGCTCCCCGTCGCGCAGGATCTCTTCGACGCGGGTGCGGGACGCTTGCGCGGCCGCATTCCTCTCGGCCAGGGCAACATCCAACTCGTGGGTTCGACGCTGCTCTGCCGCCACCGCCGATTGCGCTACCGCAAGCTCGGTGCTCAGCGCGTTGGCGCGGGTAACTGCCGCCGCCTCCGTGTCGCGCGTCTTCTCGTACAATCGGCTTAGGGTCTCGTACTCGGCGCTTTGCCGCGCAATTCGATCTTCGATCGAACGCACGGTTTCGGCGAGCGAGGGCAGGTCGACCCGCGGCGGGCGCGCAAAATCCGAGGGAGCAATCCGGTTCGCGATGACCGGCGGGCCAGCGGGCAGCGCCGCTTGCTCGAGCGGCACCGCCTCATCCTCCATATCCTGATCGGCGATCGTGTCCTCGAGGACCGGCAGCTTATCCGTCTGATCGAGATCTGCTTCCTCAGGTTGACTATTGTCCGGCGTCATCTGCTCTCCTCGCCCTATCCGGCCAGCGTCGTCGGCATGCCGAACGCCGAGTGGCGCAACCTTTGAATTTCGTCGCGCAGCCGCGCCGCCTGCTCGAATTCAAGATTTCGCGCAAGCTTCATCATTTCGGTTTCCAGCTTCTTGATCCGCTTCAGCGCCTGCTCGGGCGGCAGCAGCGAATAGTCCGCGTTCGATTCGCGGACTTGGCCGTCCTGCACGGCGCGCGCGCCCTCCATCACATCGCTCACCGCTTTGACAATCGTACGCGGTGTTATGCCGTGCCGCGAATTGAATTCGATCTGCTTGTTGCGGCGCCGATCGGTCTCCGCGATCGCCCGCTCGATCGATCCGGTTCGCAGGTCCGCGTACAGAATCGCCTTGCCGCGCACATTGCGCGCCGCGCGCCCGATCGTTTGAATCAGCGAACCCTCGGATCGCAGGAACCCCTCCCTTGCCCGCCATTGCCGCGGCGCGCCCGATCGTTTGAATCAACGAACCCTCGGATCGCAGGAACCCCTCTTTGTCGGCATCGAGGATGGCGACGAGGGACACTTCGGGCATATCGAGCCCCTCGCGCAGCAAATTGATGCCGACGATGACGTCGAACTTGCCCAAGCGCAGATCGCGGATGATTTCAGAGCGTTCGACCGTCTCGATATCCGAATGCAGGTAGCGCACCTTCACGCCGTGCTCGTTGAGATATTCGGTCAGATCCTCCGCCATTCGCTTGGTGAGCGTGGTGACCAACACGCGTTCGCCAGACTGAGAGCGTAGTCGGATCTCCGAGAGCAAATCGTCGACCTGCGCTCGCACCGGGCGCACCTCCACCACCGGATCGGTCAGGCCCGTGGGGCGCACCACCTGCTCGACGACCTGGCCTGATATGCGCTTCTCATGAGGTCCCGGAGTCGCCGACACATAGATGGTCTGCGGCGCCAAGCGCTCGAACTCCTCGAATCTCAAGGGTCGGTTGTCGAGGGCCGAGGGTAAGCGAAAGCCGTACTCGACCAGGGTTTCCTTGCGCGAACGATCTCCCTTGTACATCGCGCCGAGCTGCGGAACCGTCTGGTGGCTCTCATCGATCACGAGCAGCGCGTTCTTCGGCAGATAATCGAACAAACACGGCGGCGGTTCGCCCGGTTCGCGGCCGGATAAGTAGCGCGAATAATTTTCGATTCCGGCGCAATAGCCCACCTCATTCATCATTTCGAGATCGAATAGGGTGCGCTGCTGCAGGCGCTGCGCCTCCACGAGTTTGCCGGCCGCGTTTAGTTCCATCAGCCGCGTGCGCAATTCGCCGCGAATCTCCTCGACCGCCTGGCGTACACGCTCCTTCGGCGTCACGTAATGGGTCGATGGGTACACCGTGAGGCGCGGCACTCTGCGCAGCACCTCGCCTGTGAGCGGATCGAAAAGGCTCAGCGCATCGATCCTCTCGTCGAATAGCTCGACCCGCACCGCCTCGCGCTCCGACTCCGCCGGAAAGATATCGATGACGTCGCCGCGAACACGGTAGGTACCCTGCTGCAAGTCGATCTCATTTCGTGTGTACTGCATATCGGCAAGCCGCCGCAGCAGCTTGCGCTGCTCGAGGATGTCGCCGCGCGACATGTGCAGCACCATGCTCAAGTAAGCCTGCGGATCACCAAGACCGTAAATCGCCGACACTGTCGCTACGATGATGGCGTCGGGCCGCTCGAGCAACGCCTTGGTCGCCGACAAGCGCATTTGCTCGATATGCTCGTTGATCGAGGCGTCCTTCTCGATGAAGGTGTCGGAAGCCGGCACGTAGGCCTCCGGCTGATAGTAGTCGTAGTAAGACACGAAGTACTCGACGGCATTTTGCGGAAAGAACGCCCGGAACTCGCCGTACAGTTGCGCGGCAAGCGTCTTATTGTGAGCAAGCACCAGAGTCGGCCGCTGCAACTGCTGGATCACATTGGCGATCGTGAACGTCTTGCCGGACCCGGTGACGCCCAGCAAGGCCTGGTGAGCGAGTCCGCTGGTGAGCCCTTCCACCAATTTTTCAATGGCTTGAGGCTGATCGCCCGCTGGCAGGTAATCCGACTGCAACTCGAAGCGCATGTTTATATTCTCGCACGTTGCCGGTGAGGGGGCACCCGCTCAGGCGCCCAGGGCCTCGGACCGACCGAAAGCCCGCCCGGCACGTGCCCTTCGACCTGGCGCCGGCCTGCGGTTTTTCGTAAACTCGGCCGCCCATATTGCAAAGGAACCATTCCCTTGACCGTGTCCCTTTCCAAGCGTGTTCAGAAGGTTAAGCCCTCGCCCACTCTCGCGGTAACCGCCCGCGCCGCCAGACTCAAAGCCGAAGGCAAAGACATCATCGGATTGGGCGCCGGCGAACCGGATTTCGATACGCCATTGCATATTGCGGATGCGGGTGTCGAGGCGATTCGCACGGGGCTGACGCGGTACACCGCGGTCGACGGCACGTCCGAACTCAAGGATGCCATCATCGGCAAGTTCAAGCGCGAGAACGGGCTGACCTACGATCGCAGCCAAATTCTGGTCTCCTCCGGCGCCAAGCAAACTTGCTTCAACCTTTGTGCAGCGATCTTGGATCCGGGCGACGAATGCGTCATACCGGCACCCTATTGGGTTTCCTACCCTGACATGGTCCTGCTGGCCGACGGTGTCCCCGTGATCATCTATGGCGGCGCCGAACAAGGCTACAAGATCACGCCGGCGCAATTGGCCACCGCCATCACGCCGCGAACCAAGCTATTCTTTCTGAACAGTCCGAGCAATCCCACCGGCGCGGCGTACAGCGCTGCGGAACTCAAGGCGCTGGGTGCGGTCCTCGACCGGCATCCGCAAGTGCTGATCGCCGCCGACGAAATGTATGAACACATTTACTGGGGAACCGAACCGTATTTGAGCTTTGCGCAGGCAAATCCGCAACTCTGCTCCCGTACGGTCACCATCAATGGCATCTCGAAGGCCTACGCGATGACCGGTTGGCGCATCGGCTATTGCGGTGGCCCGAAGGACATCGTGGCTGCCATGAGCACCATCCAAGGCCAGTCCACCTCGAATGCGTCGAGCATATCGCAGCGCGCGGCGACAGTCGCTTTGAACGGCAGCCAAGCCTGTGTGCTCGAGATGAACAAGGCTTTCAAAGAGCGTCATGATTTCGTGGTTAAGGGCTTGAACGCCATCCCCGGGATCTCCTGTCGCGCCGGCGCCGGTACCTTCTATGCATTTGCAAACGTCGAGGGCGCGATGCGCGCGCTCGGCTTGAAGGATGACAATGAGTTCGCCGAATATTTACTCGTTGATGCAGGCGTCGCGGTGGTACCGGGATCGGGATTCGGGGCGCCGGGGCATATGCGCATTTCATTCGCGTGCAGCATGAAGACGTTGGAAGACGCGCTGCGGCGGATCGAGCGCGCCGTCGCAACAGCGGTGGCTAAGCGGGCCTAAACGGGTGCTCGGGCACGGCGCTAGTCAGCCCCTTGCGCCGGATGGGTGCGTGAAACACATCTAAATTAGATGATAAATAATTTATAATTTATTGTTTTGAAATACAAAAATCTAGGCAATACGGGACTGAAGGTTTCCCCACTCTGTTTGGGCTGCATGACCTTTGGCGTTCCGGAACGCGGCGATCACCCGTGGACATTGCCCGAAGGCCAAAGCCGTCCGCTGATCCGTAAGGCGATTGATTTGGGCATCAATTTTTTCGACACCGCCAATGCTTATTCCGACGGGACCTCCGAGGAAATCCTCGGTCAGGCATTGAAGGATTTCACACGCCGCAATGAAGTGGTCATCGCCACCAAAGTTTTCTTCCCAATGAGCGAGGGTCCGAACGGTGGCGGCCTCTCGCGCAAGGCGATTTTTACGGCAATCGATGCGAGTCTTCGCCGCCTCGGCACCGACTACGTGGATCTGTACCAGATTCATCGCTGGGACCCGGCCACGCCGATCGAGGAGACGATCGAGGCCCTGCACGACGTGGTCAAGGCCGGCAAGGCGCGCTACCTCGGCGCCTCATCAATGTACGCCTGGCAATTCAGCAAGGCGCTATACCTGGCCCGACAACTGGGTCTGACACCCTTCTCCAGCATGCAGAACTTTTACAACTTGCTGTACCGCGAAGAGGAGCGGGAAATGCTGCCGCTGTGCGCCGATGCGCGGATTGCCGTGCTGCCGTGGAGTCCCCTCGCCCGCGGTCGCCTAACCCGTGACTGGGGCACCGAGACGCCGCGCATCCGGACCGACCCCTACGGCAACAGCCTATTCGCCGCCACCGAAAAATCGGATCGCAGGGTCGTCGAGCAGGTCGCGGCGATTGCCAGTGCCCGCGGCGTACCAAGGGCACAGATTGCCCTCGCTTGGTTGTTGCAGAAGCCGGTCGTGACCGCGCCCATTGTCGGTGCCTCGAAACCGCAACATCTCGACGATGCCGTGGCCGCGCTCGCAATCAAGCTGACCGAAACCGAGATCGCGCAAGTGGAGGCGCCCTACGCACCTCATGCGGTTGTCGGTCACGTATAATCACGTTCGCACGACGATTTCTTGACTTAGAGGGCCGGCTTCCCGACAATCCGCGCCTCCTCCGCATTCCCCGGTAGCTCAGTGGTAGAGCGACGGACTGTTAATCCGTTGGTCGGCGGTTCGAGCCCGTCCCGGGGAGCCATCTAAACAAACAGTTAGCTCCGATTCCTCATGTTCGACGGAGCTAACTGTTTCCGGTTTGTTTCCCAAGTTCTCGGCCGGCGCCCGGCAAGCGAGAATAGCGATCTTGTCCGCGGAGTCGTCGTGCGTGCGACGCATCGAGTGCGTGTAAATCGCCAACGTCGTGCGCTCGCTGGCGTGCCCTAGGTTCTCTTGGGCGCGCTTGAGCGGGACGCCTCAGCGACCAGAATGCGATTAAGTCACGCCGGATTTCTGCTCGGGAAGTGACGCGGCGGTTCGGGACAAGAGGGAGCCCGCAATCGTCGGAAATAGAAGAACCGACAGCAATGCTGCGCCAATCATAGCCGCCGCGACATCGGGATTCATCGACTTGGCCCGCACCCCAATCTCCGTGATGACTACGATAATAGATAGCGAGGGGACTGCTGAAGACAGCGCGAACGGCAGTCGCTGCGCCCTGTCGATGTGGCCCCGATAGAGCAACACAGGTGTTCCACGAACGATCAGGAATAGCACGGTGAATGTCGGCACTAGCAGCATGGTAGTCAGGTCCTGGCCGAGCGCCGCGACATTAAACTTGATGCCCGTACCGACGAAAAAAAATGGAAAAAACCAGCCGAATGAAATTGTTTCCATTTTCTCACGCAGTGCTTTGCCGCCTTCGCCGCGAGTAGCCTGCCCCAGGATCATTCCGCCCGCAAAGGCACCGAAGACGCTCTCCAATCCAAATTTATCCGCCAACATTATCAAAGCGGCCAGCATCAACATTGAGATGCGTAGAGGCAGCTGGGTGCTCTTGTGCATGTGCGAGCTGAGCATTGCGAGTATCTTCGGAGGACGTGCGGCTACTCCGACAGCGATCGCGATAGCGACAATGACAAGAAATATCAGCAGGAATCCACCCTCCTGCCACGTGCTGTAGTGCTGCGATAGCAACAGCGACATCGCAACAATAGGGCCGACTTCGCCAATCGTGCCGGAAGCCAGGACAAAGCGGCCGAACGCGGTCCTGAGTTGATCGCTGTCACGAAAAATGGGGATCAGAACGCCAAGCCCGGTCGTGCACATCGCCAGCGTAACCATCAGCGGTGCACGCACTTGCGGAATGGCATGCAGCAGTCCCACGGCGGTGAAACCCAGGAGCACCGATATGATCCAACCGACGACTGCCAGGTTCAGTGGGCGACCCTTGATTTCAGAAAAATCAAGGTCCATCCCTGCCATTAACAGTGTCGTGGCCATGCCAATCGAAAACATCGTTACCACGAACCCGTCAAATTGGACCAGGTTCAGGAGGTGCGGACCAATCACGATTCCGAGCAGGACTTCCAGAACTACAACCGGCACCTTGAAGCTGATTGGGATCTCGGCCAACAAGGGTGCCAAAACGGCGGCCGCCAATATCCAGAACACAGGGTGACCAACTAGCACCGTCGCTTCCGTTCAATCAACAGGGGAATTGAGAATAATCTTAGCCACCGATTCAATGCGCGTCTAACATTAGACACTGCCACGGACATGGTCATGCGCCTATTGGCATAAGGGACAATAGAGGTCAGGCAGGAACGCCAGCGTCAGCCATGAAGCAAACTGACAAATGATGGCGACCTACCGTCAATGGCGCGGCCCAGACCCCTGCCTGTCGCGGTCGGGTCGAGGACTGGCGCGCCGACTGTAGGCTCCGGTGGGTGTTCCACCGCTTTCGCAGTGGCCCTCAATCCGGCTGCCATGATCACGTTTCCAGCCCCCGCCACATCGAACGTAGCGTGCGGATTTCCCGCACTACGCTCACCTGTTTGCTTCGGGCCGTGGCTTATGAGACCTTTCCGACCGAGCAGGCTTTCCGCAGAGCAAAAACGTCTGCCTACTCCACCTCTCTCAGCCTCTCCAGCCTTCGCCATAGCGCATATCTTCCGGTTCTGGTCTTGCAAATAACTGGGCGCGTTTATCAGTTCGCCCTTGCCTCCCATACGATCAGAAGAATTACAAACAGCAGGGCCGCTTCGCTCCGCGGGCATTACTCCGCCTCGTCGCTACTACCGACCCATCCGACTCCCTCTCGCCTTCGGCCCGCTTTCCCGGTGTCCCCGGTTATACGGCCTACCTTGCTCCGCCGATTTCGCAGCGGGACGAGAAGGGTCTCTCCAGTTGCTCAGCGCGTCCTTGCCACCATGCCGTCGATAACCACCCCGCCGGAGTGTCCCATCGCATCAGTCAGTTCGCGTTGGTCCATGTTGCCTTCACCGTAGTCGTTGCCGGCTCGGCCTCCGAGGCTGAAAGTTTCGAGGCCACCTCTCGTTCGCTTGCGCTACGGCCTGGTGACTCGCCACCATCCTTACGATGGCGTTGTCGGTAGGCTTCAGAATCACGGTTTCCCTGCTGATCCTGCTACCCAAGCTACGGGGCTCCGACTCTTACCCCGGTGGGACTGACTCCCACAGAACGCGCCAGCCTTCGCTGGACGCACAACGACCGCTCTAGGGAAATAAAATAACAAGGTTGCTGCGCTACCTGACGTTTTCAATGGAGGAAAACTCGGCGGTGTGACCGGGCTTCTCACTGCAAGACAGGGGTGCGCTTAGGCTAGGCGATGCCTCTACCACATCATGATAAACATGCCGCTCAAGCGCCATGGAATCCCAGGTCTTGTGGTTTTTGAAGATCTGCGCTTCGCGCGTCCGAATACGGGCAACAGAAACTGCACCAAGCTGCTATCGCAGCGGCCTCGTATCAAGCGTGAGCATGTCGAATTCGATCTGGCAGGTCGACTACGTCGGTCGTTCACCGCTCCTCATTCGTTTCCGGCCAGACCTTTCATGACCTTCTTGGTGTAGCCCGCCGGAACCTCGAACATTGATGCTGGAATGCTCTGCTCCTGCCATTTTGTGAGAACCTGTTCGGTGTCGGCGAGCTTGCCTGCAGGCGTGTAGCGGCGTGTCGACGCCGGAAAGCCGTTCATTTTGTGCAGGATCTCGATTTCCTGCGTCATGCCGTTGGTGACGGTCGATCCCATGTTCGCGGCGGCACCGCCCTGTGCGCGCATGGCTTCGCGGAATTGGCCGAAGAAATCGCCCATCTCCTGCATCCAGGTCAGCATTTCGTCCGAGCCCGGCAGGGAACTCGCCGACACAACGCACAGTTGTTCTTCGGGTGCGCCGTCACGGGTCTTGTTCCACAGATGACAGCTGCGGCCAGCCGCAGAGCCGGAACTGCCGAGATCCACGACGTCGTGCTTGTGCGTTTGGGGTGCGGCCGGGCCGACGCCCTTGCCGCCCATTTGCGCCATCATCTTCTCCATCTGGGCGCGCTGGTCGGGCGGCATGGCCGCCAGCCGTTCCTGCATCTTCGCGTACATCTGGTTCATGCGGCCGGCCATCTGCGCCATTGCTGCCTTGTCGACGACCTCGTAGGTCTTGTCGGTTTTGTCGACCTCGATCATCGTGTTGTCCCGGAAGATCGTCATGCGACGGCCGTTCGCGTCCTCCATCCGCGCTTTGCCCTGTTGCACGTACATGATATCCCGGCCGGTCATCTTGCCGGTTGTAAGGTCGTGATCGCTCATCTCGAGATAGACCCCCGCGTGTGCGCTGCTCGCGAGGAACAGCGCCGCGGTGCTCAATTGGATCGAAATTCTCATGGTCCGCCCCCTTCGCGTTGTCGTTTGCCCCCGAGTGTAGATAATAAACTGCGGCGGCGCGCCGCGCCCCAAACCCACGCACCAAATTGGCCTCCATGCATCAGTACAGCTGCGGCAGGAGATGTGTTCGCCGGAAAATCCGTTGTCCCATGAGCGTATTTTCCAATGCTATTCGAATGTCCGGAATCGGGGAAGCCAGTTCGATGCGGGATGGGCAGCTCTTGGCCGATTTTTGCCTGATTGTTCTCCGAAAAGCCGTCGTTCCCCTCAAACTGCCGAATTTAACGGTGCCGATTAAGTAGGTGTCTGGAAAATTGGGGGAACGCCAAATCGACCCGTTCCGGTCGGTCGTGACCGGCCGCTTTCGGGTGAGGCCGCGTGTTGAGATCGACCGTGAACTGCACCTCGACTATCGTCGGTGACGCGTCTTATCGGTTCTCGCCGTTTTGGTGAGCCGGGCCAGCCAAGCTCGGGTACCAGCAGCCTGATCTACAAGCCATTGCCGAAACGCCTTTACCTGTGGCCGGCTCAGCGCCCCCGGCCGAAATCGCATGCGAAATGCGTACCCCGTCCAGCTCCCCGTCGACAGCGGGAACGGTAGGCTGAGATTGCCATCATCGATGTGACTGGCCAGCAGCGCGACGCCGCAGAGAGCAACACCCGCATTCGCGAGTACCGTGTCGACCGCCGGCTTGATGCGCTGAAAACGGATGCCGCGCTGGGGTGCGGTACGCTTAAGTCCATTGGTCTTGATCCAGGCTGTCCAATTCGGTATCCGCCGATCGTCCTTGTAGAAGTCGAGGTGCAGCAACGGGAACCCCTCGAGACGGTCACGCAGCTCTACGCGCGCTATGCGGAGCGTGTTCTCGGGGGAGCTGATGGGCAGTACGAAGTCGCGAAACAGGATCTCGTCCCCGGCGTTCTCCTGTCGTGGGCCGAAGCTGATCTCGCAGTCGATGTGCCCCACCCGAAGGGGAGCACCGCCTTCGCCGTTTACGCAGAAGAGAAGATGAGGATGCTCGGCTTTGAAAATTTCGATTCGAGGCCGGAGCCACATGTCCACGAAATCCGAGGTAGCCGCAACGTGGATCTCATCACCCCGCTGCAGGTTCAACTCTGTCGATGCCAGGTCAAGTTCGTGGAAGCCGGCCGTGAGGTGCTCGTAGGCTGCCGCGAGCGCGGGCGTTGGACGCAGTCCCGACCGACTTCGTACCAGCAGATCCACCCCAAGATATTCCTCGAGAGCCTTGATTCGCTGACCAACGGCGGCCGGTGTGATCCAGAGCGTGCGCGCGGCGGCCTGGAGCGAACCCATCCGGAGTGCAAGCTCAAGTGCCTGAAGGGATCTCAGATGCGAAAGCGCCATACCACCACACTAAAGATAATCTTTAAACATGGCAAGAATTCTTAGCTTTAACCTTGAGTGTGCTCGCACCAGAATCAAGTCCAACCCCGAGAGGCAGTCATGTCACACATGAAACGTTACCTGATTGAGCGCGATATCCCTGGCGTCGGCGGGATGTCGCTCGTGGAGCTGTGCGGCGCGGCCCGCGCCTCCAATCGCGCGATCGAAGAGATCGGCATGAGTGCGATTCAGTGGCAGCACAGCTACGTCGCCGGTGATAAGACCTTCTGCATCTACCTCGCCGCAAGCGAGGAGGTGATCCGAAGGCATGCGGAACTCAGCGGAATACCGGTCAGCCGGATCATCGAGATTCCACAGATCATCGATCCGCTGACCGCGAACAACTGACCGGCCTTAACGTGCATTGGACCAACAAGGAAGACAACCATGATCACTAGAAATTTGTTTTGCCTCGTCCTCATGCTCACCTTGGGCCTCGTGGCCCTTCAGTTCAGCGCACCCGCGAGGGCCCAAGGTAGCGTCGCTTGTAACACCGCCGTAACCAGCGCTCCGACCGGCCCTGCAACCGTGTCAACTGCATCGACACCCTTTGGCAAGGTTCTGGTCGTCGGTTCGGCCGACTACGCCGGTTGCTCTCTGTACCTGCTCAGCTCCGACCAGCTCGATTCGCTGACGACTGGCGCGGAACCATTCGCGTGCAGCGACAACTCGAATGTTCTAGGGGCGCCTTGCGACTCTGTCCTCTGGCCCGCGCTCCTCACCGACGGTGCGCCGATCGCGGGGCCTGGGGTCAACCCCAAGCTTCTCGGGACGGTGACCCGCACCGACGTGTTATCCGGTATGTCGGTACAGCAGGTGACGTACGCCGGTCTACCGTTGTATCGGTTCATATTCGACGAAACGCCGGGGGAGACGGAGGGGGCTAACTTGTTCGACCCAGTGACCAGTCCCGCGGGAATTTGGTACTTGGTCGAGCCAAGTCGGGGCCGCCCGGCACCGGGTAAAGCTCGGATGCAGGTAGAGACCGCTCGGGTCGGCGGCACCGGACCAGAGCAGACGGTACTGGCGGTATCGATGGACAATGACTTCACCACTGATATCCCCAACCTTAGCTTTCCCGTATACGCCTTATGGGCCGGCCGTGACCACGAGTGGATCGACCGTGACCACGAGAGCGCCTGCCAGGGCATTTGTGCTGCGGTGCCTTGGCCACCGGTACTCACTTCCGGCCAGCCTGAAGCCGGACCCGGTGTTGACCAAAACGCGCTGGGGATTGTCGTGAGGCCCGACGGCACTGATCAGGTGACCTACAACGGCAAGCCCCTGTACCTGTTCTACCAGGACGCCTACTTACCACACATTACCGGGACAGAGGGCATCTACGGAGCCGGCAAGATCACACCGTGGGGCGTATTCAACACGGTGGCCCCGTCGCCCTAGGAGATACCGACCCAGTCGTCTCGGCCGCCAGGTCCGGCGCTACAGGCGATTCGCGTCGGACTCCGTTCCTCGCCTCGCACATGGAAAGCCCCGGTCGAATCTATCGGCCGGGGCTTGCTCCTCACCGCCTGCCGGCGGCACCTTTCGTCGCATTTCTTTGCGCGCGTCAAGGGGGCGCTAGCCGAGAAAGCCGGTCCTGCCGCGCCCGCGGAGCGTCGTCTTGCAATCACATTGCGACTGAAGCCCAGAAAGCGCATCTACCGGCGACGCAGTACCGTTCGGCCCGAACGAACCGAACTGTTTGCGACTGGCCGCTTCGGAGCCGCCAGTTCAGCCTATCGAATGTCGCAAAGTGCGCCGGGACTTGCCTGATGGGTCGCTCCGAACCTGCCGTTGCTTCGGATTTGACAGTGGCAATTTTGCCGATGGCCGTCAACGGGGAAACCCGACCCGGAGCTGCCTGATACGACTGACCGCTTTGCGGCACGCGGATATGCTCACGTCGCTAGTTCGCGGGCACCCTCAGTACGGGCGCGCCGGTCCAATCTGAGGGGCGCGGACCGGCTTGGCCATGCCGTAGAACACGACAAGCCCGTGGCCGCCACAACGGGTCGAAACCCCCTCGTCGGGCGTGCCGTAGCATGACCACTGATCCTGCCAGTTGTTGGACACCCAGACGTTACCGGCGGGATCGATGGAGGCATCAACCAACAACTGCATCCCACCACCCTTGTAACCGCCGGGCGGAGAAATCGGATCGCCGGTCTTCATGCCAGCCGGACACGTTTCAGTCCGGGCACCGCACAGCTCAGTGATGCCACCGCCTGGTGCGAAGTTGGAAATCCATGCGTGGTCGTTGCCGTCGATCGATACCGCCCATGCACCCCAGATGCTCCCCGGATTGAAGGGCGATCCTGGTGCGGGACTGCCGTCGGGGCGGAGCATCGACACGCTTCCCAAGCCGGGATGAGAAACTAAATCTTGTAGCGCGACCCGATCGATCGCTGAGAGTGCTGCCCCACGCAACTTGAGGGCGAGTAGGCGCAGCTTTGTTTCCAGAGTCATTCCGCGGCCCATCGTATTGGTAACCCAGGCGTTGCCACGGCTGTCGATCGCCATGCCCTTGCCGCTGCCGCCGCCGGTGGGAAACACTTCGACTCTGCTCGGGTCACTTGCTGGGAAGCGCGTGACGGTGTCGCCGATCGCATTGGTAATCCAGATCCGGTCCTGCTGGTCAATGGCCAGGCCGAACGGACCGTTGAGCTTGCAGGGACTGTCCTTGTTTGGCTTGCCATCCGTTGACTGGCAATAGAACTTCACCCTGCTCGGGTCGCCCTTGGGCATGTAGATGACTTTGTCGTCACCGAAATCCAGCGCCCATACATCCCCATTGGGAGTAACGATGATTCCCTGCATCGTGCGAATTTTGCCCCCGAAATTGTAGCCCTCGGGCGGCGATAGCGGCTTGCCGCTCTTGTCGAACAGCGAAATCGTCTGGCCGCTGGTGTTGTCGACCCAGACTCGGTCGTTCGCGTCGATCGCGGTGCCGAAGCCGGGGCCGAGCAGGCCACCGCCCGTGAATCCGGTGGTCATCGGAGAAAGCGGCTTACCGTTCGGAGCGAACTTCGATAAATTGCCGGGCCACAAGTTGTCGTGCCCCTGCCATCCCACGAGGAAATTGTCGCCGCTCCAGGCGTTGCCTTCGCTGTCGAACATTACCTTGGCACCGCCGGCGTTACCGCCGCCAGAGAACTTCAGCGGAAGGACCCATGCACTCGGCACGAAGTTAAGATAGGGCATGAACGGCGTGGCGCGCAGGTGCTTGCCGTGCGGCACTGGATAGAACGCATCCAACAGCCCAAAGACGCGCTCTGGCTTATAGGCCATGTTGTGCGCGATTGAGATCGCAGCGGTGAGTGTATCGGTCGGCGCCTTGCCGTCCCGCCCAGTCGCGGCGACGAAGAAGGTATTGCAGGCATCGGCCTTCACGCGCGTCGTGCAGCCGGCCATCACGTTGGCGAGCGTGGCAAAATTCGCCATCGTCGGGGTCTCGGTGCTGTTGAGATTGTCCTGAATCATGACCCCGTAGCCGCCGGTCTCCAGATCCACGAAGTTCGGCACGTTGCCCGCGGCAATGCGCAGGCCCAGCGCGTGGCCCTGGATCGCGGTACCATCGATGAACTGGTTATGAGTCCAGGCCGAGGCGATGGTCGTGAACTCGTTGATAGTCACCTGAGCCGGGGATTTGCCGCCGACGACTGCCAGGAGTGCGATGGCGGGGTTATCACTCGCAGACTTGTCCGCAGCTGCCTTGCCGCCCTTCGCCACCAAATACAGGCTCGCGTCCGTCGCGGGCATAGCAGTTGCGGTAAGACTGAATTGACCGTTTGAGTCCGTCTTCGCTTGACCGAGCTGCGCGGGTGCGCCCGCCGTCGCGGCCCACAGCGTCACCGTTGAATTGACAATGGGCGCGCCTCCGCCCAGGACTCTGCCACTGACGCCATCGGCTACCGCCTGCCCGGCCATCAGTGCACTGGCGAGCGCAAAGGAGCTGACGATGATCTGGAGTTGTCGAACACCGGAATTACGGTTCATAGAGAATTTCCCCCGAGGAGATCCTTGGATGACAATTCTTAAGATGACGCTGGAGGCGCCGTTTTCTAAAGTCTAAATTACCGTTACGCTGAGATAACATTGGACCTTAGTCTCGAAGGACAGCTTTCGGGAGACCAGTTTGCGTAAACGAAGCGCGGCTTTTGGCCGGTCAGAGACCGAATCTCCGGTAGAGTCGAGATGTGGCGCGGTGGTAGTAGGTTCGGTTTGTCTGTTGCCGCCCCTTTCGTCTGGCGGTGCCCAAGTAACCTCGCCCTCACTCCGTTTCCACATCCCGCTCATCGAACCGGACATGCAGATTGCCCGCATCCGGCTCTCGGACAAGACCTCACGCCTTCACCCACGACACGTCGTGCCCAAGTCGGGACAGGCGTACGAGACCGAAGTACCCGTACAGGTGCGAGAGTGGATACGTCCCGCCCCGGTGTCGCCGGACCTTGTACTTGTGGCGCAACCACCGACGTAACCGCACAGCGGTGTAGTTGTCGAGCGCCCGGTATGCACGGTTGACGGTCCCTACTTGGAAGTAGTTCGCCCAGCCGCGCAGTGTGCGATTCAACTGATCCACCAGCTGTGTGGTTTCTTGCCACGTTCCGGAGACAGCGGTCAACGCGTGGATTTTCTCGACCATGCGCCGGATGCTCTTCTTCGACGGCCGCACACCCAGATAGGCTTGCCCAGTCGTCCGTTTATACATCCGCCCGAACGTGTAACCCAGGAAGTCGAACTCACTTTTCGGAACCTTGCAGATTCGCGTCTTCTCCTCGTTGACCGTCAGCTTCAGCCTGGCCATGATCTCGCGCAGGTGCTGCAAGGCTTCCGCAGCCCTACCCCGCCGGCACAAGATCACCAGATCGTCCGCATAGGTCACGATGCGCGAGCCGAGGCGTTCCTCCAGCCCGCGCCGCTTCCATCCCAGCACGAACCGGCGCATGTACAAATTTGCCAGCAGTGGTGAGATCGGAGACCCCTGCGGGATGCCGCGACCGCTGTCCCGGGCTTCCGTCGTGCGCTTCTTCCGTCCTCGATCGTCGGTTTCTTCCACGGCGCATTCCAGCCACATCTTGATCAGATGCAGCACACGCGAGTCAACGATGCGTCGCGCGAGCGAGCGCATCAGATCCGCGTGCGGGATGCTTCCGAAGTAGTCCGCGAGGTCGGCGTCTACGACGTCCGGATGGTCCCGGTACAGCGTCTCTTCCGCATCGATCACCGCCTGCTGGGCATTGCGGCCCGATCGGTAGGCGTACTGCTCGGGTGGAAGATCGGCTTCAAAGATCGGGTCGAGCACCAGCATCGCCGCTGTCATGCACACCCGATCCCGCAGAGTCGAAATACCCAGCGGCCTCAATTTGCCGTTGGGCTTAGGGATGAACACTCGTCTGATCGGATCCGGTCGGTAAGCCTCCTCCTTAAGCGCAATCGCCAGTTCGCCGAGCCACTGCTGCACCCCGTACGCCTCGACGTCCGAGAAGTCCTGACCGTCCACGCCCGGCGCCCCTTTATTCGAGCGGCACTGGGCATAGGCATGGGCCAGGATGTCCTCCCGGTAAATCTTGTCGTACAGCGCGTAGAAGCGATACCCGGCTTCCGTCTTCGCTTTCGCGTGTAACGCCATCTGCAGTTTCTGAACACTTGCCGGAGTTGCTAGGTTGCCCAATCTCCGCTCCTTTACTACGTCTTGCGTCAGTCCTGAACCAAGGCCCCTTTCCTCCGCCGGCATTACCCAGCTTCATCGGTCATACGGGCCTCTCCGTCACCCCAAAACGCCCGGAGCTTCCCTCACGGGCCTCCGGTTGCTCGATCCCTCAAACACGCCTTGGGGTTTCCCGTGTTGCGTACGCTTCCCTTGTGTACATGCTGTCGCCACTACCCCGGCACAGCGGCTGGCTGCATCGTCTGCTCGCTTCCCCAGCCGTATCAGCCTTCCCCGATCAGAGTTTCGGGTCGGCCTGCGCATCGTCCTTTTCGAGGCTTGCTCGGCGTTCACTCGCGTTACGGCCTGCACACTCGCACCATCACCGTATTTCGTGACGGTTTCACCGAAGGCTTCAACTATTTCGTTACCTCCATAGTTGCTCCGGTTGCTTCCGGCTGGAGCAGTTGCCGGGTGGGGCTTTCACCCACTGGAAAACGCCGCCTTTTCACGACGCACCCCGGAAGCCGTCATTCAGTGCGACGAATCTGGGACCGTCGGCCATCCGGCAAATCTCGACCCTCTCCTGCCACCGGCAGCTTTGCTGAATTAGGCAGGGTCGCTGATCGGATCGCCGGGAGGTCGCGCCGCTATTTCGAGGCTAAGACCACGTTCGGCGGTTTCCACGCGCCGGCAGAGTCTTTTGGGCACATACATGCCAAGATCGAAGCGCCCCAAATCCAAGAATGGCCTAACGTCCAACATCTAGCCAGATCGTATGAGCGTACAAGGGAAACTCCTCTCTTTTCCGGAGCACAATCAGTGGTAGCTGTACTCGATGATGATGAGTCGGTTCGCAAGGCGCTGGTACGCTTACTGGAGGCTGCCGGGCACACTGCGCGCAGCTTCAGTTCCGGCCGAAACTTCCTGGAATCGTGGCATGTTGATGCCCCTGATTGTCTCGTGCTTGATCTGCACATGCCTTGCCTAGCGGGCGTGGAAGTCCAGCAGGCGCTCAACCAGGCCGGTGCCAAATTTCCCGTTATCATAATTACTGCGCACGACGCAGCCGGTGTGAAAGAGGAAGCTATGAGCCATGGCGCTGTCGCTTATCTGCGCAAGCCGGTGGACGCTGTTGTATTAGTGAATGCCGTGATGTTCGCTATGACTAGATTCAAGGAAGCACATAAACTGACGGAGCGTTAGAATGAGTCGGCGCTCCAGATGTTAGTTGGGTGTTCGTCCGATCACACCGACCGATGTTTGGGGTGGTAGGAGGTTCATCAATAGCGAATCTCGTTTTCTTTCCTGATAAGGCCATCTGCTTGTTGGGCCGTGCGCCAACGGCCTATTTCATCACCTGACGCTCAAGCAAAGTCCGCTCTTCAAATCGCCCTTGGAAAGAGGCCAGTCTTGAGCGAACCCGAATTACAGGGCATGATGTGCGAAACGCTCTGCCTCGGAGATAGTGCGATGACCTGCAAGGCGGGGCTAACGCGACGGCGTCTCTCTAGGCTGCAGCGCACGACCGCGATAGCTCGACTAGCTTAGGAATCAATCCAACCATGCCTGAACCAACGCAGCGACTCCATGATGCGACCGACAAGGGAATAGTGCCCGGCGAAGATGTTCACGAGCCCCCTCTGCCAAGCCTGCGCAGCCAAGGGGCGATTTTGCGAAATGACAATTGGCGCGACCCCGATGATGCGTTGCGCACCGTAAAACTGGGCCGCGCCTTGCGAGTCCGAGACCAGCAGATCTCCCTGGCTGCAGAGGCTGCGAACATAGGTTTCTGGTCTCGGGATTTCGAACGGGAAGACTTCTGGGCCTCCGACAAATGGCGTGCGCTATTTGGCTTTACGAGTTCGGAGACGTTGAATCTCGACAAGTTCTTACAACGGCTACATCCGAACGATCGTGAAACAACGCTCCAAGCTCTGGAGAACGCATACCAAGGAGATGGCAGCTACCAGACGGAACACCGCGTGTTGCTACCGGATGGTCAAGTACGGTGGTTCGCTTGCCAAGGTCGCCTCGAATTGAACAGTGAGGATCAACCGCTTCGTTTACAGGGCATCTCGCTGGACATTACGCGGCGCAAACTAGCGGAACTGGAAGCCCAAGCTCACCGCAACGAGGCCGCCCATCTGCTGAGGGTGGCGAGCCTCGGTGAACTATCTTCTGCATTGGCGCATGAATTGAAGCAGCCACTGACAGCGATCTTGAGCAATGTTCAGGCTGCGCAGTTCTTACTTGCTCGCGACAACTTTGACTTGCAGCAAGTTAGTGACATCCTTAGCGACATTGTCACGGACGACAAGCGAGCCGCGGAGGTCATCGACCGGCTGCACGTGCTCATAAAGAGGCGTGAATTCCAGCCACAGCCGTTGGAAGCGAACCGATTGATTCGAGATGTGCTGCAATTTATGAATCATGAATTGACGGGCCGCTCAGTGCAGGTCGTCACGGAGTTAACTGCAGGCGTTCTGTGGATCCGTGGCGACCGCGTACAACTTCAGCAGGTGTTGCTCAATCTAATTCTCAACGCCGTAGATTCCATGTCGCAACCGATGAAGAATGATCGCACGCTCACCCTCCGATCACGACGAATGGCGGACAACGTCATTCAAATATCCGTGGCGGACACAGGTCACGGCATTCCGCCTGGTTACGAAGAGACGATCTTCGAGTCGTATTACACCACCAAACCCGGAGGGCTCGGGCTGGGATTGTCGTTAAGCCGCTCGATTCTGACCGCGCATGGAGGGCGCTTGCGGGCGGAGAATCAAGGCTCCAGCGGTGCGATATTTCACTGTACCCTCCCTGAATGCAGAGACGATTGCGGTAGCGTTCAAGCGCAAGATACATTGATGGAACGCGAGCGATATCCTAAAAACGCCTAACGGGGCGGCGAGATTCTTCGCGCAGATTTCATGTGAATTCCTCAGGCGTCGCTAACGCGAGCCGGTGGTGTATGACCCCGGCTATCAATATCCGGCAATTAGCGCATGGTCCAGTGCCGTGGTATCGAAGTGCACTGTACTTATGATCCGGGCGGCCGCTTTGTGGTTGCATTTTGTCGAGGTCGAAAGACCGGAAGTGGCCGGAATTTGCCGCTCGGCGCTCTCCATAACGGTTATTCCACGCGAAACTGCCGAATTTGTCAGTGGCGGTTTATCGGGTGACCGCACATTGATGGCGTTTAGAGTGGGGGCGTCCATCCCATAGCTATTGGGAAGTCGAGTGATGCAGTGTTCCTGCGCAAGATGAATCTGCTGGAGTAGCCGGGTCGCGAAGCCTCACCCCTCAGGATGCGGGAGCGCGCCGTGCCGTCACGGCATCAGACCGAAGACGGCGACACTGTTCGTGGTCGCGACGAAGACCTTTCCGTCGGCGACGACCGGGGCGATATATTTATTGCCGGCGCCGAAGTGGTCACGCCCGTTGGACGCCTGGTTGCTGTTGTACAGCTCGGTGGCGAGATTGGTCGCCGCGTAGGCATGAAGCACCGCGGGCGAAGTGTTCTCATACGCCCAGACGATGGCGTTCGCCGTGCCATTCGCCGAGACGACCGGCAAGGTTCCGGGATAGGTGAACTGCGTGGAAGTCTGCGACGTCGGAGCGCTCGAGAGCAGCGCGTCAGTCACCGAAAACGCCTTCAAGGAGCCGCCTTGGGGGCCATAGTAGATGCTCGAGTTGAAATAGGCGGGCGTCGCGTAGACGCCGGCACCCAACACCGCCGTCGAGTTCCTGCCAGATGTTGTTCCCCACCGAGGTGAACTTGCCCATGTTGTCGCGATTCACGACATAGAGGTTGCCGTCCTTGCCCGCTCCGACGGCCAGGTGCCGCACCGTCCCGTTGGCGTCGGTCACATCGGGCAGCAGCATCACCCCGCCGGAGCCGAGATCGGTGTCGCTGGTGGACTCGGCGATCTCGCCCGACATCGTGAAGTAGTCGGCCACCGCCAGGGTGCCGCCCGACGAGGAGATCTTCACGAACGAGTTGCCGTAGTCTCCGCCGCTCGGGAATCCACCGGCGTTGAGACTGGTCTCGAAACGACCGTTGGCGGTCAGGACATACACGTTGCCCGCCGAATCCGCCGCCGGGCCGCCGCCGCTCATCCAAATCGAAGGACCCTGACTCGCATAGCCGCTGCCGCTCGCATCCATCGCGACGTTCAGAACACCCGTGATCGCGAGCGTGGACTCGTTGAGAGCGATGATCCAGCCGCCGTACGGGCCATAATCGCAATGCGACGCCCAAGTCGTGTAGATCGTGCCGTTGCTCAAGAGCAGTGCGGCGCGCTCCTTGTATTGCCCGGGCGCGAAAGTCGTCGCTCCGAACGTTGCCGTGATCTCGGTCGGGCTCCCCGCCAGTTCGTGGCCCGTCGTAAGGTCCAATGCATGCAGCCGCTGGTGATAGTGGGATGAAGCGTCCTTCGTCATCGCGACGACATAAATCGTGCCATGAGCCCCCGCATTCCGATCGATCACGGGCGTAGAGGTGATGCCGATCTCGGGTGTCACTTGGCCGCAGCCGCGATCGTCGCTGGTGGTCTCGCCTGCGCTGATGAGCGAGACCTGCCATAGGATCGTTCCGGTATCCGCGTCGAATGCGTATACCGAATCGTGCTCGGTCGCGACGAAGACCACATTGTGTGTGCCGCCGGCCACGGTGAGTTTCGAAAGATAGAGCGGCTGGGCGTCGACCAGTCCGTCCACCGTGAGATTCCGTAGCTTTCCGAAGGTCGCGGAAGTTCACGTTAGACGGTGTCAGAGCCGACTCCGTGAGATTCTGCCCGGTGCGCATGACATCGTACTTGTAGGTCACCACGTCGGTGCCCGCGGCTCCAGTAGTCGTGGAGATCTGCGGTTGTGTGGCATCAGCATTAGAACTCGTGTGCCCGCATGCAGCCAGCAATGCGACGATTGCAAGGTACGATAGAAACTGCGCGTAATATCGTGTCATGAACTCGAAACCCCACGCCACTATGCGGTTGCAGGCAGAATTGCAATAATCGCATGCCAAGTACATTCGTCTGCGAAGTGCGACAGCCCGTTCATATAGGTTGTCTGCCGTTCTGGGGGGAGTCAAACTGCACGCCACGAACGTCCGGTAACGGGCGACGAATTCAACCCGACCAACTTGCGCTTTTGGCCGGAACCGGCGATAGCAGCTTCCGCAAAGCGGGCAGTGAATCGCGCAACTCTCGGGCGAGCCGCTATTGATAAACGTCCGCTTTATGAAGAGGCCGTTCCCCCCTCGACTGTCTCGAAAAGTGGCCGCCTGCTGACGGATTGACCTGTACCGCCGCTCTCGACCCGGGCATTGACGAGCGTCTGCTGTTGGGCGGATCGTTAGTCTATGAAACGGCCCATTCCTGGCAAGCAGCTACGCAAGTCTGACGTGAACCTAAGCGATGCGCAGAGCATTGATGTGCAGTACGGTCTTGAGCCAGTAATCGAACCCGGCTTATCCCCGGACGATGCCGGCGCCCCAGGTGGTGTGCAATTTCACTTGGTCCAGTGCCCGTATTGCGGCGAGAGCTTCGAGACGCAACTTGACACCAGTTCCGGCTCCGCACGCTACGTCGAGGACTGTCAGATCTGCTGCCAGCCAATCGAGTTCAGCCTCGAAGTCGATCATGCTGGCATACTCCAGGCACTATCGACGCTGCGCAGCGATTAGCGACTAGTGCGAGGTTGACTTCCGACCGATCAGCAACCCCAGCGTGGCCCTGTCGCTCACGGCGAGCCGCCCGAACCGGCCGGATCGGCTCGGGGACAGCAACCCACACCCGCCGGTCGTGAGCGTCCGGTATCGGGTAGACAAATCAGGCCATTTTCAGGTTCTGGGCGTCGGCGCAGTTGCCGCACAAAGGTTAAGTTATGCTTTCATTCGTTAGGCAAATCTATCGAACTAGACTCCAACGGAAGGAAAGCATCATGTCCCAAGTATTGGTGGCAATCCTCAAGCGCAGACTGCGAGAGGGAAAAACATACGAAGATTTTCGAAGAACTTGGTATCACAGGGCTGGATTCGGTGTCGCAAACAGAATGCTTACCGTGCTCAACGCGGCCGACCCCAGAGAAATCGTCGTCATCAGCCTTACCGAAATAACTGAGGACCAAGTGCGCCGTCTAATTACCATCGATGCATCTGAACGAGAAAGCAATCCCTTAGACGACATCATCGAACCAGAGATTGAGCGCACGTTCGGCATTCTGATCGCTGAGGACGACTTCTCGGGAACTGGCCCCCTCGAATACAAGGCAGCGGCCGTCAACGGTGTCGAGACTGACTTGGCGCAGGTCGCCAGCGACATCGCGCGGGCTGCTGGTTTGCTGGCAGGACTTCAGCATGGCAGCCGAAATGCTGAGCTGCCCTAGCCGCCCAGCATGCCTAACTGCCGCTCAGCTAGAAATCCTAGTGAGATTTATACCCGCGCGGCGTGGTCATCGGTACCGCCCGCGCCGTGCATCTCTTTTCTGATGGCAACTTCCCACCGCGCGTCAGACCTTGGATCAGCCCAGGGGCGGGCATCATTGCGGCGACTCGCAGACGTTGTATTAGGCGTTCCCAATCGTTGATGGCGTGTAGCATGCCTGCGTCGAACTCATCATCGCAGCAACACAGTGCCTCGATTGTTTCCACGTTCGCTCCCGCCAGCAAGCAACCCGCTGCGTATTGGTAACCGTGCACATGATTCTCCTGCGGTGCCCGTCGCCGTTGTGCCTTGAACCATTCTCGCAGTAACATTTTTTATTCTCCCTTAAGCTCCATCCCTTGAATTGTTTTGGTACTCTTTACTTCCCTGGTCTAGCAGCCGACGGCTCCTGCTGCGGGCAAGTCATAGAACCCGTCATCGTTGGGCCGATAGCTCTTCTCGCACACAATTGCCTGTCCCTGTCTGCGTATCAACTCGAATCACGTGACTTCCGTCAACACCGCCGTTTCTGTATCAGTTGGTATGTGGCAGCGATTCCAATAGCTCCAATTATACCCATTAAGTTAAATGGGTGCCTAGCATAATCAATGAGTTACGGCAGATAGTCCGCATGTCGCATTCTGGCAAGGTTTATACCCGGCTCAGGCGCAGGCCGTGCAGCGCTTCTGATGGCATTGTGAGCAGCGCAACCGGCGAACCACGTCATCGAGTTTGCATCCCACCCGGCGAAGTGCGCCAGCATATGCGGGCTGCTGATGTCCTAATCGATGCGCATGTTTGGATGCGCCGCCGGGAGGCTCGCATGAACCGACCGCTGCCGCTCGACAATGTTTCGGATAAGAAGAATCTCGACCCCCCCCAAGAAACCGGACGATGTGAACGCACCTGTGTGGCGCTTAGCGCGGCGCTACTCGACCCGCAAAAGCTAAGCGGAGCACGTGGCGATTCTCGAGTTTGCTGATGCGATTTTCAGGTGGCCAATTTCGGCCACCTGATTGGCGGGCACGTCGCACTGTTGCGACGTCTGGACATAGCGCCACTCGACCTCGCAAGCTACCGCGAGCATTGGCGATTCTGGAGTGTGTGATGACTGATTGTTGTACGCGGTGCCGACGCATCGGCGAAATGAAATTGCGCAGCGTGTTCGACGGCACGCAAGGGGGAATCGCATGAGGGAAACACCGCAATGAGCATACCTCCCGGTCTAGTAATCGAAGGTGCGGAGATGGCCGTAGACGAAGCGGCGGCGCAATCTGCCGAGTTCGGACTGCATAGCAAAATTGAGCCTTGGTGCGTCCTTCTGGCAAGCCGAGAAAACGCGCAACGCCCAGCGATAACGGCGCATCAACACAGCGCTGCGCAGAGGCAGCCTGCGATGACCACGCGAGATCCGCTGGCCCAGACCCTCCGGCGTGCCGCTACAGTGTCATCGCGCGACAAGATTGGTGCGGTCATCGCGGGG
>CAWCBJ010000018.1:0-177000 GCA_963793685.1 uncultured Gammaproteobacteria bacterium | reverse complement strand
CCCGGTCCCCAAAGACGGGAAGCAGGACGCAGGAGAGAACAAGAACTGGCGTGCGCGGCGTTCGGCGGCGGAGCGCCGCGCTGACGGTTCCTATCGCGAGCGTGAGCGACCTTCAGGTCGAAACGGTCGCAGCCGTGAGCGCGATCCGTTCGAACCGCGGTAGTCCAAAAAGTGAAGCGAAGCGGGGAATGTGCTACAATTGTACTATGGAAACATGGTCGACGACTTGGGCACAGGATGATGGAGGAGGCGGTCGTCGAGCAGGGAAAGTGAGGCCGTATGAAAGACCATCATCCACAGTATCTCGATCTCGAAGAAGCAAGGGCGCTTCTCGCCGAGCTCAATGTCATCCTGTCTCCTCGCCAGATGAAGCGAGCCGCAGACCTCGACGCCCACGGTAAGCGCAAGCTCCCTTCTTCCTCGACCCGATCGAAGGGCGTCTAAAGATCGAACGTAATTCGTTGCTGAGCGCTTATTTTAACCGACAGGTGGAGGCCGAACGTAATTGCGAACTCTGAGCGATTGCAATTGATCTCAATTAACCATTTTTGCTATGTTATTTGTATGTCAGATATTCGAACGAGAAAAGGCAAAAAGGGCACGACGTACCAGGTACGTTACCCCTCAAAAGCCTCCGCCAAAGGGTACTCCTACAAGGCGTTCGAAACGCTCAAGGAAGCGCGTGCCTTTTTGGAAAGCGGGAGAACTCGCGATGGCGCGCGCGCTTCATCGCGAGAATAGCCGCACCATCGCGCAAGCCACAGACGTTTGGCTGAAAGCCTGCGAACGAGAAGGCGTCAATGGCCGCGAACCAGTCACAAATTATACGCTTCAAAATTACCGATATCGCGCAGAATTCATCAAGGCCTACGACTGGAACAAGAACACCAGTCGACGTGGCAGCACCCGACATTGTTGCATTCCGTTCGTGGCTGCTCGGCGAGGAGATCAGCCGCGACCTGGCAGGCAAGGTGCTCTCTTTCTCTTCATTCAGTGATGAAAGAAATGGTCATCCGCGGCCACCTTTCCCCACAATCCCGTCACAGGCATCTCCATCCGCGCGGAATCGCGATACCAGGAACCCGTTGTCATTCCGACCCAGCAAGAGATCGTCCAATTGTTGCAGGCGGCAGATCATCTGGCCAACTCCAAAAACAAGCTGACGGCCCGAACGTGGCGGCGCTACCGGCCCATGCTGTACCTTGCTGTGGACTCAGGTATGAGGCCCCAGGAGTATCTCGCAATCAGCCACTCAGCTTTGCGTGACAAAGGCGTCTATGTGGGTCGCGCAATCGAAGGCGGCGGGACTGAAATTTCCGTAACAAAGACACCTGCTGGCCGCCGCTTCATCGAGCTAAGTCCAGAAACTTTGGCCATGGTCCGTCACTACGCGGCAAACCACGCCGTTGAGAATAGTCATGATCTAGATATTTCCCACCGACAACGGGCACTGGCAATCTCGCCGCAACTGGCAGCGGCGCGGTTTCAACGTCGCCTGCGAAGCGGCCGGCCTCACAAACCCCTTGTCGAGAGGCAGGCTTGGTCGCCTGGGAAAATGTAGACGGCGAAAAGGTGATGAAGGTGAAATACCGTCCCTACGATCTCCGGCACTATCTTGGCGATCGTAAGCTAATCAAAAACCCGACCGAAAACATCCAGTCCCTCATGGGCCACGCGAACATTAAGACGACGTACAACGTTTACGGTCACCTTCATCGAAGGAGCGCCAGCGTGCTCACAAGACATACGGCTGCCAGTTGGTTTACTAGGCGATCTACTCTCAAGCTTATTGTGGCACATCTGTGGCGTAAGGTGACTAAGCTATTGAAACTAGATAAATATATTTTGCATGGGGTGCAAGGGGTCGCAAGTTCAAATACTTGTCACTCCGACCATTTTAAAATCAATAGTTTAGACGATAGTTACGGAAAGAAATTGGCCCGAGAGGGCAGTTTTGCCACAAGCGGGTAGCCCGCTGAAATCCGCTGAAATCCGCCATTCTCTGAATTGGGCCGCGCCGGCTTGTGGCGCGGTTGTGGCGAATCCGACATCATCGAAGCGATAGCCGCCCCGGCGCATAACCGGGGCGACTCGTGTCCAATACCGTCTAGGGCGTCGGCGGTTTCGGAGGACGGAGTCTCAGCGCCCTCCGCAGGCTTTCAGAGCCATGACGGCTTCCTTGCGCTGAGCTTCATAGAAGCCGATCGCGCGGACCGCATGGTCGAACAGCGCCTTCAACTCCGCTTCGTTCGTGAATTTGGTCTGTTTCATATCGTCGTTCCTTTCGTCCGCCGGTCAGTCCGAAGAGGCGCTCTTTGAGGATGGGGTCGCGGCCGTTCCACAGGGCCAGGGCGAAGCAGATACGCTGGTGGCGGTCGCAGATGCCGGCCAGGCCGTCTTCGTTCCAGCGGTAGGTGCGCAGGTGCGAATGTTCGAAGGGGAAGTAGCGCCAGGCATCGCCATTGGCGCTGTAATCCTCGCGCACGGTGGCCCAGGCGCGCTCGGCCAGAAACGGTCCCCAACGGTTCCAATGGGCGCAGCGGCCGCGCATTCCTCCAGGCGGACCTGTTCGGGATTCGGGTGGTCGCGGTCGCGCCGGCGATGAATCCCGCGACCGGCTTCTTGCAATTCTTTTTGATCCACTCGGCGGCTTCCTCCTCGGCGCTGCCGCCGATTTCGCCGATCATGATGATGCCGGTCGTTTCCGGGTCGTCGTTGAACAGTTTGATCACGTCCAGATGCGACGTGCCGTTCACCGGATCGCCGCCGATGCCGACGCAGGTGGACTGGCCGACGCCGCGCGAGGTGAATTGCCAGACCGCTTCGTAAGTCAGCGTGCCGCTGCGCGAGACGACGCCGATGTTGCCTTTTTTGTGAATGTAGCCGGGCGCGATGCCGATGCGGCAGCCGCCGTGCGAATCCTTGCCTTCGCCGGGCGTGACGATGCCGGGACAATTCGGTCCGATGAGCCGCGTCTTGGTGTTGCCTTCCATCGCGCGTTTCACGCGAACCATGTCGCGCACCGGAATGCCTTCGGTGATGGCGACGACCAGTTCGAGTCCGGCATCCGCGCCTTCGAGAATCGCATCGGCGGCAAACGGCGGCGGCACGAACACCGCGCTGGCCGTCGCGCTCCGCGGATTTGTGCCCCCCGGCACTTGGAATTACCAACAGCAATACTGGGAATGGAAAGATCTAAATGACACTGATCGGGTCGCTCAGGCTAAACAGTTCTACGCAGAGGCCGGTTATTCAGTCAATCGTCCACTGCATTTGCGACTCCTAATCAATACCAACGGCGTCATCAAGAACACAGCAATTCTGATCGCCAGCATGTGGAAGGATACTCTCGGCGTAGAAACTGAACTGACAGAAGAAGAATTTAGAGTTTTCCTGCAAACTCGGCACGACAAGAAGCGATGGGATATTGCGCGTTTAGGTTGGACCGCTGACTTCAACGACGCCAGCAATTTTCTGGATATATTTCGATCGCATTCACCAAGCAACGACGTGCACTACAACAACCCTAATTTCGATAAGCTGATAGACGATGCTGCGAGCACCCCGGATGAAATGCGACGTCGGACTTTCCTTGAGTCAAGCGAACGAATGATGCTCGACGATTATCCGGTAATACCACTGTATTTTTTTGTATCCAAGCGCCTGGTGAAGCCTTACGTATTTGGCGTTCACCCGAACCCTCTCGACAGATTACCGTCGAAGGCACTCACCATCGGTGCGCATTAGACCAACGACTTCCGACATATGAAAGAAGTGCACTGAATTGTAAACGACTACCTGCAAGCGCAGGTATGACGTAGTCATAGCGAATTAAGGGAACACCCATTTTTAACTATATTTCAAATCCCAAGAATTCCTATCACCGCCCAGTTAAGCACTTGGTTCAATACTGAATCGCGCAACGCCAATTTGCGCGATCCTGCACACGAAACTATGATTTGTGTATCATTGTTATGGAATTCCTTGTCCGGCATCGTAGGCATTAGTGTTTTAAGCACCCAGCGAATCAATCGCTATTTGCCCGTGCAGATTGCTAAATCTTAAAACAATGTGCCTTCCCTTCAATAACAATTTTTTGCCGTGGAGAGGCTACTCAAAATGGCCATCAAGCAGCCGACTAAAATCGCACGAACACCCAAGTCAAAAGCCGTGACGCCAAACGAAGTTACCGTCAATGATGTCGTCGGTGCGCTATTAGATCTTTTCAAGGAACTTCAGATTGATGCCTCTAGCCTCGCATCGCGTGTGGAATCTGTAAACCATGAACCAATGACGTCACATCGTCTCTACTCTCACGAAGTTGCGATCGGCGAACTACTTTCTCTCTGGCACCAGGATCCCAGATATTTAGATAATTCAGGCAATCCCTTGCCCATTAAAATACGTGGGCCCGGACGATCATTTAGTAATTTGGCGAAAGCTGTGCCAACTGTGAGTGCGTCCGCTCTACTTAGCGAACTGGAAGGGGCGGGTGCCGTGACAATTGACGATAATCAGTACGTTCACGTTCGCATGCGATCAGTGTCAGTGTACGAAGACAAGCGCCTCGCTATCCAACATACACTCACATCTCTAATAAGTTTTATTAGGACTCTTCGACATAATTTGGACAGCGCTCCATCAAATTCCGATCAGTTATTTCATCGGGTCGCCTGGAGCGGCGACTTCGAATCCCGTCTCGTTCCCGCGTTAAAGATAAGGATTAAAAGGCAAGGACAAACATTTCTCGAGGCGTTCGACAACTGGATGATGCGTCAGACGAAAATTCGTAGTACCAAGCGGAAACCTCGAGGTAAGCGAGTCCAAATCTTTATCGGCGTTTATTTAGCAGTAGACGATAAATAGCGCGCCAGGAGTGGTGACTACGAGTTCCGACGATAATTAATTCTTTTTGTTCTAGACGATTTTTTGTAATTCTTTTTGGGTAATGATTCGTGATAGAAAATCGTTACGCCCACCATGTTTGAGGAAACTTTACGCTTTGTGGCAGGCTTCTGTGTCAAGCTTTCTTGCGTTTCCGCTAAGAATTCGGCAGCTTTGATTGAGAGCTCTTTTCTAAAGAGCGGCAATGCGTTGGACGCGATTGGCCATCCGGAAACGCTGGCAATAAAATGCGGGTTGTCCGGTTCCTTCATGTTTGACAACATTGTAGACACCAACTCAGTAGCGCGATCTCCCAACGCTTTGATTGCTTGCGTGTTTATTCCACGATCTATTGCGAAGGAAGTTTTTGCCCGAATTTTTTGAGACGGGAGAACCTCTGCGGCCCGCGCTCGTACTAACTCATCAAGAAGTGCGCGCGTAGGAATGCCACGGCCATAGGTTTTCACTAGGGACTCAAAAGTCGCGCCGCGCCCATACAGTCTAAGATCCGCTGGCTGCCCGTTAGCGTCAGTGAACTTGGGTTCTTCATGCCACGCCGCTAGAACTCGGTTTGTCGACTTTTGTTGACGATCATTCAGCTGTTCTGTTACTTCTGTTCTCAACTTCAGTATCCGCGAAATCTCCGCCCGAGGTATGCCCGTGGTCGCAGCGATTCCAGATATATTGATGCGATGAGAGACCTCGAGTTGCCGAGTGGCAACATTTCTAACAATTGCTTGTCGCAATATCGAATGCAATTCATTTGCGCTTAAGCCGGCATCGATTACAAACCCGGCCAACGATTCAAAAATCTGTAGGATTGCCCTCCTTGCGACGGCTCGCACAGCATTGCGTTTCGACCTAAGCGAACCTTCAGACGTTTCGAATCCCACTGCGGCATCGCTCAGAAATAGCCTCGACTGCAGGTGCAATCATATTCATCGAAATATTTAGCTGCTTATGCGATAGGGCACGCTAAATGCGCAGGATATTTGCCTATTCCTTCCAAAAACGATTTTGGCCGTACATCCATAATAAATGATCCCGGTGGCATGAGCATACTGCATGAGAAAGTCTGCTGCTTCTGACGACATCCCGACAAAGTGGAGTATCGGGGACTCGTGATTAGAATTCTCTCGCCAGATTCATCTACCCCCTTGACCCATCCCTCCCCCCACCCGCCGCGCTCGCGGCCTATTGCGCGTCAAATTTTAGCCGCAAATTCCGCTGACTATATTGCAGAAATTGCTACTGCCCGGGCGTTCGGCCTTATGGAATCGCCCCCGGCGATGCCGCAGCGGTCGGCAATTCTCCCCATTTCAGCGGGGTGAGCTTAGGCACCATGCCGATCCAGCCGACGATGCCTAAAGCGCTCACGACGGCAGCGGCGATGAAGGCGAGCGTGAAGTGTCCGGTGAGGTCGACGATGATGCCGCTGACCCAAGGTGAGATGTTGCCAGAAAGGTTGCCGATGGAGTTTTGAATCCCCACCCAGCGGCCGGAGGCGCGCGGTCCCGCGAGAATCTGCGACATCGCGTACATGCCGGGCGAGGAGGCGCCCATCAATACCTGAAAGCCAAACATGGCGGCGACGGCCATCGATTGAGACCCCATAGCCATGCCGAGCATGCATGGCACCGCGCCGGCATGCGCGACAACCATCACCAGCTTGTAGCCGAAATTCGCCGATCCGCCGCCCGCAATGTAGCGATCGATGCTCCAACCCATGATGAGCGCGCTCAAGCCGTTGATCATATATCCGAGCGTGGTCACATGTTCCATTTCGTGCATGGAGAAGCCGCGCTCCTTCACCAGGAAGCTCGGCAGCCAACTCAGCATGAAATACCACACGTAGTTGCTCGAGAAGAGTCCGAGGCTCGTGCCCCATAGGCCCTTTTGTGCGAGAACCATCCCCCAGGTGGGCGTGCTGGCGTCGCTGCGAACGGTGGCAAGCTTGGGAAGCTTCACGGCGGACCACGGCGCGAGCCAGAGCAGCGAGATCACGCCGAAAACCAGGAAGGTACCGCGCCAACCGAAGTAATCGATCAAGAGTCCGGCGGCGAAGATTCCGGCGCCAGGACCGATGAGATATCCAAACGCCACGATGCCGTTCGCCTGGCCCAATCCCTTGAGGGGAACGACCGAGGCCAGCAGCTTCGAAACGCAGGGGAAACCGGCGCTTTCTCCAAGCCCCAGCATCATGCGCAGCGCGATCAGCATCGCGAAGCTGCTGGTGATGCCCGTCAGCATGGTGGCCGTCGCCCAGACGATGAGTCCCGCCGCAAGCACCCGATGTGCCCCGTAGCGCTCGGCCAGCCACCCCACCGGGATTTGAATCAAGGCGTAGACCCAGAAAAAGGCCGAGAACAGCCGGCCGAGCTGCTCATTGGTCAGATGCAGATCATGCTGGATCAGGGGCGCGGCGGTCGGTACGGCGCCGCGGTCCACATAGTTGATGAACAGCACCACCGCCAGCATCAATACGATCAGAATTGGACGCGTCGTGTGCGCGCCATCGGGCCCGCGATAAACGTTTGATGTCAGCTCGCGTAATCCGGTTGGCTGCGCTCGAGCATGCGCTTCAAGGCGTCGAAATGCAGTTCGGCGCGATCACGCCCGCCGACCGTGCCGCCCGCTGCGAACTGCGCGGCCGTTGCCTTGCACCACCGGCTCCGGAATCAGCCTCAAGGGAGCGCCCGGTGGATAGCGCGAGTACCTGAGCCTGGCTCGCGCGTTCCAGAAAATACAGCCGTTCGAATGCCTTAGGCACCGACTCTCCAATCGCGAGCGCGCCGTGATTGCCCATCATCAGCACCGATTTCTCCCCGAGCGCCCGCGCCAGACGTTCGCCCTCGGAACGATCGAATGCGAGGCCGTTGTAGTCGGTGTCGTAGGCGATATCGTTATAGAAGCCGAGCGCGCTCTGTACCCCCATTTCCAGGCGGGGATTCTCGAGCATGCCGAGCGCGGTCGCGTACGGCATATGCGTGTGCAACACGCAACGCGCCCGAGGCGCTAGGCGGTGAACCGGCAAGTGAATGTACAGCGCGGTGTCTTCGATGGGCCCTCGGCCGCTTAGCATCTGCCCGTTGAAATCGATCACCATGAAATCGCTGGCCTTCACTTCCGACCAGTGCAGCCCGAAAGGCGCAAGCAAAAATCGGTCCGAATAACCGGGTACCATCAAGGTGAGGTGGTTGTCGATTCCCTCGTTCAAACCGAAATGCGCCGCCAGCCGGTAGCAGGCAGCAAGATCGATGCGCGCTTGGCGTTCACTCTCGGTCAGCGCTTGGACTGATTTGACGTTCGCGTTCATTGTCGACTCATGGGATTCGGCCGAGGCCCCAGTATAGCGTGCGCCGGATTCCAGGGAGCGCCATCCTCGCCAAAACTGTATCATTTTCCGGGAAATGCGCTCATCCGGCGCGACCGGATCCTTTTCATGCGCCCTTCACATAAACTGCTCAATATGACCGAATGGACCCATGTCAATGAATGACTCGCGTGCCCCTAAAGTAATCGACTTGGTCTATTTCAATGCGGGCGGCGGCCATCGCGCCGCCGCCACCGCCCTCGAAACCGTCATTCGCGAACAGGGCCGGCCCTGGCAGGTGCGCTTGGTCAATTTGATGGAGATTCTCGACCCGAAGGATGTGTTTCGCAAAACCACCGGAATGAATCCCGAGGATCTCTACAACTCAAGGCTGGCCCGGGGCTGGAACATAGGGTTGGCGCAGGAGCTGAAACTGCTGCAGGCGCTGATCCGCTTGAGCCACAAGTCGATCACCAGCCAGCTGCGCCGTCATTGGCGCAGAACCAAGCCGGACCTGGTGGTCTCGCTGATACCGAATTTCAATCGCGCCATGTACCAAGCGCTCGATGGTGCCCGACCCCAGTCCCCGTACGTGACGATCCTCACCGACTTCGCGGACTTTGCGCCGCATTTTTGGATCGAACCCAACCAGGCTCAATACTTCATTTGCGGTACCCCGAAGGCAACGGCCCAGGCGCGCGCGATGGGCTATGAGGAGAGTCAAATTCACGTGACTTCCGGCATGATCATCCGCCCCGAGTTTTATCGCGAATCGGCGCTCGATCGGCGAGCCGAGCGGCAAAAACTGGGGCTCGATGCGGATCAACCGACGGGAATCGTCATGTTTGGCGGCACCGGATCGCGGGTGATGCAGGGTATCGCGAGACGCCTCGATGACACGCAGCTTATTTTGATCTGCGGTCACAATGCGCCGCTTGCGCAGCGGCTGAACGCGAAGACATCGATGGCACCGCACCTGGTGCTCGGATTTACCTCCGAAATCCGCTACTACATGCAATTGAGCGACTTCTTCATCGGTAAACCCGGCCCGGGCAGCATCAGCGAAGCCGTTCAGCAGGGGTTGCCCGTGATCGTCGTGCGCAACACCTGGACCATGCCGCAGGAACGCTACAACACCGATTGGGTCAAGGAGAGCAGTGCGGGAATCGTCTTGGATTCGTTCCGGTCGGTTCGCTTAGGCGTTGCCGAGATCACCGATCGGCTCGAGGAACTGCGCGCCAGTATTGCCCAGATCCGCAATCGCGCAGTGTTCGAAATTCCGCACATCCTCGAGAGCATCATGCAGAGCGGCCGGCCGCGCAATCACGGCGCACTCGGGTCGGATGATGCGCGCGGGGCGGCGGTACTCAGTTGACCACGTTCCTGCTGGCATTCGGTGCGCTGTTCTCGATCGTCAATCCGTTATCGGGAGCATTCATATTCTACGGTGCGACTTTGGGACTCGAACCGAAGGTGCGCGCCCAGCTATCCCGTTGGGTATCGATCTATGCGTTTTGCATCGTGACCGCCTCTCTCTATATCGGCGCTTACGTGCTCAGCTTCTTCGGGATCTCGATTCCGGTGCTGCGGGTCGCCGGCGGCATCATCGTGTCGATGTCGGGCTGGCGGATGCTGACGGAGCCTGACGCCACGGAACAGCGCCGCAGCGAGACGCCATACCCGCGCTCGATCGACGTGCCGCCGAGCCGACTCGCCTTCTACCCCTTGACGATGCCGCTGACCACGGGCCCCGGTACCATCTCGGTCGCAATCTCCATCGGCGCCGGCCGACCGAGCGGCTTTCACGCCTCTTCTCTGGCCTTTTTCGGCGAAACCCTGGCGGCGGTGTTGCTGCTCGCGCTATTGGTTTACGCGGCCTACCGCAATTCCGTGCGCCTCGCGGATTTCATCGGCGCCACCGGCACCACGATCATCGTGCGCCTGTCGGCGTTCCTGTTGTTCTGTATCGGTATCCAGGTATTTTGGAACGGTGCAGCCGAACTTTTGGGCAGATTACCGTTCGGCACGACCGGAGCCGGCTGAGGCGCGCGCCGCGGGCTCTTAGGGCTCGATGCCCTGCGCCTTCAGGTATTCGTCGTAGGTGCCCCTGAAGTCGACGATTCCGCCGCCGGGCTTCAACTCGATCACACGCGTCGCGAGGCCGCCCACGAACTCCCGATCGTGCGATACGAAGATGAGCGTTCCGGCATAGTGTTCGAGGCCGATCTGCAGCGACTCGATCGTTTCCATGTCCATGTGATTGGTCGGCTCGTCCATCAGCAGCACATTGGGTTTGGTCAACATCAGCTTGCCGTAGATCATCCGGCCTTTCTCGCCTCCGGACAGAACCTTGACCGACTTCTTGGTCTCGTCTCCCGAAAAGAGCAGTCGCCCCAGGGTCGCGCGAACCAGCTGATCGTCGTCCGCCTTGCCCGTATAGCGCGACATCCAGCTGAAGAGGTCCGTTTTTAGTTCGAATTCCGCTTGCGGGTCCTGCGGCATGTACCCCGGTTGGGCATTCTCGACCCAGGTGATGCGCCCGGCGGAGGGCGCCAGCTCGCCGGCGAGGCAGCGCATCAGCGTCGTCTTGCCTACGCCGTTCGGACCGATGACCGCGACTCGCTCGCCGGCTTCGATGTGGAAGGCGAGGTTCTTGAGTACCGCTCCGTCCGGACCGGGGTAGCTGAAACTCAAGTTATCGACCGACACCGCCGAGCGATACAGCTTCTTGCCCTGCTCGAAGCGGATATAGGGATTTTGGCGCGACGAGGGCCTGATCTCCTCGATCTTGATCTTCTCCAGCTGCTTCTTGCGCGAGGTCGCCTGCCGCGCCTTCGAGGCGTTGGCGGAGAATCGGCGCACGAATTCCTGCAGGTCCGAGATGCGGTCCTTGGCCTTGGCATTCGCCGCCTCGACGCGCGCGCGCGCCTGCACCGATGCCAGCATGAAATCGTCGTAGTTGCCGGGATAGATCTTGAGCTGCTGAAAGTCGAGATCGGCGATGTGCGTGCACACCTGATTCAGAAAATGCCGGTCATGGCTGATGATGACCATGGTGGCATCGTAGTTGTTGAGCGCGCCCTCGAGCCAGCGGATCGAATGAATGTCGAGATTGTTGGTCGGCTCATCGAGCAAAAGCACATCCGGCTTGGAGAACAGCGCCTGCGCGAGCAGCACGCGCAATTTCAAGCCGGGGGGCACTTCGCGCATCGCTGCGTTGTGGCGCGACTCGGAAATGCCCGCATCGGTCAGGATGCTGCCGGCGCGCGCCTCCGCATCGTAGCCGCCGTACTCGGCGAATACCCCCTCGAGCTCGGCCGCCTTCATGTAGTCTGCATCGGTGGCATTCGGGTCCGCGTAAATGAGGTCGCGCCGCCGCATCGCCTCCCACAGCTCCGCGTGGCCGCGCATCACCACATCGAGCACCCGCTCATCCTCGTAGGCGAATTGGTTTTGATTCAATCTGCCGAGGCGCATGCCCGCCTGCAACATGACATCGCCGGCGCTCGCCTCCAGCTCGCCGCCGAGCACCTTCATGAGGGTGGACTTGCCGGAGCCGTTCGCGCCGATGAGTCCATAGCGGTTGCCGTCGGCGAATTTGACCGAGACCTGTTCAAACAGCGGTTTCGCGCCAAACTGAATGGCGACGTTCGAGGTAGCAAGCATTTGCATCCAATGATTACGAGAAATGCGGCCATGGCCGCCGCCCCCACTGAGCGGGAGTCATCCGCTCGGGGTGAATAGTGCGGATTCAAGTGACCGCCCATTCCGGCCGCGGATTCTAGCCGAGCCGGGGCCCGGACGTGGGGTTTTCCTGAAAAGAAGGGCGCCATGGGTGGGGCATGACGGATGCCGCGGGGGTCGCGACGATGGACTGTTTGAGTGCTCGGCAACTGAGGTTGCCGGCAATCGCCATGGCCGCGGTCATTGGCGTCAGGCATCCGCGCTGCGAACAGCGGCATTTGCTGCTCATCGTTCGCAAACCGGAACCCTCTCTCGAACGGGAGGAAATCCTCGCGTTCCTGGCGGAGCAAATCGTCAAGTGGTGGATCCCGGACGAGGTTATATTTCTCGATTACCTGCCTGTGGGAGGCACCGGTAAGGTGCAAAAAGCGGCTCTTCGCGAGCGCTACGGCAGCGTATATATTTCAGGGGCCGAATGATCAATGATTATTCCGACGACATCCTGCGCTTGGTCGCGAAAAACGATGGGGTGGTGATGGTGAATTTCTTCCCGGCCTATGTTTCGGCGGCCCGCCACCAGTGGCAAGCCGAACGCGCGGCGGCAAAAATTCGCGCCGCGAACCGTCCCTCGGAAGCCCTCTTAGAGGCCGAGGCGCATCCATGAGAAGGGCGGTCCTTACTGTCTCGGCCACGCTCTTGCTGACGATTGCGAGCGCTGCCGATCCGCCGCCGCTTCACGAGGGTTTGTGGGAAATCCACGGTCAGAGCATCGACAACCCCGGCGCCAAGAGGACCGATTTCACCTACCGGCTGTGCCGAAATCATGCCTATGACAAGGCGATGGACGCTCTGGTCAAGAACGTGAAGGATTGCACCACCTCGTTCGACAGTCTCGGCGACGGCAGGTATTCCTCGGAATCGCGTTGCACGCTCGATGGGACGGTGATCGTGTCCAAAGGGACCTACACCTATCTCAGCAGCACCTCGACGCGCTCCGAATCCTACGCGACGTACACGCCCGCGTATCACGGCAAGACCGACGAGACCGTGATCCAGGATCAGACCTATGTCGGTGCTTGTCCGGCCGGCATGCAGCCCGGGGATCGGGTTTCGGTCGGCGGAACGTTGCAGCGTTACGTCAAATGAACTTGGCGCAAAAACTTCTCCTTCGGCATCCTTGAGCGCGCGCGCGATGCGCTGCGCCCATTCGACCTGCCCGGACTTCTGCGCCACTAGAGTCCTGGCGTATTTCGATCTCGACGTGTGGCAGACGGCGCGCCTCGCCGTGGTGCGGGATGGTGTAGTCGGTTGCGTCGCTGACGAAATAGGGCTCGTTGTCGGCAATGATGAGTCCGTGTTCGCGGCGCAGCTCATCGAGCACTAATCCGGCGAAACGGCGGTCGCGATTATACAAGACGGCGCCGTGCATCGCGCGCCGCACACCGTGATAGACGTCGGTCATGGTGTGCTGCGCCACCAGAATGGTCGGTCGACCCGCTGCCAGCCTTTCCTCGAGCAGCCCGCGAAGCTCTGCGTGATAGGGATCGAAGATCTCGCGCCGCCGGGCGGCGATTTCCTCGGCGCCGAGGTCGATATTGCCGGGGATCGCGATCGCCTCGCTCAGCTCTGGAATCGAACTCGGCACCCGCGGGTCTCGATTGCAATCGATGACCAGGCGCGAATAGTTTTGCGCCACCAGCGGCGCATCGAGCGCGACCGAAACCCGCTGCGCCACCGCCAGTGCGCCGATGTCCCAGGCGATATGGCGCGCCAGCTGGCCCTTGGGTAGGCCGAGGTCGGCCAGGCGGCGTGGTATGCGTCGACTCGCATGATCGACCGCGATCACGAAATTCGAGCTTCCCTGCCGCCGTTCTTCGGTGAACGGCGGCGGTTCCTCGGCCGCGAGCAGCCTGAACCCGCTGCCGGCGCCCGCCGGGGCGCAAGGTCCGCTCGAAGAATGACCTGAAGCTGCCCGCATAGCGACATTATAGTGGAGCGATAGGCAGGACTCTCGAGCGGCAGCGCCGCTACTGCGCAGCGCAGCGTTTGCCATGCATCAACGAGGCGAGCGCCGCGCAGGCATTGGGCGCGGCCGCGCGCCCCTCTCCCGACTCCACGGCGGCACTCTCGGCCAAGAGCACTTGCGCGTCGCGCGCCGTAAGATGCGGACTCTGCGCGCGCAGCAGCGCGACCAATCCGGACACCTCGGCGGTCGCCAGCGAGCTTCCCGAATAAAAATCGTAATGCCCGCGCGGCGCGAGCGAAACCACATCGAGGCCCGGTGCACGCAGAATGCCCGAGTTGCTGTGACCGCTTTCAATGGCGTCGACCGCGATGACCGATGCGATGTCGGTTGGAAATGCGCGTCGCAGACCGTCCGCCGGCACGGCGCCCACGACGATGATGCCGGCCGCCGCCGCGCGGCCGACCAGACGCGTGAGCAGCGGATCGCTCGGACCGGCAAGACTGAGATTGATGATGTCGACGTGCTCTTCGATCGCCGCCGCCAGAGCCTGTGCCAGCGTAAAGGAGTTGCAGGTCGCCTTCGCGCCGGTCGGAGCGGAGCGCCAACAGGCCTTGAATACAAAGAGCCGGACGTCCGGCGCGATTCCCACGATCCCGATGCCGTTGTTGGGAATCGCCGCAATGACTCCGGCAACCGCCGTGCCATGAGCGTCCTCTTGAAATGCACCCGCGTCGTTGTCGACAAAGTTTCGCGCCCTGAGATGTACCGGCAGATCCGGATGATCGACATCGACGCCGGTATCGATGACGGCGACACGCACGCTCGCTCCGCGGCTTACGCGATGCGCTTCCGGGACCGCCATTTCCTGCAGGTTCTTCTGCAGATTCGCATACGGATCGTTGTAGCGATTGGCGGCGGTCTCGAAGGTGAGCAGCGGTTGGGCCGACTCGACCCGCGGGTCGCGCGCGAGCTGCGCCAGCAATAGCCCCGGATCCGCGTCCAGCGGCAGCTCATAAGCCAGGCAGTGCACGTTCAGCGCGGCGATCGGCCAACTCGACATCTCGCGCAGGTGGTAATCGGCGGCGAGTGCGCGGCTCGTCTTGTGCGCGACGCTACCGGCCGCATACAGCCCCACACCGTCGTAGCCCCGCGGCGTCGATGCCGCATGCACGGCGGGCGCACTCACGGGATTGCGGACGGTGACCACCACATAGCGCTGCGGCGATGAGCGGGCGTCCGCCGGCAATTGCGCGCTTGGCAGCAGCGCGCGGTTCGCGGCGCAGCCGGCCAGCGCAACAGCCGCGGCGACGATGAGACTGAACGCCGGAAATTTCACCGTGCCGCCGGCGAGTCGTTGACGGCGGGTTCGGCGAACAGCACGCGCGCATCGGATCGCAGCGCCGCCACCGAGGCGTCGAGCCCGGCGCCGAGCCGGGCATCGGTCGACGCCAGGGTATAGGCGCCGGCATCGCTTGGACCGCGGATGACGATCAAGTGGTTCGCCGCCAGGAGAGACTTCAATTCGGAGAGCGTCATGCCCGGTGCGAACACCGCACGGATATGCGGGCCCGGCGCCGCGATTGCAGGATCCGTCGACAACGTCTGGTATTTCGGGACCAGCGCCGACGCCGCCGGCCGATCGCGCAAAGAAGCGCCGAGCCAACCGAGCGCGACCGCCTGCACCACGACCGCGGCGGCCAACCACCGTACGGCACCGATTCTTCGGCGCGCCACTTTGTCCGGGATGGAAGGCTTTCCCGCGGCCGAAAGCTCGGCCGACGGCCGAGGCTCCCGCGCGGGCGGAGCATCGCGGCCGAGTTCGTCGATGCGCGAGAGGGTCTTGGCGAGACCCGCCTGAGGGGCATATTCGACCAGAGCATCCGCCTTGAGCAGCTCCCGCACGGCGCGCTCATGGGCCGCATCGTTGCGGCAGATCGCACAGTGCTGCAAGTGATTCGACACCCGCTCGACATCGACGGCCGACAACCGCCCGGCGACATACCAAGGCAGCAGCCGCGCCGACTCCTCGTCGCATCGGGCGCCTTCCAAGTCGACGCTCACGTGGTTGCTCCCCAATCGGCGCGATGCTCGGCAAGAATCTTCCGCAGCTTGCGCCGCGCGTTGAACATGCGGGTCTTCACCGTGTTGACGGGACACTCCATGATTTCAGCGACCTCCTCGCATGAATGATCCAAATAATAAGTGAACTCGAGCACCAGCCGCTGTTCGAGCGGCAATTGTGCCAGTGCAAAATCGAGCAATTGACGATCCTCCATCGCGTGTCCGGTATCGCTTGCCGCCACCTCTCCCTCGGCCCGCTCGAGCGTCATCGCTCGCTCGTGCGTCGCGGCGCGCCGAATCATGTTGAGCGCCCGCCGGTAGGCGATACCCATGATCCATGTCGACACCTGCGAGGCATCGCGAAAATCCGCAGCGCGCTGCCAAACGATCCACAGCGTGTCGTTGATGATCTCCTCGGCGTCCTCGCGGCGGTGCGTCAAGCGCATCAGGAACCGCGCCAGGCGCCGGTGATAGTGCAAATAGAGTTCTCGGAACGCATCCCGGTCACCCTGACCGACCTTGAAAATCAATTCGCGCTCGCGGTCGTTACCGGTGCGCGCGATCGCGGATGGATTGGTGCGCAGCTCGAAGTTTTCCAAGGATCACATCCCCGTCGATGGCCCACGGCACGACCTGACATTGGTATGTACCCCGGCGCCGCCGGCAGGTTCAATTGTGCCGCTAAAATATTTGCGCGCCATGCCGGTCAAAACCGTAGTACCGCCGATACGGCCCAGGTCCGGTTGGCACTGGCGTCTTCATAGAGCCTGGCCGCGGTACCGTCGCAAAAGAACCGATTGATCCCGACGGTCAGGCGCCGGTAAACGTACGACAGGCCGAGGTCGCCGGCCCAGTATCCGACCCCGAATAGATCATGCAGATCGTAATAGCCTGCCCCCGCAGTCGCCGCAAACCCCTTGGGCAGCGGCCATCGAGCGTTGACCTCGTAGGCGAGCGCCGATCGCCTTTGGGCGAATCCGAGATCGGAATAAGAAGTGCTGTCCGGCTGGTACGACACGCTCGCCGCAATCAGGTCCAAGTAGGCGACGGCGACCGATACTTCATCGTGGTCATAGTTTGCGGTACGCGGATCGTGCAGATAGGCATAGCGCGTGTACGTCCCTTGCACCGTGAAGTCCTTGCCGAGCGGGCGAATGACTCCGGTATATAGATCGAGCTCCTGGAACGACTCACCGCCCGGGTAGGGATCGACGTTCGAGCCCCATGCGCCCGCGAACCAGCCAAGCGCGCTCTGATAGCTCGCCCCGAGCTGTACGGCTCCCCCGCCGTAGGTCTGCGAGATGCCGCGGTAGACGTAGTTGCTGGTGGCTTCGAGCGACGCGCTCCATGAACCCTCGGCGTCACAGGGAAACGGTAGCAGCAGCAGCGCCACCGTCAACAGCGCCGCACATCGAGTCGAGCCGTGCCGTACGGCCGAACCGTGCCTGATGCGCGCCGCGTCGAGTGCAGTATCGGACGCCATCCGCTTCGGTGAAATGACGACCTGTACGTCCATCGCCGCCACATTATAAGACCCGATACGGCGAAGATTGGGTTCCGCCAGGCGCGTAATGCATGCGAATACCTTAACATTCGCCCAATAGAATAGTGACGGTGGATTGGGGGGAATCGGCATGTTCAGGGCACTGGTCATCGACAACAACGGCGGCACGGTCAGCGCCTCGCTGCAAAACGTGAGCGAAGCGAGCTTGCCGGCGGGCAACGTCATCGTTGCGGTGGAATACTCCACGGTGAACTATAAGGACGGTCTCGTCGTGACCGGCGCCGGTGGGTTGGTGAAGCGCTATCCGCACGTGCCCGGCGTCGATTTTGCGGGTCAGGTGCTGGAAAGCCGGCATCCCGCCTACCGGCAAGGCGACCGCGTCGTGCTGACCGGCTGGCGCGTCGGTGAGGTGCAATGGGGCGGCCTGGCGCAAAAGGCGTCGGTTGATGGCGATTGGCTGGTACCGTTGGCCGCGGATTTGTCCAGCCGCCAAGCAATGGCGGTGGGTACCGCCGGATTCACGGCCATGCTCGCCGTCTTGGCGCTCGAGGCCCACGACCTCAATCCCCGCGCGGGCGAGGTGCTGGTCACGGGCGCCGCGGGCGGAGTCGGCTCCGCCGCGGTCGCCATCCTCGCGAAGCGGGGCTATCAGGTCGTCGCATCGACCGGTCGCGCGGACACTCACGAGTATTTAAAGAATTTGGGTGCGACGGCGGTCATCGACCGCTCATCCTTTGCGGAACCCGCGAAGCGTCCGCTCGAAGGCGAGCGCTGGGCCGGATGCATCGATGCGGTCGGCGGCAACACGCTGGCGCGAGTGCTGGCGCAGACCCGTTACTCAGGTTCCGTGGCCGCGGTGGGGCTGGCCGGCGGCAGCAAACTGGAGCACACGGTGATTCCCTTTCTGCTGCGCGGGGTGAACCTCTTGGGCATCGATTCGGTCATGTGCCCGATGAAGCGCCGGATCGAGGCATGGACCCGCCTGCGAGCCGATCTGCCGCTCGACAAGCTCGAGGCGATGACGGTCGAGGTGAAGCTCGACGAAGTCCCGGGCATCGCCGCGCAAATCCTCAAGGGCGGCATCCGCGGTCGCGTGGTCGTCGATGTGAATCGCTGATCGGACGCCGCTGAGGAGCGATCGCCGGCCGCGACGCACGTTTGTCTCGATACGCCGACAATTGCCGCGTTGTACGGAGTTCACCTACACTTTGAGCCGTGGCATCGATCTGCCGACACTTGCTTCAGAACAGACACGGGGACACAGAATGAACAACTTGCTCGACGATGCGCTTCGGCAATTGCCGCTCGGCGAATCGCTGCTGGCGGACGGAGTCGACGGTTTGTGTCATGGCTGGCAAACCTCGTCCGATGTCATCGGCAAGCTGTGCACCAGCGGCGCTGAGCGCTGGCAGGCGGTAATACGCCAAATGCGGACAACGGTGAATTTGGCGGACATCCTGCGGGCCCGCGCGCTGCTCTGATCTCGCTGCTCCGAGCTCGTCAATTAAAGGAACGACAGCGGCCTTAAGCTGCCCGACCTCGCAGCGCGTGAGGTCGCGGGGACTCAAAATCTGCGCCAACCGTCCTGCATCGCGGCCATGATTGCAATTCTCCCCATGACTGTATCTCGCGACGCGGCATAATAGCGCCATGTATCGTGCACCGCTTCAAGACATCGAGTTCGCGCTCGACCACGTGGTCGGTGCGGACGCTCTGGCCGGTTGTCCGGACTTCTCCGAATACACGCCGGAGCTGGCGGCAAGCGTGCTGCAAGAAGCCGCGCGAATCGCCGAAAATGTTTTGGATCCGCTCTACAAATCCGCCGACCGCGAGGGTGCGCATTGGTCCGAGGCCGGCGTGACGACGCCCGCGGGCTTCAAAGAGGCCTATCGGCAATTCGTCGCGGGCGGTTGGCCGCAGCTGCGGGCTGCGACGGTGCACGGCGGTCAGGGCATGCCGATCGTGCTGGTCTCGGCGGTGGAGGAGATCATCGCGTCGGCCAACCTGGCATTTCGGCTCTGTCCGATGCTGACCCAGGGCGCGACCGAGGCGATCGCTCAGTGCGGATCGCCCGCACAACAAGCGCTGTTCCTGCCGCGGATGGTGCACGGCGAATGGACCGGCACCATGAACCTCACAGAGCCCCAGGCGGGATCCGACTTGGCGCAGGTGCGCACGCGCGCCTTACCCCGCGGCGACCATTACCGAATTCACGGCCAGAAGATCTTCATCACCTACGGAGAGCACGATCTGGCCGCCAACATCATTCATATGGTGCTGGCGCGCATCGAGGGCGCTCCGGCCGGGGTGAAGGGCATTTCGCTGTTCATTGTGCCTAAGTTCCTGGTCAACGCGGACGGCTCGCTTGGCGCGCGCAACGACCTCAAGTGCGTGTCGATCGAGCACAAGCTCGGCATCCGCGGCAGCCCGACCTGCACCATGATTTATGGGCAAGGCGACGGAGCGGTGGGCTACCTCTTGGGCGAGGCGCACCACGGTCTCGAGTACATGTTCATCATGATGAATGCCGCGCGCTTGAGCGTCGGTCTCGAGGGGTACGCAGTCGCCGAACGCGCCTACCAACAGGCTCTCGACTGGGCGCGCACTCGCATTCAGGGCAAGCCCTTGGGACCGGTGCGGGGCGAGGCGCTCACCATCGTGCATCACCCCGATGTGCGGCGCATGCTGCTCACGATGAAGGCGCAGATCGAAGCGATGCGCTATCTGACGCTGTATGCGGCCAGCCAGCTCGACGTGGGCGCAGGTCATCGCGACCCTGGCGTGCGTCGAGCCGCAAAAGCACGGGGCGAATTTCTGATTCCGATCGTCAAAGGCTGGTGCACGGAATGCGGCGTCGAAGTCGCCTCGCTCGGCATCCAGGTGCACGGCGGCATGGGATTCATCGAGGAAACCGGCGCCGCGCAACCGCTTCGCGATGCCCGCATCGGCCCGATCTACGAGGGGACGACCGGGATTCAGGCAGGCGATCTCATTGGCCGAAAACTCGCCAGGGATGGTGCGGCGGCATTTGTGGCCTTGGCGGCCGATATCCATGCGGAGCTCGTCGCCTGCCGCGGTTCGGCGCCGGGCGCCGAGGCGATCGTCGCGGCCGCCGATGCGGCAGTGCTTGAGCTCGAGACGACTGTGTCCAAACTGCTTAAGGACATGGCGGCGAATCCCGCGGCCGGTGCCGCCGTTGCCGTACCGCTCCTGCGTCTGGCCGGGGTGACCCTCGGTGGCTGGCTGCAGGCGCGCGCCGCATGCCGGGCCGCCGCCGGGCTATCGGATGCGCGCGCGGATCAGCGTTTCCTAAAGTCAAAGCTCGAGTCCGCCCGCTTCTATGCCGAACAGGTTCTGCCACAGGCGGCCGGTCTCACCCTGATCGTTCGCTCCGGATTCGGCAGCGTGCTCGACAGCGATCCGTCGCTGCTATGATCGGGTCGCCACCGTGAGCGCACGGCGCCGTATTGTGTAAGAGCTGCTCGTGGGCCAGGCGATAAAGATGCCGCTGCCTGGGAGTGGGAATGCCGGGCAGACAGAGGAATGTGCGCGAAATGTCGACCTTGTAGCCGGTCGGTCCCATCATGCCGACGTCGAAGGCCACGAATTCGCCCGCGGCTACCCGCCGATCCATGGCGTCTTCGCCCCAAGGGGTGATGTGCTCGCCTGAGAGCAGCAGCGGATAGTCGATGAAATCGCCGCCGCAGGCGCCAACCCATCGCTCATTTCGCGCTATCGGCCCCCTGGCGGGCCGCCGGAGCGACGGCGGGCGCGACGACCAGAACCACGAAGCTGCCCGGCAGAACCGGCGGCCTGGGATGCGCGTCCCCCGATCCCTGCGCCACCGGCCCAAAACTCGCGGTCGGAAGATACAGACGGTGAGTCGCGGGATCGAGTGCAATGGTGCGGGCGCCCTTCGCGGTGGCGAGCGTCTGTGTCACCGCGAAGTGCTGCGGGTCGCTTTCGTGCACGACGGTGAGCGTGCCCTCGCCGTTCGAGCTGAAGGCGTTTTGTGAGTCGGGATCGAATTGCGCGCCATCGACGCCGTGACCGATCGGCAGCGTCGCAATCGCTCTGCCGTTGCGCGTGTCCAATATGGTCATTGCGGCGTTCGAACACACGGAGAAACTTCGCTGATGCGCCACATCCAGCGCAAGTCCGGTCGGCGAATCGCAACCTGGGAGGGCCCAGTGCGCGGTCACTTTGAGCGCCGCCATATCGATGACCGCCAACTCGTTCTTGTCCTCAAGATTGACGTAGACGTGCCCGGCGGCGTCGCTGACCGCGAATTCCGGCTGGCCGCCGAGAGCAATCGTGTTCACGACCGTGTTGGTGGCCGTATCGATCACGCTGGCGCTGTCGCCCCGTCCGTTGAATGCGACCACCCGATGAGTGTATGGGTCGTACAAAATCGCATCCGGCTTCGCGCCGACGGCGATGCTTTCGATCGCCTCGCGGGTGCGCAAATCGAATACCTTGACTCGATTGGTGACTCCGGCGCTGATGAAGCCGCGCCCGAGATCCGCGGCCAGCGCGATGCCATGCACGCCGGGCGTATCGGTGATGTCGCCGACGATCTTGCCGCTCGCGACATCGACGATGGCGACATGCGTCGCGCGCGACAGATACAGAAGATGCGCCGCGGGATCGACGCTCGGGTAATCCCAGCCCCCATCGCCGGGTAACGCCCATTTTTCAGCGACCGAGTACCTCACCGGCTGCGCAGCGGCAGCCGCTGCGGCGAAGACCAGCAGGCCGGTCCGCACCGCGACTCCGATAAGCGCGAGCAATATCTGCGAACGGCCGCGCATCAATGCATCGCGCTGTAGTTCGCCGGCACATAGAGGTAGCCCGTACCCCCGCTGCGCAGGTGCCCGATGCCCGGAAACTGCAGATGCGCGCCGCCCACCCAGTAGCCGTGCTCCGCCGCATCGGCGAATACCTTCTTGCGTTGTAGCAACGCCGCGGCGGAGTCGGTATCGAAGCGGATGATCACCGAGGGGTCCGGGAACTGCGCTGCGGCTACGTGCATCACGTCGCCCCATAGCACCAAGGTCTCGCCCGTGCTCTCGATGACGTAGAGGCTGTGGCCGGCGGTGTGACCGGGAGCCGCCACCGCGCGGATGCCGGGCGCCAGTTCCACGTCGCCCCTAAAGGGCTTGAATTTCCCGGCCGCGACATACGGGTTCAGCGCGGCCATCGCGCTCTGATAGCCGTCTTTGCGATCCGCGGGTGCCGCGTCCATATGAGCCTTGCTCAACCAGTAATCCGCTTCCGCCTGTGAGGCGCGCACGGTGGCGTTCGCAAAGGCGGGTTTGCCGTCGGCCAGCAAGCCGCCCACGTGATCACCGTGCATATGGGTGATGTAGATCTCGTCCACCTGTTCCGGCTGGTAGCCCGAGGCCTTGAGGTTCGACAGCAGTTTGCCGAGCGTCGGTCCGAAAAACGTGCCGGCGCCGGTGTCGACCAAGATCAGTTTCGCGCCCGTGTTGATCAAGAACCCATTGACGGAGGTTTCGACCGGATCCTTGAGGAAGGAGCGCCCGAGCGCGGCCTCCAGTTGCTGCGGCGTGATGTGGGTGAGCAGCTTGCCGACCTCCATTGAAAAGGTTCCATCGGAAAGCGCCGTAATCTCGAACTCGCCGAGCATCATGCGGTAATAGCCGGGCGCCTGGGTTCTTTGCAGCGGCGCGCTCGCTTGTGCTGTGGCACTCGACAGAAGGACAATCGCAAGCGCCGCGGCGAAGCGGGGCAGGCTCATCGCAATTCTCATGGAAACCTCCAGTCTCTTAATACGTCGCGTGACCTTCGCGCCGGCCGGGGCGCCCCGCCTTTGCACGCTGCGCGATCATAGCGCCACCCATCGTCAAGTCGCCATATTCGTGGCACAGTCGCAACGGCGAGCGCATAAAATAAGGGACACGATGCCAGTATCGGACGCTTATAAGTCAGTACCGGCTTCGATCGAGGTCCGATCGATCGACTATGTGCCCGATGGGGAGCGGCATGGCGGGCTCGCGAGTCAATTCACATTGTGGCTTGCAGCCAATCTGCAAATTACCGCGATCGTAACCGGCGCCCTTGCCGTGGTATTCGGCGGCGACGTGTTTTGGTCGCTGGTGGCGCTCCTGTTAGGTCAGTTGATCGGCGGCGCCGTCATGGCGCTCCACGCGGCACAGGGCCCGCAACTCGGTTTACCCCAGATGATCTCTTGCCGCGTTCAGTTCGGCATCTATGGCGCAGTCATACCGATCGTGGCGGTGTGCCTGATGTACATCGGCTTCTCTGCCAGTGGCTGCGTGTTGGCCGGACAAGCATTAGGTCAAATGCTCCATGTCGACGATGGCTTCGGGATCGTGATCTTCAGTTGCATCATCGTAATCGTGACGCTGTTCGGGTATCGATTCATTCATTTTCTCGGGCGAGTAGCGAGCGTCGTGGGCATGGCCGCATTCGCCTACATGTTCAGCAGACTGTTTGCGTCCCACGATATTGCGGTCTTGCTGGCCGAGCGCCATTTTTCGTTGAGTAAGTTTCTACTGGCGATGTCCTTGTCGGCATCGTGGCAGATCGCCTACGGTCCATACGTTGCTGACTATTCCCGCTACTTGCCGCGAGACACTTCGGTAGCGCGGGTATTCACGGCCGTGGGGCTCGGATCAGTCATCGGTTCGCAGATATCCATGACTTTCGGGGTTCTCGCCGCGGCGCTCGCCGGTAAGCAATTCGAGCATCACGAGGTGGCCTATATCGTGAGTCTCGGATCCACGGGCGCGGTCGCGGGCCTGCTTTACTTCAGCATCGCATTCGGCAAGGTCACGGTGACGTCGTTGAACGCCTACGGCAGCTTCATGTCGATGGCGACGATGGTGAGCGGTTTTCGACGCGGTCTTCGAATCTCAGTAGGGCACCGGCTCTTCTACATTGTCTCGATGGTCGGCGTCTCGGCACTGCTCGCGCTGACCGGGCGTCACTCCTTCCTGAAGGCGTTCGAGGCCTTTATCCTGTGTCTGCTCGCGGTGTTCACGCCGTGGAGTGCGATCAATCTGATCGACTACTATTGCTTCACTCGGTCGCGTTACGATGTGCCGGCGTTATCCGATCCCGATGGTCGCTATGGCCGGTGGAATATGACCGGCATCGTAATCTACCTGATCGGGATCCTGGTTCAGATCCCCTTTCTTTCCACGGCGTTCTACACGGGCGCACTGGTCGAGCCGCTCGGCGGTGTGGATATCTCTTGGATTATGGGTTTGCTCGTGCCCGGCGCGCTCTACTACGCATTTGCGCGCGCCTCGCAGCGTCGCGCGCCGCCGCAGCTTATCCTGCCCACCTGATGGCTCCGGCACGGTTCAGGTCCGTCGAAGCGAACCTAACGACTCGCAGAATCAGGGACTCGATGCCGCTCTCGTACGCTGGCGTAAGCCGGTGTCGGAAGCAAGGGGTGGAGCGGGCGATGGGAATCGAACCCACGGCTCAAGCTTGGGAAGCTTGGGTATTACCATTATACGACGCCCGCGACCGACTGGATTCTAGTCGGGTTCCACAGGGTCGGCAAATCGGTGCGCGGCGCGGGCCGGCCCTGTATCCGTCACTTGGAGCGGTGAAATTGTGCGTAAACGTGTACGTCGACGAGCCGTTCATCGAGCGATCGAGGACGTTGACCAGCGGCGGTCCGGGTGCCGGGTTGCCGTCGCTGACACCCGTTCCCATCACCGGCGTGGGCGAAATGAAACCCGATTCTTCGCATGTCAGGTTCCCTTGGTTCGTCGCCGCTCGCGTCAATGACGCATCGCGGCATTGAGACGCCCCGCAACCGATCGTGGTTTTCATGTGCAACTCACGCCCGCGTACACCCAGTTCCCGCCGAGCATGGGTCGATCGCGCATGGCGGATCGCAATGCTTGGGGCAGGATCATGCGAGGGCGGCGAGCCGCCGGTGTCGATGTGACGACTCCAATACTCCACGCCCACGAGGCGATAGGCGCGGAGTGCTAAGCTCGACGCAAGCGTGGGTTATCAAACGCGGGGCGTGCCCCAAGGGGAAATCGAAGTTGGCTGCGCTGGAATTGCGGATCTTCCTAAAGGCGCTTCTGTTGCCTCCCGGCAGTTTTCTGCTGATCGGCATGGCGGGCCTGCTGATTTGGACGCGCCGCCCGCGCTTAGGCTTCGCGCTGTGTGCCGTCTCGATCGCAAGCCTTTGGCTGCTCGCTATGCCCATCGTCGCCGATGCGCTCACGCGCGCGACCGAGGGTTACCCGGCCCTCGATCCGGCGCACCTGACGGAGGCTCAGACACGCGCTCAGGCGATCGTGATTCTTGGCGGAGGCGTGCGCCGCAGCGCGCCCGAGGTGGGCGGCGATGCGCCGAGCACCTATGCCGATTTGCGCTTGATCGAGGGCGCCAAGATTGCGCGTGCGACCCAGCTTCCGATCCTGGTGACGGGAAGTGCGCGTGAGGCCGCCGCCATGCGCCGGTTCGTGGAGGAAAATCTCCAGCTCCCGGTGCGCTGGAGTGAGACCGCCTCCACCAATACCCATGAAAACGCGCTGTTTTCGGCGCGGCTGTTGCGCCGCGAGGGGATCGATCGGATCATCTTGGTCACTTCGAGCACGCACATGGTCCGCGCGGTCGCGGAATTCACCGCGGCGGGCTTCGAAGTGACGGCCGCACCGGCCGAGATGTGGACCCACGACGAGCGCGGCGCAGTGGTGTTCGTGCCGACGGTCTTGGCCCTGTACCGATCGCACGTCGCCCTCTACGAATGGGCCGGCCGGGTGGCTCGATGGCTGTAGCCAATCAAAAGGCGACGTAAGGTCCGATACCTACGGACGTCGGATATCCGACGATGGCGGTGGCTACTCGCTTTCCGTAGAAAAAAGGCAACCCCCAATCGAAACTGCCGGCCGCCGAATTCGTCCCCGCGAGGCCGGGGAAAGCAAATGCGCCGGCCTGCGCAAAAAACGTCTCCGCATTGGCCACACTGAAGCTCTCGGCGACGCTGATGCCGTTGACGCCCTGCAGTGTCGCACTCAAATCCACGGTGCTCGCGGGACAATAGAAGCCGGTGGTGTGGGTGCATTGCGCGATGTTCGAATCGTTGAAATAGATCCCGTTCGAGCCCGAATCGATGAAGCTCGCGCTTAAGGTCTGGCCGTTGAAAATCGTCGTCAAGTCGCCAACGTTCGGGCCGCTGGTCTGAAGGGTCAACACCGTCTGAGTGCCGGACTGGTTGTTCGATTCGGTATCGATACCGAAGATCAGCGACCCCGTCACGCTCGCCGCTCCGCCGGCGGCGACCGCGGGCAGCGCGATGATCGTGCCGTTGTTGTCGGTGGAGAACAGCGGAACCGGATTTTGCACCTGGCTCGCCAAGCCCACCGTGATGTTTGTGCATCCCGCCGCGGTACACGAATAATAGGCCGCCGGGAGGGCGCTGACCGAGCACTCGGGACAATCCTGCACGAAGGGGCCAATGCCCAGTATGCCGTTGGCGCCGAACGCCGCGACCGTGTCATACGGCACACCCGTACTCGAGCAGTCGGACGGCACTGTGGGAAATCGGCTGTCGCCGACGAGTTGAACCGGCACCGAACTTGCCGACTCGCCCGCGATGTGCACGTCCACCGCGGCCACCGGACCCCACATATAGCCAATGGCGAACGGGGTGCATTCCACCAGCGCGTTGCCGGCGGCCGCCGTTGCGACCGGCAAGCTCAACGTGAGCGCCGGTGCCAGCACACGAAGCCCGTACGAGCCCGTATCGACCAGAATGTTGTCGACGGTCTGGCAATCCGTGGTGCTGCCCGGCACGCACACCGTGACCGTGGTGAGAAGAGAATTGACGATGCCGCTGGCGCCGCCGCTGACCACGACGCTGACCACATTGTTCGCGCCGGGCGTCACCGGCGTGCCGGGGGCGGTCAGCGAATTGCCGCCGCCGCCGCAGGATATCGCCGATAGACAGGCTATCAATCCGCAGCCGTGGCGCAGCGATCGCATCAGTGCCGGCCTCACAGCAGATCTCCGATAGACACCCCGCCCGGAATCGCCTGCGGCAGGTAGGCGCGACCGTTGAACGCGCGCATGTGGCCGCTCGATTCGACCACCAAGTCGCTTTGCCTGACTTGCAGGTGATGGTGGTCCGCGTGCGGGGTTTTCGCCGCCGCCACGTATTCGTCGAAATAGCGGCCGAGCAATTGCCGCAAATTCGGCACATAGGGCCCGTGCCAGGTGACCGCAAATACGCTGCCGTCCAATCCCGCGTACTCCCGAACCAGGGTGCCCGAAGTCAATTGAATCTCATGCAGCCGATAAGCCCCCTGATTCGATGCTGTGATCGAACCTTGAAGCTGCGCACCGTCGGCCGCCACCGATGCCTCCGGCTCACCCAGCGCCGCGGATGCCAGGCAAGGCAGGAGCACGGCGATCGCGGCCGTACTCGCCAACATCCAACTCTTGGGTCCAAATCGCGATGACATGCGGGCTCCTTTCATCGAGAACCATTTAGAGCGATCAGCGATAGTTTAGATCAGACAGCGCCTGTCGCCTTGCGGAGACAGCCGGCCTCGTGAGCAGCCAAGCACAGCTCCGAAACGTACAGGCCGGTTTGGCCCAATAGGCGGTAGTGCATGCGGATCTCCTCAAGCTCGACGCGAATATGGATTGTTGAATCGCAAAGCGGCAGCATACAATCAATCGATATTTCGGCGAGGTGCGTTGCGAATGCTGAGGACCTTTTGCTCCCGTGGTTTGGCGTCGATTGCGGCGGTGGCCCTCGGTGTCACGGCCTGCCACATCGGCGGCGGCTACACCGTCGGCGGCACGGTGACGGGACTCAAGGGTTCCGGGCTGGTGCTGCAAAACAACTCGGGAAATAATGTGAGCCCGAAGACGAACGGCGGGTTCGTGTTTTCATCCGCGATCGACCAGGGCGGGCCCTATTCGGTCACCATCCGATCACAGCCCACGGCCCCTGCTCAAACCTGCACCGTCTACAATGGCTCGGGAACGATCGGCACGGCGGATGTCACCAACATCGTGGTGACCTGTACCGAACCGGGACAATACGCCTACGTCGCCAATCAAGGGTCAAACACCCTATCGGCGTACTCGATCGATGCCGCGACCGGCGCCCTGAAACAGATCGCCGGTTCGCCGTTCGCCTCGACGGGCACCACACCGGTCTCGGCGGTCGTGGATCCCAACGGCACCTATTTATACGTGGCCAATGCTAATTCCAATGACGTCTCGGTATTTGCCATCGACAGCGGCACCGGGGCGCTCACGTCGGCAGGAAATCCGATAGCCGCCGGCTCCGAGCCCTTTGCCGTGTTGGTGGACCCCGCCGATCAATTTCTGTATGTGGCCAATATGGGGGACAACACGGTCTCGGTGTTCGCCATCGACAGCGGGACGGGACTGGCGTCCCCGATCAGCGGTTCGCCGTATACCGTGGGCAATCGGCCCACCTCCCTGAAAACCGACCCCGGCGGAAATTACCTCTACGTCACCAACTACGCCGACGGCAAGGTGGCGGCTTTCTCCATCGAGGCCGGCGCGGGCTCGTTGACCGCCATCGACGGTTCGCCGTTCGGCGCGGGTGCCGGAGCGTTGTCGATCGCTATCGATCCCACCGGGACATTCGCGTATGTCGCCAATGAATCCGCGGCGACGATTTCCGCCTATTCGATTGCTCCCGGTTCGGGCGCACTGGGGGCGCTGTCGGGTTCGCCGCTGTCGACCGGCTCGAGCCCCGAATCGGTGGCTGTCGACCCCGCCGGAAAATATCTTCTGGCGGCAAACGTCACCGGCGGGAACGAGGTCAGCAGCTATTCCATTACCCCGAGCAGCGGTGAGTTGGGGCGGGTGTCGACCGTCGGCACCGGGACATTTCCGGTGAACGTGGTCATCGATCCTTCCGGCCAGTTCGCATACCTCGCCAACGAGAACTCCAATAATATTGGGGTGTATTCCATCGACGCCACCACGGGTGCGCTCAGTGCGGTTCCCGGCTCACCGTTCCCGGCGGGGAGCCGGCCGCGGTGGATCGCCATCGATTGAAACTCGATTGACGAACAGCCGCGGCGCCAACCGAGGGTACAGCCTCACCCGCGCCTTAATCTGGCGGCGTAAACCGCGGCCAGCATCGGGTTGTTCACCTGGAGCACCGCTCGCGCGAGCGCCTGCTCCATCGTCGGCGGAGGCGCGCGCTCGCGGCGCCGATGACGGCGGCACCGACGCATGCCGCAGACGATCATCGCGATCGTGATCTTCCGAACGCGGTACCGGGACCTGGCGCGGAGTCATGGGTATTCATGTGGGATCTCCTCATTCGGGTGGTTTGCCGACGAGGCTATGAGACTCCCCTCGCCTGGCCTACGTCTGCGCTCCTCAATCGAGGTCGTCCCCGCCATCCACGAATTCGTCCCCGAGCGGCGCTCCGGCGGCCACAACCGCATGGCAATTGCGCTAGGCTCTCGCCCCATGAGCGGAAACGAAAACGCGTTCATGCTGCGCTTCGCCGGGGAATTGACCCGCCGGCAGTTCGTCGCCTTGGTCGGTTTGTTCTGGCTGTACGTCGCGCTGTCGAACGTCCTGTACGCCTATAGCATGCGCACCGGCATCAGCCACATGACCGACGTGCCCTTGTTCGCGCCCTGGGAGGCGCGCGTACTGCAGCACCTGCTGTTGCTGCCCTGCTTGCTGGTCTCGTATTGGGCGTCCCTGCGCATCGAGTGGCGCCCGCTGCTCGCGGCGGTACCGCTGCAGGCCATCCTGGCGACGGTGTTCGCCGCTCTCGCCTATCCGGCGATGATCATCGCCGAAATGGCGTGCGGCGAAGCGGAGCCTGCACCACATGGCCACGGCTCACATGTCGGACCCGGATCCGCTGCTCTTGTCGCTGTGGGTCGCGAGCTTCGTGACGTTCCTCCCGACGTACGGCTTTGGGCTCGCGCTCCTCACCGGCGTGGCGCTCTATACGCGGTTTCGAAATTCCGAGCTCAAGCGCGCGGCGCTCGAGCGCGAGTGGAGCGCGGCGCGCCTCGCGGCGCTGCGCATGCAGCTGTCGCCGCACACGCTGTTCAATCTGCTGCACACCATCCGCGGCCACATCGAATGGGATCCGAAGGGCGCCCAGGCCATGGTCGTGCAGCTCGCGGATCTGCTGCGCCGGCTGCTGAATGCCGGAGAGCAGACTTCGTGCGCTTGAGCGACGAATTGCAATTCGTCCGCTTGTACCTGGAACTGCAGCAAAAGCGCTTTGCGGACCGGCTCAGCGTCGTCCTGCCTCTGCCTTCGGACATCCCCGCGGTGTGGGTGCCGAGCTTGATTCTTCAGCCCCTGGTCGAGAACGCGGTGGTGCACGGGCTGGCCGGTCATCAAGGTCCGGTGGTGGTGCAGGTTGCCGTGCAGGCGATCGGCCGAGGGTCTGGTGCTGCGCGTGACCAACACGCTCGCCGAGGGATAAGACGCGCGAGGCGGACGGCATCGGGCTCAACAATGTGCGCGAGCGCTTGGCCGTTCAATTCGAGGGGCGCGCCCGCCTTGCGGCGGGCCCTCACGGCACGGAATGGAGCAGCGAGATCACGCTGCCGGAAATTCACGATTCGCCGGACCGGCGCAGCAGCGCGGCGCGGCGCCGCCCGCAACCGCATCATGATGAACGTCATCATCGTCGACGACGAGCAGGCCGGGCGCCGCACGCTGCGCGAATTGTGCGAGGCAGAGGGCGACCTGCGCGTGATCGGCGAGTACGGCGACGGCAACTGCGGCGCTCGCGGACGATCCGCGCCAAGCGGCCGCAGCTCTTGTTCCTCGACATCCAGATGGATCCGGTGAACGGCATCGATCTCGCGCGCGCTCTGGCGCCGGACGAGCTGCCCTCGCTGGTGTTCGTCACCGCCTACGACACGTACGCGCTCGAGGCGTTCGAGGTGTGCGCCGTCGATTACCTGTTGAAGCCCTTCGATCAGGAGCGCTTCCGCAAAACACTGGCTCGCGTGCGCCCGCGCCATTTGGCAAGCGCGGCAGCGGACCGCCAGGCGCTGCTCGCCGGCCTGCTCGCGCAACTCGAGCGCGGCGCGCGCTCCGCGCCCGACGAGCGCCCGCGCCTGCTCGCCGAATTCGACGGTCGCCTGCACGTAATCGACGTCGCGCAAGTGGAAATGATCGAGGCGGATCGAAACTATGTCGTCATCCGCGTGGGGCGCGACAGCTATCACGCGCGCAGCACGTTGAGCCAAGCCGAACTGGCATTGCGCTCGCAGCCGATGCTGCGCATCAGCCGCTCCTGTCTCGTCAATATGAATTACCTGCGGGAAGTGAATCGCACGCTTCGCGGCGACTTCATCCTGGTGCTGGCCGGGGGCGCGACCGTCACCAGCAGCGAGGGATTTCGCGGCAAGGTCAAGGACTACCTGAGCACGCTTCGCCTGCCGCCTTGAGCCATTCGCATTACAGGAGCTCCTCGGGCGCGAACGGCGCGAGCAGATCGAGCATGAAGCGCTGCAGGCGCGTCGTCTCCGGATCCTTGTGCCAGGTCTGCTCCTCTCCGGGTTCGCCGCTCGACCAAACGATGCGATCGTGGCGGTCCAGCGACAGCTTGTAGCTTCCGTCCGCGCTGATGTCGTCCAATAGACTCGTCACCTGGCGGGCGATTTCGGGGCTGCGGATCACCAAGCCCAATTCGCTGTTGAGGCGGGCCGAGCGCCGGTCCATGTTCATCGAACCGATGAACACGGTCTTCTGATCGATCACCAGCGCCTTTGCGTGCAGGCTCGCGTGGGAGCTGCGAAACGGGTGAAAACGCCGGCGTTTCTGCCCGAGCGTCGGCCGCACCTCGCTCAATTCGACGCCGAGTTTCAAGAGCGCCACCCGGTAACGCGAGTAGCCGTTGTGCACCAGCGGGGAATCGGTGGAGGCCAGCGAGTTGGTGAGAATGCGGATGTGCACGCCGCGCTCGGTGAGCTCCCGCATCAATGCGAGCCCGGCGTTTCCCGGCACGAAATACGGCGAGATCACGATGACTTCTTGTTGTGCGGAGCGCATCAGCGTCGCAATGTTCTTGGCCATCGTCGCATCGTCGCTGGGCGCGGTTTCGCTCGCGATCTTTCCGGTCCGGTCGGCAAGAACGGTGGCCGCCACCCAGGTCAGCTGCAGCTCGTGCGCATCCAGTTCGCGCGCCAGCCAATTGCCCTCTTCGGTGGACACGCTCTGCTCGAGCGGCGCGCGGCCGCGGCGCTTCGGCCGGCACCGGGGAGGCGAGCGATGAGATCGGGTAGGAATACTTGCTGTTCCAAAAGGCGTCGAAGGATGCCGACAGCTGCGGCACGATGGGCCCCACCGCCACCACGTCGAGATCGATGAAATTGCTGCTCTTGCCGCGCGTGAAGTACTCATCGCCTATGTTGCGCCCGCCGGTGATGGCCATCGCGTTGTCCGCCACGAATAGCTTGTTGTGCATGCGGTGGTTGATGCGCGGTATGTCCGATATCGAGGTGAGGATGCGGCTCCAGGTCGCGGATCGCCCGCCGGGAAACGGATTGAAGACCCGCACGGCGATGTTGGCGTGCTGCTCCAAATGCATGAAGCGCCGGTCTTCGCCCGCGGTGTTGAGATCGTCCACCAGTACCCGCACGCGCACGCCGCGATCCGCGGCGGCACGCACGTGCCGCAGCAGGGTTCGGGAGGATTCGTCCTGGTGAATGATGTAGTACTGGATGTCGAGCGTGCGCTCGGCGCGATCGGCGAGCGCGATCCAGCTGTCGAAAGCCTCCTCGCCCGACGTCAGCAGACGTATACCCGACAGATTCGCCGGAATGCCTTCCGCGCTCTCCTCGGCGATGCGGCCCAGTGTCGTCGTTTGCGGTGAGCGCAAAGCCTCGCTCCGATACTTGATGACGTGTTTTGGCAGGCCCACGCAGCCCGCGAGCAACAGAAGGGCGCAGGCTAACCCGATTTTGCGCATGGCGTGATGATATCAGGCAAAATTTGCGCTCATGGACGCTCGACGCCCCATACGCAGCTTCGTCTTGCGCGCCGGCCGTATCACGGCCGCGCAAGAGCGTGCGCTCAAGGATCTGTGGCCGACTTTCGGCTTGAGGGTCGCGGGCGCGACCATCGACCTCGATGCGGCCTTCGGCCGGTCTGCGCCGCGCTGCCTCGAGATCGGGTTCGGCGCCGGCGAAGTCATCGGGACATTGGCGGAGTCGCAATCCGCACATCGATTACCTCGGGATCGAGGTCCACCGTCCGGGAGTCGGCCGGCTGCTGCTGCGCGCCGAGCAGGCGAAGCTCGCCAATCTGCGCGTGATCTGCCATGACGCCGTCGAAGCGTTGGCCATTGCGCTTCCCGATCGGTCCTTCGATGAAATTTTGATTTTTTTCCCGGACCCCTGGCACAAAAAGCGCCATCACAAGCGCCGCCTGATCGACGCGTCCTTTGTCGAGATCCTCGCCGACAAATTGCGTCCACAGGGAGTGTTGCGCCTGGCGACCGACTGGCAGGCATACGCCGAACAGATGTTGCAGGTCTGCAATGCCTGCGCGCGGCTCGCCACCCAGAGCACCGACGGAACCTATGTGCCGCGTCCCGGATTTCGCCCCGCGACCCGCTTCGAACGGCGCGGCAGCCGCTTAGGCCATGGGGTGTGGGATTTGGCGTACGAGCGGCGCTAGCCGGCAATGCTGCTTCGCGCAAAAACTTTTGATTGCGCGGAAGGCTCATTGGGAGTTGAATTGATTTGCGGCAGTGAGGGGAGTGCGCGATGAACGTCATAAAGCCGGTCGTAGGTCAGTGGTATCGCGGCGGTACCAACGAACTCTTTGAAGTGGTCGCCATCGATGACGACGATGAGACCATAGAGATTCAGTACTTCGACGGCACCGTCGCGGAGGTTGACTTCGATGCGTGGAACGAGCAGCTGCTCGACGAACTCATCGATGCGGCCGATGCTCCCGAAGACTGGTCGGGCGCGGTCGATATGGAAGCCGAGGACTTGGATCGGGAGTTCGAGGATAACGTGCGCAGCGCCTGGTCAAGTCCCCAGGATCGATCGCTGCGCCGATAACCGCTTCCTCGTCGAAACCACCGCTCAGTGCTCGAGTCGCCCGTACGTCGCGGGTCGCGAGCGCGTTCATCGGTTTTCGCAACACCACCAGCAATATCAGTCCCGGCATCGCGGTCAAGAAGGTAACGACAAAGAAATTTGCCCAGCCGATCCTGGCGACGACGAATCCCGCGACGGACCCCATACTGATCCGCGGCAGGCTCGCAATCGCCGACAGCAATGCGTACTGAGTCGCGCTGTAATTGGAGCTGCACAATGACACCAGAAATGCGACGAATGCGGCCAATCCCATTCCGCCGACGCCCGTGTCCAGGGAGGTGGCGAGAACCAGCAGCCATATTTTCTTGCCCGCCAGCGCCAGCCACACATAAAGCAGGTTCGTCAGTGCCTGGCCGATGCCGAAAACCAACAGCGACTTGAAAGTGCCCCAGCGCATGTAGACCCAACCGCCGAAGGCCACACCGATCATGCTCGACACCGTCATGTTCACCTTGCCGGCGATGCTGAGTTCATCCAGTGAAAATCCCACGCCCTTGATCATGAAGGCGCTGTACAAGCTCAAGGCGAACGCATCGCCAACCTTGTACAGCAGCACCAGCAACACAAAACCCCATGCGCCTTTCTGGCTGAACAATGCGCGAAGCGGATGCCATACCGCGTCGGCCAGAGTGCGAGGCGGCTGGCCAGGCACTTCCGGCTCCGGCGCCCAAAGGGTCCCCAAGGTGGTCGCCGCCATGAGGCAGGCCACCATCAGAAATGCCAAGCGCCAGCCCAAGTGCGCGGCGATCAACACCAGCACGGCGCCCGCCAACATGGCGGCCGAGCGGTAGCCGAATGATTGGGCGGCGGCGGCCAATCCGCGCTCGCTGACCGGAATCGCGTCCACGCGATACGCGTCGATCACGATATCCTGGGACGCGGAAAGGAATGCGACCAGCACCGCCAAGGCGCCGAGCAAGTAGAGTTCTCTTGTGGGGGAACAAAAGCCCATGATGGCGATGGCGACTGTCAGAAAGACCTGATAAATCAAAATCCAGCCACGGCGACGGCCCAAGATGGGCGGCAAGTACCGGTCCAATAGCGGCGCCCACAGAAACTTGAAAAAATAGGGGACACTGACCAGCGTAAAAATGCCGATCGTTTTGATGTCGAGGCCCTCGGACGCCAGCCATGCCTGCACCGTGAAACCGGTCAAGTTGAACGGTAGGCCGGAGGCGAAGCTCATCAGCAGGACGGCCGTCATACGCTTGTCGCTCAACGCTTGCAACAACGTGGGCTTTGCGTCCGTCGTCAAACGCTCGAACTCTCATCGTGCATGGCGCGCGATCATAACAGTACGCCGGCCCGCGCGCTGTGCTTGCGCGCCGTCAATTCCCTTGCGAGACTGGCCGTTCCTATGACACCGTCGTATAAAGACGAATTCATCGAATTGTGCATGCAGCTCGGTGTGTTGAAATTCGGCAGCTTCAAGCTAAAGTCCGGGCGTGAAAGCCCGTATTTTTTTAATGCCGGATTATTCAGCACCGGAGCGGCGATAGCGGCGCTGGGTCGCGCCTATAGCGACGCCTCCGTGGATTCGGATCTGACCTTCGACATGCTGTTCGGACCGGCGTACAAGGGCATTCCGCTGGTGACCGCCGCCGCCGCAGCGCTCGCCGACCGGCACGGGCTCGACGCGCCGTTCGCATTCAACCGCAAAGAGCCGAAGTATCACGGCGAGGGCGGAATGATCGTCGGCGGTCCGTTGCAGGGCCGCGTGCTGATCGTCGATGACGTCATCACCGCCGGCACGGCGATCCGCGATTCCATCGACATCATAAGAGCCGCCGGGGCGCATCCGGCCGGCGTACTGCTCGCTTTGGACCGCGAAGAGCGGGGTTCGGTCAGCCCGTTATCGGCGGTTCAGGAGGTGCGCGAACAGTTTGGAATCCCGGTCATTGCGGTCCTCAACCTGTCGGACCTCATGGACCACATGCGCAAGGAGGGACGTGCGGTCGAACTGGCGAGCATGGAAAGCTACCGGGACCGCTATGGCAGTGCAAATTGAGGAATACGCCCTGGAAAACCCCTTGCCCGCGGCTCACAATCACATTCGCCGCCATGGGGACCTGTCCTTGAAATATCTCGCCTCGATCCTGTGCGCCTGCGCACTGTGCATCTCGTTGTCCTTTGCCGACAACACCACGAGCTCGGGGCACAAAATGTACAAATGGGTGGATGCCCAGGGCGTCACCCACTACGGGGACCGGATTCCGCCGGAATACGCGTCTCAGGAACGCGCCGTCGTGAACTCGCAGGGCGTCGAAATTGGCCGCCTGGAGGCGCAGAAGACGCCCGAGCAGTTGGCCGAGCAAGAACGACAGAGGCTCGACGCGGAGCGGAATGCGAGCCGTGATAAGAATCTTCTCAACACTTACGTCTCGGTACAGGAAATCGAGCGTCTGCGCGACCAGCGGCTGTCCCTGCTGTCCGATCAGATCAAAGTCACGAGTCAGTTCCTCGAGATACTCGACGGTAAATTGAAGAAACTGCGCGTGGCCAGCATGTATTTCAAACCCTACAGTTCCGATCCGAATGCACCGCCCATGTCGGACCAAATTGCCGAGGATTTGGTCCGCGTCAGCAACGACATCCATACGCAGGAGACAAATCTTCAGGAGAAGCGCACCGAGGAGGCCCACATGCGTGAGCAATTCGATAGCGATATCGCGCGCTACAAAGAGCTCAAGGGCATCCATTGAGGCCCAAGACCCGAATCCTGGTGGGGGTGACCGGGGGCATCGCCGCCTACAAGAGCCCGGACTTGGTGCGCCGTCTGATCGAACGGGGGGCCGAAGTGCAGGTGGTGATGACCGCGTCGGCGCGCAATTTCATCACGCCGATGAGCTTGCAGGCGGTTTCGGGGCGTCCGGTCCGCGGCGATCTGTGGGACAGTGCCGCCGAGGCCGCCATGGGACACATCGAACTCGCCCGTTGGGCCGAGCTCGTGCTGATCGCCCCGGCGAGCGCGGATTTCATCGCACGCTTGGCGGGCGGCCGCGCGGATGACTTGTTGGCGGCGCTGTGCATCGCCACCGAGGCGCCGCTGGTGCTCGCGCCCGCGATGAATCGCCTCATGTGGGCCAACAAAGCGACCCAGGCGAACGTCGAAACCTTGATATCGCGCGGCGTACGCATGTTGGGCCCGGCCACCGGCGATCAGGCCTGCGGCGAAATCGGTGTGGGGCGCATGTGGGAACCCAAACAACTCGCCGAGACCCTGCTCGAGCCCCCGGTCAATGCCGGCCTGCTTGCCGGCCTCAACGTGCTGATCACGGCGGGACCGACCCGAGAGCGCCTGGATCCGGTACGCTATTTGACCAACCGCAGCTCGGGGAAAATGGGTTTCGCCGTGGCCACCGCCGCGCGTGAGGCGGGCGCACACGTCACCCTGGTGACCGGGCCGGTGTACTTGCCGACGCCCGCGGGGATCACTCGCATCGATGTCGAGAGCGCGCGGGATATGTACTCGGCCGTTCACCGCCATGTGGCCGAGACGGACGTGTTCATTGCCGCCGCCGCGGTCGCCGATTTTCAGCCGGTAAGCGTCGCCAAGCAGAAAATCAAGAAGCAAGGCGGCACCGTCAAAATCGATCTCGAAGCCGCGCCCGACATCATCAAATCGGTCGCCGACATGGTCAAGCGCCCGTTCGTGGTCGGCTTCGCGGCCGAGACCAACGACGTCGAGGAAAACGCGCGCAGCAAACTCAAGCGCAAGAAGCTCGACCTGATCGCCGCCAACCAGGTCGGCGATGGGATCGCGTTCGATTGCGAGGACAACGCGCTGACGGTCATATGGCCCGGCGGAAAACTCGAGATCGCCCGCGCACCGAAACTCACCGTCGCGCGCGAACTCATTGCCCTGATCGCCAAGCGCTTGCCTCCCTCCGACGGCACCCCGCGGCGCGGCGCGCGCAAACGTCGTGCGCTAGCCGCCGTCCGCGCCGCCGCGGCCGATCCGCGCACCCGCCTGCGCAGCCGCCGTATCCGCCGCTGATTCGATGCGGCCCACCGTCAAGCTCAGGATCTTGGATCCGCGCATCGGGCGCGAATTTCCCTTGCCCTCGCACGCCACCGCGGGTTCCGCCGGCATGGACTTGCGCGCCTGCCTTGCGGCCCCCTTGGTTCTAGCGCCGGGCGGCGCGGAGCTCATTCCCACCGGGATTTCGATTTACCTCGAGGATCCCGGCCTGGCGGCGCTGTTGCTGCCGCGCTCGGGACTCGGGCACAAGAGCGGCATCGTGCTCGGCAATCTGGTGGGTCTGATCGATTCCGATTATCAGGGTCCGCTGATGGTGTCCTGCTGGAATCGCGGATCGGCGCCCTTCACCTTGAATCCCGGCGACCGCATCGCGCAGATGGTGATCGTGCCGGTTGTGCACGTCGATTTCGAAGTGGTCGAGGACTTCACCGCGAGCGAGCGCGGCGGCGGCGGCTTCGGCAGCTCCGGACACGATTAAGGCGCCGCCGCGCCAATCTCCTCGCTCGCCCGCGAAATGGCGCTAGTGATTTGCCAACCCGCGCGCCATGCTCGGTTTCATGGCGATCAGGGATTGGCCGAGCGAGGAACGACCGCGCGAGAAGCTGCTCGACAAAGGCGCTGGGGCGTTGTCGGATGCGGAACTGCTCGCGATTTTGCTGCGCACCGGCATGGCCGGCCATTCCGCCGTCGATCTCGCCCGCGAAATACTCATGAGTTTTCACTCGCTGCGCAGGCTGATCGCCGCGGATCGGGCGCGCTTCTGCGCGCATCCGGGCTTGGGCCCCGCCCGCTACGCCGAGCTGCAGGCCGCCGCCGAGATCTCGCGAAGGCAATTGGCGGAGTCGCTGCGCGCCGGCCCGTCGATGGCAAGCCCCCGCGCAACCGGTGAATTCCTCCGCGCCAAGCTGCGCGACCTCGAGCACGAAGTTTTTTGTTGCCTTTTTCTCGATAATCGCCATCGCCTCATACAATTCGAGGAGCTGTTCCGCGGCACGATCGACGGCGCCAGCGTGCATCCGCGCGAAATCGTCAAGCTGGCGCTGCAGCGCAACTGCGCCGCCGTGATCGTCGCGCACAACCATCCTTCGGGCATCGCCGAGCCGAGCCGCGCGGACGAGTTGATCACCCAGCGGGTCAAGGAGGCCCTCGCATTGGTGGACATTCGTCTGCTCGATCACATCATCGTCGGCGACGGCGCCAGCGTCTCGCTGGCGGAGCGGGGACTGCTCTAAAGGCCGGGTGAGTTCGTAACCGCAGCCGCCACAGTGCTTTCGAATACAATGACTTAGCGGCGCCAGGAGGGATATCCGTCGCTCGGCGGGACGCGCCCGCCGGTTGCCCGGAAGGGGCGCACCTGGTATAAAGCGCGGCTCGATCGTTGTCCTTCCGAAGGTTCACCCCATGTCGCGAGTCTGCCAAGTCACGGGCAAAGCCCCCAAATCGGGCAATACGGTTTCCCATGCGAACAATCGCAAGCGGCGCCGGTTTCTGCCGAATTTGCACACCCACCGATTCTGGCTGGAGACCGAGAAGCGATTCGTGAGCCTGCGCGTGACGACGCGGGGGTTGCGCACCATCGAGAAGCGCGGCGTCGAAGTGGTGGTCGCGGATCTTCGCGCCCAGGGCGTCAAGGTTTAAGGAGCGTTATCCATGCGCGATAAAATCAAATTGGTCTCCTCCGCGGGCACCGGGCACTACTACACGACCACGAAGAACAAGCGTCTGCATCCGGACAAGATGGAGACCAAGAAATTCGATCCGGTCGTGCGCAAGCACGTCGCCTACAAAGAATCGAAGATCAAGTAGCTCCTGCCCGAGCTGCCTGAAGTAGAAACCACCCGGCGCGGCATAGCGCCCGCGCTGCGAGGGCGGCGCATCGTCGATGTGGTGGTGCGCGAGCGTCGCTTGCGCTGGCCGATCCCCGCGAACTTCGAGGCGATGCTGCGCCTGCAAAGCGTGCACCGCGTCGCGCGTCGCGCCAAATACATCTTGATCACGCTCGATTCCGGCACCCTGATCCTGCATCTCGGCATGTCGGGGAGCCTGCGCCTGCTGACGGCCGGCGTGCCGCCGCGGGCACACGATCATTGGGACATTGAGCTCGACTCGGGGCGGGTACTGCGCTTCCACGATCCGCGGCGCTTCGGGAGCCTACTTTGGACCGAGTCGGATCCGCTTGAGCATCCGCTCCTCGCCAAGCTCGCACCCGAGCCCTTGAGCGCGGCTTTCGACGCGGAGTATCTGTATCGCGCGACGCGCCGGCGCGCAGTCGCCATCAAGCAGCTCCTCATGAACTCCCAAGTGGTCGTGGGCGTGGGCAATATTTACGCGAGCGAAGCGTTGTTTCGAGCCCGAATCTCGCCGCGCCGCGCCGCGCGGCGCTTGAGCCGCTCCCAGGCCGAGGCCCTGATGCGGTCGATCAAAGACGTGCTCACCGAAGCCATCAAGATCGGCGGCACGACGCTGCGGGACTATGTCGACGCCGAGGGAACGCCCGGATATTTCGCGCAGCGGCTTTACGTCTATGAACGCGCCGGCGAGCCGTGCCGGGTTTGCAAAACTACCGTGAAGCAATTCGTACAGGGGCAGCGATCGACGTATTGGTGCCCCGCCTGTCAGCGATGATCCGATCACAGGGAATACTCAGACAGGCTCCTAGTAAATCAGCCCCTCGCCCTCGCCGCGCGGATCGGCGGCCGCTTCCACCTTGCCGCTGGCGAAGTCCCAGGTGATCACTTGCATGTTGCCCCACGGCCGGCTGCCTTCCTCGAGCTTGTGGCCCATGGCTTCGAGCCGGGAGATCTCGTTCGGCGGAAGCGCCCCCTTCTCGTACTCGATCACGTCCGGCAGGTACTGATGGTGGTAGCGGGGATCTTTGACGATTTCGGCAGCGCTCATGCCGTTCAAGTAATCGAGCGTCGCCAGAAGCGCCATGCTGATGATGTAGCTGCCGCCGGGCGTGCCGAAAATCATCAGGCCCCTCGGCGTTTCGACGAAAGTCGGCGTCATGCTGGACAGCGGACGCTTGTTCGGCGCGATGGCGTTTTCGTCGTTGCCCACCAGGCCGAACACATTCGGCGTGCCAGGCTTGATGGAGAAATCATCCATGGTGTTGTTGAGCAGCACGCCGGTTTTCGCAACGATCTCGCCCGTGCCGAAGTACAGATTGACGGAGAGCGTGCCCGCCACGCGATTGCCGCCGGCATCGAGGATCGAGAAATGCGTGGTATGCAGCCCCACCGGCGCCGTCTCGATGCCCGGCAACAGATCGCTCGGCATTGCCTTGTCGAGGCGAATGCTGGAGCGCTGCCCGGCGGCGTAGTCCTGACCGGTGAGCAGGGCGAGCGGCATGGCGACGAAATCCGGATCCCCCAAGTACACCGCGCGGTCGCGATAGGCGCGGCGCATCGCTTCGACGATCAGGTGTTTGCGGGTCCCGGAATCGACTTGCTTCAGATCGAATCCCGCCAAAATGTTGAGTGCATCCAACAACGCAACGCCGCCCGATGAGGGCGGCGAGGCGGACACGATGCGGGCGCCGTGATAATTCCCCACGAGCGGCTTGCGCTCGATCACCCGATAGGAGGCGAGGTCCCCGAGCGTCCAAATGCCGCCTTCGGCCCGTACGCCGTTCACCAAATCCTGTGCCACGCGCCCGCCGTAAAAGCCCTTGGCGCCCTGGGCTGCCATGGCTTCGAGAGTGAGCGCCAAATCGGGCTGCTTGATCATCGCGCCGAGCTCCGGCACCCCACCCTCGGGGGTCAGAAACACCTTGGCCGCATCGGGCGAGCGCAGCAGCAGGTCCCTCTTGTAACGAATGGCTGCCTGCAAGCGCGGATACAGCGGAAAGCCCTCGCGTGCCAGGCGAATCGCCGGCCGCAGGCTTTCCTTCAGCGCCAATTTGCCGAACCGTCGAGCCAGGTAATCGAAGGCCGCCGGCTCCCCCGGAATTCCCGCCGCCAGCGGCCCGGCCACGGAGGCTCGTGTAATCGGGTTTCCCGCCGGGTCCAAATACATGTCGCGGGTGGCCGCGCCGGGCGCCTTTTCGCGCGCATCGAGCATGGTCTCGAATCCGTCGGCCTGCCGGTGCAGCAGATAGAATCCGCCGCCGCCGAGGCCCGAACTGGTGGGCTCAACCACGGCCAGTGCCGCGGACACCGCGACTGCCGCGTCGAAGGCGTTACCCCCCGCAGCCAACATCTCCTGGCCCGCTTGGCTCGCCAGCGGATAGGCGCTCGCAATGGCGCCCTTGTGCGCAGGGAGCCGGGACGGCGGTCGGGCAATTTGCGCCGCCGCCGGGTCATCGGCATAGGATGGCAGGGACCAGGGGACAAGCGCCACCAAGCAGGCGGCAAATGCCAGGATCTTGCAGACGGCCACGTTCCTCAAGGCTGGCGGTGCCGTTTCAATTCTGTTTCGACGATGGGATGGACAAACTCGGACACATTACCGCCGAGAACCGCGATTTCGCGAACCAGCGTCGATGAGATGAAGGTGTACTGCTCCTGCGGCGTCATGAACACGGACTCGATCTCGGGCGTCAGATGCCGGCTCATGTTGGCCAACTGAAACTCGAATTCGAAGTCCGACACGGCGCGCAAGCCCCGCACGATCACCGACAAACCATTCATCCTGGCAAAATCGACGGTGAGACCCGAATAGCCCTTCACTTCGACATTGGGCACGTCCGCCAGCACCCGACGTGCCATATCCACCCGCTGATCGAGCGTGAACATCGGCGCCTTGTTCGGGTTCGCGGCAATGGCGACCACCAAGCGATCGAAGATGCTGGCCGCACGCCGCACCAGATCCTGGTGACCGTTGGTGATCGGATCGAAGGTTCCCGGATATACAGCGGTTCTTTTATTCATTGTCCAGGCCGAGGATTGACGCGCGCCAAATGATACCCCACCTCGCCCGCCGACTTCGCTTTGAGCAGCTCCCAATGCGGCGGCAAGGCAGGGCACGCCGGCCGCCCGCTCACCTTCCAGGTACACCAAACCGCCGGCCTTCACCCACCCGCCGGCATCGAGCAAGGGAACATATTCCGCCAAGGCGCCCACTCCGAACGGCGGGTCGAGAAATACCACATCGAAGGGCTCGCCGGGGGTGCGCAAAAAGCGCGCCGCTCCCATTTCCATCACCCGCGCCTTAGGCATGCCGCCCAAGCGCTGCAGCCCGGCTCGTAAGGCGCGCGCGGTCAGCTGATCCTTCTCTACGAACACCACGTCTCGTGCGCCGCGCGAGAGCGCCTCGAGTCCGAGCGCACCCGAGCCGGCAAACAAATCCAGGCAGCGGCTGCCCACGATCGATGACTGCAACCAATTGAACAAGGTCTCGCGGACCCGATCGGGGGTCGGCCTCAAGGCCGGCGCATCGGGGAAACTCACGCGCCGACCGCGCCAGCTCCCGCCGATGATGCGTATGAGGTTGCGGTTCCCCGGCACTGGCTTGTCGAGCTTCGGGATTTTCACGGGGCTGATCATAACCCGCGCGACGGGGATCTTCCCCGTCGAGGCGATCGAGGTGGACGTCGATCCGTACGGTCGCTCTGCTAAGCTTTCGGGTCTATGACGAACGAAGCCGACAAGCCCGGCGTCCGCGGCTTCTTCAAGCGCCTGCGCGCCAAATTGAACGTGGGGCCCGCCTGGCTCACCGCCGACATCACAGAGTTGCTGCCGGGCCGCAAGATCGATGCCGACATCCTGGATGACCTCGAGACCCGGCTCATCAGCGCCGATGTGGGAGTGGAGGCCGCGACGCGCATTCTCGACGGACTGCGCCGGCGGGTTGCGCGAAAGGAACTCGATGATGTCGATGCGCTCAACAACGCCTTGAGCGAGGCGATGGTGGATATACTAAAACCCGTCGAGCGGGCGCTCACCATCGACCCTCTGATCAAGCCCTTCGTCATTCTGGTCGTCGGCATCAATGGTGCCGGCAAGACCACGACCATCGGCAAATTGGCGCATCGACTTCTGGCCGAGGGACGCAGCGTCATGCTCGGCGCCGGCGACACCTTTCGCGCCGCGGCGCGCGAGCAGCTCACCCACTGGGCCGAGCGAAATGCCGTACCCATCGTCGCCGGCCAGCCCGGCGCCGAACCGGCTGCGGTGATTTTCGATGCCTTGCAGGCGGCGCGGGCGCGCCACGTGGACGTGTTGATTGCCGACACCGCCGGCCGGTTGCACACTCAGACACATCTCATGGAGGAGCTAAAAAAAATCAAACGAGTGCTCGCAAGACTCGACCCCGCGGCGCCGCATGAAGTGCTGTTGGTGCTCGACGGCACCATCGGACAGAACGCCGTCGCGCAGGCGGAGCAATTTCACAAAGGCTTGGGAGTCACCGGCCTGGTCGTCACCAAACTCGACGGCACGGCCAAAGGCGGCATCGTGCTCGCGATCGCGCAAAAGTTGGGCATTCCCATTCGATTCATCGGCGTCGGCGAAGAGAGCGAGGATTTCGGCGTGTTCGATGCCGCGGAGTTCGTCGCGGCGCTGCTGAAATCGGAGCCCGGCGACACCGCGGACGGACGGGCCGCATGATCCGCTTCGAGCAGGTTCACAAGCGCTACCCCAATGGACGCGAGGCCTTGGTCGGAGTGTCGTTCAAGATCGACTCGGGCGAGCTCGCGTTCTTGACCGGCCATTCGGGCGCCGGCAAGAGCAGTATTCTGAAGCTGATCGCGCTCATCGAGCGCCCCACCCGCGGCCAAGTGTTCATCAACAACCAAAGCACCGGTTCCATCAAACCGCGCGGCATACCGCAGTTTCGCAGACAAATCGGCGTGGTTTTCCAGGATCATAAATTGCTGCACGACCGCTCCGTCGCGGACAACGTCGCGTTGCCGCTCATCATCGCCGGCTACCCCAGGCGCGAAATCGACAAGCGCGTGCGCGCCGCTCTCGATCAAGTTGGATTGCTATCCAAGGAAAAAAACCGGCCGCTCGAGCTGTCCTCCGGAGAGCAGCAGCGGGTGGGCATTGCCCGCGCCGTGGTCGCGAAGCCTCCGCTGTTGATCGCCGATGAACCGACCGGCAACTTGGATCCCGATCTCGCGGTTGAGATCATGCAGCTGTTCAAGCGCTTCAACGATGTCGGCGTCACGGTCGTGATCGCGACCCACGATGTGCACTTGATCGACCGATTCTCGGCGCGACGCATCGTGCTCGACGACGGACGAGTCGCCGCCGAGACCGCGAGCCCCGTCCATCAAACCGACGCTGCCTCGAGCGCAGCCTCCTAAGATGCCCGGCGCGGTAAAAACCTGGCTCGCGCGCCACGCCCAGACTCTGATGGGGTCCCTGGGCCGCATCGTGCAGCATCCGCTGGCGACCATGATGACCGTCGCCGTGATCGCGGTGGCGCTTGCGCTGCCGCTGTTTCTGAATGTGCTCTTGCAAAATGCCCGCTCCGCCACGGCCAATTGGAATCAAGCGTTCGACTTGTCGGTTTACCTCGACAAGAAGGCCGGGAATGAGCGGACCCAGGCGTTGGCGAAGCGGCTGCGCACCCGCGCGGATGTGGCCGCGGTGCGCGTCATTACGGCTGAGCAGGCGCTCAAGGATTTTCGCGATGCGTCCGGATTCGGAAAGTCGCTCGATGCGCTCACCGACAACCCGTTGCCGAATACGCTCATTGTCACGCCAACGCTCGCGGCGAGCACGCCCGAAGGGACCCTCGCGCTCAAAACGAGCATCGCGGCGCTTGCGGACGTGGACACGGTTCAGCTCGACACGGAGTGGGTGCAGCGCCTGAACGCGATGCTCGAGGTCTTGAGGCGGGTCGTGTGGCTCACCGGCGGGTTGCTGGGGCTCGGCGTTATGCTGGTTGTGGGCAATACCATTCGCCTCGATATATTGAACCGGCGGGCGGAAATCGAGGTCATGAAGTTGGTGGGCGCCACCGATCGTTTTGCCCGGCGGCCGTTTTTGTATGGCGGTGTCTGGTATGGATTGGGGGGCGGCTTAGGTTCAGTGATCTTGGTCACGGTCGCGGTCGCGGTGCTTGCCGGCCCGGTCGAACATTTGGCGGGGCTGTACGGTAGCCCGGTTCGGCTGCGAGGGCTTGGAGCCCTAACTGCGATGAGCGTTTTGGGGGTATCGATAGCCTTGAGCTGGGTCGGGTCCTGGATTGCGGCGACGCGGCATATACACGCCGTCGAGCCCTCATAAGCCGTTGTTTTGAATGGCTTTATAGGGTTCCCGGACGAGACGATGCGTTAGCACTCTAAGACCAAGAGTGCTATTATTGGTTCAGGGAATTGCTTAAGGGGTTTCAATAGATGACTACCGCTTTAGTCGCTAAACAGAATGCTTTGGTGTTCGCGGGTCCCGTGGGGAGCCTCGATGCCTATATCGACCGGGTGTCGCAAATTCCGGTGCTCTCGAAGGAAGACGAGGTGGCACTGGCGATGCGCTTTCGCACGGAAGCCGATTTGGACGCTGCTCGCCAACTGGTGCTCTCACACCTGCGATTTGTGGTGCACATTGCGCGCGGCTATTTGGGTTATGGCCTGCCGATGGGCGATCTGGTGCAAGAGGGCAATGTGGGTCTCATGAAGGCGGTCAAGCGCTTCGACCCGGCCGTGGGCGTACGCCTGGTGTCCTTCGCGGTGCATTGGATTCGCGCGGAGATTCACGAGTACGTGCTGCGCAACTGGCGGCTGGTGAAGGTCGCCACCACGAAATCGCAGCGCAAGCTGTTCTTCAACCTGCGCCGGATGAAAAAGAATCTGACGTGGTTGTCCGAAGACGAAACCAAGGCTGTCGCTCGCGATCTCGGAGTCGACGTAAGCGACGTGCGAGAGATGGAGCAGCGGCTGTCCGCGCGCGACATGTCCTTCGACCCGACTCCGGAGAGCGACGAAGAGGATACCTATTCGCCGGCCATGTACTTGCCGGCCAGCCACGCGGATCCCGCGATCGAAGTGGAGCGCGAGGAATGGGACGAGGATTCCAGCGATCGGCTCAGTATCGCGCTCGAGAAGCTCGATGAGCGCAGCCGCACCATCTTGAAACGGCGCTGGATGACCGATGACAAGGCCACCCTGCACGAACTCGCGGATGAGTACGGAATTTCCGCCGAGCGCGTGCGCCAGGTCGAGACCAACGCCATCAGCAAGCTCAAAGGGCTGATGGCCGCGGCAGCATAGTCCACCCGCCTCTCGGGAACCCGAGAGGCGGACTACAACGCCAGGACGAGCCGCAGGCCGGCGTCGATGTCGCGCAGAGTCGCCGAGGTCAGTCGGCCCACACGTTGGCTAAGCATTTGCTTATCGGCCGTAATCACCTGAGAGACATTCGCGATCGAATCTTTGCTTAACCCGCTTGCACGGCGGGGCAAGCGGACATTACCCGGCGCCTCGCCGAGACGCAGATTGGATGTCACGGCGACGCACAACACGGTGCGAATTGCACTCTCGTTGAAATCATCCGCCTGCACGATGACGACCGGCCGACGCAACCCCGGGCCTGAACCGCGCGGCTCGCCGTGGGAGGCCCACCACACTTCGCCGCGACGCACTACCGGTCGTCTCGGTCGATCGACGCCGATTGCACCGCGGCGAGCGTGGGATCCGGCCTCGACTCTTGGCCCCCACGGCCATAGACAGCATCCAATCGCTCGCGAACGCCGAGGAAACGCTCAGATTTGAGATATTCATCGACGGCTTTGGCATACAGTTCGCTGCGCGACATACCACGTCGTTTTGCAACACGTTCGGCTTCCTCGAAGATGGCATCGGGAATCGAAATAGCGGTCTTCACAATAAGAGTATAACTCCGGTTATACCGAATTCAAGCATCATGCGGCGATCCGAGCGGCGTAGGCCACCGCTTCGCGAAACGCATGCGCGTGCAGTTCCGCGGTGCGCGTGCGCGACGCGGCATAGCCGCCCGCCAACACGATGGTCAAGGGCACCCCGCGTTCGCGCACCGCTTCGATGACCAACCGGTCGCGCCGGCGGATGCCGTCCTCGGTGAGCGCCAACTTACCGTAGCGATCGCCGGCGGCCACATCCACGCCCGCGAGATAAAACGCCATATCGGCGGCGGCCTCGAGGACCTTGGGCAGATGCCGCTGCAGTGCATCGAGATACTCGGCATCGCCCGCGCCGTCCCGCAGCGGCACGTCCAAATTCGAGCGCATTTTATTGAGTGGATAATTCCGTTCGCCGTGCACGGAAAACGTGAAGACCTGGTCGACCGCGTCGAAGATCGCCGCCGTGCCGTTACCTTGGTGCACGTCGAGATCGATGACGGCCGCGCGCTCAATGGCGCCCTCCGCGCGTAATTTGCCGATGGCGACCGCGACGTCGTTGAATACGCAAAATCCTTCTCCATGATCGGCAAAGGCATGATGTGTGCCGCCGGCCAAGTTGGCGGCGAGTCCATCCGACAGCGCTGCGCGCGCCGCCAACAGGGTCCCGCCCGCGGCCAGGCGGGAGCGCCGCCAAAGGTCGTCCGACCACGGCAGACCGAGCCGCCGTTGTTCCGCCGCGGACAGCCCCGATGATTGAAGTTTGCGAAGATACTCGGGCGTGTGCACAAGCCCTAGGTCCTGCATGTCGATGGGCTCGGGTTCGAGGAAATCGCCGAGAGCGAGCACGCCCTCCGTCAGGAGTTGATCCCTGAGTAAGAGATACTTGGAAACGGGAAAGGGGTGCCCAGCCGGCAAGGCAACCTGGTAGCCGGGATGGTAAATGCATTTCATGGGAGTGAATTATGCCGTGACCGGCATGCGCGTCCAGATCAGCAATCCGTCGTGGCGGTGACAACGCCACCCAAAGGGCCATCAAGCGCGCCTGCGGATGCCCTCTAAGCCGCCGACGACACCTCACGCTCGAGCTGGACAGCAGTGTTCTCGGGGCACCGCCGGCCCTCCGCATCCGCCAATTCCTCGCCCAAGGCATCGCGCAAGGTTTCGAGCCGAGCGAGCTGGGTGCACGCGCGCCGCCACGACTCCTCGGTCAGCGCCACGACTTCCCGCAAGACTTCGCATTCGGCCTGCATGGCTCGCGCGGCCGCGATGGACGCAAACCAGCGCCGCTCCAAGAGAGTCGAGGCGGCATCGCCATCTGCATTGACCTTGGGATCAGCCGCCAAGGCCTGATGATCGGCGCGCGCGAACATGCCGGCCGCATAACTCCGGCGCCGTTTGAATTCCAAATTGCTCACGGGGTCATCGAGATCCAGATCGAGACTGCTCATCGGGTATTGCCTATTGGATGGTGTCATGACACCGAATCCTGCTCGCCAAAGATGACGGTTAGCGGACAGTAATGCGGCAGTTTGTTTGAAACACTTAGGCCTCGTGAGGACTCCTAGAAGCCGATGGGGAAATCGGCTAAGCGTTGGATGCTAGCGGTGCGTCCAAAACGCCGCGGGCGGCGCTGAATCGCTGAGCGCGCGCACCAGCCAGCTGCTCCCCGGTGCCGCCGCAACCCGAGCGCCCGCATCCCCAGAGTTCGTTGTGGCGTTCGCAGCCACTGCGGCCCCGACTCTTTTGGCCAAGCGACGCTGCAATGCATGCCACGGCAGGCTCCATATTTCGAATATGTCATTCATCGCTACCACTCCAATGCCGCGATTAGACGGCGCCAAGTTGACAGCGGTGTGAAGCCCGCATGACGATTCCCTCATGCCGCCTGTTCCACGGCAAGCGGCGGCGGCACGGCGGGGATCTGTTCCTTCAACTTCGGCCAATCGATCAAGCGCAGGCGCCCGTTCAGTTCCTCGACCAACGCGCTGCAGCTCTCGACCCAGTCGCCGTCATTGCAATACAGAACCCCGTCGATATCGCGCATCTCGGCGCGGTGAATGTGCCCGCAGACCACCGTATCGACGCCGCGCTTGCGCGCCGCCTGCGCGACCGCTTCCTCGAAGCTGCCGATGTACTGCACGGCGGATTTGGCCTTGTTTTTCAGATAGGCTGAAAGCGACCACCGCGTCAGACCGAACAATCGGCGCACCCAATTGATATAGGGATTCGCCGCCAGCAGCACGTCGTAAACATTGCTGCCCAATTTCGCCAGCCATGGACTGCACTTGACCACGCTGTCGAACTCGTCTCCGTGCAGCACCAGCATGCGCCGGCCGTCGGCCCCGCGGTGGATGTATTCGCGGTGTATTTCCAGGTTGCCGAACACCGCGCCGTCGAACTCCCGAAATATGTCGTCGTGATTGCCCGGAACGAAGATGACTTTGGTACCGCGCTTGGCCTTGCCCAAAATGGTGCGCACCACGTTATTGTGCGACTGTGGCCAGAACATGGTCCTTTTCATGCTCCACACGTCGATGATGTCGCCGACCAGGAACAGACAATCCATGTCGACGTGATGCAGAAAATCCAGCAGCAACTCGGCGCTGCAGCCTTTGAAGCCCAGATGAATGTCCGAGATAAAGACAGATCGCAGTCGCAGCGGCGAGGCAGCGTTACGCTCGACCATGTGTCTCCTTCAAAGTCTTTGCAGACACGTGACACATTCGCCGTTTCTTATGACGGAAATATGACTTGGGAAAGAAGATTTCCTTACAAATTGAGCCCTTGGACGCGGAATATCGCGTGGAACGCTAAAACTTTGACCCAAGTCTCGTTTCGCCGCCGCGGGGTGGGACTGCAAACCGGTAACCGAATCCGCGTATCGTCTGAATGTAGGCCTCGTACCCGGATTCGCTCAGGGTCTTTCGCAGACGCTGCACATTCACATCCACCGTATGCGCATCCAGCGCACACTCGTCTCCCCAGACGTGCGCGAGCAGCTGATTGCGATTTAGCGTGCGCCCGGTATGCGCCATCAAGTACTCGAGCAGGCGGTATTCGATGCCGCGCAAGTTGAGCAACCTACCGCGCGCCATTACGCGATGGGTCGCCGTATCGAGCACCAATTCGTCGCAGCAAAGCGTCGGCTCCTGCGCTTCCTGAGCATTTGTGCGCAGCACCGCGCAGACTCGCGCGATGACTTCGCGCAGGCTATACGGCTTGGCGATGTAGTCGTCGGCTCCGAGGTTGAGTGCCGTCACCACGTGTTGCTCACCCGACAAGGCCGACAGGATGATCAAGCGCACCGCTTGCGGCACGCGCGTGCGCCGCGCACCTTGAATCAACTCCAGGGCGACCATGCCCGGCATGTTCCAATCGACGATAACCAAACGGGGAGGCCTCTCCGCCACGGCCGCGAGAGCTGCGGCGCCATCGGCGATCGTGCGCACCACAAACCCGGCGTCCGTCAAGTTCCGGCGGAGGGGCTCAACGGCGGCAACGTCCCGATCGACGATGAGTATCTGTTTGTTGGGTTCCGTGGCGAGCATGCGAGCGCCACATTAGAGAATCCCAGTTTTACAGTACGTTTACGCTTTTGTGACCCGTCGCCCGAAAATGCGGCCGGGAACGGCTAGTGCAATCCCTCGTGCGCCAGCAGCCACCGCTTTCGCTCCAGCCCACCGCCATACCCGGTCAAGGAGCCGTCGGCGCCGATCACGCGGTGGCAGGGAACCAGTATCGAAATCGGATTGCGGCCGTTAGCCAATCCCACCGCTCGCGAGGCGTTCGGATTGCCGATGCGCTTCGCCAGTTGTCCGTAGCTCCACGTCTCGCCATAGCGGATTTGCGTGAGACCGCGCCACACGCGCTGCTGAAAAGCCGTCCCCTCGAGACGCAGCGGCAGATCGAATCTGCGCCTCGTGCCCGCGAAGTACTCGCGCAACTGCCGCACCGCTTGGGGCAACGGATCCGCGCTCGCATCCTCCGTCCAGTCGCGGTTATCGCATGGCGGAAGGCTGGGAGTATCCATGTAGAGTCCCGTGAGAGCCGCACCGTCGCAGCAAAGCAAGCAGCGGGCCGATCGGGCTTTCGAGATAAGTAAAGCGGTTCATGGAAAATCCCTCAACGATTGCCATAGGTAGTGAGCGGCATAGGCGCGCCAGGGCCGCCAGGCCTTCGGCGCGCTCCTGCAATATTTTTTTGTCGACTTTGGCGGCCTTCTGCAGCATCAAATCGCCGCCCGGAAAGGCGTCGGGCCAATGCAGGGCGCGCATGGCGATGTATTGCGCCGTCCACGGACCGATGCCCGGCAAGCCCTCCAACGCCGCGATCTGCTCCTCGACGTTCGCGCTCTGGGAGAGCACCACGCGCCGCTCGGTCACCGCCCGAGATAGCGCGACCAGCGCGCGCGCCCGGCTGCCTACGATCCCGAGTGCCGCGATGTCCTCGGCGGCGATGCCCGCCATGCGCGGCGCCTGGGGCGTGAGCCGGTTCAATTCCGGAAAAGGCGTTGCAACCGCGGCGCCGAATTTCTCCGCCCAACGCCCCGCCAGTGTGGTCGCGGCCTTCACCGACACCTGCTGGCCGAGAACCGCGCGCACTGCGAGTTCATAGCCGTCGAATGCCCCCGGCACCCGCAATCCCGGCAGGCGGCGCACGACCCTGGAGAGCATTCGGTCGTGCGACAGCAGTGCGCTCACCGAGTCGGGCGCCGCGCCCAAGTCGAATAGATTCTTCACGCGCACGATCAGCGCTCCGATCACCGGCGCGAGCGATAGCGACATTTGGACCTCGAGCGCCGCGCCGCCCTTGGACAGCGATACCGCGACCCAGCCCCGCGCATCGGCTTTTTGGGACACGCCAATCGCCACCGTGCGCCGATAGTGCGTGCGATCCACCCACTCAACTCCCGGAATGGCGCGTAAACGCAGGTAATCGAGCAGCGCCTCCCACGCCAGCGGCGGCCTGAAGTCCAACTGGCAGCGCAAAGTGTCCGCCGCGTCGGCTTGCCCGCGCTGCGCGTGCGGCGACCGGCGCAGGCTGCGCGGATTCAATCCATAGCGCGATTTGAACAGCGCATTGAAGCGCCGCAGGCTGCCGAAGCCGCTGGCGAAGGCGATGTCCGTGAGATTGAGCGAGGTCTCACTGAGCAAGCGTTTCGCGAGCAGAAGCCGCTGCGTCTGCGCGAGTTCGACCGGCGAGACGCCGAGTTCGGCCTCCGTGACGCGGCGCAGATGCCGGTCGCTGATCCCTAGGGAAGCCGCCAGATCGCCGACCCGCGCGTTCGAGAGCGCATGCTCCTCGATTCCCGCAATCGCGGCGCCGATGAGCCGGCCGGCCGCGTCCACCGCGGCAAGGCCGGGCGCTCGTTCGGGGCGGCAGCGCAAGCAGGGCCTGAATCCCGCGCCCTCGGCAGCCGCCGCGCTGGAAAAAAAGCGCATGTTCTCGCGCTTCGGCGCGCGCACCGGGCAGATGGGACGGCAATAGATTCCGGTGGTCGCCACAGCGGTGAAAAATCTGCCGTCGAAGCGCCGGTCGCGGGCGCGAACCGCGCGGTAACAGGCATCCGAGTCAAGTAGCATGGCGCTAGAGTAACCAATTCCTGGCGCCGATACTCGCCGTTTTCGGACATGGATATTTTAGGAATTCGCCCCGGTCCGCACACCCAAGTACTGCAATATCCCCTGAGCCGCCTCGCGACCCTCGAAAACCGCGGTCACCACCAGATCGGAGCCGCGCACCATATCCCCGCCGGCGAACACCTTCGGATTGGTCGTCTGGAATTTGCAAGGGGTCATGCCGGACACGCGCACGCGACCGTCGGCGTTGAGCGCGATTCGCTGCTCGGCGAACCAATTCGGCGGACTCGGTAGAAACCCGAAGGCGATGATCACGGCATCGGCGGGTATGGTCTCCTCGGTGCCGGGCACGACTTCGGGGATGCGCCGGCCGCGCCGATCGGGCAGCCCTAAGCGCGTCTCGACCAGCTTCACGCCCTGGACGCGGTCGGCTCCGACGATCTCAATGGGCTGACGATTGAACAAAAAGGTCACGCCCTCCTCCTTGCTGTTCTTGTAGTCGCGCCGCGAACCCGGCATGTTGTCCTCGTCGCGGCGATAAGTGCAGGTGACGCTCGCCGCGTCCTGGCGAAGGGCGGTGCGATTGCAGTCCATTCCGGTGTCGCCGCCGCCGAGGACGACGACGTGCTTGTCGCGCATGTCGATGAAGGCGGCCGGATCGCTGCGGAGCCGCAATTCCCGGTTGATGTTCGACAGCAGATACGGCAAGGCATCGTGCACGCCGGGCAGGTCTTCGCCGGCGAAGCCGCCCTTCACGTAGGTATAGGTGCCCATACCGAGAAAAACCGCGTCGAACTCTCGCTCCAGCTCCTCGAACGACCAGTCGCGGCCGATCTCCACGTTCAAGCGAAATTCCACCCCCATGCCCTCCATGATCTCGCGGCGCTTTTCCACCACTTCTTTGTCGAGCTTGAACGGCGGAATGCCGAAGGTCAGCAGCCCGCCGATCTTCGGGTAGCGATCGAACACCACGGGGGTGACGCCGTTGCGCACCAGCACATCCGCGCACCCCAAGCCCGCGGGACCCGCGCCGACGATGGCTACGCGCTTCTCGGTACGTGCGACGTTGCTGAGGTCGGGCTTCCACCCCTGCCGGAAGGCCTCGTCGGTGATGTATTTCTCGATGGCGCCGATGCTCACGGCGCCGAGGCCGTCATTCAGGGTGCATGCGCCCTCGCACAGCCGGTCTTGAGGACAGATGCGTCCGCACATCTCCGGCAGCGAATTGGTTTGGTGAGAAAGCTCCGCCGCCTCGAACAGCTTGCCCTCGTTGATGAGCGCCAGCCAATTAGGAATGTAGTTGTGCACCGGACATTTCCACTCGCAAAAAGGGTTGCCGCAAGACAGGCAGCGTCCGGCTTGTTGCGCGGCGGCCTCGGCACCGTACTGCGAATAGATTTCGCGAAACTCCCGGATGCGCACTTCCACGGGAAGCTTGGCCGGATCTTGGCGAGGAATGTCGAGAAACTGCAGGTACTTATCGTTCACGTCAGGCCGCACGCCGCAGATTGGTGAGCAGCGAATCGATTTCGGCCGCTTTCGGCTTCACCACCCAGAATCGGCCGATGTAGCTTCGAAAATCACTCAAGAGCTGCGAACCCCAAAGGCTTCCGGTTGCATCGACATGCTGTTCGATCAACCCGCGCAAATGCTGAACGTAAATTCCCATGCCCTCGGGCGAGACCCGGTGAATATCGATCAGCACATGGTTGTAGCGATCGACGAAATCCCGCTCCATGTCGAGCACGTAGGCGAACCCGCCGGTGAAACCGGCCCCGAAATTGACCCCGGTGCGCCCTAGGACGCACACCACTCCACCGGTCATGTACTCGCAGCAGTGATCGCCCGTACCCTCGACCACTGTCAGGGCGCCCGAATTGCGCACCGCAAAGCGCTCGCCCGCCGTGCCGGCCGCGTACAGCTCGCCACCGGTCGCGCCATACAAGCAGGTATTGCCCATGATCACCGTTTCCCGCGCGCTGAAGGTCGATTGCGCGGGCGGCTTCAACACGATCTTGCCTGCCGCCATGCCCTTGCCGACGTAATCGTTCGCTTCACCCTCGAGATGCAAATGCAGCCCTCCCACATTCCAGACCCCGAAGCTCTGTCCCGCGGATCCCTTGAGAGTCACGATCAGGGGCGCCGCGCTCATCCCCTTGTTGCCCCAGCGCTTGGCGATCTCGCCCGCAACGCGCGCACCGATCGATCGATTGAAATTGCTGATGCGATAGGAAAACTCGCCGCCGCTCTTGGATTCGATCGCGTGCCGCATGTCCTCGAACATCTTCTCCCCGAGGGCTCCCTGATCGAAGGGCTCATTGCGCGGATTGACGCAAAACTGCGCTGTGCTCGACACCAATGAGGAATTCGCCAGCACCGGCTCGAGATCGAGCTTGCGCTGCTTCGAGGTCTCGCCCGGCAGTATCTCGAGAAGCTCGGTGTGTCCGATCAGCTCCTCGAGGCTGCGCACGCCAAGCACCGCCATGATCTCGCGGCACTCCTGCGCCACGAAGCGGAAGTAATTCATCACCATTTCCGGCAACCCGATGAAATACTTGGCGCGCAGCACGTTGTGCTGCGTGGCGACGCCGGTCGCGCAATTGTTCAAGTGACAGATGCGCAAATACTTGCAACCCAAAGCAACCATCGGGGCGGTGCCGAAGCCGAAGCTTTCGGCGCCGATGATCGCTGCTTTGATCACGTCGAGACCGGTCTTCAAGCCCCCGTCGGTCTGCAAACGGACCCGATGCCGCAAATCGTTCGCGCGCAGGGTCTGGTGGGTTTCGGCCAGCCCCAATTCCCACGGGGTGCCGGCATATTTGATCGACGACAGGGGGCTCGCTCCGGTGCCGCCGTCATAGCCGCTGATCGTAATGAGATCGGCATAGGCTTTGGTGACCCCCGCCGCCACCGTACCGACTCCGGGCTCAGCGACCAGCTTGACCGACACCAAGGCCTGCGGGTTGACCTGCTTCAAGTCGAAAATCAATTGCGCCAGATCCTCGATCGAATAGATATCGTGGTGCGGAGGCGGGGAAATCAATCCGACGCCGGGGCGCGCAAAACGCAGGCGGGCGATCATCTCGTTCACCTTGTGGCCCGGCAGCTGACCGCCTTCGCCCGGCTTCGCGCCCTGCGCGATCTTGATCTGCAGCACCTCGGCGTTGATCAGGTATTCCGGGGTCACGCCGAAGCGTCCGGAGGCCACCTGCTTGATCTTCGAATTCTTCTCCGTGCCGTAGCGCAGCGGATCCTCGCCCCCTTCGCCGGAGTTCGAGCGCGCGCCCAATCGATTCATCGCGATCGCGAGCGCCTCATGGGCCTCCGGGGACAGCGCTCCCAACGACATACCGGCACTGTCGAAGCGCTTGAAGAGCGCCGTGATCGGCTCCACTTCCTCGATCGGGATGGGCGGCCGGCGCGCCTTCAGTTTCAGCATATCGCGGATGCAGGAGATCGGCCGTTCGTTGACCAACGCTGCATACTGTTTGTATTGCCCGTAATCGCCCGACATGACCGCCGCTTGCAACGTGGCAATCACATCCGGGTTGTACATGTGGTACTCGCCGTCGTGCATGTACTTGAGCAAGCCGCCCTGGCTCATGCTCATCGAAGGGTCCCACGCGCGCCGCGCCAGGTACTCCTGATCCGCTTTCAAGTCGGCGAAGTCCGCGCCCTGAATCCGGCTATCCGAGCCTTCGAAACAGAGCGCTACCACCTCATGCCCAAGACCCACGATCTCGAACAATTGCGCGCTGCGGTAGCTGGCGACGGTCGAGATTCCCATCTTGGACATTATTTTGAAAAGACCCTTGCGGATCCCGCGCCGGTAGCTGCGACCCAGTTCCTGGCGCGTATCCGCATCCATTTTGAGCACGCCTTTGCGCATCAAATCGAACAAGGTCTGATACGCGAGATACGGATACACCGCGGTTGCGCCGTAGCCCAAGAGGCAGGCGAAATGATGCGCATCGCGCGCCGTACCGGTCTCGACCAGAATGTTGCACTTGCAGCGCAGGCCCGTTCTGACCAAGCGGTGATGCACTGCCCCGGTGGCAAGAAGCGCGTGAATGGGCATCTTGCCCTTCACCGGATAGCGATCGGACAGGAGCAGCACCAGCTTGCCGGCGCGCACCGCGGCTTCCGCCTGATCGCACACATTGAGGATCGCGGCCTTCAGGTCCATCTCGGCCGGGAATTGCAGATCGACGAACTCGTGCGGCACGCCCGAGTCCGCCAACGCCACGATCTGGCGGAGTTTCCGCTGCGAGAGAATGGGAGAGCTCAGCACGATCTGTTCGGCATGCTGCGGCGCCGGCACGAAGATGTTGCACTCCGGGCCGATCTGGGTCTGCAGCGACATGACGATGCTTTCGCGCAGGGAATCGATGGGCGGATTGGTGACCTGGGCAAACTGTTGACGAAAGTAGTCGTACAGAGAGCGCACCTTCTTCGACAGAACGGGCATCGGCGTGTCGTCTCCCATCGAGCCGACCGCTTCGCTCTCGTCCTCCGCGAGAACGCGGACGATTTCATCGCGCTCCTCGGCGGAGATGTTGAACATTTTCTGAAACACCGCCAGCGTGTCGCGATCGAAAGGCTCCGCCGCGAGGCGCGGATCGATCAGATCGGTTTGCAGATAGCGCACACCCTTCTTAAGCCACACTTTGTACGGATAGCGGCTCTTGAGAAGATCGTCGACCTGTTTGGTGTCCATCAGTTCGGAGGTTTGCAGATCGAGCGCGAGAATTTCGCCCGGACCGAGTTTGCCCTTCCTGACCACATCCTCGGGCGGGTAATCCCAGACGCCCGCCTCGGATGCGATGGTGATGTGGCGATTCTTGGTGATCACCCAGCGCGCGGGCCGCAGGCCGTTGCGATCCAGAGTGCAGCACGCATACCGGCCGTCGGTGAGCACGATGCCGGCAGGACCGTCCCACGGCTCCATGTGCGTCGCGTAATATTCGTAAAAGGCCTTGAGGTCGGGATCGATCATGTCGACCGACTGCCAAGCCGGAGGCACCAGCATGCGCATGGCGTGCATGGGATCGAGTCCTCCCATCAGCAGCAGCTCGAGCATATTGTCGAGCGATTGAGAATCCGATCCGGTCAGCGAAACCACCGGCAGGACATCGCCCAAATCCGGCAGCAGCGGCGAACGAAACAAAGGTCCGCGCGCCACCGCCCAAGACCGATTGCCCTGCACCGTATTGATCTCGCCGTTGTGCGCCAGATAGCGGTAGGGGTGCGCAAGCCGCCACTGCGGCAGGGTATTGGTCGAAAAGCGCTGGTGGAACACCACCACCGATGCCTCCATCCGCGGATCCACGAGATCGGGATAGAACTGCGCCAGGTACTGCGGCATCACCATACCCTTGTAGACGATGGTGCTAGCCGACAGCGATGGGATGTAGAACACCGGATCCGCACTTGCCAGGATCTTTTCGGTGCGCCGCCGCGCCATGTACAGCCGGCGATTGAACGTGGCCTCATCGATATCGGCGCCCGAATTGACGAACACCTGTTCGATGCGAGGCAAGGTCTTGAGCGCCTGCAGACCGCAGGCCGAAGGGTCTACGTTCACGACTCTGAATCCGGCGACGCTCATTTTCTCGCGTTCGATCTCTTCCTTAAGTACGCTGCGCCCCTCATCCGCCCGGCGTTCGTCGCGATTCAAGAAGACGAAACCCGCGGCGAATTGCCCGTCGAGCACAAGTCCCGCTTCAGCCGCCACGGCCCGCAGGAAGCGCGCCGGCGTCTTGATCAATAGGCCACAGCCGTCGCCGGTCTTGCCGTCGGCGGCTACGGCCCCTCGATGGGTGAGGCGGTTCAAGGAACTGATGGCGGTTTGCAGCACCCAGTGGCTAGGGCTGTCGTCGAGGCTCGCGATCAAACCGAAGCCGCAGGAGTCCTTGTCGTAGGCGGTTCGATACAGGCCCCAATCCGCATCGCGAGGATCCAACCCGCGCGCATCCGGCCGCAGGTGTGCATTCATTCCGCTCCGAGCAACTAGCTCATTCGCCATATGAGAGGTCCGTGCAAAGCCTCAACCCTGCGGTCAATCCGCAGAGTACTTGCGAAAACAATCCCTTAACTCGGTTCTAGGCGCGAAACGTCAGTAACGGCGCCAGGTCGGGCGACCGGGCTCTTGCGCCAGCGCATGCCTCATGATACCGAGGTGGCGAGTGTCGTCAACCGGCCCTGGCCGACGGGCCCCACGGGTCAACCAAGAGTCAACCGGCGATGTAGCGCTCCAACTGCTCGATCTGCAAGGTCTGCTCGTCCATCACGGACTTCACCAAATCGCCGATCGACAGGATGCCCACCACTCGCCCGGAATCGACGACCGGTAAATGCCGGAATCGTCCCTCGGTCATGAGTTGCATGCAATGATGCACCGTATCTCGGGGCGTTACCGTAACCGCCGGCGAGGTCATGATCTCGCTGACGGGCGTGTCGCGCGAGGAGCGGTCTTGCAGAATGACCTTTCGGGCGTAGTCGCGCTCGGAGACGATGCCGAGCAAGGACTCCTGATCCATGACGAGGAGCGCACCGAGATGGTGTTCGGCCATTATTTCGATCGCACGCAGCACGAAATCGTTCGGCGCGACCGAATAAACCAGGTTGCCTTTGGCGCGCAGCACGTGATCGACGGTGTGCATCGGAACCCCCCCATGCATTTTAAGCGTTATACGAGATCTTAAGCGCCTGCAGCCTTGACTATACTCCCGCCTCTCTCGAGGACAAGTGATCGATGCCATGAACCCACCGTATAGCGAATCCCCCTTGAGGCCTGCCCCCCTCGGCGACGCCCCCGTAGCCCCGGTGCACCCCCACCCGATCGCATCGCCGCATGGTGAGCGCATCGACCCGTATTACTGGCTGCGCGATGATGAACGGCGGAACAGCGAGGTGCTGGCATACCTCGCGGCGGAGAACGCTTACAAGGAACGGCAGTTGGTGGCCGTTAAGCCGCTGGAGGACAAACTCTTTGCGGAAATCATCGCGCGCCTGAAACAAGACGACGCCACCGTTCCGTATCGAAAGAACGGGTACTGGTATTACTCGCGGTTCGAACCCGGCAAGGAACACCCGATCTTTGCGCGCCGCAAAGATTCGAAAGATGCGCCGGAACAGGTCATCTTGGACGCGAACCAACGGGCGGCGGGACTCGAGTACTACCGGCTGGACGCCATCGAGGTGTCGCCCGATTCGCAGTGGCTCGCCTTTTGTGAGGACACGGTCGGCAGGCGCCAGTACGGCCTGCACATCAAGAATCTACGCAGCGGCGAAATCCTTGCCGACTCGATAAGCAATGTCGAAGCGAACATCGCGTGGGCCAACGACAACGCAACCGTACTCTACGTCGAGAAGGATCCCGCGACTCTGCTCGGCCTGCACGTCAGGACGCATCGGCGGGGGGACGACACCACAGCGGATACGCTGGTGTTTACCCAGACCGATAGGAGCTTCTACACCGGCGTCGTCAAATCGAAGTCGGAGCGCTTCATCTTCCTATATATGGAAAGCACCGTGTCCTCGGAGTGGCGGTACGCGGAGGCCGACGATCCCGCGCTGTCGTTCAAGATCTTTCTGGCGCACGAGCCCGATCATGAATACCAGATCGAGCACCTGGGCGATCGCTTTATCGTCCGCACCAATTGGCACGCGCTCAATTTTCGCCTCATGCAGGCACCCATCGAGGAGGGGGTGGATCGCGCCGGCTGGCAGGACCTGGTTCCCCACCGGGACGATACGTTTATCCAAGATTTCGAGTTGTTCGCGCGCTACATCGCCTTGACCGTGCGCACCGGCGGCTTGAAAAGAATCAGCATCCAGCCGCTCCAGCCGGCCCGCGCCCTTGAACCTTGCACGCTTGTTCGCGGCGCGCTTGTCGCGGACCCACGGGCATTCTTCATCTCGAGTGAGGAGCCCGCGTATAGCATGGATGTCTCGGTCAACCCCGAGCTCGACACCGAGATCGTGCGTTACTCCTATTCGTCGCTCACCACGCCGACGACGGTATACGACTACAACGTGCGTACCGGCGAGAGGCAACTGCTCAAACGCGATCCCGTATTGGGAGACTTTGATCCCGGGAACTATCAATCCGAATTTTTCCTCGCGGCGGCGCGCGACGGCAAGCGAATCCCGGTCTCTCTCGTCTACCGCAAAGGCGTCGAGCGCAACGGCACTGCGCCGCTGTTGCAGTACGCCTACGGTGCATATGGGCTGTCGATCGATCCCGTGTTCTCCTCGGCGCGCCTCACACTGCTCGATCGCGGCTTCGTTTATGCGATCGCGCACGTGCGCGGCGGTCAGGAACTCGGTCGCGCTTGGTACGATGACGGGCGATTGATCAACAAGAAGAATTCGTTCACCGACTTCATCGACGTCACCCATGAATTGGTGGCCAAGGGCTATGCGGCGCAGTCCAAGGTCTTTGCCATGGGCGGAAGCGCCGGCGGCATGCTGATGGCGGTAATTGCCAACATGAGTCCGCAGGATTACCGGGGAATCATCGCCCAGGTTCCGTTCGTCGATGTGGTGACCACCATGCTGGATGAGGGCATCCCGCTCACCACGAACGAATATGATGAATGGGGAAACCCCGCTGACCGGCGCTACTACGACTACCTGTTGTCCTATTCGCCCTATGACAACGTTCGGGCGCAGCCGTATCCCGCGTTGCTCGTGACGACCGGCTTGTGGGACAGCCAAGTGCAGTACTACGAGCCCGCCAAGTGGGTCGCGAGGCTTCGCACGCGCAAGACCGACCACAATCCCTTGCTGCTGCACGTCGACATGGAAGCCGGTCACGGGGGCAAATCCGGCCGCTTTGTGCGCTATCGGGAAACCGCGATGGAATACGCCTTTGTGTTGTGGCAGATCGGCATCGGCGAAGTGGCCTCGCCCGTGATGTGAGAAAAAAAGGGCGCCGCGAGCGGGGGAAGCTGAATCGCGGCGCCCAGAGAGAACTAAACCAGGCAACACTCAATAGGGCGAGGCCCGTCAGACCATTTCGACGTCCACCACAACGGCACCTGCATTCATCCCGAACCAGTTCGCGGCAACGCGCGCGGCAGCCGCTAGTCGGGCATCGACCCGTTCCAAGGCGAACTGGCCGTCGGCACGGCGCACCAGCAAGGCCGCTTCGGGACTATCCGGGGGACTCAACATGGCGACGATAACTGATTGCATATGTGATGCATGCAAGCAATACCCATGCCAGATTAAGAATGACAATAAATTCAATAAATTATGACTTCAAACTGGGCACCCGGACTGACAGGAATTGTCACTCCGGTGACGCGGCATGACAATGCGCGCCGCTCAACGTCGACTCTATGCCGGCCGCACCACGACACAGGCCTGCGATTTGGCCTTCAGGCTCTTGCAGATGGCGCGCGCATGGCTCTTCGTCACGCCGAACGCCTGCAAGCGATAGAGAGTGCCGGTCGCGGTCTTTTTCGGTACAACCTTCGATGACAGTCCCTTAAGGAGCTGCGGATATTGCTCTTGCAAGTGAGCCCAGCGCCTGTCGGCGGCCGCAGCACCCGACTTGAAGGCCCCGAGCTGAATACCGTAGGGCCCCGGGTGAGTGGCCGCGCCGGCCGCAGGTTTCTGGCCCGAAGCGGGCGGGTTGGCTGCCTTTGCCGGCGCCTTTGCGCGTGGACTCGCCCCCGGGACGGCTCCGGTCGTGCTGGCTGCGGGCGCACCGGCTCCCGGCGGCGCTGTCGGCGAGTTGGAGGCGGTCCCCGACGCCGGCGCCTGCGCCAGCGTGAAGTTCTCCACCCGAATCCGCGCCTCCTCGGTCCATTTGCCTTCCGGATACTGCTTCACAAACGCCTGGTACGCTTCCGCCGTATCCGCATCACGCGCCTTTTGCCAGTCGCGCTCCTCATTAAGCTCCCTGACGCGAGCCTGTGCTTGGGTGGTGAATTCGCCGCTCGGGTACCTCTTCAAAAATTGCTCGTAGGCATCCGCGGTATTAGTTTCCCGGGCCTTTTGCCAGTCACTTTGCTGGCGGCTGCAGCCCGAAAGTCCGATCAGCACCGCACAGCAAACAACCAAAACGATTTTATTGATCAACATATTCCCACTCGAATAGCCATTTGACTTAGTGATTATTCTACTTCGATTCGCGCCGTCTGTCGGCGCCGCCAAGCTCGTCACATCAGGGTCCCGCACGGATGGGGTAATAAGGGCCCATGAGCGAACTAAAACGCCGCCTGTTCGAGCACCGCCTGTTCGAGAACCGCCTGTTCGAGCGCCGCCTGTTCGAGCGCACTGCGGTGACCCCCACCTTCATTGGCATCGAGTCCGTCGTCGTCGGCAATATCCGCGGCACCGGTCAATTCGTGGTTTCCGGCGAGGTTCACGGCGACGGCGAATTGGACGGGGACTTGAACTTATCGGTAACCGGCAGCTGGCACGGAAATATTCGGGCCCGGCAAGCAATCATCGCGGGCAAAATAGTCGGCGGGGTCAAGGTTGAGGACAAATTGGAAATCGGCCACACCGCCGTGATTCGCGGCCGAGTCAGCGCACGCATCGTCGCAATCGCCAAAGGGCGCGATCGTCGACGGCGAGATTGAGGTCACCTCGGGTGACCCCGTGATCGAGTTCGAGGAAAAGCGCGAGGGCAAATGAAGCTTCCGCTGCGGTTGTTCGCTAATGGCGACAATGGCGGACTTTTTTGTGTGTTCGTGCGGATTCCCTCATCCTAACCGCAGTTCGCGACCGCAATTCGCGCATCTTTGGGCCAAATGAAAGAATACGATGTGATTGTCGTGGGCGGCGGTATCCACGGAGCCGGCGTACTTCAGGCCGCCGCCGCGGCCGGTCATAGCGGCCTTCTCATTGAAAGGCGCGCGATCGCGAGCGGCACCTCGAGCCGTTCCAGCAAATTGATTCACGGCGGCCTGCGCTACCTCGAATCGGGTCAGTTCGCATTGGTTCGCGAGAGTCTGCGCGAACGCGCAGTGCATCTGCGCATTGCGGCCGACTTGGTCGAATTGAAGCCCTTTTTCATTCCGATCTATGCCGATACCCGCCGCCGCCCGTGGCAGCTGAAAATGGGACTTTCCGTGTATGCGCTGCTGGGCGGCTTCGACCCCAGCACCCGATTCGGCAGCGTTCCAAAGCGCGATTGGCCGAAACTCGATGGGCTCGAAACGCGAAATCTCGATGATGTGATTCGCTATTACGACGCGCAGACCGACGATGCCGAGCTGACCTGCGCGGTGGTCGATTCGGCGCGCTCGCTCGGTGGTGAGTTGGCAATGCCGGCGAATTTCACGACGGCGAGCCTAACCGACGACGGCGTCACGGTGACCTTCGCTTGCGGCGGTGCGAGCACCGATTGCCGCGCGCGGGTCTTGGTGAACGCCGCGGGCCCATGGGCCCCTTCGATCGCACGCGCCATCCGACCGGCCATCCCGATACCCGACGTCGATCTGGTGCAGGGAACGCACATCGTATTGCCCTTGCGGCTCGCGAGCGGCATTTACTACGTCGAGAGTCCGAGCGACGGTCGCGCCGTATTCGTCATGCCCTGGCAGGGCGCGACTTTGATAGGTACCACCGAGACCCCCTACCGCGGAGATCCGGATCGCGTGCAGCCGCTGCCCGAAGAAGAAGAGTATCTGCTTGCAGTGGCGCGTCACTACTTCCCGGCATTGAGCGGCATGACCCGCGCGGACATCCTACGGCGCTTTGCCGGATTGCGAGTGTTGCCGGCTGCCTCGCAAGCGGCCTTCGACCGGTCGCGCGAAAGCATTTTTACCACCGACCGTGACCCATATCCGCGCGTCGTCGGCATCTATGGCGGCAAACTCACGAGTTGGCGCGCTGCCGCCGCTCACGTGTTGGAGCGCATCGCCCCCTCGTTGGGGGCAAAACCGAGGAGGGCAGCAACGGATCAGTTGCTGCTGAGGAGAGCACGACCATGATCAAATACGGCATCGCCGCACTGGGGCTCGGGTTCCTCGCGAGCTTCGCGCATGCGGACGGCGACTACGCGAGTCCGACCGATGACCGCATACGCGTATCGCTCGGCGCCATACGCACATCGTCATCGACCACCCTTCAAGTGGACAGCAGCACCGGATTGCCGGGCACGGTCATCGACGGGGAAAATCAGTTCGGTCTCGACAGTTCGGACATCGAGCCCAAATTCCAGGTGATGGTGCGTGCCGGCGAGCGAAACCGTTTGCGTTTCGACTACTTCACGCTCGACCGAACCGGCAACGCCATCGTCGCCGAGCCGATCGTGTTTCGCGATGCGGTATTGCAGCCCGGCGACCCGCTGCAATCGCTGCTCAATCTGCGCCTGTTCACCATCACGTACGGATATTCCTTCTGGCGCAGCGAGAAACTCGAGATCGCGGCGACGTTGGGCATCACCACCGTCGACATTTCGGCGCAGGCGAAGGTACAGACGGACACCGTTCACGTAAATCAGCTCGAAAATGTGGCGGGGCCATACCCGACCCCGGGCATCGACGCCACTTGGGTCGCGAGCAAGCGCTTCTATTTCGACGGCCGCATTCAATACTTGGACGTTCACGTCGATCATCTCGACGGATCGCTCGGCTTTTTCGAGCTCGATGCTCTGTATCGGTTTCGGCCCAACGTGTCGTTCGCATTGGGCTACAACGCCGTCAAAGCGGATCTTTCGTCGACCCAAACATCAAACGCGGGCTTGTTCAATATCAGCACCAAGGGTCCCGAATTGTTCGTCCGGGTCGCATTCTAGGACGAGCGCCGCGAACAGCCGTGCATGCGAGCAGCCGGCAACGTTCACTTGATAGCGCCGGGCTCCAACGATATTTCAACGCGGTTATTCGCCGCCGCAGCTCGATTCCATTCCCCGGCGGTGAGAGACTCGCTGCGCGGCGGATACGGAACGCTCGGGCGCGAGGAACCGGCATTTTCCAAGGCGACGGTGATCGCGCCGGAGGTGCGCTGGCGAGCGCTGGCGATCAAGTTGGCGAATGCCAGCGACTCGCGTTGCTGCCCCGACAGTGATTCCTCGAACGGGTTGCCGACCAGATCGCATTTATTGGCCGGCAATCCCGGACTGGCCGGCGCGAAGCCGTCGATCGCATTGCCGCCGAGGCAAAACAAGCCGGTCAGACTGGTGAGTTTCACGACGCCGCGAAAACCCTGCGCTTCGAGCTTAGCCAATAGATCGCGCAGCACGTCGAGCCGGCTGTGATCGAAGGGTATTTCGCCGTAGGGAACCGGCTCCGAACGCGGCAGTGATGCCGCGGAAGGCGGTTTCGATGAATTCGCCTCGTTTGCCGCGACCGCGGCCGTAAGATCCTTCACCGCCGCGGCGAGATCTTCATGCGCATGCTGCAACTCGGCGTTCGCGGAGCTCAATTCGGCAAATTCGGCGCGCGATTTGCTCAAGTCCGCCCGCGTTGACTCCCACAGCGCAGCGCACACCACGGCGATCAGGCACGCGGCGCCCAAGGCCGCCGCCCACGGCCATGTCGGCTGTCGCTTGGGCAAAGGCACCGGCGGCAGTTCCGCCACGGGTGTCGTCGGGGCACCCTGGCGCAATTCGGCCGCCATCCGGGCGGCGAAGCCATCGAGGCTGGCGACAATGAAGCGGCGCAGATCGAGGGACTGTTGCTTGACGGTCGCCTCGAGACGGCGCGCCCATTCCTGCGAGGGCGTCGATGAGGCAAGCGGCGCCGGCACCGCAGCCGACTCTGCGACTTCCACCGGCAGCCCGGTGTCCATCATATCTCGGCGATCCGGCAACAGATGCAGTTCGTGCAATACCTTCGATACGTCGACCGGCCTGACCTGCTTCGGCAGCACGCCCATCGCGCCGAGTGCGCGTGCTTGACCGACATACAGCTCTCCTTCTTGCGAGGTGTACATCATGATCGGGATCGTGGCGGTCTGCGGATTGCCCTTGATCGCCTGTACCGCCTGCAGACCGTCCATGCCCGGCATGCGGTGGTCCATGAATATCGCGTCGGGACGATCGTGATTGAGATACTCGATGGCCTGCTCCGCGGAATCGGCCATGTCGACTTCAATGTCGTACTTTTCCAGAAGGCGGCTCAAGATGATGCGGGCCGACTTCGAATCGTCGACGACTAACGCACGTTTCCGTGCCATGACATTAGGGTAATGCACTCCTTTCCAAAGCCTCCTGCTGCGAATTTATTTTGGAAAGCTCATCCGCGGATTCGCACTCGCGCTCGGCATGAACCGCCGCGATCCCGTGCGCGATGACGCACCGCCCCACCTCAGGCGGGAGTCGAGCCCTGCGATTCCTTGTTTTGGCTGATCCAAGTCAGCGCGGATTCCACGTCCGCGAGCTCGCTGGCCGTAAACCCTTCTATCCTCACGCCGGGCGCCTCCGCCTTTTTCTTCGCCAGCTCGGCGCCGGCCACCGCGTGAACCCACACTAAACCCCGGCGCACCTTGGCGGTGAATTTCTGCTGCTTTTCTTCGCTCATCAGTCGTCTCCTTAGATATTATCGCAATGTCCTGCGCCACGATACACGACAACGGCGGCGCTGAGGAAGACTGGTGCCGACCTCGTGCGCCCACCACCCCGTCCGTTAACCCCGCGCCGTCCTCTCCTTCAGTCGCGAATGCCGGTTCCCTTGTTCAGCAAGACCAGGGCCAGCACGAACATCGACACGGCGGCCGATACCATGATCCCATAGGCGAGCCGCAGATCGACGTCGGAGCTGCCGAGAAACCCATAACGAAATGCGCTGACCATATACAGAATGGGATTCGCATGGGACACGATTTGCGCCCAGGTCGGCAGCATTTTAATTGAATAAAACACCCCGCCCAGATACGTGAGCGGTGCGAGTACGAAAGTGGGGAACCAGGAGATGTGATCGAAATTCTTGGCAAACAGGGCATTGACGAATCCGCCGAGCGCAAAAACCACGCTGGTCAACAGCACGGCGGAGAGAATGGCGAAAAAATGCTGCACGGCGAGGTGCGTGAAGCACAATGCGACGATGGTGACCACCGACCCGACCAGCATTCCCCGCACTATGCCTCCGGCCACGTAACCCGACAGGATCAGCCAATTGGGCATGGGCGACACCAATAGTTCCTCGAGGTGTTTGCCGAACTTGGCGCCGAAGAACGACGACACCACATTGCCGAACGAATTCGTGATGACCGTCATCATGATGAGGCCGGGCGCGATGAACTGCATGTAATCGTAGCCGCCGACCAATCCGACGCGCTTGCCGATCAGGCTGCCGAAGATGACGAAGTAGAGCGTGGCCGTGACCGTCGGCGGCACGATGGTCTGGCCCCAGATGCGCACGATGCGATTGAATTCGCGGATGACGATGGTGCTGAATCCAATCCATTCGGTGCGTGCGCGCGAAGCGGCCATTCTCATGGACCCTTGACGGCGGAGCGGACGCTGTCGTCGACCAGGCGGATGAACAGTTCTTCGAGTCGATTGACTTTGTTGCGCATGCTGTTGACGCCGATCCCCTGCGAAGAAAGCTGCGCAAAGATATCGTTCAGTCTTTGCCCTTTGGAGACTTCGATTTCGAGCGTGTGATCGTCGGTGAGGCTCGACTTGAAACCCGCGAGCTGCGGCGGTGCGGCTCTCGATTCGCTCAGATTGAACACGAAAACTTCCGTTTGCAGTTTGCGCAGCACGTTCGGCATGCTATCGCACTCGATTATGCGGCCGCCTTCGATGATGGCGACGTTGCGGCAAAGGTTTTCGGCCTCCTCCAGATAATGGGTGGTCAAAATGATCGTGGTGCCTTCGTCGTTGATATTTCGCAGGAAATCCCACATTGAGCGGCGGATTTCGATGTCGACTCCGGCGGTCGGTTCGTCCAGGATCAAAAGCTTCGGCTGGTGCATCAGGGCCCGGGCGATCATGAGGCGCCGCTTCATGCCCCCCGACAACGAACGCGCGATCGAATGGCGACGATCCCAAAGCTGCAATTGCTTGAGATATTTTTCGGCTCGTTGCTTGGCGAGCGGGCGCGGGATTCCGTAAAAGCCGGCCTGGTTCACCACGATCGTGAACAGGGTCTCGAACATGTTGAAATTGATTTCCTGCGGCACCACGCCAATGCAGGATTTCGCCACTTCGAGCTCCCGATCCATGTCGTGACCGAAGACCTCGACGGTGCCGGCGGATTTATTGACCAGTGATGTGACGATGCCGATGATCGTCGTTTTGCCGGCGCCGTTCGGCCCGAGCAGCGCGAAAAAATCGCCTTCAGCGACTTCGAGATCGATGCCCTTGAGCGCCTTGATGCCGTTCTTGTAGGTCTTGGTGAGCTGGCGAAGGACGAGGGCTTGCATAAGAGCCGCGTAGACTAAACTGCGTGGGGCTTTGGCCGCAACCTGCACGCCTCGGCGGGCGCTTAGCCGACGCCAGCGGCCGCGTGCTATGGCAAGCGCGCCGCGGCCGCGAGTTGCAGGCCGAACAGCTGCACGCGGCGCAATCGCGCCGCGTCCGCGCGCGATGCGGCGCGCACCAGAGCGCCCCAAAAGGCGCCGCTCGTGCACCATCTTGCAGTCAGCGTGTCCACTTCGCCGGCGACCAGCGCCGGCAGACGGTTCAAGGTCACCCCGCGGAACGCCGCCGCCGTAAGCTCGCTTATTCCCAGCAGCAGCTGCCCGGCGAGATTGGCTGTCGAGGCGACGTGCCAAGCGTAAAAGAGGGCAAGGCGCACAAATTTAACGGTGTCGTCTTCGGGCAGCAACTCATCGGCTATGCGCCAGTGCTCAGAATTGCTGAGATGCGTGCGCCAATGCTCATCGTCGTGAAATCTCAAATCGAACAACGCATACGGACAATTCGCGGCGGCCGCTCTCTGGGCCGCGGACAGCGCCGCGACTTGCGCCGACACTTCGCCGGGCAGCTTCAGCCGGCCGGGTAGCGCCCAATCGCCGGCCGGCGCCCCAACCAAGTCCAGGAACCGGTGATTCAGGCCGTGCACCGAGCCGAGGGTCTCGACCGAAAAATGGGGTTGAGGCGCCCAACCACCGACGAATGCTTCCTGCATGACCGACCCCTCCCGTAAATTCGGGCCCCCTTAAGGCCGCCTGCGGTGCATTTCCCTGCAAATGCATCGCCAATCAGCCGCCCGAACCCTTGGCAGGCACGCTAACTTTGTGATTAATTTCTGTCAAATTATTTTGGACCCGAAATCTCGCTATTTGCACGCCACCTTAAGGAGCCACCCATGAGAGTGTCCGACGACCGTTACACCCGCGACCGGCAGCGTTTTGACCTGGCGTTGCGCCTGATCCGCCATGAGGCACGCACCTTCACGATTCGCCAATGGACGGGCTTGAGCGATGATCGGATCCGCAAGCTCTACCGCAGCTACTTGATGAGCGACCATACAAGATCGCTGCAGAGGCATCGCGGCAAATCCCCGCGCCAAGCGGCCTTTTTCTTCAGGAATCCCGAGCTCAGCTTCCAAGCGGCGCAGCTCGCGAGCCTGTTCATCCTGTACGGATTGTTGCGCGGCACATTTTTGGGGCTCGAGTCGCGCTATCGGATCGGTTCACTCGAATCGGGCTCCCTGCTGTGCCAGGTCTACGAGGCTTACCTCGAACTGCACGCTCCCGCGAGCATCTCGTTCGAGCACGCATGGTTCTTGCTGCTCGCGCTCGCGCGGCGCGATGAGCTGGGAATCTCGCGCTGCGCCGATTGCGGCGGCGTGCGGCTGCGCGATTTGCTGGCGAAACGCCGCCCCACTTGCGCGAATTGCGAGCCGACGGCCTCCGGAACCGTGATCTTCGCTGTCAAGGAGTATCGAGTGCCCTGCTAGAATTTGCGCCATGCGCAGCAGAAACGTGTTCGCGGGTGCGTACTTGGATCGGGCCGCCCATTTGCGCTCGGACTGCGCCTGGCTCGAGAGCGCGCTCGCCGATGCGCGCAGCCTCGCTGTGCCGGTTTGGAACTCGCGCAGCCTGATCGCCGAAGGCGATCCGCCGCGCGCAGCCTCACTGGAGCTGAAGAAATTTTCGCCCGAACCGAATCCCCGGGATCTGATTTTATTGGGGTTGCGCGAGGAAACGAGCCTTTTTGCCTACGAGATCGAGTCCACCGATGCGCCTGCCCCACCACCGGGTACGCGCTTCGAGGACTTGCGGCTCGTCGCATCGCTGCTCCCGGCCGATGAAGCGGGACTGCTCGGCTATGCGCGCGCCATGGTCACCTGGCGCCGCCGACACCGCCACTGCGGTCTATGCGGCGCCAGGACCGCGCCCGCCAAAGGCGGCCACGTTCTTGTGTGCACCAATCCTGCCTGTCGCCACGAGCAATTCCCGCGCATCGATCCGGCGATCATCGTGTTGGTGAGCGACGGCGAACGAGCACTGCTCGGCCGGCAAGCGGCGTGGCCGGTCGGGCGATACTCCACGATCGCGGGTTTTGTCGAACCCGGAGAATCGCTCGAAGATGCCGTGGCGCGCGAAGTCCTCGAAGAAACGGGCGTGACCGTAGACAGAATCGATTATCACTCCTCGCAGCCATGGCCCTTTCCGAGTTCGCTGATGCTCGGTTTCACCGCGCATGCGGTGACCCGGGAGGTACACCTCCGAGATCAGGAGCTCGAAGATGCGCGCTGGTTTACGCGCGCGGACCTCGCCAATGGCCCTTCCATGCTGCCTCCGCGCCAATCGATTTCGTATCGTTTGATCGAACAGTGGTTCGACGCCGGCGCCGAGGCCCCGCTGCGCGACATAATGCGGTAGTCGCACCCGCAACCGCGTCGCGCGGTCAACCGTGCGCCCAGGGCGCCGTTAGCCATGGCATGTTGCAAACAGAAATCGCCGTCATGCGCTTCGGCTTGGGCGCCCGCCCGGGCGATCTGCAGGCGGCGAGCATAGATCCCCGCGCTTGGCTGCGGACGCAGACGCAGGGCGCGGTGGCGCTTGCCGGCGCCGACGCCGGCACGCTCGCGCCCTCGGACCAGATCATCGCGGCCGCAATAGCCGCCCGGGAAGAGCAGCGCGAGCGCAAGCGCGAGAATGCCGCGCCAACCTCCGCAGACGCCAACGGCTTGGGCAAGTCGCTGCGCGAGGCATACCAGCCCCACTATCACGCCCAGGTTCTGGCGCGCGCGCAAAGCGCCGCCGCGACGACGCGGCCCTTCGGCGAAAGGCTGGTGCACTTTTGGAGCAATCACTTTGCGATCTCCGCGGATAAAGGCGCGGTCTACGGCTTGGCCGGCACGCTCGAGAACGAGGCGGTCAGGCCCAATGTGAACGGCCGATTCATCGATTTACTGACCGCCGCGGTTAGGCACCCGGCCATGATCGCGTTTCTCGACAACCAGCTCTCGGCTGGCGCCGACTCGGCCGCAGCGCACCATGCGGCGGTGCGCGTCGCCGCGTCGGGCACGGCGGCCGCGCCGCCCCGGGGCCGGTTCGGCATCAATGAAAATCTGGCGCGCGAGATCCTCGAGCTGCACACCCTCGGCGTGGACGGCGGGTACACGCAACAGGATGTCACCAGTTTTGCGCAAATCATCACGGGATGGTCCATCGGCGGCGGCGGGCGGCTCACCGGCGGCCAAGTCGGCCGCTTTTACTTTCGCGACAACCTGCATGAACCGGGAGCGAAGACATTTCTCGGCAAAAGATACCCGCAAGACGGCGAAGCGCAGGGTCTCGCGGTCCTCGCGGACCTCGCAGCCCATCCCTCGACGGCGCACTTCATCGCCACCAAGTTGATCCGCCACTTCGTTGCGGATGATCCGCCGGCGGCGGCGGTGGAGCGCGTGGCCCGCGCCTACCGCCAATCCGGCGGCGAATTGCCGCGGGTGTACGCCGCGCTCATCGATGCGCCGGAAGCGTGGGATGCGGATATGCGCAAATTCAAGACGCCGGAAGACTTCGTGTTTTCGACCTTGCGGGCCCTCGACGTGTGGCCTCAGAAGGCGCAAGAAGTAATACGCAGCTTCGATCTGTTGGGACAACGGCAATATACGCCGGGATCGCCTGCCGGCTGGGCCGATACGGCCAAGAGTTGGGACGGCCCGGATGAGCTGATGCATCGCGTGTTGTGGGCATCGCGGATCGCCGAGCGCTTCGAGCAGGGTCAGAGCGCACTCGATGTCGCCGCCTCTTGCCTCGGCGGCTTCGCCCGCCCGGACACGCTGCTGGCGCTCAAGCGCGCGGCCTCAGGCAGCCAAGCGCTGGCGCTTTTGCTGATGAGCCCGGAGTTTCAGCGCAGATGACGACGCGACAGCTGCTTGCTCCCGTGACGAGGCGCCGCTTTCTGGTGGGGGCCGGCGCGTTGGCCGCAAGCGCGGCCCTGCCTACCGTGCTGTTCGCCAAGACGGGCGGCCCGGCCCGCCTGGTGGTCGTGATCCTACGCGGCGCATTGGATGGGCTCGCTGCGGCGCCGCCCCATGGCGATCCTCACTATGCGCTCTTGCATCGCGAATTGGCGATCGGCGCACCCGGCGCCGCCGATGGCGCGCTCGGACTCGACTCCATGTTTGGTTTACATCCTTCGCTTCAGTTCTTGCACGAACGATACCTTGGTGGAGAATTGATCATGTTCCATGCGGTGGCATCGCCCTACCGCGACCGGTCACACTTCGACGGCCAAAACGTGCTGGAGAACGGGCTGGCTCGACCCTTGGGTACCGCGGACGGCTGGCTCAATCGCGCATTGGCGTCGTTGCCGCGCGGCACCCGTCAAGAGCGCGCCGTCGCGGTGAGCCTCAATGTACCTCTGATTCTGCGCGGTGACGCACCGGTACTATCCAAGTCGCCGCTGGAGACACCGGACATCGATGACGATCTATTGGCACGCTTGGCGGATCTTTACTCCAAGGACGATTGGTTCTCGGCCCGCCTAAGCGAAGCCGTTCAGTCCGAAAAACTCATCGATGCCAGCGGCGGCGGGATGGCCGCCCCTGCGGCGCCGGCAGGGGCGCCTGCCGCAGCGGGCAAGCCGCCCACGGATCGCTTGAGCGGCGTGGCGCGCATGGCGGGCACTTTGATGCACAGCGAGGGGGGGCCGGAAATCGCGGTCATCGAAGCCAGCGGTTGGGACACCCACGCCAATCAGGGCGGCGTCAAGGGAACTCTCGCGCAGCGTCTCTCGGGGCTCGACCACGCATTACGGGCCCTGGCGGACGAACTCGGGGCTCTGTGGGAGCAATCCGCCGTCCTCGTCGTCACCGAATTCGGCCGTACCGCCGCCATGAACGGCACCCGCGGCACCGATCATGGCACCGGCAGTTGCGCCTTCCTTGCAGGCGGTGCCGTGCGCGGCGGACGCGTGATTGCCGACTGGCCAGGCCTTGTGCCAAATGCCCTGCTCGAGAACCGTGACCTCAAGCCCACTCTCGACCTGCGCAGCGTTTTCAAGGGCGTGCTCGACGAGCACTTGCACCTCGATGGCAAATCCCTGGCCACCCGCGTATTCCCGGATAGCTTTGCCGCGCCGGCGCTACGCGGGCTGATTCGCGCGTAACCTCACCCTCGGCGATCGCCTACGACGCCGAGGGCTCCGTGCTCGACCAGGGTGACGGTGCCGGCATCGGCTCGTGGCCGATATCCAAGGGCAGCGTCGCGGCCGGCGCCGGTACGGGCGCGGGCGCAATCGGCGCGGTGCTCTTTGGGCTCGCCATTGGTTTTTTCACGGGTGCCGCCGCTTTTTTGGCAGCGGGGGCGCTCTTGGCCGGCGATTTTTTCGGTGCGGCCTTTTTCGCTTTGGTCGCCTTCTTTGGCTTGCGCGCCTTCATCGCCTTTTTTGCAATCTTCCGCTTGCTCGACTTCTTCGACGCCCGCGCCTTTTTCTTCGCTATGCCGGTTCTCGCGGCCGCGCGCTTCGCCTTCGCTGCCGCACGCTTCTTCCCCTTACCTTTCTTCTTACCTTTCTTCTTAGCCATGGTCAGCATTCTCCTCACAGTAAGACGACTCCTCGCCGTGAGAGTAGCCCCGAAATAGCCCGCTGTCATCTGCGGCTCGATGCTGGAGTCGCGCTGAAGGATTGCGTACGCTGCTCGGGTGATACCGAGTGAACCGATCCGCCCGCTGCACGACGTATGGTTGCGACCCCGGCGCGTGTTCCGCGCGCTGGCGTTGCAACCCATCGGTCGCGTCGATTACCTTTTGGGCGCGGCGCAGGGCATGGTCGGCTGGCTGGCGCTCAGCCGTGCCACCAACGCCGCGGCAACCAGCGGGGTCGGCGCCATCGTGGGCAGGGCGGCGATCGGCGGCTCCCTCATGGGCGTAGCGAGCCTGTTCCTGTTTGCCGAGATCTATGAGCGGCTGGGCAACCGGATGGGCGGCAAATCGACGCGCAGCCAAGTGGTCCACGTCCTTGCCTACGGCAGCGTGCCGATCGCCGTGTCTTTGGGAATTTGGCTGCTGACGGCGCTGCTGGCCGGCAATGCCGCCTTCATGCAAGTGCCACGCCCCGATGTCGAGAGCTTTGTGGCATTGCTGTTGCACGTCCAGTTCATTGCCTATGTGCTGCTCGCCTTCTGGAGCGTGCTGCTGCAGGTCATGGGTTTCAGTGAAATTCAGGGGCTTACGACCCGCAAGGCCTTCTGGGTCTGGGTGCTCGGGCAGCTGATCGGGCTGATCGGAGCGCTATTCCTGACCGTTCTGATCGCAACCCTGTTCCCGATTGCCTAACCGGAACCGCCCGCTCCCCCAACGGGGAAAGCCCGCCTAGCGCATCTACGGGGCTGCCGCCCGGGAGTCGGCTTCCGGTGATCCATTGACGATGGCAGGCGCCTTGGCAGCCTCGCTATCCAAACGCGTAATGACCGATCGCGCCACCGCCGCCGCCGAAGGCTTCGTGAGCTGCCGCGGCTTTGAAGCGGGCTTGGGCACGCTGGACGATTTCGCCGCCGCCGCAGTTTTCGACACGCCATCCGCCTTCGGTACGCTCACCGGCTTCGAGGCTTGCGGCCCCTTGGCCGCCGGGACGGGGGCCGCTCGAGCTGCTCGCAGAGCGCTCGCGGCCTGCGCGGCTTGCACTTTTTTCCGTGCCTGCTTGGCGGCCTTTTTGCTCTGCTTCGCCGCCTTACGCGCCTTTTTGAGTTCGGCCTTCGCCAGACGTACGAGCTGCTTGGCATCGTCCGCACACTGAGCGGCCTTATTGGCCGCAGCCCTCAGACGCCGCACCGCCGCGCTTTGCTTCGTTTTAGTTGTCGATTGAGTGCGTGCCACGATGTTCACTCCGCTTAAAGTTGGGTCGGTGAGCTTAGCCTCGGCCGGTAGTCTTGTCACCGGAAGGTCGCCATTTTTGCCTCTAGCGGCCCCCCCCCGGTGGCGATCGTCCGCAGGAGCGCGCTAGGGCAGCATGCGATGCAAAAATTCTCGGATATCGGCGATTTCCACCTCGCAAACCGAGTGCTCCATGGGGTATTGATGCCATTCGACCGCGTACCCCAGGCTCCTCAGGAATTCCCGCGACTGCACCCCCATCGGGAACGGCAACATCGGGTCGGATATACCGTGAGCCATGAAGATGGGCGCACCGTCGTTTGCCGCCGCACGTTCCGCCGGCAAGCTCTTCGCCAACGGCAGGTAGCAGGACAACGCCATGGCGCCCGCCAAACGCTCCGGGTAACGCAGCGTCGTGTACAGCGTCACGGCACCCCCTTGGGAGAAGCCGGCGAGCACGACCCGGCTTGCCGGAATTCCCCGCGCAGCCTCCCGGGCGATCAGTTGCCGGATAAGGGCGTCGGTGTCGCGAAAGCCGGCCGCGTCCTCGGTCGCGGTTCTATCGAGTCCTCTGATGTCGTACCAAGCGCGCATGTTCATGCCGCCGTTGATCGTGACGGGGCGGACCGGGGCGTTTGGAAATACGAAGCGCCAGGCGCGCTCGCCCCGGCGCACGATTTGCGGCACAACGGGCTCGAAATCATGCCCGTCCGCGCCGAGTCCGTGCAGCCAGATCACGGCGGCATTCGGCTCTTGCGCCGTTTCGACTTCGATGGTTTCGAGCGACATGTGTATAGCGTACAAGAAAATCCAATAAACGCATTGACGGCCTCTGCATTTTTATGCACACTTCGCGCAACTTTATGCATGGACCCGGCCTTTCGAGATACCCGTGTTGAGATCGGACCCCGACAATTCCAGTGCACCGGCACGCCGCACCACGCTTGCGAAGATCATTCGCGAACAGTCGGTCGGGCGTCAGTCGGAGCTGGTTGCCATGCTGCGCAAGCAAGGCCATGTCGCAACCCAGTCGAGCGTGAGCCGCGACTTGCGCGAGCTCGGCGTGGCCAAACTCGGGCAGCGCTATGTGCTGCCGGAACCCGGAGCATCGATCAAGAACGACTTTTCGACGCTCAAACAGTTCGTGAGCCAGGTGCTCCGCGCCGGCGCCAATCTCACCGTGCTAAAGACCGCCGTGGGCGCCGCGCAAAGCGTTGCAGTGGCCATCGATACCGCCCGCTGGCCCGAGGTGATCGGCACCATCTCAGGGGACGACACGATATTCATCGCGACTTCGGGCGCCCGTGAACAGCACAAGCTGCAAGCGCGCCTCCACTCCATCTTCGGAATCTAGACCCAATGACATCGACCAACACTGCGGGCGCAGAGCCCATTCTCCTGGCATTTTCCGGCGGCTTGGACACCTCGTTTTGCGTGCCCTGGCTCAAGGATACGTACCGGCGGTCGGTCATCACCGTCACCGTCGACACCGGCGGCCTGGATCGCGCGGCGGCGGCGGCCCTCGCGACCCGCGCGGCCGCTCTCGGTGCACTCGAACATCGGTTGATCGATGCCCGTCAGGCTTATTTCGAGCAAGTGCTCAAATTCTTGATCATGGGTAATGTTCGCCGCGGTGGGTTGTATCCCCTGTGCGTCGGCGCCGAACGCGTGTTGCAGGCGCAGACCATCGCGCAAATGGCGTTGTCGCTGGGAACCACGATGGTGGCGCATGGCTGCACCGCCGCCGGCAACGACCAAGTACGTTTCGAGGTGGCGCTGCGAACGCTCGCCCCCGATCTTGAGATCATTGCACCGGTTCGCGACCGGGCCTTCCAACGTGCGCAACAACTCAAGTATCTCGAGGATCGCGGATTGCCGATCCCGCCGTTCGGCGCAGCCTATTCGGTGAACCGCGGGTTGTGGGGCGTCACCATCGGCGGCAAGGAAACACTGACCTCGGCAGGCAGTATTCCGGAAAGCGCCTGGGTCTTGTCGAAGGATGCCTTCGCGCGTGCACGCGCTCCCGAGCGGCACGTCATCGGCTTCGATGCGGGTGTCCCGGCGAGCCTCGACGGCGTCGCGATGTCGCCGGTCGCCATCATTGAACGACTCGAAGCCCTGGCGGGGCCCTTTGGCATCGGGCGCGGCATTCATCTAGGCGACACGGTGATCGGCACCAAGGGGCGCGTGGCGTTCGAGGCGCCCGCGGCGGAAGTGTTGCTCACGGCGCATCGCGAACTCGAAAAATTGGTATTGACCGGGAAGCAGGCGCGCATCAAAGAATCGGTGGCGCAACCTTACGGGGATCTGGTGCACGAAGGCCAGCACCTCGATCCGGTGTGCCGCGACATCGAGGCCCTGCTCCTCTCCTCCCAAGCCCGCGTGAGCGGAGAGGTCACGGTTTTGTTCCGGCCCGGATCGGCATTCGTCGAGGGGGTGACCTCGCCGCATTCGCTGATGACGGCTTCCAAAGGCATCTACGGCGAAGCCGCCGGCGAATGGACGCCGGCCGATGCGCTCGGGTATTCGAAGATGCTGGCGCTGACGGGAATTTTCTACCAACGGGCCGGCGGCAACGCGCCCCGCGGCGCAAACACAGCAGCCGCCACCCCGCCCGCAGCGGCGAGCCCTCAAACGGCGCCGGGCCGATCATGAGCGGCATGCGCACTTTGGTGGTCGACAAGATTGCATCGGTGACCCAGGCTTTGGGGCTCTCCCACGAGGTCCGCGTTACCGCGCAGATCCCCTGCGAGGAAGGCGTGGTGGTGGTGGTCGAAATATTGAACAACAAGTCGACCTACAACACGCTGGAGCTGACCAGCGGCCGCATGGCGAAATTGGCCCGCGGCGACATCGTGGTCGGAGCTCTCGGGCATCGCAAGGCCTTGTTCGGTTACTCGGGGCACATCCCCGACGCACTCAAGCCCGGCGATGTGATTCAGATGCTGAACATCGGCGGCGTCGTGGGAATCTGCGATTCGGCGACGCCGGACAAGGGCAAACCCTTCGACTGCAAGGTTTTGGGCGCCGTTCTCACCTTTCCGTATTTGGGTGAACGCATCGGCGTGACGGCCAAGACCGGATACAGGCCTCTGGATTACGACGCACCGCTCAATGTGCGCGGCGTGCCGGTGGTGGCGCTCGCCGGCACCTGCATGGAGGCCGGCAAGACGGCGGCGGCCTGCGCCATCATCGCGCGCATGAGGCATCGCGGTTTGACGGTGGATGCCTTCAAGGCCACCGGAGTTTCACTGCGCCGCGACATCCTGGCCTTCGAAGACTCGGGCGCGCGGCGCACCATGATATTTACGGACTTAGGTATCGTGACCACGACCGCGCGCTGCGGTCCCGCGCTGACGCGAACCATGCTGACCGAGATGGCGGGCGGCTCGCCGGACGTCATTGTGTTCGAACTGGGGGACGGGCTGCTCGGCACTTACGGCGTGGAGTCGATCTTGCTGCAACCCGATATCAGGGCCGCGCTCAGCGCCGTGGTGTTGTCGGCGAATGATCCGGTTGCCGCGTGGGGTGGCGTGAAGCTGCTGCGCGAAAGGTTCCTTATTGAACCCTGCGCCGTCACCGGCCCGGCCACCGACAACCAGGTCGGAGTTGAACTCATTCGCGACCAACTGGGGGTCGAGGCGTTCAACGCGATCAGCAGTCCCGCCGAACTCGGCGACTATCTCATTTCGCGTCTGAGCCTGCCAAACATCGGCCAAGCCACGGCGGCCGGCGCATGAGCGAGCGCACGCCGGCCATCGTGCTCGGGGGCACCGGCTATGTGGCCGGTGAGCTGTTGCGGCTGATCGCGGGGCATCCGTGGCTCGAAGTTGCCGGCGTATTGTCGGACAGCCAGCCGGGGACGCCGGTCGCCGCCGCGTTTCCGCAGTTGTGCAGCGCCTATCCCACACTCGTCTTTGCGAGCATGGAGCAGATCGAGTCGTTGATCCAGCGCACGCCGAACTCCGCATTGTTTTGCGCGGCGCCGCACGGGGCTGCCGCCGGAGTCATCGACCGTTTGCTCACTGCGGCGGAGAGCGGCGGAATGCGCACGCATTGCGTCGACATCTCGGCGGACTTTCGTTACCCGAATGCCGCCGCCTATGAATCGGTGTACAAACACGCGCATGGCGCACCGGCACGCATCTCCCAATTCACCTGTGCGGTCCCCGAACATCTGCCGAGCGCGCCGACGCCGCATATTTCTCATCCCGGCTGCTTTGCAACCGCCACGCTGTTGGCCAGTGTGCCGCTACTGGCGCTGAAAATGACGGACACGCGATTGTTCATCGCCGGCATCACCGGCAGCACCGGATCCGGCCGACGCCCGAGCGATACCACGCACCACCCGCTGCGCCACGGCGATGTGTACAGCTACGGGGCGCTCGAGCATCGACACGTGCCCGAGATCGCCGACTGCGCGCAGTTTGCGACCGGCATCGAGGCGCAATTCAATTTCGTGCCTCATTCAGGCCCGTTTGCGCGCGGCATCCATGTCACCGTTCAAGGGAATTTGAGCCAGCCGATGACCAGTGCGCAGGCCTTGGGTGCGCTGGCTGCGTATTACCGGGATTGTCCGTTCGTGCGCGTGACGAACTCGGCTCCGAGGATTAAGGATGTGGCCACCAGCAATTACGCGCACCTGAGCGCGGTCACCAACGGCAGGTCCATAGCGGTGATGGCGGTAATCGACAACTTGAACAAGGGAGCCGCGGGGGGCGGCATGCAATGGATGAATCGCCTATTGGGATTCGATGAATGTGCGGGACTCACCGCGCCGGCGCCCGGCTGGACTTGAGGCCGGCCATGAGCACCCCCATGGTATCCCGCCCGCATAACAGCCACCTCGCGCAGGTGTTCGCGCAATACCCCATCGAAGTGGCGCATGGCGAAGGGGTTTGGCTGTATACGCGTGACGGCCGCAAGATCTTGGATTTCTACGGCGGCCACGCGGTCGCGGGATTGGGCTATGGGCACCCGCGCTGGTTGGCGGCGCTCGAGCGCCAGGCGCGGCAAATGACGTTCCAAACCAACGCATTGCCGATGGCGATTCGCGAGCGCGCCGCCGCCCGCCTGACGAAATTCGCGGGCTTGGGACTCGACACCGTGTTCTGGGTCAACAGCGGCGCCGAGGCCAACGAGAATGCGCTCAGGCTCGCCTTCAAAATCACCGGGCGCGGTAAGGCGGTGGCGCTCGAACAGGGCTGGCATGGCAGAACCGCCGCCGCGGGCGCTGTGACCTTTGGCGCCTTGGAGAAGTGGTACGGATTTCCGCGCACTCCCTTCGATGTGAGTTTCCTGCCTCGCGACAAACCCGCCGCCGTGGAGCGGTTTGTCGACCGGGAAACGGCCGCCGTCATCGTCGAACCGATTCAAGGGATGGGCGGCGCCTACGACGTCGGCAAGCCGATGTTGCAGGCATTGCGGCGGCGTTGCGATGAGGTCGGCGCGGTGTTGATTTTCGACGAGGTTCAGTGCGGCATGGGACGCACGGGCGCGCCCTTCGGCGCCAATTACCACGGCGTGGTTCCCGATATCGTCACCGCCGCCAAAGCCTTGGGCAACGGATTTCCGGTATCCGCCCTGCTGCTGTCGCCGCGCGTTGCGCGCCAGATCAAGTACGACGACATGGGTACCACCTTTGGCGGCGGCCCGATAGCCTGCGCGGCGGCCGAGGCCGTGATCGAGACCATCGAATCCGAATCGCTGCTGGCGAACGTGCGTCAGGTATCGACGTATATCCGCGCGACTTGCGTCATCGGTCCGATCACGGGTGTGCAGGGCGCCGGATTTTTGCTCGGCCTGAAGACTTCGCGACCCGCCAAGGAGGTGCAGACCGCCTTGCTCGAGAGAGACATCCTGACGGGCACCAGCGCCGATCCCAAGGTACTGCGCCTGCTGCCGGCGTACATCCTCAATGAAGGGCATGTCGACCAATTGCACGACGCCCTGTCGAAGATTTCGGCATGAAGCGCTTCTTGGATCTCGCCGATTTCAAACGCGAGCAGATTCTCGATCTGCTGGCGCTGGCGCAGTCGCTGCAGGACAAGCCGCAGCCACAGGCGCTCGCGCGTAAAATCCTCGGATTGGTGTTTTTCAATCCGTCGCTGCGCACCCTGGCATCCTTCCAGGCCGGCATGGCGCGCCTCGGCGGTTCCTCATTCGTGATCACGCCGGGGCAGGGAACGTGGCAGCTGGAAACCAAGTTGAATGCCGTGATGAACGGCGCAGCCGCCGAGCACATTCGCGAGGGCATACCGGTGCTGGCGTCCTACTGCGATGCGCTCGGCATGCGCGCCTTCGCAGAAGGCAAGGATCTGCAGAGCGATTTGCGGGAAACGCTGTTCGGGATGATCGATGCGCTGTGCGAGAAGCCTCTGATCAACATGGAATCCGCCATGAATCATCCCTGCCAAGCGCTGGCGGATTGGCGCACGATGGACGAGCTCGAAGTGCCGAGCCGCGCCAAATTCGTGTTGAGCTGGGTCTATCATCCTAAGGCATTGCCGCTCGCGGTGCCCGCCGCCATTGTGCACATGGCCGCGATGCGCGGCATGGAGGTGGTCGTGGCGCGCCCCGAAGGCTTTGCCCTGCCCGCCGAGATCATGGAGAAGGCGCGCCTGGCGGCATCCGAGTCGGGTGGTTCAGTGACCGAGACCGCCGATCGCGCGGCCGCGCTGCGAGGCGCGAGTGTGCTGTATGCCAAGGAATGGGGCGCCACCCGGTGTTACGGGGATCTCGAGGGCGATGCGCGGCTGCGTGCGGAGCTTGGGGATTGGTGCGTCCGGGAACGCTGGTTTTCGGCTGCCATGCCCGATGCCAAGCTCATGCACTGCCTACCGGTGCGCCGCAATGTCGCCGTCGCCGATGAGGTCTTGGACAGCGCGCGCGCCGTGGTGAGGCGCGAAGCCTTCAATCGCTTGGCGGTGCAAATGGCGGTTTTGCACCGCATGCTCACCTGAATCGCTGAAGCTTTGGAGAATGTGAATGATCATGAGTCGACCCGACCCTTCCGTCGCAGTGCGCGCGCTCAAGAGCGCGGCGCCGTACATTCGCATGTACAAGAACAAGGTCTTCGTCATCAAGGCGAGCGGCGCGGTGTTCAGCGACGAGAGCTCCACGCGCGCCCTGATCGAACAGGTCGCCATCCTGCACCAGGTGGGTATCAAGACCGTGCTGGTTCACGGCGGCGGTCCGCAACTCGATGATCTGCAGGCGAGCTTGGGTATCAAGACCCAGATGGTCAACGGGCGGCGCGTCACCGACAGTAAGTCGATCGACGTGACGACGATGGTGCTCAACGGACTCATCAATACGCGCATCTTGGCGATTTGCCGAGAACTCGACATCGAAGCGGTCGGCCTCTCCGGCGTCGACGCCAGCTTGATCCGGGCGCACAAACGTGGACCCGTTCAGGTGGCGGCCGGCTCGAGCGACACCGTGGATTACGGCTTCGTTGGCGACATCGATTCGGTCAACGTAGCGGTCATCGAGAAGCTGCTCGCGGACGGCCTGATGCCGGTGGTCAGCCCCCTGTCGGCCGATTCCGGCGGCACGCTGCTCAACATCAATGCCGATACCGTGGCGGCCGCGCTCGGCGGCGCGTTGGCGGCGGAGAAATTGGTGCTGTGCACCGGAGCTCCGGGAATTCTGGAGCGGCCCACGGATCCGAGCTCGGTGATCTCGTACACCGACATCAAAGGCTTGAAGCGCTTGCGCGATGCGGGCAGCCTCACCGACGGCATGCTGCCCAAGGCGACGGCGATCGAGAACGCGATTCGCGGCGGGGTGCGGCGCGTGCATGTCATTACCTACAAATCGAACGACAGCTTGCTCGCCGAAATCTTCACCAACGAAGGGACCGGCACCTTGGTGGTGGCGGACCTGAAGGCCTTGAGCCCGGCCGAGCAGCAGAGCCCGGCCGCACAGCCGAGCGCGGCGCGGCCATGACGCGATTGTGGGACAAGGGAACCTCGCTCGACGACCGTGTGCTCGCCTATACGGCCGGCGAGGATCACCTGCTCGATAACCGCTTGGTGCGCTATGACATTGAAGGCTCCATCGCTCATGCCGAGATGCTCGCGGAACAGGGGCTGTTGACGGCGGCGGACTTGGGCGCCGTTCGCGACGCCCTCGGCGAAATCGGTGAAGCCCATGCGCGCGGCCAATGGAGCGTCACGCTCGACCAAGAGGATTGCCAAACGGCGATCGAGAATCTGCTGACGGCGCGCATCGGGGTGCCCGGCGAGCGTTTGCATGCCGGCCGCTCGCGCAACGATCAAGTGCTCGCGGCGCTGCGCCTGTATTTGCGCGACATCACGCATTCCCTGCATGCCGGCGCCCTCGAGGTGGCCGCAGCGCTCGATGCGCTGGCTGTTCGCGACGGCTCGATCGCGCTGCCCGGATACACGCACATGCAACAGGCGATGCCGAGCACCGTTGCATTGTGGGCACTCGGCTTTGCCGCGGAAATCCGCGACGATGCGCAGGGTCTGCATCAGGTGATGCGCCGCGCGAACAAAAACCCCTTGGGATCCGCGGCCGGATATGGCACGCCGAATCTCGATGTGAGCCGCGAATCGACGCGCCGCCGGCTCTCTTTCGAGGTCACGCACGAACCGGTCACCGCCGTGCAGCTGTCGCGCGGCAAGGCCGAGGCGCAGCTGTTGTTCGAGCTCACGCTGCTCACCCAGGACATCGGGCGCCTCGCGGCCGATCTGGTGCTGTTCTACACCCATGAATTCGGCTTCGTGAGCCTGCCGGAAGGCTTTACCACGGGCTCCTCCATCATGCCCCAAAAGCGCAATCCGGATGTATTCGAGCTGATGCGCGGGCGCAGCGCCGTCGCGCAGGCGGCGCTCAACGAGGTGCTCGGCATCACCCAAAAAATGAGCTCGGGCTATCACCGCGATCTGCAGCTCATCAAGCCGCCCCTGTTCCGCGCGATCGACTCCTGTCAGCAGACGCTCGACATCCTGCCGAGCGCGCTTGCCGGGGTTCACTTCAAGCCGGACAACATTCGCCTGGATCCGAGCATTCATGCCGCAGCGGCCGCGAACGCCTTGGTGGCCAAGGACAATATTCCGTTCCGTGAGGCGTACCGGCGGATCGCAGCCCGCTTCAAGAATTCGAGCTGAGTTAGGAGCCTGTCTGAGTATTCCACGTGGCCGCGACCGTGGCAGATTTCGCGTCAGCCGAGGCGGAGCCGACGTGGTTGGGTAAGACCCAATAAGGAGGCGACAACAACGGATGACGCGAAATCTGCCCGGTCCCTCCGGGTTGGCTTGGTGAGGGGCGTCTGCGGTGTTGCGCGGCTTGGCCGTAGCGCCTACTACGTCCTGCGCCGCGCGCCTTGCATCCGCTCCCTCGCCAAGCCAACGCGGCTCACGTGGAATACTCAGACAGGCTCCTGGCCCTTGCGAGAACGTTCTGGCGCAGCGTAGGCTGAAATTCCGGTCGCACCCGTACCTGCGAACATGAGGATCGATCAACATGCTTAGTGCCCTCCTGCTCGCGGCGAACTTGAGTGGAAACTTCGCTCATCCGAACCCGTCGCCGCCGCCCGAGCTGCCCGTTGCCGTCTATCAGCAACGCCGGGCCCGCGTGCTGGCCGAGCTCGGGAACTGCGCTGCCGTCATTTCCTCTCAGGGGGAAGTGAACGGCATCACCGAGGACTACCGTCAGGATGCCGACTTTTTCTGGCTGACCGGGATCAACGAACCGGACGCGCACCTCGTGCTGCAGCCCAAGTCGTCCTACCGCAAGGTCGTGCTGTTCCTGAAGGCGCGGGACCCGGAGGCCGAGCGCTGGACCGGGCCGCGCGAGCCGGTCTCGCCGGAGTTGCTCAAGAAGTACGGCGTCGATCGAGTCCTGCGCGGCTCACCCGATTCCGCGCTGGCCGGTACGGGACTGCACCACGATTGCGTCGCGATCATCGCGCCGGCCGGCATGGGCAAAGCGGACCGCAACGACGATGAGCTGGCGCTACGCCTCGCCAGCCGATTCGGCCTCAAGGTGGTCTATAAGCGAGGCCTGCTCGCCGATCTGCGTGCGGCTCATGGGCCCGAGGAGCTCGAGCGCATGGAGCGCGCCATCGCGATTACTGCGCAAGGCCACAATGCCGTCGCGCGCGCGACGGTTGCGGGCGTCTCGGAGCGCGACGTTCAGACGCAACTTGAATATGCGTTCTTTGCCAACGGGGCCACCGGCCTGTCGTATTCGTCCATCGTCGGCAGTGGCCCGAACGGCGCTGTACTGCACTGGGACAAGAATTCCAGAATCCTGCAGACCGGTGACCTGGTCGTGGTCGACGCTGCCGCCGAGTATGGTCGCTATGCCTCGGACGTCACGCGCACCTACCCGGTATCCGGACGCTTCACGGCGGAACAGGCGGCGGTTTATCGCGCGGTATATCAGGCGCAGGAGGATATTTTTGCGGCCATCAAGCCGGGCGCATCCATGGCGGATTTGCAGCATGCGGCCGAGGAATCGTTGCGCCGTTCCGGCTATCTCGCCAATTTCATTCATGGGTTCGGACACTTCGTCGGACTCGATGTGCACGATGCAGGCGACTACGAAAAGCCGATTCCGGTGGGCGCCGTGTTTACCGTCGAGCCTGGCGTCTATCTGCCGACGCAGGGATTCGGCGTGCGCATCGAGGATGAGGTCCTGATGACCGAGCAAGGCTATCGGCTGCTCACGTCCGCTATTCCCAGGAAGCTCGAGGATGTGGAAGCGTGGATCGCCCGCGAGCGCAAGTGAACCGAACCTGTGACGGCAGATAACGGCCGTCTTTGCGAATTGCCTAGCTATCGCAGCATTGAATCGGGTATCGTGCGCGGCCATGAAACAACATAACTTTCGATGGCTGCGCCGTCTCGGCGGATTCGGCGTCATGCTCGCGATCGCGCCCCTTGTCTACGCGCAAACGCCCTCTTCTGCGACGGCCGCACCGCCGGCCGAAGCCGCGGCACCGCCCGCTCCAGCGCCGATATCGAGTGATCAAGCCAGCTATTTGTTCGGCCTGACATTCGGCGAACAATTGCGTTCCATCGGCGCCTCGAGTGAGATCAATGCCGATGCGATCAACCGCGGCGTGAAGGACGGATTGCAAGGCAAGAAATCGACGCAGGCCGACCGGCAGCAGGTGCAAGAATATGCGCGTGCGATGATGACCGCCTTTGCGGCCCGCAATAAGACCGCGGGGCAGGAGTTCCTGGCGCACAACGCCAAAGAACCGGGCGTCAAAACCACCGAATCGGGCCTGCAATACAAGGTGCTCGCGGCGGGCGATGCAAAGGCGCCAGCCGATCGCCGCCAGCGATCAAGTGACGGTGAATTACCGCGGCAAGTTGATCGATGGCACGGAATTCGATAGCTCCTTCTCGCGAGGCCAGCCGGCCACCTTCGGCGTGAGCGGTGTGATCAAGGGCTGGCAGGAAGCGCTGGTCATGATGAAGCCGGGTGCCCGGTGGCAGTTGTACGTGCCCGCCGAACTCGCCTACGGCCCGAGTCCGCGACCGGGAATCCCGGCCAATTCGGTGCTGATATTCGAGGTGGAAGTGATGAGCGCCAAGGCGAATGGCGGACCCGCGGCCAATGGCGGAGCGCCGCCGCCCCCGCCGCATAAGCCGATGGCCCCCACGTCCCAGCCGCCAGCGCAGTAAGTCCGGCGAGCCGAATCTAGCGCGCGAGGTTGAGCGCGTTGGTCAGGTCGCCCATGGGCGGCTCGTGATGTTCGGCTAGCGCCTGATCGCGCATCGCGATGCCGGGCAGCCCGGCAAGATCGAAGCGGCGAATCATCAAACGCAGTATCGAGTCGGTGTCGTACTGGGTGTGATCCACCGTCCCTTGTTTGGCGTATGGCGACACGATCAACGCCGGAATGCGCGCGCCGGGACCGAGAAGATCTCCCCGCGGCGGAGCCACATGGTCCCAGGCACCACCGTATTCGTCATACGTAATCACGATCACCATGCCGCTCCACTGCGGAGCGGCGCGCAGCTTGGCGACGAGATCCGCGATATGCGCATCGCCATCCGCGATCGAAGCGTAGCCTGGGTGCTGATTGAGATTGCCCTGCGGCTTGTAGAACGTAACCGGCGGCAGGCGGCCTGCGGCAATATCGGCGAGGAGGTCCCGATAGTCCTTCAAATGCGCCGCCCGCTCCTCGGGATGCGTCGCCGGGTCGAAATTCGCGTAGTAATTGAACGGTTGATGATGGGGCTGGAAATCCGGCGCGGCCGCCGGCGCATCGGGGGCATAGATCACCTGCCGAGCCAGACTCGCCGGCTGTTTGCCGTCCACGATCGCGGCATCCCATGCACCTGCATACCAGGCCCACTCAACGTTCTTCGCGCTCAAGCGATCGCCGATTGTGGATCCGGTCTGCGGGGGCAAGGTGCTAGCTTTCGCCGGGTCTGCGTATAGACCGCCCGTGTCAGCGGCGGCCGGCGCATTGCCGCTCGGCTGATAGGGGGGCTGCATGGTATTCACGGCATGGAATTTGCCGTCGCCGAAGTAATTATCGGGTGCGATATTGCCGCTTTTCGCAAACTTGGCCGGTCCATCGAGCGCCGATGCCGGCGAGTCCTTGGCCGTCTTCAGCCGCGGCAAGTAATGCCCCTCGGCATCGTGCTCGAGTATCGCAATGGAGGGCTTCGCCGGCGCCGAGTCCGCATTCGGATACTGCGGCGAGCAGGCGCAAATGAGATATTGATGATTCAGGAAGGAGCCGCCGAAGGCGCCCTGGAAAAACTGATCGGCCAACACGTATTGGCGCGCGAGCGCGTAGAGCGCGCTCTGCCGCGTGTCGTAGTGCCCCATGGTGAGGCCGCCTGCATCGGACCAGGCGGCATATTGATCGTTGCGGCCGCCGTCGATCTGCATCTGATGTTCGAAGAAGCGGTGGTTCAGGTCGCGAGTAACAACCGAGGCCGACAGCGTTACGCCCGATTGTGCCGTGAACGCGTGCTCGATCGAGAACGGTGCATTCGGCAAGCCGGCGCTTTCGGCTTGCGTGATCACGGGAGTGTAGCCGGGCGCGGTCACACCGCCCCAGGTCGGCGGCAGCACCGCGAGCGGCGTGCCGTCGCGGTCCTGCTGTGCGGCGTACGCGGGCAGCGGCCGCCCATCCTGGTCCCACACGTCGGCGAGGCCGTGCGCACCCGGGAAATCGCCATAGAGATTATCGAATGCGCGGTTCTCCGCGTAAATCACCACGATGGTCGTGATTTTCGCGCGCAGCGCGCGGGTCGTCGGATCGGCTTCATCGCTCGGTGGGCTGACCAGCGCTCGCGGCGTGCATGCCGAGAGCGCAACAGCCACGCACGCAGCCGCGAGTATCGCACGGGCGTCTGAAACTGCGGTCACCGCCGCAGTATACAGCGCGCCTAGAATGTCCAGGTCACGCTGATCGACACCGCGGCGGGATTGCCGTATTCCGAGCTGACGCCCTCATACTCGGCGCGGAAGGCGAAATCCTGCCACTTCGCTTGCACACCCGCGCCGTAAGCGAACTTGTCGTTCGTTTGATTGATGCCAGCGGCCAGCGTGCCGGAGCAGCCGCTGGCGCTGGGCAGCGGGCACGCCGACGGGTTGTAATAGGCGCTCTCGTTGGTCTGCAGCCGCGCGACCCCGAGCTTGCCAAAGACATCGAGATAGGGCAGCGGCAGCGGAAGATATCCCACTCCGTACAGGATGGTCGCCTTCGGATGCGTGTTGGCGCCCGAATAATAATAACTATTGTAGTAACCGTTGTTGCCGTTGGAGCTGCCGAAGTCCATGTACTCGATTTCCGCGCCCACGATGGACAGCGGTCGGATGCCGGCCATCACCTTCCAGGAGACGACGCTGGTGCCATAATTACCGCCATATCCATAACAGGCATAGGGGCCGCAGCCATAGCCATAGCCGTTGCCATAATTATTGTTTCCGACATTGGACGCGCCCACGCCGAAACCGACGTAAGCGCCGAGCGGATTGCCCGCCAACGCTGAACCCGATGCGCCCAGCGCGATAATGCCCAACAAGACCCCTGATTTGCGATTCATCGGCAATCTCCACGGTAGCTGCAACAAGTCTTCGGACCGAGTCGCCGACAGGTAAGTTCCGGTCAAACTGCCGCACGGCGGCCAGCGGTATACTTTACCGCATGAGAATCCTTTGCCTATGGGTCCTTTTCGGCCTGACCGCGACAATATGCGGATGCGGGCAAAAAGGGCCGCTGGTGCTCCCCGATGCAGAGCACCCCCATAAAAGGGTGAAATTTCCGGCCCCGCCCAAATTGCCCACCTCAACCGCCCCTGCGGATCATCCTGCCGAGCCTGCTCCCGAGCCGGCCGCGCCCGCAAGTCCCGAACCGAAGGCGGCGGTGCCCGAGCCAGGAACGGGGACCGATGCGGCGCCCACCTCGAACCCCGCCCTGCCACAGGCCTCTCCCTAGAATTCATGAACGCGCGAAAGCTGCTTTTGGTTGACGGCTCCTCATATCTGTATCGGGCGTTTCACGCCTTGCCGCCGCTCAGTAATTCCAAAGGCGAGCCGACCGGAGCCGTGCTCGGCGTCCTCAACATGCTGAACAAACTCATCAGGGAGGAGTCAGCGGAGCGGGTCGCTGTGGTTTTCGATGCGCCCGGCCGCACGTTTCGAGACGATTTGTTCGATCAATACAAAGCCCATCGCGAGCCGATGCCCGATGAGCTGCGCTCGCAAGTGCAGCCTGTGTTGCAGGCGGTGCAGGCCATGGGCTTGCCGCTTTTACGGATCCCCGGCGTCGAGGCGGACGATGTGATCGGTACGCTCGCCGAACATGGGGCGGCAGCGGGCTACGATGTGTTGATCTCGACCGGCGACAAGGACATGGCGCAGCTGGTCGGCCCGCGAATCTCCCTGGTGAACACCATGAGCAACACACGCCTCGATCGCGCGGGCGTCAAGGCGAAATTCGACGTGTTTCCCGAACAGATCATCGACTATCTCGCATTGGTGGGCGACAGCTCGGACAACATCCCCGGCGTCACCGGCGTCGGGCCCAAGACCGCGGCCAAGTGGCTGAATCAATACCAGACACTGGACGCGCTCACCGCTCATGCCGCAGAAGTCACCGGCAAGGTGGGCGAGAACTTACGCAGCGAGCTGCCGGTGCTCGAGTTGTCGCGCAAGCTCGCAACCATCGATAAGTCGCTGAAGCTGGGCATCACACCGGAGGGGCTGGTTGGCGGCCCGCCGGATCTCAAACGGCTTCGGGATCTGTACACGCGGCTGGAACTGCGCGCACTGCTGAAGTCGTTGGATTCGTTGGAGTCCCCGTCGTCGAGTCCGGCCGAGGTGCCGGCCGCGGAGCAAGCCGCAACCGCCAAGGCATCGGATGCAGGCCAACCGCTCGCCCTGGCGCAGCCCCGCAACTATCAAATGATTCTTTCGCAGGAGGCCTTCGACGCCTGGTTCGCCAGGCTCGCCGCGGCGCCGCTCGTGTCCTTCGATACCGAGACCGACAGCTTGGACTACATGCGTGCGCGGATCGTGGGGCTGTCCTTCGCGATAACGCCCGGAGAAGCCGCTTACGTGCCGCTCGGCCATGATTACGCGGGGGCGCCGCAACAGCTCGATCGCGACCGGGTGCTCACCGCGCTCAAACCCTTAATCGAGGACGCCTCGCTTCCCAAGCTTGGCCATCATCTGAAGTTCGATACCCACATCCTCGCGAATTACGGGATCGAGCTGCGCGGACAGCGCTACGATTCCATGCTCGAGTCGTACGTGCTCAACAGTGTGGCCACTCGCCACGACATGGACTCGACGGCCGAGGAATATCTCGGAATCAAGACCATTCACTACGAAGATGTCGCGGGCAAAGGCGCGAAGCAAATCACCTTCAATCAGGTCGACGTGGATCGCGCGACGGAATACGCGGCCGAGGACGCGGACATCACGCTGCGGTTGCATCGGGCGATCTGGCCGCAAATCGAGGCGCTGCCCCGATTGAAGATGCTCTATGAATCCATCGAACAACCGCTGGTGGCGGTGTTGTACCGCATGGAACGGGCCGGCGTTTTGGTCGATCGCGCGCTTCTCAAGGCGCAGAGCCACGAACTCGCGGCGCGGATGGTGGAGCTGCAAGCGCAGGCGCACAGGGAAGCGGGCGGGCCGTTCAATGTCGATTCGCCCAAGCAATTGCAAGAGATACTCTTCGGCAAGTTGGGCTTGCCGGTGCTGCGCAAGACCCCGACCGGCCAGCCGTCGACGGCCGAGGATGTGCTCGAGGAATTGGCCGTCTCTTTCGCCTTGCCGAAATTGATCCTCGAATACCGCGGTGTCGCCAAACTCAAGTCGACCTATACGGATAAGCTGCCCGAACAGATCGACGAAGAAACGGGACGCATCCATACAAGCTATCACCAAGGAGTCGCGGCCACCGGCCGCTTGTCCTCGTCCGACCCCAACTTGCAGAACATTCCAATCCGGACTCCCGAGGGTCGGCGCATCCGCCAGGCTTTCGTGGCTCCGCCGCGCTACTCGCTGGTAGCGGCCGACTATTCGCAAATCGAGTTGCGCATCATGGCGCACTTGTCGGGCGACGCGACGCTGCTCAAGGCTTTCGCGGAGGATCGCGACGTGCATCAAGCCACCGCAGCGGAGGTGTTCGGCATTCCCCTTGCTGAGGTCAGCCCCGATCAGCGGCGTTCGGCCAAAGCGATCAACTTTGGTTTGATTTACGGCATGTCGGCATTCGGCCTTGCCCGGCAATTGGGCATCGGCCGCGGCGATGCGCAACGCTATGTGGATCTTTATTTCGAACGCTATCCCGGCGTGAAACGCTACATGGATGAGACTCGCAATCAGGCGCGCGAGGCTGGATTTGTGGAAACGGTGTTTGGCCGGCGGCTGTATCTGCCCGAAATTCGCTCCCGCAACCAGGCTCTGCGCCAATACGCAGAACGCAGCGCCATCAACGCGCCCATGCAAGGCACCGCCGCCGATATCATCAAGCGCGCCATGATCGAGGTCGACGGTTGGCTTCAGACCTCGCGCGCACCCGCGCGCCTCATCATGCAAGTGCACGACGAACTCGTGCTGGAGGTGGCCGATGAGGCGATCGAGCCCATAGTGCCCAAAGTGCGCGAATCCATGGCGCGCGCGGCGGAACTTGCCGTACCGCTCAAGGTCGATATCGGTGTAGGCCGAAACTGGGACGAAGCGCATTGAAGGCGCAAGAATCGAATTGTGAAGAATTCGTTACTATCGTCAAGTTGGGTCGGACAATCAGCAAGTTTTGCGGGATTATTCAATCGATTGCTGCGAGATCCGATGCCTTCAGCCGCCTGAAAATAATTGACGTGTTAGGGCTGGAACTTTTGGGCCGCATCCCCATCTAATCTTTTGAGTGTGAAAACGCTCCCCGCTCTTCTCCCTGAGCGGGTAGGCCCGGTTTGTCATCCCCATGCCGGGTTGGTCTGCCTCGGTGGCTGCCTTAAGGGCGCCCACCGGGGCCTTTTTTTGCCCGCTAGCCGAGCCAGCGTTCCATGACCGACCGTGCCTCTTCCAACCCTTGGCCCGCGTTCGCCGAAAATAATTGTGTGGTCACCGCCGTATCGCTGCAGGCCGCCTTCGTCTCGTGCAACACGCGCAGCGCATCGCGCCGGTTGAGCTTATCCGTTTTGCTCAGGAGAACATGCGCCTGCCGATCGCGGGCCAGCGCCCACTCGAGCATGGCGGCATCCTGGGCGCCAAGACCACGGCGGCTATCGACGATGAGCATCAGCCCCACCAGCGATTCACGCACATTGAAGTAATGCTCCATCAACTGGAGCCAACGAGCGCGCACCTTGTGCGGAACCTTGGCGAATCCGTAGCCCGGCAGGTCGACCAGCCGTCGCTCGGGCGCCAGTTCGAAAAAATTTATCAGCCGGGTCCGTCCCGGCGTGCGGCTCACTCGCGCGAGCCCAGAGCGTTGCGTGATGACGTTGATCGCGGTGGATTTGCCGGAATTGGAGCGTCCCGCGAATGCGATTTCGCGGCCGGTGTCCGGCGCAAGCTGGTGCGCCTCGGCCGCGCTCGTCATGAACTTTACAGTGGGGTAGGTCGACATGGCCGTATGGACGCAAGATATGACCTGTAGTGTACAATTTGCCGCGGCGAGCTTCGATAAAGGCAGGGTTACGACCGATATGAAGCGCTTTTGGATTTTCGCAGCGACAATTTTCGGTTCAATCGCCTGCACCGCGGCTCTGGCCACCGGCAACGCGGAAGCCGGCGCGAGCAAGGCAACCGTTTGCCAAGGCTGTCATGGCGCAAACGGCAACAGCATCAATCCGGAGTGGCCGAGTCTCGCCGGACTCGGCGCCGGCTACATTGTCGAGCAACTACGGAATTTCAAGGAAGGCAAACGCAACAGCCCGATCATGATACCGATGGCGGCGCCCTTGAGTCCGCAGGATATGGCGGATCTTGCCGCTTATTTCGACGGTCTGGCCAACACGGGTTTGGAGGCGGATCCGACTTATTTTCGGGCCGGCGAGAAGCTCTATCGAGGCGGCGAAAAGGCCCGCGGCATTCCCGCCTGCATGGCTTGCCATGGCCCACACGGCCACGGCAACGAGCCGGCGGATTTTCCCTCTTTGCACGGCGAGCATTCCGCATACATCGCTAAACAGCTAAATGACTACGCATCGGGCGCTCGCCCACCGGGGCCGGGCGGCATCATGGCGACGATTGCCAAACGGCTATCGGTCGACGACATTCGCAATCTCTCCTCCTACGTTCAAGGACTTCGCTGACGATGCACGCATCACGATTGGTATTGCTCCTGTGCGCAGCCCTGGCTCTATCCTCATGCAGCAAGCAACAAACGGCGGATGAACGCGCTGGGCGCAGCGTACCGCCCGTGACCGCATTGACGCCGCCGGCCGGCGGCAGCACAGCCGCGCAGGCGGAGCAGAAAGCGGACGCTCAAAAGCCTGCGCAGCCCGCCGCGCTTACACGACCGAATGAAGACGGTTCGCAGCCCGTCGAGGATGCGACCGGCGACAGCGGCGCCCGCAATACGATTTTGGCCGCGGTCGCTTCGACCGTAGCGGCACCTGCGGCGGCGGCCGCGAGCCTCACCGCGCCCACGTTGTGGCAGGAGGGCGTCAACTACACGCGGCTCGTGCCGGCGCAGCCGACCGCTGTATCCGCCGGTCAGGTCGAGGTGCTCGAGTTCTTCTGGTATGCCTGCCCGCATTGCTACGCGATCGACCCCTTGGTCGAATCATGGAAGAAAACCAAGCCGGCGTACATCAGCTTCTCGCGAGTACACGTCACCTGGAGTGAAGGCCACCGGTCGTTGGCGCGTCTTTATTACACCCTGGAGAGCCTCGGCAAGCTCGACCAATTGCACAGCGAGGTATTCAAGGAAATCCATGTCAACGGGAATCCCTTGGTGGCCAGCGACTTTAACGACGTGGCCGCATCGGAGCGACTGCAAGCCACTTTTGTTAAGAAATTCGGTATCTCCGAAGAAGAATTCAAGAAGGCATACCACTCGTTTTCGGTCGAGACCGCCTTGCAAAGAGCCGATCAACTCGTGCAGCGTTATCGCATCGACGGCGTTCCGACGTTTGTAATCAACGGAAAATACGTGGCGGATGTGCGCACCGCGGGGACCCCGGAGCGCTTAATGTCCTTGGTCGACGATTTGGCCGCTCAAGAGCACAAACATCAGTAACCGTCTCCGCACGTTGATCGAGCTCGCGCCGCACTGATGGTCACGCACGCCGGCGGTTGTCACTGCGGTCGCGTTCGATTCGCGGTGCTCGCGCCCGCAAATCTCGAAGTGGCCGACTGCAACTGTTCCATATGCAGTATGCTCGGCTATCTGCATCTGATCGTGCCCGCGGATCGCTTCACTTTGATCAGCGGTCGGGATGCCCTCATTACCTATACGTTCAACACGCGAGTCGCGCAGCATTATTTTTGCGCCAGCTGCGGCGTCAAATCCTTTTACATTCCACGTTCGCACCCCGACTGCATCAGCGTGAACGTCCGCTGCATCGACGGCGGAACGATCCAGTCCATGTCCGTGACGGCGTTCGACGGACGCGAGTGGGAGAAGGGGCGGGCCGCTTGGCGCGACTCCCCATGAGCACGAAGCGAACATAATCGCGCTTCGTGCATTCGTTATGTTGCGATACGGTGGCATTAATCGACGCGAATCGCGAATATGTGACGCATGTCACACAGTTTCCCGACCAGTATGTCGGATGCTGGCTTCGTCGCTCGGAATGCGACGATGCATCCAACACACATGACCGAATGCCGCTCAATTAAGGAAGCACGACCGCTCATAAGCGCGCCGCGCCGCGCCGGCGTCTGCGATCGATTTCTAATCGGATTGGTTGCGATCACGCTGGTTCGCGCCGGCGAAGCCCTGGCGGGTGAGCAAGCATCCGACGCCGGTGTCATCGGCCGGGTCGAACCGAGCAATTCCCGCCAATCGACGCAATTGCCGGCGTCTTTGTTCGGCGCGCCGGAAAAATATTCGGTGTCCGGCATCCCCGGGACAAATGCACCTTACCCCGAGGAATTTCGGCCGCGCGGACATTCGGTATTCGAATCCGACGCTCATGCCGACCTCGCGGACGGCAAGCTGATCAGCGACAGGCCCGTTTGGCAGCGGCTGTCCGAATTTAGAACCTTCGATCGAGTTCGGGTGCTTACCTTGTGGCGGTCGAGCCTGAGCTCCGTTTCGCTGCAGGCAGGCAAGAAGGGCACCCCCTCGCTGCAATGGACCAGCCGACTGCTGAATTCCGGCGAAGCCACGGACGGGCTGCTCGACCGATTGCTCCCCGCGTCCTCTTTCGGCGGCAAAGGCGCGAGCGATGGCGGGCGCGGTATCGCGCGCCCGGCGAATGCTCAATCGAGCCCCAAGCGCGAGCCGGCCGGCAAGGCCTCGGCCTTAGTCGGAGCCGGGCGCGCCAGCTTGCCGTAGCGCGGACCCGCTACCGGGCAGCACGAATATTCTTCGCGCAAGTTCCGATTGCAACTCGGCGCGAGAATAGAATTTCAGCAGCAGGCCGCGTTCGAATAGTTCCGGCGCAGCTCGCGCGAACTCGGTCCAAGCGCCGCCGTGCCCGCGCTCGTATAACACTTGCTGAATCAGCGCGACGTAGGCCACCGTGATCGTTTCATGATAGCGATCGGGTTTGCCCAGGGAGCCGGCATAGTTGCGGATCGCCCGGCGCATGCGCCCAAGGCCTTCGACGAAATCGCCCGACTGCAAGTACAAGTATGCGGCGCGCACATGGCCCGCATGATCGAATTCCTCCTCCGCGAGCGTGCACTCCTCCAGCGCGCGAATGAATTCCGCGTCGATCACGCCTTCTCCCTGAGCCGGTGGCTGGAGCGCGCGTCGAGATCGAGTTCGTAGATGCTTTTGAGTTCGGCTATCTTGCGCAGCGTCCGTGCGGTGAACGGCGTCTTGCCGTCAAACGCGTGCAGCACCATGCCTTCCAGCATGTCCCCCAATGTCATGTCCTTGTATTCCGCCAGCGCCTTCAGCACCTTCAGGACGCGGCGCTCCATGCGCACGCCGGTCTGGACCCGCTGCACTGCGAGGCGCTTGGACTTCGATTTCGACTTGGGCGTGGCCATGAAGTTTTTTTCGGTATCAATATTAGTACCAATGTACCATGATACACAATAATGATCACCAGACGCTCTTGTGCTTAGCGAGCATAGGGGATGCGACCATGCCGCTCCCAGGACCGTCCTTGTGCGCGCCAGCGCGAGCGGGCAAGCTAGCGCCCGCAACGCGGTACGCCGTTCGGCGGCCGTGTCGATGAAATCGACGATTAAGAACAACAACGACGGGGCAGTAATCATGAAGCAGTTTATTGCCAACCTGATGTTTGCGACTCTGTTCGCCGTGGTCGGCGCCGCAATCGCGGCGGGCGCCGCGGCGGACCCGCTGATCGGCGCCTGGAAACTCGATGTCGCGAAATCAATGTTCGCTGCCAGTGCGGCATTTAAGGCGCAAACACGGACGTACTCGCAGTCCGCACAAGGCATAACGCTCAATATGAAAACGGTCGGCACGGACGGCAATGAAACGACCGTCCTGACGACGTATCAGTTGGGCGGCAAAACGCTTACGGCTACCGCCAAGAACGCCAGGGGTGAGGACACCTTGATATTCAACAAATAGTAGGTGTGGGACGGGGGCGATTGGCCGACATTGGTAATCCTGGGTCGCTGCTGAACGCATATTATTAATTATATGTAAATCAACAGGTTAATCGCCTACTTATGTCGCATGGAATGTGATGAATCTTGACTGTCATCGCGCGGATTTCACCGCATGGGGTGCGAAGCGCTGGGCGCCGCCACCTAAGGGGCAGGGATACGAAGAATCGGTGGCGCGCCCGCCGCGATTCGAACGCGGGACCTTCGGCTTCGGAGGCCGACACTCTATCCAGCTGAGCTACGGGCGCACTGATTCGGGGCCGCGATAGTACTCGCCGCCGCGCAGCGGAGTAAAGCGCCGCCGTACCGGCCGGCCCGCGCTCCCTTAAGCTCGATGTTCATTTTGGATACAGGATCAGCTGCGTGCAGCGAAACAGCGCGATTGTCTTGCCTGTTTCCTTGTGCGTCACGACCGCGTCCCATACTTGGGTGGTCTTGCCGAAATGCACGGCGCGGGCGAGGCTCACGATCGTTCCATCGCGAGCAGTGCCGAGGTGATTGGACTTGAGCTCGATGGTGGTAAAGCCCGATGCACCTTCCGGCAAGTTTGCAAGGCAGCCGTAACCGCAAGAGGTATCCGCCAGCGCGACCAGGCTGCCGGCATGCAGAAAACCGTTTGGCGCCATCAGCGCGTCTTTGATTTCGAGTTCGGCGACAATCTCTGCGGTGCCCACCCGAGTGATGACGATACCGAGATATCCCGGGAGCGTGCCGGATCCACGATTGTTGAGATCTTCCAACGTCACCATGTGACCTACCGGAGTCCAACTGAGAAAGGCTTACCGACCCGCAAGCTCATCGGCGCGCGCCTCGTTCCTCAACGAGGGCCCCATCCTCGAAGAAATCGACCTCGCCGGTCTCCAGCGAATACTCGGCACCAACCACCAGCAGTCGGTCATATTGAATCAATTGCTCGATGATCTCCGAGCCGTGCCGCAAATGATTCACCGACGCCTTGATATTGGCGCGCACCGCCTGATGGACCAGCTCATCCAGATCATGTTTCAAATCCGTTGCCAGCAGATTTTCAACCGAAGGCCGCACCAGGTCCACGATCGCATGCAGATTGCGCGATTGATTTTCTTTGGGCCGCTGCAGTTGCTCGAGAGTCGCTTGAATGGCGCCGCAATTCGAATGCCCGAGGACGACCACCAGGCGGGTGCCGAATTGTTCGGCGGCAAATTCGACGCTACCGATTTGCGACGGAGCGACGATATTGCCGGCTACGCGGATGACAAACAGATCGCCCAGTCCTTGATCGAAGATGATCTCCACCGGCACTCTCGAATCGGAACACCCGAGAATAGCCGCGAATGGTTCTTGGCCCGCGGTCAGTTCGATGCGGCGGGCTCGACTTGGCAAGGTGTCACTGCTGCGTACGTCGGCCACAAAACGCCGATTTCCATGCCGCAGCCGAGCGAGCGCTTCTCGACCGGATATCGTCGGTGTACTACGTTTTTTGATGGCCATCAGCTGCACCGCAGTACATCCCGGCGGAATTGCCCGTCATGTTACTGGAATCCGACCTTGAAAATCCCTCATCGAGATCCGGCGCGTCCCAATCAATTGCGCATGATCAAGTGAGTCTGGCAAAGACCTCCCAGTCAAAGCTGATTACGCGCCCGTGCCATCAGGAGCGCTCGGCGCTCCAATCTGTCTTTGGGCCAGTATTCCGAGGCCTTGTAGTACTCGGGCACGGCCGGGATGTCCGGCGCGAGCGCGACCCACGGTAGCTTGGACGCGGTATAGATTTGAATGTCAGGGGGCATGTGCTCTGGCTCGTCAAGGGTCCCCACTCGCACGAAGCGAATGGCATCCCCTGCGCCCGCGTAGTTGCTCCACAGCGCGACGCGGCATGTCGGACATCTGACGATCTTCTGACCCTTGCCGCTCAATGTCGGCGTGGCGATGGTCATCACTTCACCGGTCAGTATCTCGACGCGATCCGCCTCGATCATGGCGTTGAGCGCGAATGCCGAACCGGTCTCCCGTTGGCACCATCGACAATGGCAACAATGAACAAAGAGCGGTCGGCCGCTCATGCGATAGCGCACATACCGGCAAGTGCATCCGCCATCGTAATCGTCGGTATGGTTCGGCATTTCGTACTCCCTTGAAGTTGTCGATTCATCGTCACACCGCCGATGGTGTAGCGCCGCTGAGAACCTCGAGAAACCGCGTTCGCTCGATATTCCCGCCGCTCAAGACGACAGCGACGTTCTTGTTTGCGAGCAGCCGGCGCTCTTGCAGCATTGCGGCAAGCGGCGCAGCGCCGGCGCCTTCTGCGACCTGATGCGCGTCGTCGAAGTAAATCCTGATCGCCTCGGCGATCGCGTCCTCGCCGACTTGCACCATGCGAGCGGCACCGCGGCAAATAGCCGCGATCGCATCCGCCTGCGGTTCACGCGTGGCGAGACCATCGGCAAATGTATGCGCCGACGGCGTTGCGACCGGTCGTCCAGCGGCGAAGGAGAGCGCGGTGGCCGGTGCGTTGGCGGCACTGACTCCGACGATTTCCGTCTTCAGACCGAGTAGGTCGCGTACCGCCATCAATCCGGTGATCCCCGATCCCATCCCCACCCCGACATACACGACATCCAACGCACCGGCCGCGCGAAACAGTTCAAGCGCATAGCTTGCGACCCCGATGACGAGGTTTCTATGAAACGAGGGGACAAAGTGCAACCCATCCGCGGCCGCGACGCGGAACGCTTCGTGCTTCGCTTCGTCAAAATCGCGTCCGAACTCCACCACCTTGGCACCGAATGCCGCGATGGCGGAATTCTGGTCGGGAGAATTTGCACGCGGCACATAAATGGTCGCCGGAACGCGGGTGCGGGCGGCGGCAAACGCAATGGATTGACCGTGATTGCCGCGCGTCGCCGACACGACGCCGCGTGTGTTCGGAACCGCATGGCGGAGGCGCTCAAGGTAGACAAGACCGCCGCGCACCTTGAATGCACCGGTCGGGGTGTGATTTTCATGCTTTACCCATACCGTGCATCCGGCGCGCCGCGAAAGTTTCGGGTAGACGTACTGGGGTGTAGGCGGTATTGCCCGGCGCACAAATTCAGCCCACCGCTCCAATTCACACATGTCGAAGGCAATCTCAGTCGAAAGCACGACGGCCTCCTCGCGTAGCGGATCTCATGCGTCGGGTCTCAATACGCGCCGCAATTCCCCAGCACACAGCGCGATCGCAGAGCCCGCCTCGTCGATCACCTTTCCCATGGTCACGAAGCCGTGGATCTGGCGAGCGAAAACGACATAAGCCGTCGGGTTGCCGGCGGCGGTAAGTCGCTTCGCATAGGCAGCGCCTTCGTCGCGCAGTGGATCGAAGCCCGCGGTCAGCACCAACGCCGGCGGCAGATTCGACAAATCGGGGCACAAAAGCGGCGAAGCGCGCCAATCGTCGTGCTGCGCCCGGTCTGCAATGTAGTGACCGACGAAATAGTTGATTGTCTCACGCGTCAGCAAATAGCCGTGACCGTTCTCGACATGCGAGGGAGCGGTGCAGTGCATGTCGGTCGCGGGATATATCAACAATTGGAACGCGATCGGTAGATCGCCCCGGTCGCGCGCGTCGATCGACACGACCGCCGCAAGGTTACCGCCGGCGCTGTCGCCACCCACCGCGAGGCGTGATCGGTCGAGCTTGAACTCGCCGGCGTGGTCGCGCACCCAGCGCGTAGCGGCAATGCAATCGGTCACCGCCGCCGGAAAGCGGTGCTCCGGGCCCAAGCGGTAGTCGACCGCCACCACCGCACAGCCCGAGAGGTTCGCGAGTTCACGGCATAGCGTGTCGTGAGTATCGAGATCACCCATCACCCAGCCACCCCCATGGTAATAGACGAGCACGGGCAGCACAGAGTCGCCGTCGGCGCCGAGCGGCCGGTACAAACGCAGCGAGACAGGCCCGTTTGGCCCGCTCGCCCGCAGATCGTGTACGCAGCCGACCTCGGGCGGCAACGGCTGTGTGAGGTGGCGCCGCTCGCGGTAAACCGCACGGGCATCGCCCACGCAGAGCGTGTGGGTCGGCGGGAGTCCCTTGTGCTCAATCAGATCGAGAAGAGCACGGGCTTGCGGGTGAAGCATCATCGAAGGGTACTCGAAGGCGGTTCTTTGCGTGAAGCGCCGCTCGTGCCCCCGCATCATCAAGGCGAAATTCGATCCAGCGCGCGCAAATTCACGGCCTCGGACACGTCAATCCGGCGGATTTGCGTCTCGGAGGCCAATTCCGCACAGCGGCGCGCGAGCTTGAGCACGCGGTGATAGGCGCCAGCCGACAGGCCCAGGTGAGCGATGGCAGTGCGGGCCGGCGCGCGGCTGAGTACCGTGCTGACCGCCTTTGCCACTGCCGCCCCGCAAGGGGCCCTACCCGGGGCCGCAGGAGAGCTTGGTTTCGATATCCTTGAGCCTCTCTTCCATCGCGGCGAGGGCGGCCTGAGTCCGTGCCAATACGGCTGCCTGAACATCGAATTCATTCCGACTGACCAAGTCGAGCCGGGCCAGCCTAGCCTGCAGTACCGCCTTGAAATTGTTTTCCAAATCCCGTCCAAAGCTGCGCATGGACGCAGGCACCGCCTCCGCCAATCGGCGCGCAAGATCATCCAACCCATTGGCATTCATAAAACTCATGACAATTCCCTCCGATGTCGAACTCGCGTCGCACTCCGATAGCGCAAATAGATCCCAGGTCGCGCCACGGCGGTGCAAATTTTGCCTGAGGCGCATGCAAGTCGCTGACTTACAGACAAGTCCGCACTGGCATGGAAGCTGCATTCAGCAAACCCATAGTACGCGCAAGCACCATCGGCGGCCGTTCGATTAATCGACGGATGCGGGCATAAATGCATGAAGCTGATCACCGCAGTCATCAGGCCCTTTAAATTGGATGAAGTGCGGCAAGCGGTGGCGGATATCGGCATCCAAGGCATAACCGTCACGGAGGTATATGGCTACGGGAAGGAACCCGGGCATACGGAATGGTATCGCGCGGCAGCAGTCCAGAACGACTCCCTGCCGAGAGCCAAAATAGAACTCGCGGTCGATGACTCGATTGCCGAACAGGTGGTGGAAGCCGTTTGTAACGTGGCCAGAATGGGGAAAATTGGCGATGGCAAGGTCTGGGTATTCGAGCTTGAACAGGCGCTACGCGTGCGCACCGGCGAGACCGGGCCGGACGCCATTTAGAGCCGGGTCCGGCCCACAACGACACATGCCCTCATGGCCGCTTTGCCTGGGGCGGGGGGTCGCCGAGGTTAAGGCGCCTGTCCGTGGTCGTGGACGATTTAGGAGCGTATCGCACCGGCAATTCAGCCAACTCCCCCGCCGGTGCGTAGGCCCGGCGGCGCGGGTCTCTCAACAGAGCCCGCGCCGCTTTTCTATGGAAGGCAATCGGGCGCAGGCTTCCAGCGTCACAAATCAGAAAAACACGTCACCCAATTATCATGCTGTGCTGCAGCAATTTTCGTGCATTTCGCGCCGCCAAGCTGCATTCTTACCGAATAAAAAGGAGTAAGCCCCTGTGAAAATGGTCGTCGCCATCATCAAACCCTTCAAACTTGATGATGTGAGATCCGCTCTGGCAGAAGTGGGGGTACAGGGTATTACCGTGACAGAGGTCAAAGGCTTTGGCCGGCAAAAGGGTCACACTGAACTTTATCGGGGCGCGGAGTATGTTGTGGATTTTCTGCCCAAAGTTAAGCTTGAGTTGGCGGTGGATGATGAGCAAGTCGATCGGGTGGTCGAGGCCATTATCGAAACCGCGCGCACCGGCAAGATCGGCGACGGCAAGATATTCGTCTCGGATCTTGGCCAAGCGGTGCGCATCCGCACCGCAGAGGCGGGATCTCGTGCGCTGTAGTTTTCAAGCGAGGATCTGAAGATGAAACGCGTTCTGTTGTGCACGGCTTTGCTGTTCTGGTCCGCGATGGCATCGGCGGTCGTGTACAAGTGGGTCGACGCACAAGGCAAGACGCAGTATGGCGATCGGCCGCCCGACGGCGTGCATGCCGAAGTCGTGGAACTGCTGGGCACGCATGTGGCACACACCGCTGCGCCTGCGCCTGCGCGGTCCTCGGCTCCAAAGACGGCACCGAGCGGCGACAAGGCCGCGCAAGACACCAAGAATGCGGTGGCGCAAGACGTCGCCGAATCGCGCGAGAAACAATGCGCCGATGCCCAGGACCGCTATAAGAAGCTCATCGAGGGTCGGAAATTGTACAAGACCGGGCCCGACGGCGAACGTCAGTATTTGACCTCCGATGAAATCGACGCCGAGCGTCTCAACGCCAAACGCGACGTCGACGCCACTTGCAGTAGCTCCACATAGGCGCCTTCGACCCAGGTCCGGTGACCTCCCCCTAAGGGACCTGCAGCCGCTCGCATTCCGCACCCAGTCGGAATTTTGCGGCGCAAGGCGCAAAGCCGTAGGCTACGCGTTGCAACTCAAGGTCGTGGAAGCGAAACGTATGCAAACGGGCTTCGTCGGACTCGGCGCGATGGGCGCGCACATGGCGCGGAACCTCCACCGAGCGGGAATGCTGATGGGTGTCTGGAATCGCACCGCCGAGAAGGCCACGGCGCTCGCCCTGGAACTTCACTGCCACGCCTTCTCAAGCCTCGAGGAGCTCGCTCACAATTGCGAGGCCGTGGTGATCTGCGTGTCCGCCGATGAGGACCTGAAAGCCGTGATCGCGGGATTGGACCCGGGCTTGAGTCCACGCCTGATCGTGATGGATTGTTCCACCGTCGGCTCGGAAACAGCACGCGAGGTGCATGCCCGACTCGACGCCGTCGGTGTGGATTTTCTCGATTGTCCGGTGAGCGGCGGCGTCGAGGGCGCCCGTGCAGCCACCCTGGCCATTATGGTGGGCGGCGATGATGCGGCTTTTGCTCGCGCCCTGCCGATCCTGGAGAAGCTGGGCAAGACCATCACGCACTTCGGCCCTAGCGGCGCGGGTCAGGCCGCTAAAGCGACCAATCAGATCATGTGCGCCGGCATCATCCAGGCCGTCGGCGAGGCGATGGCCTTTGCGCATGCGGAAGGATTGCCGCTCGATCGGCTGATCGACACGCTCGGCAAAGGCGCGGGCTCGAGTTGGTACTTCGTCAACCGTGCGCCCTTCATGGCGAAAAATGTTTTTCCCGCCGGCTTTCGCGTGCGTTTGCACGCCAAGGACCTGCGGATCTGCCGCGACATGGCGGCACGGCGCGGCGCCCACCTGCCGGTCGTCGACTCGACCCTGCAGCAGTATGCGCAGTTGATTGCGCAAGGATTCGGCGATGAGGACATCTCGGCGATATATCGGCTGAAAACCGCGCTTTTTCCGGCGGTGAAGCCGAAATCCACGTGAGCGCAGCCTTCGCGAGCCCGCTTCGCATCGCGACGCGAAAGAGCCAACTGGCGCTGTGGCAGGCGGAGCATGTGGCGGCACTCATACGCAAGGCGCATCCCGGCATTACCGTGGAACTGCTGCCGATGTCCACCAAGGGCGACCGCATTCAGGACCGCAGCTTGGCGGCGATTGGCGGCAAGGGTCTATTCATCAAAGAGCTCGAAGCGGCGCTCGAGGACCGGCGCGCGGATATGGCCGTGCATTCGATGAAGGACGTGCCCGGCGACCTTCCCGGTGGCCTGATGATTGCCGCTGTGCTGCCGCGCGCCGATGCCCGCGATGCACTGATCACCAGAGGCCCGCTAAGGCTCGAGGATTTACCGCGCGGCGCACGGCTCGGCACATCGAGTCTCAGGCGCCAAGCGCAGCTATTGGCCGCGCGGCCGGATTTGCGCATCGAGGCGCTGCGCGGCAACGTCGATACCCGCCTGAGGCGCTTGGATAACGGCGAGTTGGACGCAATCGTCCTTGCCTGTGCCGGTCTTACGCGCCTGGGGCTGGAGTCCCGCATCGCCGCGCGCCTCGATCCCAATGTCTCGGTGCCGGCCGTTGGCCAGGGCGTGATCGGTATCGAATGCCGGACCGACGACTTAGGATCGCGCGAGACGCTCAGCGCGCTCAATGACGCCGCCACTCGAACCGCCGTCGATGCGGAGCGTGCATTTGCACACAGGCTCGGAGGCAGCTGCCAATCTCCGATCGCCGCCTATGCGCAAGTCGAACGCGAGCGCGTATCGCTGGTGGGTCTGGTGGCGGAGCCTGACGGCTCGCGGCTGTTGCGCGATACGATTTCGGGCAGCGCCGCAGACGCCCAAGTACTCGGTGAGCAGCTTGCCGACCGTGTACTCGCCGCAGGCGCCGGCGAGCTGCTGCAGCGGTTGCGCACCGCGTGACGGTATGCTTCCGTTGCACGGTGTCGGCGTCTTGGTCACTCGGCCCCAGCAGCAAGCCGGGCCGCTGTGCCGCCTGCTGGAGACGCGGGGCGCCAGCGTCTTTCGCCTCCCGGCACTCGAGATCAGACCGCTGACCGACCGGCGCGCCTTGCCGGCGCGCTTGGGTGCGCTCGAGGACTTCGACCTCATCGTTTTTTTGAGCTCGAACGCAGTGAGATTCGGCGCCATGCTGCTCGAGCAAAAGCGCGATTTACCGCTTGCGGCCATCGGCCCCGCCACAGCGCGTGCGCTCAATCAAGCCGGATATCGAGTCGCTGTTCAGCCGGCCGGCGGGTTCGATTCCGAGAGTCTATTGCGCCATCCGAAATTGGAGCAATTGGCAAGTAGTCGAATATTGCTGGTCAAAGGCAGCGGCGGCCGTGAATTCCTGCAAGACGAACTGTCGCGACGCGGTGCGCAGGTGTCGGTTGCCGATGTATATCGGCGCGAGCGAGCAAACCCGAGTCCCGCTGATTTGTCGGCATTGGAGGCGCTGTTCGCCGAGGGCGCGATTCAAGTAATCACGGCGAGCAGTGCCGAGACGGTGGACAATTTGCTCGAACTGGCGACGCGCTCTCTACGCGGCGATTTCGAGTGCGCGCGCTGGGTGGTGCCGAGCGAGCGCGCGGCGGCGCGATTGCGCGAACGCGGGGTGTCGGGAACACTGCTGCTGGCCGACTCGGCCGAAGATCACGACTTGGTGCAGGCCATCGTCCGCTGGCGTGCGAGCGAATCGGGCGCATAGTCGAACGAATCGAAGCGCAGGCGCGCAGCCGCGACACCACGGCGGCCGAACTCGCTGCGTACGGCTTCGATCATTGCCGGCGGTCCGCTGGCATAGACATCGTAGCGATCGAGCCGCTCGATATCGCCGAGTACGCTCTCGTGCACTAAGCCGCGCCGCCCCTTCCACTGCGGCGATGGCTCGGAGAGAACCGCCCGGTAACGCAGGTCGCCGCAGCGTCGCGTCATCTCTGCGAGGGTGCCACGCGCGTACAGGTCTCGCTCATTGCGTACGCCCCAATAGAGCGCCATCTCACGACGCAGCCCGTTCTCGATCACATGCCGCAGCATGCTCATCAGCGGCGCCAGCCCGGTGCCGCCGCCGATGAGCAGCATCGGCGCGTCTTCGCCCGCGGGCAGCCGCGTGGGCGGCCGATAGACAAAATGGCCCAAGGGACCCTCGATGGTCAGCAGCGAATTCGGGATCTTGCCGGCGAACAGCTGCTCCGTGAACTCGCCCCCCGGCGCGCGGCGCACGTGCAATTCGAGCAGGCGCGAATCGTGCGGCGGCGAGGCGATCGAAAAGCTGCGGCGCCGGCCTCCGGACAACAGAATGTCGATATACTGGCCTGGCTGAAATTCGAAGCGTTCCGCTGCGGGCAGGCGCAGGTATAGAGACATCACATCGTGGCACAATTGCTCGGCACGTTCGATACGGCAAGGCAAGCGCTTCACCAGTGCCAAATCGGCCGCAGAGACCTCAAACGTTTCGAGCAACAGATCGGTGCGCGCGTGTGCTTGGCACAGCAGAATCAGGCCCTCCGCCGCCTGCGACTCGCCGAGGCCCAGCGGTTTGCCGTTCGGATAGTCGACCTCACCTTGCAGAAGCCTGGCGCAACACGCACCGCAGTTGCCGCCTTTGCAGCTGTGGGGCAGATTGAGCCCGGCATCGAGGGCCGCGTCGAGCACCGGCCGATCCGGTGCGGCACTGAAATTACGATGGGATGTGGATAAGCTGATGCGCACTCTGGATTCTCGAGAATACCTTAGCATGCGGCCGGTCGCGATCGTTGGTTGCGGCTATTTGGGTTTGCGGTTAGCGCGGCGGTGGCGAGATCTTGGGTACCTGGTCCGCGGCTTCGCCACCCGTCCGCAAAGCCTCAAGGACATTGCGGCGACCGGCGCCGAAGCGCTGCAGCTCGATTTGGACGGACCGCTTGCGCACGTTCATTTGACCGGACATCTGCTCTATTACCTGGTGCCACCCGCCCGGGACGGCGCTCACGATCGGCGGCTCGAGCGGTTTCTCGGCAAGATTGAAGGACCCGTCGGACGTTTCATTTACATAAGCACCACGGGCGTTTATGGCGATCGAGCGGGCGCTTGGGTGAATGAGGATACGCCGCCGGCGCCGCAGTCCGAACGCGCCGTCCGGCGGCTCGCGGCCGAGAACGCGCTGCGCGAGTGGGCCGAGTCCCTAGGGGTGTCCTGGTGCATCCTGCGCGTTCCGGGCATCTATGGTCCGGGACGATTGCCCCTCGAGCGGCTGCGCCGCGGTGAGCCTGCGATCCGTCCGCAGGAAGCAACGCCGAGCAACCGGATTCACGTCGAGGATCTGGCCAGCGCCTGCCTCGCAGCGGGCCGCGCGGAGCGCGCCGACCGGCGGATTTACAATGTCACCGACGGCACCGACGACAGCCTCACCTCGTACCTGCTGCGCGTGGCCCGCATCGGCAACTTGCCTCGGCCGCCGCTGATTAGCCGCGCCGAATTTCGCGCGCGTTTTGCCGATACCTCAAGATCCCTTCTCGGCGATTCGCGCCGCATCGACAATCAGCGCATGCGCGAAGAGCTCGGCGTGGCTCTCGCCTATCAGGATCTCGACGCAGGCATCCGCGCGAGTCTTTGAACCGGGCGCGGCGCGCGGATCGGCCCATCCGGCCGACCGTTGGACTCACCCCGGCTGGCTTCTCTTGCTGTCGAGCCACTCGCCGATGGGCTTCCACTGCTTCCAGTCGGGCCAGGCGAGATATTCGGGCAGCTCCAATATCCCCATCCCGCGCGCGTAGGCCCGTACGTAGTTCTGCGCCTCGCGCAGACAGCCGAGATAGGGGACTCGGAGCTTGGCGAGGTATTGATCGAGTTCCTCGTAGATCAGGGTGTATTCGCGCACTCGGTTGGCGACGACGGCCAGCCGCGCTTGCTTCCGCGATACCTTGCCGATTTCCAGCAATTCCGCCATGAAATGGCCACAGGCCTTGATGTCGATGGCGGACGGGAGCACCGGAACAATTATGGTCTCAGCGCGCCGCACCAGCTCGTTGAGCTCGGTGCCATGCACCCGCGCGGGCGCGTCGATGACCAAGACTTCGGTGTTGCGCGCCACGCTGCGCAGACCGTCTTCGTATGCCGCCACACCGCTGATGGCCGGCAGATCCCCCGGCCGTTCCGCCAGCCAATCGAGGCTCGATCGCTGCGGGTCGTAGTCCGCGAGGCACACCTTCAGCCCATCTCGGGCAAAGAACACCGCAACATTGGTGGCAATCGTGCTTTTACCGCAGCCGCCCTTCGCATTCAAAACCATTACGTGGCGCATAATTCCCTTAAAGATTGTTATGAACTCGCGCGAGAGTATCGCATTGAGCGGCCTCGCGTGGGCGCTCGAACTCGCGACATTCGGATGCATCGGCTATGCTCACGTCCATGCGCATCGAGTTTTTGAAGATGCAGGGGTTGGGCAATGATTTTTTCGTATTCGACGCGCCGGCCGCCGGCGCCCATCTCGACCCGGATACCGTGCGCGCCCTGGCCGATCGGCGCACCGGCGTCGGATTTGACCAGGCATTGATGCTCGAAGCGCCGCGCAATGCGAATCACCGGGTGTTCTACCGGATATTCAATTCCGATGGCAGCGAGGTGGAGCAATGCGGCAATGGCGCGCGCTGCATCGCGGCGCTGCTGCATTCGCGGGCGCCGCAGTTCGGCCGCGAGCTGGCTATGGAAAGCAAGGGCGGCCTCGTACGCGCGCGCGTGCGCGAGGATGGCCTGGTGTCCGTGGACCTCGGCGTGCCGAACTTCGATCCCGGCTCCCTGCCGATGGACGCGCCGGCCGAAGCGCCCGTGTATACGCTCAAAGTCGGCAGTGAAACAGTCGAATTCGGTGCCGTATCGATCGGCAATCCGCATGCCGTGATCGCGGTGCCCGATGTAAAGTCGGCGCCGATCGGGCGGTTAGGGTCTGCGATCGAACACCACAAGCGCTTTCCCCAAGGCACCAATGTCGGATTCATGCAAATCGTGGATCGCGGCCACATTCATTTGCGGGTGTTCGAGCGCGGCGCCGGCGAGACATTGGCGTGCGGGACGGGTGCATGCGCCGCCGTTGCGGTCGGCCGGCGCCGTGGACTGCTGGAGGCGGACGTGCGCGTCGACTTGCCCGGCGGCGCGGCCTATGTTTCGTGGCCCGGTTTGGGCCAGTCCATGTGGTTGAGCGGACCGGCGACCACTGTTTTCAGGGGAATGATCGATATTTAACGGGATTTCATCGGGAGCTCACAAATGACGACGAGTCAGGCACGCGGTATCAAGCACGACACCATCAACGACAACAGCGTCGCGGAGTATCTGCAAACTTATCCGGATTTCTTCGAGCGAAACAGTTCCTTGCTCGGCAAACTGCGCCTACCACACGTGCGCGATGCGGGAGCCACGGTGAGTTTGGTTGAACGGCAGGTGGAAGTGCTGCGCGAACGCAATCAGGCGCTCGAACGCAAGTTGAAGGAATTGGTGGATGTGGCGCGCGCCAACGACGCGCTCGCCGACCGCATCCATCGCTTGAGCCAACGCCTCATACGAGCGCACTCCTTGCCGGAAGCGATCGATGCCGTCGAAACCAGTTTGCGCGAGGATTTCGAGGCACGCAATTCGGTGTTGGTATTGTTTCTCGATGCGGCGCGCCCCTTGGAGGTTCCGCCCAGCCGCTTCTTGCGAACCGCCAATCTTGCCGATGCCGAGATCAAGACATTCGAATCGCTGTTGCAATCGGGTAAACCCCGATGCGGCCAGATCCGAGATACACAACGGGATTACCTATTCGGCAAGGAGTCGGTGGAGATCGGCTCGGTGGCCTTGACGCCTTTGGGCCCGAAGGGTGCGCTGGGCATTTTGGCAATCGGTGCGAGCGACGCGGAGCGATTTCACCCGGGCATGAGCACGGAATTCCTCCTGCGTATCGGCGAGCTCGTGACCTACTCGCTGACGCACTAGATATTTCGAGGCCGCCGAACGGTGAATTCGGAGCAACAGGGTTGGATTGAGCGTTTCGCTTCGCATCTGACGCACGAGCGGCGCATGAGCGGGCACACGGTTGCCGCCTACCGTCACGATTTGCTGAGGCTGGGCACCTTCTGCGATGAGCGAAGGATTACGCGCTGGAACACGCTCGATAACGCCCAGGTGCGCACGTTCGCGGCGGCCGAACACGCAAGCGGTGTCGGACCGCGCAGCATCCAACGGCGTCTTTCCGCGGTCCGCGCCTTTTTCGAGTTCATGCTGCGTGAGGGGCATTGCGGACGCAACCCCGCCCGGGACGTGCGCGCGCCCAAGACCAAGAAGCGGCTGCCGACCACTCTGGATGCGGATCAGATGGCGCGCCTGCTCGAGTTCAGGGTTTGCGATTCCCTGTCGGCGCGCGACAAGGCCATCATGGAATTGTTCTACTCCTCCGGGCTGCGGTTGGGCGAACTGGTCAGCCTCGACATCGGCGCCATCGATCTCGCCGATCGCACCGTGCGGGTCGTCGGCAAGGGCAGCAAGACGCGCCTTCTGCCGATCGGCCGGTATGCGATCGACGCGCTGCAAAAATGGCTCATAGAACGCGCCGCGCTTGCAAGATCAGCCCTTGCCAGACCCGCCGCCAAGCGGGCCGCCCCCGCGAAGCCTGCGGTCAAGCCCAAGCGCACCGCCCCTGCCCGGGGTGCGGCATCGGGTCAAGGCGACGAGTTTGCGGTATTCATCGGGCGTTCCGCACGGCGACTCAGCGTCCGGGCGGTGCAGATGCGCGTGGGCATGTGGGCGCGCCGCCAGGGTCTCGGAGTGCACGTGCACCCGCATATGTTGCGCCACTCGTTCGCGACTCATCTGCTCGAATCGAGCAGCAATTTGCGGGGAGTTCAGGAATTGTTGGGGCACGCCGACATCGGCACGACCCAGATTTACACGCATTTGGACTTTCAGCACCTGGCGAAGGTGTATGACGCCGCGCATCCGCGTGCGCGGCGTCAGCGCAGCTTGAAAGAGCGCCCCCCGACCCCATAGTTGCGGCTTCACATGAATCACGATCCAGAGCGGATTTACGGCACCACGATTTTGGCCGTTCGGCGCCATGGTCGCGTTGTGATCGGCGGCGACGGCCAGGTGACGCTCGGACAAAGCGTGATGAAGGGCAATGCCCGAAAGGTGCGTCGCCTGTACGGCGGCAAGGTGTTGGCGGGCTTTGCCGGCAGCACCGCGGACGCCTTTACGCTGTTCGAGCGTTTTGAGGGCAAGCTCGAGAAATTCGGCAACCTCACCCGCGCGGCGATCGAATTGGCGAAGGACTGGCGAACGGATCGCAGCTTGCGCCGGCTCGAGGCCCTGCTGTGCGTGGCCGACAACGAGAGTTTTTATGTGATATCCGGCAATGGCGATGTGATCGAGCCGGAGCATGATTTGATCGCCATCGGCTCGGGCGGCAGCTATGCCCAGGCCGCGGCCCATGCGTTCGTCCAGGCGACCGATTTACCGGCCCGGGAAATCGTCGAGCGCTCGCTGCTAATAGCGGCGGACATCTGCATCTACACCAACCGCAATCTCACCATCGAGGAGTTGTAGCGCCCATGTCGCAAATGACTCCGCGTGAAATCGTTGAAGAGCTGGACAAGCACATCATCGGGCAAAAGGCGGCCAAGCGCGCTGTGGCCATTGCCTTGCGCAATCGCTGGCGGCGAAGCCAGGTGGCGGAATCTCTGCGCCCGGAAATCACCCCGAAGAACATTCTCATGATCGGTCCCACGGGCGTCGGCAAGACCGAGATCGCGCGGCGGCTGGCGCGGCTTGCCAAGGCACCCTTCATCAAGGTCGAGGCGACCAAATTCACCGAAGTAGGCTATGTTGGCCGGGAAGTGGACTCGATCGTACGCGATCTTGTCGACATCTCCGTGAAAATGACTCGAGAGGAAGAAATTGCCAAGGTACGCCATCGAGCGGCGGATGCGGCCGAGGAACGCGTTCTCGATGTGCTTCTGCCGCGTGCGCCGGGGATGGCTACGGATCACGCGCCCCGCGATGGCGACTCGCGGCAGCGCTTTAGAAAAATGCTGCGCGAAGGCGGGCTCGACGATCGCGAGGTCGAGATCGAAGTGCGGTCAAGCCCTGTGGGGGTGGAAATCATGGCGCCCCCCGGCATGGAGGAAATGACTCAGCAATTGCAGGGCATGTTCCAAACGCTGGGTCAAAACCGCACTCGGCCGCGCAAGCTGAAAATCAAGGATGCCTTGAAGTTGCTGCTGGACGAGGAGGCGTCGAAAATGGTCAATGAGGAGGAACTCAAGGTTCGCGCCGTGGAGAACGCCGAGCAAAACGGCATCGTCTTCATCGACGAGATCGACAAGATCGCCCGCCGCCAGGAAACCGCCGGGGCGGATGTATCCCGCGAAGGCGTACAGCGGGATCTTTTGCCGCTGGTCGAGGGCTGCACCGTCAACACCAAGTACGGCACGGTGAAAACCGACCACGTGCTGTTCATCGCATCCGGCGCCTTTCACATGTCGAAGCCTTCGGATCTGATCCCGGAGCTGCAGGGCCGTCTGCCGATTCGCGTCGAGCTCGAACCTCTCGTGGTGCAGGATTTCATCCGCATATTGACCGAACCGGATGCCTCCCTCTGCCGCCAATACACCGCGCTACTCGCCACGGAGGGCGTCGATTTGCAGTTCGAAGACTCCGGAGTGCAGCGTCTCGCCGAGGTGGCCTTCGAGGTGAACGAGAATACCGAGAACATCGGAGCGCGCCGCTTGCACACGGTCATGGAGCGGCTGCTGGAAAACGTGTCCTTCGATGCCGCCGATCGCGGCGGCACGTGCACCGTCATCGATCGGGACTACGTCCAAAGCAACTTGGGCGAGCTGGCGCGCGATCAAGATTTGTCGCGATACATCCTGTAGCCGGACGCGGCCGCTTGCGCAACGTGCCCCTACCGACGGATATCAAGCTACGCACTCGATCGCGCATTCTCGACGTGCGCTTCGACGACGATTCGAGCTTCGAGCTGCCGTTCGAATACCTGCGGGTATTTTCCCCGTCGGCCGAGGTCACCGGCCATGGCAGCGGCGAAGGCATCCTGCAGACCGGCAAGGAAGAGGTGCGCATCACCGGCATCGAGCCGATCGGCAACTACGCCCTGCGCCTGGTCTTCGATGATGGCCACAACACCGGGCTTTATACCTGGGCCGTGTTGCACGATTTGGGCTTGAACCGCGATGCCAACTGGGCGCGCTACCTCGAACGCTGCGCCGAAGCGGGAATCACGCGCAAAGCCGGGTTCGAGGAGCCTGTCTGAGTATTCCGCGTGAGCCGCGTTGGCTTGGCGAGGGAGCGGATGCAAGGCGCGCTTTAAAGGCTGGGACCCCACAGTCGGCTACAATGCGGCAGAACGTCGAGGGGCGCGATGACTGACTCCGACCGCAAGGTGGATTTTGGGTTCGAAAAACTGACTCCGAGGGAAAAAGCCGCGCGCGTGCGCGCGGTTTTCACGTCGGTGGCGGGCAAATATGACCTCATGAACGACTTGATGTCGTTCGGCGCGCATCGGCTGTGGAAGCGATTCGCCCTGTCGCTCACCGGCCTGAAGTCAGGACAGCACGCGCTCGACGTCGCCGGCGGCACCGGCGATCTGGCGCGCGGGCTTCTGCGCCAAGTCGGCAAGGACGGCCGGGTGGTCCTTTCGGACATCAATCCAAGCATGCTGGAGATTGGTCGCGATCGGCTGCTCGACTCAGGCTTCGCCGGCAATGTTGAATACATCGTCGCCGACGCCGAGCGCCTGCCCTTTGCCGATAACTCGTTCGACTGCGTCACGATCGGCTTTGGACTGCGCAATGTGACCGACAAGGCCGCCGCCTTGGCCTCCATGTACCGGGTGTTGAAATCCGGCGGACAACTGCTGGTGCTGGAGTTTTCGACGCCGGTGGCGCCCGGCCTGAAGCCGCTGTACGACGCTTATTCGTTCGGTGTATTGCCGGGATTGGGTCAACTCGTCGCGCATGACGCCGCCAGCTATCGGTATCTGGCGGAATCCATACGCACCCATCCGAATCAAGAGACGCTGCTCGAGATGCTGCGAACCGCCGGATTCGCGCAGGTCCGATACCACAATTTGGCCGGCGGAATCGTCGCCCTGCACCGCGGATATAAAATCTGACATGCCCGCAACTCCCGCATGGCTCGCATCGGTGGAGGCCCTACTCAATAGAAGCATCGCCCAGTCGATGCCGGCAACGGCCGCCGCGCGTCGTCTGAACAACACCTCGTTGCAAATTGAGATCGAAGGCGTGTACGCGATCCGCGCCGTGGTGTCGGCCGATAGGCTTGCTCTCATGGCGGGCGGCGAGAATGAACCCGATGCGGTCATTTCCGGATCCCCGTGGTCGCTGTTCGAGCTCCTTGCGGGCGGCGTAAAGAGCGCCGGCGGCCCGACCGCCGCGGGCCGCGCGGCAACGCGCATTCGCGGCGACGCGGAGATCGCAAGCCGGTATCGGGAGCTGTTCGCATTGGCGCGCCCGGATTTCGAGGAGGAATTGTCCCGGCTCGCCGGCGACGTGCCGGCGCGGCGATTGTCACAGTTCGCGAGAGCCGCCTTCTCGTGGGTGCTCAAGAGCGGCCGAACCGCCGGGGTAAACCTCGCCGAATATCTGCAAGAAGAGAGCCGCGATCTGGTCAACAGAGCGGAACTCGAGGAGTTTCTGCTGGGCGTCGACCAATCGCGCGAGACGGCGGACCGCATCGAAATCCGACTCGCGCACCTTGAGCGACGTCTCAGAGGTACGGCGTGATGCGGCTGCGGGTCGCCGCGCGGCTGCTGCAAATCCAACGTGCGCTGGTCCGGCACGGATTGGATGATTTCGTGCGCGCGACGCATCTGTACCGGCCGTTTCGGTTCCTATTCTATCTGTCGCCGTGGACGCTGGTTTCAGCGCAGCGCCGGCGCGACGCGCGGCGAGCGCCTGCGCCTGGCGCTCGAGGAGCTCGGGCCGATCTTCGTGAAATTCGGCCAGGCGCTCTCCACGCGCCGCGATTTGTTGCCCGTGGATATCGCCGATGAGCTGGCAAAGCTCCAGGATCGCGTGCCGCCGTTTGACGGCGCCGTCGCCGTGGCGACGATCGAGCGCACGTATGGCCGCCCGCTCGCCGATATATTCACTGACTTCGACCAGACCCCTCTAGCCGCGGCCTCGATCGCGCAGGTGCATGCGGCCAAGCTCAAGAGCGGCGAAGAAGTCGTGGTGAAAATATTGCGCCCCGCGATGCATGAATCCATCGAGCTCGATCTCGAGGTCTTGGACGTGCTTGCGGTTCTGGCGAACCGGTATTGGGAGCCCGCCCGCCGGCTGCGTCCGATCGAAGTGGTGAGCGAATATCGAAAGACCATTCTCGATGAACTCGACCTGATGCGTGAGGCCGGCAACGCCGCCCAGCTGAAGCGCAATTTTTCCGGCTCGCCGCTGCTCTATGTTCCCGTGGTCTATTGGGATTATTGCCGCCCCAACGTCATGGTCATGGAGCGCATACACGGGACAATCGTCAGCCGCGTGGACGAGTTGCGTGCCCGCGGCACCAATATCGCCAAACTCGCGGAGAACGGCGTGGAAATCTTCTTCACGCAGGTGTTCAGGCATAATTTTTTTCACGCCGACATGCATCCCGGCAATATCTTCGTGCAAATAGACGATCCGGAGAATCCGCGTTATGCGGCGGTCGACTTCGGCATCGTCGGCACTTTGCAGCCTCGCGACCAGCATTATCTGGCGGAAAATTTCATGGCGTTCTTCGACCGCGACTACGCGCGCGTAGCGGCCCTGCACGTCGAGTCCGGTTGGGTTCCCAAAGGAACCCGAATCGACGAGTTCGAAACGGCGGTACGCACCGTTTGCGAACCCATATTCAACAAGCCGCTCAAGGAAATCTCCTTCGCGCAGGTTCTGCTTCGCCTCTTCGAAACCGCCCGCCGCTTCGATATGCGCATTCAGCCGCAGCTGATTCTGCTGCAAAAGACGCTGCTCAACATCGAAGGGTTGGGACGCGAACTGTACCCGGAGCTCGATCTGTGGAAGACGGCACAGCCGATTTTGCGGCAATGGATGCGCGAGCGCATGAGTCCGCGCGCCGTCCTGAAGCGCATGCGCACTCACCTTCCCGACACCGTGGAAGCATTGAAGCAACTACCGCAGATTTTGCAGATAGCGGTGCGCGAAGCGTCCGAGGGGCGCCTTCGATTGCAGGTTGAAGACCGCGGCGTGGCCGAGCTGCGCAGCGAATTGCGGCGTGCCCATTTTCGCCGCGATATCGCCGTCGCAAGCGGCGTCCTGTGGCTGTCCGGCCTGTTTTGGCTCTCCTCGGTCGCGCTCTACCGCTGGCTCGGCTGGGTGCAGATGGGCGCCGCGATCGTGTTGTTCCTGTGGTATCGGTCATTGCAGCTCAAGACCGAGTGAAAATACGCATCGAAACCTCGATGAGCTATCGCGGCCGCAATGCGCGGCCGAATTGGCCGGCTTTGATCGGGTTCACAACCCTTGCCCTCGCGGCCGGAGCCCTGGGCGCGATCTTCTCGCCCGCCGCATCGGCCGGAGCCGGTGCGTGGTACGCGGCGCTGTCGAAGCCCGCATGGGCGCCACCGCATCGCTGGTATGCGCCGGTATGGACGACTCTGTACCTGCTGATGGGGATCGCCGTGTGGCTGGTCTGGGGCGAGCGCTATCATCGCAAGCGTGCGGCCGCTCTGTTGGCCTACTCGATACAACTCATGCTCAATGCGCTTTGGGCGCCGCTGTTCTTCGGAACCAGGAATATCGGCGCCGGCTTGTTCATCATGGTGGCGCTGTGGTTGACGATCATTTGGACCATTCGCGAGTTTCGCTCGGTGCGCCCGCTCGCCGCCGGGCTTTTGACCCCATACGTGTTATGGGTCAGTCTTGCGATGGCGCTGAATCTACGCATCTGGCGCCTCAATCCATGAGGGCCGGCGGATCGGCAACGTGAACACTGCGGCATTGCGCCGCTTCAATTCTCCGCACCATGCGACACCGCGCACGCACTTGCTGGCCAACGGCAACTACTGCGTGATGGTGACCGCCGCCGGCTCCGGCTATAGCCGCTGGCGCGACATCGCGGTGACGCGCTGGCGCGAGGACTCCATCTGCGATCCTTGGGGTTTTTACCTGCTGCTGCGCGATGTCGCCGGCGGTGAGGTATGGTCGGCCGGATACCAACCGATCGGCTGCGAGCCCGACAGCTACGAGGCGGCGTTTTTCGAGGATCGCGCTGAAATCGTCCGCGCCGACGGATCGATGCTCACTGCCACCGAGATACTCGTCTCGCCCGAGGATGACGCCGAGGTGCGCCGGGTATCCGTCACCAATCGGGGCGGCCGCGCGCGCGAAATCGAGGTCACGAGCTACGCGGAGGTGGTCTTGGCGAGCGCCGCGTCCGACGCGGCGCACCCGGCATTCTCCAAAATGTTCGTGCAAACCGAGTTTGTCGAGAATGGCGAGACCCTGTTGGCGACGCGTCGCAGCCGCGAGCCGGGGGATCCGCCGCTTTGGATGTTTCACCACTCGGTCGTGGAAGCGGATGCGACCGGCGCTGTGCAATTCGAGACCGACCGGGCACGATTCCTTGGAAGGGGGCATGAACTTCGAGATGCCGCGTGTGTGGTAGGCGCAGAGCCTCTGTCGAACACCACCGGCACCGTGCTCGATCCGGTGCTCGCGCTGCGCCGCCGGGTGCGCATTGCCCCCGGCGAATCCGCTCGCGTCGCCTTTTGGAGCGGAGTCGCCCCCAGCCGCTCCGAGGCGCTCGCGCTGAGCGACAAGCATCGCGACGCTTCGGCGTTTGACCGAACCAAATCCATGGCGGCGACGCACGCTTCGGCCGAGCTGCGCCGTTTAGGCATCGATATCGGCGAGGCGCCGCAATTCCAAAGCATCGCCAATCAGGTGCTGTACGCCGACTCGTCGCTGCGCGCTTCGCGCGAGATCTTGAGCCGGAATCATTCGGGTCCGCCGGTGCTGTGGCCCTTCGGCATTTCGGGCGACCTGCCCATCGTACTGGTGCGGATCGACGATCCATGCCAGCTCGAATTCGTCGAGCAGATGTTGCGTGCGCACCGCTATTGGCAAGCAAAGCGAGTGGCCGTCGACCTCGTCGTCCTCAACGAGTGCACCGACCCGAATGCGGCACAATTGCAGCCACAGTTGACCGCCGCGATCGAGACGGCAATCTCACGCGGCCACGCCAAAGATGACCCGAGCCGAGGTCGGGTGCTCTTGCTGTCCGGCGATTCGATGCCGCTGCCGAGCCGCGAGTTGTTGCAGACGGCGGCTCGCGCAATTTTCAATGCGCGCCCGGGTTCTTTGCGCGACCAATTGGCGCCAGTCGCGGACTCGGATACGGCACCGCCGCGCCGGCGGCCGCGCAGCGGTAACGCGGCTGCACCGGCGCAGGCGCCGCAAGGAGTGGCGGCGCTCGAATTCTTCAACGGCTTCGGCGGTTTTGCGGCTGCGGGGCGCGAGTACGTGACAGTTCTCGAGGCGGGACAATGGACCCCTGCTCCCTGGATCAATGTGATCGCGAATCCGCAATTTGGAACGCTCGTATCCGCCGATGGCGCCGGCAGCACGTGGTCGATCAATGCGCAACAAAATCAGCTGACACCCTGGTCGAACGATGCGGTGAGCAATGCTCCGGCGGAGTCGATCTACATTCGCGACGAGGACAGCGGCGATTTATGGAGCGCGACGCCGCTGCCCATTCGTGAGCCGACTCATCCGTATATCATTCGCCACGGCTTTGGATACAGCCGATTCGAACACACCTCGCATGGCATCCATTCGGATCTGCTGCAATTCGTGCCGCTCGAGGACCCGCTCAAGATATCGAGGCTGAAGATCGTCAATCGCTCGCAGCAAACACGGCAGCTGTCGATCACTCACTACGTCGAGTGGGTGCTCGGAAACCAGCGCAGCCGCTCCGCGCCGTTCATCGTCACGGAGCTCGATCTCGAGACATCCGCGCTGCTGGCGAGGAATCCGTGGAGCGTGGATTTTCAAGCGCGGGTCGCCTTCATGGACATGGGCGGGCGGCAGCAGTGCTCGACCGGCGATCGCGGCGAGTTCATCGGCCCACTTGGTTCGCTTGCCGAACCGGCGGCACTGTTGGGCGCCTCGCGGCTCTCGAATCGAGTTGGCGGCGGCTACGACCCGTGCGGCGCGATGCAATGCCGCTTCAGCCTGCGGCCCGGCGAGGAAACCGAAATCATGGTGCTCCTCGGACAGGAAGCATCCAAGGCCGGCGCTCTGGCCCTGGTCAGGCGCTATCGCGGCCTCGATCTTGATGCGGCATTGGGCGCGGTCACCGATTATTGGGAGCGCACCCTCGGTGCCATTCAGGTGCGCACGCCCGACCGGTCGATGGACCTGCTGTTGAACGGCTGGTTGCTCTATCAAACCTTGGCGTGCCGATTATGGGCGCGTACCGCGTTCTACCAGTCGAGCGGCGCTTACGGGTATCGCGATCAACTGCAGGACGTGATGGCGCTTTGCATCGCGCGGCCCTCCCTCGCGCGCGAGCACATTCTGCGCGCGGCGTCGCGCCAGTTTGCAGCCGGCGATGTCCAGCATTGGTGGCTGCCCGTTTCCGGGCAAGGCATTAAAACCCGCGTATCCGACGACCGGATCTGGCTGCCGTTCGTCGTCGCACACTATCTCGAAGTCACCGGAGATGTCGCGCTGCTCGATGAACGCGTGAGTTTTCTCGAGGGCGGCCCGCTCGCGACCGGACAGCCGGAACTCTTTTCGGCTCCCGCAGCCAGCGCTGATACCGCATCGCTGTACGAACATTGCGTGCGAGCGCTCGATTCGAGTCTTGCCGTGGGCTCGCACGGCCTGCCGCTTTTCGGCGCCGGGGATTGGAACGACGGCATGAATCGAGTGGGAATGGCGGGCCGAGGCGAAAGCGTCTGGCTCGGATGGTTTCTGCACGCGACGCTGCACCGGTTTGCATTGCTCGCCGACACCCGGGGCGACACCGCCAAGTCGGCCCTTTGGCGCGAGCATGCCGCTGCTGTGCAACAGGCCATCGAGCGCGACGCGTGGGACGGCGAATGGTACCGGCGCGGCTATTTCGACGACGGCACCCCATTGGGTTCGGTCGCGAACGAGGAGTGCCGCATCGATTCCATCTCGCAGTCCTGGGGCGTCATATCCGGCGCCGCGCAGCCGGCGCGCGCGCTGCGCGCGATGTCGGCGGTCGACGCACAGTTGGTCAGCCGCGGCGATGGGCTGGTGCGTCTGCTCACCCCTCCGTTCGATCGCAGCGAACCTGATCCGGGCTATATCAGGGCCTACCCACCCGGATTGCGCGAGAACGGCGGGCAATACACTCACGCGGCGGCTATGGTCGGCGCTGGCATTTGCGCAACTCGGGGACGGCGATCGCGCGGTCGAGTTGTGGTCTCTGATCAACCCCATCAATCATGCGCGTACTCGCGCGAGCGTTGATTGCTACAAGGTCGAGCCCTATGTGGTCTGTGCGGACGTGTATTCGGCGCCTGCGCATGTCGGCCGAGGCGGCTGGACCTGGTACACGGGGTCGGCCGGTTGGATGTACCGCACCGCGATCGAAGGCATCCTGGGAATCCACGTGCGAGGCGCCGTATTACGGATCAGTCCCTGCATTCCCCGAACCTGGCCGGGCTTCGAAATCCATTACCGATACGGTTCGTCGGGCTACCGGATCGCGGTGGAGAATCCGCGGGGCGTGAACCTAAGGATCGCTCAGGCAACGCATGGACGGACAGACGATATCGGGCAGGCCCTGCGACATCGCACTTCTGGACGACGGATTGCAGCACCAGGTGCGCATTACCCTGGGATGAGTCGATGCTAGCGCTTCGACCGCATTGCGGCAATTGCCCGCACGACGAACGCGCGCGCCAGCGCGCCGGTGGGCAGCATCCGAATGAGCCGCCACGCGAGTGTCGGACGCGCGATGAACAAGCCGGCGAGAATTGCACCCGCGGCGCCGAGCCCACCGCCGCCCGTCAGGGTGCGCATCGTGCGGCTGCGCGGAAAGGCTCCCGCCTCGCGCTCGCCCGCACCCCATCCGGCAGCGTCGTCGGGCGGCGGTTCGAGCAAACGGCGTATCTCGGCGCGCGATTGCGCAAGCCGCGCCAAGATCTCATCCCGCCCCTCGTCCCGCCGTGTCAATGATGTTCCTTGCGACCGCGCTGCCTCATCGGCTATCGATCCTTGTCCGACAATATCCGTTCAAGAATCGCGCGATCTTTCCGCCATTCCTCGCGCACCGAGGCCAGGAACGGCGGGTTCTCGCGGGCGGCGCGCAATCGATAAATCATCGCCCCCGCGGCAATTCCCAAAAAGAATAAGCCCATCCCGAGAATTGCCGCCAATCGATGCGGAGTATCCCAGGTAAGTGCCACGACGACCGCGCACCCCATGAGAGCGGTAAAGAACAAGCTGACCGCGATCACGGCGAGGGTGAGGAAATTCTCCGCCAATTCCCGCCGTGCTCGCGCCAAATCCTGTTCCGCCAGTTCGAAGTAAGCGGTCAAATGATGCAGAATCGCAGGCGCCGCCTTGGGAAGTGACCATAGTATGCGCACGGGATCCTTAGGACCGGCGGGACACTAAAATGCCGACCACGGCGCCGACCGCGGCGGCAATGCCCACCGCGACCCATGGGCTCTCTCGCACGTAGTCGTCCGCACCGCTCATCGCTTGCTGCGCCTGGCCGCGAATCGCATCGGTGCTTCCCGCCAGGCCTTCTTTGGCGACACTCACCGCACGCATGACCTTGCTACGCAGCCGCGCGACATCCTCATCCTTGAAATTCGCCATGCGGGCGAGCAGATCCTCCACGTCCGCAATCAAGTTCTTGATTTCGCTCATGGTGCGGTTTTCATCCGCCTGTCCTGGGGCCGGCTCAAATGGTGTTTCCATGAAATTCTCCTTTGGCGTACAAGAATGGCGCTTGTCGCTGCGGCGTCCCACCGGGGCTCGGACATTCTTACACGAAACCCCGGGGGCGAGGAAATGGGCGATATAGGCGGGACGCATTCGCATTTGCTCCCGACATCCGCAACCGTGCCGCCCGCCGGCGGGCTATTAAGAGGCGCTCGAATTCCGCTCGAACCCGCAACGCCAACAGCTGGTGAATTGCGGCTCGAGCTGCTCCTTGCACTCATCGCAAATCCAAGGTGAACCCGCCTGAGCGGACGAGGCGCGTGCCAGTACGCTCAACGCATACCGCTCGTCGGCATCATCGACGAACAGCTGCGGCCACGTCTCCATCATCGGCAGATCACCCATCGCGCCGGCCAGATACTGGTTCCTGAGCTCACAACGGATCCCGGCGGTGATCAGCACATTTCGCGCATGGGCGACCTGTATCAGTGATGCGGCCCGGTACACTCGCTTCACGCGCCGACCTCCTGGACGATCGATCTACCTGAGCGAGCCCAAAAAGGCCCGAACGTCGTCGCCGCGCTCCAATGCCTCGACCAAAGCGGAGCCGACCACGACACCATCCACGTGCGGCGCGAAGCGGGCGACTTGCGCGCGCGATCGGATGCCGAACCCGGCGCACACCGGTACCGTGGAGCAGCTCTTCACGCGATCCATGTAAGCGAGCACCTCGACCGGCACCTCGGCCGATTGCCCCATGGGTGTGCCGGTGGTGCCCGTCATCGTCACGGCATACACGAATCCCTGCGCCGCCTTGCACAGCATCGCAAGGCGCGCCGCGGGCGTAACCGGCGTCACCATCTGCACCAGCGCCAGACCCTCCCGGTCGAGCGCGAGTTTCAGGTCGCCGCTTTCCTCATAGGGTAGATCCGGCACGATGAACCCGGCTACCCCGGCTGCGCGCGCGGCACGCGGCAGCGCGTCGAGTCCGAAAGCGAGCAAGGGATTCAGGTAACTCATCAACAGAATGGGCGTGCTACGCGGCTTGGGCAGCGCGGCAACTTCTTGCAATATCCATGGCAGGGTGACGCCATCGGTGAGCGCCACGAAGCTCGCGCGTTGAATCGTGGAGCCATCGGCCATCGGATCGGAGAACGGCACGCCGATCTCGACCACGTCGCAGGACGCTGCGACCGCTGCCAGGTTCTCGTGGAATTGCCGACGGCTGGGAAAACCGGCGGTGAGAAAGCCCACCAGTGCGGGTCGGCCTTGAGCGGTCGCCCCGTGTATCGCTGCGGATATGGTCTCGTGCGGCTGCACCTCGGCCTCAGCCCTTGAGCACGGTACGTTGCAAGATGCTCATGTCCTTGTCGCCACGCCCCGAGCAACCGATGAGAATTCTCGAGCCGGGATGCGACTTGGCATAGCGGCGAGCCCCGAAGATCGCATGCGCCGTTTCTATGGCCGGCAGAATGCCCTCGGACCTGGCGCATTCCGACAGCGCATCCAGCGCCTCCTCGTCGGTCGCCGATTCGTACCCGACCCGCCCGCTCTGCATGAGAAATGCGTGTTCGGGACCGACGCCCGAATAGTCGAGTCCGGCGGATACCGAATGCGTTTCGCGCACCTGGCCGAAGGCGTCCTGCAGAATCAGCGTATAGCTCCCCTGCAGCACGCCCGGCGTACCGAACGTCAACGAGGCCGCATTGTCGCCGAGACCCGGGCCGCGGCCGCCCGCTTCCACGCCGAGCAATTGCACGCCGCTGTCGTCAAGAAACGGATGGAACAGCCCGATGGCGTTGGATCCGCCGCCCACGCAGGCAACCACCATATCCGGCAAGCCGCCGGCAAGCGCGAGCATCTGGGTCCGGGCCTCGCGCCCGATCACCGCCTGCAGCTCGCGCACCAGGTAAGGATAGGGATGCGGTCCCACGGCCGAACCCAAAACATAATAGGTGCCGGTGGGGTCGGAAACCCAGTCGCGCAGCGCCTCGTCGATGGCGGCGCGCAAGGTTTGATCCCCGGTGGTCACCGGCACCACGGTGGCGCCCATCAGCTGCATGCGGCCCACGTTGGGAGCCTGGCGCTCGACGTCGACCGCACCCATGTAGACGACGCAGGGCAATCCCAAGCGCGCTGCGGCGGCGGCGCTCGCCACGCCGTGCTGTCCGGCACCGGTTTCCGCGATGACGCGCTTGGCGCCGAGGCGTTTCGCCAGCAGCGTCTGCCCCAGCGCGTTGTTGATCTTGTGAGCGCCGGTATGCGCGAGGTCCTCTCGCTTCAGCCATATTTCGGCCCCCCAACGCTTGCTCAAGGTCGGTGCGAAAGACAGCGCCGTCGGACGGCCCACCCAGGTCTTCAATTCATGGTTGAACTCGGCTTGAAAGTCCGCGTTGTGCAAGTAGCGGTCGACGCCTGCTTGCAGGCTATCGAGCGCGGGCACGAGCGTTTCGGGGACATAGCGGCCGCCGAAGGCGCCGTACCGGCCTTTGGCATCGGGGTATGCGGCGAACCGCGAGCCGCCGCGAATTGCGTCGTGAGGCGCCGAACTCATGGCCCTTGCTCCAGTTGTGCGGCCGCCGCACGCACCGCGCGCACGAATTCATGAATCTTGTCGGGATCTTTGACGCCCGGCACCTCTTCCACACCGCTGCTCACGTCGACCCCAAAGGGCTGCACCACCTGCACCGCTTGCGCGACATTCTCCGCCGACAGGCCGCCGGCGAGAATCAACTCGGTCTGCCGCGCAAGCTCGGCTGCCCGCCCCCAGTCCGCGACCTCGCCGATACCGCTCGAAGGGCCTTCGAACATGATACGAGGCGGCAGCGGGTTCGGGGTCTTGCGGCCGAAACGCACGACGGGGAGCACCTTGATGTGCGACGGAATCTTCAATTCACGCAGGTCCGCGACATCGGTTTGAAAATAATCCGGCTTGAGAACGCGGCAGATCTCGTCCACCTTCATTTGCAGCGGATGTCTGGCAACCGCGATACGCAACATGCCGGGCGGCGCGAGTGCCGCGAGTTGCGCCGCCTGTCCGGGAGTCACCTGCCGCGGGCTGGGGGCGAACACGAAGCCGATAGCGTCCACATTGGCCGTGGCGGCGGCGCTGACCGCATCGGCACTGGTTATGCCGCATATCTTGATCCACATCGGTCCAAGTGTAGCCATTTAGGGCGGCACTGTGCGTGTCTCATCGAAGATTTCCTTGAGCAGAGCCGCCGGATCCTCCCGGCTCATCAAGGCCGTGCCGATCAACGCCAGCCGGTAGCCCAGCCCGCGCATGCGTCTCGCGTCGGCACCCGTGGCCACACCGCTTTCTGCGACCGCGGGCCAGCCGTCCGGCAGCCGCGGCGCCAACTCCGAGAACCGGTTCGGCCACACCTCCAAACTCTGCAGATCGCGGCAATTGACCCCGACGAGCAAGATGTCCTTGCGCGACCGCCGCGCGTCGAGCAATTCACGGGCCAATTCCAGGTCTGCGGCGTCGAACGCTTCCAGCAATACGAACAGATCATGCAGGGCGGCCACCTCCAGCAGGTCGCCGATACGCTCGCGCGGCAGCATCCGCAAAATGACCAGCACCCCGCCCGCGCCCGAGGCTCGAGCCTCCAGCACCTGGTAGGGATCCACGATGAAGTCCTTGCGCATGGCGGGTATGCCGAGGGGCTTGAGCACCGATGCCGCCTGCTCAAGATGCGTGAGAGATCCGTCGAAGCGCGAAGGTTCCGTCAGCACCGACACAGCGGCCGCACCGCCGCGCGCGTAGGCGGCAACGCGCCCCAGCCAGTCCTCGCCGGCATCACCCAATTTGCCCGCGGCGGGCGATCGCAATTTGAGTTCTGCAATGACATCGAAGCCGGCCGGCGACAAACGAAGCGGCGGACCGGCGGGAGTATCTCGCGCCCGGCGCTCGAGCGCTGCCTGGGGCTCGCGCCGCGCCGCTTGCGCCACGCGCTGCACGCTCGATCGCGCCATATCATCCAGGAAGCCGCTCATGGCGTTGCCGAGAGGGCCGCGAATCGCTGCAATCGCTGCAGCCAGCGCCGCGCCTGACCGCTGTCGATCGCGCCGCCGGCGATATCGATGCCCGATGCGATCGAAGCGACGCGGCCGGCGATGAACAGCGCGAGAGCACACTGCAGGATCAGCGCCGCTCGGTGCGGGCCTCGATCGCGCGCCTCAAAAACCGCGTGCAAGGCGGCGAGGTTCGCCGCGGCGTCGCCGCCCTTCAAGTCGGCAGCCGTGCAGCGCGGCAGGCCAAAGTCCCGGGGATCCAATTCCTGGCGGCTGACCGCGCCGCGACTCACATCGAACGCGACAAACGGGCCAATGGGGGTCGCTTCATCCCAGGCGGCGGCGCCATGCACGATCCAGGCGCGTTCGATTTGCTCCCCGACCAAGGTGTTGGCCATCAGCTCCGCAGTTCCCTCGTCGTAGGCGCCGATCAGGCGAAAGCGCGGCGCCGCGGGATTGGTGAGCGGCCCGAGCAAATTAAAGACCGTGCGCACCTTGAGCGCCGCGCGGATCGGCGCCAGGGCCTTCATCGCCGGATGAAAGTAAGGAGCGAACAAAAAAGTGAAGCCTGTGGCGGCAAAACACCGCCCCGCCAGATGCTCATCGAGCGGCAGGGTGAAACCCAGTGCCTCGATCAAATCCGCGCTGCCGCTGCGACTGGTGATGGAACGGTTGCCGTGTTTGACGACCGGCAGACCGCAAGCGGCCGCAAGTAGCGCCGCGCCGGTGGACAAATTGAAGCTACCGGAGGAATCGCCTCCCGTACCCACGATATCGATGGCGTCGGGGACCTCGGGCAAATTGGGCTTGCGCGCGAGTGCGCGCATGGCGCCGGCGAAACCGCGCAGCTCCCCCGCGGTGACCCCTTTGGCTATCAGCGCGGCGAGCAGCGCGCCGGCCATGGCGGGCGCAAGATCGCCTGTCGCCAGAACCTCAAGCAGCGAGGCTGCCTCGACCTCGGTGAGATCGCGGCGTTCCAGCAAATCTTGAAGGGTTTTGCCGAGATCCTGCATCGGCCGCTACATCTTCAGAAAATTGCCCATCAAAACCGGCCCTTCCGGCGTGAGCACGCTTTCGGGATGAAACTGCACTCCCTCGATCGGCAGCGACCGGTGGCGCACTCCCATGATCTCGCCCTCGCGGGTGTGCGCGGTGATCTCGAGCACATCGGGAATGCTTTGAGGTTCGACGATCAGCGAGTGGTAGCGCCCCGCCTGAAAATCCTGCGCCATGCCGCTGAATACTCCCTTGGCGTCGTGCTGCACCGGCGAAACCTTGCCGTGCATGAGCCGAGCGGCGCGCACCACCTTGCCGCCGAATGCCTCCACCATCGCTTGATGGCCCAGGCATACGCCGAAGATCGGTATGCGTCCCGTGAACGCTTGGATCATTTTCATCGACACTCCCGCATCACGCGGGGTACCGGGTCCGGGCGAAATGACCAAATGCGTATGACTCCGGCGCAAGGCCGCATCGACCGTAATCGCGTCGTTGCGATGAACGTCGACTTCGGCTCCCAAGACCAAAAAGGCCTGCACCAGGTTGTAAGTGAAGGAGTCGTAATTGTCGATCAGCAATATGTTCGGGCGCACGCTTCTAAAGCCCCTCCGCGGCAATACCGAGTGCGCGGCGCAGCACCGCGCTCTTAGCCAGGAGCTCCTCATACTCGGCCTTTGCAGAGCTGTCGGCGACGATGCCACCGCCGGCCTGGTAGCTGTACACGTCGTCGCGAAATACCAAGGTGCGAATGGTGATCGCTTGATCCATGTCGCCGCACCGGCCGAAATAGCCAACCGTGCCGCCGTAGAGCTGCCGGCCGACCGGCTCGAGCTCGTCGATGATTTCCATCGCGCGCACCTTGGGCGCACCCACCAGCGTTCCGGCGGGAAATGTGGCCGCGAATAAATCGAATGAGTCGTAGCCCGGCGCCAATGTGCCGTTGACGCCGCTCACCATGTGCATGACGTGGCTATAGCGCTCGATGACGCGGAACGGTTGGACGCGCACCGAACCGGCCGTGGCCACCCTGCCCAAGTCATTGCGCGCCAAATCGACCAGCATGACGTGCTCGGAATTCTCTTTCGGATCAGCCAGCAATTCGGTTTCCAGCGCGGCGTCGAGTGCGCCGTCTGCGCCGCGCGGCCGCGATCCGGCGATCGGCCGCAGCTGCGCCTGCCCGCCGTGCGACTTCACCAAGGCCTCCGGCGAGGAGCCCACCACCGTGATATTTCCCAGCTCGCAAAAGTACATATAGGGTGAGGGATTCAATAGCCGCAACGCGCGGTATACCTCGAACGGCGCAAGCTCATGTCGTCCCTCGAAACGCGAGGACAGGACCAATTGATATACATCACCGGAGGCGATGTATTCCTGGGCGCGCCGCACGCCCGCGGCGTGCGCGCCTTCGCCGAGCGAGGGCGTGGCGGGCGAGAAGCGGCCGGAAGCGAGGATGGGCGGAACCGCACCACGCAGCGCTTGCATGACTTCGCGCCGCAGGGATTGCCGCTCCGCCTCGCTGCCGTCGTGCAGCAGCGCCGCGCTGCGCGTGAGATGATCGAATACCAGCAGGGAGCACGGCGCCACGTAATGCGCATGCGGCGTAACGGTCTCATCGAGGCTGCGTGCGGGGAGTCGCTCGAAGTAGCGCACGACATCATAGGCCGTATAGCCGACCAGGCCGCCCGACAACGGCACACCCGGAATCTCCGGCTTGGGCTGCGGCGCGCACGCTAGCGCGCAGCGCAGCGCGTTCAAAAACTCCGCTCTGGTCTGCGGCCGCGGTGTATGTCGATCGCCAACGTACAGGCCCGATGCGTCCAGCCGCACTTCGAGGCAGTTGCCGAAGCCGATGAACGAATAGCGCGCCAGGCGCTCTCCGCCCTCGACGCTCTCGAGCAAAAACCGCGGACGAAACGGCGCTAGCTTCAGATATGCCGACACCGGGGTATCGAGATCGGCGGCGATGTCAAAGGGTGCTTTCATGTCTCCTTAGGGAGATTGTGTGGACAAAAAAAACCCACCCCCGCAGGTGAGGCGGAGATGGGTTCTGGATATCGCTGAATTAACTCTAAGACTTAAGCGCCCAGCGCCCACTCCTCAAGGGCAGGTGCGCCACCACCGGCGGGCCAGGGTTTTGTTGCTTAGGGCCGACATAGCGAATAAGTATCGCCGCCCCGAGCGGGCAGCGTCAAGCTTTGCCCGCAGGGCCGCCTTTGGCCCGTTGGTCTGCGTCGGCCGCGCGCTGGTCCTCGCTTTCGAGGCATTTCTTGCACCGCCGCGTCAGTGCGACAAAACGGGGCGTCAAACCGATATCTTCGTATACCGGATCGCCGTGATCGTCGCGTGAAATGACCTTTGGGCCGGGTTCATAGGGCATCGCGGCCGCGATTTCATCGAGCCCGACGTGCAATAAGTCCGTGACGATCTCCTCGATGCTGCGGCCGGGAAACAGTTCGGCGAGCGCGTGCAATCGAGCCGCGTCATCCGTGGTCAGGCGGAACGCATATTCCGTCGCGGTGCGAGCCGGGACCGTGTCTTTTCTCCAATGATCGAGCAAGGGCTTGAATTTCACGACTACTCCGCCATACCAGGGGTTTCCGGGTGAGCACAAGGGGCTATCTCGGCGCACATTATAGACCCGGCTCCCCGGCGTGCATGCGACGCCGGTATCATCTGCCAGCGAGGCAATCGTGGAAATCGAACCCGGCAGTGAAGAGCGTAATTGGGCGATGGCGGCGCATCTGTGCGGCCTATTGTGGGCCGCGGGCGGCACCGGCCTCATTTTCATCCCATTCGGCAGCCTCGCCCTGTTCACCATGCTGGGGCCCTTGATCATTTGGCGGGCCAAGGGGCAAGCGATGCCCTACGTGGCGGAGCAGGCCAAGGAGGCGCTCAATTTTCAGATCACGGTGTTCCTGCTGGCATTGCTCTGTGTCGTGCTGATGTTTGTCCTGATCGGGTTGGTCCTGCTATGGGCGTTAGGTCTAGCAGACCTCATCCTGGTGATCATTGCGGCCATACAGGCCAGTGACGGCAAGGCTTACCGCTATCCCTGTTCCCTACGCCTGGTGAAGTAGCCGCTTTGGCGCACCATTCCCTCGCATCGCCCGCGAACAGCCGGGCGCCGGACGGCGGCGCATTCCAGCGCGGACTGTTGGGCCTGTTCGAATACAGCCGCCGCGCATTGCTACTCGTTTGGACGACGAACAAGGGGCTTTCGGTGGCGCTCGCCGGACTCACCGTGCTCGCGGGCGTCTTGCCCGCAGGCATCGCCTTTGTGGGCGCGCTGATCGTCGACGCCGTGATCCGCGCCGCCGATTTGCACCGCAGTACTGGCGCGACGGCTTTTGGCGGCGTGGCGCTCTTGGTTGCGCTCGAAGCTCTATTGGTGGCCGCCACGTCCATGGCGCAGCGCGGCCTTTCGCTTGCGCAATCGCTGCTGCGCGCGCAGCTCGGCCACCGCGTCAACGTCATGATCCTCGAGAAGGCCCTGACGCTGGATCTCAAGCAATTCGAAGACTCGGAGTTCTACGACAAGCTGACCCGCGCAAGGCGCGAAGCCTCCAGTCGCCCCTTGAGCCTGGTGATGCGCACTTTCGGCTTGCTGCAAAACGCCATTTCACTGATTTCCTTCGGCGGCCTGCTCATCCGATTTTCGCCTTGGGCGGTGGTGTTGTTGGTGGCGGCCGGACTGCCCGCCTTTCTGGCCGAGGCGAAATTCTCGGGCGAAGCGTTCCGGCTGTTCGGGTGGCGCGCCCCCGAGTCGCGCATGCAGATCTATCTCGAGTCGGTGCTGGCGCGCGAGGACAGCGCCAAAGAAGTGAAGCTATTCCAATTGGGGCCGCGCCTGCTGGATCGCTATCGGGGCATATTCACGCGACTGTACCGCGAAGATCGCGACCTCACGGTGCGCCGCGACGCATGGGGATTCGCCTTGGGATTGCTCGCCACCGGCGCACTGTATGGCGGCTACCTGTGGATCGCCGCGGAGACGGTATTGGGCGGCATGACGGTCGGACAAATGACCATGTACCTCATGCTGCTGCGCCAGGGGCAGTCGGCGGTGAGTGCCGCGCTCTCGGCAATCAGCGGTCTGTACGAGGACAACTTGTATCTATCGAATCTGTTCGAATACCTGGAACAACCGGCCGGCAGCGCGAGCGGCCGGCTCACCGCGGGGCCGCTGCCCGGCGATGGAATCCGCTTCGAAGGTGTGGATTTCACCTATCCCGATGCCCCCTCCCCAGCGTTGTCGGGCATCGATCTGCAGGTGCGGCCGGGTGAAAGTCTCGCGCTCGTGGGGGAGAATGGTTCGGGCAAAACCACGCTGATCAAATTGCTCACCCGCCTGTACCGGCCGACCCGGGGCCGAATCCTGCTCGACGGACTCCCCTTGGACGAGTGGGACGAGACCACCCTGCGGCAGCGCATCGGAGTGATCTTCCAGGATTTCGCGCGCTATCAAATGCTGGTGGGCGAGAACATCGGTGCCGGCGACGTTCGCGCATTCGACGATGAAGGGCGCTGGCGCAGCGCCGCGATGCAGGGCCTGGCGGCCGAATTCATCGATCAGCTGCCGGCCGGCTACCGCACCCAGCTCGGCAAGTGGTTCAAGGACGGGCGCGAATTATCGGGCGGACAATGGCAAAAAATCGCCTTGGCGCGCGCCTTCATGCGCAACGAAGCGGATATCCTGGTGCTCGATGAGCCCACCGCTGCGATCGATGCGCTGGCCGAAGCGCAAGTATTCGAGCATTTTCGGGAACTCACGCGCAATCGCATCGCCATCGTCATTTCGCATCGGTTCTCCACCGTGCGCATGACCGATCAAATCCTGGTACTGGAAGAGGGCCGCATCGTCGAGCGCGGCAGCCATGCATCGCTGATGGCGGCGGACGGCCGTTACGCAAAGCTTTTCACGCTTCAGGCGCGCGGGTATCGTTGAGCCAAAATTCATCGGCGGAACTCGTATGCCCTCATTCGACGTCGTCTCCGAAATCGACACTCACGAGCTGACCAACGCCGTCGACCAGGCGAGCCGCGAACTGTCGCAGCGCTTCGACTTCAAGGGCACCGACGCCGCGTTCGAGCTCGAGGAAACCACCGTGACATTAAGCGCTCCGGCGGATTTTCAACTGAAGCAGATGCTGGAAATCCTCAGGCTCAAGGTCGCCAAACGCGGCATCGATGTCGCCTGTCTCGAAGTAAAGGACCCAGTGGTCAACCTCGCGACCGCCAAGCAGCAGGTGATCCTAAAACACGGCATCGACCAGGAAACCGGCAAGAAGGTGTCGCGGCTGTTGAAGGACTCGAAACTCAAGGTTCAGGCGCAGATTCAGGGCGAAAAGGTTCGCGTGACCGGCAAGAAGCGGGACGACCTGCAGGAAGCGATCGCGCTGCTGCGCAAGACGGCGTTCGAGGTCCCGCTGCAGTTCAATAACTTTCGTGATTGACGTGCTGGAGCGAGCCATGTCCCCGCGCACTGTGTTTCTCAGCAGGTTGATCGGGCTGTACTGCATCGTGGCGGCACTCTCGATGTTCCTGCGTGGGCAGTCCATGTTGGGTACGGTGCCGCTATCGAGCGCATCAGGCGCGCTCAAAACGAGCGGCGGTTTCGACGTGCCCGGTGAATGGAAAGAGATTGAATGCGGTGAGCGCAGCTAAGCGCAGCTTGCCCTGTGACGTCAGGCGTGCGGTGTCGCTGCACAATGACTCAAGCTCGCAGCTCACATAGACGAAGCGTTCAGGCGGAGACCCGGCCAGGTACTCGCACAGCTCGGGGTCCAGGCCCTTGCGCGGCGGGTCGGCTATCACCACCTCGGCGTCGGAAGCGGCAAAGCGCGCGGTGCCCGCCGGTCCCGGGACTACTGTAATCCTGCCCCGATTCTCCGCGTCGAGCCCGGCGAGCCCGAGTTCGAGTCCATGTAGCGAATGCGGATTGAGTTCGTTCATGCGAATCTCCGAGGCCTGCGCCAACACCGACAGGCCGATGGCGCCCACCCCCGCATAGAATTCGGCCACCCGCGCACCGTCGGGGATTTGAGCGCGCACGTGCTCGATGATGCGCTGCGCCATGTCGAGATTGTTTTGGCCGAATGCGCCCGGCGGGTAGAAAGTCGCGGCCCCGCCAAAGCGTTCGACCGTGCTCGCGGGCCCGCACCAGTTTTGGAAGTCGGGACCGAAAATGGTATTCCCGCGCTCCCAATTGGCGTTGAACCATAAACTGTGAAGCTCGGCGCCGAGACGCTCGCGGATCAAATCGAAGCATGGCGCCAGAGGCTCGGCGGTTGCACTGTTCGCGACCATCACCACCTGCGCGCTTTGCGAGCTGCGCTCCACCACCACTTGCAGGTGGCGCGCGACACCCAGATGGGCCTTGTCCGAGTAACAGCTCACCCGAGTCTCGACGAGAGCGCGCCGTACCACCGCGGCGACACGGTTGATCAACGGGTGGTGCACACTGCAGTTGGGTATGTGAACCACGCGGTGGGTACCCTGCTCGAACAGTCCCAACTTGGGCGATCCCAGCCGGCCTCGGATGGCGAGCCGCGCGCGATGTCGAAACCCGGCAGTCTCCCCTGAAATCACCGACACCCCGGGCAGGCCGTGGGCACGAGCGAATTCATCGAGCACGCCGCGCGAGGCCGGAGCGATGCCTTGCTCCCCGAACCGTGGGCAACCCGGGCACGGCGGTCGGTGCGGGCACGATGTCGATGCCCCCGTATGCCTCATCACTCGAGAATCTGATTGCGCGTTATCCGCACTCAACCGGTTGATTTGGCGCGAGCGGCCTCGAGATTCTTGCGCAATGTGTCGGCCCATTGCCTGAGAATGAAATCGGCCGCCATCGTGTTGGACACACTACTGGCGACCTGGGGTCCCCCCAAACCCTGATCGGCCTGCGCATCCATGGCGCGGGCAAGGATCGTGTTGGTCATAGAGTCCCAAAGCTCCAAGTAGAGCGTCATCGAACCGGCGGAGCGAATCACGGTCATATCGACTCCCGGCGTCATCAGATCGGGCTGAGTCACCCGAAGGTTGATGATGGCGGGCCGCAGCACCAGTACGTCCGGGCCGGCGGTGTCCACCACCTGATAGGCGCCGTTCGCTTGCAGCTGCCGCGTGAAAACCTTCTTGAACTCCTGGGCCAGCTCCTTCTTGATGCGGTTCATGTCGTCAGTGCTGACGAAGGCCGAGGGGTCCACCTGCTGCGAGTTGTAATTGCTCTGCCAGTTCTTGTCGAACTCCACCAGGCAGTCGAGGATTGCCACCTTGTCGTACTTGCCGAACTTCGCGCCCGGTCTCACGTAGATCACGCGAGAGCCCGTGTCCTTCTGCAAACGCAGGCCGTCCGGACTCATTTCGGGAGGCGAGTCGGCGCGAAGCGTCGATGAACACGCCAGCCCCAAGCCTGCCGCAACGCAGAGGATCCCTGCCAACTGTCTTGCCGACCTATTGATGTTCATAAAATACTCTCTGGAGGACTCCGCGCCACGGTATCGTAACGCAAATGCGTAGCCCGTTAGTCGTGTTTCAAGGATCGCAGCAGCGGCGCGATCAGATCGATGGGTAACGGGAACACGATTGTCGAACTCTTTTCGCTGGAGATGTCGGCGAGCGTCTGCAAATAACGCAATTGCAGCGAGGCGGGCTCGCTCGACAGGAGCTTGGCGGCTTCCGCCAGCGATTGGGCCGCTTGCTTCTCGCCTTCCGCGTGAATCACTTTCGCGCGCCTGGCGCGCTCGGCCTCGGCCTGACGAGCCATCGCCCGGATCATGGTTTCATCGAGATCGATATCCTTGATCTCGACATTGCTCACTTTCATGCCCCAGGCCGCCGTATTCGCATCAAGAACATGCTGAATCGCGGCGTTGAGCTTATCGCGCTGAGCCAGCATCTCATCCATTTCGTGCTGCCCCGCCACCGAGCGCAGCGTCGTCTGCGCGAGCTGACTGGTCGCTTCCCAGGGATTGGTTACCTGCAGAATGGCCTTTTCCGGATCGACGATGCGAAAATAAACCACGGCGCTGACCTTCACCGAAACGTTGTCCCTGGATATCACGTCCTGCTTCGGCACATTCAGCACGACGGTGCGCAGTTCCACTTTCTTCATTTGCTGAATCGCCGGCAGCACCAGCCGCACGCCAGGACCTTTGACGCCGGTGAACCGGCCGAGCGTGAACATCACGCCACGCTCGTATTCCTTCAGAATGCGTATCGAACTCGCGATCAGCAGCAGCAGCAAGACGACGATGACGGGCAATGAAAGGCTCATTGGTGACTCCTTTTAATTCTGTTGTGGTTCCACCCAGAGTGTCAGGTCCACTACCTTGACGATACGGGCCTGTTGACCTGCACGCAGCGGGCTCGCGCTGCGGGCGTTCCACAATTCTCCGCCATAGCGCACCACGCACCGATCCTGACAATCGCTGACCGCTTCAACGGTTGCGCCGATCATGGTCTCGACACCGGCGCCGATCGGGCGGCGCCGCGCACGCGCCGCCAGCCAACCGATTGCGACGATGACGAGGCCTCCGGCCACCGCGATCCCCACGATCAACGGCAATGCGACTTGCAATCCCGACACGTGATTGTCGAACAAAATGATGGAGCCGATGATGAATGCCGCCAGACCGCCAACGCCCAGGGATCCAAATGCCGGCATGAAGAACTCCGTGACGATCAGGCCGATGCCAAGTGCCATGAGCGCGAGACCCGCGTAGTTGACCGCCAGCAATTGCAGGCCATAGAGCCCCAGCAGCAGCGACAGCGCTCCGGCCACACCGGGCAGGACCGCTCCCGGATTATAGCCCTCGAGCAGCAAACCGTAGATGCCGACCAACAGCAGCCCGTAGGCGATGGTGGGGTGGGTCAGCACCAGCAGCACGCGCGTGCGCCAGTCCGGCTCAATGCTGCGCACCACGAGTCCCCGGGTGTCGAGCACCACGTCCTGGTCCGCCGCGGTGACCTTGCGGCCCTGCAGCTGCTTCAATAGATCCGGCACATCTTGCGCAACGATTTCGATCACGTGCTCCTTGAGCGCATCGTCCGCGGATAGACTCGCCGCCCCCCGTACGGCTGCTTCGGCCCACTCGGCATTGCGCCCCCGCAATTGCGCCATCGAGCGGATATAGGCAACGGCGTCATTGATCCCCTTGCGCTCGCTGGCCGAGCCTGCGGGGATTGCCTCCGAGCCCTTCTGTTTCTTGTCGTCTGTGGGGTTAGCCGCCGGCGGCACCGGCGGCGTGTTCGGCTCACCGCCGATCGAAATCGGCGTCGCTGCACCCAGATTCGTCGCCGGGGCCATCGCGGCGACGTGGCTCGCGTAAAGGATGTAGGTGCCTGCGCTTGCCGCCCGCGCGCCGCTCGGCGCGACATAGGTCACCACCGGCACCGGTGAGGCCAGTATCGCCTTGATGATATCGCGCATGGAGGTGTCGAGACCGCCGGGCGTATCCATCTGTAGGATGACGACCGTGCTATGTTGGTTGCGCGCGTCGGCGAGCGAGAGCTCGACATAGCGGCTCATCGCGGGTCCGATGGGACCGTTAAGTTCGATCAGGGTTGCGAAGCGGCCGGCCGGCGCGAAGGCTTCGGCACTTCGACTCGACGCCGCACCCGCAATCAGCACGGCGATCGCAAGCCCCTGCGCGATGCGGCGCAATGCAATCCGCCTGGAACGAACCTCGCTCACGGTCGGGCCCCCCTTGGCGGTGGCCGTATGGCACCAACTCTATAATGGTAGCTTGAAGCGGGCAGCGCGTGTTAATTCCGCCTCAACCGCCAGGCTCAATCCTCTCTCGTCCCGTCGTTCAAGGAGCGGGCGGGGCCCGCTGCATGCCCTTGGAATACACCACGGTGCCGTCGAGTTTGACGATGATCGCATCGATGTCGTCCAGCCGGTTGTAGATCTCCATCGCCTTCTCCGGACCGAGCACGAACGCGGTCTTGGATAAACCATCGGTGCGGGTCGCGTACGGTCCAATGACAGTCGCGCTGCGCACTTTGCTCGCCGAATGGCCGGTATGCGGGTCGATGATGTGGTGGTAGCGAACACCCTTTTCTTCGAAGAACCGTTCGTAGTCCCCGGAGGTGGAAATCGCGGCGTCAACCAGCGGAATTCGCGCGATCACGTTGCCCTCGCCCTTTCTGGGATCGCGTATGCCCACCACCCATGGTTTGCCGAACCGGTCGCCGATGATCCGGCTGTCGCCGCCGGCGCCCACATAGGCACGCGTGTAGCCGAGAGATTTCAGCACATCGATGCCGCGATCCACGGAATAGCCCTTGGCAATGCCGCCGAGATCGATCCGAACTCCCTTCTGCGAGAAATACACCGTCTGATTTTTCGGATCGAGGATCACATGGCGATAATCGATAGCCGGCAATGCCTTGGCGATTTGCGCCTCGTCCGGGTGTTGGTGTTTGCGAAAATCATAAAGATAACCGACGCTCGCATACGTAATGTCGAAGGCACCCTCGGTGATGACCGAGTACTCCGCCGCGGTCTTCAACAGGTCGAACAGCTCCTTGCTGATGTGCATGGGTCCGTTCGCGGCCGCGTCATTGACCTGGGATACTTCGCTGGTGGGCTTGTAGGTGCTCATCGAGTCGTCGATGTGACGCATCTCGGCGAGCACGGCGTCGATGGCCTGCTCGGCCTTCATCGGATCCTCCGCCCACAATTCCACGGTGATCCGCGTGCCCATGATACCGTCGGTGACGCGCCGCACCCATTCGGCGTGCGCAGGCGCCGCTGCGCACATCAGCGCAAACAGGCACAGCCCGATTTTGAGGAATTCTTTCATGGGCGCGTAGCCATAGGCGCGTAGCCTAGCGCACGCCGCGTGCGCGGCGCCATTGCATCACGGTCAATCCGCTGCCGATCATGCCGCCCAGGTGCGCGAAGTGCGCGACGCCGGAAAGACTGCCGGTAACTCCCAAAAAGAGCTCGACACCCGCGTACAGCGCGGCAAAGAGCCACGCCGGCATCGGGATGGGCGGTATCAACGGAACGACCTTGCGATGTGGGAACATCAAAGCGTACGCCAGCAGCAGGCCGAATACGCCGCCCGAGGCACCAATCGTGGGTGCGGGAGATGCGCCCAGCAACGTGGGCACGGTGAGCTGGGTCAAGCCTGCGGTGACCACCGATGCGAAGTAGCATGTCGCCAGGCGGCGCGACCCGACGTAGCGTTCGATTTCGGCGCCGAACATCCACAGCCCCAGCATGTTGAATAGCAGATGCGTAAGGTTGCCGGTACTATGCAGGAACGCGTAGGTAACGATCTGCCAGACATGAAAATAAGATTGACCGTCCACGGGCTGCATCGGCCACAGCGCGAACAGATCCTCCATCCTGCCATTCGATGCGCTTTGCAGCACGAACACCGCCACGTTGGCGGCGATCAAGGCTTTGACGGCGGAAATTTTCATGTGTAGCGGTTCATTGTAACGCGATGCAGGCCGTATTCTTGGATTACGACACGGTCTCCAACGGCGACCTGGACCGATCGGTGTTTACCCGGGCGGCGGGATTGGTCGAGTATTTCGGCACTACCGACCCTGCGCAAATCAGCGAGCGCATCCGCGATGCCGACATCGTGATGCTCAACAAGGTGAAATTGGCGCGCGCTCAACTGCAAGAAGCCCGCAAGCTCAAATTGATCGCAGTTGCCGGCACCGGGACCGACAACGTGGACCTTGCCGTCGCCCAGGAGCGCGGCATCGCCGTCTGCAACGTGCGCAGCTATTGCACTGAATCGGTGGTGCAACACGCATGGGCGATGATTTTGAGCCTCACCCAGCATTTGCCGCAGTTCGTGCACCTGACCATGAACGGATCATGGGTCAAGAGCGAGGCGTCGACCCTGTTTGCGCACCCCATTCGCGAACTGGCCGGCTGCACCATGGGGGTGGTGGGATGGGGCGAATTGGGCCGCGGGGTCGCAAAGATTGCGGGCGCGTTTGGGATGCAGGTGGTCATCGCCAACCGACCTGGCGGGGCCGCTCTGCCCGGACGAGTGGATCTTGCGCGGCTGCTGGCAACGGCCGACGTAGTCTCGCTGCACTGCCCCTTGACGCCGGCGACCCGCGGTTTGATCGGTGCGCGCGAAATCGCACTGATGAAGCCGGGGGCCTTGCTGATCAATACTGCACGGGGCGCGCTGGTGGACGGTTTCGCGCTCTCCAATGCGCTGAAGGATGGGCGCCTCGCCGGCGCCGGGATCGACGTGCTGCCGCAGGAACCGCCGATCGAGGGCGACCCCCTGCTCGACCCCGACATTCCCAATCTGATCGTCACGCCCCACATCGCGTGGGCCGCGCGCGAAGCGCGCCAGCGCTGCCTTGCCGAAATGGCTGCCAATATCGAGGATTTCCTGCGCGGCGGCCGGCGCGGGCGGGTGGTGTAACCTCCGCCCGGTCGAAGCTTGTCAGCCTCTGTTTTGCTTTTTTTCGCGTTTGGCCGCGCGCTTCTCCTGCAGCGTCTTGGTCGGCTTCTTCTTCTCTTCCTTCTTTCGTTCCATGCCCTTGCCCATGACTGACTCCTCGCGTGTTGACAAAAATCTCGATCAACCCTTCGCTGGCCGCCGGCTCAACAATTTGCGCCCGATGTGTCGGCCGGCCGGATTTCGGGGCAGTTTGGGCGGCTTTTCGGCAACCTTGCTGATCTTGAGCTCGCGGCCCGCCACTCGAACTTTCTGCAGCGCTTTGAACACCTGCTTCGGCATGCCCTCGGGCAGATCGACAAAGCTGTGATTCTCGCGAATATCCACGCGCCCGATGTGCAACCCATCGATTCCCGCCTCTTTGGCGATCGCGCCGACGATGTTGCCGGGCTTGATTCCCTGTGCCGAACCGACTTCGACACGAAACGTCTCCATGTGACCCGGGGCGGAGTGCAGGCGCTCGGCGCGCGGCAAGGCCGGAGCATGTGGCGGGGTGTCGGTGCGCACCGGTGCTTGGGCGCGTGGCGGCGCCCGATCGACCGGAACACGCTCTTCGGGAACATGCGTCTCTTTGCCACCCAACAACAGCGGGGTCGCGCCTTGACCCAAGCTCGCGAGCGCGGCCGCTATGTCGATGAGCGGCAGCCCGGTTTCCAACTCCAGCTGCTCCAATATCGGGCGGAACGCGTTCGCCTCGCCCTTGGCCACGGTCTCCGAGACCCGCAGCTTGAACTTCGCAATGCGCAACTCATTGACCGCGTCTACGGTCGGCAGATTCATCGGTTCGATGACCTGGCGCGTGGCGCGCTCGATGATGCGCAGCATATTGCGTTCCCGAGGCGCGATGAAAAGAATGGCTTCGCCCTTACGACCGGCTCGCCCGGTTCTACCGATTCGATGCACGTAGGATTCGGAGTCATAGGGGACATCGTAGTTCACGACATGGCCGATCCGCTCGACGTCGAGTCCGCGCGCAGCGACGTCGGTGGCGACGACAATGTCGATTTGCCCCGCTTTCAAGCGCGCGACCGTGCGCTCGCGATCCTTTTGCGGTATATCGCCGTTGAGCGGCGCCGCGGCAAATCCGCGCGCCTCGAGCTTTTCGGCGAGCTCGACGGTGGATTGCTTGGTGCGCGTGAACACCAGCATGCCGTCGAAGATTTCGGTTTCGAGGATGCGCGTGAGCGCATCGAGCTTGTGCATGCCGCTGACCAGCCAGTAACGCTGGCGGGTATTGGCCGCCGTGCTGGTCTTGCTCTTGATGGTCACTTCGACCGGCGAGCGCAGGTGCTTTTGCGCGATGCGGCGAATCGGCGCCGGTAGGGTTGCCGAGAACAAGGCCACCTGGCGCTTCGGCGGGGTCTGCTCGAGAATGCTCTCGACCGCATCGATAAAACCCATGTGCAGCATCTCGTCCGCTTCGTCCAGTACCAACAGGGTGAGGCTCGCGAGCTTCAAGGTGCCGCGGTTCATGTGATCGATGACGCGTCCCGGCGTGCCCACCACCACATGCACGCCGCGGCGCAGCGCATTCAATTGCGGTTGATAACTCTGGCCGCCGTAGATCGGCAGGACGTGAAATCCCTTCAGATGCGCCGCATAACGCTGAAATGCTTCAGCCACCTGCAGGGCGAGTTCGCGGGTGGGAACCAACACCAGTACCTGGGGCTCGCGGCCGGCGAGATCGATGCGCGTCAGCGCCGGCAAGGCGAATGCGGCCGTCTTTCCCGTGCCGGTCTGCGCTTGACCGAGCATATCTGCGCCGGACAGCAACACCGGAATCGTCGCGGCCTGGATGGGCGAAGGCGATTCATAACCGACGTCCTCGAGCGCTCGCAGTACCGGCTCGCACAGGGCCAGATCCGCGAAGGTCGGGGATTTTGGGGATTCGTCCGCTGGGACTGCAATCATAGGGCACGCCTTGGAGAAGTTCTCGCAAGTCTAGCGGTTTGACCGAGTATTGCTACCATGCGCGTGCGGAAGGCACCGAATCTCCAATGCGGGACGATACATCATGGGACGCATATTCGAAGTCAGAAAACATGCCATGTTCGCGCGTTGGAACCGGATGGCCAAGCAGTTCACGCGGGTGGCCAAGGACATTGCCATCGCCGTCCACGCGGGCGGACCGGATCCAGCCTCGAATCCGACGTTGCGGCGCGTGCTGCAGAATGCGCGCGCAGTCAATATGCCGAAGGACAAAACGGATGCGGCGATCCGGCGCGCCAGCGGGAAGGAAGCCGCCAATTATCAGGAAATCCTCTACGAAGGCTACGCACCGCATGGCGTTGCCCTGCTGGTCGAAACCGCCACCGACAACACCACGCGCACCGTCGGAAGCCTGCGCAACATCTTTGCCAAGAACGGCGGTAATCTCGGCACCACCGGCAGTGTGAGTTTTTTATTCAAGAAAATGGGGGTATTTCGCCTCGATCCGGCCAGCGTCAAGGACCAGGATGAACTGGAGCTTGATCTCATCGATTACGGCCTCGAGGAAATGGGCGAAAGCACGGGGGACAAGGGCGAGCCGCAATTGGTGATCCGTTGTGCGTTCAATGATTTCGGAAAACTGCAGGAAACGCTCGAAGCGCGCCGCATTGCCCCGCTGTCGGCGGAACACGAATACATCTGCTCGGTACCGGTCGAGCTGCCCGAAGAGCAGGCCGCAGAGGTCTTGACGTTAATCGACAAACTCGAGCAGGACGATGACGTTCAAAAGGTGTTTCACACCTTGGCCTAAAGGCGCAGCGCTTGCCCGACCGCGATATTACTTAGTCTTAATTCGGGGCCGCGGGCATTGACTCTGGACTAAGGCTGATGCGCGGACGGCGCTGCCGGCATCGCACCGTGATTGACGATGCGGTACGCCCATCGGAGCACCGGCACCAGGCGGGGGCTCACCATCTCAAGCGCTTTGTGGTAATCCACCCATCGCGCTTCATGGTGCTCCGGGACGCCGAGCTCAGGATTCACCGGCAGGCGCACCTCCGTCTCTTTGCTGCGAGCAATGTAGTAGCGGGCAATCTTGCCCTTGTTATAGGGGCCGGTGTCCATGTAGACCGCGCCCCAGTCGAACGAGATGTCGTCCAGCGTAGTCTCTTCGCGGACCTCGCGCAGCGCGGCCTCGATGGGCGTTTCGCCCGCCTCGACCAATCCCTTCGGGAAATCCCAGTTCCGATAGGCGCGCAGCAGCAGGAATTTCAACTTATGGCTGAGCACGCTCACCACCACGACACCGGAGGACAATCTTGTGGGCGGCGCGACACTGGACATAGGGATGCTCTGAAGCGTGATTGCTCTCCCATTGTACTCGCGGCGGGCCGTTTAGGTCGCCGGATGGAACCCGATCGCCGGTCACTCTTCCCTTGAAGTATTCGTGGGACATCGCGTTATTAGTGAAATTGATTGATTTTGTAGATATCATAGATATTCTCTATTTCATGCGGGATACGGTCGCAGGGCAATGAATCTCAAGGATCTTAAGTATTTGGTGGCGCTGGCGGACACCGGGCATTTCGGCCGGGCCGCCGAACGTACATTCGTGAGTCAGCCGACGCTGTCGGCGCAGCTCAAAAAGCTGGAGGAGTACCTGGGGGTAAAGTTGGTCGAGCGCCAGCCGAAGAGGGTGCAACTCACCGAGGCCGGCAAGCTAATCGTGGTGCACGCGCGGCGCATGCTCGACGAAGCCGATCAAATCATTGCGCTCGGCCGCAATGCCACCGACCCGCTCTCCGGCAAGCTGAAAATCGCGCTGATCCCGACAATCGGGCCCTACCTATTGCCTCGCGTCATGCAAAGAATCCGCAAGGCGTTGCCGCATCTGGGACTCATGCTGTACGAGCATCGGACCGACGGCGTACTGAAGCGCCTGCATGACGGCGACATCGATTTGGGTATCTTGGCGCTGCCGGCGACGCTCGACGGCCTGGAATCGCGAGCGCTCTACAAAGAATGTTTCACCCTTGCCGTGCCGAATGGCAACATTCTGGCGGACAAATCGGCCGTCAAAGTGCAAGACCTAAAGGACCAAACTCTGTTGCTGCTGGAGGACGGCCACTGTCTGCGCGACCAGGCCCTGGAGGTCTGCAGTCGCGTGGACGTTCGCGAGGCCGAGGATTTTCGGGCTACCAGCCTCGAAACCTTGCGGCAGATGGTGGTGGCCGGACTCGGCATTACCTTGCTGCCCGAATTGGCGGTCGACTCGCCGTTCGGCTCGCAGCGCGGGCTGACCATACGACACTTCGCCAAGCCGGCGCCCATGCGCACGGTCGGCGCGGTGTGGCGCAAATCGAGCACGCGTACCGCGGCCATATTCGCCGTGTGCGATGTGCTGGCCGAAGTCATGGCCGTACGAAAGCGCTGAAGCGTTGCGCCCGATGAAGCAACGCAAGACCGCTGCGATCCGAGCCGTGAAGCGCCGCGACGCTGGCGGATCCGGCGCCGAAGTGCCGGATTGGGCGTTTCATGCGAACGACGCCGCGGTGCTCGATGCGCTGGCCAGCGGGTCGGCATGGCGAGAGTCTGCGGGAGTACTTCGGTACGGCGGCTTATGAGGAATTGTGCGTGCAGGCGGCGAGCGCGAAAAAGCTCAAACGCGCCGGCGGACCGCGGGTGCTCATAATTCCGGGCATCATGGGATCGAGGCTCGGCGGATCGAACTGGCGCGGGCCAAAGACACGCTCAAGATCGGTACTGTGGATCGATCCCATACGCATCGGCGCCGGGCGGCTCACCGACCTCAAGCTGCCTTCGGCCAAATCGATACGGCCGATGGGTGTACTGCTCTTCTCCTACGCGAGACTGAAGCTGCAACTCGATATCGCCGGCTTCGACGCCAGGTTCTTTCCATACGATTGGCGCCGTGGGATCGACGAGCTCGGGGCAGCGCTCGCCTCTACCATCGCCGCAGGGGGCAAACCCGTCATGCTGATCGCGCACAGCATGGGTGGCCTGATCGCGCGGGTGGCGACCAAGCGATTGCCCAAACGTTACGTTCGCAAGCTCATCCTGTTGGGCACGCCCAATCGGGGTTCCTATGCCCCGGTGCAGGCGCTGCGCGGCACTTACCCCTTCGTAAGAAAATTGGCCCGGCTCGATCTGCGCCATACGCCCGAGCAGCTCGCGCAAAAGGTATTTTGCACCTTTCCGGGGATCTACCAGCTGCTGCCGCCGCCGGGGCCGGGATCGAAGATCGACCTGCTCGATCCCGGCCGCTGGCCGAGAGTCGGCCCCAAACCCGACGCGACGTTGCTCGGCACGGGTGGCCGCGGTTCGCGCGCTGCTGGCGGCGCCGGACGCACGGATGACGCACATCGTCGGCGTCAACCGAGAAACGGTGGTCGCGGTGCGCCGCACGCGCAACGGGCTTCGAATACAGTTTGAGCGCAAACGGCGATGGCACGGTTCCCGTGGCCATGGCGTCGCTGCCGCGCCTCAAGAGCTATTTCATCGACGAATCGCACGGCAATCTTGCCAACAATTCGCGAGTCATAAGCGCCATCCTCGATTTGCTGCGGCGCGGACGCACCCGCGAGCTTAAGCGACGTTTCGTACCCCGGCGCGGTCGCCTGACCCGCATCGACGACGCCGGCCTGCGGTCGTTCGGCGGGGGGAAGATCGATTGGCGGCGCCTCGACTCGGCGCGGCGTGAAGCGGCTCTTATGGAGTTGGACGCGACCGCAGACTAGCGCCTGGCGGCGGGGGGCCGGCCTGGCGCTCTTAGGCCTCGCGCCACCGCTGAAGAGCCCGCTTTTACGACGTAGTACGCTGAAATCGCTGCCTTTTCCTGTTGTTTTTGCCGAGTATTTCACATATTCCGCTGGCCGGACCCGGCAAACTGATCGGCGAGAGAAGTGCCCGGCCATGAACGCCCCATACAGCTGCAGCAGGAAATTTGAAAGTGCCGACGAGGCGCTTCGATGCAGAATTCATCGAAGAGCATCAGTTGATCGAGCGCTATCTCGAAAACAAACTGCCGTACAAGGGCGCTCGTGATCTCGAGAATTGGTGCCGCGAACATCCCGAATACCTGAACAATCTCCAGCTGTCGGAGCGCGCGCACGCCAGCCTCAAGCTGCTGGAAGCGAGCGGCCAGCCGCAGGACTTGGGCGAACCGCCGCCGCCGTGGTGGAAGACCACTTACGTGCTGATCGGCCTGGGCGTGGTGGCGCTGCTGAGCCTGGTCGCGTTCTGGTTCCTGATGGGCAAATACGTGCTGTTGCGCAGCGAGCTCGAGGACACCAGCGCGTAGCAAGGATCAAGGATCGCTGGTGCAGCCGGCGACCGAGAGGGACCATGCATGTATCGCCGGATCACGCGCCGGGCATCGACCGCGCGCGAATCATCGTCAGCCGGACGGCGCCGCAGCTGATCGATGTGCACATCAACATGGCTATCTCGAAACTCATGCAATTTCGCATGATCGTCGACAAGAAGGACCAGGGACGCGCGCTGATACTCAACAATCTGCTGAAGGATTCGAACAACGAATTGCGCTTGACGTTCAATTCCACGGGGCTCGCCGCCGGCATTTACACCGTGCGCATCGAAGCCCTGCCGCCGCGCGGCATTCCGATGCCCGTCGGTTGGCTGATGCTCGAAGTGCAATGACGGACGTCACTCGTCGCGCAGCGTGACGATGGGCGGCGTATTCACCACCCGCCGCGTGGCGAGCGTGCCGCTCACGCCCACCAGAATCGTGCCGCACACCAAGCCGAGCACCCACACCCACGGGTCGAACGTGAACTGCAACCGAACAACCGGCGCGCCAATATCCAGCCCACCCCGCTGGCGCCGAAGGCGGCCAAGGTGCCGGAGAGAAATCCCAGCGCCGAGAATTCCGCGGCGACTCCCTGCAGCACCGTACGCGCGGCTCGCCCCCAAGGTGCGCAGCATCGCGCTTTCGTAGCGGCGCTCATCGCGCGTCGATTGCACCGCCGCGAGCAGCACCACGACGCCGGCCACCAATGTGAATAGAAACACGTATTGCACCGCCAGCGTCGCGCGGTCCATGATCGCGCGGATCTGCCTTAAGATGGCATCCACATCGAAAACCGAGACGGTCGGAAACTGCCTCACCAGATCGACCAATGCCGGACGCTGTGCGGGGGTGAGATAGACGCTGGTCATGTAGGTGCCTGCCGCGCCCTCCAGTAGGCCGGGCGGAAATACCAGAAAGAAATTCGGTCGAAAGCTGTCCCAACGCACCTTGCGAATGCTGGCGACGCGCACCGTGAGCTCCTCCCCGGCGATGTCGAAGCGCAGCGTATCCCCGAGTTCGAGCTGCAGCGCCTCTTTGTACTCTGAGGAAATGGACACCAGCGGTTTGCCGTAATCGGCCGCCGTCCACCAATGTCCCGCGACCAATTGGTTGTCATCCATGAGTCGCGACGCCCAAGTCAGATTTTGCTCGCGCTCGAGGTAGCCGCGCGCGCCGTCCCCCTTGAATCTTAGCGACTCGCTGGGCTTTGAATTGATGGCCGTTATGCGCGCGCGGACCATCGGGTACATCGGCGGGTCTCCGAAGCCGTGCGACTTCAAGAATTCCTCCAAGGGGCGGCGCTCCTCGGGCTGAATATTGATCAGAAAATTATTGGGAACATTGGCCGGCAGGCTGCGACGCCAGTCCGCCAGCAGGTCGCCGCGCACCACTGCGAGCAGCAACAGCATCATCAGGCCGAGGCCGAACGCCACGATTTGCACCACGCTGGCGCCGCCGCGGCGCGAGACGTTGGCGAGACCGTAGCGCCACGCCACCCCCACCGCGCCGCGCAGGCGGCCCGTCACCCGCACCAGAGCGTAGCCCGCCAGGGTGAGCACCAGCCCCACGCCGAGCACGCCGGCGAACACGCTCACCACCAGCTCGCCGTCGCGCACCAAGCTCCACAAGATCGCGAACAACGCCCCGAATGCGAGCACGTACGAGAGACCGAAGCGCAGCGGCGGCGCCGTTGCCGTTTTGCGCAACACGCGAGCGGGCGGTGTATTTTTCAATTGCAGAAGAGCGGGCAGCGCGAAGCCGATCAGCATGGACAAGACGGTGACCAGCGCTATGGCCACCGGCGCAAGCGACGCGCCAGGCAAATCCGTGCGGATCAGATCTCGCAGCAGCCGCGCGATCCCCAGTTGCGCCGCATAGCCGAGCATGGCGCCGGCGGCAACCGCGGAGAGCGCCAGAAGCGTCAATTCGATGATGGAAATCGACAGCACGAAGCGCTGCGATGCGCCCATGCATTTCATCAACGCGACGGCATCGATGTTGCGCGACGCATATCGGCGGGCGCCCATGGCTACGGCAACCGCCGCCAGCAATACCGAAGCGAGGCTCGCCAGATTCAAGAATCGGCTCGCCCGATCGACGGCGGAGTTCAATTGACGGCTCGATTCATCGACCTCACGCAAACGTTCGCCGGCCGCCTTGGTGGCGATCACATAATCGCGAAACTCGGTCACCGCCGCCGCGTCGCCCGCAAACAGCGCGGCGTAGGTGGCGCGGCTGCCGGGCTGAATCAGCTGCGTCGCGGCGATGTCTTGGTAATTCAGCAGCACGGCCGGCGCCAGGTTGACGAAGCCCGTGCCCTGATCGGGCCGGTAGTCGAGCACCTCGGTCACCCGAAACGAGGCGGCGCCGATGCGCAGATCCTGCCCCAATCGGATTCTCAATTGCGCAATGATGCGCGCGTCCACCCACACCTCGCCCGTGCCGGGAATTCGGTCCGTGATGCGGGCGGCGCCGAACGGTGAGTCGGCGATCCGCAGATGCCCGCGCAGCGGGTATTGCGCCGTAGCTGCGTTGAGCGCCGCCAATTGACTCGCCTCGCCATTGAAGATCGCAGTCGGAAACGACACGATTTGCGCGCTCCTGAGTCCGAGGGCGCGGCCTTTATCGAAATACCGCGAAGGAATCGGCGTACGGCGATTCCAGCCGCAGATCGGCCGCCAGCACCTCGGCCGCCTGGGCGCGCACTCCTTGCGCGATGCGGTTGGTGAAGAAACCGACGGCGGTCAGCGACAGAACCGCCACGCATAGAGCAAGCAGCAATACCGAAAGCTCGCCGGACTTCAGGTCGCGCCAAAGATTGCGCAGAGCGAAACGCAGGATCTGCATCCGGTCAGCCTACCGCGCGGCCCGCATCGAGTTCCAGGATTCGACCGCAGCGGCTCGCCAGCTCGCGGTCGTGAGTCACCAAAACCAGGGTACTGCCGGTACTGCGGTTGAGTTCGAACAGCAGGTCGGTGATGCGCTGCCCGGTGTGGGTATCCAAATTGCCGGTCGGTTCGTCCGCGAACAGCACGTCGGGATGGGTCACGTAGGCGCGTGCGATCGCCACGCGCTGTTGTTCGCCGCCGGACAATTGCTTGGGATAATGGGCGCTGCGTGGCGTCAGTCCCACTTGCGCCAGCGCTTGCGCCGCCAATTCGCGGGCGTCGCCGCGGCCGCGCAGTTCGAGCGGCAACATGACGTTTTCCAGGGCGGTGAGCGAGGGAATCAAGTGGAACGACTGGAAGACGAAGCCGACGTGCCGGCCGCGAACGGCGGCACGGCCGTCCTCGTCGAGCTCGGTCAAATCGGCGCCGGCGATCAGCACGCGGCCGGCGCTCGGTGAGTCCAGCCCCGCGAGCAGCGCCAACAGCGTGGATTTTCCAGCGCCCGAGGCGCCGATGATGGCGAGCGTCTCGCCAGTGCGCACGCTGAGGCTGACATCGGCGAGAATGGTCAGCGGGCCCTCCGGGCTCGGCACGGTTTTCGAGACATTCCTGGCTTCGAGAACGATTTGATCTAGCATCGGGAGCATCCGTGAAACGGCTTTTCGTCCTTTTGGTGTTTTGCTTGACCGCGATCCCGGCCGATGCGGCCGCGCCGGTGATCCTCGTGTTCGGCGACAGCATCAGCGCCGGCTACGGCTTGCCGCGCGTAGAACAAGGCTGGGTGGCATTGCTGCAGGCGCGGCTTAAGGATCAAGGGTACGGTTACCAGGTCGTCAATGCCAGCGTCAGCGGCGAAACGACGCAGGGCGGCCTTGCGCGTCTGCCGCGCGCGCTCAACCTGCATCACCCGGCAATCGTGGTTCTGGAGTTGGGCGGCAATGATGGCCTGCGCGCCCTGCCGACCGCGCAAATGCGCGACAACCTTTCTCGCATGACCGAGCTTGCGGAAGCCGCTGGGGCGAAGGTTGCGTTGCTGGGCATGCGGATGCCTCCCAACTACGGCCCGCAATACGCCGCACAATTCGCCCAAGCGTATTCCGACCTCGCGCGCGACAAGAAGCTGCCCTTCGTACCCTTCGTACTCGTCGGCATCGCCCTGTCGCCCGGACTCATGCAAGCCGACGGCATTCACCCCAACGAGGCCGGTCAACCGCAATTGCTCGACAATGTGTGGCCCGTTTTGAAACCGCTGCTCAAGCGCACTAATGAGCGGCGTTGACCGGCAACATCGTGATCACGTGCATCAAAAACCGCGTGTGATCATGGGCCGATGTCGCCCCGAATAGGGTACCCTGGACGCTGACGAGGGAATTTTCCACGATGTTCTGCGGAAACTCGGAGATGCCGACGAGTTGCAATTCGTCGGCGGGCAGGCAGCTGAAGCTCTGCGACGGCGAGTACAAATACGCCATTTGATCGAGAGCGAGCACCGGCACATTATCGATTCCGTCCCGCGCCGGATAGGAGCGAAAGTGCACGCGCCCGGTCAGCGTATGCTTGACCGGCGCCATGAATAGGCAGCCGCCGTAGCCGGCGACGCAGCCGGCACACGCCAGACAGAAACCCAAGATGCAAAATCGCCAGATATTCATGCTAACGGCTCCGCGGCACGTGCCGCTCAAGCGTGCCCAGCATACTCCGTCGGCGATGAACGTTGCTGGCGTATTGAACCGGTGCTATACACGCGAGACTAAGATCGAGGAGTCATTCTGAGTGGATCGAATATGGCTGAAAAATTATCCGCCCGGTGTACCCACCGATATCGACCCCGATCAGTATGGCTCGCTCACGGAGATGTTCGCCAAGACCTGCGCCGCCTACGGCAATTTGCCCGCCTATACGAATATGGGCGCTACGCTGAGCTTTGCCCAACTCGATGAGCTGAGCCGCGCGTTTGCCGCCTGGCTGCAACGCAAATCGGGCTTGACGGCGGGCGACCGCGTCGCTCTGATGATGCCGAACATTCTGCAATACCCGATTGCGCTGTTCGGCGTACTGCGGGCGGGCATGGTGGTGGTGAATACCAACCCGCTGTATACCGCGCGCGAGCTCGAACACCAGCTTAAGGATTCCGGCGCAAAAGCGCATCGTCGTGGTCGAGAATTTTGCGCACGTGGTCCAGCAAGTGCTGCCGCATACCGGTCTCAAAAGCGTGCTGGTGACCCGCATCGGCGATTTGCTGGGATTCCCACGCGGCGCGATCGTGAATTTCGTGCTGCGCCACGTGCGCAAGCAGGTTCCGGCTTGGCACATGCCCGGCGCCGTGACATTCAAGAGCGCGCTCGCGGCGGGTTTGGGATTGAAGCTCGATCCCGCCGCGCTCGGACCGCAGGATATCGCGTTCCTGCAATATACCGGCGGCACCACCGGAGTGGCCAAGGCGGCGATTCTTACCCATCGCAATATGATCGCCAACGTGCTGCAGGCGAGCGCTTGGATCAAACCCGCGCTGCAATCATTCAAGCGCCCCAATGCGCATCCGATCGTCATCACGGCGCTGCCGCTCTACCACATCTTCTCGCTCACGGCGAACTGCCTGCTTTTTCTGCGTTTGGGCGCCCACAACATATTGATCACCAACCCGCGAGATTTCTCAGGGCTTCGTCGCCGAGCTGAAGAAGTACAAGTTTTTCTTCATCAGCGGCGTCAACACGCTGTTCAACGCCCTGCTGCACACTCCGGGATTCGAGTCGGTGGACTTCAGCGAGTTGAGAATCACGCTGGGCGGCGGCATGGCAGTGCAGGCGGTAGTGGCGGCGCGCTGGAAAAAGATCACGGGCAACGTGCTCACGCAGGCCTGGGGGTTGACCGAAACGGCGCCAGCCGCCTGCATCAATCCGCTGGGTCTCGATTTCAACGGCTCGATCGGCCTGCCGATTCCCTCGACCGATATCTCGATTCGCGACGACAACGGCCGGGAGGTGGCGACGAATGGTGTCGGCGAGATTTGCGTCTTCGGGCCGCAATTGATGCGCGGCTACTGGAATCAGCCCGATGAGACCGAGAAGGTGATGTTCGGCGATTGGTTTCGCACCGGTGACATCGGCCGCATGGATGCCGCCGGATTTGTCTACATCGAGGACCGCAAAAAGGACATGATTCTGGTCTCGGGATTCAATGTGTATCCGAACGAGGTCGAGAGCGTCGCGGCCGAACATCCGGGTGTCCTGGAGGCTGCCGCCGTTGCCCAGCCGGATGAGAATTCCGGGGAGGCGGTCGCTCTATTCGTGGTCAAGAAGGATCCCAATCTCACCGCCGAAGCCTTGATCGAGCATTGCCGCACCTACTTGACGGGCTACAAGATGCCGAAGCATGTGTACTTTCGCAGCGAGCTACCGAAGACCAACGTCGGCAAGATCATGCGCCGCGAGTTGCGCGACGAATTGCGCGGCTAACCTACCCCGTAATCGCGCACCGTATCGACCAGCAAGGCGACGCGCTCCGGATCGACGTCCGGCGTGATGCCGTGCCCCAGATTGAACACGTGCCCGCTGCCGGCGCCGAAGCTTGCGAGCACGCGCAGCGCTTCCGCGCGCAGCGTCTCGGGCGGTGCGAACAGGGCCGAGGGATCGAGATTACCTTGCAGCGCCACTTGGTTGCCGACGGCGCGCCTGGCAGTGGCAAGATCGGTGGTCCAATCCACGCCGACGGCGTCGCAGCCGATGGCAGCGATTTGCGCGAGCCAAGCGCCCCCGCCCTTGGTGAACACGATATTAGGCACACGGCGGCCCTCGGCCTCGCGCGTCAGGGCATCGACGATCTGCGCCATGTAGCGCAGCGAGAACTCGGCGTATTGCGCCGGCGTCAGCACTCCGCCCCACGTATCGAACAGCATCACGGCTTGGGCGCCGGCGGCGATTTGCGCGTTGAGGTACAGAATGGTCGCCTTGGCGAGCAGGTCGAGAAGCCGATGCAGTTCGCCGGGGGCTTGATACATCATGCGTTTGATGAGTCCAAAACCCTTGCTGCTCCCGCCCTCCACCATATAGGTACCCACCGTCCATGGGCTGCCCGCGAATCCGATCAGAGGAATGCGGCCCGCGAGCTCGCGCCGGATGAGCGCCACCGCATCGACGACATATTTGAGTTCGCGGCCCGGATCGGGAAGCCAGAGCCGGTCGATGTCGGCCGCCGAGCGCACCGGGCGGGCGAACTTCGGACCCTCGCCGGACTCGAACTCAAGGCCCAAATTCATGGCATGCGGGATCGTGAGAATGTCCGAGAACAGAATCGCGGCGTCGAGCGGAAATCGATCGACGGGCTGCAAAGTGACCTCGCAGGCAATTTCGGCATTGGTGCACATCGCCAAGAAGTTCCCCGCCCGCACCCTCGTCGCGCGATATTCCGGCAGATAGCGACCCGCCTGACGCATCAGCCAGATGGGACGCCGCGGCGTCGGTTGACGCAGCAACGCGCGCAGCAGCAGGTCATTCTTCAAACTACCGTTCAAGTTCGTGCACTCGGATCAAATAACCGGCGGTGTTCCAAGATGGCGTAGCGGTCCGTCATGCCCGCAATGTAGTCGGCAACCGCGAGCGCGCGGCCGGCGGGTCCCTCGAGGGACTCCAGGCGCGCGGCGGTCGTTTGGTGCTCCTCCGGCATCAAACCCGGATCTTCGAAAAACGCTTCGAACAGCGCGCTCACGACTCGACGCGCCTTGGTCGTCATGCGCCGGACTTTGTAATGCTTATATACCCGCTCGCGCAGAAATTTCTTGAGGGAGATATTCAGGTCCCGGGTCGCCTCGCTGAAGCCGATCAGAGGCGCAGGCGCCGATCTGACCTCGGCCGCCGAGACGATTCCCGCGGCGCGCAGCCGCGCAGCCGAGGAATCGATCAGATCCGTGACCAGATGATTGATCATGCGGCGCAAAATCTCGAATACCAGCCGGCGACCCGCCAGCGCCGGGTAGCGTCCGCGAACCTCGGCGTGATAGTCGGCGAACAGCGGCACCTCGAGCAGTCGCTCGATGCTGATCAGCCCCGCGCGTATGCCATCGTCGACGTCGTGGTTGTTGTAGGCGATTTCGTCGGCGAAATTCGCCAGCTGCGCCTCCAATCCCGGCTGCTGCCGGCTGAGGAAGCGCTCGCCCACCTCACCCAGTTCGATCGCCTTGCTGTGGGAACAATGCTTGAGAATTCCCTCGCGACACTCGAACGTCAAGTTCAGCCCGTCGAATTCCGCATAATGCTCCTCGAGCTCGTCGACGACTCGAAGCGATTGCAGATTGTGCTCGAAGCCGCCGTAATCCCTCATGCATTCGTTCAGGGCGTCCTGTCCGGCGTGCCCGAACGGCGTGTGGCCCAAGTCGTGGGCGAGACAGATCGCTTCGCAGAGCACCTCGTTGAGCTTGAGCGCCCCGGCCATGGTGCGCGCGATCTGCGCCACCTCGAGCGAATGCGTGAGGCGCGTCCGAAAGAGGTCGCCTTCGTGATTGACGAAGACCTGAGTCTTGTACACCAATCGTCGAAACGCCGTCGAGTGAACGATCCGGTCTCGATCGCGCTGATATTCGGAGCGATAGGGCGGGGCCGGCTCGGCATGGCGCCGGCCGCGCGATTCGGCCTCATGGGCCGCATAGGGCGCGAGGCTGCTCATCCGAAATTCTCGCGCAGCGCCGCATCGAGCGCGCTCTGCGGATAGGTGGGTGTGACGACGGCGCGCCCGAGTCTCTCCAGCAGCACCAATCGCAGCTTGCCCGACAGCACTTTCTTGTCCATTTGCATGAGCTCGAGGGCGCGTACCGCGCCGATTTTGGGCGTCTCGGTCGGCAATCCGGCACGGGCCACCAAATCGTGCACCCGCGACTTGAGCGTGGCGTCGGTCATTCCCAATCGGCACGACAGGTCGACGGCCACCAACATGCCGAGAGCCACCGCTTCGCCGTGCAGGTAAGCTTCGTAGGCGGTAGCCGCTTCGATGGCGTGGCCGAAGGTGTGGCCGAAATTCAAGATCGCGCGCAGACCTTGTTCCCGTTCATCCTGCGCAACCACGGCCGCCTTGATTTGGCACGATTGCGCGATCGCGTAAGCAAGGGCGGCGGTATCTCGCGCCAAGAGCTTGCCGACGTTGAGCTCCAGCCAATCGAACAGCAGCGGATCCCGGACGCATCCGTATTTGATCACTTCGGCGACGCCGGCGCAGAGCTCGCGGTCGGGCAGCGTCGCCAGCGTGTCCGTGTCGGCAATCACGGCAAGGGGCTGGTGGAAGGCGCCAATGAGATTTTTGCCGCCGCTGTGATTGACGCCGGTCTTGCCGCCGACCGAGGAGTCCACCTGCGCGAGCAAGGTCGTGGGAATCTGCACGTAGCCGATCCCGCGCTGATAGCAGGCGGCGCAAAAGCCCGCGATGTCGCCCACTACGCCTCCGCCCAGCGCCAGCACGGTCGCATCGCGATTGAGCTTGTTTTCCACCAGCGCGTCGAACACCCGGCCGGCGCTCTTCAGGGTCTTGTGCTGCTCGCCATCCGGTAGAACACATTCGGCGACGCGGCGCTCGCCGAGGGCTGCCCGCAACGGCGCGAGGTACAAAGGTGCCACCGTGGTGTTGGTGACCAACATCAGATCCCGCCCGGGAATCCGCGCGTCGAGAAGTTCGCGTTGGGTCAGCAACCCCGCGCCGATCGTGATGGGATAACGCGAATGCCCGACATCTACTTGGACCGTTTGCACAGGCTCATTATACGAAGCTTAAGGCCGGCGCGCCCGGCGCAGCGCCTGGTAGATCTCCTCGGCCACGAGCTGCACGCGGCGGCCGTCGGTCGATATGGTCAAATCGGCGATTTGCGCATACAAGGCCGCCCGCCGCAGCATCAGCTCCTTGAGCTTTTCCTGCGGGTCCGCGTCGTTCAAAAGCGGCCTGTGGCGCCCGTGCCGGGTTCGCTCGAGCTGCTGTTCGACGGAAGTTTCCAAGTACACCACGGTGCCGCGCTCGGCGAGCACACGCCGGTTGTCGGCATCGATCACTGCACCGCCGCCGGTGGCCAAGACGACGCCCTCCAAGCGGGTCAAGCGCTCGATCGACTCCTTTTCGCGCAGTCGAAATCCCGCCTCGCCCTCCTTATCGAAGATAAACGCGATATCGACTCCGGTTTTGGCCTCGATATCGGCATCGCTGTCGTAAAAGGAGAATCGCAACAGGCGCGCCAGGTGTCGGCCGACGGCGGACTTGCCCGACCCCATGGGTCCGATGAGAAACACGTTGGGCCTCGCTAGCATGGCTGCCGATCATAATTGACTCGACCGTCGTTCGGTGCAGGATATGGGCGCAGAAATGCGAACGGGGCGCTAGTGCGCCCCGGCCGCGGATCGATGCCCTTAGAACCCTTAAGAAATCACGGCGCCACGGTATAGAACTGCGTGGTCACGATGCTGCCCGGGGTGGTGACCGTGACGATGAGGCTTGCCGCTGTGGGCAGCGCGGGAGGCGTCGGTGCCACGCAGTCGAACGTAAAGGTCAAGCCGCCGACCGCGGTCGAATCGGGCCAGGTGTACGTCGCAGGCCCCTGAATCGTTCCAGCTGCGCTCGCCAAACTCGCTGCGACCGTGGTTCCCGCCGGCATCTGCTGATTGTTCTGGTCCGTGATCACTATCGAAACGCTGATCGACGAACCGGCTCCATAATTGAATACGGTCCCGGCGGCGGGCGTAAAGAGCGCCGTGCTGCCGGACAGGATGATCACATTGGTGTCGAATATCGCGACCGTGGAACCGGTCGTGCTGCAGAGCGGGCCCTGGCACAGGGCGCTTTGCACGAGTCCGTCCCCGATGAAATCCGTACCGCCGAGGTTCAGCCCGTCGTGCTTGCCGTTGCCGTTGAAATCGAGGTACGGTTCGCCCGGGACCCAGACCGGATTATTGTATGGATCGTACATCTCATACTCGTTCAGAAACGGCTCTTGAGTGTCCTGCCAGGGCTTCGGCTGCCCGGCCATCGGACCGCTGGGCCAATTGAGGGCGAGGTTGGTGGCATCCCATGCAACCGTGTCGGCGGGATTGAAATACCCGCTGCCGTTCACGTCCTTGAAGCTCTCCTCGCCGATCGCGGTCACGTAGATCGGGCTGCGGCCGTTGGTGGTGCCGTTGCACCACACTCCCGGGCAGTAGTTGGGATCGGCGTTGGCATTGCCGCTCGTGGTGCGCGGATTACCGGACACCGTTCGAGGCGCCTTGCTGACCCAGTTCACCGTGCAGGCACCGCCCGTCGTCTGGCAGCTGGGATCGATGCCGCCCAGTGTGGTCTGGAAATTGGCCGTGGTGCCGTCGGGCACCGGATTGCTGAACCGGTCGGTCATTCTCACCGTGACCGGCACGACCACCCCGTCGACGGTCCACGCTTCGACGTTGTGGGTCTTGACGGACAGCGAGATATTGGCGCTGGTGGGAATGCCGGTGGACACGGTCAAGGCATTGGACTGCGTCGATATCGTCGTTCCACCTGAGGCCGTGGTCGTGGCCGTGACGCGCACGGTGGTCGCCACGGTGCCGCCGCTCACGATCGTTTGCACCTGTCCGCTGGCATCGCTCACCGCGGAGGCCGGCGACAGGGTGATGCCGCCCACGGAAGTATTCAGCGTGAAGGTCACGGTGGCGCCCGCACGCGGTCCGCTGGAAGTGTCCAAAACTTTGAAGACAATGGTGGAGGTCGCCGATCCGCCCGCGCTGCCCACGCCCTTCAGGGTGATACTCGAGGGAGTCGCGGAGATGAATTTGATCGATCCGATCGCCGCCTGCGCCACGGTCACGGTGCCGGTGGCGGTGAGCGTTTGGCTATTCGCGGTCGCGGTCGCGGTGATCACGTCGCTGCCGCTGCAACCGGTGGCCACGTAGGTCGCGCTGGCGGTGCCGGTGGTCGTGGTCACCGTGGGGCTGGCCGGCGTAACGCCGGTCGCCGCAATAGTAGCAAGTCCCTGACTCTGACAGGGTGAGCTGAAGGTGATGGCGGTGGAGGTTGTATAGAGGGCTCCTGTCTGGTCCACGAGGGACACCTGCAAGCTGGTGCTGCCGCCCGCCGACAGCGAGGTCGTGGAGATCGCGATCGCTCCGGCTTGAAAGCTCGAACCGGAACCGCTGCCTAATGACAGGGTGGTCGTACCCGTGCCAGTACCTGTGCCCGTGCCGCTGCCGCTGCCGCTGCCGCTTGAGGCGGTGGCAGCCCCGAGGTTTCCGTTGCCGCTGCAGCCTGCGAGCAGCGCCACGCTCGCGCACAAGGTGATCAATAATTTATGCATGTCTTTCGTCCTCGCTCGACAGGTGCCGGCGTCAATAGAGATTTGATCCTTCCCGCAATATCTTTGGCGTGATAAAGATCAAGAGTTCCGATTTGTTGTCGACATTGATGGTGCTCTTGAACAGATGCCCCAAGATCGGGATGTCCCCGAGCCAAGGCACCTTGTTCGCCTGATACGACTTGGTGGTTTCCAAAATGCCGCCAAGTACCACGGTCTGCCCGTCGCCAACCAACACCTGCGTGATGACCTCGCGCGTGTCGATCGAAGGTACGGAGCCGCCGGTGGCGCTTTGCACGTTCTGGCCGACCGAGTCGTCGCTGACGTCGAGATCCAGAATCACTCGGTTATCCGGCGTGATCAACGGAGTCACCTTGAGCGACAACACCGCGTTCTTGAATTGCGTCGTGGTCGCTCCGCTCGAAGCCGACTCCTGATAAGGAATCTCGACGCCTTGCATGATGGTCGCCTGCTTCTGGTTCGCGGTGATGACCCGAGGCGAGGATATCGTTTCGCTCTTGCCCTCGTTTTCCGCTGCCGAGAGCGCGAGGTCCACCAAGTAGCTGCCTCCCAACAAGGCTATGCCGATGCTGCCGTTGGTATTCGCAGCCGGCAGGTTGACCATATAGCGATTGGCGAGGGCCGGCGTCGCGACCGGCGTGATGGACTGGCCGTTACCCACATTGGTTAGCCCCGACTGCACCATGGTGTCGGTGCCAACGCCGTTGCCGGTCACGGCCAAGAGGCCGTGAGTGCCGTTCGTTTGCGCGGAAGTCACGCCGAATTGCGCGCCCAAATCGCGCTCGAAGGTATCGCTCACGATCACGATGCGCGCCTCGATAAGCACCTGCCGCACCGGCACGTCCAGCGTTTGCACCAAGCGGCGGATCTCGATCAAGTTCTCGGCCGTGTCCTGCACCAGCAGGGTGTTGGTGCGCTCGTCGATCGACATACTGCCGCGCGCCGAAAGCAGCGAATTCTTGCCGCCGGCGGCACCGCCGGCCGCGGGCCTGATCATCTTCGCGAGGTCCGACACCTTGGCGTAATTAACCTGCAGGAACTCCGAATGTATCGGCGACAGCTCCTGCACTTCCTTGCGCGCCGCGAGCTCGGCCTTTTCACGCGTCGCAAGCTCTTCGGTCGGCCCGATGATGATGACGTTGTCCTGACGGCGCTTGTCGAGACCCTTGGTGCGCAGCACGATGTCGAGAGCCTGGTCCCACGGTACGTTCTGCAGGCGCAAGGTCAGGTTGCCGGTTACCGAGTCGCTGACGACGATGTTCTGTCCGCTGGTATCGGCCAGCAGCTGCAACACCGAGCGCACGTCGATATCCTGGAAATTCAAGGTCAAGCGCTCGCCCGTGTATTCCTTCTTCTCATCGGCGGCGGCACGCTTCAGCGACGGCTTGATTTCCACGGTGTATTGGTTGTCGGATTGATAGGCGAGTTGCTCGAAGTCGCCCTGGGCGCTGATCACCAGGCGGGAGCTTCCCTCCACCCGTATCGCATCGACGGTCTGCACCGGGGTCGCGAAATCCATGACGTCGTAGCGGCGCATGAGATTCTTCGGCATCAGGGTGCCGGCGAAGTCGACCACCACCTGATTGCCTTCCTGGCGCACATTGACCGGTGTGCGCGGATCGGTGAGCTGCACGATCACGCGGCCGGTACCGTCGGTACCGCGACGAAAATCGATGGTCTTGATGGCTCGTTCCACGGGCGGCGCGGCGGCGCCGGAACCGGCGCGCGCCGGTGCGGATGCGCCCGCGAGCGCGGCGCCGGGCTGGCGCCCCAGGGTGATCGTGATGGTGTTGCCGTCGACCTTGGTGGTGTAGGGCATCAAGGCATCCACATTGACGACCAACCGGGTGCGGCCGTTCGCTTCGGCCGCGAGCACCGTATCGACGCCGCCGGATCGCACGTCGATGCGCCGCGAGGTCAGCGCGAGCGTCGTGTTCGGCAGGTCGAATGCAATGCGCGCCGGCTTGTCGATCGTGAACGGCAGGGGCTCGGGCGCCGGACCGTTCATGCGCAGCTTGAGCTGCACCTGCTGGCCGGACGTTTGCACGTCGATGGCCTCGAGCTTGATCGGGTCGGCCGCCTGCGCCTTCCATGTAAGCGTCGATAGCGCGACGAGGACCAATGCCCCGATTATCGCCGTCCGAATCTGAAATCTGATCATGCGTTGCTCTCCCTGTGGCCTCAGTCACTCAATGACAACGAGGCCGGTCGCTCGATATAGCCGCCGAGACCGTCCGGTATGATTTCGACGAGTGATATTTTGCTGCCTGAAATCTCGGTAACCTTCCCGTCGTTCTGCCCCAGGTAATTCCCGGGCTGAATCTTGTGCACCAACCCGTCTTTCGATTGCACGAGTCCGTAAAACCTGCCGCCCACCTTGAACGTGCCCACCATTTTCAGCGTATCGAGCGAGAATCCTTCGAGGAACTCGCGGTTTCGCTGAGAGCTCGGCCGCAGGCCCGCTTGGCCGCCGCCGACGCTCGGTCCCACGGGTTGGAACGGCGAGCGCAGATTGCCGGCCGAGTACACGAAGCTTTCGTACGGCTTGACCTCGGGCAGCGCTTGAATCCGCCCGCCGGGCTTTTTCTTGGTCTCGGCGATCCACTTCTGCAGGTCTGATTGGCCGCCCGAGCAGCCCGCCGCCGCGCCGCTCGCGAGCACAACCGCGCAGATCACGCGAGCTGCCGCCTTGCTTTTCACGTCGTGCCTCCCATCTTCTTCTTGGGCGCCGCATGGCCGGCGCCTTCGTCTTCGATATAGCGGTAGGTTTTGGCGGTCACATCCATCGTCAAATTGTCATATCCGCCATTCTTGGTGTCCGAAACCGGCGTGATCTGAATGTCGTGCAGCGTGACGATGCGCGGCAACGCGGCAATTCCGCTCACGAAGTTCCCGAATTGATGATAGGTGCCCACCAGCTTGATCTTGATGGGCAGTTCCGCGTAGAAGCCGTTGCTCTTTTCGCTCCCGGGCTGAAACAGCTTTTCCTGCAACCCGGCCGCAAGCCCGGTTTGGGAGATATCGACCAGAAGATTTGGAACCTCGGTCTTGCCTGGCAGTTGCCGCAACATCGCGCCGAAGCTGCGCTCCATTTCGCCGAGTTGCGCCTTGTATGCATCCAGATTGGCGGCGCGCTGCTGTTTGTTCTCGAACTGGCTGCGCAAATCCAGTTCATCCGCTTCGGCCTTCTGAAGCACCGGGCGGTCCTCGTTCCACACCAGCATGTACCAGGCTAATCCGGCGCACACCGCGAATACCAGGCCGACGAAGAAGCCGCGAACCGCCAGCGGCCAGCGGCCGGGGTCGCGGGGATCGAGCGCGCGCAGTTGATCTAGAAGCTTCATTTTGCCGCAACCTTTTTCACCGTTGATTCGCCGCCATCATCCAGGTTCACGCCGACCGTATCGGTGAACAGCGTGAAACTCGAGCCGCCCGTCGGCGAGTCCTTCGCGGTCTCGACCACCTGCAGCACGGGGTTGTCCATCCACACGGAGGCGTCGATATTGCGCATGAAGGTCGAGACGCGAGTGCTCGACTGAGCGACGCCGCGAAGCTCAAGCTTGTTGCCGTTCTGCTTGATCGCCGTAAGGTACACGCCATCCGGCACTGTGCGCACCAGCTCATCGAATTGATGCACGATTTCCGGGCGCTTGCGCTGCAGTTTTTCGATGATCTCCATGCGCGCGACCAGGCGTTGTTTGCGGTTCTCGAGATCCTGAATGTCCGCAATCTGCGCGTCGAGCTTGACGATCTCCTTTTTCAGCAGATTATTTTTCTCGATTTGCGAATCGGTCCAGCTCGAGTAGACGAGCTTTCCGCCCAAGGCAAATATGATGGCCGCGATGACGGCGCCGCCTGCGGCGACGCCGAACTCGCGACGACGTACTTTGCGTTCTTGTTCGCGCCAGGGAAGTAGATTGATACGCGGCATGGCTACTCTTTAGTCGAAGCTTCGCAGCGCGAGGCCGCAGGCGGTTAGTAATGCCGTGGCATCGCGGCCGACGGCCTGTGCTTTGGCCTTCGACGACACTTTCATGTTGCCGAGAGGGTCGCCCTTGTCGGCGGGCACGCCGACACGGCTCGAAATGACGTCCGCGACACCCGGTATGTTGGCGCAGCCCCCGCAAATCAATATTTGATCCGGCTGCGATCGGCCGCTGCCAGACGCCAAATAGAATTGCAATGAACGGCTGACCTGTTGAGTCATGTCGTCGATGAAAGGATCGAGCACCTCGGGCTGATAGTTGCTCGGCAGGCCGCCCTCCTTCTTGGCGCGGCCGGCTTCCTCCATGCTCAATCCGTAGGTGCGCATGATCTCTTCGGTGAGTTGCTGTCCGCCGAAAGCGAAATCGCGTGTATAGATCACCTTCATGTCGCGCAGCACGCTGAATGTCGTTGAGCTGGCACCGAAGTCGACCACGGCCACGGTGCGGTCCATGCCGCCGTCCGGCATCTGGTGTCGCATCAAGGCGCAGGCGTTTTCCAGCGCAAAGGCTTCCACGTCGACGATCTGCGCGGTCAACCCCGAGGCCTGCACCGCCGCTTGGCGCTGCTCGACGTTCTCGGTGCGAGTCGCGACCAGCAGTACGTCCAGCATGTCCGGGTCTTTGTCCGAGGGACCGACCACTTGATAGTCGTAGCTGACCTCTTCCATCGGGAACGGGATGTATTGATCCGCCTGCATCTCGACTTGACCCTCGAGTTCGTTTTCACCGAGGTTTTTCGGCATTTGGATCACTTTGGTGATCGCCGCATCGCCGCTGATCGCGATGGCTGCCAAACGGCTCTTGGCGCCCGAGCGCTTGACGGCGCGCCGGATGGCCTCGCCCACGGCTTCGGCATCCACGATGGCCTTTTCGTTGATGGCGTTGTGCGGCGTCGGCTCCGCTGCGTACGACTCAACGCGGTATTGCCCCCCCGACATGGCGAGCTCGATGAGCTTCACCGACGAGGTGGTTATGTCAAGCCCCAGCAGCGGGCGATATCTTTTGCCAAGCGACCACACTAGATTTTTCCTTTTAGCTCAATACCTTGGGGGCCGAAGTAATTGCGCAAGATTAGCTATGCTAAGCAAACTTAGCAAGAAACTGTTAAATAGAACGTGAAACTACTCACGATAATCGCTGTCGAGTAGCCTGGGGATCGCAAAGTGCGAACCAAGAAGGGTTCGCAGCGAAAATTGAGAAAGACATTGACTCATCCATTCAGACCTCTGATCGCCTCTGTGCGCTTGGCGACTGGTTAAGCTTGGTCTGGCAACCCCGCTGTCCTAGGCTTTTGGCCCGTAGACCGGTGGCTTTGCGTCCTCATCTTTCGATGAGTATGCCCCTGTAAGCAGCGGTAATATGCATGCCTAAGTTTGCCGGCGCAATAAGTTAGAACGGTTTTCTGTGTCCAAACGTTACCTAGTTCTCATATCCCGCATTTGTATAGTGCTGACCGGAGCGATTGCGCTGATTGCGTTCGCCAATGTCTGTGCTTATGTCTATTTGAAGCCGGCGCTGCCGCAGGTCGACAGCCTGCGCGAAGTCAAACTGCAGGTTCCGCTTCGGGTCTACACGCGCGACGGCCGTCTGATCGCATCCATCGGCGAACAGCGGCGCATCCCGGTGCGCTACGACCAATTGCCGCCCAAACTCATCCTGGCATTTCTCGCCACCGAGGACGATCGGTTTTTTCGGCATCACGGAGTCGATTGGCAAGGCATTTTGCGGGCCGCCTTGGCCAACGCACGGGCGGGCGGCATTCGCCAAGGCGCGAGCACCATCACCATGCAAGTGGCGCGTGACATGTTTCTCACGCCACGGCGCGACATGAAGCGCAAGATGAGCGAAGTCTACATTTCGTTGCTGATGGAAACCGAATTCAGCAAGGAAGAGATCTTCTCCCTATATGTCAACAAAATCTTCTTGGGGCAGCGCGCGTATGGCGTTGGGGCGGCCGCGGAAGTCTATTTCGGCAAGACCCTGGATCAACTGACGATCGCGGAAATGGCGACCCTGGCAGGAATACCGAGCGCGCCGTCGACGGTCAACCCGATTGCGAACCCCGACGCGGCCACGGTTCGCCGCGCCCATGTCTTGGGAAGAATGCTGGAGCTCCACTACATCACCCCAGCGGAGTTTGAAGCAGCCAAGTCGAGTCCCATGGAGTCCCGGCTGCACGGGCCGTCGATCGAGGTGGATGCGCCCTATGTGGCCGAGATGGTGCGCAATGACATGTTGGCGAGGTACGGCGACAACACTTACACCGCCGGCTACCGCGTATTCACCACCATCGACTCGCGCCTGGAATCGGCCGCCACCGTGGCGCTGCGCACCGGCTTGTTGAAATATGATCGCCGCCACGGTTGGCGCGGTGCGACCGCCAAGGTGGATCTGTCGAAGACCGCCTCGACGGCTTACCTTGAGTCCGAACTCGACAATTTCCCGGTCGTCGGCGGTCTACGGCCCGCCATCGTACAGAAAGTCGAGGCGAAGAGCGCCCGGATCTACGTCAAGGGGTTGGGCACGGTCAATCTGCCTTGGGAGAGATTATCGTGGGCGCGGCGCACACTGCCTGACGAAAAGGTGGACCGCTCACCCGCCCAGGCATCGGAGATCATGAGCCGCGGCGATGTGATTTACACGGTGGGCAACAGCGCTGAATTGCTGCAATTCGTCCAGGTGCCGCAGGCGCAGAGCGCCATGGTCGCACTGGATCCGAAGGACGGCGCCATCGTCGCCCTGGTCGGCGGCTTCGATTTCTATCAGAGCAAATTCAATCGCGTCACCCAGGCGCGGCGCCAGCCCGGGTCGGGCTTCAAGCCTTTCGTATATGCGGCCGCATTCGACAAGGGATACACGCCGGCCAGCGTCATCTTGGACGCCCCCATCGTGATCGACGAAGCGGGCATGCCGCAGGCGTGGCGACCGAAGGATTTCGAGAACGATTACGCCGGGCCGACTCGCTTGCGCGAGGCGCTGGTGCATTCCCGCAATCTGGTCTCGATTCGCCTGATGCAGGAAATGGGGCTTGATTACACCTGGGACTACGTGCAGCGCTTCGGCTTCGACAAATCGCAACTGCCGAAGAATTTCACCTTGGCGGTCGGCACGGCGGAATTGAGTCCTCTGCAGGTCGTCACAGGCTTTGCAACCTTCGCCAACGGCGGCTTTCGCGTGACGCCCTATTTCACCGATCGCATCGAGGACGCGAGCGGCAAGTTCCTATTTACGGCCAATCCTCCGTTGGCATGCTTCGCGTGCGGCCGGGTGACCGGCGCATCGCCCGCCGCTCTCGCGAAAGCGGCGAACGCATCGCCCGCCGCGCAGCTCGAGGGCGGAGTGCGTGACGGCAAGACGTTGATTCCCGAGAAGGATCTGGCTCCGCAGATCATAAGCCCGCAAATTGCCTATCTGTTGTCCGACATGATGGCGGATGTGATTCGCCGCGGAACCGGCGTTGGCGCGCGCGTGCTCAATCGCGACGATTTGGCCGGCAAGACCGGTACCACCAACGAGTTTCACGACGCCTGGTTCTCCGGCTTCAACGGTGATTTGGTCGCCACGGTGTGGACCGGATTCGATCAGGATCGCTCGCTCGGCGACGGCGAGCAAGGCGCCCGCGTCTCGCTGCCCACCTGGGTCTACTTCATGCATGAGGCGCTCGCCGGCGCGCCGCGGCGCATGCCGCCCGTACCGGAGGGTATAGTGACCGTGCGCATTTCGCCCGATACGGGCTTGCTCGCCGGAGCCGACAATCCGAACGGGATCATGGAAAAATTCGTCGAGGGCAATGTGCCCAAGTCCGAATCCTATGAGGGACCCATTAATGGGAACCCGATGAATGACGGCGACAAACCGCTTTTTTAAAATCATGCCCAAAAAATATTCACAGCGTACCGAGGATCTGCGCCGCGCCCTGGCTCAGGAAGCCGCACGCATCATGGCCGAGCACGGCATCGGGGATTTCCTGCAGGCCAAGCGCAAGGCGGCCGACCGGCTCGGCGTCAACGACGTCGCCGTATTGCCGAAAAACGTCGAAATCGAAGCGGCGTTGCGCGCGCATCAGCGCCTGTTCGGCCGCGATGCGCACGATCACACCTTGAAGGAGCAGCGCAGCATCGCGCTCGACACGATGCGCATGCTGGACGAGTTCCAGCCGCGGCTGGTGGGCTCGGTGCTCACCGGGACGGCCACCAATTACAGCGACATCAATTTGCATTTGTTCGCCGACAGCTCGGAGTCGGTGGCGATCCGGCTGATGGAAATCGGCGTGCCGCATCAGTTTTACGAGCGGCGGGTGAAAATGGACGCCGAACGCAGCATCAATTATCCCGCTCTGCGTTTCGATGCCAACGGCCGCACCGTCGACGCCACCGTGTTCCCCATCGATGGGATTCGGCAATCGCCTTATTCGCCGGTGGACGGGCGGCCGATGAAGCGCGCCGATGCCCGGGAAGTCGCCGAGCTGGTCGAAGCGAACTGAAGGCTCGCCCGGCGCCCGCTGGCAGGCGTCATGTGGCGGCCGCGGCGGCGGCAATGGCGTCATACACCACGCCGAGGTCATCCTCCGTGATGCAATACGGGGGCATGACGTAGATGGTGTTGCCGAGCGGCCGCAGCAGCACGCGCGCGTGCCGAAAGCACTCCTGCAGCGTGGGTCCGATGTGAGCGAAATAACCGGCGTCGTCGGTTTTCAGATCGAGCGCCGCGATGGTGCCGGTCTGACGGACGTCCTGGAATCGCGGATGTTCGCGGAAGCGGTCCAATTGCTTCGTTTGCAGCACCGCGAGCGCTGCAATGCGCGCAAGCACGGGCTCCGATTCCCAAATTTCCAGGTTGGCGAGCGCGGCGGCACACGCGATCGGATTGGCGGTGAAGGAACTCGAATGAAAAAACGTGCGCCGGCGATCGCTTGCGTAGTGCGCCATGAATATCTCGTGGCGGCACAGCGTCACCGCAAGCGGCAGCGAGCCTCCGGTGAGTCCCTTGGAATAGCACGCGATATCGGGCGACACGCTCGCCTGCTCGCACGCGAACCGCGAGCCGGTGCGCCCCCATCCGGTCATGACTTCATCGGCAATGAACAGCACGCCGTGAGCCGTGCAGATTTGGCGCAAGGCGGCCAACACGGCGGGTGAATACATGCGCATGCCGCCCGCACCGAGCACCAGCGGTTCGACGATGAGGGCGGCCGCATCGCCGCGCCGGCAAAGGGCCTCGAGCGCATCGAGCGTGGCGCCTTCCCGACCGGTAGCGGGGAAGGGAATGCGCTCAACATCGAACAGCAGCGGTTGATACGGATCCGTGAACGGCCCGCGCGCGCCCACCGACATCGTGCCGATTGTGTCACCGTGGTAGCTGTGCTCCATGACGACGATTCGGTGGCGAGAATCGCCGCAGTGGCGCCAGAATCCCAGAGCCATCTTCAGCGCCACTTCGACGCTGGTCGAACCGCTGTCGGAGAAGAACACGTGCTCGAGCCCCGGAGATGCAAGCGCGATGAGCTTGGCCGCGACCAGCTCGGCCGGCTCGTGTGTGTATTCGGCAAAGATAATCTGGTCGAGCCGCTCGGCCTGCGCCTGGATGGCGGCTACGATCTTCGGATGGCAGTGACCGTGCGTTATGACCCACCACGACGAGATCGCATCGATGATGCGCCGCCCGTCCGCAGGCATGAGGTAAGCGCCCTCGGCTCGAACCACCTGGGGCATCGTTGGGCGCAGCGCATGCTGGGTGAAGGGGTGCCATATCGGCGAATTGGGTGGCGCACTCATTGCCCGCCGCCCGCAGTAAACATCTCGCGCCGAAACGCCGCCGCAAACGCGGCCTTGAGGGTTTGCGGCGTCAGCGGATCGAGGCGCGGGAGCCGGCCGAGCATCGGCACGCCGCCGAGGGCGGCCAAAGTGCGCTCGTTGTCAGGATGCGGGTCACCGATCAGGGCGACGCCGAGGATGGTAATGCCGCGCCGCTGCAATGCTTCCAGCGACAGCAGCGTGTGGTTCAAGGTGCCGAGCCCGGTTCTCGCACACAGCACCACCGGTGCACCCCACCTCGCGAAGACATCGATGAACAAGACCCGGCGCGTAAGTGGGACCATGAGCCCGCCGGCGCCCTCGATAATGAGCGGACCCGCGACCTGCGGCGGCACGAGCGCATCGGGATCGATGGCCACGCCGTCGCACTCCGCGGCCCAGTGAGGAGAGGCCGGCGCGCGAAGCCGCCAGGATTCGGGAAGAATGCGCCCTGCGGGCAGACCGGATAGGCGGCGGACGACGGCGGCATCCGTCTCGCCGTCGCGGCCCGCCTGCACCGGCTTCCAATAGGTGCCATCGAGATACTGCGTCAATCCGGCGGCGAATATCGTCTTACCGATGCCGGTATCGGTGCCGGTGACGACGATGCGCAGCGTCACGCCGCGTTGTCCCGCAATTCGTCGGCCAGCGCGCCGGCGAGCCGCCGCGACGCGGCGAGTCCCAAGTAGTCGTTGGACGTGAAATCCAGACCGGACCGAGGCTCCAAGGTCGGCAACCGGCTCTGATCGGCCAGCTCGCTCAATGCGGACTGATAGCGTTCGAGTGCCGCCGGAAGGGTCACGCTTCAGGCAACCCCATGGGGACTATGCCGAGCCGTCGAAACAGCGCCGCATCCTTGTCTTCGCTCGGATTGCCGGCAGTCAGCAGCACGTCTCCTACGAAGATCGAATTCGCGCCGGCGAAGAAGCACAAGGCCTGCATTTCATCGCTCATCGCCGTGCGCCCCGCCGACAGCCGCACAAGCGACCGCGGCATCAGGATGCGCGCGAGCGCGATGGTGCGGATGAACTCGACGGAGCCGACCGGTTCCGCGGAAGCGAGCGGCGTGCCGGCGATCGGCATCAGGCTGTTGATGGGCACGCTTTCCGGGGGTTCCGGCAGATTGGCGAGAGTCACCAGCATGGCAACCCGATCAGCCGCTGTCTCGCCCATGCCGACGATGCCGCCGCAGCAGACCTTCATGCCGGATGCGCGCACATGCACGAGCGTCTCCATCCGGTCGGCAAAGGTATGCGTGGTGGTCACCTTCCCGTAGTACGACTCGGACGTGTCGATGTTGTGGTTGTAATAATCGAGACCCGCCTGCTTCAAACGCTCAGCCGTCTCGCGGCTCAGCATGCCTAACGTCATGCAGGTCTCGAGGCCCAAAGATTTCACACCGGCGATCATGGCCGCGAGCCGCTCCACGTCGCGCGCCTTGGGGCCGCGCCACGCCGCCCCCATGCAATAGCGCGTCGCGCCCCCGTCCCGCGCCTTGCGCGCCTCGGCAATGACCTGCTTGACGTCCATGAGCGAGGAGGATTCAAGGCCGGATTGGTGGTGGACCGATTGGCTGCAATACCCGCAGTTCTCCGGACATCCTCCCGTTTTGATGCTGAGCAGCCGGCTGAGCTGCACCTGATTCGGATCGAAGTACCGGCGGTGCACGGATTGCGCCATGAATAAGAGGTCACAGAACGGCGCATCGTACAGAGCCTGCGCCTCGGCGATGGTGCATGGACCGCCCTCCGCCGTCCCCGCCGGCGACGCCGCAAAGCGAAATGCCGCACCATCCGGCTCGCCCTCTCTTGCCCTCGGGCTCATGATCGGTTCGGTCAATGCTGCTTCTCCGGTGTGAATCGCCCGCGCGGCAGCTACCCCGGGCGCTGGTCGATATCGCGGGGCAAAAGTGTACCGCGTCTCAAGTGCTCTCCGGCAACGGAAATCACGGGGGCGTTTGGCGCGCGCCGTGGTTTCGAGGTCTGCTGCGCGGTCCCATTGGGTCATGTAAATCCTGTGGTCCGCCCGCTAAATCCTTGGACACCGGCGCGGTGCCGCATTAGGCTCCAGATGGGATTGATGCATACACGCCACGAAATAGCCGGCGAACCAGTTATTTCTTGGGTCCGGCATGTTGGATAATAGCAACACCCAAGGGAGTTCATGATGCGTTCGGTTGGTTACCGGCGGTTTTCGATTTGGACCGGGTCGAGGTACTGCGCGGTCCGCAGGGCACTTTGTTCGGCGCCGGCGCCGAGGGCGGCCGATCAATTCGCGGCTTTCCCCTGCCACACGGCCAACGTGTCGGGTGACCCTTGAGCCCGCACGCCGTTGTCGGTCAGAATCTCATCGGTGGCGGCCATGATCGCTTGCCGCGAAAATACCAACGCTTCCCCGCCCTTTTGATCGAATTCGATGGTCACGAACGGGTCCTTGAGATCGCGCAGCAGAGCCACCAGTGGCGCAGGCTGCGAATGCGCGTGCCATTGATCGAATACACGACCGAGCCCGGCGGGATTGGAATAGCCGTTGGCGAGTTTGTGCGGGAAAAACGGCGAAGAGACGACGACCAGTTCCTCGAGCTCGGCATCCGGCGGATCGAGAGCGCGGGTCGACGAGCGGGCTCTTGACAAATCCCAGCATACGCATCATGCCGGCGTTGTTTTCGAGGCTGGAGACGAATTGCCAGGTGGCCGTTGAAAACACCAGCGGTCCATAGATGAAGTACGACGGATAGCTGCCGTGCAAATCCGTCACCAGCGTCGGATGCTCGGCCGACACCGGCAATTGGATCTGCAGGACCTTGCCGGCGCGAACCACGGTCAGCGGCAGTTTGCCGTCCTTGGCCAGCCGCTGGATCAAATAGCCGAAACTCACCCGCAAATCCTTGTCGAGCTTGATCATTCCCTGATTGTCGATCGGCGTATCGCCGATATGCGTGATGACGTCCCATTCCTTCAGCGGATACGAGGCATCGGTCTTGTAAGCACGGTGGACCACCATTCCTTCGACGGACTTGTCGAGTTTGAGGTACTCGCGCAGCGCCGGATTCTCGAGCGTCTGCAGCTCGTCGTACATCGCCGGTTTGCCGTCATAGTGGCCGTCGGCGATATCCTTCAAGAACAGATCGACTTCCTCGTTGGGGATGATGTAGCCGATGTTCTGCGTGTCCCCGCCCAGCTTGCTGAAGGCGAGACCGATCATTTTGTCGCCGGCGATCGCCGGCCCTCCGCTGTTGCCCGGGTTGATCGCGGCGTCGATCTGGATGCGCAGTCCCGGAGACGGGAAAGTTGTAGGACACGAACTCGATCCGCGAAACGATGCCCTTGGTGATGGACAGCGACGTGCCTCCCGTCGGGAAAGCCGTACGCCAGCACCGCGTCCTTGATCTGCGGCAGCTCGCTGGCGCGCGCCAGCGCCGGATGCGTGTCGAAGAACGTCGGGTCGTCGAGCTGCAGAACCGCCAAGTCGATGCCGGGGGCGACCGCCACCACCGTCGCCGGCACCTTGTCGCCGGCCGCATTGGCTTGGATCTGCACCTGGCTCGCATACAGAACCACGTGGGCATTGGTCAATATGCGCTTGCCTTCGATCACCACGCCCGAGGCGGTCACCTCGCTCGGCGCCTGTTTGGTCCACGGCTTGAACGGATCGGGATAGCGCATGGTCGCAAAGACCTTGACCACCGAATTCTCGATCGGCGAGGCCGAGTCGGCGGCTGGCCGGGCGGCGGCGCGCGCCGGCGCCGGCAGGCAAAGGCACGCGGCAATACCGATGCAGAAAATCAACAGAGAAGCCGTTGGAATGGTGTCATGGAGATGCCGGTGATTCCTATTTGCCGTCGACGGAGAATGCGAGCAGCACATTGCCCGGTTGGCCAACGTGCTGGCCGTCCGCCAGCCGGAATTGACGTAAACCATACCGTTGACGATCGTCGCTCCGCCCTGATCGAGCGATCCGCCGCTCGCTTTGACGCCGTTGACGGTCGCAAAATCCTTGGCGGTGTCGATGTCCCAGAGGATCTTGCCGTCGATGATCGAATACGCTCGTAAGTGACCATCCATGGATCCCGAGAAGACGACGCCCGGGATGACGGTGACCGCCTGCCCCTGCGCGTGTGCACAGCCTTGCGCGCCCCAGCTGCACGCGGGCGTCGGCGCCGGCGTCTGCCAACGCTTCGCGCCAGTCTTCAAATCGAGCGCGGTCAGACTGCCCGACATGTCGGGAGGTTCGGTGGTGAGACCGGAGAGCGCTACGTAGAGGTTGCGGTGATCCGCAGCCGCACCCCATTCGACGCCCCCAAGCGCCTTGCCTACGGACATTTTGGTTTGCCAGAGAACCTCGCCGGCCCGATCGGGGTCGAGTCCCACAATGAGCCCGGATCTCTGTCCCGCCAGAATGACTTGCTTGCCATTGCTCAAGGTGCGCAGGATCGGCGACGAGTCGAACCCGGCGGCCGCGGCCTCCTTCGGCGCGGGTTGCTTGGCCCAACGCAGGCTGCCGTCGGCCAGGCTGAAGGCGACGATGGCATCGGCCAGCGGCTGCTCGATCGAGGTATACGAGCTGCCGGTGGCCACGTACACCAGGCCGCGGTCGGCATCGACGGTCGGCGAGGCCAGAACCGGCACGCCCGCCGGCCCGAATACTTGAATACCCGCTGGGTTCTTGCCGTACGGCCGCGGCTCCTCGTTCACCAGGTAGGATTTCCACAGCACCCGGCCGTTAGCGATGTCGAGCGCCGCGACGCTGCCGCGAAACGTGCAACACGCGTAACTCGCGTCGCCGGCAGCGCCGGATTCGCTCGAGGCGACAGCCACGTACAGCCGGCCTTGGTACAGCGTCGGCGCAGCCTGTATGCGGGCCATGGGATGCGCATCGACCTGCGTCTTCCACAGCAATGTGCCTCTTTGAGCGTCGAGCGCGTACACCGCGCCCCGGTCGTCGCCAAAGAAGACCGCGCTCGGCGCCTTTCGCACATCGAGATGTGCAAGCCCACGCTGGTGCTTGGATTTCGTCGGCCGCGGCAACGTTTTAGGCGGCCCAAATTCTCCGATCGAGACGGCGGTGTCCACCCCTGCAGGGGCATTGTAGGTCCAATAGATGCAGCCGGTTTTGGAGTCGAGCGAATAGACTAGGCCGGCGGCGCTCGTCACGAACACCCGTCCATCGACGACGGTCGGTTGGCCGGCCACCGGGGTGCCTCGATAGCCAAACGCCCACTTCAGGGCAAGCTTCGGCACATCGCTCGCCCGGATTGCGGGCTCCGGTTGATAGCGCGTGTTCTCCAGACCCCGGCCCCAGCCGTTCCATTGCGCACTGCCGAGCGCCACGGGCCCAGCCGACTGGCACAGTATTTTCTTTCGGGCAGTGCATCACTCGAAGAGGCCGCCGCTGCATTCGCCAGCGCGCAGGTTGCGGCAAAACACAGCGACACCAGCGATCGGGAATGAGCCGGCACCGGCATGATCAGCGTTTTGCGATCGGCTGGTAATCCCTTTTCGCGGCTCCCGTATACAACTGGCGCGGCCGGCCGATCCTCATGTTCGGATCGGAGACCATTTCCTGCCAATGCGCGACCCATCCCGCGGTGCGCGCAATCGCAAACATGACCGTGAGCATGGAACGAGGAATCCCGATTGCGCTGTAGATGATTCCCGAATAGAAATCGACGTTTGGATACAGCTTACGGGATACGAAGTATTCGTCGTGGAGTGCGATCTCCTCGAGTCTCAACGCCAACTCGAACAACGGGTTGTCGCTCTTGCCCAATTTATCGAGCACCCGGTAGCACATGCTGCGGATGATCTTGGCGCGCGGATCGAAGTTCTTGTAAATCCTATGGCCAAATCCCATCAAACGAATGCTATCGGTCTTGCCTTTGACGCGTGCCAGATACTTATCGATATTCGCAGCCGAACCGATGTCGTCCAGCATGGTTAGTACCGCCTCGTTGGCTCCGCCGTGAGCAGGGCCCCAAAGCGCGGACACGCCCGCGGAAATGGCGGCATAGGGGTTGGCGCCGGTGCTTCCCGCCAAGCGCACCGTCGAGGTGCTGGCGTTTTGTTCGTGGTCGGCATGCAAGATGAAAAGCAAATCGAGCGCTTCCGCGACGACGGGATCTATCGCGTAGGGCTCGCAGGGAACCGCAAAGAACATATTGAGCATATTTGCGCAGTAACGCAGATCATTGCGCGGATAAATGAACGGTTGACCGAGCGTGTGTTTGTAGGCCGCCGCGGCGATCGTCGGTAATTTGGCAATGATGCGATGCGCGAATATTTCCCGGTGACGCGGGTCATGGATGTCGGTTGTGTCATGGTAGAAAGCAGCCATTGATGCGACCACCGCCGAAACCATCGCCATGGGGTGCGCGTCGTGGTGAAACCCCTGGAAGAAACGCAATAAATGCTCGTTGATCATGGTGTGGTGCATAATCGAACGCTGAAATGCGTCGAGTTCTTTCCTGGTGGGCAAGACGCCGTTGATCAGTAGATTGGCGACTTCCAGATAGCTTGATTTTTCGGCCAGTTGCTCAACCGGATATCCGCGATACAACAACTCGCCTGCATCTCCGTCGATATAGGTGATCTTGCTTTCGGTGCTGGCGGTGGCCATGAAGCCGGGGTCGTAGGTAAATACTCCAAAATCCCTGGTCAGGTGCGAGATATCGAGCACGTTGGGTCCGATCGTTCCGGACATGCCATTGAGCACACCAGCCTTTCCGTTTGCGAGATTCTTGAGTTCGTATTTGAAATT
>CAWCBJ010000017.1:0-35793 GCA_963793685.1 uncultured Gammaproteobacteria bacterium | reverse complement strand
CAAAGGCGATCTCGAGCTCGCGCGCAGGATCTACCGATGGTTCATGCCGATGCTGCATTTGGATGCGGAGCACGATCTCGTCCAATCGATCAAGCTCGCCGCGCAGATCATGGGCCGGGGAACTGAACGGGTGCGCCCGCCGCGGCTGATGCTCAGCGGCGAGCGCCGGGCCGAGGTAATCGCGATGGTGGAGCGCGCACACGATACGCGTCCTCGATAATGCCCGCGATCCGCGTCATCGATTCTCACACCGGCGGCGAGCCCACGCGTCTCGTGCTCGACGGCGGCCCGGAGTTGGGCGCGGGCCCGCTCTCGGATCGATTGCAGCGCTTTCGCGAGAGTTTCGATGCCTATCGTTCCGCCATCGTGAACGAGCCGCGGGGCTCGGAATCCCTGGTGGGCGCGCTGCTCGTGAGACCCGCACCTCGCCGACTGCGATTTCGGCGTGATCTTCTTCAACAACGTCGGCTATCTTGGGAATGTGCGTGCACGGTACGATGGGCCTGATCGCCTCGCTCGCCCACGCCAATGAGCTCGGCGCGGGTGCTGTCCGTATCGACACGCCCGTCGGCGCCGTCGAGTGCGAGATGCAGGAGGATGGGCGCATCAGCGTCGCCAACGTGGTGAGCTTCCGCGCTGCGCGCCGGATCACCGTGAACGTACCCGACATCGGACCTGTGATCGGCGATGTTGCCTGGGGAGGCAATTGGTTCTTTCTGATCTCCGAGCACGAGCAGATCATCGATCTGAAGCACATCGATGCGCTGACCGATTTCACCTGGAGGGTACGCACCGCGATCAATGGGCAAGGATATCCGCTGGTGGATCACGTCGAGCTCTTCTCATCCTCGGTTCGGCCCGGCACCGATAGTCGCAACTTCGTGCTCTGCCCCGGCAAGGCCTATGACCGTTCTCCGTGCGGCACCGGCACCTGCGCGAAGCTCGCCTGTCTTGCGGCGGACGGCAAACTCGCGGAAGGCGAGACGTGGGTGCAGGAGAGCGTGATCGGCAGTACCTTTACGGGCCGCTATCGGTGGCGCGATCGCGCCAAAGGCGAGATCGTTCCGACCATCACCGGCACGGCGCACGTAACGGGCGATGCGGTGCTGCGCCTCGACCCGGCGGATCCGTTCTGCTGGGGGATTCGCGCGTGAATGTCACCCTTCACTGATGATCCCGTGGTATGGGCTCGGCTGCGGATGCAGCGGCCGGCTTGGGGACCCTCAGTTGGTGCGCGCAATTCCAGGATAATTATCCTTCCGCTTGTTGCGCCCTGCCTGCGCGCGCGGCCCCATGTGTCCGCGCACTCCGTCCCACCAGCCGCGCATGACGGCGTTTATCTTGGCCGTTTTCATCTCTTCATAGAGTGCAATCCGCTTGCAGGTGCGCAAACGGCGCGCCAGACTTTTCATTGCCCACGATCCGAATGGGTAGTGCCCATACTCGCGCAGCATCACGGTGTCGTTTCTCGCGCCGTAGTAGCGCCGATCGGGCGAATGGTTGGTGGTCCACTTGTTCATCCACAACAGACCGTGCCGCGTGGCCGCCCCTATCGCATGCGACATGAGGGGCTTACGGGTCTTGATGACCCGCAAGCCCTGCGCGCGGGCCCTGAAACAATACTCGGTATCGACATAGTCGATGAAGAATTCCTCCCGGAAGGGACCGATAAGCGCGTGGGCCTTGAGCGGCACCAGGGAACCCGACGTGATTACCGATTCGACTTCCTTCCATGCATCGGCCGGTGCATTGCCCGCTGCCGCTGCTTCGTCGGGGATATCGACATCCGTTGCGTGAAATCCGCCGTTGAGGTCCCGGAAACCGGATCCTATGACCGCCAAATGCTCCTTGTCGGGGAAGGAAGCGTAGACCGTCAATAATCCTTGAACCATGTCGCCGTCGACGAGGCTGTCTTGATCAAGAAGCAGCGCCCACGAAGACTTGAGCGCCGCCCGCTGAATGCCGATATTGAGCGCGCGTGCAACACCTAAATTCTCCGCGTTCGGCACCAGGGTAATCGATGGATTGGCCGAGATCTCGCGCAGCATCTTGAGCTCGGTCTCGTTCGAGCCATTGTCGACGATCACCAGCGCGCCGACCTGCGGAAGGATGCGAGCCAATCTCTCGGGAAATTCGCTGTCCGGATGATAGGTCACCACGACCGCACAGACATCGGTGGCGTTCGCCGCCCGGGCGGGGTCGCCGTCTTTCATGTCGCTCGCCAGCCCCTCGTGTCATGCGTCGTTCCGACGAGCCTTTAGTGTGACATCCTTCCCTGTATGAATACACTCTGGGAGCCAGGCTCCTAAGGAACGCGCGCCGCAGCCGCTTCCGCCGGTGCCGGATCGAGCAGCAGCGAGTACTCTTTGATCAATTCGCCGCGGCCCCAATTCACATCCAACAAGAGGGTCACTAGCGGATCGGTGACCGCTTGGTCGGAATGAACGGTGAGTATCGCTTGCCCGTCCGGTCCCCGAGTGACCTTGAAGCTCGCCGTGGATAGGAACGCGGCGCGCTCGGCGCCGTAGCGTTGAAACGTTTCGCGGCTCGCCACTGCGGCCCGAAGTGCAATCAGTTCCTCATCGGTGGCGCCGACGATGTCGATCTGCGCCGACAGCGGCTCATTCAGCGCGGAATCCACACGAATATCGCCCAGACCGAGGGCGCCGGCCACCCCGGGCAGCGACAGGGCAAGGATCAACAGCGATGGGTAAAGCCCGCGCGGCATCGTATGCTCCGAGGCTAAAGTTTGGGGGCGCGCGGGGGAATGCTATGCGACTTAACCCGCCGACGAATACCGCATCGTTCTTGAACTTTGACGCAGTTCACCCAATTGGCATGCGCGCGGGGCCATTGCCGAGGGTCCGCTGCCGCAGGCCTTTTCTAAAATTCGTGACCAGTGTACTTAACTTAACCGTGTCGGGACCTTAACCTGCGGCGCATGAAAGCTGCGACCGAGTCTTCGGCACTAGATGTTGCGGTGCAGGATGAGTATGTGCCCGCGGACGAAGCGGATCGCGTGGCGTCCCTGCATCGGCTTGGCCTGCTGGACACCGAGCCCTCGGAGGGCTTCGATGCGGTGGCGCGCGTGGCCGCGACCGCGCTGCGAGTGCCGGTTGTTCTGGTGTCCCTGGTCGATGCCGAACGCCTGTGGTTCAAGGCGCGGGCGGGTCTCAGTGCGCGCGAATCCCCGCGCCAATCGTCATTCTGTGCCCACGTGGTATTTCAACGGCATCCGCTCGCCGTTCGCGATGCCGTGGCGGATGCGCGTTTCGCGAAGTTTGCGCTGGTGACCGGAGCCCCGCAGATTCGCTCGTACTTGGGTGTCCCGCTGTATTCGAGCGACGGCCAACCGGTCGGGACGCTGTGCGCCATGGATAACCAAGTTCGCGAGTACGGCGAGCGCGAACTGGCCGTACTGCGTGAATTAGCGCCGATCGTCGAAGAGTTGCTGTGCACGAGGCACTCCGCGCCGAAGGCCGACAACGTGCTGCAGTATGCAATGGAGCGCGAGAAGTTGTTTCGTGAGACTTTCGAACTGGCGGCGGTGGGAATCGTGCATACGTCGCTGCGCGGCACGATCCTGCGCATCAATCAACGGGCCTGCGCCATGTTGGGTTACAGCGTCGCGCAATTACGCGGGCTGAACTTTCTCGATATCACCCATGCCGAGGATTTGCCGAACAACGTGCGCGAATTCAAACGCGCGCTCGCGGGCGAATTCGACAGCTATCGTTTGGAACAGCGCCTTCTATGCAAGGACCAGCGCTACGCGTGGGTGTCCATGTCGGTTTCGCTCAAGCGCAGCGCGACGCGATTGCCCGATTACAGCATCGTCGTCATCGACGATATATCCGCAAAAAAACATGCCGAGACGGATCTCCTCAAAGCGCGGGACGCGTTGCAGGAGCGGCTGACGCAGCTGGAACAACGACTGCGGGAGAGCGAAGCTGACCTGCAGGCTCAGGGCAAGCGGGCGCTCGAGGCCGCCGCGGCGCTGCGCGAGGCTCAGGACCAGCAGGCGCTCGAGGCAGCCGCGGCGCTGCGCGAGACCCAGGCGGCGCTGCAAGCCTCGAACGCCAAGCTCGCCACGGAAAGCGCAACCGATGGTTTGACGGGGCTGCCGAACCGCCGCAGTTTCAGCCGCCGCATCGAGCAAGCCGCGATCGCCCTGCGGTTGTCGCGCAAGCCCTATGGGCTCATTCTGTTGGACCTGGATAATTTCAAGCATGTTAACAATGAATACGGCCATGACGTGGGCGACGAAGTGCTGCGCGCCATAGGCAAGATTCTCGCGAGTCAGCTGCGAAATTCCTCCGACATGGCCGCGCGCCTGGACGGCGACGAATTCGCGGTGTTGTGCTTCGGGGATATCAACGAGCAAGCACTGCACGAGGTGGCGGATCGCATTCGCAGCCAAATCGGCAGAGAGCCGCTCGCTACGCCCACGGGGCTGTTGCGGTTCACGGGCAGTTTGGGTCTCGCGTTGAGCCTGCCCGACGACCCGGACTGGAAGACGGTGTACGCCAGAGCGGACGCCGCTCTTTTCGAAGCCAAGGCGGCCGGCAAGGATCGGGCTTCCTTTGGCCGTTCGGTTTCCAAAAGCGCGACCGCTCGCTTAAGGGCCCTCAGCAGCGCACCGCCGCCGACGGCGTGAGACGCCGGCGGTTGATCGCCTCGCGCAGCGTCGCCGCTGCCTGGCGGATGGCGCCGCTTTCGCCGCCTCCCGCATAGATGATGCCGCGGGAGGAGTTGATCAAGAGTCCGGTGCCGGCCGCATTCAAGCCGGCGGCGAGCGTGCTGTCGAGATCGCCGCCTTGCACCCCGATGCCGGGGACCAGGAACCAGAGCGCAGGGTGCGCCCGGCGCAGCGCGGCCATATCCTCGGGGTAGGTCGCGCCCACCACCAGCATCAAATTCCGGTGTTCATTCCAATGGGCGGCGGCGCGCTCGGCGACCCGTCTGTAGAGAGGCTGGCCGTCGATCAGCAAATCCTGGAAATCCCGGGCGCCGGGGTTCGAGGTGCGGCACAACAGAATCGCGCCGCGATCGGGTCGGGCGAGAAAGGGAAGCACCGAGTCCTCGCCCATGTAGGGATTGACGGTCACGGCATCGGCGCCATAGCGCTCGAAGGCCTCGCGTGCGTAGGCCTTGGCCGTATTGCCGACGTCACCGCGCTTGGCATCGAGGATTACCAGTGCGGCGGGCGCGCGCGCGCGGATATAGCCAATACTCGCCACGAGTTCGCTTTCCCGGCCCAAGGCGCTGTAGAAGGCGATTTGCGGCTTGTAGGCCGCCGCGCTCTCCAGCGTCGCATCGATGATGCGCCGATTGAAGGCGAATAGGGGTTGCGGATCGTTGCGCAAATCGGCGGGCAGTTGATCGAGGTCCGGGTCCAGGCCGACGCAGACCAAGCTATTGGTGGCGATGCGTGCTTGGTCGAGGCGTTCACAAAACATCGCGGGCATGCCCCATGATAGCGAGAGCGCCGTATATTAGGGAGTATGCTAAGGCTTAAATGAGCGCCGCATTGCCAAGCAAATCTCGAACCGGGCCGCGATTGGTGTTGCAGCCGGCCAGCCGCCGTGCGGCGCGGCGCACCAACACCAACGCCTTGAAGCGCTTCTTTGCGATTGCCGATGCCTGGGAGCTCTCGCCGCTGCAGCAATGCCGGCTGCTCAAGATTCCCTCTCCACAGGTGCTTGCCCGGTATCGCCTGGGTCAGGCGCCGCGGCTCTCTGCTGCGCAGCAAGAGCGGGCCGCATTGATCGCCAACATCCAGAACTCGCTCACGCTCGAGTCGGATAACAAGGACCGAGCCTGGGCCTGGGTGCATGCGCCGCGTGAGGGCACGCCGTTCGACGGGGATAGCCCGCTTTACTTTATGCTGGAGCGCGGCTTGCCGGCGCTGCGCGAAGTGGCTCGCTTGCTGGTGCGCGAAAGCGAACCCCGCTGAGCTGGTCTATACTAGCGGGCTGTTCCGATGCGAATGTGGCGGAATTGGTAGACGCGCCAGGCTTAGAACCTGGTGGGGCAACCCGTGCGAGTTCGAGTCTCGCCTTTCGCACCATGAGCCCGTAAAGAACTTTGGCCGCAACACCGACGAGGAGTGACATGCAGGTTTCCGTGGAGAGTATCGGGAAGTTGGAGCGCCGCATGCAAGTGCAGGTGCCGGCGGAGCGCGTCAGCAAGGAGATTGCCATGCGGCTGAAGGAGCTGAGCCGCACGGCGCGCTTGAAAGGCTTTCGGCCCGGCAAGGCTCCGCTCACGGTGATCCGCCAGCAATTCGGCCAACAAGTGCATCGCGAAGTGATCGGCGAGCTGCTGCAGTCGAGCTTCTCCGAAGCGGTCACCCAGAATCAGCTCGCGCCGGCCGGCAGCCCGCGCATCGAGCCGCAGAACGTTGCCGAGGGTCAGGACCTGACCTATGTGGCGACGTTCGAGGTTCTTCCGGAGGTCGCCTTGCGGCCGCTCGACTCGCTCGAGATCGAGCGCATCACCGCCGAAGTGACCGAGGGCGACATCGACGCAATGATCGAGCGGCTGCGCAAACAGCAGATGAAATACGCGGCGGTGACGCGGGCTGCGGCGAGCGGCGACAAGGTCACGGTGAATTTCGACGGTTCGATCGACGGCACGCCCTTTGCCGGCGGCAAGGGCGAGAATGTGGCGATCATTGTCGGCGAGGGGCGCATGTTGGCGCAGCTCGAGCAGGGGCTCATCGGCGCCGCGACCGGCGAAATGAAAGAGATCGGAGTCGATTTTCCCGCCGACTACCGTGCGACGGAGCTTGCCGGCAAGCACGCCCAATTCAAAGTCGATGTGAAGAGCGTCGAGGAGCCCTCGCTTCCCGCGCTCGACGAGGAGTTCTGCAAATCGTTCGGGGTGACCGAGGGCGGCTTGCCGCAACTGCGGCAGGACGTGGCGGCGAACATGCGCCGCGAACTCGATCAGGCGCTGCGCAATCGCAACAAGACGGCCGTGATGGATAAGCTTTATCAAGCCAATCCCATCGAGGTGCCGAACGCCTTGACGGAGACTCAGGTGCGGGACATGCAGGTGGAGATCATGCGCCGAACCGGCGCCAAGGATGTGTCGCAGGCGCCGCCGCGTGAGCCTCTGCTGGACCCGGCGCGCCGCCGGGTGGCGCTCGGCCTCCTGATCAACGAGATTATCCGGCGCGAGCAAATCGTGCTCGACCCGGCGCGCTCGAACGCGCGGCTGGATGAAATGGTCGGCGCATATGGCGACGCGGCGGCTTTGAAGCGGGCTTATCTGCAAAATGCCGATGCGATGCGCCAGGTGGAGAATCTGGCGCTTGAGGATCAGGCGGTGGACTGGATTCTTGCGCATGCCAAGGTGCACGAGCGGCCGTCCACTTTCAAAGAGTTGATGAATTTTGAGGGCTGATTGCCCTTGGCTTGCTCACTTGAAATGTTCCGAAGTGTCCTCAATGATTTATTGTTCGTGCACTGCGTAAATTAGCAAGGCGGTTATCCATGACGACTCGAGCGCTCAATTTGGTTCCGATGGTGGTCGAACAAACCGCGCGCGGCGAACGCGCATACGACATCTATTCGCGCCTGCTCAAGGAACGGGTGATCTTCATCGTCGGGCCGGTCGAGGACTACATGGCCAATCTGGTGGTGGCCCAACTGCTGTTCCTCGAGTCGGAAAACCCCGAGAAAGACATCGCGCTGTACATCAATTCCCCGGGCGGCTCGGTGAGCGCGGGGCTCGCGATCTACGACACCATGCAGTTCATCAAGCCGGACGTGAGCACGATTTGCGTGGGCTTGGCGGCCTCGATGGGCGCGGTGCTGCTGGCGGGCGGCGCGGCGGGCAAGCGCTACTCGCTGCCCAATTCGAAAATCATGATTCACCAGCCTTCGGCCGGCTTTCAGGGTCAGGCGTCGGACATCGATATCCATGCCCGCGACGTTATGGAAACGAAGGATCGCCTGAACCGGATAATGGCCAAGCACTGCGGTCAATCGATCGAGCGCATCAAGCAGGACAGCGATCGCGACAACTTCATGACCGCGGAAACCGCCCGTGCCTATGGTTTGATCGATTCCATGCTCGAGAAGCGCGGCGAAATACCCGTAAAGGCCCCGTAAGGGCTCTGGAGAGGCGCGATTCGGCCGCCGACGGCCCCAGCGCGGACTTGGGCCGCATTATGGTCTCCAGGAGGGGACCCCGGTCACAGCCTGCGACTCGCTTTCTTTGCGTGCAGTCGGCCGGGTGCTATATAGTCAGTATCGTCGCCGCGCCTTGGCAAGTCGGGTGCGTGGTCAACTCGAGGACAGCATGAGCGAAGATTCGCGCGGCAAGCATGATGACGGTAAATTGTTGTATTGCTCCTTCTGCGGAAAGAGCCAGCACGAAGTACGGAAGCTGATTGCCGGGCCATCCGTTTTTGTCTGCGACGAGTGCGTTGAACTTTGCAACGACATCATCCGCGAAGAACTCGAGGAGCGCGCCGAACGCACTCGCGACAAGCTGCCGAAGCCGCAAGAGATCAAAAAGGTATTGGACGAGTACGTGATCGGCCAGGAGCGCGCCAAGCGGGTCTTGTCGGTCGCGGTCTACAACCACTACAAGCGCCTACAGACGCGCGGCGGGGAAGGCGTACGCTCGCGCGATGAGGTCGAGCTCGCCAAGAGCAATATTCTTCTGATCGGACCCACCGGTTCCGGCAAGACGTTGCTGGCGGAGACACTCGCGCGCTTGCTGAACGTCCCTTTCACGATCGCCGACGCCACCACCTTGACCGAGGCGGGCTACGTCGGCGAGGACGTCGAGAACATCATTCAAAAGCTTCTGCAGAAATGCGACTACGATGTCGAGAAGGCGCAAACCGGCATCGTCTACATCGATGAAATCGACAAAATTTCGCGCAAATCGGACAATCCGTCGATTACGCGCGACGTGTCGGGCGAGGGCGTGCAGCAGGCGCTTTTGAAGCTGATCGAGGGTACGATTGCCTCGGTGCCGCCGCAGGGCGGTCGCAAGCATCCGCAGCAGGAGTTCCTGCAGGTCGACACCACCAATATCCTGTTCATTTGCGGCGGTGCGTTCGCGGGCCTCGAGAAGATCATCATGAACCGCACCCACAAGAGCGGCATCGGCTTCGTTGCCGAGGTTCGCGAGCAGAATGCGCGACCTCATGGCAACGATGTCTTCCACGACACCGAACCCGAGGACTTGATCAAGTACGGCCTGATTCCGGAGTTCGTCGGCCGCTTGCCGGTGGTGGCGACTTTGGAGGAATTGGACGAAGACGCGCTCATCTCGATACTGCTGCAGCCGAAGAACGCGCTCACCAAGCAGTACCGCAAGTTGTTCGACATGGAGGGGGTGGAGCTCGATTTTCGCGAGGACGCGCTGCGTTCGGTGGCCCGCAAGGCCATGAACCGCAAGACCGGCGCGCGCGGACTGCGCACCATTCTGGAGAACGTGCTGCTTGACACCATGTATGACCTGCCGTCATTGCGCAACGTGCACAAGGTGGTGGTCGATGAACAAGTGATCGAAGGCCAGAACAAACCTTACATCGTCCATCGAACCGAGGAGACTCGGTTGGTGGTTCCGGTTGAAGAAGAGCGGCGGCCAACGGGTTCGGATCATCTGTGAGCTCAATTTTGGGCGGATGACGGAGCGTTTTGAGAGAAAGCGCCTCGGCTTGAAAATCCCGATCGGCGGCCGCATTTACCGGGGACTGTAATGCTGTATCTGTCACGACGAAGAGGCTAGCCTTGAGCAACGAACCGGTTATCGATGTCCCGACTGTAACCCCCGTCCTCGCCGGCATGCCCGTATTGCCGCTGCGCGACGTGGTGGTATATCCGCACATGGTGATCCCGCTGTTCGTCGGCCGGGAAAAATCGATTTTGGCGCTGGATCTGGCCATGAAGGCCGACAAGCGCATTTTGCTGGTGGCTCAGAAACAAGCCGATGTCGACGATCCGAAGGGCGAGGATCTGTATCGGGTGGGGACGATTGCGACCATCCTGCAGCTTCTCAAGCTGCCGGACGGCACCGTCAAGGTGCTGGTCGAGGGCGTGGATCGGGCCAGCATCGAAAAGCTCGCCGAGGGCGAGTTCTTTTCCGCCGAAGTTAGCCCCATGCCGGATCTCGAGCGCTACGAAGAGCGCGAGATGGACGTACTCACACGCTCGGTGATCGCGCAGTTCGAGCAGTACGTGAAGCTCAACAAGAAGGTGCCGCCGGAGATTCTCACTTCGTTGGCAGGCATCGAGCAGGCGGGTCGCTTGGCCGACACCGTGGCCGCTCATATGTCCCTGAAGCTGTCCGAGAAGCAAAAAGTTCTCGAAATCCCCGACGTGCGCAAGCGGCTCGAGCACATGCTCGCGGTGATCGAGGGCGAGATGGATGTACTGCAGATCGAAAAGCGCATTCGCGGCCGCGTGAAACAGCAGATGGAGAAGAGCCAGCGCGAGTACTACCTGAATGAGCAGATGAAAGCCATTCAAAAGGAACTCGGAGAGCTGGATGAGGCACCGAATGAGATCGGCGAGCTCGAAAAGCGCATCAAGGCGGCCGGCATGCCCAAGGAGGCGCGCGAGAAGGCCAATTCGGAGCTCGCGAAGCTCAAGTTGATGTCGCCAATGTCGGCGGAAGCCACCGTGGTGCGCAACTACATCGATTGGCTGGTGAAGTCGCCCTGGAAGAAGCGCAGCAAGGTGCACTTGGATATCAGCGCCGCCGAGAAGGTCCTCGAAGCCGATCACTTCGGCTTGGAAAAGGTCAAGGAGCGCATCGTCGAGTACCTCGCGGTGCAGCAACGGGTAAAGAATCTGCGCGGGCCGATTTTGTGCTTGGTCGGTCCGCCCGGCGTCGGAAAGACCTCGCTCGGCCAGAGTGTGGCGCGTGCCACCCACCGCAAGTTCGTCCGCATGTCGTTGGGCGGCGTGCGCGATGAGGCCGAGATTCGCGGCCATCGGCGCACCTACATCGGATCCATGCCCGGCAAGATCATCCAGAATCTGGCCAAGTGCGGCGTGCGCAATCCGCTCTTTTTGCTCGACGAAGTGGACAAGATGTCGACCGATTTTCGCGGCGACCCGTCCTCGGCGCTGCTCGAGGTTCTTGATCCCGAACAGAACAGCACCTTCAACGACCACTACCTCGAAGTGGATTTCGATCTTTCCGAGGTGATGTTCGTGTGCACGGCGAATAGCTTGAATATTCCCGCGCCGCTGCTCGATCGCATGGAAGTCATTCGCATCCCGGGTTACACCGAGGATGAGAAGAGCAACATCGCGCGCCGCTACTTGCTGCCGAAGCAGATCAAGCAGAATGGGCTCAAACCGGACGAATTGGTGGTGGCGGATACGGCCATTCAGGACATGATCCGCTTCTACACCCGAGAAGCCGGGGTGCGCAACCTCGAGCGCGAACTGTCCAAGATCGGGCGCAAGGCCGTCAAGCAACTGCTGCTCAAGCCGAGCGACAAGACCGTGACGGTCGATTCGAATAATCTCGACGCCTACTTGGGCGTGCGCCGCTTCCGCTACGGCAAGGCCGAGGAGAGCAATCGCGTCGGCCAGGTGACGGGTCTCGCATGGACAGAAGTCGGCGGAGAGCTCCTCACTATCGAAGCGGCCGTGGTTGCCGGCAAGGGCAAGCTCACCCATACCGGGCAGCTCGGCGAAGTCATGCAGGAGTCGATTCAAGCCGCGATGACCGTGGTGCGCAGCCGCTCCGCCATGCTCGGCTTGGACGTGGACTTCTATCAGAAGGCCGACGTGCACATTCACGTGCCGGAGGGCGCGACGCCGAAGGATGGCCCGAGCGCCGGCATCGGCATGTGCACGGCGCTGATCTCGGCGCTCACCAAGATACCGGTGCGCTCGGATGTCGCCATGACCGGCGAAATCACCTTGCGGGGCGAAGTGCTGCCGATCGGCGGCTTGAAGGAGAAATTGCTCGCTGCACACCGCGGCGGCATCACCACCGTGCTGATCCCCGATGACAACACCAAGGATCTGGCGGAGATCCCCGACAACATCAAGGAAAAACTTGATATCCGGTCGGTGAAGTGGATCGATGAAGTTCTGCAAGTGGCCCTTACCCATATGCCGGCGCCGCTGTCTGCTGTGGAGGCCAAGGCCCCGGAGGCCATTGCCGGAGAAAAGCGTCGCCGCAAGGCCGCGCGGGTCAAGAGCGAAGTCCACGCACACTGAGCGAGGCGGTGCAACGGCGCCTCCGTGATCGCCGGCGCGCCGATCGGGCAGCGCGTCGTCGCGCCTGGACAATGCGCTATCGCCTCGCGTAGACTTCGGCGCCTCTTCCAGGGGGTGCTTAGCTCAGCTGGTAGAGCATCGCCTTTACACGGCGAGGGTCGGGGGTTCGATCCCCTCAGCACCCACCAACATGCGGAGTGGTAGTTCAGCTGGTTAGAATACCGGCCTGTCACGCCGGGGGTCGCGGGTTCGAGTCCCGTCCACTCCGCCATTTCCTGACGATGAGTCCCGCGCGAGCCGTATGGCCGCGCTGTTGGGCAGAGGGCCTTGATTCATGCTGCAGACGATTCACGATAAGCTGAAGGGATGGTTGGCCGGCGTGGTGCTCGGGGCGATCGCCCTGGTGTTCGTATTTTGGGGCATCAATTGGACGATGAGTGCACCGACCTACGCGGCCAAGGTCAACGGCGTCGAGATCGGGAGCAACGACGTTCGCCAGGCCTACCAGCAGCAGCTCGCGCAGTACGAGCGGCAGGCGAACGGCACGCTCGATGAGGCGCAGCGCAACGAGATCAAGAAACATGTGCTGGATGAGTTCGTCAACAGCGAAGCGCTGGTCTCGCGCGCGGACGATCTCGGTTATCGAGTGAGCGATCAGGAACTGCTCGCTGCCATGGCGCAGATCCCCGCGTTCCAGGTAGACGGCAAATTCGACCAGGCGCACGCGGTCGCGGTTCTCAAGGCGCAGGGACGATCGATCGCGGAAATCGAGGCGCTGTTTCGCCGCGAGGTGAAACTGAGGCAGCTCGATATGGCGCTCGGCTCATCGAGCTTCGTGACGGCGACCGAGCTGAAGCAATTGCGTGCCCTGACGCGCCAGCAGCGGGAGCTGGCGTGGCTCAACGTCGCGGCCGCGAAGTATGCCGCCGAGGCGACGCCGGACGAAGCGGCCATCAAGGCGTACTACGACGCGCACAAGTCGAACTACATGACCCCCGAAACCATCAATGTACGCTATGTCGAGATCAGCCTGGATGCGCTCGCCGCCAAGGTGAGCGTCGATGATGCGCAGCTCAAGGCCTATTTCGAGGAGCAAAAAGCCAAGATGCCCGAGCGCTACGCTCAGGCGGAGCAACGCCGCGTGCGGCACATATTGTTGCAGGTCACCGATCCGAAAGACGCCGCCGCCGTCAAGACGAAAGCCGATGCGATCTTGACGCGAGCCCAAGGCGGCGAGGACTTCGCCAAATTGGCCAAGGAATTCTCGCAGGACCCGGGTTCCGCGCAGCAGGGCGGGGATCTCGGCTGGTCGGATCGCAAGGCGTGGGTGGCTCCGTTCGCCGATGCCGCGTTCGCCATGAAAGAGGGCGAGATCCGCGGTCCCGTCAAGACACAGTTTGGCTACCATATTTTGAAGCTCGACGGCATCCACCCCGCGACCGTCAAGACCTTCGAAGAAAGCACGGGCGAATTGCAGCAGGAGTATCGCCGCAGCGAGGCGGAGCGCCTGTTCAACAATGCGCAGGACCAACTTGCCGACGCCGCGCTGCAAAATACCACCGATATCGACGTGGTGGCACGTAAGGCGGGCCTCACGGTGCATGACATTCCTAAGTTCAGCCGCACCGCCGGTGGCGGAGAACTCGGCCAATCGCCCGCCGTTTTGCAGGCCGCGTTCAGCCAGGATGTGCTTGATGGGCGCCTGAGCTCGATCGTCGAGGTCGCGAAGGGCCGCGGCGTGGTGCTGCGTGGGACCGACCACCAATTGCCGCAGCAAAAGCCGCTGGAAGCCGTACGCGCCGAGATCATTGATGCTTGGAAGAAGCAGCGCGGTACGGAACTCGCCGTCGCAGCCGCCGCCGATTCGGCCAAGCGGCTGGCGGCCGGCGTATCGTGGGACAGCGTCGCCAAGTCGCTGGGTGCGACCGCTCAGCCGGCGAAATTCGTGGAGCGAACCGACCAGGCGGTACCGCTCGAGATTCGCAGAGCCGCGTTCGAAGAGCCCAAGCCGGCCGGCAAACCGATTTATATCAGCGTGGCACTGGGCAACGGCGATGCCGCTGTACTTGCCTTGAGCGCGGTGCGCGAGAATCCGAGCGGCGATTCGCAACAGCAGGACGCACAGCTGCGGCGAGAGTTCGCCCGATCGGCGGCGGCCGCCGAGGCGCAAAGTTATGCCGCCGCCGCACGCGCCGACGCCAAGGTGCTGCTCAATCCGCGGGCCATCGATTAGGCTCCTTTGGCCGAGTTACTGCATCAATTCTCGGATTGGTACTTGGGCGCCCTGAGTCAGGGCGGCTATTGGCTCATCGCCGGGCTGATGGCGCTCGAAAGCACCCTCGTGCCGATCCCGAGCGAAACCATCATCGCACCGGCGGCCTATCTTGCGGGTACTCGGGGCGAGTTCTCCCTGACCGGGATCGTGCTGGCCGGCGCGGCCGGATCCTGGGTCGGAGCCTCGTTGATGTATTGGGCTGCCCGCGGGCTGGGACGACCGGTGATTCTGCGCTTCGGCCCCTATTTTGGGTTGCCGGTGGCGAAAATCGAATTGGCCGAACGGTGGTCGGCACATTATGGCTGGGCCGGCGTGCTGCTCTCACGGCTATTGCCGGTCATCCGCCATCTCATCGGCATTCCCGCCGGGATTCTAAAATTGGACTTTCGCTGGTATTCGGCGGCGACCGCGGCGGGCTCTCTGCTGTGGTGCTCGGTGCTGGCCTGGCTCGGTATGACGGTCGGCAGCCACCCAGAGCTTCTCAAGGGCTCGCTGCACCGCTTTGCCGGGCTGGTCATGGGCGTCGGTGCGGTGCTTGCCGCGCTGTATTACTGGTTCGTGCAGCGGCCTGCCTCGCGCCCGTAGGAGCCGTATTGCGCCGCGGTACCGCTCGCTTAGGATTCGGCGCGTGCCGGGCCGGTCGCGGCAGGCGCCGCAGCGGGTGCGGCTGGCGCGGCCGGTGAGGCGGCGCCGGTGGGGAACTTCCCGAAGATGGCGGCCGTCGCCTGATTGATCTTTGCCGCGGCGTTCGGACCGGTCATACCGGAGATGCTTAGGCTGACCGCGGCATGCCAGATCGGCGTGCGTGACTTGGTGTCGAATATATCGACTGCGATGCGGGTTTCATCTTCAACCCACGGACCGCCGACCCACGGACCGCCCCAACCGGGATATCCCCCCCAGCCATAGCCCCATCCATAACCCCACCCGTAGTAATCGCTGAACACTTGGCGCGTGCCCATCGCATAGCCGACAGTGCAGTCTGCCGTGGCGCGATCGTCGACCAAGGCGATGCCCCTCGCCCTCATCTGCGCCTCAATCGCCAGGCGCAGCCGGTCGGCGTTCAAGGGGTTGCCGAACGCGGCAGGCTGGTCGACATTGGCCACGTGTTCGTGAGCGAACGCATAGGTATGGCAATTGGCCACCGAGTACTGGGGATTGACGTCGGTGGTGACCGGCAGCGTCGAGCATGCGCCAAGGGCAAGAATGACGCTTGCCAGTGAACCGGAAAGGATTCGTTTATTTAACATAACGGCAACACCGCCTGATAAAATTCCCCGCCCGAAGCGGGCTAACGTTTGAGTGCCGATTGCGTTGACAAGTTGCACTCCGCGCTCAGAGCGCGTCCGATTCCGCAGGAAAACTCATGCCCACGGAGTTGAAGCCGCCATCCACATAGGTGGTCTCCCCGGTGATGCCGGCGGCGAGATCCGAACATAGAAACGCAGCCGCGTTGCCCACGTCCTCGAGCGTGACGTTGCGCTTGATGGGCGACACGGCGGCAACGTGCGCCAGCATCCGGCGCAATCCGGGAATGCCGGCCGCGGACAGTGTCTTGATCGGGCCGGCCGAGATCGCATTGACGCGCACTCCCTGGGGCCCCAAATCCGCCGCGAGGAAGCGTACGTTGGCCTCGAGACTGGCTTTGGCCAAACCCATGACATTGTAGCCGGGGAGGGAGCGCACCGCGCCCAAGTAGCTCAAGGTGACGATCGCACCCGCGCGTCCTTGCATGAAGGGCAGGGAGGCACGTGCCAATGCGGTCAGACTGTAGCTGGAAATATCGTGTGCCACGCGAAAGCCCTCGCGGCTGGTGGCTTCGATGAAGGTGCCGGTCAGCGCCTCTCGCGGCGCGAACGCCACCGCATGCACCAGGATGTCGAATGCGTCCCAGCGGGTCTTCAAGTGGGCGAAGCCGCGAGCGATGTCCTCGTCGGCTGCGACATCCATCGCGAAGGTGATGTCCGATCCCAATTGTTTCGCGAGCGGCACGACGCGATCGGCCATGCGTTCGATATGCGAGAACGCGAGCAGCGCGCCCTCGCGATGCATTGCCTGCGCAATGCCCCAGGCGATGGAGCGATCCGTAGCGAGGCCCACGATCAACGCGCGCTTGCCGTTGAGAAAACCCATGTTGACTCCCCTTATTCCGGCCCGGTTTGTTTCGGGCTATCCCTGCTGCCGCGCGGCATCCACGTACATCACGAGCCGCTGTCCGGCCTTGATCTGATGCCGTTCGTTCAGGCCGTTCCAACTCTTGAGCTGGGTGACCGACACTTGAAATTGACGCGAGATACTATAAACGGTGTCGCCCCGGCGCACGGTGTAAAGCACGCGCCGGGCGCTCGCCACGCCTTCGTTCCGATAGCGCCGCGCGCTCGCCTTGATGATCAGGTGCTGGCCCTTCACCAGCGGATCGCCGATTTCCATGTTATTCAGATGCGCGAGCGTGCTCACCGGCATGCCGTGGCGGCGCGCGATGCTCGAGAGTGTTTCGCCGGCGCGCACGCGATAGACGATCTGATGCTGTTTGCGGCCCAGATCGGTCTCCGGCCGATCGACGCGTGCTGCCGCAAGCAGCACCTTGTCCGGCAGCCGCACGCTGATCTGCGGAATCTTGAGGGTCTCGCCGGCGCTCACGTGTCCGCCCGGCAGGTCGTTGAGTCTGGCGATGACCGCCGCCGACACGCCATACCGATTGGCGATTGCGGCCAAGGTTTCTCGTTTGGTCACTTCGTGCGTGAGATAGGGCACGCGGTCATTCGGCGGCAGCGTCGTGAGCCCCGCCTCGAAGGCATCGGCATTGTCGATCGGCACCAGCATGCGTTGCGGACCACCGGGGTCGGTCGCCCAGCGGTTGAAGCCGGCATTGAGCGCGATCAGCTCGTCATAGCTCACGCCCGCCAGCTGCGCGGCGACCGTCAAGTCAATCTGCGATCCGATATCGATCACGGCGAAGTACGGTTCGTTCGGAATCGCCGCAAATTCGAGGCCGTAGCGCTCGGGCTCCGCCATCAGGCGCTTCATGGCGAGCAGCTTCGGTACGTACGCGCGGGTTTCCGCGGGCAAATTCAAGTGCCAAAAGTCGCTTGGCCTGCCGTGCGCGCGGTTGGAGTCGATCGCGCGCTGCACCGCGGCCTCGCCGACGTTGTAGGCGGCGATTGCCAATAGCCAATCGCCGTCGAATTGATCGTGCAGCGCCTGCAGGTAATCGAGCGCTGCGCGCGTCGATTCGATGACGTCGCGCCGGCCGTCATACCACCATTCCTGCTTCAGGCCGAAGCGCACACCGGTCGCGGGAATGAATTGCCACAGGCCCGCCGCGCGGCTCACCGAATAGGCAAAGGGCTCGTAGGCGCTCTCCACCACCGGCAGCAGTGCGAATTCCAAGGGCATGCCGCGCGCCTCGACCTCGGTGATGACGTGGTACAGATAGCGCTGGCCGCGCTGAAAGACGCGCTCCAGGTATTCCTGATTGTGTTGGAACCACGCGAGCTGTTGATCGATTGCCGGCTCTTGGACTTCATCGAGCGCAAATCCGGCGCGCATGCGGTCGAACAGATCGTCATAGTCTTCGCCGTTGTGATGCTGCCATTCCCGCGGCATGGCGAGCGAGGGCGTGGCTCCGGTCGCCGGGTTGGCGGGCGGCGTGCCCGCTTCCGCGCCGGTGGATGGCGGCAGCTCGATGCGCTCGCGCTGGGGCGCGGTCGCTTGATGCGCGCAGGCGCCGAGCAGCAGCGCGAGGCCGGCCACCCATGGGATTCGCAACGACACTGGTGTCATCTTGCCGCCCCGTGAGTTCCGCTAACGGAACTGGTCCTTCCAGGCGCGCAGCACGGCAAAGACCTCGGCGGGTTCGCGCAGAGGGCGCTGCGCGTGCGCCTCGGCGCCGGCACGAACCGCGGCGGCGTCGCAGCGCAAAAACGGGTTGACGCGAATTTCCAGCGACATCCGCGATGGCAGCGTCGGGAGGTCGGCGGTGCGCAGGCGCGCGACTCGGTCCCGATACTCGAGCGCAGCCGTGTTGGCGGGATCCACGGTCAAGGCGAAGCGCAGGTTGGCCGCGGTGTACTCGTGGCCGCAAAACATTTCAGTTTCCGGCGGCAAGCCGCTCAGCCGGTTCAAAGAAGCACTCATTTGCGTAGGCGTACCCTCGAACATGCGACCGCAGCCCGCGCTGAACAGCGTATCCCCGCAAAACAGCGCGCCGTGCCCCCAAAACGCAATATGGCTTAAGGTATGTCCGGGCACGTGCAAAATATCGAAGGTAAGTCCCAAGTCTGGCAATTCGCAGCGCTCCCGGTCCCGCACCGTGCGGGTACGCCCGGGTATCCGCTCGTCATCCGGCCCTATGACCGGCACCTTGCCCAGGCGCAGGAGTTCCGGGACCCCTCCGATATGATCCGGATGGTGGTGAGTCAGCAAGATCGCGGCTAAGCTTGCGCCGCTGCGTTTGAGCTCGGCGATGACGGGGGCGGCCTCGCCCGGGTCGACCGCGACCACGCGGCCGGGCAGGCGAGGCGACTCGATGAGCCATATATAATTATCGGCAAATGCGCGTACCGGCCGCACACCGAGAGGGGTTGATGGGTTTGACATTTTGCGGCGTATTTAACCTGTAACATGCCAAGTTCGCTAGTGCTTTTATGAGGGACGAGAGTTGCAAGTAGCGCGCGGCAACGCAGCGGCGGAATGGTTCGAAAGCCCCCTGGGCGCTCGCGTGCTTCGAGAAGAGAGCGCGCTGGCACGGCTCGCGCTCGAGGACGTATTCGGATTCGAATTGCTGCAATTGGGCGCTTGGGGGCCCGCCTCGCACATGCTGGGCGGCGCGCGTACCCAGCACACGACCCTGTTGGCGCCGGATCTCGGCTCCGGGGTCACGTTGTGCGCGGCGCTCGATTCATTGCCGTTCGCCTCCGATTCCATCGACGCGATCTTGCTGCCGCATACCCTTGAGTTGGTCGAAGACCCCTATGCGGTGCTGCGCGAGGCCGAGCGGGTGCTGTGCGCCGAGGGCTGCCTGATGATTTGCGGTTTCAATCCCTTCAGCGGTTGGGGTGTACGGCGCTTTTTTGCCCAGCACTTGCGACGCCCCGCCTTTCCGCCGCGCACCCGGCGCATGATCGCCGAGCGGCGCCTGCGCGATTGGATGGCGCTGCTCGATTTTGAGGTGGCCAGCGTCTATGGATATCTGGGCCCATTGCCGATGGCCGGCCGGCGGCGTCTGGCGGCCGATGGCACGTGCGGTGAGAGCGAGTTTCAGCCTCGTGCCGCTTTGACTTCCGGCGCCTACCTGCTCAAGGCGCGCAAGCGCGTGCAAACGCTGACTCTGGTGAGGCCGAAGCGCCGAGCGCGGCAGCGTGTCCTGGTGCCGGCGGCGGAACCGACCAGCAAAGTCGGCTAATGAATGAGGCGGGCCCGATGAGTCAAGTGGAAATCTTCACCGACGGGGCCTGCCGCGGCAATCCGGGGCCCGGCGGTTGGGCGGCTCTGCTCGTCGCCGGCAAGGAGCGCAAGGAGGTTTGCGGCGCGGAAATCAACACCACCAACAACCGCATGGAACTGACGGCCGTCATCGAGGCTCTCGGCGCACTGAAACGCCGCTGCGCGGTGAAGCTCTACACCGATTCGAAATACGTCCTGCAAGGTTTCACCGAATGGCTGCCGGACTGGAAGGCGCGCGGCTGGCGCACCGCCGCGCGCGAACCGGTCAAGAATCAGGACCTATGGGAGCAGCTCGATGCGGCCGCGGCGGCGCAGAATATCGAATGGCATTGGGTCCGCGGACATTCCGGCCACGACGGCAACGAGTACGTGGACCAGTTGGCCAATCGCGCCATAGATCGGCTGCTGGCGGGCGGTTAGATTCGCATGCGTCAAGTCGTCCTGGATACGGAGACCACCGGCCTCGAAGTCGATCGTCAGCATCGCATCATCGAAATCGGCTGTGTGGAGCTTAACCATAGGCGCCTCACCGGCCGCTCGTTCCATCGCTATGTGAATCCCGAACGCGACATCGAGCAGGGCGCACTCGCGGTGCACGGCTTGACCCGCGAGCAGCTGGCGAAGGAGCCGACCTTCGCCGAGATACATGCCGAGTTGCTGGATTTCGTTCGCGACGCCGAGCTCATCATTCACAACGCTCCGTTCGACATCGCCTTTCTGAACGCGGAGCTTGCGCGCCTCGGTGACGCACCGCCGATCACCGAACTGTGCACGGTGCTCGACACGTTGGCGCTGGCGCGCCAAATGCATCCCGGCCAGCGCAACAGTTTGGACGCGCTGTGCAAGCGCTATTCGGTGGATAATTCGCATCGCGAGTATCACGGCGCGCTGCTCGATGCGCGGATCCTCGCCGAAGTGTATCTGGCGATGACCGGCGGGCAGGCGAAGCTCGTCTTGAGCGAGGAATCGGCAGGCGCCCGACGGCGGGCGCGCCCCGATGCCGTTAATCGCGCCGGCGTGCGGGCCGGCATCGTGGTGATCAGCGCCAACGAGGAGGAAATCGCGGCGCACGATGAGGTGCTTGCGCGGCTCGACAAGGCTTCCGGCGGCAAGACGGTGTGGCGGACCCTGTGAAGCGACTCGTGACCTTGGCCGCGGGTCGATTCTGTCCGACGCACGATAAAGAGCGAGCGTAGTAAGATCGAAGCCCGGGCGGATAATCCTAAATTTCACGGGCTTTCTCCAAAAATATGGCACACTGAATTCCTCTCTTGCCGCATGGCGCGCGGTCGAAGCTCATGCTCGAGACATCGGCAGCGCGCACTTGCGCGATCTGTTCGCCGCGGATCCCAAGCGCTGGCAGAATTTCCACGTCGAGCACGACACCTGGCTGCTCGATTTCTCGCGCCAGCGCATCACGCAGAAGACCCTGGCGCTGTTGTTCGAGCTGGCGCGGGCGGTGAAGCTGCCGGAGCGCATCGCCGCGATGTTTCGCGGCGATCCCATCAACACCACCGAGCGGCGCGCGGTGCTGCATACCGCGTTGCGCTCGGAGTTCGCGGGCTCGGCGGCGATCCAAGCGGAGGTCAAAGACTCGCGCCACAAGCTCTCGAGCTACGTCGCCGCGGTGCGCCGCGGCGATGAGCGCGGCGTAACGGGCAAGAAATTCAAGCATGTGGTGAACGTCGGCATCGGCGGCTCCGACTTGGGACCATTGCTGGTGTGCAATGCGCTCAAGGCCGAATGGAGCGGCGACATCACGCCGCATTTCGTGTCGAACGTCGATCGCACGCAGCTCGAGGATCTGATCCGCAGCGTCGATCCGGCGGAGACCCTGGTGATCGTCTGCTCGAAGACCTTCACCACCCAGGAGACGCAGGCCAACGCGAACGCGGCGCGCGCCTGGATCGTCGGAGCGCTGGGCGAGAAGGCGCCCGCGCATCATTTCGTCGCGGTGTCGACCAACGCCGAGGCCATGGACGCATTCGGCATCGCGGCCGAGCATCGCTTCACGATGTGGGATTGGGTGGGCGGCCGCTATTCGGTGTGGTCGGCGGTCGGATTGATCGCGGAACTGGTCATCGGCAGCGAAAAATTCGCAGGAGTTCCTCGGAGGCGCGAGCGCCATCGACAAGCATTTCACCGACGCTCCGTTCGAGAAGAATTTGCCGGTGCTGATGGGAGTGCTCGGCGTGTGGAACCGGAGCTTTCTGAATCTCCCGACGCTCGCGGTGCTGCCCTACGATGCAGCGCCTGGCGCGCCTGCCGGCGTATCTTCAGCAGCTCGACATGGAAAGCAACGGCAAGTCGGTGTCGCTTGCGGGCGAGCCGGTCGATTTCGCCACGGCGCCCGTGGTATGGGGCGAGCCGGGCTCGAATGCGCAGCACTCGTTCTTTCAGATGCTGCATCAGGGGACGCCGACGCGCGGCGCTCGATTTCATTGCGCCGCTGCGCGGCTCGTGGGGCGGCACGGAAGCACAGGATCTCGCCCTGCAGAATTGCTTCGCGCAGTCGCAGGCGTTTGCCTTCGGGCTACACGCCCGAGGAGGTCGAGGCGGAGATGCGCAAGGCCGGCGCCGATGCGGCCGAGATCGCGCAGGCTGCGCGCGCACCGCGTGCATGAGGGAAACCGGCCGAGTTCGCTGCTGCTGTATCCGCAAACCACCGCGCGCAGCCTTGGGGGGCTGCTCGCGCTCTACGAACACAGCGTATTCGTCCAGGGCACGCTCTGGGGCATCAATTCCTTCGATCAATTCGGCGTGGAATTGGGCAAGAAGCTGGCCGCCGGCATTTCCATGAAGGGCGATCGGGCGCCGACGGGCCATGGCGCGGAAGGGCTGGCGGCCTTGATCCGGTATGTGGCGAATCGAAGGTCGGCCTAGAATCTAAGGCCTCACGCACGCCGCAATACCCTATAATCGCGCCTCTCAAATCGGGGTGAAGGATATTGTCAAAACCACGCAAAGGAATCATTTTGGCCGGCGGCGCCGGCACCCGCCTGCACCCGATCACCATGTCGCAGAGCAAGCAGCTCCTGCCGGTGTACGACAAGCCGATGATCTACTATCCGCTCGCCACGCTGATGCTGGCGGGCATTCGCGAATTCCTGATCATCACGACGCCGCGCGATCAGTGCGCGTTTCGCGATCTGTTGGGCAGCGGGCAGCAGTGGGGGATCTCGTTCGAGTACGCGGTGCAAGCGCAGCCGAACGGCATCGCGCAGGCGCTGATCATTGCCGAGCCGTTTCTCGACGGCGCGCCGTCGGCGCTGATTCTCGGCGACAATATCTTTTACGGCGCGAATCTTTCCGAGTTGCTGCAATCGGCGTCCGCGCCGCGACGGTCGGGCGCGACGGTGTTCGGCTACTACGTGCAGGATCCCGAGCGCTACGGGGTGGTGCAGTTCGATGCCGAGGGCAAGGTGATCGAATTGTTGGAAAAGCCGGTCCGGCCGCCGTCGAACTACGCGGTCACCGGCATTTATTTCTACGACACCCGCGCGAGCGCGCTCGCGAAGTCGCTGGCGCCGTCGCGCGCGCGGGGAGCTCGAGATCACCGATCTGAATCGCGCCTACCTCAAGCTCGGCGCGCTGCACGTCGAGAGGCTCGGGCGGGGCACGGCCTGGCTCGATACCGGCACGCACAATTCGCTGCTCGACGCCGGCGTGTTCGTGCGCATCATCGAGGAGCGGCAGGGCTTGAAGGTGGCGTGCGTGGAAGAGATCGCCTGGCGTCAGGGCTTCATCGACGCCGAGCAGCTGCGTCGAGCTCGCCAAGCCGCTCGCGAAGAGCGGCTATGGCGAGTACCTGGTGCGCATCGTGCGCGAGCGCGGGCAGCCGTGAGGCGGTGCGGCGGCGGCGAGGCCATGAAATTTCATCGAAACGCCGATCGAGCGGTGCGGTGCTGATCGAGCCGCAGGTGTTCGGCGATGCGCGCGGATTCTTCATGGAAACCTGGCAGGCGGAGAAATTCGCGGCCGCCGGCATCGATGCGACATTTCGTGCAAGACAATCACAGCCGCTCCGTCCAATGGACGCTGCGCGGCCTGCATCTGCAGGTCGCGCATACCCAGGGCAAGCTGGTGCGCGTCTCGAGCGGCAGCGTGTTCGACGTGATCGTCGATTTGCGCGCGCAGCTCGCCGAGTTTCGGCGCCTGGTGGGGAGTGGAGCTGTCCGCCGAAAACCATCGCATGCTGTGGGTGCCGCCGGGCTTGGCGCACGGCATTCTGGTGACCTCGCCGAGTCGCGGATTTCCTGTACAAGTGCACGGATTTCTACAGTCCGGCGGATGAGCGCACCCTGGCGTGGGACGATCCCACGCTCGGCATTCGATGGCCGCTGCCCGCCGGCGTGGCGCCCGAGCTGTCGGCCAAGGATGCGCGCGGCAAGAGCTTCGCCGAGATCGAGAAGTTCGCATGAGAGTGCTGGTGCTCGGCGGCGGCGGTCAGGTCGGGCGTGCGGTCGCGCAATCGGCCCCGCGCAAGCACGAAGTCATCGTCAAGACTCGTGCGCGATCTCGATATCGCCGATGAGGCCGCCGTTGAGCGCATGGTGGCGGACGCGGGCGCCGATTGGATCGTCAACGGGGCCGCCTACACGGCGGTGGACCTCGCGGAAGATCAGCCGGCGCTCGCGACGGCGGTCAACGACACCGCCGTCGGGATGCTCGCGCGGGCCGCGGCGCGCGCCGGCGCGCAGGCTGCTGCATCTGTCGACCGACTTCGTGTTCGACGGCAAATCCAATCGAGCCTACTTGCCGAGCGATGCCACCAATCCCTTGAGCGTCTACGGCGCCAGCAAACTCGGCGGTGAACGCGGGTATTGCAGGGCGCAGCGGGGCGGGATCGTGCTGCGCACCGCCTGGGTGTACGCCGCCGTCGGGCAAGAATTTCGTGCTCACCATGCTGCGGCTGATGCGTGAGCGCGAACAAGTGAAAGTGGTCTGCGATCAGATCGGTGCGCCGACCTGGGCCGGCGGCCTCGCCGTGCCATCTGGGGCCTGATCGACGCGGGCGCGCCTGGCGGGGTCTACCACTGGACCGATCTTGGGCGTGGCGAGTTGGTACGATTTCGCCGTCGCCATTCAAGATGAGGCGCTCGAGCGCGGCTTGTTGGCGCGCGCCGCCTCCATCGTGCCCATTCGAGCGCCGAATACCCGACGCGCGCCCGGCGTCCGGCATTCAGCGTGCTCGATACGTCGGCGACGCGCGCGCTGATCGCAGCGCCCGCGGTGCATTGGCGCCACAACTTAAGGATGATGCTGGATGAGCTTCGAACCTCGTAACGTGTGCATCACCGGCGGCGCCGGCTTCATCGGCGCGAACTTCGTGCGCCATTGGCTCGACGCGCACGCGCGAGGGCCGGGTGGTGGTGCTCGATGCGCTGACCTATGCCGGGAACATCGAGAATCTCGCCGGCCTGGATCGCGATCCGCGCTATGTCTTCGTGCGCGGCGATATCTGCGACGAGGCCGCGGTGCGCGCGCTGCTCGAGCAGCATCAGCATCGATACGCTGGTGCATTTCGCGGCCGAATCGCATGTCGATCGCTCGATCCTGGGTCCCGATGATTTCATCCGCACCAATGTCGTCGGCACGCATGCGCTGCTCAAGGCGGCGAAGGCGCTGTGGGTGGACCGCAAGACCGTGCCCGCGCATCGCTTTCATCATGTGTCGACCGACGAGGTGTACGGATCGCTTGGGCCCGATGATGCGCCGTTTCACGAATCAACCCCGTACGCGCCGAATTCGCCGTATTCCGCGAGCAAGGCCGCCTCGGATCATCTGGTGCGCGCCTATCACGAGACCTATGGGCTCGATACCACGGTCACCAATTGCTCCAACAACTACGGACCGTATCAATTTCCGGAGAAACTGATTCCGCTCACGCTCATCAACATTTTGCATGGGCAAGCCGCTGCCGGTGTACGGCGACGGCCTGCAGGTGCGCGACTGGCTGCACGTGGCCGATCATTGCGAGGCGATTGCGCTCGCGCTCGCGCGCGGCAAATCGGGCGAGGTGTACAACATCGGCGGCAACAGCGAAACCACCAATATCCACATCGTGCGCACTTTGTGCGCATTGGTGGACGAGTGTCTGGCGCGAGCGCGCGGATTTGCGGCAGGCTTTTCCGGCCTCGCCGGCCGCCAGCGGAAAGCGGTCGGTCGAGCTTGATCACCCACGTCCGCGACCGGCCGGGGCATGACCGGCGCTACGCCATCGACTATCGCAAGGCCGCAGCGCGAGCTCGGCTACGCGCCGGTCGCGCGACCTTGCGAGGGGCTTGCGCGAGACGCTGGAGTGGTATTTCGCCAACCGCGGCTGGTGGCAGGCGCTGCTCGGGCGCGACTACGCGGCGTGGGTGGAGAAGAATTACCAGCGGCAATAGGCCATTCCGCTCGACATTGGCGGTACGGCTTGTGCCCAGGGGTTCCCCTCTACGGCGCAGAGTTGCCCTCTGCGGCGCAGAGGTTATGATGTGCGGCTGGAAAACGAGCGATCCGTGTCGAATTCGTGAATGCAAGTGAGGTTTGGAAGCAAAATGCAAGGCGTTTTCTCGATGGTCGCCCTCGACCGGACAAGATTCCCATCTTCGCGGACTGCAGATCGATTGTATTCACTGATGGCTGACATAGGTTCCATCCCTGCCGGATCGCGCCATGCGAAGTAGGTTTTTGGGCGCCTTGCTCGTCCTGCTGTCGGTCGGGCTGACGGCATCCGCGCAGACACTCGGATCCACTGCAGGCGCTTAAGGACAGTCTGTCGCCGGATCAGCAGAGTTCGATACTGCAAGAGCGTCTTGGGCAAAGGGGACGAATCGGCAAGAAGACCGATCAAAAGCTCAAGACGCCGGAAACGGTGCTGCAGTCCACGGAGATCGCTCGACTCGACCAAGAAAGGCAAGACGCGTCGACGGCCGCATCCTGCGCCAGCTTGATCGAAGATCCGGAGTTGCGCCCCGACGATACGGTGATGATCGAGATGACACCGGTGGCCGAAGATTTGTAAGCGCAACGGCCTCGGCGTGGAGAGTCAGAACAACGGCAACAATCCGAATGGCGCCAACGGCAACAACCCGAATGGCGGCAATGGCGTAACCGCGGCATGCAACCGCTCTAACGCCCCTCAACGCCCTCAATGCCGCCAACCGGACTCAATGGCGGCGTGCACCGGCGCCGCCGGCGGATCAACGGAATCAGCGGTCGCCTATGGCCCACCGCCGGTCATAACGTTTGATTTCAACCGCTGTCCGACGACCGCGGGAATTGCCGAAAACGGACGAAGAGAAAGCGATCGCGGAGAAATTCCAAAAGCGGATTCTGAGCAACAATCCGTATCAGCTCAACCGCTTCGGCGTGCTCGAACTGCCCGGATTGCCGGCGATTCCGGTCGCGGGCCTGACGGCGTCCGAAGCGACCAAGCGGCTCAGCGCCGATCCGGAACTCAACGACTATTTCGTACGACTGACGCTGCTGCGCCTGATGCCGTCCGGCGGAGAAGGCGCTAAAGCCGTTCGGTTATGATTTGTTCGAGGGCGTGCCGAGCACCTTCGCGCCGGTCATCGGATATTCAGGTGCCGATCGACTACATCGTCGGGCCCGGCGACACGCTGGATATTCAGCTTTATCGGCAATGAATCGTCGAAGTACGAACTGACCGTCGAACGCGACGGCCGGATCAATTTCCCGAAGCTCGGACCCATCATGGTCAGCGGCATGACCTTCGATGCGGCGCGCGAGACGATCGAGCAGCGCGTCGCGAAGCAGCTGATCGGAACCCGCGTCAGCGTGACGATGGGCGATCTTCGCTCGATTCGCGTCTTCGTGTTGGGCGAGGCCGAGAAGCCGGGCTCCTATACGGTGAGCGGCCTATCGACGATGACGAATGCGCTGTTCGTCAGCGGCGGCGTCAAGAAAATCGGATCGCTGCGCAACATCGAGCTCAAACGCAACGGCCGCCTGGTCACGACGCTCGATCTGTACGATCTCCTGCTGCACGGGGACACCAGCGGCGACCGGCAGCTGCTGCCGGGCGACGTCATCTTCATTCCGCCCATCGGCAACACCGTATCGGTCTATGGGGCGGTGCGCCGGCCGGCCATCTACGAGCTCAAGACGGAAAAGACCGTGGAGCAGGCGATCGAACTCGCCGGCGGCTTGTTGCCCGATGCGGATGCGAAGCTCGGGCAGCTGGAGAGAATTCTGCCGTCCCGCCTGCGCGAGATGCAAAACGTCGATTTGAGCGCTGCCGCGGGTCGCGCGACAGCTGCTCGACAACGGCGACAAGCTGAAAATTCCCGAAATTCGACCGACGCTCGAGAACTCGGTGACGCTGTCCGGGTATGTGTTTCGACCGGGACAATTCGAGTACCGCGCGGGCTTGAGATTGAGCGATGTCCTCAACAGCTTCGACGAATTGAAGCCGGAAGCGGACCTTCACTACATCATGATTCGCCGCGAAGTGCCGCCGGAAGAAAGGATCGAGGTGATTTCGGCGGATCTCGAGCGCGCGCTGGCCGCGCCCGGCTCGGCGGCCGATCCGGAACTGCGTCCGCGCGATCAGATCATCGTGTTCAATCTATCGGCGAGCCGCGACCGCATCCTGGAGCCGATCATCAGAGATCTCGAGTTGCAGGCAACGCCGGACAAGCCCGAACAAGTGGTCAGCATCGATGGACGAGTGAAAGTGCCGGGAAAGTATCCGCTGGAACCCGCGATGCACGTCAGCGACCTGATTCGCGCCGGCGGCAGCTTGGAGGATGCGGCATACCGGGGTCAGGCGGAACTGACGCGCTACGCGGTGGTCGACGGGGACGCTCGCCAGACCGAATTGATCACGGTGAATCTCGCGGCCATCAGGCGCGGCGATCCCGGCGCCGATTTGCAGCTGAAGCCCTACGACATCTTGGTCATCAAACCCATACCGATGTGGATGGAGCCCGGCACCATCGAAGTGGCGGGCGAGGTCAGATTCCCGGGCAAGTATCCCATTCATCAGGGTGAGACACTGCATTCCGTGCTGCAGCGAGCCGGCGGATTTACCGACGTGGCCTTTCCCTATGGTGCGGTATTCATCCGCGAAGAGCTCAAGAAGCGGGAAAAGGATCAACTCGAATTGCTCGCCAATCGCTTGCAGAGCGATTTGGCCGCGTTGTCGCTCGAAGCGGTCGCGAGCAGCGCCGCCACCAATTCGGGCGCGCGGAGCGAGCGCAGGCCAAGGGCTGGTGGTCGGACAACAATTGTTGGCGCAGCTTCGCGAGACCAAACCCGTGGGCCGGCTCGTCATCGATGTCGAGGGCGTGCTCAAGGGACGGCCGGGCGGCCCCGACGATGTCCTGCGTCAGGGACGGCGATAAGCTGCTGGTACCGAAGAAGACGCAAGAGATCACGATTTTGGGCGAGGTGCAGAGCCCGACCTCACACGTGTACGAGGCCGGGACTCACCCGCGACGACTACATTGCCAAGAGCGGCGGAACCACTCAGAAGGCGGATCAAAAGCGCATCTATGTCGTGCGTGCGAACGGCGATGTCGTTTCCGGAGGCCGCACAGGTTGGTTCAGGCGCTCGCAGATCCGTCGAGATGCGTCCGGGCGATACGATCGTCGTGCCGCTCGACACCGAGCGGGTGAGGGCGCTGCCGCTGTGGCAGGCGGTTACGACGATCATCTACAACCTGGCCATCGCGGTCCTCGCGATTCACTCCTTGTAAATGATCATGGGTCCCGGAACGACGCCAACGAGCGCACACGACGAGGACACCATCGACTCGGCGGAGATAACTTCCAGGCTGGTTGAAAAGCGCTGGTGGATCTTTTGGAGCGTGCTCATATGTGCGGCGGGATTCACGGCTGCCGCCTATATCATGACGCCGATATATCGCGTCACCACCATTCTGGTGCCCGCCAACACCGGCCAGAGTTCCGGCGGCATGGGAGGCGCGCTTGGGCAGCTCGGTGGTATCGCCTCGCTCGCCGGTATCAATATCAGCTCGAAAGGGTCCGCCACCGACGAGGCATTGGCGGTGCTGCGCTCGCGCGGATTTAGCGAGCGCTTCATCACCGACGAAAAGCTCATGCCGAAGCTGTACGCGAGCAAGTGGAATGCGGTCGCAGGAATTTGGAAGACCGACAAGCCGCCGACTCCCGCCAAGGCCTTTCGATACTTCGACGAGAAGATCCGCTCGGTCGATCAAGACAAAAAGACCGGTCTGGTTACCTTGCAGATTGACTGGAAGGATCGAAACGAAGCGGCCACATGGGCGAATGAGTTGGTGGAACGGCTGAATCAGGAAATGCGGGCGCGTGCGATCGGCGAAGCGGATGCCGCCCTCGGCTTTTTGAGAAACGAGCTTCAGTCCGCCTCCGAGGTGGTCACTCGCGACGCCATCGGTCACTTGATGGAGTCGCAAATCAAACAACGCATGTTCGCGGACGTCACCAAAGAATACGTATTTCGGATCGTGGACAGGGCAATGGCGCCGGATGCGGACAATCCCGTCAGACCGCAGAAACTGGCGATGATCGCGGCGGGACCCTTTTTAGGCTTGGTGATCGGGGTCCTATTGGCGCTCGTTACGGGAAGTTCGCAGCGACGAACCTCAAGTACCGATGTGTCCCCCTAGTGTAGATGCCATCGGGACGTGAATTCGATGCTGAACGGCAAATCCATTCTCGTGACAGGCGGCACCGGCTCCTTCGGCAGGGCTTTCGTCAAGTCGGTTCTGCAGAGCTATCCGGAGATCAATCGACTCGTCGTGTACTCGCGGGATGAATTGAAGCAGTTCGAGATGGCGCAGGTGTACTCGGACCGGGTGCACAAGGGCATGAGGTATTTCATCGGCGACATCCGCGACGAAAGTCGATTGCGACGGGCGCTCGAGGGCATTGACATAGTGGTCCATGCGGCTGCGCTGAAGCAGGTACCTGCCGCCGAATACAACCCCTTCGAGTGCATCAAGACGAATGTGCTGGGCGCGCAGAACCTGATCGAAGCGTGTTTGGACAGCGGCGTGAGCCGTGTCGTCGCGCTGTCGACGGACAAGGCGGCGGCGCCCATCAATCTCTACGGCGCCACCAAGCTGTGTTCAGACAAGCTATTCATTGCCGCCAACAACATCAAGGGCAGCCGCGACATCCGGTTCAGCGTCGTACGCTACGGAAATGTGCTGGGCAGCCGCGGTTCCGTCATTCCGTACTTTTTGGAATTGAAGCACACCGGCACCGGCGTATTGCCGATTACCGATGCCAACATGACCCGATTCAACATATCAGTACAGGAAGGTGTGAATATGGTGCTCTGGGCGATCGAAAACGCCTGGGGCGGAGAGATCTTCGTTCCGAAAATTCCCTCCTACCGGGTCACCGATGTGGCCGTTGCGATCGATCCGGCCTTGGAGCAGCGCATCGTCGGTGTGCGTCCGGGCGAGAAGATACACGAGGAGATGATAACCGGCCAGCGACAGCTTCAATACGGTCGATCTCGGACGCTACTTCGCGATTCTACCGTCCGCAGGACAATATTCCATCGAAAGCTATTGCGAGGAGTGGCGCGCGGCGCCGGTCGCGCCCGGCTTCAGTTATAACAGCGGCAGCAACCCGCATTTTTTGACGGTTGAGGAGCTGCGCTCGCTGATCGCAAAAGAGGTTCATGGCAAGTAACTTCATACCGTACGGCCGTCAAGTCATAGAAGACGAGGATATCGCCGCCGCCGTAGAGGTGCTGCGCAGCGATTGGCTGACGACTGGTCCGATGGTCGAGCGATTCGAGCAGGCCTTTGCCGCTTATGTCGGTGCCACATACGCAGTCGCCGCCAGCAACGGCACCGCCGCCCTGCACTTGTGCATGCTTGCCGCGGGAATCGGCGGTGGTGATGAGGTGATCGTAGCGGCAATGACGTTCGCGGCCAGTGCGAACTGCGCCCGGTACGTAGGCGCGACGGTCGTATTTGCGGACGTGCGCGCCGATACGCTGACCATTGATGTGGATCATGTGGCATCGCTGATCACGCCGCGAACTCGTGCGATCGTCACGGTGGCCTACGGCGGCCTGCCTTCGGACCTCGATGAGCTTTGCGAGCTGGCCCGGCGGCACGGATTGCTGCTCGTGGAAGACGCTTGTCACGCGCCGGGTGCCGAATACCGCGGCCGCAAGGTCGGATCGATCGCGCACCTCACCGCGTTCAGTTTCCATCCGGTCAAGCACCTCACCACGGGTGAGGGCGGAATGGTCACCACCGATGATGCGAACTTCGCCGACCGCCTGCGCCGATTCCGCAATCACGGGATCAGCAGCGATCACCGTCAGCGTGAACGCGAAGGTACCTGGCGTTACGACATGGTGGATCTGGGCTTCAATTATCGGCTCAATGATATCCAGTGTGCACTCGGCCTGTCGCAGCTTCGCCGGCTAGCGCAGTCTATCGAGCGCCGCCGCGCGATTGCGGACCGGTACGCCGGTAGTTTGGGGGGGTTCGCGCAGCTGCGCATTCCCATTGAGCTCGGCGACCGCAGACATTCCTGGCACCTGTATGCCATACGGTTGCAGGGCGAGAATCCCGGTGCGGCGCGCGAGAAAGTATTCAATGCACTGCGGGCCGAGCAAATCGGCGTCAACGTTCACTATCTGCCGGTGTACAGGCATAGCTACTATCAGGGGCTCGGGTACGCGAAGGGCCTGTGCCCCGTCGCCGAGCAGGCTTACGAGGGCTCTTGCCCTGCCGATGTGGGCACGGTCTGTCCGAACCCAGTCAAGATCGGGTGATCGCATCGCTCAAGAACGCTGTCCTGCGCCATGCTTGAGCGGGATGGACGCAAGCTGACCTTGGCGGTCATTCCGGCGCGCGGCGGAAGCAAGCGCATACCGCGCAAGAACATACGGCCGTTCGTCGGCGTGCCGATGCTGAGCCGAACGATCGCCATGTTGCGCGCCGCCGGGGTGTTCGACCACATCGTCGTCTCGACCGACGACGATGAAATTGCCGATATCGCCGCGAAAGCGGGCGCGCTGGTGCCGTTTCGCAGACCGAAGGAGCTCTCGAGCGATACCGCCGCCACGCTTCCGGTGGTCGCTCACGCGATCTGCCACATGAACGATCGCGGATTGCTCTCGGATTATGTGTGCTGCGCCTATCCGGCCGCGGTGCTTTCCCGGCTGAGCGATGTGCGGGCGGCTCGCGATCTTTTGGCCGGCGGGGACGTCGATTACGTGTTCACGGCGACGTCGTTCCCGTATCCGATCCAGCGGGCCTTGCGAAGACTGGCGGATGGATCCTGCGAAATGTTCTGGCCCGAGCACCGGGAGACGCGCTCGCAGGACCTCGAGCCGGCATACCACGACGCGGGACAATTCTACTTCGGCAGGACCGAGGCATGGCTTCAAGGCAGCCCGTTGTTCGGCCGGCGCTCCAAAATGCTCGAATTGCCGCGATATCGTGTTCAGGATATCGACACCCCCGAGGATTGGGTGCGCGCGGAGACAATCTTCCGCCTGCTGGAGCGGGAAGGGCATGACAAGTAATAACCCCGCAAGCGTCGCGATCCGTGTGGATAGCGGAACGCAGATCGGCTCGGGGCATGTGATGCGTTGCCTGAATGTGGCGGGCGAACTCGAGCGCAATGGCGGCCAAGCGACTTTCTTGTGCCGGGAATTGCCCGGCCACCTGGGCGAACTCATTGAACGCGAGGGGTATCCTGTCGTACCGCTGCGGAGCGAGACTTGCGAGGAGGCGCGCGATGCCCTGCGGCGCCTGCGGACAGACTGGCTCATCGTCGACCACTACGGCATCGGCGCCGACTGGGAGCGATCGCAGCGCGGATCGATCGGACGTATCCTGGTCATCGACGACTTGGCCGATCGGCTGCACGACTGCGATGTGCTGCTCGATCAGAACTACTTCGGCCGCGACACGCAACTCAGATACGCCGGGTTGGTTCCCCCGCAATGCCGATTGCTCCTCGGGCCCCGCTATGCACTGTTGCAACCTGAGTACGCGAATCTTCGCACGGCTCTGGTACCGCGCACCGGCACTTCACGGCGTGTTCTGGTGTTCTTCGGCGGCACCGATCCGACCAATGAAACCTGCAAGGCGTTGCGCGCTCTCGCCGTGCCGGAACTCGCACACCTTGATGTGGACGTCGTACTCGGAGCAAATCACCCCGCGCCGAACGAGGTAGCCGCTCTGGCCGCAAAACGTCCCGGAACCACCGTATACCGCAACCTGCCAACACTGGCGGGATTGATGTTTCGCGCCGATCTTGCCGTGGGAGCCGGCGGAGTGGCTACGTCGGAGCGAATGTGCATGGGATTGCCCAGTGTCGTGGTTACGATCGCACCCAACCAGGAGCGGCCAATCGCGAGCCTGGCTGAGGAGGGCATGGTGATTTGCGCGGGACGAGCAGCATCGGTCACCGAGGCGGCCCTGGCGGCGGCGATCATGAGCGCTCTGCGCGAGCCTTTGCGCGAGCCCACACTGGTCGATGGCCACGGGGCGGCCCGGGTCAGTGCCGCTATCATGCCGCCGTCGACCTCGAGGCTGCGCCTGCGTCGGGCGAGAATCGAAGATGCCAGACTGCTCTTCGACTGGCGCAACGAGGCGGCAGCGCGCGCCATGTCCTTCGATGAGTCGTTGGTTGCGTGGGATTCTCATTTGCAATGGCTCAGCGGCAAACTGGCCGATTGCGGTACCCAGATCTTCGTAGGCGAGGTGGATGGTCTGCCGGTGGGTCAGGCTAGATTGGAATTCAGCGATACGGAGACCGTGCTTTCCTACAGCATCGATTCCGACTTCCGCGGGTTGGGGTTCGGCGCCGCCCTGGTCGAACTGGTCGTGCGCAGCGCCCGGCACCGCCCTGCGGTCGGCTTTCGCGCGCACGTAAAGGCCCACAACGAAGCCAGCAAGAAGATTTTTCTGCGGCTTGGATGGCGTGAGACAATCGCGGGAACAGAGCACGTCTATCGGCTGAGCGGTTCTGGAATGAGTGAGGGGCCCACGGAATGATCCGCATCGGCAAACACGAGATAGGCGATAGTGCACCGCCTTTCGTCATCGCGGAGCTGTCCGGCAACCACGACGGCAGTCTGGACAAGGCGCTCGCGATCGTGGATGCAATCGCCGACAGCGGCGCGCACGCCTTGAAGCTGCAAACCTATACCGCCGATACCATGACCATCGATCTCGCCGAGCGGGAATTCGTCATCGACAATCCGTCGAGCCTCTGGTTCGGCCGAAACCTGTATTCGCTTTACCAGCAGGCACATACGCCTTGGGAATGGCACGAAACCTTGTTCCGCCGGGCGCGTGAGCGGGGACTGGCGGCGTTCAGCACGCCGTTCGACGGCACGGCGGTGGATTTTCTTGAATCGCTCGATGTGCCGGCGTACAAGATCGCCTCCTTCGAGAACTGCGATCTCGATCTCATCCGGCGCGTTGCGAGCACCGGAAAGCCGGTGATCATCTCGACCGGAATGGCGACGCTGGCCGAAATCGCGCAGTCGGTGCAGGCCGCTCGCGAAGCGGGCTGCCGGGAACTGGTGCTGCTCAAGTGCACCAGCAACTATCCGGCCAATCCGCGTTCCTCGAATTTGCGCACCATCCCGTATTTGCGCCAGCTGTTCGAGTGCGAGGTCGGACTTTCGGACCATACGCTCGGCATCACGGTCGCCATCGCCAGTGTCGCGCAGGGAGCGTCGGTGATCGAGAAGCACGTGACCTTGGAGCGGGCGCAGGGCGGCGTCGATTCGGCATTTTCCCTCGAGCCCGCCGAGCTCGCCGAACTCGTGTCCTCGTGCCGCATCGCCTGGGAAGCGCTTGGCGGCGTGCAGACCGCGCCCACGGCCGAGGAAATCCCCTCGCTTCTGCTGCGCCG
>CAWCBJ010000016.1:0-147990 GCA_963793685.1 uncultured Gammaproteobacteria bacterium | reverse complement strand
GATGCTCATGCGCTTTTCCGACGGAAATGACGTTTCATTGATTGATGGGCTCGCAGCCTTGCACGGCCGTTGAGCGGAATCAAGCACATACGCCTCGTCTAGCATCACCCTGTGCGCGGCGTCACGCTGTGCGCAATATCGCCACGCGAAGTCAATCGGCCGGAGCCGGCGGAAATGACATCTCGCCAGGGAACCTTCGAGATGAAGCTCTTACGCTATGCCTTCGGGGCGGCCGTCGCGTACTTCTTGCGAAATTTATCGACGCGGCCACCGGTGTCCACGATTTTCTGCTTGCCGGTGTAAAACGGATGGCAGTTCGAGCAGACTTCTACCTGCAAGTCGTGTCCGATGGTCGAGCGAGTCTGGAACTTATTCCCGCAAGTGCAAGTGACGGTGATGTCATGGTATTCGGGATGAATGCCGGCTTTCATAGAAACCTCGTAAGTCTTCGACGGCAGAATCGATGTGCTCTTTAGATTTCCGAACACAACGCCACGCCGGTTATCCTGCGAAAAACAGGGCCGCGTACCTTATCTCAAAGCTACAACTTCAACAAGCGAGTTGACTTCGTCCCTTTAGGCATCCTTTCCCTGATAGGTTTGTCCACAATATCTGTGGATAAATCTGTGGACGGGAGCCAATGCACGCATGTCACGCGGCTAAAACTCACATAAATGTTAACTTGATCAAAAAATAGACAAGTCAATTATCGTATGTATTTCAATAACTTAAACAGTTCATCTGACGTAACATAAATGCAATGTGCTGTAGGTGACGCTTTGCAGGGGGTTCGAGCCCCGATGTGCATAAACTCAAGCGAGAAAACTCGATTGCAAATCGTTTAAGAATCTGGCGCCAACGTCGGTGGGCCGCCAACGGTCGGCTCCGCCCTCGATGAGACCCCGATTGCCTGCGCGGCGCAGTGCGGGTTCAATCGAGCGCAACGGCAGGCCTGTTCGGCACTCAAAATCGCGAATCGCGAATCCCTCGTTAAGGCGCAGCGCATTCAGCATGAATTCGAATGGCAAATCCGCGGCGGCGATGTATTTTCGCTCGCCGATCGGTGCTGGGCAACTTGTCGTCGTCGAGCCGGCGGTGACCGGCGTAGCACTCAGCCTGCCAAGATATTCCCGCGGCTGGTTGGGCTTGGCGGTTCTCAAAATGCCATCGGGCAAACTGGAGCTGATCTTTCCGTGAGCGCCTGCGCCCAGACCCACATAGTCGCCGAACAGCCAATAATTGAGATTGTGCCGGCATCGTGCACCGCGCTGCGCATAGGCGGAAACCTCGTATTGCTCGAACCCCTCAGCCGCGAGTATTTGCTGACACTCGATCTGAATCATCCAAGCCGCATCCTCATCCGGCAGCGGCGGGGGGCGGGCATGAAATACGGTGCCCGGCTCGAGCGTGAGCTGATAGTAAGAGATGTGCGCAGGGCGCAACGCGCAGGCGGCGCGCACATCGGCGATGGCTTCGTCGAGCATCTGCCCAGGTAGGGCATACATCAAATCCAGGTTGAAGTTATCGATGCCGGCACCGCGCAGCTCCTCCACCGCACGGTGCGTATCCTCGGCCGTATGTATGCGTCCCAAACGCGCAAGCGCACGCGGCTCGAAGCTTTGTGCGCCGAGCGACACTCGATTGACGCCCGCATCGCGATAGCCGGCAAAGCGGCCGCGTTCTACGGTGCCGGGATTCGCCTCAAGAGTGATTTCCGCATCGCCCGCAAACGCGATCCGCTGCCGCAGCGCTTCGAGCAAACGCGCAAACTCATCGGGACGGAATAGGCTGGGCGTGCCGCCACCGAAGAATACCGTGTCGATCCTGCGGCCCTCGAGTCCCGGCAGTTCGCTGTCGAAGTCACGAATCAAGGCATCGACGTAAACGCCCGGCGGAGTGGCCGATTTCAGCTGGTGGGAATTGAAATCGCAGTAAGGACATTTGCGCACGCACCAAGGCATGTGAACATACAGGGCGAGCGGCACCGCCGTACCGAGCGCTCCGACTCCCGACGGCGCAGCCGCGCATGGCAATGGCTCGGCGGCGTTCATGTGCGCGCGGCCAGTAGATCGCGCAGCGAGCGCAGCGCCATACCGCGGTGGCTGCGCCGATTTTTTTCCTCCGGCGCGAGTTCCGCCGCGGTCCGCTCGAGATCGGGCAGCCAGAAATAGGGGTCGTATCCAAAGCCGCCGGAGCCGCGGGGCGCATCGAGGATGTAGCCTTCCCAAACCCCTTCCGCGGACAACGGCATGGGGTCGTGCGGCCCATCGACGAACACCGCGGCGCATCGATAGCGGGCCCGGCGCTGCGTCATCGGCTTGCCTGCGAGCGCGGCGATCAGCTTGGCGTTGTTCGCGGCATCATCGGCCATGGCGCCGGCATAACGGGCCGAACGGATCCCCGGCGCGCCGCCGAGCTCGTCCACCTCGATCCCCGAGTCATCCGCGATCGCCGCGGCATCGGTCGCGGCCGCGGCGTGCCGCGCCTTCAACAGAGCGTTCGACAGGAAACTCGATCCAGTCTCTTCCGCGGGCGCCACCGAAAACGCCGATTGGCAGCAAACATCGAACGGCAAGTCGGCAAGCAACGAGCGGATTTCGCGCAACTTACCCGGATTCGCCGTGGCGATGACGAGTTTTCTACGCGGCGCGGGCACTCTGCTGTGCTTCATGCAATCGCGCAATGCCCTGCGTCGCCAGGTCCAGCAGCTGCTCGAGTTCGTGGCGCCGAAAGGCGTGTCCCTCGGCAGTGCCCTGCAGCTCGACAAAGCCGCCGCCGCTGTTCATCACCACATTCATATCGGTCTCCGCATTGGAGTCCTCATCATAGTCCAGATCGAGAATCGCTACGCCGCGGTAAATGCCCACCGAGACGGCGGCGACCTGTCCGTGCAGCGGATTCGCAGCGAGCACCCGCTTCTTGATCAAGTGATCGATGGCGTCGGCCAGCGCCACGAATCCGCCGGTGATCGCCGCCGTTCGAGTGCCGCCGTCCGCCTGCAGGACATCGCAGTCGATGGTGACGGTGCGATCGCCCAATCCCTTAAGATCGACCACCGCGCGCAGCGCGCGTCCGATCAAGCGCTGTATCTCCTGCGTACGGCCAGTTTGCTTGCCGCGCGCCGCCTCGCGTGCCGAGCGCGTGTGCGTGGCTCGAGGCAGCATGCCGTATTCGGCGGTAACCCAGCCTTGTCCTTTGCCGCGCAAGAACGAGGGCACACCATCCTCGATACTGGCGGTGCACAGCACCCGAGTGGCGCCGAACGCGACCAGCACGGAGCCTTCCGCATGCGTGGTGTAGCCTCGCACGAAAGAAAGCGCCCGCAATTCATCGGGCGCTCGACCGCTTGGGCGCACGCTCATGCCGCGCGCCAGCGCAGCGCAGCGGCGCTGGTGTTGTCGCTGTAGGGAGCGGCTGCGGCCACCGCTTGCGTTCCGAGGTCCATGAGAGCATCCCGCAAGGATTTGCCTGCCGCTTGTGCGAAGCGCACGAAGTCCTTATCGCGCATGTTGGCCCACAAGCCATCGGTACAAAGCAACAAAACGTCGCCCGCCTTCAGACGCCGACGAGTCGATATGCTCATCTCGGGCAACGCCGCGTCCCCGCCGAGACAACACTCGACGTAGTTGCGCATCGGGTGGCCGTGCACTTCGGCCTCCGTGATCAAGCCCTCGCGCAGCAATACCTCGACATGACTGTGGTCGCGGGTGCGCTCCAGCACCTCCGTCTGCCGCAATTGATAAACGCGGCTGTCGCCGACATGAGCCCAATAGGCGGCGGCGCCCTGCACCAAGCACACCGCGCAGGTTGCACGCGGCCTCGCTTCGACGCTCAATCCCACACCCAACTTGACCACCTCTTCATGCGCTCGACCCAGCGACAAATGCAGAAATCCCAACGGATCGAAAATAGGATGCGGCGTTTGCCAGAAGGCTTCGAGCAAGGTCGCGAGCGCCGTCTCGGCGGCGCGCGCTCCCTCGGCATGGCCGCCCATGCCGTCGATAACCACCAGAAGCACCGACTGATCGGCGGCCGCCACCGCTACCCGGTCCTGGTTTTCCTCGCGATGGCCGATCAGGCTCACGTCCGCGGTCTCGATCTGCAATGACAGCTCCTAAGGCTTTCCGATAGACTGAAGTTTGGATTATGGCCGATTTTCTTGGCGTGGACCCCCATGATTCGTAGCATGACCGGCTTTGCGCGACGCGAACGACAGTTCCCCTGGGGCCTGCTCGCTTGGGAACTGAAGACGGTCAATCATCGGTTTCTGGAGATCGGCTGCCGACTGCCCGAGGAATTCCGCACCGCCGAGGCGGATTTCCGCCAGGCGATCGCGGGCGCGGTGCGACGCGGCAAGGTTGAATGTGCGCTGCACTTTCGCCCCGCTGCGCTCGCGACCTCACTCGAGGTCGACGCGGATGTGCTTGCGGCGCTCGCGTTGCGAGCCCAGCAAGTTGCCTCGCAGGTGGGAGGGGCCGCACGCATCGACGTCATGGATCTGCTGCGTTGGCCCGGGGTGGTCCGCGAATACAGCCGCGATACCGCGCCGCTGATCACGGCGGCGCACTCCTTGCTCGGCGAAGCCCTGGCGGAACTCGCCCGTTTTCGGGACAGCGAGGGAGGACGCCTGCGCGACGCTCTGGAGCAGAGGTGTGCGGGCCTGCAGGATTTCGCCGCACGGGTCACGGAGCGGCTGCCGGAGGTGCGTGCCCGCATGCGCGCAAAATTGATCGAGCGCGTCGCACAGCTCACCAGCGAAGTGGATCATGAACGGCTCGAACAGGAGCTTGCCATTCTTGCGCAACGACTCGACGTCGACGAGGAAATCGACCGGCTGCGCGGGCATGTCGCCGAGGTCCGCATGACATTCGGCGGGCCGGAGCCGGCCGGCCGTCGCTTGGATTTTTTGATGCAGGAACTGAATCGCGAAGCCAATACGCTGTCGTCGAAGTCTCAGGACATCGAAATCACGCGAGCGGCGGTCGATATGAAAGTGTTGATCGAACAGATGCGCGAACAAGTGCAGAACGTCGAGTAATAGCCAATGCCGCCCGCCACAGAGCTCAAGCGCGATCGACTTGGCGGCCAGGACGGGCGCCTGTATGTGGTGGCTGCGCCGTCGGGCGCGGGCAAAACCAGCCTGGTGAAGGCCCTGGTCGAGCGGGAACCGCGGTTGCACTTCTCCGTGTCCTACACCACGCGCAAAGCGCGCCCCAATGAAGTCGAAGGGCGCGACTATCACTTCGTCACGCATGCGAAATTCAAGGAAATGGCCGACCACGGCGAATTCCTCGAACACGCACAGGTATTCGACAATTTCTACGGAACCCGCCTGCGCGCCGTCCAAGAAGCGTTGCTCGGCGGTGAATTGCTGTTGCTGGAAATCGACTGGCAGGGGGCGCGTCAGGTGCGTGCCCGGCTGGCGGCGGCTCGCAGCATCTTTATTCTGCCGCCCACCCGCGAGGCGCTCGAACTTAGACTCAAGGCGCGCAGCACCGATTCGGCGGCGGTGATCGAACGCCGCCTGCGGGACGCCGGTCGGGATATCGCGCATTGGACGGAATTCGACTACGTCGTGATCAACGACAAATTCGAGACGGCGGTTGAGGATTTACTGGCCATTATTCATGAGCGCGGCCACGCATTTGTGGCGGCCCGGCCGCAGGTGGCGCACTTGGCTCAGGAATTGCTGGCTCAATAATGCTTCGATTGCCGGCGTCTCTGGTCCGAATGGGACCAATTCTGCTATGCTTATAACCCCTTTAACGGAACCCAATAGCCATGGCGCGAATCACGGTCGAAGACTGCTTACAGAATGAGCCCAACCTTTTCAATCTGGTGTTGCTGGCCGCCAAGCGGGCGCGACGTTTGGCAAACGGCGCGGAAGCAACCGTCGAATGGGAAAACGACAAACCGACCGTGGTGGCGTTGCGCGAGATTGCTGCTGGAAACATCACTCTCGAAATGCTCGAAGAGCCCGATGAGCCGATTCAGCAGCCGGCGAGCGAGCTGGATTTGCCGTCGGATTTCCGCGCACCGCAGCTCGGCTTAGGGGACTAAAGCTACCTTACCGCAGAGTGGCGATGGACTATGCGTCTTCCATACTCGGTTTCTTACCCGGTGGAAGACGCTCCACGGGGATCAGTCAGCTCCTAGAAAAGCTCGAGGCCTATCTTTCTCCCGCGCAGGTTGAGCGCGTACGGGAAGCCTACGAATTCGGAGCGGAGCGGCACCGCGGCCAAACGCGCGTATCGGGCGAGCCGTACATCACCCACCCGGTCGCCGTTGCCGACATTCTTGCCGACCTGCGGCTGGACGCCGACACGTTGGTCGCCGCCATTTTGCACGACGTGATCGAAGACACGCCGACCGCCAAGGCCGAAATTGCCGCGATCTTTGGTCAAATCGTCGCCGAGCTCGTCGACGGGGTCAGCAAACTCGACCAGATTCAATTCAAGAATCGGCAGGAGGCACAAGCAGAAAGCTTCCGCAAGATGCTGCTCGCGATGGTGCGCGACATCCGCGTCATCATGGTCAAGCTTGCCGATCGTATGCACAACATGCGCACCCTCGGCGTCATGCCGCCGGTCAAGCGCCGGCGCAGCGCACGTGAGACTTTGGATATATACGCGCCGATCGCCGAGCGCCTCGGTCTGTACGCGGTCAAGCTCGAACTCGAAGACTTGGGATTCCGCGCGCTGTACCCCTACCGGTACAAGGTTCTCGAACGCGAATTGAAGCGCGCCCGCGGCAATCAAAAGCAGTTCATCGCGAAAATCGCCGAAACCTTCAAGGGCGCCCTTAAGAAGGCGGCAATCGCCGGCAGCGTGGAGGGGCGCGAAAAGCATCTCTACAGCATTTACAAGAAGATGCAGAACAAGGGCATCTCCCTGAACGAAATGGTCGATGTCTACGGATTTCGCATCATTGTCGATAACGCCGACACCTGCTACCGCATCTTGGGATTGGTGCACGGCGTGTACAAGCCGATGCCGGGGCGATTCAAGGATTACATCGCCATACCTCGGGCCAACGGCTATCAATCCCTGCACACGACGCTGTTCGGACCGAGCGGCGTGCCAATCGAGGTGCAGATCCGCTCCGAGCAAATGCACCGCGTCGCCGAATCCGGCATTGCCGCTCATTGGAAGTACAAATCCGGCGGTGATACTTTCGGCGGTGTCGAGCACGACCGAGCGCGCGAATGGCTCGCAAGCTTGGTGCAAATTCACGAAGGGGGCAGCTCCGAGGAATTCCTCGAAAGCGTCAAGGTCGATCTGTTCCCGGACAAGGTGTACGTGTTTACGCCGAAGGGCAAGATTTTGCGCTTGCCGACCGGAGCGACCACCGTCGATTTCGCATACGCAATACATACCGACATCGGCAATCGATGCGTCGCCGCCAAGATCGACCGGCGACTGGTCCCGCTGCGCACCCCGCTGCGCAACGGGCAGACGGTGGAGATCATCACGGCAAAGGGGGCGACCCCGAACCCATCCTGGTCGACATTCTTGGTAACGGCGAAGGCGCGCGCCGCGATCCGTCAGTACCTGAAGAATCTTAAACGCGGCGAAGCGCTCGAGTTGGGGCGGCGGCTGCTCGAACTCGCGCTCGAGGAATTCTCCCTCAGCCTGAAGAAAGTGCCGGCGGCGGATATCGCCGCGGTCGTCAAAGAGCTGCGACTTAAGAATGCGGACGAGCTGTACGAAAAGATCGGCTTGGGCGAGCGCTTGGCCCCGCTGGTTGCCCGGCGCTTGCAGCCGGCGCGAGACGGCGACGAGAACAGCGCCTCGGGCAGCGGTCGGCTGATGATAGCCGGCACTGAAGGCTTGCTGGTCACCTACGCGCGCTGCTGCTTTCCCATCCCGAACGATCCCATCATGGCCTATTTGAGCGCGGGTCGCGGCGTGGTGATCCACCGGCAGAATTGCGGTAATCTCGCCGAATATCGCAAGCAGCCCGAAAAATGGCTATCGGTCGCCTGGGAGGAGACGCACGACCGATTGTTCAGTTCCGAGATACAACTCGAGATCAACAATCGGGTGGGAGTGCTGGGGGCGGTGGCCTCCGGAATCGCGGGCACCGAGACCAATATCGATCAGGTTTCACTGGAAGAGCGCGACGAGAGCAGCTCCTCGCTGAAATTCCAATTGCAAGTGCGCGACCGCAGGCACCTCGCGCGGGTTATGCGCGCCATTCGCCGGATGCCGGACGTGCAGCGGGTATTTCGCACGCTGGCCTGACATCGCACGAATCGCTCCGAGGATAAATCAACCATGGGACACGCCTAAAGCATGAGCAAGCAAATTATTTCCACGGTAAACGCGCCGGCCGCCATCGGCGTCTATTCGCAAGCCGTTCGCGTCGGCAATACCGTCTGGGTATCCGGGCAGATACCTTTGGATCCGTCGACCAAGGAACTGGTGACCGGCGGCATCGAGGCGCAAGTTCGCCGAGTATTCGAGAACCTCAAGGCGATCGTGGTGGCCGCGGGCGCGAGCCTCGATGATGTGGTGAAAGCCACCGTCTTCTTGACCGATCTTTCTCATTTCGCTCTCGTCAACAAGATCATGGCCGAGTATTTTCGCGAGCCCTACCCGGCGCGCGCCGCAGTCGGCGTTGCCGCGCTGCCACGCGGCGCCGAGATCGAGGTGGAGTGCATCGTCGCCTTGTGATCGACTTGAAACCGGTGACGGCGCTGCGCGGAGTCGGCCACGGCCTAGCGGCACGACTGCAGGCGTTGGGCGTGGAAACCACTCAGGACCTGCTGTTTCTGCTGCCCCTGCGCTACGAGGATCGCACCCGCGTCGCTCTCTTGGGAGAGCTCAAGCCTGGCCAGAGGGCAGTGGTGGAAGGCGAAGTATTGCTCACCGAGATCGCGTTTCGCGGCCGGCGCCAAATGCTCTGCCGAATCGGCGACGGTTCCGGGTTCCTAACGCTGCGATTCTTTTATTTCACCGCGCAGCAGCACAACGGTTTGGCGCGCGGCGTGCGGATACGCTGCTTCGGCGAAGTGCGCCGCGGCCCCAACGGATTGGAAATGGTGCATCCGGAATATCGACGCATCGGACCCGAGTCCGTGAATCCCGACGAAGAACACCTCACCCCGATCTATCCCCTCACCGAAGGCATTACCCAGGGACGACTGCGCCAATTGGTTGGGATGGCGTTGGATCAGACCGCTGCGAGCGATCTGATCGATTGGTTACCGCCGTCGGTACTCGCTGATTCGCGCCTGCCCACGCTGCGCGAAGCGGTGCAGTACGTGCACCGGCCGCCGGCGGACGCGCCGGTCGATCAATTGCTCGAATGGCGGCACCCGGCGCAGCGGCGCCTCGCGTTCGAGGAATTGCTGGCCCACCAGCTGTCGCTCAAGCTGCTGCGGCAGCGAATACAGAGCGACCCGGGGTGGCCGCTGAAAAGCGACGGCGTGCTCAAGGCGAAGCTGCTGTCCGCATTGCCGTTTCAGACTACCCAGGCGCAACGGCGCGTGCTGCGGGAGATCGAGCGGGATCTCGCGCTCCCGAAGCCGATGCTGCGCCTGGTGCAAGGCGATGTGGGTTGCGGAAAGACCGTGGTCGCTGCGCTGGCCGCGACCCAGGCCGTTGAGCTTGGCCGACAAGTCGCGCTGATGGCGCCGACCGAGCTGCTCGCCGACCAGCATGGTCAGAATTTCCAGCGCTGGTTCGAGCCGCTGGGGATCTCCGTGGCGCTGCTCACCGGACGGCTGACCGGAAAATCGCGCAGCGCAGCGCTCGAGAGGATTCGCGCCGGACTGGCTCCAGTAGTCATCGGTACGCACGCGCTGTTCCAAGAAGGCGTTGAGTTCAGGGCGCTTGCCCTGGTGATCGTCGACGAGCAACACCGGTTTGGCGTGCACCAACGCCTGTCGTTGCGCGAGAAAGGCACACGCGGCGGTCATCAGCCGCATCAGTTGATCATGACGGCGACCCCGATACCGCGCACTCTCGCGATGACCGCCTATGCCGATCTCGACGTGTCGATCATCGATGAGCTGCCGCCCGGACGCACTGCGGTAAAGACCGTGGTGCTCGCCGACTCGCGGCGCGACGAAGTGGTCACGCGCATTCGCACGGCTTGTCTTGAGGGTAGGCAGACATACTGGGTATGTCCGCTAATCGACGAATCGGAGGAAATGCCCTATCAGGCCGCGGAGGAAACCGCCGCTTCCCTGGCGAATGCGCTGCCGGAACTCGCCGTCGCCGTGGTGCACGGGCGCATGCCGGCGGCCGCCAAAGAGCGCACCATGCGCCGCTTCAAGGACGGGGAGATCCGCCTGCTGGTAGCCACCACCGTCATCGAAGTGGGGGTGGACGTGCCCAACGCCACCGTCATGGTCATCGAAAATGCGGAACGCATGGGACTCGCGCAACTACATCAACTGCGCGGTCGCGTGGGTCGTGGACAGCATGCGAGCACTTGTCTGTTGCTGTATCGAGCGCCGCTGTCGCCACTGGCTCGCGAGCGCCTCTCGGTCATGCGCCGTACCAACGACGGATTCGAAGTGGCGCGCCGCGATCTCGAACTGCGCGGACCCGGCGAATTGCTCGGTACGCGCCAGACGGGACTGGCGCAAATGCGCGTGGCCGATTTGCTGCGCGATGCCGACTTGTTGCCGCGCGTGCAAATCGCGGCCGAAGCGATCCTGCGCGATTGGTCCGCGCATGTGGCGCCCCTTATCCGGCGATGGGTCGGACATGCAGAGCAATACGGCCGGGTCGGTTAGAATGGCGGTCATGATCCCGAACAAGGCGCATTGCATCGATTCCATCCCGTGGCTGCCGGCCGAGCGGCTGGGCGCATTCAGCGTGGACGCGCCGCTGCGCTCCTGGCTCATCGGCAAGGGGCTCATCACGCTGCGCATGAGGGCCGCCTGCGGCGAACGCTTTGGTCTGCGGATGGTCGAGCAGTGGACAGGGCTGCTCAGCGCGTCCCACAAATCCGGTCTGCGTGCACACGACAGCGCCGGATTGTTCCGCGAGGCCGAATTGCGCTGCGGCGATCAGATTTGGGTGTTTGCGCATACGGTGATTCCGGACTCCACTTTGTGCATGCATCCGTGGCTGGCCGAACTCGGGGATTCCTCGCTCGGCGAGACGCTGAACGAGCTATCCGGCGTGGAGCGCAGCGCTTACCAGTATGCGTGGTTGCCGGCAGCCGACGCGCTGTGCTCACGTGCGCTGCGCGAGGCGGACCTCAAACCCGCCGGCTTGTGGGCGAGGCGCTCGAGAGTTCAGTTGCGAGCCGCGCCGTTGCTCGCTCACGAAGTGTTTCTGCCCGCCGTGGGCCGGACTTAGAGGTCATTTGGGCGTGCAGCTGCCGCGCTCGGGCGTCGAGTTAGGAGAGATGATCGCCCAGCGCTGGCGATGGTTTTCCTTTCGCGTGCGTTTTCATCCGTGGACCACCAACGAGTTGCCCAGAATCGCAGGCACGCTGCAGGATTACATAGACCTCACGCGCCTGAACCGCCCCATCGGCATTTGGCTGCTGCTCTGGCCGACATTATGGGCCGTGTGGATCGCCGGTCGCGGCAGACCGGACCCGCATCTGTTCGTGATCTTCGTGGCCGGTACGGTGCTCATGCGATCGGCCGGCTGCGCGATCAATGATTACGCCGATCGCAGTTTCGATCCGCACGTCGACCGCACCAAGCAGCGGCCGCTGGCCGCCGGACGCATATCGACGGTGGAGGCGCTGATCCTGTTCGCCGTTTTATCGTTGATGGCGCTGGTCTTGGCGCTGCAATTGAACAAAATGACCCTGCTGCTGGCGGTGTTCGGCGCCTTCCTCGCGGTGAGCTACCCGTTCGTCAAGCGCTTCTTGTCGGTGCCGCAGCTTTACTTGGGCGTGACATTCGGCTGGGGTATACCGATGGCGTTCGCGGCGCAACTCGAACGTGTGCCGCGGGTAGCGTGGCTGCTGGTGATCGCCAACATGCTGTGGGTCACCGTTTACGACACTATCTACGCCATGGTCGATCGCGACGATGACATCAAGGTCGGCGTACGCTCCACCGCCATACTGTTCGGCGATTCGGATCGGCACGTCATTGCGGCGCTGCAAGGGATGACATTGCTGTCACTGTATCTAGCGGGACGCATGCTGCGCATGGGCGACTGGTACTATGCGGGTTTGATCGCGGGAGCGATTTTCTTCGTCCGCCACCTGTGGCTGATTCGCTCGCGCGACCGCGCGGCTTGCTTTCGGGCATTTCTCAGCAATCACTATTTTGGAATGTCGGTGTTCATTGGAATTGTTCTCAATTACCAATTCTCCAGATGACCGGGTACGCGCTCGACACCGCGTGGGCGCGCCGTTCATTCGAGCGCGCCTGCAAGACCTACGATGCCTCCGCCGTGCTGCAAGGCGAGGTGCGCGAGCGCTTGCTCGAACGCCTGGACTTGGTTGCGGTGTCGCCGCGCGTGGTGCTCGACGCCGGCGCGGGTACCGGCCATGCGAGCCGCGCGCTGAAGCGCCGCTATCCCGCCGCTCGTGTGCTCGCGGTGGACTCGGCTCTCGGCATGCTGCGCGCTGCCGCTCGACATAAAACGTGGTTTCGCCCTGTTTCGAGGATCTGTGCGGATGCAGCCCGGCTGCCCTTGGCAGAGGGCAGCGTCGATCTCATCCTCAGCAATCTTCTGCTGCCTTGGGTCGATCCGGACGCCGCATTCGCAGAATTTCGCCGCGTGCTCAGGCCGGGGGGCCTGTTGAGCTTCACGAGCCTGGGTCCCGACACCCTGCGGGAGCTGCGGGCGGCTTGGGCGCAGGTGGATTCCTTTAGCCGTGTCCATGCATTCATCGACATGCACGATATCGGGGACGCGCTGGTGCGCGCCGATTTCGCCGCGCCGGTACTCGATGTGGAGCGTTATACTTTGACGTACACCGACGTGCGCCGTCTGGCCGCGGACCTTAAGGCGGTCGGGGCGCGCAATGCCACCAGCGGCAGGCTCAAGGGTCTCACTGGCCCGCGAAAATTTGCCGCCATGCGCAGCGCCTATGAGAGCCACCGCCGCGACGGCCGGCTGCCCGCGACCTATGAAGTGGTGTTCGGCCACGCATGGGCTCCCGCCGGGGTGCACCGGGTCGGCGGCGAAGACCGCATCGCACTGTCGGAAATGCAGCGCCAACTGCAAGCGCGGCGGCGTTCATGAGTGCGCGTATCGACCCGCACGGCCAACGCCCGCGGCGTCTTATCATCGCTTTGGCGCTGCTCTTGATTGCGGCGCTCGGTATTGGGCTATACCTGCATTATGGTCAGGTAACCTGGCGTCCCCGGGCTTTCGTGAGCCATGGCGAGCTCATTGATCCGCCTGTAGCGCTGACCAATTTGGCGCTGCGGTTGTTGAGCAGCGGCCCCACTGACGCAGCCGCGGCAAAGGCCGCCGAATATACCGATCGCGATTTCTTTAGGCGCAAGTGGACGCTCCTGTATTGGGGCCCGGGCCACTGCCCCGAGCGTTGCCAAGCGAGCCTCAACGTCACCCGGCAGGTGCGAATCGCGCTCAATCGGGACATGGATCGCGTACAGCGCGTATTCGTTGCCGATGGGGTGTGCTGCGAGATGGATTTTCTGCGCGCGCAGCAGGATCTGATCACGGTCCGGGCGGACTCCGATTCCTCACCCCTGCTCGCTCTGCTGTCTCGCGTCGATCGCATGAACGCCTCCGCCGCCGATCGCATTTATCTCATTGACCCGGCGGGCAATCTCGTGATGTCGTATGCTCCCAACGCCCAGCCCCAGGCCGTACTCGAAGACCTGAGGCAATTGATGGACTCGTTCCACGTCGACTCTCATCCCAAGCTGCCTACCGTCGCCACCGTTCCGCAATCCACCGACGATTAAGCAATGACGAACGGAATCACCCGCGCGCCTACTTGGTCGCAATCACCATCGATTCAACTGCGGTCAGAGGCACCACCGAGCTTTTCCGAAATCCCGTCGTCTTCATCCACCCGCGACAGTCGGCCGGCGTGTAATCAAACCCGCCGGGCGTTTCGATCAGCATATTGAGGCTCATCAATAGCCCCATCGCATTGCGGCAGCGAGCATCGTCGATCATCGCATCGTAAACGATTAGCGTCCCGTGCTTGGGCAGCGCCGCGAATGCCTTCTGCAGCAGCAGATGTTTTTCCTGAAGATTCCAGTCGTGCAGGATGTGCCCCATGATCAGCACATCGGCCTGCGGCAGCGGGTCACGGAAGAAATTGCCGGCGTGAAACTTCAAGCGTACATCGAGTCCGAAGGAACTCACATATTCCTCGTAGATCGGTCCAACCACCGGCAGATCGAATCCCGCGCCCCCCAGGTGCTTGTGCGCCAACGCCACCTGCACCGGCACGCAGCCTTGCGCAGTGCCGACATCCACGAATGTCCTGTATTTCTTCCATGGAAACTTGGTGGCGATGGCACGCGCCGAGCCCAAGCTGACGCCGGTCATCGCGGCGAGAAAACCACGCAGCCGCTCCGGGTCGGCATAGAGCGCGCCAAACATGTCGCCGCCGTGCTTGGCTTCGTTCTGAGGCGCGCCGGTATGCAGCGCCTCGGTGAGCGAACCCCAAAACGGATACAGGCGGACAGCGGCCATTTCCAGAATTCCGCCGACATAGGCAGGCTTCGCGCGGTCGAGAAATGCGTCCGCGTCGGCAGCGTTGCGATATCTGCCCGCCTTGCGCTCAAGGAGTCCTAGGGCGACCAGCGCGTCAAAAAAATCGCGCGCCGAGCGCGGATGCAGCCCGAGCCGCTCGCGCAGCCGACCCTCATCGAGCGACCCCTTGGCGAGCACCGAGAAAAGACCGAGTTCCACGGCACTCAGAAATGCGCGCGGCCCCCAAAAACCGAGGCCCAGCTGCAGCAGACGCGCGGCAGTCAGCCTGGGATTTGCTTTGCGCGGCCTGGGCCGAGGCGCTGCGCCGCTGCCGGTGGAACGAGCTCGCCGGGATGTTTTCGTTATCATGCCTCCCCCTTCAGTGGAACCTTACACCATTCGGAAAACCGGCGTTGCGGGGGTTGGCCGCGGCTCAGGCGAGTGCGTGAGCGGCGATCGGCAGGCTTCGCAGCCGCTTACCGGTTGCCGCAAAAATCGCATTGCAAATCGCCGGCGCCACCAGCGCCACCGCGGGTTCGCCGATTCCGCCGGGTGGATCGTCGCTTGGCAACAGATGCACGTCGAGTTCCGGCATTTCGTTGATGCGCAGCAGCCGGTAGCTATTGAAATTCCCCTGCTGCACCCGACCTGCGCTGACCGTCACATCCCCCCACAGCGCTGCCGAAAGTCCGAACACGATGCCGCTTTCGATTTGCGATTCGATGATGCGCGGATTGACCATTTGACCGCAATCCACGACACAGGTGATCTTGTGCACCTTGAGTTCGCCGGCCACCACGGAAATTTCCGCGACTTGCGCCAGTACAGTTGTGTAGCCCTCCATCAAGGCGAGTCCTTGAAAACGGCCCGGGGGCGCGAGACCCCATCCGGCGCGCTCGGCAGTTGACCGGAGCACGCGGGCATGGCGGGGTTTCGCCGCGAGCAGTCCCAAGCGGAAGTCCAAAGGACTCTTGGCCACGGCCGCCGCCAGCTCATCCATGAAACTTTCGATCACGAAGCAATTGGGCGCGTGGCTCACGGAGCGCATATAGCCCACATCGATGCCGATTTCTTGGCGTGAAAAGCTGAGCGCGAAATTCGGCACGGAGTAGGGATAGTTCTGCGCATATTCGACCACGGAATCGAAGGGATCCTTGGCGTATGTCTCCGGCGAGGCGCGCGCGGTAATCGACGGGCCGGTGATGTGCATGTTCCACGCGACCAGGTTGCCGCGCGCGTCGAATCCGGCGCTCATTTCCTCACGCGCGGGCGGCCGATAGGTGTCATGCGTCATGTCGTCTTCGCGCGTCCAGATGAGCTTCACGGGCGCACCGACCGCCTTCGACGCCTCGACCGCCGCCGGGATGAAATCGACATCCAACCGCCGGCCGAATCCGCCGCCAATCAAGGTGGTCGTGACGTTGACTTGATTGGCGGGCAGGCCCGCGGCGGCGGCGGCGGCGGCTTGCGCGTCGTGTTGGACTTGAGTGCCCACAAACAGATCGCACCGATCGGCTCTGACGTCGGCCGTGCAATTCATGGGTTCCATGGTCGCATGCGCCAGCAGCGGCAATTCGTACACCGCATCGACGACGTGCTTCGCGCCTCGAAGCGCGGCCGCGCCGTCGCCGTCCTTGCGCGCCACCCGACCCGCCGCAATCGCCGCGGTATTCTTGAGCAAAAACAGCATGGCGGCATTGTCGAGCCGCGCATTGGCGCCGGGATCCCAGGTAATATTCAATGCCTTGCGTGCCCGCAATGCCTGCCAGAAATGATCCGCCACCACGACCACTCCGCTCGAGGTCGCGAGCACTCGGCGAACTCCCGGCATCGTCTGGGCCGCGGCCGAATCGACCGATAGGGCTTTGCCGCCCAAAACCGGGCTCTGCGCCAGCGCCGCGTACAGCATGCCCGGCAGCTTGACGTCGAGGCCGAATTCGGCGCTGCCATCCACCTTGCCCGGGGTATCGAGCCGCGGTTGAGAAGTGCCGATCAAGCGGAAATCGGCTTTGGGCTTGAGCTTGACCTCCTTGGGTATCGGCAAACTGGCGGCAGCGGCCGCCAATTCGCCATAGGTGAGGGACGTGCCGCGAGCATTCGCAACCACGCCATTTTTGGCATGGCACTCGACCGGATCCACCCGCCAGACACGAGCCGCCGCCGCTATCAGCATCATGCGCGCCTGCGCCCCCGCGGTGCGCAGCTTGTCCCACGCGTCGGTGACGCTGTTGCTGGTACCGGTTACCTGACCGCCGTTGAGAGTGTTGACATACGCGTCGCCGACCGGCGCGGCGACGACCGTGATTCTTTGCAGATCGATTTCGAGTTCCTCCGCCAACAGCATGGGCAGCGCGGTATAGACACCCTGCCCCATTTCCGAGCGATCGACGATGAAGGTGACCGAATTGTCGGAGCCGATCTTGAGCCACGCGTTCAATTGGCTGTCGCGCACGCGGGCGCTCGCCTGGCCGCTCGCCGATCGCTGGGGCCCTCCGGCGAAGGCGGGCAGCGTCAATGCCAGCACCAGGCCGCCGCCCGCCGCCGCCGTGCGTTTGCAAAAATCGCGGCGATCGGGGTTGTCCGACTGCGGCTCGGACCACTGTGTGCTCATGACTGGGTGCCCGGTAGCAGCAATTCGGCGGCGCGATGTATCGCCTTGCGAATTCGCGCGTAGGTGCCGCAGCGGCAAATGTTCCCCGCCATGGCGGCGTCGATGTCGGCGTCGGTGGGAGCGGTGTTTGTCCGCAGCAGCGCCGCTGCGGACATGATCTGACCGGATTGGCAATAACCACATTGCGGCACGTCGAGTTCGATCCAGGCACGCTGAACCGGGTGATTGCGGCCCTGCGAAAGGCCTTCGATCGTCGTGATGCTTTTACCTTGGACCGCCCGCAGCGGTAGAATACACGAACGCATCGCGACACCGTCGACGTGCACGGTGCATGCACCGCACAATGCCATTCCGCAGCCGTATTTGGTTCCGGTCAATCCTAAGTGATCGCGCAACACCCATAGAAGCGGGGTGTCGGGCGACGCGTCGGCCTGAAGTAACTGATTGTTGACGGTCATCGCTGTCATTTTGAGCTCTCGCAGCCTTCCGCGGCCACCATGCTACGCGACTCGACCAATTTTGAGGAGCGGGCAGCGGCGCCCGACGGCGCGCGGCGGGGCGATGATATTATTGCTCAATGCCCGCCGAATCCCCCTTTTACCCACGCGTCTTCGCACTGGCGGTCGCGGGCCTCCTGGGCGGCCTGCTGGTGCTCATATTCAAGCCTTTTCTTGCGGCAATGAGCTGGGCCGCGTTTCTAGCGTTTGTGCTGCATCCGGTGAATCTCAAGCTGCGTCGCCGTCTGCGCGGCCGCGGCCGAGCCGCGGGCATGCTGACCGTGTTGACCCCCATCACCATACTGCTGCCGTTGAGCGCGCTATCGATAGAATTCGTTGCGCAAATCTCCTCCCTGTTGCAGAAGCTGCAACAGGCGGCGCGCGATCTGGACATCAAGAGTTTGGCGGATCTGGAGCATTTCTCCTTCATTGCGCGCGCCGACGCTTGGGTGCAAGCGCACAGCGGAATTTCGGCGGGCCAGGTCCGGTCGTGGGTGATAGCCGGCGGACAAGAAGTGCTGCAGCACGTGGCCGGTAAAAGCGGCTCGTTTTTCTTGGGGGCATTGGGGTCGGTCATCGGGTTTTCGATCATGTTGTCGTTGTTGTTCTTTTTTCTGCGCGACGGCGACGGCATGTGGGCCCGCGCGCGCTTGCTCATTCCGCTCGATCAGGCGCGAAAGGACCGGCTGTTTCACCAACTCAGCGACGTGGCTCGAGCCATCGTGTTCGGTACCACCATGACGGCGGCGATACAGGGCTTGCTCATCGGTATCGGATTTGCGATCGCCGGCCTGCCCTCGCCGGTCGTGTTCGGCGTGTTGGCGGCGCTGTTGTCGATGCTTCCCGTCGGCGGCGCGTCCTTCGTTTGGGTGCCCGCGGTGGGGTGGCTGTTCTACCAAGGGCGCTGGGGTTTCGCGATATTCATGCTCGCCTGGGGACTGATGCTCACGGGCCTGGAAAGCCTGTTGCGGCCGATGCTGATTTCGGGGCGCGCGCGAGTTTCGGCGCTGGTCATATTCGTCGGCGTGCTGGGCGGCATCCCCGCCTTCGGTACCATCGGCATCATTGTCGGTCCCGTGGTGCTGTCACTGGTGCTCGCGTTGATCGAGTTCGCCGAGGAAGCCTCCGGCGCACCGCGCAGCGCATAGGAGCCCGTATGGACGTATCTCACCTTCTCGATGGTCTAAATGACGCCCAGCGACAGGCGGTCGCCTCGCCGCTCGGGCCGGCGCTGGTTCTGGCCGGCGCCGGCAGTGGCAAGACGCGTGTGCTGGTTCATCGGGTCGCATGGTTGATTCAAGTCGAGGGCGCATCGCCTCACAGCATTCTTGCGGTCACTTTCACCAACAAAGCGGCCGCGGAAATGCGCGGCCGCATAGAAACCCTGTTGGGATTTCCCGGAGGCGCACTCTGGATCGGGACCTTCCACGGCCTCGCCCACCGACTGCTGCGCCTGCATTGGCGCGAGGCCGGCCTACCGCAGGGATTCCAGATCTTGGATTCGGAGGACCAGGCGCGGCTGATGCGCAAAGTGCTGAAGGCCCTTGATCTCGACGAGACTCGCTGGGTGCCACGCGAGATTCTCTGGTTCATCAACGCCCAAAAGGATGAAGGCCTGCGGGCCAAGCACATCAAGGAAGCGGACGATCCGACGCGCCGCCAATTGATCAGGATCTACCAGGCCTACGAAGAGGCTTGCCAGCGGGCCGGTGTGGTGGATTTCGCGGAATTGCTGCTGCGCGCGTATGAATTGTGGCGCGACAACCCCGGGCTTCTTGAGCATTACCGTAGGCGATTTCGCCACGTGCTGGTGGACGAGTTTCAGGACACCAACGCCATTCAGTACCGCTGGCTCACGCTGCTCGCGGGTCCCGCGGGCCTGCCGTTCGCGGTGGGCGACGATGATCAATCCATTTATCGGTGGCGCGGCGCAAGAGTTGAAAACCTGAATCAATTCCGCCGCGACTACCCGCAAGCGGTTCTCTACAAGCTGGAACAAAACTACCGCTCGACCGGCACCATATTGAAGGCAGCCAATGCCCTGATCGCCAACAATGCAGGGCGCGTCGGCAAGACCCTCTGGACCAGCGGCGAGGACGGGGAGCGCGTCAAACTTTACGCGGCGTTCAACGAGCGCGATGAAGCCGACTTCGTCGTGAATCGCATCCGCGATTGGGTGGAGCGCGGCGGGGCCCGGCGCGAAGTGGCGGTTCTGTACCGCTCCAACGCGCAGTCGCGAGTCTTCGAAGAGGCCTTCTTGAACGCGAGAATGCCGTATCGGGTGTACGGCGGCCTGCGATTTTTCGAACGTGCCGAGATCAAGGACGCGCTCGCGTACCTGCGCCTGGTCGCGAACCGCTCGGACGACACCTCGTTCGAGCGGGTGGTGAACTTGCCGGTCCGCGGCATCGGCGCGAAAACCTTGGAGGTGCTGCGCGACACCGCCCGTTCAAAGGGAACGTCCCTATGGACGGCGGCCGGCGTGTGCATGCAAGACGGCCTCGCGCAGCGCGCGGCACCAGCGCTTAAGATCTTTATGCTCACCATCGACAAAATGGCCGAGGAAATCGGCGGCTTGGAACTGCATCAACAGGTCGATTTGGTCATTCAGAAGAGTGGCCTTATAGAGCACTTCAAGAAAGAGAAAGGCGAGCGGGGCGAAGGCCGGGTCGAAAATTTGCTTGAGCTCGTGAGCGCGGCGCGGGGCTTCTCGCCCGCGCACGACGCCATCGAGCATGCACAGATGCAGCCGCTCGAGTCCTTCCTCGCCCACGCCGTTCTCGAATCGGGCGAAGGCCAAGCGGATCCCTACGACGATTGCGTGCAGATGATGACCCTGCATTCGGCCAAGGGCTTGGAATTTCCCGTGGTATTTCTCGCCGGCATGGAGGAAGGTCTATTTCCGCACCAGCGCTCGGTCGCCGATCTCCCGGGGCTCGAGGAGGAGCGCCGCCTGTGCTACGTCGGTGCGACTCGCGCCATGCGCCAGCTATATATAACTTACGCTGAACAGCGCCGTCTGTACGGCGTGGATCAGTACGGTCAGCCCTCCCGGTTCATCAACGAACTGCCCCCGGAATTGGTGGAGGAGGTCCGGCCGCGACTGCAGGTATCCCGGCCGGTGTTCGTCAGGCGCGGAGGTCTCGAGGAATCGCCGGCGCTAGGCATGCGGATGGGAAGCCGAGTGCGGCACTTGAAATTTGGCGACGGCATCGTGCTCAATTTCGAGGGCAACGGACCGCAGGCCCGCATTCAGGTGAATTTTGAGCAGCAGGGCACGAAGTGGCTGATGATGTCTTATGCCAATCTACAGGTCGTGTAGAGTAGCGCGACCGTGAGAATCATCATTTTAGGCGCCGGACAGGTCGGGCGTACCGCGGCATACCACCTTTCGCGCGAAGAATCGAACGACGTCACCGTCGTCGACACGAATGAGGACATGCTGCGCGATTTGCAGGACCGGCTCGATATTCGTACCGTTATCGGCAACGCGGCGAGCCCCAGAGTCCTCGAAGCCGCGGGCATCGCCGGCACCGACATCCTCGTCGCACTCACCAACAGCGACGAGGTCAACATGTTGGCCTGCCATATCGCTTGGACCCTGTATCGCACGCCCAAAAAGATCGCGCGAGTTCGCTCGGCGGACTACACGGAGCGCGAGAAACTGTTCGGCGAGAATGCCCTATCGGTCGACGTGTGGATCAGCCCTGAACAATTGGTGACCGAATACGTCGCGCGGCTCATTCGCTATCCCGGCGCGTTGCAGGTGCTGGACTTTGCCGACGGCCGGGTGCGACTCGTGGGCATACGTGCGCTCTCGGGCGGCCCCTTGGTGGGTCAGGCCTTGCGGACCCTGCGCGAGCATATCCCGAGGGCCGACGCGCGCGTCGCGGCGATTTACCGAGCGGGCCGGAGCATCCAGCCCGAGGGCACGACGGTGATCGAAGACGGCGACGAGGTGTTTTTTCTGGCGGCCCGCAAGGATATTCGAGTCGTCATGAAGGAGATGCGTCGAGAGGAGGCGCCGGTGCGGCGCGTGGTCATCGCCGGCGGCGGGAACATCGGTTTTCGCCTCGCCAGCGAGCTGGAATACAAAAGTCGGGTGAAGCTCATCGAGCGCGACCCGAGGCGCGCCCGGCGGGTCTCCGAGTTGCTGAATAGCACGACGGTATTGCTCGGCGACGCGGCCGACGAGAAGTTGTTGCTCGAAGAGAACATCGACGGCGCGGACGTATTCGCGGCGATGACCAATTCCGAGGAAGCCAATATCCTCTCGGCGATGCTGGCCAAGCGGTTGGGCGCTCACAAGGTGATGGCGCTCATCAACAAGCCCTCGTATGCGGAGCTCATCGAAAGCGGCTCGATCGACGTCGCGATTTCGCCGCAGACCGTGACCATAGGCTCGTTGCTGGCGCACGTGCGCCGCGGGGATGTCGTGCGGGTGCATTCACTGCGGCGCGGCGCCGCTGAAGCGCTCGAGGTGGTGGTGCACGGTGATGCGGACAGCTCGAAAGTGATCGGCCGCCGAATCGAGGACATCGTGCTGCCCCAGGGGACCACCTTGGGAGCCGTGGTGCGCGGCGAAGACGTCATCATCGCGCATCACGACACCACCGTGCAGGCCGACGATCATCTGATTCTTTTCTTGACCGACCGTCGACACATCGAAGCCGTCGAAAAACTTTTTCAAGGCTCTGCGTCTTTTTTGTGAAGGACATTTTGCTGCCGGTTGCGCACGTGTTCGCCATGGTCATGATGGTGTTCGCGGTGACCATGCTGGCGCCACTTGATCATGGCCATTTGGGGACAGGACCCAGCTCTGTGGTCATTCGTCATCTCGTCGTTCGCGACGTTCACGCTCGGAGCGCTTTTATGGCTGGCGACCCGGCGCTTCAAGCGCGAACTGAAGACTCGCGACGGTTTGATGCTGGTGGCGCTGACCTGGGTCGCATTGCCTGCGGTCGCCGGATTTCCGCTTTGGAACTACCTGCCGATCAATTTCACCCGTGCGTATTTCGAAGCCGCGTCCGGCCTCACCACCACCGGCGGCACGGTGCTCTCAGCGCTTGAAGACCTGCCACGGTCCATCAATTTGTGGCGCCATTTGCTCAGCTGGCTCGGCGGCATGGGAATCATCGTTCTGGCCGTCGCGATCTTTCCCATGCTGGGGGTCGGCGGCATGCAAATCTACCGCGCGGAGATGCCGGGTCCGATGAAGGACAGCAGGCTCACGCCGCGCATCGGTCAGACGGCCAAATTGTTGTGGGCGGCGTACGCAGGTCTGACGGCGGCCTGCATCGTATGCTTGAAGTTTGCCGGAATGAATTGGTTCGATGCCGTCTGTCATGGATTTTCCGCGCTCTCTCTCGGCGCATTTTCCACCTATGACGCGAACGTGGGGCACTTCAATTCGTTGCGCATCGAGATGGTGTTGACGGGGTTTCAGGTATTGGCGGCGCTGAATTTCGCGACGCATTATCTTGCATGGAGCCAGCGCGGGGTGCGCGCCTATTTCCGCGACGCCGAAGCAAGAGCCATTCTCGGGGTGCTCGGCGTGAGCTGCATCGGGATTGCGTCGTTCTTGTACTTCAAGGGCACTTACCCGGATTTTCCGACGGCGCTGCGCCACGCGACCTTCAACGTCGTTTCCATCGCCACCGACGGCGGTCTGCATACCCAGGATTACTCGCGCTGGCCCATCTTTGCACCCATGTGGATGCTGTTCTTGAGCTCCATCGTCGCCAGTTCCGGGTCCACCGGAGGCGGTATCAAGATGATCCGGACGCTGGTGCTCGCCAAGCAAGCGAATCGCGAGCTCAATCAGTTGGTGCATCCGAATATGGTGCGGCCTCTCAAGGTGGGCGGGACCGTGATAGCGAATCGCGTGGTGTTCGCGGTGCTCGCGTTCGTGTTCCTGTATTTCATGAGCATGGTGGGGCTGATCTTCGTGCAGCTCGCCAGCGGCTTGGATTTCATCACCTCGCTGTCGTCCATTCTCGCCTGCATCAACAACGTGGGCCCTGGCTTGGGATTGGTGGGTCCCGGAAGCAATTACGGGGTGCTGAATAATTTCCAGACTTGGGTGTGCTCCGCGGCCATGTTGCTCGGCCGCTTGGAGATTTTCACGATTTTGGTGCTATTTACTCCCACTCTATGGCGAAAATAGCCAAAGTATTGAGTAATATTTTCCACAATGATTTAATTATTGGCCATGTGGAAATTTAAAGCTCTATTTGGCGAAAATAGAGCCAAATGGAGTCCATGAAGTTGATTTTTTTGCTCCAGAGAGTCACGGAAGCCCATGTTCATAGTGCAGGGGAGCTCATCGCATCGATCGGACCGGGACTGTTGGTTCTGGTCGGCGTGCGACCGGGAGACGATGAAGCGGCCGCGTCGCGGCTACTAGGCCGCTTACTGGCCTACCGCGTGTTTCCCGACGAGGCAGGTAAGATGAACCTGAGCTTGCGGCAAATGGGGGGTGAACTGCTGCTGGTACCTCAATTCACCCTGGCGGCCGATACGCGCCACGGGCTGCGGCCTGGTTTCTCCACCGCGGCGCCGCCCGAGCAGGGACGGCGGCTATTCGACGCCCTGGTTGCGGCGGCGCGGACGGAGCACGCTGGCGTCTCGTGCGGGGTATTCGGCGCCCATATGCAGGTGTCGCTCACCAACGACGGACCGGTGACGCTTTGGTTGGAGAGTTGATTTGCGCCAAAAGCCCAAATGCGACCGAACACGCATCGGCGGTCGGCGGTCAAATGTCATGATCTCTTTGGCGTATTATTGACGCACTCACTCAAGATTGCCGTGAACTCGGAGAAGCGACATGTTCGATTCAAAAATGTTACTGGTCATTCTGGCGATCGCCTTGGTGATTTTCGGCACCAAGCGATTGCGTTCGATCGGTTCGGATCTCGGCGCCGCCGTCAAGGGCTTCAAGCAAGCCATGAACGACGGCGAGTCGGAAGAAAAAGTGAAGCAGCTGAAACAAGAGAAGGACGCCGACTTCGAACCCGGCGTTGCGGCACAAGGCGCGGCGCCGCGCGAAGCCGAGGTCAAGGCGCCCCCCAAGACCAACGCCTGATGCGGCATGCTTGATTTCGGGTTTTCAGAGATTCTGCTCACATCGGCCATAGCACTCGTGGTGCTGGGCCCCGAGCGACTGCCTAAAGTTGCGCGTCAGGTCGGCAACTGGGTAGGCCGTGCGCGCGTCATGGCGCGCCAGCTGACCGAGCAGCTAGAGCGCGAAGTGACCGCCGAGGCATTGTTGAAACAGCAGTCCACTGCGGTCAGCGCCGCCCAGCCGCCGGCGCTCTCCCGCCCCGTGACCCAAACGCCCCTCGCCGCGGATGCGCCCCCCGCGGCCAACGCACCCCTCGCCGCGGATGCCCCGCAGCACTCCACGGCCGATCCGAAGCAACCGACTCCATGAGCGAGCCGGAGGGCGAGCCGGAGGGCGAACCGGGCGGGCTCGCGGAAGGTACGCTGATCTCGCACTTGTTGGAGCTTCGGGATCGAATCCTGAAAGCGATGTTGGCGGTCGGCATCTGCTTCATTCCTTGCGCGATGTACATGAACCAACTGTTCACGTTCGTCGCGGAGCCGCTGAAGCGTAGATTGCCCGCCGGAGCCACGCTGATCGCGACCAGTGTCGTCGCTCCGTTTACCGTGCCCTTCAAGCTGGCGCTCGTCCTCGCCATCGGTATCGCCATTCCCGTCGTGCTGTATCAAGCCTGGGCGTTCGTCGCGCCCGGATTGTACAAGCACGAAAAGAGGCTGGCCGTGCCGCTGCTGATCTCCAGCATTTTGCTGTTCTACTTGGGCGCCGCCTTCGCCTATTACGTGGTGTTCCCGGTGATGCTGAGCTTCTTCGTCGCGACCACGCCGCACGGTGTGCAGATGATGACCGACATGGGCAGTTACCTGGATTTCGTCATGATCTTGCTGCTTGCGTTCGGTTTGGCGTTCGAGGTCCCGGTGGCTACTGTATTATTGGTGTGGACCGGATTCGTGAGATTGGCGACGCTCAAGAAAAACCGCGGATTCGTGCTGCTCGGGATATTCATCTTCGCGGCTTTCGTGACGCCGCCGGACGCCGTTTCGCAGAGCGCGATGGCGGTCCCGATGTATCTTTTGTACGAGATTGGGATAATCATGGCGGGCTTGTTGCTCAAAGACAAAATCGCGGCCCGCGCCAAACAGGATGCCGAGGACGCCGAGCGCGAGGCCGGAGCATAGGAGCCTGATGAGCCCGATACCCGCGCCGCAGCTGACGCTGAAGGCGGTCCTTCTTTCGATCGTTCTGACGGTGATCCTGGCGTCCGCCAACGCTTATGTGGGCTTGTTTGCCGGACTCACCGTCGCCACCGCAATTCCCGCCGCGGTCATTTCCATGGCGGTGCTGCCGCTGTTCGGTCGGCCCAATATTCTCGAAAACAACATCGTGGCCACCGGCGCTTCGGCCGGCAGCTCGATCGCCGCGGGCGCGATTTTCACGCTGCCCGCCCTCATTCTGCTGCATCATTGGTCGAGCTTCGATTATTGGTGGACGCTCGCCATCGTCGGCTTGGGCGGACTGCTCGGCGTACTGTTCTCGGTGCCCTTGCGGCGCACGCTGATCATCGAGCAAAAGCTGCAGTTTCCCGAGGGCGTCGCCGCGGCCGAGGTGCTCAAGGTGGGCGCCAATCCCGGGATCGGCGCAAAATTTCTCGGCATCGCAGCCCTCGTCGGGGGTGCGTTCAAATTGGTTACCTCGGGGTTTCGCTGGCTGCCCGAGACCTTCACGATCCAGGGATTCGTCGGTCAACGAGGCATCGCATTTTTCGGCTATGGCTTCTCGCCCGCGCTGCTCGCGGTCGGCTACATCGTCGGACTCAATGTCGCCATCTTGATAGCGGCCGGCGGTCTGTTTTCCTGGTGGCTGGCTATTCCGCTGTACAACAGCTTCTTCTACGAACATGACCCGGCGCTGATGCACAAATTGATAGGCCTCGACGCCGAGGCTGCGGCGTTCGCCATTTGGCGCGCGCAGGTGCGCTACATCGGGGTCGGTTGCATGTTGACCGGCGCCCTTTGGGCACTGTGGTCGCTGCGCAAGTCGCTGTGGTCGGCGATTCGCAGCGGTCTCATGGTCAGCGGGAACAGATCACTCGACATACCGCACACCGAACGCGATTTGCCGATGGGCGGCGTACTCGTTTGCATCGCCTTGTTCGTCGTGCCGCTGTTCGTGCTGTATTACCTGGTGGTCGGCAGCATCGGCGTCAGCCTCACGATGGCGGTGATCATGATAGTTGCCGGGTTTTTGTTTTCCTCCGTCAGCGGTTATATGGCCGGCCTGGTCGGATCCTCGAACAACCCGGTGTCAGGCATCACGATCTGCACGATTCTATTCGCCTCTCTGGTGCTGATGTGGATGGTCGGAAGCAACTCCTCGATCGGCGCCGTCGCCGTCGTGTTCATCGGTGCTGTGGTTTGCAACGCCGCCGCAGTTGCCGGCGACAACCTGCAGGATCTCAAAGCGGGGCAATTGATCGGAGCCACTCCGTGGCGCCAACAAGTGATGCTCGGCGTCGGCGTTATCGCGAGTGCCGCCGTCATGGCTCCCGTGATGAATGTTCTGCAGTTTGCCTATGGCATCGGCGAACCGGCGCATCCCGGGGTGAAGGCCCTGCCGGCGCCGCAAGCGAATTTGGTCAAGTCGGTCGCAGAGGGCATGTTCGGCGGCACCTTGCCGAGCGGCATGATCGTCATCGGCGCTGTGATCGGCGCCTTGATCATAGTCTTGGATCTGTACCTCAAGCGTCGTGGTTCGCGCTGGAGCGCACCGGTGCTCGCGGTCGCCGTGGGAATCTATCTGCCGCTCGACGTATCGACGCCGATTTTGGCCGGCGGCATCGTGGCCGAGCTGGTCGGCCGTTGGCACATCAAGCGCAGCCGCGGCGGCGATCTCGACAAGCTCGCCCAAAACGGCATGTTGTTCGCGGCCGGATTGATCACCGGCGAAGCGCTGGTGGGGATATTCATCGCGATGTGCATTTGGCTCAGCAGGAACCCCGACGTGCTCGCCTCGAGGGTGGAATTGCCGGGCGGCAAGTGGTGGGCGGCCGCTCTATTGTTCGGTGTTTGCTATTGGATATTTCGCGCCGGAACGCCGCGACATCCGGCTTAAGTCGGCCCGAGCGGTATTCCTTCAATGCGCGATTCCCGCTCTACCGCGAAGCTTATGGTGTGCCTCGGCACCATTTACCTGGTGTGGGGTTCGAGTTTCTTGTTCTCGAAGATTGCGGTCAACAACCTCCCCATAGCCCTGTTTTCCGCGATTCGATTCCTAACCGCGGGTACACTGCTCGCGCTGATCGCGCGCTTTTGGAGCGGCCATTTCTTTCCCAACCGATTGATCGAGTGGCGCCACGTGATCATCGCCGGGTTTTTCATGGTGTTCGCCAGCAACGGGCTCAACACCTGGGCCATTCACTATATTCCAACCAACCAGTCGGCCCTGCTCAATGGCACGGCGGCATTTTGGATTGCGGGACTAGGGGTCTTCGGCCGGCGCGGCCATCCGCTCACCCGCTGGGCCGTACTCGGCATGCTCACGGGATTCGCGGGCACCGTCTTGATGCTGATTCCGAAAGGAGATTGGCGGGCATCGAGCCTGTTGGCGCAGTTCGGCGTGTTGACCGCATGCTGTGCGTGGTCGCTCGGCACCCTGTACTACCGCAGTATCGACACACACTTGAGCTCCCTCATGTTCATGGCCATGCAAATGTGCATGGGCGGTCTCATGCTGTTGGCGGTTGCGATCGGCCACGGCGATCCCGCGCATTGGACTCCCAACTTCCCGGGCCTGGCGGCGCTCATCTATCTCACGTTCTTCAGCTCGTGCCTCGCCTATACCGCCTATGGCTGGCTCAGCCTCAACGCGACGCCGGCGCTGATCGGCACTTACGGCTACGTCAACCCGGCCATCGCGGCCTTTCTCGGCTGGCTATTTCTCAACGAGCATTTGTCCAATCTGCAGCTGGTCGGCATGGTGATCATCATCGCCGCGGTATGCATCTTGACCTTGCCCGGGGGCACCCTCACCGACCCAAAGACGCTCGGAGAACCGAAGACGCAGTGAGTCCGGAGCTTTAGCGGCGCTTGACGATTACCTCGATTTTGCCCTTGGGTCCGACAAACCAAGAACCCAGCATGCTCACCAGGCTCACGAGCACGGCTGCCCAGAAAGCCGCCCAGAACCCCGCCACGTGCATGCCCGGCAGCATCCACGCGACCAGTGCCACCATGCCCGCGTTGATCACCAGCAGGAACAATCCGAGAGTGACGATGGTCATCGGCAAAGTCAGCACGATGGCGATGGGCCGCACGATGGAATTGACGACTCCGAGCGTTACGCCGGCAAGAATCAACGTGAGGGGGCTGTCGATGTAAACGCCCGGCACCCACACGGTAGCCAACCATAGACCGAGCGCCACTAAGGCCGCACGAACTAAGAAGCCCTGCATGCTCTCTCCATCCGTATGTTATGCCACCCGCGCTCTGCGCGCGCAATCAATAGTCCAATCCCGGCAGCGGCGGATCTTTCGGTTCGGGCGGCGGCTTTTTGCGCGGCGGCGGACTGTCGAGGGTCACCTTGATCCGGGCCATCAGCCGCTCCCAGCCCACGCGGAGGCGCACGTAGGTCTGATCCCAGTTGGGCGACTCGGGCACCCCCGAACCCAGCAGGCGCAGCGAGGTGGTGCCTTCACCCCTGCGCACGTCGAGCAAAAAGTCGTCCACGACGGCACTGTCGCTCGTGGGCATGTCTGGGCCGTTCAGATAAATCAAGCGCAGCCGGCGATTCACCTCGAATATGTCGATGTGCGCTTCGCGGCCGCCTTCGTTGCGCTTACCGATGCGGTACAGGCCGCCCTCGCGAGGGTCGATCTCGGCTTCCTGTCCCGACCAGATTCGGATCAATCCCGGGTCGGTGAGCGCGCGCCATACTCGCGCCACCGGAGCGCCCACCTCGATCAAATGGGCATAGCCGCGGGTGCCGGAATGAGTGGACTTGCGGGGTAAGCTCATTGCAGATCTCAAACCTCTTGGCCAATGGAACGTCGAGAGTCTGGCGCAAGCCAAGCCGCGACGGAGTGCTAGAATCCAACAAGATGGGAGGAACATCCATGGCTTATGTCGATATCGTGACTGCGCTCGCACTTCTTCAATTCATTGTTTTCGGTTTCAAGGTCGGCGGGGCTCGGGGAAAGTACGGGGTCAAGGCCCCCGCCACCACCGGCAATGAGATTTTCGAGCGGCATTTTCGCGTTCAACAGAATACTTTGGAGCAGTTGATTGCTTTTATTCCCGGAATGTATCTATTCGGCCATTATTTCAACCCCCTCTGGGGTGCCGCCCTTGGCGTCGTCTATCTGATAGGCCGCGAACTTTACTCCGCCAGCTATGTCAAGGATCCCGCAAAACGCGGCCCCGGCTTCGGTCTGACCTTTCTGCCCACGGTCATCTTGGTCGCAGGCGGATTGATCGGCGCGGCGATGCGTCTCGCCGGGCATTGAATTTCAGAGCTAAAAGCCTAGAGTAACGTCTTGAACAAGCTGGGGTGGCCTTTAGGGCCTGAGATGCCGGCAGCGTCCGAAGGACGCGCACCGGCAAACCCATTGAACCTGATCCGGTTAGTACCGGCGGAGGGAGCATGGGTAGGATTTGCGTTTTTCTAGGGCTCGCCTGCCTCCTCGGGAATCGGTCGCCGGCATCGCCGCTGCCGGCGACCGCGATGGCGGGTTCCGACAGCACGCAACTCGACGAGATCATCGTGACGGCCACCATGAAGCCGGTGCCGGAATCCGAATTGCCGGGCAGCGTTTCGGTGCTCAACTCGACCACACTGCACGACGCCGGACAGCAAAATTTCGAGGATGTCCTGGCGTTGGTGCCGAACCTCAACTGGGCCGGCGACACGTCGTTGCCGAGATATTTCCAGATTCGCGGCATCGGCGAGCTGCAGCAGTACCAAGGCGCACCGAACCCTTCCGTCGGCTTTCTGATCGACGACATCGATTTCAGCGGGCTCGGCATGGCCGCAACGCTGTTCGATGTGGATCACATCGAAGTGCTGCACGGCCCCCAGGGCACGCTCTACGGAGCGAACGCGCTCGCCGGGCTCATCTACGTCAAAAGCGCCGCGCCTGCCGATACTTTCGGCGGCCGCGCAGAATTCGACGCCGGAGACTACGGCGAACGCTCCTACGGCGCCGTGATCACCGGGCCGGTGCCTGCGCTCGATTCGGCCTTCCGGCTCGCTGCGCAGCAATATACGAGCGACGGCTTCTATCGCAATGTGTACCTAGGGCGCGATACCGACAATCGCAACGAACTCACCCTGCGCGGTAGGTGGCGGTATGAACCCAACGACCAATGGCGCGTCGACCTCGCGGTGCTGCGCGTGCAGATCGACAACGGCTACGACGCCTGGTCGATCGACAACGGCAGCCGCATCACCGAGTCCGATCATCCGGGCGTCGATCGGCAATATTCCACCGGAATTTCAGCGCGCGCCGACTACACCGGCTTCTCGCCCGCCACCCTGACCGCGATCGCAACCTATGCGGACACGACCGTCAACTACGGTTACGACGGCGATTGGGGAAATCCCGTCTTTTGGGCGCCGTATACCTACGATTACACCGAGTATCAGGTTCGCTATCGCTCGACCCGCAGTGCGGAGATACGCCTGGGCGACACGCGGCAGCACGGCCTATCCTGGCTCTTCGGAGCCTACGCGTTTCAGCTGCGCGAGAGTTTGAGCGACACCAGCAACGGCGTCTATGTGGATCCTTTCGATGCGGCGCAGAACTCCACCACCTTAAGCGTCGTGCAAAGCCAGTATCACGCGCTGAACAGCGCGCTGTACGGCCAACTCGACGGCGATCTCGGCGCCAGAGCACGCTGGTCGCTCGGAGTGCGCGGCGAGCGCCGCACCACGCATTACGATGACACGACCACGAATCTCGATGCGCCGACGTTAAGCAACGAGTTCGATCCGGAAAACAATCTGTGGGGCGGTCATGCCTCCTTGGACTACACACTGGCCAAGGGCCGGCAGATCTACGCGCTGATTGCGCGCGGCTACAAGGCGGGCGGCTTCAACTTGAGCCAGGGGCTGCCGGCAAACCAAATTCTCTTCGGCCCGGAAAACGATGTGAACTACGAGATCGGGTACAAGGCGCAGGCGCCCGACGGCAGCTGGCGCGCCGACTCATCGCTCTTTTACATGGTGCGGCACTCTCCGCAACTGCTGACCGGCGAGCAGCTGATTCCCGATAACCCCGACACGTTCATTTTTTACACCGGCAATGCCCAGTCGGGCTACAACTACGGATTGGAAAGCAGCCTCGCGTGGCGCGCGACCTCGAAGCTCGAACTCGGCGCCTCACTGGGCTTGCTGCAGACGCTCTACCGCGGATTTGTACAAAACGGCCTGCTCTTCCCGAATCGAGCGCTGCCAAATGCGCCCGCGTGGCAGGCGGCCATCAGCGCCACTTGGCGCGATCCACGCGGTGCGTTTGCACGTCTGGACGTGACCGGCATGGGATCGTACTTCTACGATCTGCCGCCCAATTGGACCCGCTCGAACCCCTATGGTCTCCTCAATGCCAAATTGGGCTGGGAAACGCCACGCTATCAGGTGTACTGGTGGGGCAGGAATTTGCTCAACAAAGACTACACCGTGCGCGGCTTTTATTTCGGCGACCAGCCGCCGAACTTTCCGAACACGCTCTATACGCAATTGGGCGAGCCCCGCAACTGGGGGGTGCACCTCACGGTCAACTTCTAGCGGTGCGCGGCATCTCCCCGCGTTGGGACCGCTCAACCGGCGCTGTGGCGCACCTGATACCGCACCGTCGCGCTCGCATGCGCCGGGATTGCAAGCTGGAAAATAGGACGCCCGTTCTTTTGGCCGAGCGGGTGGTCGGCGCGAATGATGCGCGCACCCTCCGGAAGCCGCAATCGCAACTCGAATTGAATCGGCGAGTCACGCGAATTGGAGATTTCAATACGCTCGCTGACATCGCGCCGTGCCGCAGGCGCGGGCTGCTCGTTGCCGCCCTCTCGAATCGCCGTGACCTCGACATCCGGACTCGCGCCGAGGTTGATTTCCAGCTCCTCGCCGACGGCCAAATCGCGGATGCCGGATTCGCGCTCCAGCAACCGCTCGCCCCGATGTTCGGCAAATACCGCGACACTTCCGGACGGCAGCGGCAATCCGAGGTGATTGGCCGCATCGTTCATGGTCCGCAGCAGCTTGAGGGCCGGCGCCGCGGCGCTGGCGGCCACTGCCGCCGAGATCCGCGCCGTAAACGATCTTGATGGGAATCGCCGTCCGATCCAGCAGGCGCACCTGCTTTGATTGACGGCTGGCCACGGTGGTGCGGTCCGGCACCCGGTAGAGTTTCAGATCGCCGAGTTGCTCCTGCTCCACGCGTTGCGCTTCCTGCATCACATCGGCCAGCCGCGGCGCCGCCAGCGCCATGGGTGCAATGGCCACGCGGGCCTTGAGTTGGCCGCCGCCCGGGGTCGCGCGATCGATTTGCAGCAGTTCGGGCGAATCGCTGGTCGAACCGCGCGGCCAGCAGCGCGCCAAAATCGGACCGCCGGCATCGAGCGGCTCGACCTCGCCGCTCTCGCGATTCACTCTGCCCGCAACCGCCTGGGTGCGAGCCTGCGGAAATCCGACGCCGTTGCCGTTGGCGAGCGTGACCCAGGCGCCCAGATCCATCGTCGCGTCGTCGCGCGCAAGGGTCGCGGTATAGTCCGCGGCCCAATCGAAGCCATGCGCGAGATACGACAGCGTCACGGTTGTCGCCACCGGCTCGCCGCTCTGCACCAGCACGGACAATGTCGGCGTCGCCGAGAGGTCGGCGACGGGATCAAAGCTGAAGCTTTCCGCCAGGCCCGAACAGCGCAGCGCCTCGATTCCCGCCGCGGTTTCAAACACCACGCCGCCACCGGCGTCCGCCAGTATCTTGCCGGGCAGCCGCTCGGATTTGCCGGTCTTCGGGTTCGACCGCAGCAGCGTCACGGGTCGGCCGGCGGCGGATTCCATCAGTGCGGACGGGCTGAGCAACGCGCCTTCGCGATTCCTCTCGATGATGCCTTCGGGCAGGCCCGTCACGATCGCGCTGGCGGGTTCGATGCCATCGGCCACTCCTTCGAAGCGCACCCGGCTCATGCCCACGGGCAAGCGAACGGTGCGGGTTTCGCTAATCAGCGCAAAGCCGCCGAGCCGATCGAGGTCGATCGATCCCGAGCGGCGATAGGGTGAGCGATAGACGGTGACGGAAAGATCGGTGGGAGCGTCCGCTGACACTTCGGCCCCGCCGGCCGACGCCGCTGCAACCCCGCCTGCGAGGAGCAGCCACATCGAGCACCGCGGGCGCACGGTTGCTTAAGCCTAATAGCGAGTGTCGAAGGTGGCGCTGAGATCGGCCCGGCCGTTGGCAGGAACCGTCACCGTCCACTCGGCGACCTCGGCGCTGCGCCGCGTGCTCTTCTGACTCTCGGCGGTGATCCGGGCATCGCCCCACAGGCCCTCTTGAAGCAGTTTGACCGTGACGGCCTTCGGCAGCGCATTGCTCAACTCATAACGCATGTCGGTCTGCCAATCGAACGGTCCCAAGCGCGAGCGCTTCTCGACCACGGCACGCACCTTGACATCGAACGCATCCCCGGTGGCGAGCGACAGCGTCGAACCCATCGGCGTGTGCTCGATGCGACTCTCGCCGATGAACTGCGGGTTGCCGCGCTTGTCGCGCATGTAAAAGCGCAGCACCCCCGCGGGCAGCTGGTCTCCCAAACCGGCGTGCGCGCTGGTTGAAAAGGCGTAGATGGTTTTGGCGCTCTGCGGCGAATCGGCGCTGCCCAGCCAGTGATTGCGAAATTCATAGCCGTGCTCGGCGGGCACACCGCGCACATCGAGGAAGCTCACCTGTTTGGTCTGCAGATTGGCGATGGTGGTGCGCTCGGCGAGTGGATAAAGATAATAATCGCCCAAACGCTCGCGACTGCCGCCTTCCGTGCCGGCCTGCTGCACCGTGGGCCGCGGCGGATACCTCATGTTGGTCTGCCTCGTGGCCGCATCAACCTGCGCGGGCGAGCCCGCCACCAGCAGCGTTTGCGCATTTTCATAGGTGCTGCCGCTCGAATTGGTCAAAGTCACCCACCCCTGCACGTCGATCTTGTTCACACCTTCGTCGTACAACGCCACATAGTCGGCCCGCCAACCTAAGCCCGGGGTAAGGTAGCTCAACGTGGCCGGCCGTATTCCCGCATGCCCGGCCGTGATCGTCACCGACAGGGTAGGGCGGGCGCGCAGATTATCCGGCACTTTGTCGAAAATCACGCGCACCGGCAAGCCGTCATCGCGCAAGACCTCGATTCGCTGGCCGATTTTCAAGACCACTCCGCCGTTCGTGGCGAGCACCTCGGCCTGCTCGCGCGTCTCCGCGCCGGTCGCCGGATTCACGCGCACGATGGTGATCTCTCGACCCACGGCCTTTTCCATCAGCTTGGCCGGCGTCAGCAGATCGAAATCGAAGTTCTGCTCGACGATGCCGATGTCCGCGGCACTCAGCGACACGGTCTCCGGACGAATTTGCGCCGACACATCCTGGAATTCAATGCGCTGCCGGCCGCCTTTGACCTCGATGTCCCGATGGTCCGTTATCAGCGCGAGATCGTCGGCATAAATCGTCACCGACAAAGTCCGATCAGCGGCGCAAACGCTCGAACCCGCCACCAGCCACATCGCCCACAGAAGCCAGCCGATCGCGAGGAAATGAGCGCGCATGAGCCCCTGTCCAATTGCAATGAATTAGCGCATCGACACCCGAACGCGGCCGATCGCGCTCTCTTCCATCCAGCTCTTGACGCGCTTGGCATCGGCGACGCGTGTGTACTTGCCCAGTGAATCCAGCAACACGATCACCACGTTGCGGCCTTCGATCACGGCTTCCATCACCAGGCACCTGCCGGCCTCGGCGATATAGCCGGTCTTCTGGACAATGATGTTCCAGGTGGGATTGGCCACCAGATTATCGGTATTGTGAAACTCCACCAGATGCCTGTGCACGCGCACCGTGTAGCGCTTGTCGGTGGAGTACTCCCGGATGGTCGGGTTCCGCGACGCGGCGATGACCAGCTTGGACAAATCCTCGGGGCTCGCGACGTTCTCGCTGGACAAGCCGGTCGGATCGACGAAGTGCGCGGTCGCCATCCCGAGCTCGGCGGCCTTGGCGTTCATGGCGCTCACCATGGCCGACATGCCGCCCGGATAGTTGTTACCGAGCGCGTGGGCGGCGCGATTTTCGGATGACATCAGCGCCAGGTGCATCAGATCGCCGCGCGTCAAAACCGTGCCTACGGTGAGGCGCGAATATCCGCCCTTCGGCAGATCCTGTTCCGCCTGCGTAATCTCGAGCGATTCATTCAGCGGTTGCTTGGCGTCCAGCACCACCAAGGCGGTCATCAACTTCGTGATCGATGCGATCGGCGCCGCCACATCCGAATTACGCGAATACAGAACCGACGAATCACTCGGGTCGAAGATGAGCACCGAACTCGATTTGAGCTTCGGAGCGGGCATAGGCTTCGCAGTCGCACTTAAGGCACATACCGTCAGGAGTATTCCGGCTAACGCCGCCGGCGCATAGCGCCCTGGATCGATGAATCTCATGAATCTCCTAATGTACTACTTCAAGTTATGCAAGGTAAGCATATGTTAATCCAGCCCCGACGTGATCGAGTGCTAACTTTGCCACCATTCCGGCCAAAGTCCAAACTCCGATTGAAGGCGAGCTCCGCCAAGGCCCACCGGCCTTGGGTCCAGCCGCCCGGCAAGACCCAACGCCGCATCAAGCGTTGGCCTCGGCACCAGGAGCGCGACGCAGTTCCTTGTCGCGATACATATTGCGATCGGCCATGGAGAGCAATTCGCGCATATCGCGCCCATCTTTCGGGTAATTCACGACACCGACGCTGACGCTACAGCGGATCATCCGCGAGCGAAGGTCGAGGGTCGTCTTGTACACGTTGTGGCGGATGCGTTTGACCACCGCCTCCGCAACCTCGGGTGAAGCCCCCGGCAACAATACCGCAAACTCGTCGCCGCCGAAGCGAGCGGCGGTGTCGGTGCCGCGAATGCTTCGTTGCAGGCATTGCGAGACCAGGATAATGGCGCTATCGCCGGCCTCGTGGCCGAAACCGTCGTTGATGTCCTTGAGTCGATCCATGTCGATCAACAGCACGGCGTAGGTCCCGCCCTCGCGCTCGCGGGCCGCGTGTTCGCGCTGCCAGACCTCGTTGAACTTGCGCAGATTCAACAGCCCGGTCAAGGCGTCGGATTGCGCCAAGTTCTCGATGCGCTCACGCGCCTCCGTGACGTCGGCGGACAGGGTGGTCGTGAGATAGGCGACCAGCAGGAACGGCGCCAGCTGACCGACGACGCGACTGGCGTAGACCAGAGAAATCACGTCGAGGCCCGGGGTCGACGCCGCCAGCACGAAATGGCACAGCGCAATCGCCGCGACTTGACCCAGAGTCACCAGGCGCCCCAGGGTAAGCGCGCTCAAGACGATCGGTAATAGGTACAAATTGAGCAGCGGACTCGAACTCTTGCCGGTAAACCACAGGACGGCCGTGATGAATATCACCATGCTCCAGGATTCGATCAGCAGCCTGGTTCGCGTGCGGCCCGGAAAGAAACGTCGGGCCCGGAACGCGACGATCGCCGCGGCAAAGCCGCCCAGCAGCCCGAGCACGGGCCACAGCTGCGTAGCCGGCGCCTTCGACCAAACGAGCACCAGCGCGGCCAGGACCAAACAGAGAATTTCGATCGATCGCGTACTGCGCACGACGCTAGCCGCTACCTGACCGCCGCCGACACCGCCCCGCGGCCGCTGACCGAGGGTACCTTCAGCTCTTGTACGGCGCGCTTTACCTCGGGGTCACGCTCGAGCAGCGGCGCATCGGCAGGCGCGGGCGGCAGCTGCTTCGGATCGCGCTCGAGCTCGATGTCCGGCGCGATGCCGCGGTGATTGATCGACACGCCGGAAGGCGTGTAGTAAAGCGAGGTGGTGAGTTTGATGGCGCGGTCGCCGGACAGCGGCATCACCGTTTGCACCGAGCCCTTGCCGAAGGTGGTACGCCCCATGAGCACCGCTCGGTGATGGTCCTTGAGCGCCCCGGCGACGATTTCCGCGGCCGACGCCGAACCGCCGTTAACCAACACCACGATGGGAGCGCCACTGAGATCATCGCCGGGAGTTGCACTCATTTCGAAATTCGATTCCGGCGTGCGGCCCTTGGCGCTCACGATCACGCCGCTGTCGAGGAAATCGTCGGCCACGGCGACTGCAGCCTCGAGCACGCCGCCTGGATTGTTGCGCAGATCGAGCACCAGGCCCTTAAGCGGCCCGCCATTGCTCTTGCGTAAATCTCGCAGGGCGCCAGTCAATTCCTCGCCAGTCTCGTCGCTGAACTGCGAGATGCGCACATACCCGTAGCCGGGCTCCGGCAGCTCGGCTTTCACGCTGCGCAATTGCACGCGTGAACGCTTGAGGGTGAATTGCAGCGGCTCAGTACTGCCCTCGCGCATGATCCCGATTTTGACCGTGGTACCCTCTTTGCCGCGCATGCGTTCGATGGTATCGGTCAGCGTGGTGGTATTGACGGCAATGCCGTCGATGGTCGCAATGACATCGCCCGGACGGATGCCGCCCTGCGCGGCCGGCGAGCCGTCCAAAGGGGTAACGACCACGACCTGGCCGTCTTCCAGCGACACCTCGATGCCCACGCCCGAGTACTGGCCCGAACTGCTGATTTTCAGCTCGTCATATTCTTCGCCGTCGAGGTACGCCGAATACGGGTCGAGCGAGGAGACCATCCCGCGGATGGCCGCCTGCAACAGATGGTGATCGTCAACCGGATTGACGTACTCGCGCTCTACCCGCTCCAACACCTCGGCCAGAAGCCTTGCATCTTGCCAGGGCAGATCCTTGCCGAGCGCTTCGCCCTTGTCTGCCAGGACGCCGCGTGCAAGGCCTAGCGACAACCCAATCGAGATGCCGAGCCCGAGCAGCAGTAGATTGCGAGTTTTCTTGATCATCAGGCGCCGCAGCATACGTGCGGCAGCGCTTCACCGCTAGGTGCCGGACGCGGCCGATCGTTTTCGTGCCGCAACGCGCAAATCCAAGGGCGCCGAAAAGCACGAATACAAGGGCAGGTCGCGGATGGCCTGGTCGAGCGCCAGCGGCTTGCCGATGAAGAATCCCTGGCCGTAGTCCACTCCCAATCTTGCGGCGAGCGCGCGGATCGCATCGGTTTCGACATGTCCGGCCACGGTCTCCAAGTCGAAGGTCTTCGCCAGCTGGGCGATAGCCACCATCATCGACTGGGATTTCGCATTTTCGGTCAGATCCCGGCTCAAGCCGCCGTCGATCTTTATGCACGACACGGGCAGGGAATTGAGGTTCGAGAGCGAGCCGATGCCGCGCCCGAAATTGTCGAGCGCGAAGGAAATCCCCTGCTCGCGCAACCGATACATGAAGCGGCGCGATCGTGCCGACGCGGCCGGTGGCCGCCTCCTCGGGAAACTCGAAGCTCAAGGTCCCCGGTTCGATGCGCGTGTTGCGAACCCGCTCCTCCACCAGGCTCCAGAATTCCCCGTCGATCAGCGACGCCGCGGAGACATTGAGCGAGAATCGCGCGCGATGCCGGCGCAACAAATCGCGACAGTCGGCCAGGCGCCGAGTGAATTGCTCGATGACCCACCGATCGATGTCGCGAATCAGCGTTTCGCAGCCCGCGCCCTGAAGCTTCTCCAAGCCCAAGCGCGAACCGTCGCCTGCGCGCGCGCGCAGCAGAATCTCGAAGCGCGGATCGGCCGGCGCCGCACTTAAGGGCAGAATGGGTTGCGCCAACAGCTCGAACGAGTCGCAGGCGAGCGCCGCGCTGACCTCTGCGGCCAGATTCAGGGATGCAGGGCGTCGGCTCAAGCTTTGCGCGTTGCTGTAGAATATTTCGACGCGGTTTCGGCCGCGCTCTTTAGCGGTCCGGCAGGCCATTTCGGCCGCTGCCATCGCGTGCTCGAGAGGGCGGTCGAAATCGCCGATCCGCGATACGCCGATACTGAGCGAGACCAGCAGCGGCTTGTCACTGCGCGAGCAGCTGAGCTTGATTGCGGCGCTGCGCAGCTCTTCCGCGATCCGCGCGGCGGGCTCGATGCCGCAGCCGGGCACCAATACGGCGAACCGGCCGCCTCCGATACGGGAAGCCAAGGTGCCCTACGGGTCCGCGCCGGCCGATTAGCCCGGCGACACTCTGGATGACCTCGTCGCCGACGTGCATGCCATGATCTTCATTGACGACATTCAGCTGATCGACGTCGATATAGAGCAATCCGTGCCTGCTGGCGCAGCCTCGCTGCTCCGTCGCCGGCCACTTTGCCGCGGCTTGCGCGATGAAGGCCGCCGGCGTCAGCATGCCTGTGAGCGCATCGAAGCTCGCGCCGATGATTTGCGCGCCCTTGCGGGCCAGCAGTTCCAATACCTCGGCATCTCGCAGCTCAAAATCGGGACAGTCGGCGAGGCGAAATACCGCGAGCGCGCCAATGACTCGCCGTGTCTCGTCGCGAATCGGCGTGGAAATCGCCTTGTACGGCACCTCGGCATTCGAGCCGTCGAGCGACAGCTTATTCGCCACCAGCGTGCATCCATGCAGCTGCGCGCGCGTCATCAGGTGACTATGCATCTGCGCGAGCAGTGCACTCTGCGCCTCGAACGATTGGCCGGGACGCGTGCGGCAGATCGTTACATTGCGCGCAGGCAGAAGAACGGCGGCGACCATGCCCGACAAGCGCTCGAGCGCGATTTCGGGCACTTGGGCCAGGGCCTGCAAACCGTCGGCGGGAGCCGCCGCAGAAATCCGCTGCAGCAAATCGAGGTCGCGGCTGTTATCCGCAAGATTGTCGTTGAGCTCGCCGATCGCGGCGCGGGCGCTCAATTCGCTTTGCAGACAGTCGAGCGCCGGCTTGATCAGCACAGTACAGCGCATCGACGCTCTGCCGGACACCGGCATGGGCGGGTACGGCGAGGGCGACGAATCCCAGGACTTCGTCGAGTCCTCCGCGGATTCGGAATCCATAGTATGCGTCGGCCGCACACTCCATGATCACGCCGTCGGCGTCGCTGTGTCCGCCGGCCGTGGCGAAAGATAGAGATTGCAGGGTGGATCGCAACAGTGCCGGCGAGCTCGGATCGCTCGACCAGAATGGCTGCGCGTCGGCGCCAGAAAACACGATGTGACCGATGTTCGGACAGAGTCGCAAGAGCAACCGCGCATACGACTCCCAAGTGCCGACCGACGCTGTCATGCGCGCGAGGATGCAGGATCCGTCGCCACCGATCTACGACGTGCTCGGCACTTCGGCGCGCCGGCATAAGACATAATTCCCGGACCGGTAGCTCAAGGATTCGACTTCAACCAGATTTTTGGATCCACGGGCTTGCGGCCGTCGCGTATCTCGAAGTAAAGCTGCGGCGGGACCGCGCCGGCATCGCCCACGGCCGCGATCACGTCGCCCGGCGCCACCCAATCTCCCACCGATTTGTACAGAACCTCGGCGTGGCCGTAGAGGGTCATGTAATTGCCGCTGTGCCCGATGATGATCAGCAGTCCGAGGCCCTGCAGCCAGTCGGCGTAGATCACTCGGCCAAAGTAAGGCGCACGCACCTTCGCGCCGGGCGCAGTCTCGATCATCACGCCGTTCCAGCGCACGTTCGCCGCTTCGCCGGCGGCCGGGAGCGCGACGGCCACCGGCTGCGTTGCGTTGGCGCGCGACTCCTGGTAGTGGGTGGTCATTCTTCCCGGAACCGGCCACGGCAGCCGCCCGCGCAACTGACCGAAGCTTTGCTGCGTTTCGACCGGGAAATCCTGCATTACTTGCGCGAGATCGGCGATGAGGGATTCCACCGCCTGCTCTTCGCGTTTGAGCTGCCCCATCTCTTGATTGCCGCTGCTGACTTGCTTGGCAAGCGCGGCCAGCGCCAAAGCGCGCTCCGCGCGGGCGTGCTCCAAGCCGGCGACTTCTCGGCCGACGTCGTCCGCGAGAGTCTTGAGTTTTGCCGCCTCCTCGTCTATTTCGGTCGCCAATTGCTGCAGCCGTGCGGCGCGAGCGTCGATTTCGTCGATTTTGGCAGCGCGTTCGCGCGCGAAATACCCGTAGAGGGTCAACATACGGCCGGCCTCGGCAGGATTGGTCTGATTCAACAGGATTCTCATCTGCTCCTGTTGTCCGATCATGTATGCGGTGCGCGCCTGCGCGGCCAGCGCCGCGCGCTCCGCTTCCAACGCGGTCTCCGTCCGGGCCCGTTCGGCGCGCAACTCGCGGCGGCGCCGTTCCGCGTCGAGCTCGGCCGCGTGCAAAGAATCGAGCCGCCTACGCTTCGCGGTGATCTCCAAATCCGCTTCGCGCAGGCGCGCATTCAACGTGTCGCGCTGCTTCAGCTCGAGCCCCAGGCGGTTCGTCAGCGCCGCAATACGCGCCCGCACCGCCGCGAGCTTGGCTCGCGCCTGAGCGGAGTCGGCGGACTCGGCCGCCGCGCCGGCTGCGCTTGTGCAAAGCAGAAGGGCGATTACGACGATATGTTTCAAACGTTCGATTGCTCGGCTCATTGAAGGTTTCGATCCCAAGGATCGCAAGCATACAAGGCTGCTATACTTGCCCGCCCGAAAAAACCATTAGTGCTTCGCATGCAGCGACTGTTCGAGTTCATTGGCCATCATCCCTTTCTGGCGATCGGCGCTTTGCTGTCCGGCGCCGCGGTAATCTTCTATGAGGTTCGAGAGCGGGTACAAAGCTTCGCCGCCCTCTCCGCGATGCAGGCCGTGCGTCTCATGAATCAGGGCGCGCTCGTCATCGATCTGCGCGGCAAGGACTCGTTCGACGCCGGCCATATCGGCGATGCTCGCAACATACCGGCGGCCGAGCTCGAGGCCCAATCGGAGACGCTGAAAAAGTGGCGCGACAAGACCGTCATCACTTACTGCGACAGCGGAGTGAGCGGCGCCGCCGGGGCGCGCACGCTGATCAAACTCGGTTTCACACACGTTTTCAATCTCGAAGGGGGCTTGAACAGCTGGGTCAAGGATAATTTACCGCTCGCCAGGACCGCCGCGGGCAGCAAGACGAGCGCCAAGTGAGCCGGCCGGAGATCGTCATGTACGTGACCGGCTGGTGCCCTTACTGCGATCAGGCCCGCCGGCTGATGACCGAAAAAGGACTGGCATTCAAGGAAATCGACGTGGATGAGGACGCCAAATTGCGCGAGGAAATGATCGCGCGCAGCGGCAGGCGCACGGTCCCGCAAATTTTCATCGGCGCCAAGCACATCGGCGGCTGCGACGAGCTTGTCGCACTCAAGGACAGCGGTGAGCTGGATCCATTAATTGAGGGGGCTTGATGAACGAGGTTAAAAGCGAGGGGGCGTTGGCCGATGTGGGCGGCGTGCAGGTGAGCTTGCAGAGCGTCTACTTGAAGGACTGTTCGTACGAATCGCCGAATGGTCCGAGGCTGCCCAACAATCAAGCCTGGGAGCCCAAATTCCAGCTCAACATGAATACCTCGACCGAGGAACTGGGCCCCGACGTGCGCGAGGTGTCATTGACGGTCACTCTGGAAGCAAAGCAAGGCGATGCCACCCTGTATCTCGCCGAGGTCAAGCAATCGGGGGTGTTTTCCATTGCCGGCGCATCGAACGAGGATTTGAAACGCCTGATCGGCAGTTTTTGTCCGAGCGTGTTGTTTCCCTACGCGCGCGAAGCCATTTCGCACTTGGTCGTCAAGGGCGGCTTTCCGAATTTTCTGCTGCCGTTGGTCAATTTCGAGGCTTTGTTCGCGCAGGCATTGGAATCGCCGCAGCCCGGATCGGTTAATTAGTCCGGATCCGAGGCTCCATTGGCGACGATGCACAACCCGCAAATTGAGCCCATGGCGGTCATCGGCGCGGGTTCCTGGGGAACGGCCCTCGCCATTCATTTCGCGCGCGCCGGCCATCGGATTCGACTGTGGGGCCGCGACCGCGCACAAATCGAAGCGATGCAGCGCGCGCGACGCAACCGTCGGTATCTGCCCCAGGCCGAATTTCCCGATGCGCTGGTCGCCGTCGCGGATTTGGCGCAGGCGCTGCGGGGCGCATGCGATGCGCTGGTGACGGTGCCCTCGCATGCGTTCCGCGCGACGCTGATCGGGCTCGAGCCGCATCTGGGTTCAGGCACCCGCATCGCCTGGGCCACCAAGGGATTCGAGACGGCGACCGGGCTGTTGCCGCATCAAATCGCCGGCGAAGTGTTTCCAGGGCGGCCCGGCGCGGTCTTATCGGGTCCGACATTCGCCGCCGAGGTCGGCGCGGGATTGCCAACGGCCATGACGGTCGCGTCGCGCGACGAGCGCTTCGCCAAGGAATTGGTGTTGAGGCTCTCTGGTCCACGCTTCCGGGCCTACACGCAATCCGACATCATGGGCGTCGAGGTGGGTGGCGCCGTGAAGAATGTCATCGCAATCGGTTCCGGCATCGCCGACGGCATGGGTTTCGGCGCCAATACCCGGGTGGCGCTCATCACGCGCGGGCTCGCCGAGATGATGCGACTCGGGGTCGCGCTCGGCGGCCAGCGCGAGACCTTCATGGGCCTCGCGGGTCTCGGCGATCTCGTACTCACTTGCACCGACGATCAGTCGCGCAATCGACGCCTCGGGTTGGCGCTCGGCCGCGGCGCGTCGCTCGCGGATGCCGCGCGCGACATTCATCAAGTAGTCGAAGGGGTCGAAGCGGCATGCGCCGTGCGCAACGTCGCCGAGCGCCTGGGGGTGGAGATGCCCATTTGCCGCGAGGTCTTTCACATCATGCACGAAGGCAAACCGGTGCGGGAGGCGCTGCAGGCGCTGATGGCACGAGAGGTGCGTTCGGAATCGGACTAAGGCCCGCAGCCCGCAAAGTTTAGCTGCCGCCACGCCTCGTACACCACCACCGCCACGGCGTTCGATAGATTGAGACTTCGGCTGCGCGGTTGCATGGGAAGGTATAGCGAGTTCTCGTCCCCGATGCGCTGCTGCACCGACTCGGGTAATCCGCGGGTCTCGGGCCCGAACACGAGCGCATCGCCCGCGCGAAAGCGAAAATCCGCATAGCAGCGCCGGCCTCCGGTCTCCAGCGCCATCAACCGGGCATCGGCCAACTCGCGCACGCAGGCGTCGAAATCCGCGTGAACTCTCACTCGGGCGAGATCGTGATAGTCCAGGCCCGAGCGCTTGAGACTCCTATCGTCCAGCCGAAAGCCGAGTGGCTTGACCAGGTGCAGCATCGATCCGGCATTGGCGCACAGGCGAATGACGTTGCCGGTATTCGGCGGAATTTCCGGCTCGTACAGTACGACGTGGAACACTAGTTTCCGATGAGAACGCGCTGCGTCGGGTAAGCGAACTCAACCCCTAGGCGGCGAAGCTCATCGATGATGCGAAAGTTGACCGCCTGCTGCAGGTCGAGCAGCGAATTGATCTTCGGCTGCTGCACGAAGTACGAAAGCTCGAATTGCAGCGCGGAGTCGCCGAGGGTCTTCAAATGGCAGCGCTCGAAGCGCGCGTTCGATTGCTCGCGCACGATGCGCTCCAGGAGCTTGGGTATTTCTCGCAGCGTCTCCGCCGGCGTCGCATAAGTCACCCGAATCGTCGCCTGCGCCCGCTGTTCGGGTGCGCGGCCGAAATTGCGCACCCGGCTTTTCAGTATGTCCGCATTCGAGAAGATGATCTGCTCGCCGGTATCGCTGCGCAGGCGGGTGGTCTTGATGCCGATGCGCTCGACGGCACCGGTAAAGGTATCGATCGTGAGGAGGTCTCCCACCACGAAAGGCTTGTCGAGCGTGATCGACAGGGAGGCGAACAGGTCGCCGAGCACGTTTTGCAAGGCGAGCGCCACGGCGACACCGCCCACACCCAAGCCGGCGAGCAGCGCAGTGATGTTCACGCCGAGGTTCTCGAGCGCGACCATGATCAACAAGGACCAGATCAGTATGCCTGCCACGAAATTGATGATGCCAAGGGACCCCGCAAGCACACTGTCGGAGCCCCGCTCCAATTCCTTGATTTTCAAATAGAACCGCAGCGAGCGGGCGGCCCACATACCGACCTGCAGCAGTATCAGCATCAACACGGCGATCGACACGCCGTGCCGTACGTCGGGGGAGAGTGTCAAAATCTGTTGCCCGGCGGCGAGTGCTATGGCTAAAAACAAGAATTGCCTGGTATTGCCGAGCAGATAGAAAATGACCCGGATCGGGGTCGGGTGATCGGCGGTCGAATATTGCGTGTAACGCGAAGCGATCAGGCGCCGCAATACCCATAGACCCGACCAAACGGCGATCGCCACGAAGCCTGCGACAACCCAGTCCGCCAGCGCGTTGCCGTAAAAAACGCGTCCGGAAATACCCAGGGTATCTTTTAGAAAATCGGCCATGACGCGCGATTATAGGCCGCTGTACCGCGCGACTGCGGACTCGCGGGCCGGCTCCTCGGTCAGTGCGCGTCCTCCATGCCCAGTTCCTTCATCTTGCGAGACAGCGTGTTGCGGCCCCAACCGAGGAGCTTCGCGGCATCCTGCTTCATCCCGTCCGTTTTTCGCAGCGCCGCGCTGAATCAAAATGCGCTCCAATTCGGGCACCGCTTGTTCCAACAGCCGTTGCGCTCCCGCGGTCAGCTCCCGGTCGGCCCATTGCGCGAGCTTGGCCGCCCAGTCATGGGATGCGGTGCGGCCGGCCGGCACGCCGCCCAGATCCGGCGGTATGTCTTCGGCTCGAATTTCGCGGCCCGGCGCCGTCACCGTCAGCCGCCGGCAGGCGTTCACGAGTTGGCGCACGTTGCCGGGCCAGTCGTAAGTGACCAATGCGGTCTCCGCCGTGACCGTCAACAATTTCGGCTCGATGCCCAACTCGCGAGCGGCCTCGCTCAAATAGTGCCGCAGCAGTTCGGGAATATCTTCACGCCGCTCGCGCAGCGGCGGGATTTCGATGCGAATCACATTGAGCCGGTGCAGCAAGTCCTCGCGGAAGTGACCGGATTTGACGCGCTCCTCCAAGTCCTGGTGGGTCGCGGCAATCACGCGCACGTCGACCTTGACCGGCGTCTGGCCACCGACTCGATAGAATTCACCCTCGGCCAGCACGCGCAGCAATCGTGTCTGAAGCGCCGGCGACATGTCGCCGATTTCATCCAAGAACAAAGTACCGCCGTCCGCCTGCTCGAATCGACCGCGGCGCAGCGCGTCTGCGCCGGTGAAGGCGCCTTTTTCATGTCCGAACAGCTCGGACTCGAGCAGATCCGCGGTGAACGCCGCGGTGTTGAGCGCCACGAAGGCCTTGTTGGAGCGGGGGCTGTGCCGATGCAGAGCGCGCGCCACGAGCTCCTTGCCGGTGCCCGATTCGCCGGTGATCAACACCGTCATGCTGGATCGGGACAGCCTGCCCACGGCGCGAAACACCTGCTGCATGGCGGGCGCTTGACCCAACAGCCCGGGAATGCTGCGGCGAGTCGCCTCGACGTCCGCGGTCATCGTCGCCTGCTGCGCCGCGCGACGCACCAGATCCACCGCCTTGTCGATGTCGAAGGGCTTCGGCAGGTATTCGAACGCGCCGCCTTGATACGCCGCCACTGCCGCATCCAAATCCGAGTGCGCGGTCATGACGATCACCGGTAGTCCGGGCCGCGCGGCCTGTATTTCTTTGAGCAAGTCGAGGCCGGTGCGGCCGGGCATGCGGATGTCGGTCATCAACACGTCCGGGGTATCGGCACGCAGCGCCGTCAGCGCGTGATCCGCCTGCTCGAAGCAACGCGCGGCCATGCCGCTACCGCGCAAAGCCTTCTCGAGCACCCACCGAATCGAGGCATCGTCATCGACCAACCACACCTGCAGAGGTTTTGCATTCATGCGCTATCCACGGGGAGCGAAATCATGAATATCGTCCTGCCGGGCGCGCTGTCGAATTCGATCAGGCCGCCATGCCGGCTCACCAGATCCTGCGCAATTCCCAAACCAAGCCCCGATCCGTCGGTGCGCCCCGATACCAGCGGATAGAAGATGGTGTCGCGAATTTCCGCGGGTACCCCCGGGCCGTTGTCCTCGAATTGAATGGAGGCGACCAGGCGGTGGCGATGCGCCCCGAGGCTGACGTTGGCCGCGGCACGGGTGCGCATGATCAAGCGCGGCGCTTGCACGCCCGCGTCCGACAACGCCTGGATCGCGTTACGGCCCAGGTTCAACATGGCCTGAATGATGTGATTGGGGTCCATCGAAAGCGGCGGCAGGCTCGGATCATAATCGCGGTCGAGCGCGACTCCCTCGGGCGCTTCGCCGCGCAGCAAATGGAATACCCGCTCCAATAGTTCATGCACATTGACCAACTGTTTGGCCGGCGGGCGGCTCGGGCCCAGCAGGGAATCGAGCAGATGGGTAAGCCGGTCCGCTTCGCTGATGATGATGCGCGTGTACTCGCGCAGCGCCGGATCCAACAGCTCACGCTCGAGCAGCTGGGCCGCACCGCGCAGGCCGCCCAAGGGGTTCTTGATCTCGTGGGCGAGCTGGCGGACCATGAGACGGCTTCCGCCGAGTTGCGCCAGCAAGGCGCTTTCCCGAGTCAGGCGCCGATGCTGAGTGATATCTTCGATTTCGAGCAACAGGCGCCCGCTCTCCGACCCGATGGTGATTTCAGTCGCCGCGCAATTCAGGATTCGGTCGACGCCTCCCGGCGCCGGCCAGGGGAGTTCTCGCTGCACCACACCCTCGCCGCCACGCCGGGCACGCTCGAGCAGCGGCAGCAGCGTCTCCGCGCCGCGCGCGAGTTCGGTGATCCGCCGGCCGAGCGCCTGATTGGGCCCGATCCCCAACAATGTTTGCGCAGCCGCATTCAGATAATTTACATGCAGGCCGTGATCCAGGAGGAACACGCCGGTGACCAGGGCATCGAGCAATTCGGTGCCCGCGATCTCATAGGGCTGCATCTTGAGTTCAGCCGCCAAAAAATCGGCTCGGCCGGCGCAAACAGTGGCTGCTTACTGGGACCCTTTGCGCTGAGGGGACAGCAGGTTCGTGCGCATCACATAGAACGTCACGGGCTCGGCGCTCTTCGATTCGCCCGAGGCTTGATCCACGACCGTCGCCCCTAGGATGTAGGTGCCGCGGGCCAGGTCCTCGAGGGTGAACTGCGTGGCATCCGGAGGCTGAGTGAGCGGGCCGCCGTTCAGGTACCAGGTGATCGCTTGCCCCGGCTTCAAGTCTGGAGTCACCGCAAGGTGCACCTTCACCGGCTGATTGCCGGTGATGGTTTGCTCGTTCCCGGGCGAGTCGATGGAGACGCTCAGAGGCGTCGCGGTTGGGGTCGGCTTCGGCTTCGCCCCGGCGGCGCGCTCGACCCCATTGTCACCGTACCGATGCGCGCAGCGCCCGTGGTCACGAATTTCTCCGCGCCGGGCACCGGCTGATCCGAAAAATGCACCACCCCGTCGGAATCCGTCCATTTGTAGATAATGGCCGCCTGCACGGCGAACGGACCCGCAGCGAGCGCCAGCGCTCCACAGACAATCCATGATCTGCACAGGTGCATATGTCGAAAGCATAGTCCTATCGCCTCCCGGCCACAAAACTCAAGATGCGGACAATGTGACCGCCCACACCTTTATGCCCGCACCTCCAGGCCGGAGCACCTCTTTTTTAGGACCCTCACAAACTGTAATACATCTCAAATTCGATCGGATGCGTGGTCATGCGCAGGCGCGTCACTTCCTTCATCTTCAATTCGATGTAGGCATCGATCAAATCGTCGGTGAACACCCCGCCGGCCTTGAGAAAAGCCCGATCCCTGTCGAGGTAATCGAGCGCCATATCGAGCGAGTGGCAAACCGTCGGTATCTTTTTGTCCTCTTCGGGCGGCAGGTCGTACAGGTCCTTGTCGCCTGGATCGCCGGGATGAATCCTGTTCTGGATGCCGTCGAGGCCCGCCAGCAGCATCGCGGAAAACGCAAAGTACGGATTGCCGGTCGCGTCCGGAAAACGCACCTCGATGCGCCGACCCTTGGGGTTCGACACCCAGGGAATACGAATCGAGGCGGAGCGGTTGCGCGCCGAGTACGCGAGCTTCACGGGAGCCTCGAAACCGGGCACCAAACGTTTGTAACTGTTGGTGCTCGCATTGGTAAATGCGTTGAGGGCGCGCGCATGCTTGATGATGCCGCCGATATAGTACAGCGCGATGTCGGATAGGCCGCCGTACTTGTCGCCCGCAAACAGCGCTTTGCCTTCCTTTTGCAGGGACTGATGCACGTGCATTCCGTTGCCGTTGTCGCCGACGATCGGCTTGGGCATGAAAGTCAGGGTTTTGCCGTACCCGTGGGCGATGTTTTGCAGCGCGTATTTGAGAATCTGCACTTCGTCGGCTTTCTTGGTGAGCGTATTCGCGGCGACGTTGATCTCGCCCTGGCCGGCGGTCGCCACTTCGTGATGATGAACTTCGAACTTCAATCCCATTTCCTCGCAGGCCATGGACATCGCGGTGCGAATATCCTGCTGCGAATCAACTGGCGGCACCGGAAAATAGCCGCCCTTGACGCCGGGTCGATGCCCTCGGTTGCCGTCTTCGTAGCTCTTGCCCGAGTTCCAGGCGCCTTCATACGAGTCCACTTCGTAGGAGCAGCCGTTCATGCCGGCGCTGTAGCGGACGCTATCGAAAATAAAGAATTCGTTTTCCGGTCCGAACAGCGCGGAGTCCGCGATTCCCGAGGATTTGAGATACGCTTCGGCGCGCTTCGCCAAGGAGCGCGGGTCCCGCTCGTAGCCTTGCATGGTCATCGGCTCGATCACGTCGCAGCGCAAATTGACCGTGGTCTCTTCAAAGAACGGATCAATGACCGCGGTGGCCGGGTCCGGCATCAAAATCATGTCCGACTCGTTGATACCCTTCCACCCGGCGATCGATGATCCGTCGAACATCTTGCCGTCGGCGAAAAAACCCTCGTCCACCAGACGCGTCGGCACGGTAACGTGCTGCTCCTTGCCGAGCGTGTCCGTAAAGCGAAGATCGGCGAATTTAGCGTCTTTTTCGGTGATTAATTTCAGAACATCGGCAGGATTCATGTGCGCCCTCGCAAATTGGATTGCTGTTTCCAGGTTATTCTTGACACCCGATCGTTGCAGTTTGTATGCCAACCCGGGCATTCACCAAGATCAAGAACTTGCGATATGAAAGACCGTATCGGCGCACCATATTAATGCATGCGGGTATTGCCGTGTTTATAAATGGTGCAAATTGGCATCTCGGTTCGGCGTCCTTTCAGCAATCACCGGGCGCATCGGCTTGAAGAGAGCTAAAGCAGTGCATGGCTCGTGGGCAGCGGCTAACGGTAAAATAGAAAGTTCCCGCTATACTCGCGGCCGTCCTTCGACTCTCGAGCACACGATGGCCAAACCCGCCTCTGCGCCGCCGCGCAACTTTCAGGATTTGATTTTTGCGCTGCAAAAATATTGGTCCGATCAGGGATGCATCATCTTGCAGCCCTACGACATGGAGATGGGAGCGGGGACATTTCACACGGCGACTTTTTTGCGCGCGGTCGGCCCGGAGCCGTGGAGTGCGGCTTACGTACAGCCTTCGCGCCGCCCCACCGACGGGCGTTACGGCAATAATCCGTTCCGCCTGCAGCACTACTTTCAATTTCAGGTATGCATCAAACCGTCGCCGGATGATTTTCAGGAATTGTACCTAGGATCGCTGCGCAGGCTGGGATTCGATCCTCTGGTTCATGACATCCGTTTCGTTGAAGACAATTGGGAGTCGCCCACGCTCGGCGCTTGGGGATTGGGATGGGAGGTGTGGCTTAACGGGATGGAAGTCTCGCAATTCACCTATTTTCAACAGGTCGGCGGTTTGGACTGCCGGCCGGTGATGGGCGAAATCACCTACGGACTCGAGCGTCTGGCAATGTATATCCAAGGCAAGGAAAGCATTTTCGACATTGTCTGGACCGAGGGAGCATTCGGCACGATCAGCTACGGCGATGTGTTTCATCAGAATGAAGTGGAGCAGTCGATCTACAACTTCGAGAAGGCCGATACCGAGGCGCTTTTGCGCCAGTTCGACATGCACGAAATCGCCTGCCGAAGACTGCTCGAGGATAAATTGGTTCTGCCGGCCTACGAGCAAATGGTCAAAGCATCGCATTCCTTCAACCTGCTCGATGCGCGCCGCGCCGTCTCCGTTACGGAGCGCCAGCGTTTCATCCTGCGCGTACGCACGTTGGCCCGCGCGGTCGCCGAAGCGTATCGCGACAGCCGTGAAGCGCTCGGCTTTCCCCTCGTGAAGAACGCCGCATCGCAACGAGTGGCCTGATGAGCGTGCGTGACCTGTTGTTGGAACTGGGCACTGAAGAGCTGCCGCCGAAGACCCTGCAAAATCTGTCGGCCGCTCTGACCGACGGGTTGGCCAACGGCCTGCGCGACGCCGGCATCGCGTATCGCAAGGCGCATGGTTTCGCGACGCCGCGCCGGCTGGGGGTGTTGATCCACGCTTGCGCCGAGCGCGCACCGGATCGGCACATCGAACGCCGCGGACCGCCGCTCCGCAATGCCTTCGATGCGGGCGGTGCGCCCACTCAGGCCGCAACGGCCTTCGCCAGGAATTGCGGGGTTGCCGTGGCCGAACTAGAACGGCTCAGCACCGATAAGGGCGATTGGCTGGTATTTCGCGGCATGGAGCGCGGCGCCTCGACGCTCGGCGTGCTCGGGAATCTGGTCAATCAAGCCATCGCCGCGCTGCCCATCGCGCGGCGTATGCGCTGGGGAGCGCGTACGGCCGAATTCGTGAGGCCAGTGCATACCGTGGTCTTGTTGTACGGCGATGAGGTTGTGCCGGCCGAGGTGTTGGGCCTCATGTCGGACCGCATCACGCGCGGTCACCGGTTCCATGCTCCGCGGCCGATTTCTCTCAAGTCGCCAAAATCCTACGAAGGTCGGCTGCGCCGCGCCAAGGTCATCGCGGATTTCAGCGCCCGCCGAGAGGCGATCCGCAAGGGCGTGGCGGCCGCCGCCGAGCAAGTCGGCGGCAGCGCATTGATCGACGGCGTGCTGTTGGACGAAGTGACCGCCCTGGTCGAATGGCCGGTGCCGATCGTAGGGCGATTCGAATCGCGATTTCTGTCGCTTCCGCGCGAAGTGGTGATCGCCACCATTCAGGATCACCAGCGATACTTCGCCATCGAAGGCGCGGACGGCAAGCTCACCGGCGGGTTCGTCACAGTGAGCAACATCGAGAGTCGCGACCCGGCCAAGGTGCGCGAAGGCAACGAGCGCGTGGTCCGGCCCCGCTTGAGCGACGCGGCGTTCTTTTGGGAACAAGACCGCAAAGTCCCGCTCGAGGCGCATGCGGCCAATTTGAGCGGAGTGACATTTCAGGCCAAGCTCGGCACCTATGCCGATAAGACTCGGCGGGTGAAAGCCTTGGCGCAACTGATCGGCGAGCGCATCGCGGCCGGGCCGCAAGTCGGACGCGCCGCCGAACTCGCCAAAGCGGATCTGATGACGGCGATGGTCGGTGAGTTCCCCGAGTTGCAGGGAATCATGGGTCGCCATTACGCCGAGGCGGAAGGGTACCCGCAGGAGCTGGCGCTCGCCCTCGAGGAGCACTATTTGCCGCGTTACGCGGGCGATGCGTTGCCCAGGACCAAGACCGGCCAGGCGCTCGCGTTGGCCGACAAGATCGACACGCTGGTCGGCATCTTCGCCATCGAGCAGCGGCCGACCGGCGCCAAGGATCCCTTCGCTTTGCGCCGCGCCGCGCTCGGGGTGCTGCGCATTCTGCTCGAGTGCCGATTGGATCTCGACCTCGATGAGCTGATCGCGGTGTCCGCCGCCGCGCAGCCCGTACAAAGGACCGGCACGGGTAGGGAAGTTTATGATTTCATCGCGGAGCGGTTTCGCGGCCTCGTTCTCGAGCGTGCCGATGGAACGTCCGTTGAAATGATCGACGCGGTGCTGGCGAATCGGCCGGCTTCGCCGCTCGATGCGGACGCCCGATTGCAGGCACTCAGGGAATTCTTGCGCTTGCCCGACGCCGGCGTGTTGACCGCCATCAATAAGCGCATCGCCAATATTCTGAGGAAAGCGCCTGCGGAGCCCGTTGTCGAGGCGCAGATCAGCGCCTTCACCGAACCTGCCGAGCACGCGCTGCACCGAGCGCTAACGGAACTGCGCCACACCGTCGGCGAATCGATCGCCAGGCGCGATTATGCGCAAAGCTTGCGCAGCCTGATTTCCCTCTCGGCTGCGGTGGACGATTTTTTCGAATCCATCATGGTGATGGACGAGGATCTTGTGCGGCGCCATAACCGGCTCGCGTTGTTGCGCGACGTACAACGGCTGCTCGGCGCCGCCGCCGATCTGTCGCGCCTGCCCGGCTAGGCAGCCTAAGCATGCGGCGGCTGCGCTCACTGCTGTTCACTACCTATATGATGGTGTCGGCGTGCCTGTTCGGCGGATTCATGACCCTGTGCTTCTGGCTGCCGTATCGCGCGCACTTCGCCATCGCGCGCAGCTGGGCGCGCTGCTTGTTTTGGATGCTCGAACGTCTTTGCGGTCTGACCTTCGTCGTCGAAGGGCGCGAACGCATCCCGCAGGGCAATCACATCATCATGAGCAACCATACTTCCGCCTGGGAAACCGTGGCGCAATTCGTCATCTTCCCTCCCCAGGTCTGGGTGCTGAAGCGCGAGCTGTTGTGGATTCCATTCGTCGGCTGGGGACTCAAGCTGCTGCGACCGATCGCCATCAATCGAGGCGATGGTCACCGCGCGGTGCTTCAGGTGGTCGAGCAGGGCAAGGCACGCCTCGCGGACGGTCTGTGGGTCGTCATATTCCCGGAGGGCACCCGTGTGGTGGCGGGCGAGACGCGAAAGTTCGGCGTAAGCGGCGCGCTGCTCGCCATCCGTACCGGCAAGCTGGTGGTTCCGCTGTCGCATAACGCGGGAGCGTTTTGGCCGCGGCGCGGATTCGTGAAGAAGCCGGGTACGATTCGCGTGATTATCGGCGAGCCGATTTCCTCGGAAGGCAAGAACCCGAGGCAATTGACCGAAGAAATCCGCGAAGCCATCGAATCAGGTTTGGCGAGGATTGCAACGGCCCGGCGGGGGCCGGACGCGAGCGCCGTCAATAACCGGTCCGGAACCGAGTCCACTCGCGGGTAATCAAGCGCGAGTAGTCCGCGGGAACGGCCTTCGCGGTGATGAGCCGCGCACGCGTTTGTGCGTTGGGATAGATGCTTTCGTCGTTCCTGATCTCGGCCCGCACCAGCGGCAGGGACGCCGAATTGCCGTTCGGGTACTTGGTGTAGTTGGTGATCCCGGCGATCACCTCCGGACGCATCAAATAGTTCAGCCACATGAGCGCGTTGCGCGGATGCGGCGCATCGGCGGGAATGCCCATCATGTCCACCGTGATCAATGCGCCCTCGCGCGGAACCATGTAGGCGACATGGGCCCCGGTGTTGGCTTCATTCGCGCGGCTGCGCGCCTGCTCGACATCGCCGGACCAGGCGAGCGCCAAACACGAGGAGCCGTTGGCCAGATCGGTGATGTGCTGAGCGGGGTCGATATAGCGTATGAAGGGCCGAATTTTCCGCAGCACGTCGGAGGCGGCGGCCACATCCTGTGGATCGAGCCGGTTCGGATCGTGCCCCAAGTAAATGATCACGGAGGAAAACACATCCATGGCCGAATCAATGATGGTTATTCCGCAGTTTTGCAATTTTGCCGCATTGGCGGGGTCGAACAGCAGCGCCCAGCTATCCGGCGGATTTGCGCCCAGCCGGGCGCGCACCTGATCAACGTTGAACCCAAGACCGGTGGTGGTCCACATGTAGGGCACCGCATAGAGATTTCCCGGGTCGTGCACCGCCATCCTGCGCATGATCTCGGGGTCGGTATTGACGAGATTCGGCAGAGCGCCCTTGTCGAGCTTGCGATAAACGCCGGCCTGCAGCTGGCGCTCGAAGAAGGTCTCGGTCGGATCGACCACGTCGTAGTTCGTGTGGCCGGTCAACAAACTGGTCTCGAGCACCTCGTTGTTGTCGTAGGTGCCGTAATGAACCTTGATGCCGGTTTCTTTCTCGAAATTGCCTACCGTCTCGGGCGCGATGTAATCCGCCCAGGAATACACATTGAGAATCTTTTCGCTATCGTATTGCGCCCCTGCGCGGGCAGAGCCATCGGCGGCGGTGGCAGTACCCGAATCGCCGCCGTGCCGGCTGCACCCCTGCAGCACGAACAGCAGCGCGACGCATGTCATCGTCCGACAGGGCCACATATTGCAAATCCCCTTAAGTTGCCGCGGTACCGCGCATCTTAGCCACCATAGCTACGCGAGGGATGAGGCACGGTGCCGGTCCATCGCGTCCAGGTATGCACATATCCCATGCCCAGGGAATTTCACGGTTCCGGCCTCATCGGGCAGCGAAGGGCCTGAGGCGCGCTGGCGCCAAGGATTGAATCGATCCGGCGCACCAACGTTCGCATCGAATCGGGCGGCGTTCAGCGCGGCAAACTAGATATCCAGATTGGACACCTGCAGCGCATTCTTTTCGATGAACTCGCGCCGCGGTTCGACCGCGTCGCCCATCAGGGTCGTAAAGATATCATCGGCCGCGACCACATCCTCGATACGCACCTGCATCAATCGCCGCGTTTCCGGATTGATGGTCGTCTCCCATAATTGGCTCGCATTCATCTCGCCCAAACCCTTGTAGCGCTGGATGGTTTGTCCCTTTTTCGCCTGCTCGAACAGCCAATTCATCGCGACCTTGAAGCTCGTCACCTCTTGGCGTTCATCGGCGCGGCGGACGTAGGCGCCCGCTCCCATCAAATCGCTCAACGTTTGCGCTAGCTCGGCAATCCGCAGATATTCCGCCGAATCGAAGAACTCGCGCGGTATGTGCTTCTCGGAAGTCAAACCGTGCTCCAAACGCTGCAAATCGATGCGATGACCGCCGGCGGTGAGCGTATGCACGGTGATGCGGTATCGGCGCGAGACATCGTCGAGCGTGTTCAACTTCAATTCCAGGTTTCGGCACCAATCTTTCAGCGCATCGACACGATCGAACGAATCGGTGGTGAGCCTAGGCACATACAGCAGCTGCTCCAAGAATCGCTCGTCGTAGCGGCGCGCCCATCGGCGCACGATGCCCTGTACCTCGACATATTGCCTCGCCAGGGATTCGAGGCCCAGGCCGGAGAGCGGCGGCGCGTCGGCATTGACGTGCAGGGCCGCGCCGTCGACGGCGGTGCTGAGGAGCAAGGCATTCAACTCAAGGTCGTCTTTGACGTACTGTTCCTGTTTGCCCTTCTTGACTTTGTAAAGCGGCGGCTGCGCGATGTAGATGTGCCCACGTTCGATCAGGATGGGCATTTGACGGTAGAAGAAGGTGAGCAATAGCGTACGGATGTGCGATCCGTCGACGTCCGCGTCGGTCATGATGATGATGCGGTGGTAGCGCAATTTATCGACGTTGAAGTCGTCGCGCCCGATACCGCAGCCCAATGCCGTGATCAGGGTCCCCACTTCGGCGGATCCCAGCATCTTGTCGAAGCGCGCCTTCTCCACGTTGAGGATCTTGCCCTTGAGCGGCAGGATCGCTTGAGTACGGCGGTCGCGCCCTTGTTTGGCCGAACCGCCCGCGGAATCCCCCTCGACCAGGAACATTTCGGAAAGAGCGGGATCCTTTTCCTGGCAGTCGGCGAGTTTGCCGGGCAAGCCGGCAATATCCAGCGCGCCCTTGCGGCGGGTCATTTCCCGCGCCTTGCGGGCGGCCTCGCGAGCATAGGCAGCCTCGAGAATCTTGTTGACGATGGCCCGCGCTTCCTGCGGATGCTCCATCAGAAATTCCTCCAGGCGTTGCGCGACCGCGGATTCGACCACGCCCTTCACTTCGGAGGAAACCAATTTGTCCTTGGTTTGCGAGGAGAATTTCGGATCCGGAAGCTTGATGGACAAGATCGCGGTCAACCCTTCGCGCGCGTCGTCGCCCGTAGTGGCTATTTTTTCCTTCTTGGCGGCGAGCTCCTTCTCGATGTAATTATTGAGCGTGCGCGTCAGGGCGGCTCGATATCCGGCGAGGTGCGTGCCGCCGTCCTTCTGCGGTATGTTGTTGGTGTAGCAGTACATACTTTCCTGATACGAATCGTTCCACTGCATCGCGACTTCCACTTGGGTGTTGCCGTCGCGCGTTTGGAACCATAGAACGGAGTCGTGCACCGGCGTCTTGCTGCGATTCAGATAGGTGACAAAAGCGGCCAAGCCGCCCTCGTGCTGAAACACTTCCGATTTCTCGTCGCGCTCGTCCACCAGTTCGATGCGCACGCCGGAGTTGAGAAAAGACAATTCGCGCAGCCGCTTCGCCAGCGTCTCGTAATTGAACGAGATGTTGGTGAAGATCTTGGTGCTCGGTTTGAAGCGCAGCGTCGTGCCTCGCTCGTTGGTTTCACCGACGACCGCAAGCGGCGCCTGGGGTTCGCCCAATCGATATTCCTGACGGTGCAATTTGCCGTCGCGCCGGATGTTCAATTCCAGGAAATCCGAAAGCGCATTCACCACCGAGACGCCCACACCGTGCAAGCCGCCCGAAACCTTGTAGGAGCTGTCATCGAACTTACCGCCGGAGTGCAGCACGGTCATGATGACCTCCGCCGCTGAAACGCCTTCCCCGCTGTGCATGTCGACCGGAATGCCGCGCCCGTTGTCCGTCACCGTCACCGATTCATCGGCGTGAATGGTGACTACCACTCGGTCGCAGTGGCCCGCCAGGGCCTCATCGATCGCGTTATCCACCACCTCGAAGACCATATGATGCAACCCGCTGCCATCGTCGGTGTCTCCGATGTACATTCCAGGGCGCTTGCGGACGGCGTCGAGTCCCTTTAAGACTTTGATTTTGCTGGAATCATAAACGTCGGTAGCGGTCATAGCGGATCCTAAGTAGCAATTGATCAGTTTAACAGTTCTCCGCTCTGAAAACGAATTCCAATTGGCAAAATTATATAATATAATCAATAACTTATACGACTTGGCTGGCTGCCATTGCCTGCGCCAGAAATTGATTGTTCCACGTGGAACAACTTAGCGGGCCTTTAACGTTAATGCGTGCTGGTGATGCCGCGATCCATCCTGAGGCGATGCCGCGGTGTGCCAAAGGCTGTGAATTCCGCATGCAGTGTGGTCACGACCAGTTGCACCGCTTGCGCCCGAACTTCGTGTATGAGTTCGCCCAGCCGTTCGCTGTCCAATTCGGCTGCCGGATCATCCAGCAGTAAGGTGGGCCGGACCGGCGACTGTTCAGGGAAAATCTTGAGCTGTGCGATCAGCAGCGCGGCGGCCAGCAATTTTTGTTGACCGCGAGAAATCCGGTCCTTCACCGGGAGACTGTCAAGACGAAGGGAGAGGTCCGCTCGCTGCGGACCGACCTGGGTCGAACCGGTTTCCTGATCGTTGTTCCAACTCCGATCCAAGGCTTCGCGCAGCGTGAGGTTGACATCCCAACCCTCGCGATAGCTAAGCCCGAGTTCCATCCCCAACAGTGCTCGGCTCAGGGCCTGTCCTTCGGTCAGCAGCCGGGCGACGTACCGTGATCTTGCCTCGGTGAGCAGGTCCCCGTATCGAATCACGGCAGCATCCCAGGCCGACACGATCGCCCGCGGCTGTCGAGCTTTGAGCGCTGCATTGCGTTGTTTCAGCGCCTGTCGGTAATTGTGCCAATGGCTGACAAAATTTGGTTCCACGTGGAACACGCCCCAATCTAAAAATCGCCGGCGGCGACTTGGACCTTCCTCGATCAAACGGTGTACCTCGGGGTCAATGATTTGCACAGGAAATGCAGTCGCGAGTTCAGCCAGCGAACTTGCCATCTCTCCCGCAATCTTGGCCCGCATTCCGGCTTTCGAACCTTCGATACCCAGTGTTACGCGGGTCGGAATTTCGACTTCTCCGACCACAATCAGCCGCTCGCAACCGGTGCGGATTAAATGATCCAGCCGTCGCGTGCGAAACGATCTTCCGCGACCCAAGAGATATATCGCCTCGAGCAGGGTGGTCTTGCCGGAGGCGTTGGGTCCGCTAATCAGCGTGAATTCGGGGTCGAGATCAATCTCGGCCTGATGCAAGCAGCGGAAATCCGTTACTTGCATCCGCCGCAGGGTCATTCGTTCAAAGCCTCATCGGCATGACGACATAGCGAGCGCTGGCGTTGCCTGGCGAGCGAATCAAACAACTGCTGTTGCTGTCCGTAAGACCCAATTCGACCTCTTGTCCGTCGATGGCTGCCAATGCATCGAGCAAATAATTCACGTTGAAGCCGACCTCGAGGTCGCTGCCCGAATAAGCAACTTCAATCTCTTCTTCCGCTTCTTCCTGCTCAGGATTATGAGCCTGAACCGTGATCATGTTTTTCTTGACGGTAACGCGAATGCCTCGGTATTTCTCATTGGACAAGATCGCCGTTCGCTGCAGTGCCTGGCGCAGGATATCCCGGTCCGCCCGGATCGCGGTCGCTGCCGCTGCAGGTATTACGCGAGAATATTCCGGGAAACGACCATCAATAAGCTTTGAAGTGAAGCGAACATCGCCAATCTGTGCACGAACGTGATTTGTCCCAATCGCAATGTCGGCTGATCCCTCCTCGGTTAGCACACGCTGTAATTCCAAGACGCCTTTCCGCGGCACGATGACTTGTTGTGAGGATTTCGCCTTGGCAACAAGGCTTGCTTCGCACAGCGCCAGACGGTGGCCATCGGTCGCAACCGCTCGCAAGGTCTGCCCCTCTATTTCGAGCAGCATACCGTTCAAGTAATAGCGAACGTCCTGCTGCGCCATCGAAAAATGCGTCTTTTCCAGCAAACGCAGCAAATCCTTGCGCGTTATCTGTACCATTTGCTGCGAATTGATATCGTCGATGACAGGGAATTCCGTGGCCGGCAAAGTCGACAGGCTGAAGCGGCTGCGTCCCGCCCTGATCACTAACTTTTCACCCTCGGCGGTCATCGTCACCCCGGCTTTTTCCGGCAGTGCCCGCAAAATGTCCAGGAACTTTCGGCCCGGGACCGTGATATCCCCGCCCTGCTGAACGGTAACGTCGGTTGTCGCCACGAGTTCCACCTCAAGATCCGTGGCCGTTATCGACAGTCGATCCTGGCCCACGCCGAGCAGTACATTGGCCAACACCGGCATCGTCTGCCGGCGTTCCACGACGCCGATGACTGCCTGTAAAGGCACCAATAATTTTTCCCGTTCGGCCGTCAATTTCATGCGCTTACCCGTCCAACTGTCTTAGATTTAGATTCTTAAGAGAGATTATTACTATGATTACTAAGGACCGCCCATCTTGTGGATAATGTACAATTCTATTTAATAATCATATACTTATAACAATAATAAAGATTCTCGACATCTGTCAGTCATGCATCTCAAAACTGTCATCGAACTGTGGATAACTTTATCCACAAGATCCTCCACAGCTTCTCCCAGGCTAACCTGCCAAGGTTCTCAACAGGTTCATATAGTCCTCGCCAATGCGCCGTTCTGACTCACGCAACTCCTTTACCCGGCGGCAAGCATGCAGGACCGTCGTATGGTCACGGCCGCCGAACGCATCGCCGATTTCCGGCAAGCTGTGATTGGTCAATTCTTTCGCCAAGGCCATCGCCACCTGCCGTGGCCGTGCGATCGAACGGCTGCGCCGCTTGGACAGCAAATCCGCGATTCGAATTTTGTAGTATTCGGCGACGGTTTTTTGGATATTTTCCACGGTCACGAGTTTTTCTTGGAGCGCCAACAGGTCGCGTAGGGCCTCTTTGGCAAACTCGAGAGTGATTGCACGGCCGGTGAAATGTGAGGTGGCCACGACTCGGCGCAGCGCGCCTTCCAATTCACGAACGTTGGACCTTATCCGCTTGGCCACGAAGAACGCCACTTCTTCCGGCAGGTCGACGTTCGATATCGCCGCCTTGCTCATCAGAATCGCCACGCAGGTTTCCAGTTCGGGCGGCTCTATCGCCACCGTTAATCCCCAGCCGAAACGCGACTTCAATCGTTCCTCGAGACCGTCGACCTCCTTCGGATACCGGTCACAGGTCAGAATCACTTGCTGCTGGCTCTCCAGCAGCGCATTGAAGGTGTGGAAGAATTCTTCCTGGGAGCGGTCTTTGCCCGCAAAAAACTGGATATCGTCGATCATCAGCGCGTCGAGCGATCGATAAGCTGTCTTGAAATCATTGATGGTGTTGTGCTGCAGGGCTTTTACCATGTCGCTGACGAAGCGTTCGCTGTGCACATACGCGAGCCTCGTGTCGGGATTGCGCTGCTTGAGCTTATTGGCGACCGCGTGCATCAAATGGGTCTTGCCCAAACCCACGCCGCCATAGATGAACAGCGGGTTGTACGCCTTTCCGGGATTATCGGCGACTTGGATGGCGGCCGCCTTGGCGAGCTGGTTGCTCTTGCCTTCGACGAAGGTATCAAAGGTGAAATCAGCGTTGATCCGGCTGCCGAGAAAGGCCGGCGCCAAACGGCGCGCTTTGGCTGCCGCCAGAGCAAAGGCATCGCTGGAGCCATTGACCGGTGCCGGGCCGGGCGTCGGACCCGCCGGCCCGATTCGCGTGCCGACATCGAGCACCACGTCCGGCACCACCCCTTCCGCGAATTCGCGGATCAACTCCTTGATTCGAGGCAGCGAGTTGTCGCCCAACCACTCGATCACATACCGATTCGGAGCGAGCAGCCGGAGCTCGCCCACACTCTCGATCGCTTGCAGGGGCCGCACCCAGGTATTGAATTGCTGCACCGGGAGTTCGCTCTCGAGTATGCGCAGACAACGATTCCATAGCGACTCCGACAAGAGCGCTCTCCTACCATGCGGCAATGGGGCAAATCAAACGAAAGGGCAGGGAGTCTAGCTCCAACTTGCCGATGCGTCTATTGACACATCCATGCCCGCTTGAGTACCCTTGCCGCCTTTCGCAGATCCGCCATCCCGCCGATTTGCCCCGCGGCCTTTGATTAAGTTGTGCTATGAAACGTACCTTCAATCCAAGTAACTTGCATCGTGCCCGTACCCACGGCTTTCGCGCTCGGATGGCTACCAAGAGCGGTCGGCGGTTGCTTGCTCGGCGCCGTGCGAAGGGCCGCAAGCGCCTCTGCCCCTGAGGCTTCCGCCCCAGGCTGTCCAGCCATCCGTACACTGAAGTTCGAGCCGCGCAAGCGTCTGCACCAGCCGGCCGAATTTCGCGAAGTTAGGCAGAGAGGCAGACGAGTTTCCGACGCGTATTTTAGCTTGTCCGTTCTGCCCAATCATGAAACGTATCCTCGGCTGGGATTGGCGATAGCGACGCGCTCCTGCGCCAGCGCCGTTGTCCGTAACCACATCAAGCGTCTGACTCGAGAATCGTTTCGCTTGAACCAACATAACCTACCGCCCGTCGATGTCACCGTTGCGGTGCGCGATGCCGCAAGGCTCGCGCCGCCCTGCGATCTGCGCGCGAGCCTTGCCAAGCATTGGCATAACATCATTGCGCAAAAATGGTAGGGGCATGCGCTACGTCTTGATGGGTATCATTCGGATTTACCAGCTCGTGGTGAGCCCTCTGTTGGGACCGCGCTGCCGGTTCCACCCAAGCTGTTCTTGCTACGCGCACACGGCGATCGAACGCCATGGAGTCCTGCGCGGCAGCTGGCTCGGCGCCAAACGCCTTTTTCGCTGCCATCCGTTTTCGGAGGGCGGTTACGACCCCGTGCCGGACAAGAGATCTATCAATGCCTAATACCCGCGTCATGCTCATGGTCGCATTCGCGGCGATCCTGTACCTCAATTACGAAGCGTGGATGCATGATTATCGCGAGCCTGCTGTGGTGGGCGCATCCTCGCAGCCCGCCCCCGGTGCGCCGGGCGCGTCGAATACGCTCGCCGATTCGGTACCGAAGGCCGAGACCGCGACTGCGAGCGCTAGCGCGCACGCTCCGGCTCCTCCCGCGGGTCCCGCCCCCCCGGCTGCCACATCGCCGGGCGAGGCCGCGGCGCCGGATGCCGCATCGCCGATGCTGCACGTGGTGACCGATGTACTCGATGTCTTCATCAATTTGAAGGGTGGCGAGATCGACCGGGCCGACCTCACGCAATATCCGCTGCACAAGGAAACACCCAACATCCCGGTGCGGCTGGAAAACAGCGATCTGGAGTCGCTGTATCTGCTGCAGAGCGGGCTCATCGGTAAGACCGGCGAAGCCGCTCCGACTCATTTGGCCACCTGGACCGCCGCGCAGACGTCCTACGAGCTGCCCGCGGGCGCCAAAGAATTGCGGGTGCCGATGACCTGGTCGGATGGTCAGGGTTTGACGGTCACGAAGACGTTCGTGTTCACTCGCGGCTGGTACGCCATCGACTTGAACTATGCGGTCCAGAATACCGGCGCGGAGCCGCGCAGCATCGCCTCCTACACCCAGATCCTGCGTCACTGGGAACACCCGTCCCGCTCGTACTTCGACGTCGAGACTTACTCGTTCAAGGGGCCCGCCGTATTCGACGGCACCAAATCCCGCGATCTCAAAGTGGAGAACGAGGCGGACAGCAAGTTCTCCGAGGTCGTCACCAACGGTTGGCTCGCGTCCCTGCAGCACCATTTCGTCTCCGCGATCGTGCCGCCGGCGAATCAGCCGTACCGCTATCAACTGCGGGTACAGGACCGCCAATATTTGCTGAGTGCGACCGGGCCGTTCACCCAGATTCCGGCCGGCGCCCAAGCGCAATTCCATGAGAAGCTGTTCATCGGACCGAAGCTGCAGGCGCAGCTGGCGGCGACCGGCCCTCGCCTCGAGCGCACCGCCGACTACGGCCTGCTCACCGTGATTGCGCAGCCGCTATTCGCGGCGCTCAACTGGATTCACGCGCTCATCGGCAATTGGGGCTGGTCGATCATCATCGTCACCGCCTTGATCAAACTGATGTTCTACCCCTTGAGCCAAGCGAGCGGACGGTCAATGGCCAAGATGCGCGCGGTGGCGCCGCGGATGAAGCAGATTCAAGAGTCGTACAAGGACGATCGCGAGAAGCTCGGTCGCGCCATGATGGATTTGTACAAGCGCGAAAAAATCAATCCGCTCGCCGGCTGCCTGCCGATGGTGGTTCAAATCCCCGTTTTCATCTCGTTCTATTGGGTGCTGCTCGAGAGCGTGGAAATGCGTCAGGCGCCGTTCCTGCTATGGATCAACGACCTGTCCGCGCGCGACCCGTATTTCGTACTGCCGTTATTGATGGGGGGTGCGATGTTCGCCCAGTTCAAACTGAATCCGGCGCCGCCGGATCCCATGCAGGCCAAGATCATGCAGTTCATGCCCCTGGTCATGACCGGAATGATGGCCTGGTTTCCCTCCGGATTGGTGCTCTATTGGTTGACCAATACGGTGCTGTCGATCGCGCAGCAATGGCGCGTCAACCAAGTGGTACAGGCCGAGGCCAATAAACCACGCGCCTAAAGACGGCAATCCGGCCCGCGTCCCTCGTAGACTATGGCGGTGAACTCGCCCGACACCATAGTCGCCGTCGCCAGCCCCGCAGGTCGCGGGGCCGTGGCGATGGTGCGGCTATCCGGCGCCGAGGTGCCGCGGATCGCCCGCGAGATTCTTGGGTTCATGCCGCTGCCGCGGCACGCGCGGCTGGCAAACTTTCTCGACCCTGAGGGCAATTGCCTGGACCAAGGCCTCGCCCTGTATTTCCCCGCCCCCGCCTCGTTCACCGGCGAGCATGTATTGGAGCTGCACGGCCATGGCGGTGCGCTCGTCACGGATCTCGTGCTTAGGCGAGTTCTGGAGCTCGGATGCCGGATGGCTCGTCCGGGCGAGTTCAGCGAACGGGCCTTTTGCAACGGCAAGATGGATATTGCGCAGGCTGAAGCGGTCGCCGACCTGATCGACGCGGGCAGCGTGGCGGCAGCCAAAGCGGCGGTGCGCTCGATGCGCGGAGAATTCTCGGCTCGCATTGCCGAGCTTCAGGCGCAGCTCACCGAATTGCGCGCTTATGTCGAGGCCGCGATCGACTTTCCCGACGAAGAGGTCGATTTTCTCTCGAGTGCGGCCATCGGCGCGAGACTTGACCAAGTGTTCGGCGGCTTCGATTCGATCATCACCGCGGCCCGCCAAGGGAGCCTGCTGCGGGAGGGACTGACCGTGGTGATCGCCGGCAAGCCGAACGCCGGAAAGTCGAGCTTGCTCAATCGGTTGGTAGGTGATGACGTCGCCATCGTCACCGCCGCGCCGGGCACCACGCGCGACCTGCTGCGCCAGCACCTGGAACTCGATGGGCTGCCGCTGAATTTGGTCGACACCGCGGGCTTGCGGACCGCGAGCGATGAGGCGGAAGAGGAGGGCGTGCGCCGCGCCAGAGCCGAGATGCGCCAGGCGGACCGCGTGCTCTATGTGCAGGATGCCACCCGGGTCGGCGAGCGATCGGCGGCCGAGCTGGCAGCGGAGCTCGAGGAATTGACCCCGGACGTACCGCTGACTCTGGTGTTCAACAAGATCGATCTGACCGGTGCCGCCGCACACGCGACCCACGGCGCGGCTACCGAAATTTTCTTGAGCGCCAAGACCGGCGCGGGCCTTGATCTGCTGCGCGCCCACTTGAAAGAGAGCGCGGGATACCGCGCTTCGGAGTCCGGAGCCTTCACGGCCCGCCGCCGCCATCTCGACGCCCTGAGGCGCGCCCAGGCTCTGGTACGGAACGCCGCCCTGGTGCTGCGCCGGCCCCAAGCCTTCGAATTGTTTGCCGAGGATCTGCGGCTCGCGCAGTGCGCGCTCGGTGAGATCACCGGCGAGTTCACCAGCGAGGATTTGCTCGGCGCCATTTTCGGCAGCTTTTGCATCGGCAAGTAATCGGGCGCCGGCGCGGGTCGGCCGCGCACCCTAGCTTCAAGTGCTGTGCTCGCCCTCGTCCATTGTGTCCTCGCTGTCGGTCTCGACGGAGCGCGCGAGCCGTGCCGACCCGTAGAGCGCGGCCAGCACCGCGACCGCGGCAATCGATGTGGGAAGCGGATAACGCCAAAAAAGCCAAATCATGGTCAGCGCGGAAAGCGCCAAAGTGGCCAGAAAGACCAGGATTTTCGCCTGCGATTGCGACGAGTGCGCCATGCCAGCTTTCCCCCCGAGAAGATTTTTTGAGTTTTTCTTACTTGCCCTTATACCCGATCAACAACGAAACGCCCATGAGCGAAGATACTAATTGCAATGCGGAGTTTTCCTAATCTCACGCTAACCCAGCATCGACTCCCGGTGCCAATGTCGCGCAATGGCGACAAGGAGCAGCAGCGCCAAGCCTACGGCCGATCCCGCCGACAGGGCGACGTCGAGCGGCGCGATCGGCTCATCCTTGAGCACGCTGGTCATCAACAGGTGCTGGCTCAGAGACGGTATGAGCATGAGCGAGGTCTTGGTTTTCAAGGAATAAATGCTGGCAAACGCGATGGGCAGCGTCGGCACCAAGAGCACGCTGGTGAGATAGGTTTGCGCCTCGCGGTAGCTCCGGGTGAAGGAGGCGACCAGAGTCATCAGGGCCGCGCCCAACGGCACGAACGGCAAGCAGATCGCGAAAAACTTGAGCGCGGTTCCCGCGCCGAGATTGGCGCTCATGCCGAGCCGCTCGAGCGGCACGAAGCGAAACACGACCACGAAGGCGGCGAGACTGATGGCGAGCGACAGGCACATGTAGGCGCTGGTGGCCAGAATCTTGCCGCCCACGACGGCGGCACGGTCGACCGGCAGGCTGAGCAAGGCTTCCAAAGACCCGCGTTCGCGCTCCCCGGCGGTCGAATCGATGGCCAGGTAAAGCCCCCCCATCAACACCGCAAACAGCACGAAATACGTCATGAAGCCAAGAATCGCCACGGCGCGCCCCGTCGGGGTGGTCACGTCGATCTCGTTGACCGCCACCGGCACGGCGAGCAGCGGGCTTACCCCTCGTGCCTTCAGGCGCAACTGGGCGATGCCGCTGCCGTAGTTCGCGAGCAGCTGGCGCACCCGATCCGCACACTTGCGCGCCGGAGCATCCGAACTGTCGGCCACCAGCAGCAATGGGGCGGGCATCGCCGCAGCGAATCGCGAAGCGTAATCCCGGGGTACGATGATCACCACCGGGATCGCGCGGCTCTGCACCGCCGCCCGAGCGGCATCCTCGGACAATGAGCCTAAAGTCAGCGTGACCCCCTGCGATTCGAGATAACGGCGCAGGTTTGGCGCCTGGTCGGCGCCGGATATGGTGATCTTCAGCGGCTCGTCCGATTCGGCCACGCTCTGATCGAGCATCCGCGAGACCATCGCGCCGAACAACAGCGGGCCGAACAGCGGTCCGAACAGCAGCGCCGACACCAAGGTACGGCGATCGCGCAGGTTCTCCAAAAATTCCTTGCTGAACACCGTAAACAACGCGCGCATCACTCGAAGCCCTCGGTTGGCCCAAGTACTTGGAGAAATGCTTCCTCCAGGGACTTAGTCTCGCTGCGCTCGCGAATCGATTGCAGGGTTCCCTGCGCCAGGACGCGGCCCCGCCCGATGATCACGAGCTGATCGCACAGGGCGGCGACCTCTTGCATCACGTGCGAGGAGAACAATATGCACCGGCCCTGCAATTTCAAATGCTTGAGCATCGCGCGCAAGCTGCGAATCGCCATCACGTCGAGTCCATTGGTCGGTTCATCGAGCACCAGGTTCGCGGGGTCATGCACCAACGCGCGAGCCAATGCCACCTTGATCCGCTGCCCCTGCGAGAGGACCTTGGCGCGGCGCTCGATGAAACTCTCCATGGCGAGACTGTCCACGAGATCCGCGGTGCGCGTGCGCAGCTGCCTGCGGCCGATGCCCTGAAGTAGGCCGAAGTAGTCGATGTTTTCGCGCGCGGACAAGTTGCCGTACAGCCCGGCCGTATGCGGCAGCACCCCGAGATGCGCTCGCGCACGCGAGGGCTCGCCGCGCATGTCGATGCCGTCGATGAGTACGCCGCCGCTATCGGGGGCGAGAACGCCGTAAACCATGCGCAGGGTGGTCGATTTGCCGGCGCCGTTCGGCCCCAGAATTCCGGTGATTTCCCCGTCGGGCGCGACGAAGGACACCTCGCGCACGGCCTCGATGGTGCCGAATCGCTTGCACAGAGCTTTGGCCTCGATCACGGCGCGGGTCCGGTGGAGTCGACGAAAAACGGCGCCGGATGATGCCGCTCGAGGCAGGTCGCGTCGAGCGCCGGCGGATCGGGGTTGTCGAGGAACTCCGCCATCAGTTTCGGCATGCAGCCGGTCGCCAATTGGCCGTGCCCCTCGCCGCGGAGCATCAAATGCCGATGGTGCGCCAGCCCCTGCGCCAGGCGTTCGGCGTCTCTCGGGGGCGTGACCGGGTCCGCCTCGCCCGACAGCAGCAAGATCGGCACGTCGCTTTGCAACGCGCTGTGCAAATCCGCGTCCACCGGTCCTCGAGGCCACAGTTTGCAGACTTCCGCCAGCGCATCGAGTTGATCCGGCCCTTGGTAGGTTTGCGCCAGCTTTCCCCTGTCGATGGCGCCCGCGGCGAAGTAAGGCACGTCCTCGCTGCAAACCACGCTGTTTTGCATGCCGCTCGCGAGCTGATCGCGGATCAGCCGCGACGCCATGACGGCCTGGGCGGCGAGCGGCGCGAGTTCACCGCCCGCCGCGCGATGAATCAGGTCGGGCAGCAGCGACGCTTCGGTCGAGCTGTACGACAAAAAGCGCAGCGACGCACTCAACAGGCCGCGGTTGAATTCGATCTCGAGCGGCTGCCCGGTCGAGGGATCGCGCAGCGTCAACGGAGTTTTTTCCGGACCGAACCTGCGGCGCAATTCATCGAGATTCTGCTTCAAGTCGGGGTAGGCGGCCGCGCAATCGGGCGCTGCGAGGCAGCGCGCCACGATCAGATCGAGCGCCCGTTCGCCGTCCCAGGGCGTCTCCAGTCCAATCGCCTGCTGGGGATAGGTCACGCCATCCAATATGACCGCGTGGACCGTGGCCGGATAGCGTCGCAGGTACAGCTCCGCCATTCGCGTGCCGTACGAGGCGGCATAAAGATCGATCTGCCGAAGCCCTAGCGCGCCGCGCACCTGGTCGAGATCCCGCACCGCGATGCTGCTGGTGTAATGGCGGACGCGATCGCCGAGTTCGTTCAAGCAAGCGCGCGTCGCTTGACGCAGTGTAGGCATCGCGTCGCTCGTGTCCCGCCAGTCGTCGGGGTAGTTGCAGAATAACGGCGAGGATGCGCCCGTGCCGCGCTGATCCACCAGCACGATATCGTGATTGCGGTTGACGCGCGCGAATGCGCCGGCATTGCTCACGTACAGGTCGGTGGCGGACTGACCGGGTCCTCCCGCGAGCAGGAACAGCGGCGCCGCGGTCGCGCGGCGATTGAGCGCGGGAATGACGGCGACGCGCAGCAGGATGGCGCGGCCGGCCGGTTGCAGCGGATCCTCGGCGACCTTGAGCAGGCCGCAGCGGGCGGCTACCGACATGAGCTTGAGCGGATGCTCGAGACGGCACTCGTGCAGGGGCATCGCGGCGGGCGCGGCTGCCGCCAGCCCACTCGAACTCAAGAAGCACGCTATGCAAGCGGTTCGCACTAGCCACATGGGGTCTTTCCGATTCTTTGGCCGATTCTTCCGGGTAGTGTATCGATTCGCTATCCGACTCCGCCCCTGACTTGGTAGATTTGCGGCACAGTTCGTCTTTGAGGCCGCGGAATCTTCCAAGGTACGCGAGGTGAGGCTTCCTGGCAGTTTGCCGGATACCGGTTTACAGTACGCGCCTTGCGAAATTGAGTGGAATCTAAGTCGATGCGTTTCAGGGCGGAATCCGACGTCATTGTGATCGGCGGCGGCCACGCGGGCACCGAGGCGGCGCTCGCTGCCGCGCGCATGGGCGCCCGTACCCTATTAATCACGCACAATATAGAGACGCTGGGGCAGATGAGTTGCAATCCGGCGATCGGCGGCATTGGCAAGGGGCACTTGGTCAAGGAGATCGATGCGTTGGCGGGCGCCATGGCGCTCGCCGCGGATGAGTCGGCCATTCAGTTGCGCACCCTGAATGCGAGCAAGGGTCCCGCGGTACGCGCCACTCGAGCACAAGCCGACCGCCGGCTCTACAAGCGCGCCATCCGCCGCATGCTCGAGACACAGCCGAATCTGCAGCTCTTTCAGCAAGAAGTCGCCGATCTAATCTTGCAGGCGGACCGGGTGACCGGCTGCCGCACCCAGAGCGGCCTCGAATTTCGCGCACGCAGCGTGGTGCTGACCGTGGGCACGTTCCTCGGCGGGAAAATTCACGTCGGTATGGCAAATCATGCCGGCGGCAGGGCCGGCGACCCGCCATCGAATGCTCTGGCGGCGCGCTTGCGCGAGCTGCCGCTGCGCGTCGGCCGATTGAAGACCGGCACACCGCCGCGCATAGACGGGCGCAGCATCGATTACGATGGATTGCGCGAGCAGCACAGCGACGATCCCCGGCCCGTGTTCTCCTATCTCGGCACGCGCGCCTTGCATCCGCGCCAGCTTCCCTGCCACATCACCGCCACCAATGAGCGCACCCACGCCATCATTCGCGGCGCGACCGCGCGTTCGCCGATGTTCACCGGACTGATCGAAGGGTCCGGCCCGCGCTACTGCCCGTCGGTCGAAGACAAGGTCGTGCGTTTTGCCGACCGGATGTCGCATCAGATATTCATCGAGCCCGAGGGGCTCGACACTCACGAGATCTATCCGAATGGTATATCGACCAGCCTGCCGTTCGACGTGCAGTGCGAATTCGTGCGCACTATCAAGGGCTTCGAGCAGGCCCACATCACCCGGCCGGGCTACGCGATCGAATACGATTTTTTCGATCCACGCGATCTCCAATACAGCTTGCAGAGCAAATTCATCGGCGGGTTGTTCTTCGCCGGTCAGATCAACGGCACCACCGGCTACGAGGAGGCCGCGGCACAGGGGCTGCTCGCCGGCGCCAATGCCGCACTTGCGGTCGCCGGACGCGATCCGTGGTGTCCCAAGCGCAGCGAGGGCTATTTGGGCGTGCTGGTCGATGATCTGATCACGCGCGGCGCACCCGAGCCCTATCGCATGTTCACCAGCCGCGCGGAGTACCGTCTGTCGCTGCGCGAGGACAATGCGGATCTGCGCTTGACCGAATTCGGCCGCCAGCTTGGTTTGGTCGATGACCGCCGCTGGGAATTCTTTCAGCGCAAGCGGGACGCGGTGGCCGCCGAAGTCGCCCGGATGTCCGCGGCCGTGGTGCGTCCCGAGGAGGTGGACATGGCGCTGCTCGCCAAGCTGGGACAGCCGCTGCCGCGCGAAATCCATGCCTTCGATTTGTTGCGCCGCCCGGAGTTGACCTACGGCGACCTGCGTCGTGTGGCCCCGCCTGAGGACCGCGCACCGGCCGATGCATGGCGCGGCGACGAGCGCTTGGCCGAGCAGGTGGAACAACAGGTGGACGTGCAGGCCAAATACTCCGGGTACCTGAGACGCCAGAGCCAGGAAATCGACCGCCAGCAGCGCCATGAGGAGCTCAAGCTGCCCGCCGATATCGACTATGCGCGGGTCGGCGGACTATCGAATGAAGCTCGCCAGTGTTTGCTCGCGGTACGTCCGCAAACACTCGGTCAGGCGGCGCGCATCCCGGGCCTGACCCCGGCGGCCGTCTCATTGCTGCTGGTGCATCTCAGGAAGCGCGATCATGCGGCGTGATCCATCCCCACCCGGCCGGCGGCCGGCTAAACGCCGGGCCGGCTCATCGCGCGGCCGCCAGGAATTGCGCGAACGTTCGATAATACGCTTCGCGGTCTTGCTGTTTGCCGAATACATGCCCTTCGTCCGAGGCCTGTAGATACCACACTGGCGCGCCTCGGCTGCGTAGGCGATTGACGATCTGGTCCGACTCGCCGACCGGCACGCGCTGATCGTTCTTCCCATGAACCACGAGCAGCGGCCGTGATATGCGGTCGGAATTGGTCAGCGGTGAAATTCTGCGAAGGAACGCCCGCATATCCAGGTCGCGTTCATCGCCGTATTCCGCGCGCCGCTGACTTTGGCGGTACGGCGCGGTCGTGCTCAGAAAACTGATGAAATCGGTGATTCCGGCCAGATCGACGCCGCCCCGCAGCCGATCGCTGAAATTGACCAGGGAGGCGAGCGCTAGATATCCGCCATAGCCGGCGCCGGATACCACGATGTGCTTGGCATCTAACCCGCTTTGCAAGCCGATCCACACGAGCAACGCCCCGACGTCCTTGACCGCGTCCTCGCGCAGGTCGCCGTTATCGAGCGACAGATAGGTTCTTCCATAGCCGGACGAGCCGCGAATATTGGGCGCCAGTACCGCGTAACCGAGCTCATTCACCAGGTACTCGATCCATGGATCGAAGCGCGGCCGAAATTGCGATTGTGGCCCGTCGTGCAGGATCAGCAGAACGGGATGCGGTCTCGGCGTGGCGGGCTCATACACGTACAGCGGAATTTGGCGCGACTTGCCGTCCTCGCGGTCGAAAGTCGGAAAATGCGTCAAGCGCGGCGTGACGAATTTGGCGGGGTCCATCGGTCCCGCTTCGCTCATGGTCCAGGCTTCGAGGCGGTTGCTCTCCATGTCGAGAACATACGCATCCCGGGGTCGATTGGCCGCCTCAAAGGCGAATGCAAGCCGTTTGCCTTCCGCATCGAAGCTCAGGGAATCGATAATGCCGGCGGCGGGAGGTCTCGGCGGAATCAGATCCTGATGAGTGCGCAAATCGACGGTGTTGAGCTTGCTGAGGCCGTCCTCGTTGCTGACGAAGGCCAAGTAGTGTCCGTCCTTGGAAACGGCCAGGCGCTCGATACCCCAGGGAATGTGCGCGGACATCTCGGTCTTTTCGCCGGTGAACAAATTGACGTAGCGCAGCTTCGCGTGCTCGGCGTCGCGGTCCGAAATCAGATACACGCCCTGTCCGTCGCGGGAGAACTTCGCATCGGCGATGCCCACCTTGGCGGCGCCCGGATCCACTTCGTGCTTTTGTCCGGTGTTCAAATCGACCACGTACAGGTAGCCCTCGGCAACGGATACATACTTGAGCACCAGCAGCTTGAGATCGTCCGGCGACCAGTCGAGCGGATACCAGGGGGTGCCGTCGCCGGTGATGGCCAGGTGCGGCAAGGCGCCGCTCTCCGGATCGACGATGTCGATGTCGAAGGACATTCCATCCCGTGCGGTGCTGAAGAACGCGATTTCGCGCCCCGAGTTGGACCACAGCGCCCCGGCGTTCACCGACTTGCCGTCGGTCAACCGATGCGCCCCGGGTTCTCCCATGCGCTGGTAATAAATCTGCGCGCCATTGCCCCCCGGGTCTTGCGCAAATAAGAAAGCGTTGCGATTCGGATCCGGCGAGAACGCGCCGTGCGCGATCGGATCGGGTAGAAACGTGATCTGGCGTCGCTGGCCGCCCGGATGGTCCACCAAGTGCAATTGATCGACGTCTCCGAAGCGGGTGACGATCAGCAGTTGGCCCTTGGGAGTGAAGCCCAGGGGCGTCGCCTCGCGCGCGCTCAGGTACGCATGAAGCGCATCCGCGGGATCGGCGCCCAGATCGGGAATGTCCTCAAATACCAAATTGCCCCGCTCGACGTGCGAGGCGGCAAAGCCTGCGGAATCCCCCAGCAAGAGCGCCGCAATCATCAGCGATAAATAAATTCGACTCATTATTCCTATGTTCCCAAACCGCGAGGATAATGGATTCAATGGCGCGCTTCGAGCATCTACTAAAGTCCTACGACGTGAGCGATATGCTCGACGAGATCGCGAGCGCCGATCCACCGGCGTACCTGCGCCGTTGCTTCGCCGAGGGGTATTCCGCTCCCCATCTGTCGTGGACCCGGGTACAGCAGCTTGCGCTTTGCGCGATAGTACTCGACTCGATCGTCGATGATCGAGACTACGACATCCTCGAGCCGGAACTGGTCGCGGATTGGCGGGCGCACTACGGACACGACTGGGCGCACATGAAGGACGCCGCAGCGGCGGCGTTGCGCCGCGCGTTCGACAGCGCGCGCGCGCAAGACCCGGACGCCGCGGTTGAGCTGCAAGAACTCGAACATCGGCTGGCGCCATCGCGATCGGCGCCCGCTTAGGAACCCTTCTGAGCATTGCACAAGGCTGCTATCGAGGTCGATGTGCGCCTGGGCGAGGCGTGCGTGGCCTCGTCGCCTTCAGCGGCGCCGCGATGCTCTGCGCCTGCGTTTCCGCGCCCGCACCGGCGCCCGCGCTGCCGCGCCCGCCGCCGGTCGACGCCTCCTACGATTGGCACGGACTGTTGATCCTGCCCTTCGGCACGTTGTTGAGGGATAGTCCGCTCGCGCTGCACGAGGTGCTGCTGTTCCAGGATGTGGCGCAGGCCGGCGCGGATACCCTGCATCAGGATTGCTATGCGATCGGCGGCGCGCCGCCGGCGTTCGTCGGCCGCCGGCCGGACGAGTATTTGCTATGTTTCAGCCACGATCACTTGATTCGCATCGACGCATCGGTACGTTTGCCCGCAGCGAGCGCCGGTGCGCTGTTCGCCGCGGCTTGCGCGCAGTGGCGAGGAACCCGCGCGCCGGCGGAGCACACCCTCGACAGTTGCGAGGGCCGCGACGGCATGACGCGCTTCAGCGCGCGGCTCGTTGCGGTGCCGGAGACGGCATCGGCACCGGAGTCGGCCGCGTTGTCGATAAGCCTATTCGCCGCTGCCGAGCCGTGACCGATGACGCGAGACTCCGAACGTGAATTGCTGGTCGATGGCGCGGCCAATTTCAGTTTGACGATTGGAGCCGCCGAGGCGGAGGCGCTGTTGCGTTTGGTCGATGAATTGGAAATCGCCAACGCCCAATTCAATCTCACCGCGATTCGCGACCGCCCCGGCATGCTGCGCAAACACCTGCTCGACAGTTTGAGCCTACAGCCGTTTCTGTGCGGCCAGCGCATCGCCGATGTGGGCACGGGCGCCGGGTTTCCGGGTCTACCGCTCGCGCTCGTGAATCCGCTGCGCCACTTCTCGTTGATCGAGGCGACAGGCAAAAAGGCGCGCTTCGTCCTGCAAACCGCGCAAAGGTTGGGCTGTGCCAATGTCGAGGTGGTGCATGCGCGCGCGGAGAATTATCGACCCGCCGGACGCTTCGATACGGTGGTGGCGCGCGCCCTGTCTTCGCTCGCGGAATTCGTCGCCCATGCCGGTCACCTGTGCGCAGCGGAAGGTCGTATGCTGGCCATGAAGGGCAAGCGCCCGGTCGAGGAGATTTCGGCGCTGCCGCGCGGTTTCCGGGTGTCGGCCGTCCATCGGGTCGCCCTGCCGGGGCTGGACGACGAGCGGCATATTGTGGAACTCTCGCCCGTCAGGCGCATATCGCCGGCCAAAGCCGTATCGTCGGCGCGGCCCACATCGAGCAAAACATGAAGCGGGTCATCGCTGTCGCAAACCAAAAGGGCGGAGTGGGTAAGACCACCACCGCGGTCAATCTCGCGGCCTCCCTGACGGCCACCAAAAGGCGCGTCTTGCTGATCGATCTCGATCCGCAAGGCAATGCCACCATGGGTTGCGGTATCGAAAAGAACGCTCAATCCCGCACCAGCTGCGATGTCTTGCTGGGCGATTGCACCGCAATGGAGGCCCTGGTGCCGGTGGAATACGGCGGATTCATGCTGATGCCCGCCAATCAGGATCTCACCACCGCGGAAGTGCGGATGCTCTCGATGATGGCGGGGCGCGAATTCAAGCTGCGCAACGCGCTGAAGGCCATTCGCGAGGATTTCGACGTGATCATGATCGATTGCCCGCCCGCGCTCAACATGCTCACCCTGAACGCGCTGGTTGCGGCGGACTCGGTGATAGTGCCGATGCAATGCGAGTATTACGCGCTGGAAGGCTTGAGCTCCCTGGTGCAAACCATCGAGCAAATCCGCAGCAACATCAACCCGGATCTGCAAATCGAAGGGCTGCTGCGCACCATGTACGATCCGCGCAATAATCTGTCGAACGAGGTGTCGGCGCAGTTGATCGAGCACTTCGGAGAGAAGGTGTTCCGCACCATGATCCCGCGCAACGTGCGTCTGGCCGAGGCGCCCAGTTTCGGCAAGCCTGCGCTGTTTCACGACAAGGAATCGCGCGGCGCCCTGGCCTATCTGGCGCTGGCCGGGGAAATGATTCGTCGCGACGATCTGCCTGCCGCGCCCGTATAATCCCCCCCACCGTTCTTGGGGATTGGATCATGTCCGGCAAAAAGCCGTCTTTGGGTCGTGGACTTGCGGAGTTGAGCCCCCTGCTTGCGCGCCGCGCCGATGCGCCTGCGCACACGCCGCCGCCACTGGCGGGCGACCGGCTCGCAAACCTGCCGCTCGACCTGCTGCAGCGGGGAAAGTACCAGCCGCGCATGGACATGCGCCCGGAATCCTTAAGCGACCTCGCCGATTCGATCAAGTCCAAGGGGCTGGTGCAGCCGATTCTGGTGCGCCCGCTGGCGGGAGGGAACGCCGGCGAATCGCAACGCTATGAAATCATCGCCGGCGAGCGCCGCTGGCGGGCTGCGCAGATGGCCGGAATCGCGGAAATCCCCGCTGTCATCCGCGATGTGCCGGATGAGTCCGCTCTGGCGATGTCGCTCATCGAGAACATTCAACGCGAGGAGCTCAATCCTCTGGAAGAGGCGCGCGCCCTTAAGCGCTTGATCGAGGAGTTCGGTCTCACTCATCAGGCTGCGGCGGAGGCGGTGGGCCGTTCGCGAGCGGCGGTCAGCAATTTATTGCGACTCATGGAGCTTGCGGACGAGGTGAAGCAGCTGGTCGAGGAGCGCAGCATCGAAATGGGCCATGCGCGCGCCCTGCTCTCCTTGACGTCGCGGCGCCAGCAGATCGAAGTGGCGACTCTGGTCGCCAAAAAGGCCCTCTCGGTCCGTGAAACCGAAGCGTTGGTGCGCCGCTTGCTCGCGCCGCCGGCGCCGCACCCGGCAACGCCGCCCGATCCCGATATTCGCCGTCTGGAGCTCGATTTGGCCGACAAGCTGGGCGCCAAGGTTGCCTTCCAGCACACCGCGTCCGGGAAGGGTAAATTGGTGGTCGCCTACAACAGCCTCGATGAGCTCGAAGGCATCTTGGCGCACATCACCTGATCGTAGGTACTTTCCCGGATCAATCGACCTTGATGCTCCAAGGCCCTCTCCCTATAATGCGCGGGCTCTTTTGATGGCGACGGTCATATGTGCAAACCGAGGGTAGCGAGCCGTCGTGCGCCGCATCGGCGGGATGCGCCGACGCCGGTGAGGTTCCTTTCGCGATGAGTGACGTGCCGGTTCGGGGTTACCGGCTGGTCGTTCGGGTAGTGCTCCTGCAAACGGGATGCGCATTGCTGGTCGCGTCTCTGTATTTTGCCTATAGAGGCGCCTCGTCGGGCATCGCGGCACTGGCAGGCGGATTGATCGTGGCGGTCGGCAGCGCCGTATTTGGCTGGCGGGCATTCGCGCCCGGGGTCGCGGGCGCCGCGGTGTTGAGCCGCGCGATGTTTGCCGGAGTGGCGCTGAAATGGCTGTGGTTCGTGCTCGCGCTGTACCTGGCGCTTGGGCGCTTGAAGCTCGAGGCGGTGCCGCTGTTGGTTGGACTGGCAACCGCGCAATTTGGGTACTGGGTCGGCATGGTGCGGCTCAAATGACGATTCTTGAATGAAAATCGGGGATCTATGCGCCTTGGAATGATGCTCGAAGACGACGCTGCGGAGGGGGTGACCGGCTATATCAAGCATCACCTGACGCACCTCACGGTGGACGTGGGACAAGGCGGCTTTTGGGCGCTTCATCTGGACAGCGTGTTCTTTACGCTGGTTCTAGCCTTCACGCTGATTCTGCTGCTTTCGCTCGCCGCGCGCCGCGCCACCAGCGGCGTGCCGGGTAAATTCCAGGCCGCGGTCGAGCTCTTGGTGGAATTCGTCGACGACATGGTCAAGGACACCTTTCATGGGTCCAACAAGTTCATAGCGCCGCTCGCGATCACGATTTTCGCCCTGGTGTTCCTGGAGAATTTCATGGACATCCTGCCCGTCGATGCGCTGCCCGCGGCCGCCAGACTGTTCGGCGTCGGGCATCTGCGCACGGTGGCCACGGCCGACATCAACACCACGGTCGGCATGGCGCTGGGAGTGTTTCTGCTGATCCAATACGTCGGCATCAAGGAGAAGGGCGTCGGGCTTTTTTTCGGCGAGTGGTTCACCGCACCATTTCACGCTCACGGCTTCTTCAAGGTGCTGCTGGCGCCCGTCAATTTCCTGTTTCGCGTGATCGAGGAGGCGGTGCGGCCGCTATCCCTGTCGATGCGGTTGTTCGGCAACATGTATGCCGGCGAACTCATCTTCCTGCTGATCGCCTGTTTTACGCTCGGCGCGGCGCTGAATCATTTCTCGACCTACTTTATCGGCTTCTGGCAGCTTGTCGCCGGGGTCGTATGGACCGGGTTTCACTACCTCATCATCACTCTGCAAGCGTTCATTTTCATGGTGTTGACCATCGTGTATGTGGGCATTGCAGCCGAAAAGCACTAGTTCCGATTCCTTTCAAGACACCAAAGACCGACGGAGACAATAAATGGAAAACCTGACGCAGATCGCTCAACTCATGAGCGCCACCGTGATCGCAGCGGGCATCGTGATCGGCCTCGGCGGCATGGGCGCCGCCATCGGCTTCGGCATCTTGGGCGGCAAGTTCCTCGAGAGCTCCGCGCGTCAGCCGGAACTCACAAACATGCTGCAAATCAAGATGTTCATCGTCGCCGGGCTCTTGGACGCGGTGCCGATCATCGGCGTTGCCGTCGGCTTCTTGCTGCTTTATGCCAATCCTTTCTTGGGTACGTTGGGCGCCAAATAAACGCAGCGCCGCAGCGCCTCGCTAGGAGAAGGACATGAACTTAGCAGTTACGCTGGTCATCCAGGGGATCGTATTTTTCCTGGTCGCCTGGGCCGTGATGAAATTCATTTGGCCCCACATCATGGAAATGATCGAAGTGCGCCAGAAGAAAATCGCCGACGGCTTGGCGGCCGCCGCGAAGAGCGAGAAGGACTTGACCGAAGCAGAGGCGCGCTCCAAGGAGATCATCCGCGAGGCGCGCGACCGGGCGGCGGTAATCCTCGAACAGGCGGGCAAGCGCTCGAACGAAATGGTCGACGAGGCCAAGGGCACGGCGTCCGCCGAAGCCGCGCGCCTGGTCACGCAGGCGCACGAGGAAGCGGCGCGCGAAAGTACGCGTGCGCGGGAAGGCTTGCGCCAAGAAGTCGGCAAACTGGCGGTGGAAGGCGCCGCGCGCCTGCTCGAGCGCGAGATCGATCCGAAGACCCATGCCGCGCTGTTGGATCGACTGGCCGCCGAGGTGGCGAATGGCTGAGCGCGCGACCATCGCGCGGCCGTACGCCAAGGCGGCGTTCGAATATGCGCGAGTGGCCAATGGCCTTGCCGAGTGGTCGCAGGGACTCAAGGTGGCGGCCGAGATCCTTGCGGATGCGCATGTGGCGGCCCTCCTCAACAATCCACGGTGGACGCCGGCGGGCCTCGCCGAATTCATCGGCGGCATCGCGGGCGCCCGGCTCGATGCGGCCATGCAAAATTTCGTGGCAGTGCTCGCGGAGAATCGCCGATTGCCGCTGCTGCCGGAAATCGCGGCTCATTATGAGTTCCTGCGCGCCCAAATCGAAAATACCGTCGACGTCGAAGTCATTTCCGCCGTGCCGCTCGATGCCGCCCAAGCCGACAAACTCAGGCAAGCGCTCGACAAGCGGCTGAATCGCCGGGTGCGCATGCAGAACCGGGTGGACGCGACGCTGCTGGGCGGGGCGGTGATTCGCGCCGGGGATCTGGTGATCGACGGCTCGTTAAAGGGCCGCCTGGAGCGTCTCGGAACGGAATTGGCACGCTAACGTAAAGCTTACGCGGGCCGCGGAAGGGCTCGCAGCACGAGGGTTGTTATGTCCATCAAGGCATCGGAAATCAGCGACCTGATCAAGGCGCGCATCGAAAAATTCAAATCGGCAGCCGACGCGCGCAATGTCGGCACGGTGGTGAGCGTCACCGACGGCATCGTGCGTATCCACGGCCTAGCCGACGCGCGCTACGGCGAAATGCTGGAGTTCGCCGGCAACACCTTCGGTCTGGCGCTGAACCTGGAGCAAGACTCGGTCGGTGCCGTGATCTTGGGCGACTACAAGCACATCTCCGAGGGATCGGAGGTGAAGACCACCGGGCGCATTCTCGAGGTGCCCGTGGGCCCGGAACTTCTCGGCCGGGTCGTCGACTCGCTGGGACAGGCGATCGACGGCAAGGGCCCGGTAAATGCCAAGTCGAAGTCACCGCTCGAGCGGGTGGCGCCGGGCGTGATTTTCCGCAAGAGCGTGTCGCAGCCCGTTCAGACCGGTCTCAAGGCCATCGATGCCATGGTGCCGATCGGCCGCGGTCAGCGCGAGCTCATCATCGGCGACCGGCAGACCGGCAAAACCGCGGTGGCCATCGATACCATCATCAATCAGAAGGGCACCGGCGTTAAGTGCGTCTACGTCGCCGTCGGACAGAAGCAGAGCTCGATCGCCAACGTGGTGCGCAAACTCGAAGAGCACGGCGCGATGGCGCACACCATCATCGTGGCGGCTTCGGCCTCCATGCCGGCCGCAATGCAGTATCTGGCGCCCTATGGCGGCTGCGCCATGGGCGAGTACTTCATGGACAACGGCGAGGACGCCTTGATCGTGTACGACGATTTGTCCAAGCAGGCCGTCGCCTATCGACAGATCTCGCTGCTGCTGCGCCGGCCTCCGGGGCGCGAAGCCTACCCGGGCGACGTGTTCTATTTGCATTCCCGTCTACTCGAGCGCTCGGCGCGGGTCAACGAGGAGTATGTGGAAAAAGTCACCAAGGGCCGCGTCAAGGGCAAGACCGGCTCGCTCACGGGCCTGCCCATCATCGAAACCCAAGCGGGCGACGTGACGGCCTTCGTTCCGACCAACGTCATCTCCATCACCGACGGCCAGATCTTTCTCGAAACGGATTTGTTCAACGCCGGCATGCGACCGGCGATCAACGCCGGGATTTCGGTGTCGCGCGTCGGCGGCGCCGCACAGACCAACATCATCAAGAAGCTGGGCGGCGGGGTGCGTTTGTCGCTGGCTCAATACCGGGAGCTCGCCGCGTTCTCGCAGTTCGCGTCGGACTTGGACGAGGCCACGCGCAAGCAGCTCGAGCGCGGCCAGCGCGTCACGGAGCTCATGAAGCAGAAGCAATACTCGCCGATGTCGGTGGCGGAGATGGCGCTGTCGCTGTATGCCGGCAACAACGGCTACTTCGACAAGGTCGATCGCCGCAAAGTCGTGGAGACCGAAGCGGGCTTGCAATCCTTCGCGCGCGCCACCTGCTCGGAATTGCTGAAGGCCATCAACGCCAAACCGGATCTGTCCAAGGAAGTCGAAGCGGGGTTCAAGAAGTGCTGCGACGAATTCTTCGCGACGCTGTAAGCGAAGACAGCAAGAGAACACTATGGCAGGCGCAAAGGAAATCAGAGGCAAGATCGCGAGTATCAAGAATACTCAGAAGATCACCAAAGCCATGGAAATGGTGGCGGCGAGCAAGATGCGCAAAGCGCAGGAGAGGATGCGAGCGGCGCGCCCGTACGCGCAAAAGATTCGCAAGATCGTCGGCCACCTGCGCCAAGTGAACCTGGATTACAAGCATCCCTTCACCTTGGAGCGCGAGGTGCGCTCGGTCGGCATCATCGTGATCAGCACCGACCGGGGCCTCGCCGGTTCGCTGAACCTGAATTTGTTCAAAGCCGCTCTCGGCGCGATTCGCGAGGCGCAAGCCGCCGGCGCGAAGGTCTACGTGTGCGCGATCGGGGTGAAGGCGCTGCAGTTCTTTCGCCGCTTGGGAGGCGTCGAACTGTGCGCTTCGGCCACGCATTTGGGCGACAGGCCGCATGTGAAGGATCTGCTCGGCCCCACCAAGGTCATGCTCGATTTCTATCGCGACACCAAGGTGGACAAGCTGCTGCTGGCGCACAACGTGTTCGTCAACACCATGAGCCAAAAGGGCGTGGTATCGCAGCTGCTGCCGCTCGAGACCATCGACAAGAGCGAATTGCAAGAGCGCTGGGATTACATTTTCGAGCCCGATGCGGTCGCGATTCTCGACGGAATTCTGATGCGCTACATCGAATCGCAGGTCTTCCAAGGCGCCGTGGAAAATGTCGCCTGCGAGATGGCGGCGCGAATGGTGGCCATGAAGAGCGCAACCGACAACGCCGGCTCGCTCATCGACGAGCTGCAACTCATTTACAACAAGGCCCGGCAGGCCGCGATCACCAAAGAGCTTTCGGAGATCGTGGGCGGCGCGGCCGCGGTTTAAGGCTAAGAGGGTTATCAAGCATGTCCAGCGGCAAAATCGTGCAAATCATCGGCGCGGTCATCGACGTGGAGTTTCCGCGCGATCAGATCCCCAAGGTCTACGACGCACTCAAGCTAGACGACGTGGATTTAACTCTCGAGGTGCAGCAGCAGCTCGGCGACGGCATCGTGCGCACGATCGCAATGGGGCCCTCGGAGGGGTTGCGCCGCGGCCTCTCCGTCACGGGCACCGGCAAGGGAATCACCGTACCCGTTGGCGCGGCCACGCTCGGACGCATCATGGACGTGCTGGGCAAGCCGCAGGATGAGAGAGGGCCGGTGAGTTCCGCCCACACCCTGCCGATCCACCGCCCCGCACCCGCCTATGAGGATCAAGCCGGTGGTCAAGATCTCCTGGTGACCGGCATCAAGGTCATCGATTTGCTGGTGCCCTTCGCCAAGGGCGGGAAGGTCGGCCTGTTCGGCGGCGCGGGCGTGGGCAAGACCGTGAACATGCTCGAACTCATCAACAACATCGCCAAACAGTACAGCGGCCTCTCGGTGTTTGCGGGCGTCGGCGAACGCACTCGCGAAGGCAACGATTTCTATCACGAGATGATCGAATCGGGCGTCATCGACAAGGACAATCTCGCCAATTCCAAGGTGGCCATGGTTTACGGCCAGATGAACGAGCCGCCCGGCAATCGTCTGCGCGTCGCGCTGACCGGCTTGACCATGGCGGAGTACTTTCGCGACGAGAAGCAGGCTTCGGGCAAAGGCCGCGACGTGCTGTTCTTCGTCGACAATATTTATCGCTACACCCTGGCCGGCACGGAAGTGTCCGCGCTCTTGGGCCGCATGCCGTCGGCGGTGGGCTACCAACCGACGCTTGCCGAGGAAATGGGCGTGCTGCAAGAGCGCATCACATCGACCAAGACGGGATCGATCACCTCCATCCAAGCAGTCTACGTTCCCGCGGACGACTTGACCGACCCGTCGCCGGCGACCACCTTCGCGCACTTGGACGCCACGGTGGTGTTGTCGCGGCAGATCGCCTCGCTCGGCATCTACCCCGCGGTCGACCCTCTCGACTCCACCAGTCGCCAATTGGATCCGCTGGTGGTGGGCGAGGAGCACTACGATACCGCGCGCGGCGTGCAGGCGGTATTGCAGCGCTACAAGGAGCTGCAAGACATCATCGCGATTCTCGGCATGGACGAGTTGTCCGAGGAAGACAAGCTCTCCGTGTACCGCGCGCGCAAAATTCAGCGGTTTTTATCGCAGCCGTTCAACGTCGCCAAGGTATTCACCGGCCAAGACGGCAAAATCGTGTCGCTGAAGGACACCATCCGAGGTTTCAAGGCCATCATCGCCGGCGAATACGATCATCTGCCCGAACAGGCTTTTTATATGATCGGGACCATCGAAGAAGCGGTCGAGAAAGCCAAGACATTGTCCTAAGAGCTATCATGGCCCACACCATTCATGTCGATATCGTCAGCGCCGAAGGAGAGATCTTCTCGGGCGAGGCGACCATGGTGTTCGTCCCCGGTTCGCAAGGCGAACTCGGCATTGCGCCGCGTCACGCGCCGCTTTTGACCACGCTGAAGGCCGGTGAGGTGCGGGTGCAGCAAGAGGGCCAGGAAGAGCATTCGTTCTATGTAGGCGGCGGCGCGCTCGAAGTCCAGCCGCATCTGGTCACGGTGCTCGCCGATACGGCCGCGCGCGCGCGCGATCTGGATGAGGCGGCCGCGCAGGAGGCGAAGCAGCGCGCCGAGGAGGCCATGCGCAGCCGCAGCGACAAGATGGACATCGCAGAGGCTCAGGCCGAATTGGCGCGGGCGGTGGCGCAACTGCGAGCGATCGAGCGCCTGCGAAAAAAGCGCTAGGAAATCTTGTCCCAAGGAATCGTCATACCGCTTTCCGTCGTCATACTCGCCGCGGGACAGGGCAAGCGGATGCGCTCGGACTTGCCCAAGGTGCTGCAGCCGCTGGCGGGACAACCGCTGCTGCAGCACGTGATCCGCACCGCACGGTCGCTAGAGCCCGCGAGCATCTGCGTGGTCTATGGCCACGGCGGCGCCGAGGTGCAGGCGGCGCTGCAGCATGAAGCTCTCGATTGGATCCTGCAGGCCGTTCAGTTGGGCACGGGTCATGCGGTGATGCAGGCGATGGCCGTCATTCCCGACGACCATACGGTGCTGGTTCTGTACGGCGACGTGCCGCTAATCGGTGCATCGACCCTCAAGAAATTGATCAAGCGCGCCGACCAGGGCGCGCTCGCCGTGCTCACCGTCGATCTCGACGATCCCGCCGGCTACGGGCGCATCGTGCGCGACAGCCGCGGCCACGTGAGCGCGGTCGTCGAGCATCAGGACGCCGATGCGGCACAGCTCAAGATTCGCGAGGTCAACACCGGGCTCATGGCGGCTCCCGGCGCGCGGTTGCGGGAATGGCTGCTGGGCCTGGGCAGCGACAACGCTCAGGGCGAGTTCTATTTGACCGGTGTGGTGGCGGGAGCGGTGCAAGCCGGAAATCGCGTGGATGCGTTGCTGGCGCCGAATGCAGCGGAGGTCATGGGCGTCAACGACAGAATCCAGCTGGCGCAAGTCGAGGCCACCTATCGACGCGGGCGCGCCGAGGAATTGATGCTGGCGGGCGCGACGCTCGCCGATCCGGGGCGTATCGACGTGCGCGGCGACATCGAGGTCGGACGGGATGTGTTCATCGACGTCAATGCGGTGTTCGAGGGCAAGGTGCGCCTGGGCGCGCGCGTCAAAATTGGGCCCAATTGCACCATTCGCAACTCGAGCCTGGGCGCCGACACCGAGGTGCACGCGAACTGCGTCATCGATGAGGCGACAGTCGCGGAGCACTGCAGAATTGGTCCGTTCGCGCGCCTGAGGCCCGAAACCGTCCTGCACCGGGGCGTGCATATCGGCAATTTCGTCGAAGTGAAGCACAGCGATGTCGGAGCGGGCAGCAAGGCGAACCACTTGAGCTACCTGGGCGACGCCCAAGTGGGCAAAGAGGTCAACATCGGCGCCGGCACAATTACCTGCAACTATGACGGGGCCAACAAATGGCCGACGACGATCGACGACGGCGCTTTCATAGGGTCCGGCAGCATGCTGGTGGCGCCGGTGCGCATTGGCGCGCGGGCGACCATCGGCGCCGGGTCGACGATCGGTGCGAACGCGCCTGAAGCGAAGCTCACGCTCACGCGGCCGCCGCAAGTCACCGTGGAGGGTTGGGATCGCCCGCGTAAACTCGACGGCTCTGAGTACGCCGCGGCCGTGGATAGCGCTTTGAAATCGCCCAAGGTCAAGCCTTAGACGCATTACGCCGGCCACAAATCCCGAGCGGCCATCCGTGCCGCATGCCGATGCACGCCTCGTGATCAATGCGCCGTCGCGGTGCAACGGGAAACCAGAAGAACGCCCCCCACCGCGGTAACTACCTGATCCGGCTGGGATCTTCGAATTTGGCACGAGAAGTGCTTACCACAAAGAAGTGCCCTCGGTGCGGGGGGCTCGCCATAAATCGCGCGGGAGGGATGTCGTTCGATGAAACTGATTACCGCAATTATCAAACCATTCAAGCTGGACGATGTTCGTACAGGCGGTTCATGAGGTCGGCGTGCAAGGCGTCACCGTCACCGAAGTCCGTGGCTTTGGGCGGCAACGCGGGCACACCGAAATCTATCGGGGTGCCGAATATACCGTCGAGTTCGTACCCAAAACCAAAATCGAAATTGCCGTCGAGGACGCCCTAGCCGACCAGGTGATCGAGGCAATCATCAAGTCCGCCCAGACCGGCAAAGTGGGCGACGGGAAAATATTCGTCTCCGACCTCACGCAAGTCGTGCGCATTCGCACGGGTGAGAGCGGCGCCAGCGCAATTTAGAACCAGAAGGGGATTCGCATTGAAGACTAAACTGCCTCGATTAGTCCTTTTGAGTTTGTTGGCGTTCTCGATTCCCGCTGCGTGGGCCGAAGACGCGCCTAGCGCCGCGGCACCGCAGCGAGCACCGGCGCCTGCAGCCGCGGCAGCGCCGGCGACCGCGCCCGAAGCCGCGCCCGCGCCCACCGAGCCGCAGCTCATCGGCGTCGATAAGATCAATTCCGGCGACACCGCTTGGATGCTGACCTCCACGGCGTTGGTGTTGATGATGACCATACCGGGTCTCGCACTCTTCTACGGCGGCATGGTCCGCAAGAAGAACGTGCTGGCGACGCTGATGCAGAGCTTCGCGGTCACCTGCGTGGTCACGCTCCTTTGGTGGCTGATCGGATATTCCTGGGCGTTTACGCCGGGAAGTCCTTACCTGGGAGGCTCGACGCGCGCGTTATTCAACGGCATGACCTTCATGCAAGATGCGAACAAGCTCACCGTGTCGCATCTGGCGCTCACCATTCCGGAAACCGTCTACGCGATGTTCCAGCTGACATTCGCGATCATCACGCCGGCGCTGATTGCGGGCGCATTTGCCGATCGCATGAAGTTCTCCGCGATGCTCGTGTTCATGTCGGTCTGGTCGCTCGTCGTGTATTGCCCGATCGCTCACTGGGTCTGGGAACCCAGCGGCTGGCTCGCCGTCAAGGGCGTTCTCGATTTCGCCGGCGGCACCGTGGTGCACATCAATGCGGGTATTGCCGGCCTCGCGAGCTGCCTGGTGCTCGGTAAACGCGTGGGATACGGCAAGGAAGCCATGGCACCGCACAACCTGACGTTGACGCTGATCGGCGCCTCGCTGTTGTGGGTGGGCTGGTTCGGCTTCAACGCCGGTTCCGCCGTCGCTGCCGACGGGCGCGCGGGCATGGCGATGGCCGCGACCCAGATTGCAACCGCCGCGGCCGCATTGGCGTGGATGTTCGCCGAATGGATCGTCAAGGGCAAACCCAGTGTCTTGGGCATCGCCTCCGGCGCCGTCGCAGGATTGGTCGCGATCACGCCGGCGTCGGGCTTTGTCGGGCCCACACCGGCGGTCGTCATCGGCGTGGTCGCCGGCGTCATTTGCTTCTTCGCAGCGACCTCGCTGAAGAGCGCGTTGGGCTATGACGACTCGCTCGACGCGTTCGGCGTGCACTGCATCGGCGGCATCATCGGTGCCTTGCTCACGGGCGTCTTCGCCAGCAAGGAAATCAGCGGCGCCGATGGATCGGTACTCACCCAGCTGTGGGGCGTGGGCACCACGCTGATCTACGGCTTCGTGGTCAGCTTCATCATTCTGAAAGTCATCGACATGACCATTGGTCTGCGCGTCACCGAGGAACAAGAACGCGAAGGCCTGGACATCTCGCTCCACGGGGAACGAGTGGAGTGAACCGATCGGCGCAAGCCCGGTGGCGCACACGCGTCACCGGGCCGCGGCCATCCGATGCGGGCCCGCATTGCCGGGACTACTAGTATGCATGGGGAGATTGAATCGTATGATAGAGCATGGAAAGCGACTGGTTGCCGTGGCGATGATGCTGGGTTTCGGTGCGTGCGGGGTGACATGGGCGGACGATGCGACGGCGCCGGCCAAGCCGACCGCGCCATCATTGTCCGATGTGCTTACCGCGTCGGGACTCACCGAGAGCGGCTATGTCGCCGCGTCCTACTACCATTCGAACGGCTACAACACTGATCACCAGTTCGACGACAAGCACGACACCTTTCAGCTCGACCAGGCCGCATTGACGGTCGCGTACCAGCCCAAGGAGGGATTCGGTGCCCTGGTGGACGTCGCCGCCGGCGAGGACATGAAGATCCTGAACGCCGCGGAGGGCAGCAATCCCAACACTTTCGATATCGTTCAGGGATTCATACAGTACGCCAAGGGACCGCTTACGGTCATCGGCGGCAAGTTCGTGACGCTGGCGGGCGCGGAGGTCATCGCCCCCACGGGCAATACGAATTTCTCCCGATCCTTCCTGTTCTATGCCGAGCCATTGACGCATACGGGTATTCGCGCGACCTATGCCGCGAGCGATACGTTCAGCGTCATTGCGGGTGTCAACAATGGCTGGAACTACTCCTCGCTGCAAACGTACGGCTCGAAGACCGGAGAGTTCGGCATCGCGTGGACTCCGAACAAGGCGTTCTCGCTCACGACTCAGGCGTATGTCGGCAAGGATGACTCCACGCCAACCTTTTACACGTATCCGCTTAGTAACCTGCCCTACGATGCGCCAAAGATACTGATCGACGCGGTCGCCACCTACAATGCAACCGACGCGCTGACCTTTGTTCTGAGCTACGACTGGGGCCAGCAGCAGCAGCATACGGCCGGCTATCCCACGCTCGCATGGAATGGAGCAGCCTTCTACACGAATTACGCCATCAGCGATCAATGGCGCGTGTCATTGCGAGTCGAGTACCTGGACGACAAGAACGGGTTCGTCACCGCCACGGGTATCGCGCAGACGTTAAAGGAAGGCACGCTCACTCTTGGCTATGATCCGGTCAAGAGTTTCGAGCTGCGATTCGAAGGCCGCTACGACAAGTCGACCCAGCCGAGTTTTGTACGCACCATCGATCAAGCCGGTGCTCCGTCCACATACGCCGACAACCAAACCGAAGTTGTCCTGCAGGGCGTATACAAGTTCTAGTCAATCCCGGCCGATAAACCACGTGTAGCCTTCCGGGCGACTGTGGCACACTGCGTGCCCATTATCGAGCAGGGCAATGCATGAGCGAAGTGCCGGGCAATCCCGGGCGGCAGCCGAGCGGCCAGGAGGCAATCAGCCGGCGCGCCTGGTCCAAGGAGCGGCAATGGCGGGCCGCGGCCGTGGGATTGACGGTAGTCATCTTGGTGATTTTGGGTTTTTGGTTGGGCGGCAGGGTCTTCGGCAAGCGCGAGGCGCCGGCGGGCGAGGCATCGCCGCCGGGTACTTTTCGCGCAACCGCACAACAGCTGAAAACCTTGACCATCGAAACCGTGGGTCTGCACGGCTTCGTCAGCGAGGAATTGACCGAAGGCAAGATTGCCGTCAACGGCGATCGCACGACGCCGGTGTATTCGCCTTATTCGGGGCAAGTGACCCGAGTGGTCGCGGGGTTGGGCGATACCGTGAACAAGGGCGCGACGCTCGCGACCGTGGAAGCCTCTGAATTCGTCCAGGCGCAAAGCGATCTCGCCTCGGCGGTGGCGCAGCTCAAGCTCGCGCGCATCAATGAATCGCGCAAGCACGCGCTGCTCGACGCCAAGGGCGGCAGCCTGCAGGATTGGCAATCGGCCCAGGCGGATCTCACGGCGGCGGAAGCCGCCGTGCATTCGGTGCGCAACCGGCTCAAGATTTTGGGCAAGTCCGACGCGGAAATCGGCGCTCTCGAGGAGGCTCACACGATCGATGCGGTGGCGCCGCTCACCGCGCCGATAGCCGGCGTGGTCGTGGACCGTCAATTGGGACCGGGCCAGTACGTGCAGGCGGGCGGCGGTACACCGGTATTCACCATCGCCGATACGTCGAGCGTCTGGCTGCTGGCGAACGTGCGCGAGGCCGATTCCGGGACGGTGCAACTGGGACAGGTCATGGACGTTCATGTGGGCGCCTATCCGAAGCGCACCTTCGTCGCTCGCGTCACCTATATCGCCGCCATCATCGACCCGGTGACCCACCGATTGGCGGTGCGGGCCGAAATCGACAACCGCGATCGGGCGCTGAAACCGGAAATGTTCGCCAACTTTCGGATTCAAACCAGCGCTGCCTCGCAATCACCCGCCATACCGGAGGCCGCCGCGGTCTATGAGGGCGAGGCCGCGCACGTCTGGGTGCTGCAGGGGGAAGGACTGCTCGCCTACCGCGCCATCCGCACGGGCCGCACCAACGACGGCCTGGTCGAGGTGGAAGATGGCCTTAAGCCGGGAGAGCGGATCGTCACCAAGGGCGGTCTTTTCATCGATCAAGCGGCAGTACCCGGATCGTGAACCGAATCGTCTCCTTCGCACTGCGGCAGCGGGTGCTGATCGTGGTGCTGCTGGTTATGGTGCTGGGCGCCGGCGTCGCCAGCTTCCTCGCGCTCAACATCGAGGCCTATCCGGATCCGGTGCCGCCGCTGGTCGATGTGGTCACCCAAAGCACCGGGCAATCCGCCGAGGAAATCGAGCGCTACATCACCATCCCGCTCGAAATTCAGATGGCCGGGATTCCAAACGTGCAGGCCATACGGACCATTTCGCTGTTCGGGCTTTCCGACGTCAAAGTGCAATTCACCTACGACTTCACCTACTACCAAGCCGAGCAATGGGTGACCAACCGCTTGTCGCAGCTCGCTGCGCTGCCGAACGGCGCCCAGCCGCAAATTTCGCCGACCAGCCCGATCGGTGAAATCTTCCGTTATCGGGTGGTCGGTCCGCCGAATTATTCCGTAACCGACTTGAAAACCCTCGAGGACTGGGTCTTGGAGCGGCGCTTCAAGGCCGTGCCCGGAGTCATCGATGTGACCGGCTGGGGCGGAAAGACCAAGACGTACGAGATCGCCATCGATCAGCACAAACTGGTGGGCAACGGTCTGTCGGTGCCGCAGGTATTGGCCGCTCTCGGCAACGCCAATATCAATGTCGGCGGCCAAACGGTCGATTTCGGCGCTCAAGCCGCCGTGGTGCGCGGCGTGGGTCTGATTCACTCCGCCGATGACATTCGTCATACGCTGATCACCAACAACCAGGGCGCGCCCGTGGTCATCGGCGATGTGGCGGAGGTCAAGATCGGCCATCTGCCGCGCCTCGGCATCGCCGGTTACAACGACGTGGACGACATCGTGCAGGGCATCGTGCTGATGCGCCGCGGCGCCGAAAGCGTGCCCACCATCAAGCGCGTCGAAGCCGAAGTGGACAAGATCAACAAGAGCGGCATCCTGCCGCCCGGCGTCAGCATCGAGCGCATTTACGATCGCAGCGATTTGATCAATATCACGACCCACACCGTGCTGCACAACATGGTCGCGGGCATCGTGCTCATATTCCTGTTGCAATGGGCCTTCCTCGGCAATTTGCGCAGTGCCGTGATCGTCGCCATGACCATACCGTTCGCGCTGTCGTTCGCCATCGGGCTCATGGTGTTGCGCGGCGAATCCGCCAATTTGCTGTCGGTGGGCGCGATCGATTTCGGGCTGGTGGTCGATGCCACCGTGATCATGGTCGAGAATATTTTCAGGCATCTCGCGGAGGCCTCCGCGCATTTGGGCACCGGACCGAGTCAGTTGCACAAGATGCGCGTTCCGAGCGGCTTTCGCGGCAAGATGGGAACGATATCGCTGGCGGCGGCGGAGGTCAGTCAGTCGATCTTTTTCGCCGCCGCAATCATCATCGCCGGGTTCGTGCCGCTCTTTACGCTGTCGGGCATCGAGGGGCACATTTTCGGGCCGATGGCGAAAACCTACGCCTACGCCATCGCCGGCGGCTTGATCGCAACCTTCACGATTGCGCCGGCGTTGAGTTTGCTGCTGTTTCCCCAGCTCGTGTCCGAGCGGGAGACACGGGTGGTGCGGGCGCTGCGGCGCGCGTACCAGCCAGCGCTGGAATTCGTGCTGGCCAATCGCATCGTGGCGCTCACCGGCGTCGCCGTAATGGCCCTCGCGGCCATTTTCGCGGTGCGCTCCCTGGGACTCGAATTTCTGCCGAAGCTCGAAGAGGGAAACTTGTGGATCCGCGCCACATTCCCGCAATCCATTTCGCTGGAGGACAGCGACACCTACGTCAACCGCATGCGCGCGATCATGAGAAAATTTCCCGAGGTGGAAACGGTGGTGTCGCAGCACGGCCGGCCCGATGACGGCACCGATGCCACCGGGTTTTTCAATGCGGAATTCTTCGTGCCGCTGAAGCCCTTCGATACCTGGCCGGCCGGTATGGATAAGGAAAAGCTCACGCTGCGCATGACCGAGGAGCTGCAACAGCAGTTTCCCGGCGTCGACTTCAATTTTTCCCAATACATCCAAGACAACGTCGAAGAGGCGGCGTCGGGCGTGAAGGGGGAAAATTCGGTCAAGGTGTACGGCAACGATTTGGAGACCCTGGAAAAGACCGCCAATGCGATTGCCGCCGTGCTCGCCAACGTGCCGGGCATCACGGATCTCGCCGTTTTTCGATCGCTCGGACAGCCGACCATTCGCATCGATGTCAATCGCGTGCGGGCTGCGCGCTATGGCCTTGCGCCCGGTGATGTCAATGCGGTGGTCCAAACCGCCATCGGCGGACAGAGCGCGGGCGATTTGTACGAAGGCACCAGCGACCGGCACTTTCCGATGATGGTGCGCCTCGCGTCTCCCTATCGCCAGAGCCTCAATTCGATCCGGCGCATTCCCATCGCGGCGCCCGCCACCGGCGGCAACGGCCTCATCCAGGTGCCGCTCGAGGATGTCGCCGACGTGCATTTGGTTTCCGGTGCGGCGTTCATTTATCGAGAGCAGCAACAGCGTTATGTGCCCATCAAGTTCAGCGTGCGCGGCCGCGATCTCGGCGGCGCCGTGCTCGAGGCGCAGAGCGCCGTAAATGACCGGGTGCTTCTGCCGGGCGGCTACCGGCTCGAATGGGTGGGCGAATTCGGCAATTTGCAGGAGGCGATCGGGCGCCTGATGGTCGCCGTGCCGCTGTCGATCGCCTTGATTGTTCTGCTCTTGTACCTGAATTTCGGCAATTTGCGCGACGCCCTGTTGGCCGCGAGCGTGATCCCGATGGCGCTGCTGGGCGGAATTTTCGCGTTGTGGGTGACCGATACGGCCTTCAGCGTGTCCTCCGCGATCGGGTTCGTCGCGCTGTTTGGGATTGCGGCGATGGACGGCATCCTGGTGGTGTCGTACTACCACCTGAGTCTGGAATCGGGCCTCGATCGCGCCAGCGCCATGCTGCAGACCTGCCGCACGCAACTCCGGCCGGTGATGATGACGTGCGCGGTGGCTTGCGTGGGCCTGATACCCGCGGCCATTTCGACCGGCATCGGTTCCCAGGTCCAGCGGCCGCTCGCACTGGTGGTGGTCGGCGGCATGCTGCTGGCGCCGATCTTGATCCTTCTGGTGCTGCCGGTGCTGATCATGAAATTCTCGACGGCGCGGGAATTGCCGGCGGAATTACCGCGGGAAGCGGGCGAATGAGCGCATGGCGCCGCATACCGGTGTATAGCGCGGCCGCGACACTATCAGCGGCGGTGGCGGCGTGCGTCGGACCGGATTTTCATCGCCCAGAGCCGCCCAGCGCCCCGCGATACACCGAAGAACCACTCGCGTCCGCCACTGCTTCCGCGCCAGGCGTGGGCGGGGCGGCGCAGCGCTTCTTGGAGCAGCAAGATGTAGCGAGGAATTGGTGGACGCTGTTCGGGTCCGCGCAGCTCGATGAGCTGGTGACGGCGGCGCTGCGCGCGAATCCCCAAGTGTTGTCGGCGCAAGCGGCGCTGCGCCAGGCCATGGAAATCGCCGCGGCGCAGCGCGGTTCTTATTTTCCGGCGGTCCAGGCGAGCTACGACGCGCAGCGTCAGCGCAACGCCGTCGGCGTGCTGGCGCCCACGCTGACGTCCGGCACCGCGCTCTTTAATCTGTTTACGCCGCAGGTCACGGTGAGCTACGTTCCGGATATATTCGGCGCGAACCGGCGCCAAGTGGAATCGCTGGAGGCGCAGGCCGAAGCGAGCCGCTTCGCGCTGGACGCCACCTACCTGACACTCACCGCGAACGTGGTCACGACGGCGATTCAAGAGGCCGGCCTGCGGGCTCAAATAGCGGCTACCGAGCGCATGATCGCGCTGGCACGCGAGTCGCTCACGGTGCTGCGTCATCAATTCGACTTGGGCGCGGTCGCGGAGGCCGACGTATTCGCGCAAGATGCATCGCTGGCAGAGCTTGAGGGCACGCTGCCGCCGTTGCACAAGCAATGGTATCAGGCGCGAGATGCCTTGGCCGTTCTCACCGGGCATTTGCCCTCCGATTTCAAATCCGCGCCCTTCGAACTGGATCAGTTGGTGTTGCCGGCCGGCTTGCCGCTCGGTGTGCCGTCGCAACTGGTCGAGCGGCGACCGGATGTGCGCGCGGCGGAGGCACAGCTGCATGCCGCGACGGCGGAGGTCGGGGTCGCCACCGCCAACATGCTGCCGCAGTTGACCATTACCGGGAATATCGGCAGCTCGGCGACGATGATGAGCGATCTGTTCAAGTCGGGCACCGGCTTTTGGAGCATCGGTGGCAATGCGGCGCAAACGCTGTTCGAAGGCGGCGCGCTGCTGCACCGGAAACGGGCTGCTGAGAGCGCGTTGGATCAAGCCGCTGCGATGTACCGTCTAGCCGTGCTGACTGCGTTTCAAAACGTGGCGGATGCCTTGCACGCGCTCGATACCGATGCGGACGCTCTCAGCGCCGCGAGCCGCACCGCGGAAGCCGCACAAAAATCCCTGGACGTGGTGCATCATCAACTCGAGCTCGGGTCGGTGAACTACCTGGCGCTCGTTGGCGCCGAGCAAACCTATCAACAAGCCGTGGTGGGGCTGGTTCAAGCGCGAGCGAATCGCTATGCCGATACCGCCGCCTTGTTTCAAGCGCTGGGCGGATCGATCTCGCCTCCTTCGGCTCACCCATAGTTTTTCGGCGCCCGGCGTCTAGGGTTCGACGAAGCGATCGATGAAGCTCACCGTGTTGTGCCAAATGCGCTTCCATTCCGTCAATATCTCGCGCCCCTTCACGGTGATGCGGTAGTAGCGCCGGGGCGGTCCCGAGTAAGAAGGAACGATGCGGCTGGTCAAGAGTTCGTTGGCCGAGAGCTGACGCAATACCGGGTATATGCTGCCGTCCTTGAATAAAGAGCTGCCTTCACTGGCGCCCGCAAGCCGCTTGGCGATTTCATAACCATACAAATCCTCACCGGAACGCTCCAACACGGCGAGCAATACCAAGCCCACGAGGCCGCCGTTGAGGTCCTTTTGAAATTTCTTGCTTGTACTATTATGCATGAATTATCATAGTCTGATTGCTAATACTATTGAATAACCTATATTATACATCAACTAGTAGATGCTGCCGAAATGCTAGATTTTCGGTGGGGCTGGGGCACACTACGCCCCTGGCAAAACTGCCGGCCGGAGCGAGCCTAAAAACATGTGCGGAATCGTCGGTGTCGTTGCGGAGCGCAATGCCGTTCCCATTCTGATGGAGGGTTTGAGGCGCCTGGAATACCGCGGGTACGATTCGGCCGGGCTTGCGGTACTGACTGCCGAGGGGAAACTTGCTCGACTGCGCGCGGTCGGCAAAGTCAATGCCCTCGCGCATGCTCTCGAGGCGGCCCCCATCGCGGGACACGTCGGCATCGCGCATACCCGGTGGGCCACTCACGGGGTTCCGACCACCGAGAATGCTCACCCGCACGTGTCGCGCGACGGCATTGCCATCGTCCACAACGGCATCATCGAAAACCATGAGGCGCTGCGCGCCGGTCTCACCGACCTCGGCTACACCTTCAGTTCTGAAACCGACACCGAGGTCATTGCGCACCGTATTCACCATCATCTGGCGAAATCGGCCGGCCTGTACGAGGCGGTGCGCAAAACCGTTGCGGAATTGCACGGCGCGTATGCGCTCGCCGCCATTTCACAGTCCGATCCCGAGTGCATCGTGCTCGCGCGCTCGGGTTGCCCGGTGGTTATCGGCCTCGGCATCGATGAAAATTTCGTCGCTTCCGATGTGACGGCACTGCTGCCCGTGACCCGGCGGTTCCTGTTCTTGGAGGAAGGCGACGTCGCGGAGGTTCGCCGAAAATCCATACGGATCGTGGACAACGCCGGAGTCGGGGTATCGCGGCCCATGCGCGAAAGCGATTTGCCCGCCGATGCGGTCGAACGCGGACCGTACCGGCATTTCATGCTCAAGGAAATTCACGAACAGCCGCGTGCCGTCGCGCAGACGCTGGAGGAGCGGGTGGCCGGCGCGAAATTATTGGATGCCGCGTTTGGCCCGAACGCCCCGCGAGTATTCAAGCGCGTCAAGGCGGTGCACATTGCGGCCTGCGGCACCAGCTACCACGCCGGGCTGGTGGCGTGTCACTTCATCGAGGACATCTGCCGCATACCGGCGCGCGTCGAGATCGCGAGCGAGTATCGCTACCGGAATCCGGTGATCACGCCGGACACGCTGTTCGTCACGATTTCCCAATCCGGCGAGACCGCCGACACGCTGGCGGCACTACGCAAAGCCAAGCTCAAATCCTACCTGTCGACGCTCACGATCTGCAACGTGGCCGAAAGCTCCATGGTGCGGGAGTCCGAGTTGGTGCTGTTGACGCGGGCGGGTCCGGAGATCGGAGTGGCCTCCACCAAGGCGTTCACGACCCAGCTGACCGCCCTTGGAATGTTGATCGTAGCGCTCGCCAAGAACAGCCCGCAGGGCGCCGCCCGCGAGCGCGAGCTCATCGAACAACTGCTGCAACTGCCCGGGCTCCTCGAGAAAACCCTGCAGCTCGACGACCGCATACGCGCTCTGGCCGAAGCCTTCGTCGACAAGCGGCACGCCCTCTTTCTGGGGCGCGGGCCGCTGCTATGCCATCGCGATGGAGGGCGCTCTGAAGCTCAAGGAAATCTCCTACATCCACGCCGAGGCCTACGCCGCTGCGGAGCTCAAGCACGGACCGCTGGCGCTGGTCGACGAGGACATGCCGGTCGTTGCGGTGGCGCCCAACAACGAGCTGCTGGAGAAACTCAAGTCGAATCTCCAGGAAGTGCGCGCCCGCGGCGGTCAGTTGTTCGTCTTCGCCGACCCGGATGCGGGCATGGAAAACGCCGACGGTGTTACGGTCATTCGCATGCCGGCGGCCGCCAGCGCCCTGCAGGCACCGGCGGTGTTTGCCGTTCCGATGCAATTGCTTGCCTACCACGTCGCGGTTCTGAAGGGCACGGACGTCGATCAGCCGCGTAATTTGGCCAAGAGTTTGACGGTCGAGTAGCCCGAGTGCCGGGTAGCGCCAGGCGGAAGGCGGCCAAGCCCGATGCCGTGCGGCCTTTCGGGCCCGAATACTTCCGCAAATTCTATTTGGACCGTAAAACGCGTGTCACCACCCCCGCGGAGATGCGCGCCCGCGCGCGCTTGATTGCCGCCATCCTGTCGCAGGCCGCCATTCCGGTTCGCACCATACTCGACGCCGGCTGCGGCATCGGCTTGCTGCGCAGGCCGTTCGCGGAGGTGCTGCCGCGAGCCCACTATACCGGCCTCGAGGCGAGCGAGTACCTGTGCGCCCGCTATGGTTGGACATCGGGCTCCGCGGTCGACCATGTCCCGCGCAATCCCTTCGACCTGGTCGTTTGTTACGATGTGCTGCAATATCTCGACGATCGAGATGCGGCGCGAGCGATTGCAAACTTCGCGCGGCTGACCCGCTCCGCCGCCTATGTCTGCGCTTTGACCAGCGAGGATTGGCGCGCGAACTGCGATCGCAAACGGACCGACCGCGCCGTGCACCTGCGCCCCGGCGCATGGTATCGCCGGCGTTTGCAGCGCCAGTTCCGCTATCTTGGATTCGGCGTCTGGCTGCGCAAGGATGTCACCGCGATTCTCTGGGACCTGGAGAGATCTGCAACCGGTTCATAGATTGCCCTGCATCCAGGCCACAATCGCCGCGTGCACGGGCTCCGCCCCGCCATTGTTGGCGTGTACATCGTTGATCAGCGACACCAGAATGAGCGTCTTGCCGGCCGGCGTCGTCACATAACCCGCCACGCCGCTGACATCGTCGAGGTGGCCGCTCTTCAGGCGCACCGAGCCTAAGGCCGCGTTACGCATGCGCGATTTCATGGTGCCGTCGACCCCCGCCAGCGGCAGCGATGCGATGAACTCGGGCGCATAACGGCTGTGATAGGCCGCGCCGAGGGCACTGGCCATTTGCAGAGCCGAAATATGCGTGGTGCGCGACAGGCCCGAGCCGTTATCGATATCGATGTCTTGCAGATCGAGTGAGCGCCCGCGGGCCCATTCGGCGATCGCTTGGACCCCCTTGTCCAACGTCGCCGGCGCGCCATAACGCTCCCTGCCCACGGTGAGAAGCAAATGCCGCGCCATCAAATTGTTGCTGAACTTGTTGGTGAGCCGAATGACCTGTGCCAAGTCCACGGAGTCGAAGGTCAAGAACGGTTGGTCATCCGGCGCCGCGGCCTCGACGCGCATTTTGCCGCCGAATTGTCCGCCGAGCTGCCGCCACAGCTCGACGAAAGTGCCGAACGCATAGTCGGGAGCCTTGAGCAACACCCGTACCAGGTTGAGTTGCGCGCAATGCGCGGATAATGCGCCGCTGAATACCACACGGTCCCACTGCTCGGAAGCAACTTCGAAATCGACCCGATCGGCGAACGTGTCGCAGCGCCCCGTTGCCAAGCCGATGCGATTATCCACGACGAGGTTGGGGGGCGCGGGTGTCGCCACGACCTGGACTTGATGTGAGTCCGCGTTCGGCGCGATTCGAAAATCGATGGATTGAAAATTGACCATCAATGCGTCGGGCCGCGCGTTGTAGACCCGATTGGGGCGTCCGTCAAAAGCACCCGGATCCTCGGGTGGCAGGGAGAATGCCGTATTGTCGATCACCACATCGCCGCGGATGGCTTTGAGGCCCTGGTCGCGCAACAACCGCACGAATTTCCACCAGCGCTCCAGGGTCATGTACGGGTCGCCGCCGCCCTGCAACACGAGGTCGCCGTCGAGGACCCCATCCTTGATATCGCCGCGAAGCAACGCGCGCGTCTGCCAGACATAGGCCGGGCCCAGAAGGTCCAAGCTCGCAAACGTCGTGATGAGCTTGATCGTGGACGCCGGGCTGCGCGGCGTATCGCCGTTGAGGCTGGCGAGGACTCGCCCGGAATCCGGATCCACGATCGCGAAACTCACGGCGCGTATCGGAAGATGCTGTGCCGCGATCGCCTGCACTACCGGCGCGGGGATGTCCGAAAGCCCCGTCGCATTGGCCGGGCTGCCTAGCGCCACCGCGATCGCGAGCGCCTGTGTGATGTGCACCCAATGCACGCAAAGCATCGTCCGCAAACTCATCGGCATAACTTAACAGCAAATTGGTCGAGCCGGGTAAACTCCCCGCCGTGATCATCGAAGCAAGCAGAAGCCGCACGCTCGCGGGCAGCTTCGCGATCCACGAGCTAGGATCGAACTACTGGCATTTGGCGACCGGCGCCGGATCCGACATCTACTTGATCGGCGCCGACTCCGATGCGGCCCGGATCGCGCGCGACACGGCGATCAGCACCGTAGCGCTCGAATGGCGCGACCGCGGCGTGCAGGTGACGCTGACCGCGATCGACGGGCCGACGGTATTGCACGCGCGCGCTGCGCTCATTCATGAGCCGTTCGGGGGGCTTTACCAGAGCTTGCCGCTGGCGCAGTTCGATGGCGCTGCGCGGCGCTTTTGGCGGCGAGTGTTTCGCCTGGTCCGTATTCCGGGCGGGCCACATCTATTGAGGTTCATGGCGCGCCGCCGCCGCAAATCCTAGGGGCCTGTCTGAGTATTCCCCGTGGCCGCGGTCGCGGCCACGGGGAATACTCAGACAGGCCCCTGGCCAAAGAGGCACTGGATCACACCCGCAGACCCATATTGTCAATCAATGAGGGCCCGTGGCTTAAGTTACATAACGAACTGCGACGCCGATCAAGGATACCGGGAGCCGTTTGCCGCACATTCATCAAGGAGTTTTCCACCCGTCGCTGCGTCCGAGGTTGGCTGCTTGATCGACGTCAAACCTATCCCCATAGATTCGGAGACCATGGAGGCCAACTTCGAGCCCTATGGCCGTCTGTTGCGGATGCTCATGCCGAGTCTGTGCGGGGTGGTCGTGCACGACGGATTCTCCAGCATCGTCTGGGCATCGGATGAATGGGATCTCGGCGACGATGTCGAGATGGTAAAAGACGCGATATCGAACGCACTGACGGACCCCACGGAGTTTGCCGGCATCGCGCGCTTCGATGCGGATCGAGCCGTGTATTCGTTCGCGGTTCGCGGCGAGCACATCGAATTGCTCGGCGTGGTCAGCATGCAGGTGCGGTTGTCGCGCGCGCGCACCGAGGGGCGTCCCCTGCAATACGTCCGACAGCTGGTGCAACCGGCATTGGAGTGCCTACGGCGCGAATTGTCCCTGCGGTCGAAACTGGGCTCCCGCGAACGCGATCTCGACATACGCGAACGCGATCTATCGCTGATGCTCGAAATGTCATCGAACCAGACCGCCACCGGCGATGCGGACGAGTTCGATCTGATTTTGAAGACCGGACTGGAGCACATGGGCTGCGCGCTCGCCGCGCTCTGGGTCCCCGACAAGGGCATCGCCATGTCGATGACCCGCAGCGGGAATCCGATGGCGCCCGATTCGCTGCAGCGCGCGCAACAGCATTTGATGGCGTGGATGCAGCTGCAGCAGCGCACTATCGTCGTCAATCACATTTCCAAGGTGGCCAGCGACGTGGCCGCGCCCTATAAGATATTGGCCTGCCCGGTTCGCCACCCGTCCGAGCGCGTCATGGGCGTTCTCGCGCTGTTCAATCCGCCCAGCGCCCATGATTTCGATTCGCACCAGACGCGCATCGCCGAGCTGCTGGCCAAGAAGGCGATGTTCGTCATTCAGGCGCAATACGATTCGAGCACGGGCCTCATGACCCGGCACGCCTTCGAGCGGCAGGCGGCGTCGCTGCTGGCGTCCGCGGACGCCTCCGACAGGTACTGCATTCTTTATCTGGATATCGATCGGCTGCACGTGATCAACGAAACCTTCGGTATGCACGTCGGCGACGACGTGATCGCCAGAGTGGCGGAATGCGCAGCCAAATCGCTACCGGACTCGGCGCTCTCGGCGCGCATCTCGGGGGACCGCTTGGCCGCGCTCATTCCGAATACCGACATAGAGTCGGCCGCCGCAATAGCCGAACGCATTCGCGAGAGCGCCGCCGGCATCAGTCCGCGCGCCGGCCACGGCTCGTTCGAGGTCTCGGTCTGCGTCGGCGTCGCACCCATCGGCCGATCGGAACACGCGCTGGCGCACGCCCTGGCGACCGCCGAAATTGCCTGCAAGGCGGCCAAGGATCGGGGACGCAATCGAGTCGAGGTGTTTCAGGATTCCGACCAGAGCATCATCAGACGCCATACCGACATCCTGGTGATCGGCAAGCTGCGCGATGCCCTGGATAACGACAGCTTCCGGCTCGACGCGCAGCCGATTCTTCCGCTGCGCGGAAACTATGGACGGCCGCGGTTCGAATTGCTGATCCGCATGTTGGGCGAGCGCGGCGAGATCATTCCGCCCGGCAAATTTCTCTCCTCGGCGGAGCGCTATCAATTGATGCCGACGGTCGATCGCTGGGTGGTGCGCCGCGCCTGTGAATTACTGGGCGCGCACAGCGAGGCGGTCGGAGAGGACATCGGGCGCTTCGCGATCAATCTGTCGGGGCAATCGTTGCAGGATGAATCGTTCCTGGAATTCGTGATCGATCAAATCAAGACGAGCAAGCTGTCGCCGAACGTGCTTTGTTTTGAATTGACCGAAACGGCCACCGTCGGCAATCTGGTGAAAGCCGAGCACTTCCTGCGCGCGCTGCAGGATCTGGGTTGTCAGTTCGCGCTGGACGATTTTGGCACCGGCGTCAGTTCACTGGCGTATCTAAAGGACTTGTCGGTCAACTACGTGAAGATCGACGGTAGCTTCGTCCGCGATTCGCTGCTCAATTCGCGTTCGGAGTCGATGATCAAAGCCATCGCGCAGCTCGCAAAGGTCATGTGCATGGAAACCATCGCGGAATACGTCGAGACGGACGCATTGCGCGCGCGGATGGCGGACCTGGGTGTCGACTACGGGCAGGGCTTTGCCATGGGCAAGGCGCAGCCGCTCGAGGATCTGCTGCAGGAGCTCGCCATATACGAGGCGTCGGTGAACACCTGGAATGGCGCCGCCGCCCTTTCAGCGAGCGATGACGGCGCGGCGCAACTGATCGTCAGCGGCTGACCGGAGCTCCCGCGTCGGGGCGGCTACACCGGCGGGGCGAGCCGCGCGCGATGGAAATCGCAAGAGTTTCCTGCCGAGGGTACAATGCGTCATGACAGGCGCATCGGCTCAAGCACCCGAACTCACCGTGCAGACATGGTTCAACACGGATCGTCCGCTCGCGCTGTCCGCGCTGCGCGGCCGAGTAGTGGTGCTGGTCGCATTCCAAGTGCTGTGTCCCAATTCGGTTTCGGGCGCTATTCCGCAGGCGCGGCGTATTCACGAAACGTTTGAGCCGAATGACGTCGCGGTCATCGGATTGCATGCCACGTTCGAGCACCACGAGGCCTATAGTCCGGCCGTGCTCAAGGCATTCATCCACGAATACAGGCTGCAATTTCCGATTGCGCTCGACAGCCCGAATGCGCACGGTCCGATACCGCACACCATGGATCTGTACGGCATGCGCGGTACGCCCAGCCTGGTGCTGGTCGATAGACGCGGGCTGATCCGCAAGCATACCTTCGGTGTGTCGGATGATTTGGCATTGGGAGCGCAAATCGGCGCGCTAGCCCAAGAATCGCCGATCGCGGCGTCGAACGCGCGCAATACAGTGGCTTAGCGTTCCAAAGCGAAGCGGATGCGGATGTGTGCGCGCAGGGTAATCGGCTCTGCGCCGCGCACCACAGGTTGGTAGCGCCACTGCGACAGCGCGCTGATCGCCGCTTGCTCGAACACGCCGGGAGGATCCGCGCCGCGCACCTTCACGTCCCGCACCGAGCCGTTTTCCGCGATCGTGAATTCCAAATCCACCGAGCCCTCGATCGCGCTCTTCAGCGCCTTGCTCGGATACACCGGCCGCACCGACGTCAGCAACGTGAGTCCGCTCGCATCGACCACGTTGGAAAGCAACGCTTGTTGCGCGAGTGCGGTATCCAGATCGCGGTTCGCGGCCGCCGCGTCCGGCGACGAATAGCCGACTGAAGCGGCTTCCTGGAGCCAGCTGCGCGCGGCTTCGTATTGCCGCAATTCGAGCCAGTGCCGACCTTGGGCAACCAAACGCGCGCCGAGATCCTGAGCGAGGGGTGCCAGGGCCGCGTTGGTCGGATCGATGCCGCGCAGAGTCAGCACGTAGTACTTGGCGCTGTCGTTTGCCGGCTCGATGAGGCGATCTTGTTGTAGGCGCTCCCGGGCGGATGTCAGCAATCGATCCCGCTCAGCCGCGTCCGCGTGTTGCAGGCGCAGCGAGAGCGCCTGCTGTACGTTGCCCGCCGCGCTGTTCCCAGGATCAATGCGCAACGCCTCTTGCACGTAAAATTGCGCATTGTCGCGATCCGGGTCGGTGAGATGCCCTTCCTCCATGCGCTGTACGGCGAGCGCCGCGAATTGTTCCGCCGGATCCGCGGTGGGCGATGGCGCTGCCGGCGCCGTTGCCGACGCCGCGGCGTTGGCTCGAACGGGGGCCGGCGGCGCCTTGAGTTGCTCGCGGGCTTTCGCAAGCTCCGCGTTCAGCAAGGCGAGACGGTCGCCTTGTGCGCCGGCTTTGCGCGCGGTCTCGACGGCTACCGATGCCTCGTCCAGGCGTTCCTCGAGCAAGGCATTTTCGGCCCGCGTCAACAGACGCTCGCGGACCTCGGCGAGTCCCGCCCGGGCATCCGCATCCGCGGGGTTGCTTGCGAGGACCTGTAGGTACAGGTCAAGCGCGCCATCGCCGCCGGGCGCCGTAAGCCGGTTCGCCGCCAAGGCGTCCGCCGCGCGCGCGAGCAGCGGGGTTGCCGGTGGGGGAGGCGCCGCCGTTTCGACCGCTTGGTGGGGATCTCTCTCGTCGGGAGTCGCATGGCGCAGCAGCCATATCGCGCCAAGGACCACGCACAACCCCGCACATGCGGCACCCATCAGCAGCTTACGATGAGCCGTTGCCGCCACGGCGATCACCCCGTCGGTACGGTTGCGCTGTTCAGCGTGCTTGCGGACGGCGGCATCGGCAAACAGGCGCGCACGGCCGGGCGACATGGGTTTGTGAATGAATCGATACACCGTGCCGTCGCTGATCGCACCTGCGAGCGCGGTTTCAGCCTCTCGACTACCGGCGACCACCACGATCAGGTCGGGAAATTGACGCTTGATCTCGGTGATGAACAGGCTCGCCCCCTCATTCAACGCCTGCGTATCCAAGACCAGAATGCCGACACCACCGGCGACTAGCAGGTCGCTCACCTTGTCGGCGGAAGGGACGTGCCAAAGCCGGCGCGAGCCACCCACGGCCTCGCGCAACGTCTGCAGGAATATCTCATCGCCGGTGAGCACCACGAGCTCGACGATCTCGCTCGCGAGGCTGAACCCCATCGCGCCGATCGAGCGGCCCGCCTCATCGGGAGCTAGCACCGGTCGTTTACTCGCATGAAGGCACCTAAGGACTGAGAACCGTTATCGCCTAGGGGGCCGCGTTGCAGCAACTCGGCTAGCCTCGCCTTCGCTTGGCTAGTGTCATTCCAGCGGCGACGCTATACGATACGGAGTCTCCCGCCGCTAACAATGAATGCTGCGTTGCGTCAAGCGGTTTCTGTGACTGGGTACTCATTACAAGAGCGAGAACGCTATCATGGGGTGGCATTGAGCGAGTCAATTGGCATCGCGTGCAAATTGCCCATCGAGCAGCGCGAGGCGCTCGAACAGTTGCTGTTTTTCAACGTCAACCAGCACCGTGTTCGATCGGGCATCCAGCAATCGATCGATACCTATGGGGTCCCGGAGATCTACGAGGAGGATGGCGGCCTGCGAATCCGCGTGGGCGACATCGAAGGGGTGCAATCGCTGTTTGCGGTCTCCGCGGAGGGCCGGCTGCTGGGGGTCGCGGTCTTCGTGCGCTCGGCGCACGAGCGATTCGCGGTGCTGCACCTCGTGGTGGCGCCGCGCTCGACCTCGGGGCCGGAACTCAACACCCGGGTACTACTCAAATTGATGCACGAGATCCGAAGCGCAGCGCGCCGCACCCGGGGTGTCGAGCGCATCGAATTGGTCTATAGGGATCGTCACGCCGTGCGGCTGCACGTCTGAGCGATCCGGCGATGACGGGCGTGCAACGTCATGCGGACGGCAAGCTGCGCTGCGCGTGGTGCTCCACGGATCCCCTATACGTCGACTACCACGATACGGAGTGGGGAGTGCCTGTTCACGAGGACCGCAAGCTGTTCGAAATGCTGTGTTTGGAGGGCGCACAGGCGGGATTGAGCTGGCTAACCATATTGCGAAAGCGCGCCGCCTACCGCCTGGCTTTCGACGACTTCGATGCCGAAGCAATGGCGCGTTATGGTAACCCCAAGCGCGAGCGCCTGCTGCGAAACCAGGGCATCGTCAGGAATCGGCTCAAGGTCGACGCGTTCATCGCAAACGCTCATGGGTATCTCAAGATCCGCGAACGATCCGGGTCGTTCAACGACTACATTTGGCAATTCACGGACGGCAAGGTGTTGCGCCGCCGACCGCTGCATCTCGGCGCCGTGGCGAAATCAACGACCCATAGCGATGCGATGAGCAAAGACCTCAAACAACGGGGCTTCCGCTTCGTCGGCTCGACCATCTGCCACGCCTTCATGCAGGCGGTGGGCATCGTGGACGAGCACCAACGCAATTGCTGGGTCACCAAAATCGCATCCCGCGGCGCGCCGGCGCCGTGAAACTCACCTCTTGGCGGACGCCTGCAGCTTGGCGGCCGTTTCGGCCTTCGATACTGACTCCGCCGTTTGGCCGAAAAGGATTTTCTTTTGTTCCTCGGTCATCGGGGCGTTGCTGCCGAGCTTCGCCCCGAGTTCATATGCGCGCACGGTGGCCGGGCGTGCCTTGATGGTTTCGAACCAGCGCTGCAAATGCGGGAAGTCCGCAAGATTCTGGCCCTGCGCCTCGTGCGGCACCACCCACGGATAGGCCGCCATGTCGGCGATGGAATAATCGCCCGCCACGAACTCGCGGTCGGCGAGGCGCCTGTTGAGCACGCCGTATAAGCGATTCGTTTCTTTGACGTAGCGTTCGATGGCATACGGAATCTTCTCCGGCGCGTAGCGCGAGAAATGATGATTTTGGCCAGCCATTGGGCCGAGGCCGGCCACCTGCCAGAATAGCCATTCGACGACCTCGGTACTGCCGCGCACGCTGGCCGGAATGAACTGCTCGATCTTTTGGGCCAGATACAGCAGGATGGCGCCGGATTCGAATACGGAAATCGGCGCACCGCCGTCCAAAGGACTGTGATCGACGATGGCCGGCATGCGGTTGTTCGGAGAAATGGCAAGAAAGTCCGGCTTAAATTGCTCTCCGGTACCGATGTTCACCGGCACCAGGCGGTACGGCAACTCGCTCTCCTCCAGGAACATCGTTATCTTGTGGCCGTTGGGAGTGGGCCAATAGTACAAATTGATCATGGTTGATCCTCCGGGGGCTCAATCGGCATCCTATGTTCTCGCAAAATCGCTATGTCGACGTCTTCCTCGCGCGGTATGGCGCGCATCCGCGCGACCTGCGCACGGGCGCGGGCGTTGCGCAGCCACGGCAGTATGGGTTCATTGAATAGGTTCGCGGTCGACACCCGCCACTCCAACACGTGCCTACGCTCCGCCACAATTCGCGCCTCCTTGCTGTCCGGCGGCACCAAGCGCCTTTCCAAGGCGAATCCCGCCAATTGCGCCATGACCGTGTCGCCCCGCTGCATTATTTTCGACACCTTCAGACAGTTTCCCTGCCGTTCGCCGCCAAGCGAGTCGCGACAGGCGTTTTGCAGCGGTGCAAACGAGGGAACGACGGTGGCGCCAGCAACCAGCATTGCCTCGCTCAAGCGGGCCAAATCCGACGGCACATAATTCGCGGGTAATCCGCTGCGCGCCTTCTTCAACGCATCGAACAGCAGCACAACGGTGCGATTCCAATACACATCGAAACGGGCCCCGCGGGCCATATCCGCAAGGACTCGCGCGACTTCCATGGGATCCCTATCTTTCGCCGCCGCCGCCAATGTCGGCATCCAGGCGGCGCTGTTTTCCGCGTCCACCCAGCGCATGGTAGTCGCGGCGTCGCGAATGTCGCAGCCTGGCGTGTTGGTGCAAATCTGTAAGCGCATCCAGGCAATGGACGGGTTTTCGGGATCCAACTCGTTGGCCTTGTTGGCCAACTCGACGGCCGCCGATTTATTCGAGGCGAGGCTCAACGCCGCGGCGGTCGCAAGCGAGCCGGCATCACCTCGGCCGATCAAGATTTGCGCCGCGGCGGCTCGCCATACCTGATATCTGTCCGGCGCCGGCGCAGCGCCGTGCGCGCCGCTCGCCGCAAACGCGAGTGCGGAATGCGCCGACATCAGTGCCAGGACGGCCAGGCATCGCTTGATCACTGGGCGCGGTTGCCGGCGGCGGTAAGGCCCGCGGTAATGGCAAGTCGCATGGCGTCTTCAACCGAAATGTCGAGAGGTTGTATCCGTTCGCGGGGCAAGTAAATGGTGTAGCCGCCGAATGCATAGCTCATGGGGAAATAAACGGTGACCCAATCGCGTCCGCCATGCGCGACAAGCACTTCCGGAACGTCTTCTCGAGTGACGAAGCCGATCGCGTGCACGTCGGCGAAGCGCGCCAGCACCACGCGCTGCAAATCGCGTTTCTCGCCGCTCCCCGACGGCAGCAAGCTGACCACATCGCGAAAGCCGCCGTACAGAGTTTTGATGAACGGGATCCGGCCGAGGAAGTCATTCCAATACTTGAGGAATATCTTGCCGGCGTACGCGTTGACGAGGCTGCCGACGAGCAACAGCAGAAAGAACCCCACGATCAGCCCCAACCCCGGCCAATAGTGCTCCAGGCTGATCAACCCGATACCGATGAGGGCTCGCCGCAGCCAACCCTCGACCGTGTGGATCAACCACCAAATGACGTAGATCGTCAGGGCCAAGGGCAGCACCGTCACCAAGCCGCTCATGGTAAGCGTCAAAATCTTTTTCATGGGCTAATCATAAGCTACTGCTGGCGCGGCAGTACGAATCGCAAACCTTGAAAATTGAGAACCACGCCGTCACGCCGAATGCGCTCGAGGACCGGGCCTTCCGTAAGCGTCGCCCCTTCGCGATATTTGCGCATATTAATGTAGACGAATCGCTCGGCTGGCTTGGTGGCGTACACGTGCACATCGAGGTGCAGCTCGGGCAGCGCCTGTTGACCCGTCAAATTGATTTCACTGACGGAAGGCAATACTTCCTGGTCGGCCTTGCTGTCCTCATCCGTGAGGAGCGGGTCACTCTGATGCGTCGAGCGCACTTGTGCTGCGCCGCCGACCGGCGGCGCAGGATGATCGATGTGGGTTTGGTGAGCCGGCATGCCGGGGGGCTGCGTCGCGCCCGCGGCTTGGGTGTCGACCGGAATTTCCGGCGCATAGACCGGCGCAACGTCCAAAGGACTGAAATGCTCCGAAGCGGCTGGCCGCTGCGCCGCGGGAGCCGCCGCCGGGTGCTGCGTATGGGCGGAATGGGAATCGGCACCCGGTGTCCCGGTGCGCGTCAAAACGTACAGCAGGACGATCAAGTTGATTCCGAGCAAGGCGACTAACGCAACCACCCAAAGCGGCAGCCGCCGGGAATGGTGCGCCGTCGCGGATTCCATCAAACCGGGGATGGCCTGGCGCTGGCGCTCCAGTTCGGATTTTTTGAGGGCGTCGAGAATGAAGGACATGGTGAACCTCAGCCGCGCGGCGCATCGTGCATCAGCAAAGGCGAACCGGGCTCGGCCAAGGCGGTGTCTAGCACGACTTGGGTTTGCAAGCCGGCGATGCCGTCGACGTTGAGCCGGTGTTCGCGCTGAAAATTCTGTACCGCGGTCGCCAGCTCCTCGTCGTAGAGGTCGCCGTGCTCCGGATCGGAGGCCGCGCCATAGAGCGCGTTGAGGCTGCGCCGCAGCCACCTCACTTCGTCGCCGCGCATACCCACCGTCAACAGCCGCGTATGGGTGGTTTTGGGTTTCCAGACGACGGTGAATTCTCCGAACCAATCGCGCGACAACTCCTCGAGCGGCACGCGCACGCTGTGTTCGCCCAAATCCAGCGTCGCGAATTGATCGTCCAGGCCGGACAGGACCACTCGGTGCCTTTGCCCCTTGTCATCGGTTAGGGTCAAGATGGCCGGCCGATTCAGCGCGCGCACCTCTGCCCATGCGCCGCGCTGCTCCAAACAGGCGAGTCCGGCTCGTTCTGCTTGGCCGCACGGATCGCGGTCATTCACCATAGCCGTTCCCCAGAGCGACAGCAGGCGGCGGAATGCGGCAACATCGCCGGTATCCGCCTCATTGGCGGCCAGCAAGGCATTGATCGACACCGGTGGCGGTGATGCCGCTGAAGGCAAGTCTCGAGCGGCAGGCGCCGTCGCCGCGGGGTGCACATTGGTCGCGGGACGGGAATGTACGGCGCCGGATGCGGCTTTGACCGCGGCTCGCAATTCGGAGTATTGACGCTGCCAGTAGCCGAATCCGGCGAATGCGGCCGCGGCGGCGCCGGCGAGGAGCAGTGCGCCGGCGGCCCAGCGCAGCCAGCGCGGCGCAAACCGTCGCCCATACACCTCGCCGGCCGCCCGGCGCACCAGCGCGGGCCCGAGCGTTCTCTGCTCCTGGGTGTATGCGCCGAGTAGCGCTCGATCGCAGCACACGTTTATGACGCGCGGAATTCCCGATGACAAGCGATGCACCTCTCGCAGGGCGGTGGGCGTGAATATTTCGCCCGAGGCACCCGCGACGCGCAGCCGATGACGCACATAATGCAGCGTTTCCTCTCGCGACAGGGGCTTCAAGTGATAGCGTCCGGTAATGCGCTGCGCCAGTTGGCGAAGGTCAGTGCGGTCCAGCAGCTCGCGCAGCTCCGGCTGACCGATCAATATGATTTGCAGCAGCTTCTGCGTCGCGGTTTCCAGGTTGGTCAAGAGCCGGACTTGCTCGAGGACCTCGGCGGACAAATTCTGCGCTTCATCGACGATGACTATGACGCGTCTGCCTTCGGCGTGGGCCGATAGCAACCGCCGATTCAGCGCATCCACCATTTGTTTGACGCTGTCGCGATCGGCCGCGTCCAACGGCACGCCCAATTCCTCGCAAATGGTGAGCAAGAATTCCACGGGAGTCACCCGCGGATTCAGGATCACGGCGACATCGGCATGATGCGGTATGCGCGACAGCAGCGTGCGCACGACGGTGGTCTTGCCGGTGCCGACCTCGCCGGTCAATTGGATGAAGCCTCCGGATTCGTTGATCCCGTAAAGCAGATGGGCGAGCGCTTCTGCGTGGCGCTCGCTCAAATAGAGATAGCGCGGGTCCGGTGTTATCGCGAACGGCTTTTCGCTCAGGCCGAAGAAACTGGTGTACATGGCTGCTCGATGATACCAAGCTCACTCGTGTCGCGGCCGGGCGGCACCGCGAGATCTCCCCAAGGAGCTCGCACGGGTCAATGCATCGCTCCCGAATCGATCCCGGATGCAGTCGACGGCCGCATCGAGGCGGGAATCCTTGGGATGCGCCGCCAAAAACAGATTCGCTTGCCGCGGCTGTTGCAAATCGGCGGCGCCTACCCCGAGCAATCGCACTGCCGCATCCGGGTGCGGACCCAACCACTCGGATAGCAAGAGGCGGGCCAGGTCGCAAATCGCGGCGGTGTCCTGAGTCGGTGGCTCCAATACGCGCTGACGGGTATGCGTCGCGAAATCAGCGCGTCGAATCTTGACGGTTACCTGACCGGCGATGAGGCCGTGAGAGCGCAAGCGCGCGGCCGTGCGATCGGCGAGCGCCCACAACCGCCTCTCGAGTTCCGCGGCACCGCGGAGGTCGGTCTCGAATGTCTCTTCCGTACTGATCGTTTTGGATTCTCGATCCGCGACGACCGGCCGGTCGTCGATTCCAGTGGCGAGGGCCTGCATGGCCTTCCCGCGTGCGCCGAATGCGCGCCACAGCACCTCGTCGCCGGCCTTGCGCAAATCGCCGAACGTGCGGATTCCCGCGGCATGGACCGCCGGCAGGGATTTTCGGCCCACTCCAAGCAGCCTTTCAATGGGCAAGGCGTCCACTACGCCGCGCATATTATCCGGCCCGATGTGGTACATGCCGTCGGGCTTGCTGAGGGTCGATGCGATCTTCGCCAGCAGCTTGTTGCGTGCGATTCCGACCGAGGCGGTGAGCTGCGTGGCGCCGCGAATGCGGCGGCGAATCTCGCCGCCGATGAACTCGGGAGTGCCCAACAGCCGCTGGCTGGTACTGACGTCGAGAAACGCCTCATCCAAGGACAGACCCTCCACCAGCGGCGTGAACTCGTGAAAAATGGCGAAAACTTGCGCGGAAACCTCTTGGTAGAGAGACATACGGGGCGCAATGCACACCGCTTCCGGACAGCGCCGCAACGCCTCGCGCATCGGCATTGCCGAGCGGACACCGAATCGGCGCACCGCGTAATTGGCGGCGGCCACCACGCCTCGGCTGCCGGTGCCGCCGACGATCAGCGGCTTGTCCTTCAATTCCGGCCGATCCCGCTCTTCCACGGACGCATAAAATGCGTCCATGTCCACGTGCAGAATCGTCCGCAAGACCCTCAATCCACGGTGATCGTAATTTTCTGCGAATGCAGCGGCGGATTGAACGGCATATGCGCATAGTCGGCAAACACCAATTCGAGCGTGTGTTTGCCCGCGGGCAGCGTCAGCGAGGCCTCGGTCTGTCCCTTGCCGAAATGCAGGATCTTGTCGGTCACGGGTAAGGGTGCATCGAGATTGAGTTCGCTGATGTCCGTATCTATCAGCAGATGATGATGACCCGTATTGTCGAATTTGACGCCTGCCGGGGCCACACCCATGCCCTTGAGACCGAATCGTACGGTAACTGGTCCGTGCACGATCGCGCCGTTCTGGGGCGAGATAAAATACACTTCGGCGGCGGCGGGCGCAGGCATTCGGTCCTGTGCGAGCGCCATCGCCGCCAATGCGCAGGCCGTCAGCGCCGGAATGAGACGATTCATAGTAGCTCCATGTGTTGCAAGCTGCTGCGTTCCTCCAACAGCTCATGGTGAGATGCCAGCATTTTTTCTCTGCTGAATTCATTGATCGCCAAGCCTTGCACGATGGCGTACCGTCCACCGCTGCAAGTAACCGGGTACGAATAGATGACGCCTTGAGGAATATCGTAGCTGCCATCCGAGGGAATTCCCATGCTCACCCAGTCGCCGTCGGCCGTGCCCCGCACCCAGTCGCGCATGTGATCGATTGCCGCCGAAGCGGCAGACCCCGCCGAGGACGTGCCGCGCGCCTTGATGACCGCGGCGCCGCGTTGCTGCACCGTCGGTATGAAAGTGTCCTTGAACCAGCTTTCACCCACCACGGATAGCGCCGGCTTGCCGGCCGCCGTTGCGTGATGCAAATCGGGATATTGAGTAGCGGAATGGTTGCCCCAAATAATCATTTTCTTGACCTGGTTTAGCGAAACCGCTGCTTTCAGGTTCACCTGAGCCACGCCACGATTGTGGTCGAGGCGCGTCATGGCGGTAAAGCGGTCCGGTGCCAAGGTCGGTGCATTGCGCTGCGCGATCAGCGCGTTCGTATTGGCGGGATTACCGACCACCAGCACTCTAACATTGCGGCTGGCGACCGCGTCCAATGCCTTGCCTTGCGTCGAGAAAATCTTCGCGTTTTCCAGCAACAGGTCCTTGCGCTCCATACCCGGGCCGCGAGGCCTTGCGCCGACCAGCATCGCAAAATCGCAGTCCTTGAACGCGACTTGCGCATCATGCGTCGCGGTGATCTGATTGAGCGTGCGGAATGCACAATCCTCGAGTTCCATCACGACGCCCTGCATGGCCACACCGGCCGCCGGGATTTCGAGCAGATTCAGATTGATGGGTTGATCGGGACCGAGCATTTGGCCGGACGCGATCCGAAATGCGAGGGCGTACCCGATATTTCCGGCAGCGCCCGTGATGGTAACCGTGACTGGCTTGTTCATGAGTGACTTTGATCTCCGTGGCGCAGCTTAGGAATGGTAGCCGAAGCATAGAGAATTTAGGCCCCCTTCCACCCAACGCCAGCTACGCCGTCAAGGCAACGATCGCTTGCATGTACTAGTGTTATATAGTACTATATCACCAAGTCACCAAAACACCTTGGTGGCAGCAACTGAATAGGAGTCAGTCATGAATTCGAAGATTTCCACTAAACTCGCGGCCCTCGGCATGGCTTTGATGATGAACGGGCTCATATTGGGCGGCATTGCCTATTTGTTCAACGGCCAGCCACTGGAGCGTCCACCGGTGCTGGCCATGGCGGCCGCCCAATTGGATATTGAAGGCGTTCTGCTAGATTAGCGTGCTATATGGCCACTACACCGGGCCGGCACATACGAGCGGGAAATGGACCCAAATTGGAACGACAACCAGCCCATCTATCGCCAACTGCGCGACCGAATGGTGGCTCTCATTTTGGAGGGCGCGTTGAAGGAGGGTGATCCGCTACCTTCGGTTCGCGCGGTAGCCGGCGACTATCGGCTCAACCCGCTCACCGTGCTCAAGGGGTATCAGCAGCTCGTCGACGAACACTTGGTCGAAAAGCGCCGCGGCCGCGGCATGTATGTGAGCGAAGGCGCCAGGCAACTGTTACTCGCCGGGGAGCGAGAGCGCTTTCTGAATGAACAATGGCCCCAGATGCTCGCGGTCATCCGCCGCCTGGGATTTACCGCGCAGGAGTTGTTCGCACGAGTTCCCGCACTGACCCATCCGGCTCCGCCGCCGCGCGGCAGCGAACCAAAGGACGACTGAATCCAACATGCCCGCCTTAATCGAAGCGCGCAATCTTACAAAGAACTACGGTTCGCAGCTCGCGCTCGATCGCGTGAATTTCAACGTCGAGAGCGGGCGCATCGTCGGCCTGATTGGACCTAACGGTGCCGGCAAAACCAGCGCCCTGCGCGCCATTCTGGGGCTTACCGCCTACCAGGGGCAGCTCAACGTCCTGGGCCGAGAACCATTCGGGAACCGCGCCGCCTTGATGCAGGAGGCAAGTTTCATTGCCGATGTCGCGGTGCTGCCGCCGTGGCTCAAGGTCGAACAGGCGATCGATTTCGTCGCCGGCGTGCACCCGCGATTTCGCCGCGACCGAGCACTCGCCCTGCTCGCCAAGACGCAGATCACAGGCAAGCGCCGCATTCGAGAATTGTCCAAGGGAATGAAAACTCTGGTGCATCTTGCGCTCACGATGGCGATCGACGCCCGATTGCTGGTTCTCGATGAGCCGACGCTGGGCCTCGACATCCTGGCGCGGCGCAGCTTCTACGATGCGCTGGTCAACGACTACATGGACGCAACCAGAACCATTCTCATCACCACCCATCAAGTCGAGGAAGTGGAAAATCTATTGACCGATGTGCTCTTTATCGACCGGGGGCGCATCGTCCTCGACTGCTCGCTCGACGACATCGCCGCACGCTACGCCGTGGTGGCGGTTCCCGACGACAAGATCATCGAGGCGCGCGCATTGCGACCGTTCTATGAGCGACCGATGCTTGGCAAGACGCTGCTGTACTACGAGCAACCGGATCTCGGCAAACTCGCGGCCTTCGGCGAGGTGCAGAGGCCGAGCGTTTCCGACCTGTTCGTCGCCAAATTGTCCTAGGAGCGCCTCGTGAATACATACATATGGCTGATACGCCGCGAATTCTGGGAGAACCGAGCCATTTGGATTGTCCCCGCGGCGATCGGCGTGGTGCTCACCTTCGCGGCTTTGTTCGGCAGGGTCGACTTTGGCGTTGCGATCTCCACGGAACAGCAGCGCATGATCGGTCCCACGGTGTTGTTGGCCTACGGGTTCACCTTCTTCGCGGTGATGTCTATCTACTCGTCCTGGTACTTGATGGAGTGCCTCTACGCCGACCGGAAAGACCGCAGCGTGCTGTTTTGGAAATCGCTGCCGATATCCGACACCGCGACCGTTCTCGCGAAATTGCTCACCGGCGTGATCGCCATTCCATTGGTATATTTCCTGGCGGCCGACGTCTCGACGTTGCTGATGGCATTCATCGTCTCGATGAGGGCCCATGCGTATTTAGGCAGCGCGCTTTGGCAGCCCGAACTGTGGCTGCAATTGCACGTCCTATGGCTGTACGTGATCGTTACCACCGCCATTTGGTTTCTGCCCTTTACCGGCTGGCTTTTGTTGGTCTCCGCGTGGTCCAAGCGCGCGGTGATGCTGTGGTTGGTGCTGCCACCGTTGGCTTTGTATGGGGTCGAACAGTGGTTCTTCGGCAGTCACATTCTCGCAAGCCAATTGACCGAACGCGCCCTGGGTTACCTGCCGCGGGCTTTCTATGGCCAATCAAATTCTTCGGCTTGGGCAACGACGGCGATCGGCACCGACACCATTACCGCGCCGAGCAGTGTTTGGCGGGTGCTCAATCCGATCGGTTTCCTGTCCAGTCCCGCCACCTGGGTTGGCGTGCTGGTGGGAGCCGCGATGATATACGGCGCGATTCAATTGCGCTTGCGGCGTAGCGAAACCTAGGAGCCTGTCTGAGTAATCCCACGGTCGCGACCACGGGGAATGCTCAGACAGTCCCCCAGCACTTGGGATTCACCGCCGGGCAGTGCAAAATAACCCCAGTGCCGAGCCACCAATTCCAAGGAGCAGCGAATGTACAAGACCAAAATTGATCTTTCCGAGAAATGCCGCCGCAATATGGCCGCCATCCTCAACGACCGCCTGGCCGACGCGATCGATTTGCAGAGCCAGGTCAAGCAGGCGCATTGGAACGTCAAGGGTCCGCACTTCATAGCCCTGCACGAGCTGTTCGACAAGATTTCCGATGCGATCCTCGAGCAAATCGACGTCATCGCGGAACGCATAACGAGCCTGGGCGGCACCGCCGAGGGTACGGTGGCGGTTGCGGCCAAGCGCAGCAAGCTAAAAAACTATCCGCTGAGCATTACCGCGGGGAAGGATCATTTGTTCTATCTGTCCACACAGCTGGCGATGTTCGGCAAAGCGGTCAGAACCGCGATCGACGACACCGCCAAGCTCGGCGACGCGGATAGCGCCGATCTGTTCACGGGGATCTCTCGGGATCTAGATAAGTACTTGTGGTTTCTCGAAGCGCATCTGCAGGATAAGGCGTGAGGGTTGCGCCGCCGGCTCAAGGAGCGACGGCGGCGCACCGGCGGCAGCTATTCTAAGTCGCTATTCTAATAAGTGCGAAAAATAACTGTTGCAAAGCCGATTGAGGGGGTCGGTTCGCTTGCGTAGCGCGCTAAACAGCTTGGCGCGCTCGCCGAATGCCTTGCTCACGTGCTCGCGCTGCAACGCGCGCGATTGATTGAAGGTGGGTACTCCGCCCAAGGCGGAGGCGAAATCATTGAAATCGATGAGAAATTCATCCCAACCCTTGTCTCCGGTCGAGGAGGGCTCCAAGGTAAACATCGCGCCGGCGAAACTGACGCTGAACAGCGAGCTGCGGTCTTGATGCAGCCGGCTCGCGCCGTTGACGACATTGCAGCGATATCCATGCTCTTTGTAATAGGAATTGCAGAAGGCGAAGTATTCGCCCAAAAGTTTGGGATAATCGGCCTGAGGAAACGCCCACATGGTATAGGTGAAACGTGACTTCCAGGCCTCTTTCGGAAACTCACGGATCCACTCGTGGGCGTGCAGCGCCACCGGCCGCGCTGCGCGGTCGAGGGTCGCGCGCAGAGCCCGCTGCATTCCCGAAACCACGGCGCCGGCTACCCCGGGCGGGGCAAGCACGCTGCCTACGGTCGATCCAAACGCGGGCAACACGTTGCGCATCACCGATTGGCGGATTTGCCAGATGCCGGAGCGGTTGATGCTCGCAGTTTCATCGAGCGTGCGGCGTTCCACCACGATTTGATCGCTGAACGGCGATATATGCAGCCGCAGCGCTCCGCGGTCCTTTGACGATGTTGGCGAAGCGCGCGCCGAATTCTTTGAGAGTAAACGCCTGATAGTCCATTTTCACCGGTGTCAGCGGCTGAACGCGCAGTACCACCTCGTGAACGACCCCCAATAGACCAAAGCTCGAGCACAACACCCGCAGCAAGTCCGAATTGGCCTCCGTCACGGTCATCTGTTTGCCTTGCGGGGTGATCAACTTCAGCTCCTTGACCAGGGACGAGAGCTGAGCGGTGCCCGCTTGGTAGGAAGGTTGCGGCAGAGTCGTCACGGCCACGGCACCCAATGTCATGTGGCCCATTTCGGGCGTCAGCGGCAACTCTTGGCCGCGCTCGGCGAGCAATCGCGCGAGCGTGCCAACCGTCACGCCGGCTTGCGCGCGCACCGTGGTCTCGCCGTACTCCAGGATCTTATCGAGCGATCCCAAGTTGACCGTGGTGCCGCCATCGCCCCCGACGCAGCGAGTCTGCGAGTAGTCGCCGCCGACGATGCGAACCGGCGTCGGGTACGCTTTGATATTCGTCAGAAGGGTCGGTATATCTTCGGCGCTCTTGGCACGCAGCACGAGCCGCGGTCGCCGGTACAAGCCGGACGCCGAAGTATCGGCCCCGCGTGAACGATTCACTTTGACTACCATGTTTCCCCCGAAACGCAAAAAAACAAGCGGGCACTCGGCCTGCTGCTCGGGGCATAAACCTGAAGGGGCGCTGAATGCGCGGATGGCGCGATTCGGTACTGGCGACCCCGCTATCGTCGGACTTCTGGCAGAAGCCCCTTAGACCGGTGGTTTTGCGTCCCCACCTTTCGGCGGGTTTGCCCTTGAACAGCACCGCTACTATGCGAGCATCCGGGGTCCGAAGTAAAGGGGTTTCTTATCCCATGAGCAGGAGCGTTTCGGCATGCTCGACCGCCTCGGGCGTACCGCACACCACAACCACGTCGCCCTCTCTGAATACGGTATCGGGGCTTGGCTCGCGCCCCACGATTCCCTCACGCCGCACCGCGCTCACGGCCGCTTGCGAGCCTTTGGCGGTGAGTTCCGCGATGCTCTTGCCCACCGCCCAAGCATGAGGAGGCAGTATCACGCTGTGAAGCTCTTCACGAAATGCATGAGTGTCATCGAGAAATTCGGCACCGTCGGCCCGAAAGTGCTGCCGCAGCATGCTATAGCGGTGACTGCGAATGTCGTTCACGGTACGGATCACCCGCGAGACGGGCAGTTTCAGCAGCAGCAGCAGGTGGGATAACAGCATGAGGCTGGCTTCGAAGGTCTCCGGCACCACTTCGGTGGCGCCCGCCCTTTGCAGCTCCTCGAGCTTGGTGTCGTCCTGAGTGCGCACCAGGATGGGCACGTCATCGCGCACTTCGCGCACCGAACGCAGGATCCGCAAGGCCACTTCCGGGCTTGCGAAGGTGATGACCACACAGCTCGCATGCGCCAGACCCACGTTTTGCAGCACCGCGATCTGCCCGGCATCGCCGTAGATGACCGGGTCACCCGCCTGCCTTCCGACTCGGATGCGGTAGGGATCGAGATCGAGCGCTATGTACTCGAAGCCGGTTTGCTCGAGCACGCGCGCGATATTCTGTCCCACCCGCCCGAAACCGCAGATCACCACGTGATCGCGTTCCGCGACCGCCAAAGTCGCCCGAGTCTCGCGCATCGCGGCCGAAATAGGCGGCCCCGATTCGCCCAGGATCGCGCGGGTGATGCGCCGATTGTGGCGGATCAGGATCGGCGACAGCACCATGCTCAGCACGGTGGCCGCCAACAGAGGCTGAACCAGGGTGGGGCTCAGAAGTTCGCGCCGGAGCAACAATGTCAACAGCGCGAACCCGAACTCTCCACCGTGCGCCACCACGATCCCCGTGCGCAGCGACTTGAACCAGCTTTTGGTTGCGGGTTGCGCCACCAAGGTGACCACCACGGCCTTGAGCAGCAGCATCCCGGCGAGAATCGCCGTAACCAGCGGCAGGGTGCGCAGCAATAGCCCGACATCGAGCAACATGCCGATGGAGATGAAAAACAAGCCGATCAGCACCTCGCGGTACGAGCGGATGGTCGCTTCGATTTGATGGCGGAATTCGGTTTCCGCGAGCATCATTCCCGCAAGAAAGGCGCCGAGCGCCAGCGACAATCCGGCGGCCTGGGTCGCCCACGCCGATGCCAGCACTGCGAGCAACACCGCGAGCGAAAACAACTCCGTGGATCGTACCGCCGCGATCGCGAGGAACAGCGGACGCAGCAGCCAGCGCCCTGCGGCCAGCACCAGCAGCAACGCGAAACCCGCGAAACCGATGGCACTGATCAGGTGCGAAGCAGCGGCCCGCTCGCCCCCGCCCGCCAGCGCCGACAGCAAGGCGAGCAGCAAGGGAAAGCTCAGATCCTGGAACAGACAGATGGCCACGGCGAGACGGCCATGGGTGCGGTTGTTCTCCGATTGCTCGGTCAACTGCGAAATGATGATCGCCGTCGAGGACATCGCCACTGCACCGCCAATGACGATGGCGACTGCCGGCGCGATATCGAACATAGCGATCGCGCCTGCGGCCACCACAGCGGTCGTCCCCAGCACTTGGGCGCCGCCCACGCCGAGTACGTCCCAGCGCATGGCGACCAAACGCGGCAGCGAGAATTCCAGCCCGAGCGTGAAGACCAGGAATACCACGCCGAACTCCGCCAGAAGACGCGTGGTGTCGTTGTCCACCGCCAATGCGAGGGCGTGCGGACCCAACAGCATTCCCACCGCGAGATAGCCCAGGATCGCCGGCAAGGCCAGCTTGCGTACGCCCGCGACGACGCACACCGATGCCGCCAGCAAGATCAAGATTTGCAGCAGCGGATCGCTATGCATTCCCGTGCCAGTTCCCATGCCTGCTAGCATATAGCCATGAACGCGTTGACGCTGCAGCAGGATGGCGAGGGTTGGCGCCTGTGCCTCAACGGCGATTGGTCGCTCGCATCGATAGCGAAAATCGACCGGGAGCTCAAGGCCCTGCCGGGCTCGATGCTGGGCATATTGATCTGCGACTGGTCGCGCGCCGAGCAGCCGGGCATCGCACCGGTGTGGCTGTTGTTGACGCACTTGTCCGCTCTCGGCGCCGGCGAATCCCCCACCGCTGGATTGCGGGTACGCCATGAGGGCGACCCGCCGCCCACGATCGGGCTGCTGCGCAAGCTCAAGTTCGATCGACCGGCCGCGCACGCCGCACCGACGACTGCGATGCCGGTGATCGAGAGTGCGATCGGCGAGCTGGGGCGCTGGGTGGTGCAGGAGGGCGCCGAAGCAGGCGCGGCCGTCGGTTTCTTCGGTCGCATCGCCGCGGTTCTCGGCGAAATCTTCTCGCGCCCGCGGGCGTTGCGCATACCGTCGCTTGCGCGGCATATTTTCGATACCGGCGTTACCGCCATTCCGATCGTTGCGCTCATCGCATTTCTGATCAGCGTGGTGGTGGCTTACCTGGGTGCGCAGCAGCTAAGGAAATTCGGCGCCGATATCTTCGTGGTCGATTTGGTGACCGTCGGTGTGCTGCGCGAAATGGGGGTGTTGCTGACGGCGATCATCGTCGCCGGCCGATCCGGCAGCGCCTTCGCCGCCGAGATCGGTGTGATGCAGCTCAACGACGAGGTCGACGCGCTGCGCGCGATGGGCTTTAATCCGATGGAATTGCTGGTCGTGCCGCGAGTGCTGGCGCTCGTCATTGCATTGCCGCTGCTCACCGTCATCGCCGATGCGATGGGGCTCGCGGGCGGGGGGCTCTTATCGCTGCTTGAACTGCACATCCCGCCGGCGCAATTTACCGTTCGCCTGCACGAGGCGCTCGCACCGACGACGTTCTGGGCGGGTCTGGTCAAGGCACCGGTGTTTGCCGTGCTCATAGGCATGGTGGGCACCTACCGCGGCATGCAGGTGCGCGAGTCGGCGCGCGAACTCGGACGCCTGACCACCGTGGCGGTCGTCCAGTCGATCTTCATGGTCATCCTCGCGGACGCCTTGTTCGCGGTATTGTTCGAGAAATTAGACTTTTAATGGCCGATTCGACCTCTACGCCGATCGTTCGCGCACATGGCCTGGTGAGCCGCTTCGGCTCGCAGGTGGTGCATGATGGGCTCGATCTCGAAGTTCGACCCAACGAAATATTCGGCGTCGTCGGCGGTTCAGGATCCGGCAAGTCGGTACTGCTGCGCACGATCTTGGGGTTGCGCCGGCCGCAGGGCGGCACCGTCGAGTTATACGGCCGGAATATACAGCGGCTTTCCCTGCCGGAACGGCTCAACCTGGTGCAAAGCTGCGGCGTGACCTTTCAAAGCGGGGCTTTGATCAGTTCTTTGAACATTGCGCAGAACATTCAGTTGCCGCTGCGCGAATACCACCCGATGCCGGAGGAGGCTCTTGACGAGCTCGCGCAGCTGAATTTGCGTTTGGTGGGATTGCCGCCGGACACCGCCGCAAAATATCCCGCGCAATTGTCGGGAGGCATGATCAAGCGCGCCGCTCTGGCGCGCGCCTTAAGCTTGGAACCGAAGCTATTATTCCTCGATGAACCGACTTCCGGACTTGATCCGATTTCCGCCGCGGCCTTCGATGAGCTACTGTTGAACCTTCACGCGGAGCTTAAGCTTACCGTTGTCATGATCACACACGACCTCGATAGCCTGTTTCGTACCTGTAACCGGGTCGGTGTCATCGTCGAGGGCCGCATGATCACCGACACGCTCGCCGGAATGCTGCAAAATACGCATCCTTGGATACATGACTACTTTCACGGACCCCGGGCGCACGCGGCGGAGCACGCGGCGGAGAAGGCAGCGCATGCATAGGGGCAAGCTTGGATAGGGACAGCCATGGATAGGGACACGAATTATGTGGCGGTCGGCGCCTTCGTGCTGCTGGTCATCGCGATGGCGGTGTCGTTTGTGTTTTGGTACACCGATCAGAGGGACAAGCGCACCTACCAACGCTACGAGATCTACTTCCAAGGTAGCGTCAGCGGCCTGACGGCGGGCAGCCCGGTGCGCTATCTGGGCGTCGATGTCGGCAAGGTGGTGCGCATCACACTCGAGCCGCAGCTACGCAAGCGAGTTGAAGTGATAGCGGACATAGAATCCGTGGCGCCGATCAACGGGCGCACCCTGGCTTCCCTGACTTTGCAAGGCGTTACCGGCCTGCTGTTCATCGACCTGGAGGAGGACCCGAAGGCCAAAGGCCCCAGTGCACTGGCGCAGGGACATCGCTACCCGGTCATTCGTTCGGCGCCATCGGACTTCGATGTCCTATTGAGCAACTTGCCCGCCCTCGCCGCCCGCGCCAGCGAATTGGTGGATCGCTTGAACCTGGTGTTCAGCGACGAGAATGTGACGGCCTTCAAGGCGACGATCAACGGCATACGAAGAACGAGCGAGCGCTTGCCCGAGACGGTACAAGAGGTGAAGCAATTGGTGGTCGACATGCGCAGCGCCTCTCGCGAAGTGGAGAACGCCGCCGCCGAATTGCACGGCGTCATCACTTCGACTGCGCCGGACATCAAAATCGCGATCGCCAAGATGCGGGATACCACCGAAAACCTCGCGAGCGCCTCGGCTCATCTGGATCGATTCGTGACGGAAAACGAGCCTGCCCTTTCCCAATTCACCACCGAGGCCCTGCCGCAATTCGAGCAATTGCTGCGCGAGGCGCAGGACGCCTCGCGCGAATTTAGCGACCTGTCGCGCTCCTTGAGGCAAAATCCGTCGCAGCTGCTTTATGAATCGAATTACCACGGCGTCGAGTTGCCGAAGTGAAATACCTGCTCATGATGATCTCGTCGCTCGCGCTCACGGCCTGCGGCGGTTCGCTTTTTCAAAGCAAGGCGCCGCCTCCGGCCGTGTACCTTCTGTCGGTAAGCGCGGCGCCTAGCGGCGCCGAGATACCGGTCGACCTGGCCGTGCTCAAGCCGCGCGTGCAAACCGGCCTTGATACCGACCTCATCGCGACACTGTATCCGGACCGGCGCCTGGATTATTTCGCCGGGGCACGCTGGAGCGGACGGCTCGGCGAGATGGTGCAGGATCTCGCTTTGCAGGCGTTTCGGACTCGGGCCAACCTGCGCAACGTTCACGCGGGCGTCTCCGCCTTCGGCGGCTGCTGCCGGCTGGAGATCGATGTCGCCGATTTTCAGGCCGAGTACTCCGCCAACTTGGGCCCGGGCGACATGGCCGCGCCGACGATACATGTGCGTCTTTGGGGGCAGGTCGGGGGCACCGACCGGCGCGTGTTGGGCCGATTCGAGGCGGACGTGCGCCAACCGGCCTCCGACAACCGATTGGCGGCGATCATCGCAGCCTACAACGCTGCGGCGGACGCGGCGATGGCCAAGATCGTCGAGGATACCGCCGCGGCGTTGAACGCGAGCTTAGAACGGCGCTAGCCCAGCTGCTTGCAGCAGAAGTGTGCGGCGCATCTATCAGCGGTGCGTTTTGCCCTGATGCCGCAGTGCCACCGGCGCGCACAGGGCGGCATGGTGTGGCCTACCGCCCACCTGGCCGGCGAGAATGGCGAGCAGCGTGTCGGCTTCCATGGCGTCTCCGAACAGCCGCCCCTGCGCAAAGAAGCAGCCGTGCTGGCGCAGAAACTCGAGCTGCTCGCTCGCCTCCACGCCTTCGGCGATGACCTCCAAACCGAGACTCTTTCCCATGTCGATGATGGTCCGCACCAGTGCGGCGTCGTTGGCGTCCACGGCCACGTCGCGCACGAACGATTGGTCGATCTTCAGCGTGCCGATGGGAAACTGCTGCAAAGCCGAAAGGGACGAATACCCGGTGCCAAAATCGTCGATGGCCAGATGCAGCCCCATGGCATAAAGTTCATTCAAAAGCCCGATGGTCCGCTTCGGATCGGTCATCAACGTCGTTTCCGTGAGCTCCAGCTCGAAACAGGTGGGGGAAACGCCATGTTTGCGAAATACATTGCGGCAGCGTGCGATGAAGCTCGCCTGCTTCAGCTGCCGCAGAGACAGGTTGATCGCGATTCGACCCGGCTGTGGAACGGCCCTCTGCCATTGCCGGTAATCGGCGCAAACTCGATTCAAGACCCATTCGCCGATCTCCAAGATCAGGCTGGTTTCCTCCGCCAAGGGGATGAATTGCGATGGTGATATGTCGCCGTGGCCGGGCAGCCGCCAGCGCAACAGAGCTTCCGCGCCGACCACGCGGCCGTCGCGCAAATCCACTTTGGACTGGTACAGAATCACGAACTCGTTGCGCTCCAGGGCTCGGCGCAATTTGCTCTTTAGCATCAGCCGCTCGACGGCCGCCGCGTTCATTTGCGGCACGTAGAACGCCCAGGTGTTACCCCCGTTTTGCTTCGAGTGATACATCGCCGCATCGGCATTGCGAATCAAGTCGATAACGTTCTCCGCATCGTAAGGGCACATCGCGATGCCGACGCTGGCGGTCAGATAAACCTCTTGCTGATTCACATAGAACGTGCGGCTGATTTCGTCGAGCAGATTGCGCGCGAGGGCCGCCAAATTGGGGCGATTGTCGGTATCGATCGGCAAATCGTCGATGAACATGGCGAATTCATCGCCCGCGAGGCGGCCGATGACGGTGTCCTTGCTCAAATTACGGGTAAGCCGCTCGCTCAAGATTTCGAGCGTGCGATCGCCCGCCGCATGCCCGAAGGTGTCGTTTACCTCCTTGAACCGATCCAAATCGAGATACAGAAGCGCGAGGGCGCGCTGATTGCGGCGCGAGCGTGCGATCGCCTGCTGCAACAAATGTTGAAACTGCATGCGATTCGGCATTTTCGTGAGCGTGTCATAGCGCGCCAAATAGCGGATACGGCGCTCGGCGCGCTTGCGCTCGGTGATGTTGCGCGCCACGTAGATATCGCCCTGGAATTGCGGATCGGCCGTGCTGATCGGCGAGGAGGCAATTGAAACCGGAATGGTCTGGCCGCTGGCGGTGCGCAACACCGTTTCTCGTGCGTCCGGCATCGAGTTCACGCTATCGAAGCCGCCGCGATGCGCGGCATCGACGAAACTGTTCAGCGGCTTGCCGACCATGTCGGTTTCCGAATAGCCCAGCAGCCGCTGCGCGGCTTCGTTGCAGCTCTTGATGAGGCCGTCCGCGGAGGTCACCAGCACCGAATCGCTCAAGCTGTTGAGCACGGTATCGAGATAATTCTTGGTAATCGTCGTTTCGGACAACTTTTGCCGCATGCGTTCGAGGGCGTGCTGCAGGTCGCCGAGCTCGTCCCGGCGGGCCACGTCCAAGGGCCGCGTATAGTCGCCCTGGCCGATGCGGTTCGCCGATTTGATCAGCGCCGAAATCGGTTTAGCCCACTGCCGCGCGATGAACCAAGCGCCAATCAAGCCCAGCGCCAAAAGCGGCATCAATACGCCGGCGAACATGCCGCGCATCCGCTTGATGAGATTTCCTTGCTGGCTGTCCAGCTGCGCGCGGATGCCGGCCAGTGTAGCCTGCATGCGCGCCCGGCTGACCGAGATCTGCAGCGCACCGCCGCCTTTCCCGGGCGCGGCGCCGTCGGGTGGTTGAATCGGGATCTTCACGAGCATCGGCTCGAGCGCGGAGGCTGGCGCCTGGTCGGCGGCGCCGGGTGAAGCGCGGCCGGCAAATACGACCGCGCCGTTCGCATCCATGACGTCCACACGCTCGACGTCCCGCTGCTCGAGCAGCCGTGCGGCGAACGATGCGATCGCGGCCTTATTGCCCGAGGCGAGCGCGGGAGCAAGCAGTGTCCCGGTCTCGCGGCCTAAAGCGTCTGCGCGAGCCTCCAAGTCGCTTTCCAGCTCCTGTCCGAGTGCCGTGTAGGCGAGCCGGTTGATGTCGACCGAATCAACCCGGTGCTCGTAATAGGCAAATCCCCCAAACAGCACGGAAATCCCGGCTCCGACGCCGAGCGCGAGAAATAAATACTTGGTTTTGAGGCTATTCGCCATTGATGAATAATACCCGTTCACACCAATGGGTATAAGGGGCAAGGTACAATCCCGCGGCAATGGGCGCGCGCATAGACATATTTTCCGACACCATTTGCCCGTGGTGCTACCTCGGCAAGCGGCGATTCGAGCTGGCGCTGGCGGCCCGGCCGCAGTACACGCCACGCGTAACCTGGCGACCGTTCGAGCTCAACGCCGATTTGCCGTGGGACGGCGTGGCGCGCACCGAGCGGCGAGCCAAGGCCGGCGGCTTGTCTCGCCTCGCCGACAGTCATGCCGCGCTGGTGCGGCAGGGAGAGGCCGTCGGCTTGCAATTTCGCTTCGATCTGATCAAGCGCTTGCCCAATACGCGGCGATCGCATTTATTGATTGCGCACGCGGCGCGCCATGGTCTGCAGAGCGATGTCACGGAACGGGTCATGCAGGCTTACTTCGAAGAGGGGTGCGACATCGCGGATGTCGAGGAATTGGTGAGGCTCGGCGTCGAGGTCGGTCTTTCGGAGCATGACACTCGGTCCGCCGTCGTCTTGCGAGCAGGTCAGGACGGCGTGGTTGCCGCAGAACGGCACGCGACCGCTCTCGGCATCAGCGGTGTGCCGACCTTCGTATTCGACGGCAAGTACAGCATCTCGGGCGCGCAGGAGGTTGCAACCTTCACGCGAATCATAGACCAGGTCGTGGAATTCGCCGCAGCTCGCGAAATCGCGTCGTGACGCCCGCCGAGCTTACCGGTCAAGTCCGTACCCACATCGCCGATTTGGCGGATCCGCCTTGCGCGCTACACGCCAGCGTGATCGCGCCGTTCGTGAATCTGCGCCGGGCGGCCCTGGCGGATGGCTTCGATTTGATTCCGGTGAGCGGCTTCCGTGATTTCGCTCGCCAGCTGGCGATCTGGAACGGCAAATTTAGCGGTGCCGCGCCGCTCTATGACGCATCGGGCCGCCCCCTCGACGCCACACGGCTGTCGCCGCCGCAACGGATCGGAGCGATCGTTCAATGGTCGGCGATTCCAGGGGCAAGCCGGCATCACTGGGGGACGGACCTCGATCTCATCGATCGCCGGGCCGTCGGTCCGGGATACCGGGTGCAACTGATTGCGGCGGAATTCACGCCGCCGGGGCCGTTCGCGCCGCTCGCGCAATGGTTGGAGATCAACGCCGCCCGCTTTGGCTTTTTTCGCCCTTTCCGCGGGGTGCTGTCCGGCGTGCAGCCCGAGCCGTGGCATTTCAGCTTCGCGCCGATCGCGGAATATGCGCGCCGCGCGCTCACTCCCGCATTGCTGCGCACCGCCCTCGATGAGGTTCCCTTGCTCGGCAAGGAATATGTATTGGAGCGTCTCGATGAGCTGCATGCTCGCTATGTGGCGAGCATCGATTGGCCCTAGGAGCCTGTCTGAGTATTCCCCGTGGCTCACGCGGAATACTCAGACAGGCTCCTTGTGGATGCGCTCGCCGGACTGATGCGCGGGCCGTTGAGTCAGAGGGTTCTTATGCCCAGATCGCCTTCAAGCGATTCACCATCAGGCCGCGCACCTCGCCGAGTTGGTTATCCTCGGACGTGAACAACGGCGGATTGCGTCGCAACAGGCGCCAGCGTTCGGCGCGCAATATGCGGTGCAAATAGACTAAATTGCGATCGATGGCTTCCAGGTACGGGTTCTTACCGCCGAAAAGAGGTTCCAAATAACGATACGCGTGTTCGAACTCGCCCTCCAACCGCTCGACGCGCGTTTCGCGCACGAACCGCGGCGTCTGGCGCAACAGATCCAGTCCCGAGCTGTAACGCACCTGCATGATCCCATCGCTGCCCTGCGCCGCCGCTATTCCGCCGAGCACGAACTCCGGGTAGAGCCGATCCCGGCATTTCTCCAGGTAACAGCGATCCGCCATTTGTGCGATCAGATCCGCGGTACCCAATAGATGCCCCAGCTTGCGATCCTTGCCGTTCGAGAGCTGAATCTGGCTAAGTTTGATTTCGTAACCGGTGAAATGCACGATGCGGGTCGAAACCGGCACCCAGGATTCCAAGCCGACGGTCGGCAAAAAGCGCGCTAAAAAGCGCGCACTGCGCGTCACGTGATACAGCGTGAACTCGGCGCCGTTGCGATGCTGCCGATCGCCGATCTCACGTATGTAGCCGGCGTCGTGAAACAGCGATGTGACCAGCGCCATGACGGCGCGCTCGGCCCCGAAGCGCACAGGCGCGTCCGCGCTGCCTTCGTAGCCCACCAACAACCGCGCCATCGCGAGCGTCATGTCCAGGGAATGCTGACGATCGTGGTAGACGGTGTCGACACCGTGATAGCCGGGCATACGGCCGGAAAACAGCCGTTCGAACTCTTCAAATGCCACCGCTACTTTATCGAACGATTCGCCCGGCCATCCGGCGGCGAACAGCTCGCGCACCGCTTTGCTCACTGCGACGGTAGAACTGACTTGGACGGAGTTCGTGACGTCGTAGTCGTTGCGGCGAAATTCGTACATCGGTGAAGTCTAAACTCTCGGAGCCAGGGTTGCCACGTGCGCAGTTCTCATCGATATGTCAAAGCCTCAGCTATGTCAATGGCGGTCCGGCTTGAAATCGGCCGATCGGCTAGTAAATCCTGATGCCGCCGAATTTGCGTTTGACGCGATGTGCCAGCGTGACATATCCCAACCAAAAGCCGCACAGCCCCGCGATCAGCGCCGCACAGGGGGAATCGCACGGTGATGGTCCCGGCGCGTCGCACCGACTCGCTAGCAGCCGCCGCCGGTTCGGCACGCTGTGCCTGCGCAATGTTAAGTTGCGACTGTGTTGCCGCGAGTTCGTCGCTGACATAGGCCGTTGCCGCCCGCCCGTCCACCGCCACGAGCGCCAATAGCAGCACGCCGAGGCGTCTCACGCCGCAATTCCGGTTTGCTTGAGCAGCGGCCGAACGTCGGGTTGGCGGCCCCGGAAGCGCACGAACGCCTCCATCGCATCCAGGCTCCCGCCGCGCGCGAGAATGGAATCGAGGAAGCGAGCGGCGGTTGCGCCATCGAACACGCCGGCCTGCTCGAACGCATCAAAGGCATCGGCGGCGAGCACTTCGGCCCATTTGTAGCTGTAATAGCCCGCCGCATAGCCGCCGGCAAAGATGTGGGCGAAACTGCTCGGCATTCGATTGAACGGCGCGGCTGGTACGACCGCCACGTGCTGCCGGACGGCAGCGAGTGTTTCCGCAATCCGTGGGCCGGCGGCCGGATCGAAGTTCGCGTGCAATTCGAAGTCGAAACCGGCCAGCTCGATTTGCCGCAATGTATCGAGGGCCGCGTTGAAGGTGCGTGTCCCCTGCAGGCGCCGCAGCATATCGGTCGGCAAGGGCTTGCCGTCGATCACGTGCGCCGAAATGAGCGGCAGCACTTCGGCGCGCCATGCGAAATTTTCCATGAATTGGCTCGGCAGTTCTACCGCATCCCATGCGACTCCATTGATGCCGGCAATACTGGGATACGCAACCTGGGTCAGCATGTGATGCAGGCCATGGCCGAATTCATGAAACAGAGTCGTCACCTCGCCGTGGGTGAGAAGCGCCGGGGCATCGCCGACCGGGGCGGTGAAATTGCATACCAGCAGCGCGACCGGCAGAGCGTTGCCCGACGGCAGTGATTTGGCGATGACGCATTCGTCCATCCAAGCTCCGCTGCGCTTTTCGCTGCGCGAGTATGGATCAAGGTAGAAACCCGCGACGGCCGCGCCGCGAGCATCCTTAAGATCGTAGTACCGGACCGTGGGATGCCATACGCTCACCTCGGGCCGCGGGATCACCTTGATGCCGTACAAGCGCTCGGTCAGTGCGAAAAGGCCGGAAAGTACTTTGGTAAGCGGAAAATACGGCCGCAGCGCCTCCTGCGAAACATTGAATCGGCTTTCCTGCAGCCGTTCGCTGAAGTATGCCAGGTCCCACGCGTTCAATTTGCGTCCGGCGAACTCTTCCAGATCGGCAAATTCCTGGATTGCCGCCGGCCGGCAACGCAGCGCCAAATCGTCCAAAAATCCGAGCACCTGTTTGCCGCTCTTCGCCATACGCGTCGCCAAGGCATAGTCGACGAAATTGTTGAAGCCGAGCAGCTGCGCGAGCTCGTACCGCAGCGCCAATATTTCGGCCATAATCGGATTATTATCGAATTGCCCGCCGCTCGGCCCCAATTCGGATGCCCGGGTCACCCAGGCTTCATAGATGTCGCGCCGCAATTGCGCATTTGCGGCATTGGCCATGACCGTCATGTAGGTCGGTTGGTCGAGCTTGAAAAGCCATCCGGCTTGGCCCGCATCCCGGGCGTCCGCGGCAGCCCGGTCAACGGCGCTTTCGGGCACGCCTTCGAGCTCCGAGCCGTCGCTTACGCCGCGGCTATAGGAGCGTGCCGCATCGAGCACGTTCTCCGAAAACTTGGTGGCAAGTTGCGCGAGGCGCTGCACCACCTCGCGGTAGCGATCCCGGCGTTCCGCCGGCAAGTCGACGCCGGCAAGGCGGAAATCGCGCAGCGCATTCTCCAACAGCTTGCGCTGAGAGGAATCGAGGCTATCTCCTTCGTGCTTGAACACATGCGCGTAACCCGCATACAAGGCGCCGTTCTGGCCGAGTTCCGAGGAGTAGGCCGTCAGCAGCGGCACGCATTCATTGTAAGCTTGACGCATCTCGGGAGAATTGGCGACGGCGTTCAGGTGACCGATCGGGCTCCAAACGCGGCTCAATCTGTAACTCAGTTCCTCCATCGGTACCACCAGCGAGGCGAACGTGGGATCCGTCTGAGCGGTCAAATGTTGAATTCGGGCGCGGTTTTCCGACAAGATCTGCGCGAGCGCCGGACGGGCATGAACCGGCTCGATGCGATCGAAAGCCGGCAATGATTCCAGATTCAGAAGCGGGTTGTTCACCTCAGGATTCTATCAGACGTGTGCCACCATCCAGGCAAGCACGGCGCTGCTGCCCACACATGCGCCGAAGCCCGCGAGGGCTTGGCGGCGCAGGCGGCGCGCCAGCGACTCCCCGTCCGAGGCCGACAAAAGAAAGGCGCGGCCGTCCGCCGGCTTCGACAACACACTCTGCACCGGTGTCGGCGGCTTGGTCAGCATGCTGCCGACGACTTGTTGGCGAGCCGTCGCTCGCGCCAGTTCCCACTCCTCGCTGTTCAAGACCCCGTCACGATCGCGATCGAAGCGCTCGAGCAAAGTCTTTTGATCTTGCTTCCATTCGTGCAGTAGCTCGGTTACGGCGTTATCGGGATCTTCGGCACCGACACCGCCGAGACTGCGGAATTCGCCGAGCGCGCAGACCGGCTCATGGGATTGCAGGCGATACTCGGTGTACCGGTATCGGCCGCCGGAGAGCAGCGCATCCGCGAGCTTCCCGAAAAAGCCCTGTCCGTCCGGAATGCGTACGTCGGGCCAGACACTGTTGCCGTACCAAACGTCTTTGGCCTTTGGAAAGACCTCGGCTCCGCGCGGATCGACCAGGCACTGACCGGTGCCGTCGTCCAGAATGAACGGCACCTCACTGGTTCCGCTGTCGACTGTGGTCCAGCCCCGTGACCTGCCAACCGCGCTGTGCTCCTCGATCTTGTATCGCCACCAGGTGCACGGCCGGCTGGTCAACGGACCCTTGGTCTGGGCTTTCTCCCCGTTCAAGCCTTGGCCCAACAACTCGACGTAGCCCTGTGCGGCCGAGCGAACCCGCGAGGCCGGCGTGTCTCCAATCATGCGGTTTACGCGCCACGCTTTGAATGCATACCAGAAGGAGTAGACCGCCGCGCCGGCCAGGCCGAGCAAGAGCAGGGCAATTTTTAATCGATCGTTGCCGGACATGTCCGGAATCACGCGAGGGATTCGAGCTTAGGCCCGGAACAACGTGCCCACGTCGACGTCGCCTTTTTCCTCGCCGGTGAATTCCAGCAAGTGCGCTGGCAAGAAGCCGAAGCGCTGCGCGATCATTGCATCGGGAAAAACCTTGACGCGGATGTTATTGAGATTCACCTGGTCGTTGTACAGCTCGCGCCGGTCGGCGATGGATTCCTCCAGAGCCGTGATTCTGCCCTGCAATTGCTTGAACGTTTCGTCGCTCTTCAACTGCGGATAATTCTCGGCGACGGCAAACAGGCGCGTCATTCCGGCGCGCAGCTGCTGCTCGGCGGCCCCGACCGCGGCGACGTTGCCCGACTGGCTCGCTTGATTGACCGAAGCGCGCGCACGCATGACTCGTTCAAGTGTGTCCTGCTCGAACTTCATGTAGCGCTTGCAGGTTTCTATCAATTTCGGCAACTCATCATGCCGCTGCTTCAGGAGCACGTCGATGTTCGCCCATGAAACCTTGACGTTTTCGCGCAGACTCACCAGCTCATTATAGATGCCGGCGATGTAGGCGATTAGAGCGACGATCGCAACCAGCAGGAGACCAATAGTGATCAAACGGCACCTCGCCGGCGAGTTGGCTATTCTCAAAGTATATCATTGGCTTCCGAAGCCCCATCGGGATGGAGTTCACAATGTCCAGCGAATATTTCGATCTCATCAGCATCGGCGGCGGCAGCGGCGGCCTGGCCTGTGCCCAGCAAGCGGCGCACTACGGCGCGAGGGCGGCGGTAATTGAATCCGGCGCGCTGGGTGGCACTTGCGTGAACGTCGGTTGTGTCCCGAAGAAAGTGATGTGGAATGCGGCGAGCATCGCCTTGTCGCTCGCCGATGCGAGCGATTACGGCTTCGACGTCACCGTCGGCGGCGGCAACTGGGGCCTCTTGAAGCGCAAGCGGGATGCCTATGTTGTCCGTTTGAACGGCATCCACGAGCGCAATCTGGCGGCCAAAGGCGTGGCTTTGGCGCGAGGTTCCGCCCGGTTCGTCGACGCACACACGGTGGAGGTGAACGGAGCACGCATGAAGGCGCCGCACGTCGTAATCGCCAGCGGCGGCGTTGCGGTCGTGCCGCGGCTCCCGGGAGCGGAGCGCGGCATCACGTCGAACGGATTTTTCGCGCTGGAGCGACGGCCGCACCGCGTCGCGATCGCCGGCAGCGGCTACATTGCCTGCGAGTTGGCGGCCGCTTTTCACGAGCTCGGCAGCCGCGTCGAGCTGTTCATACGCAAGGATCGGTTGCTGGGTCACTTCGATGAGATGCTCGGTGCGTCGCTGATGCGCGAGATGCGAGCGCTGGGGATGATCATTCATCCGCACGTCGTACCCGCCGCGGTCGAGGAGCAGTCGGATCTGAATACCCTGGTTGCGGCGGACGGCCGAAAATTCTCCGGTTTCGACTGCCTGCTGTGGGCCATAGGGCGCAGCGCCAATGTCGCCGGTCTCGAATTGAGTGCGGCCGGCGTCACGCTCGACGCGAACGGCTTCATCGCCACCGACGACTTCCAAAACACCGGTGTGGACGGCGTCTATGCGATCGGTGACGTCACCGGCCGCGCCGCCTTGACGCCGGTGGCTATCGCCGCCGGACGGCGGCTCAGCGATCGCCTTTTCGGCGGCAAGCCCGAGCGCCACCTGCGCTACGAGATGATTCCAACCGTCATATTCACGCATCCGCCGATCGGCACGGTGGGCTTCGGCGAGAGCGAGGCGAAGATGAAATACGGCGATGCCGTCAAGATCTACACCTCGTCCTTCACGCCCATGTATCACGCGCTGACCACGCGCAAAACTCATTCCGGCATGAAACTGGTTTGCCTAGGGCCGGAGGAGAGGATCATCGGCTGCCACATCATCGGTGCCGGCGCCGATGAAATGCTGCAGGGATTCGCGGTCGCGATTCGCATGGGTGCGACCAAGCGCGACTTCGACGACACCGTGGCCATTCATCCGACCAGCGCCGAAGAACTCGTGACCATTCGTTAGGAGCCTGAGCGCCAGGGGCTCCTAGGCGTGCTGCGCCAGCGCCTCGAGCACCGGCTGGGTGTTTGGCCGGATGCCGCGCCATAAAAAGAACGATTCGGCGGCTTGTTCGACCAGCATGCCCCAACCCTTGGTGGCGCGGCGGGCATGGAGAGAGTGCGCCCAGGTCGTGAACGGCGTTTGGCCGCGGCCGTAGGCCATGTCGTAACAGACGGTCTCTTCGTCGACGAGTCCTGCCGGCATCTCCGGCATTTCACCTTGCAGACTCGCGGATGTCGCATTGATGATGAGATCGTACGGTGGGCCTTGCAGCTCGCCGAAGGAGCAGCCGGCGATTTTCCCCATGTCGGTAAATTCAGCGGCGAGATTGCGCGCCCTCATCGGCGTGCGGTTGGCGATGGTGAGGGCGCGCAATTCCCGTTCCATCAAGGGAGCGATCACGCCGCGCGCGGCTCCGCCCGCCCCGAGGATCAACACGCGCTTGTCGGCAAGATCGACCTGCATGTTGCGCTCGAGATCGCAGATCAGACCAATCCCATCGGTGTTGTCGCCGAGCAGAGTCGTATCCTCGAAGAAGGCGATGGTGTTCACGGCCTGTGCCCGCGCCGCCCGCGGCGTCAATTCGTTCACCAATTCAGCCGCCGCCTGCTTGTGGGGCAATGTGATGTTGAGTCCACGCAGACCGTTGGCGAACAACCGCAGAGTCTCGCGCCGGAAATCGTCCGGAACGATGTCGAACAGCCGATAAACCAGGTTCTGCGCCGTCGCCTTGGCGAACATCCCGTGAATGAACGGGGACCAGCTGTGGGCGATCGGGTGGCCGACGATCCCGTACTGATCCGGGGTGCCGGCTTCGTGCGGCAGATTCACTGGGCCAGCCACTCCGCCGCACGCTTGGCGAAATAGGTCAAAATGCCGTCCGCTCCGGCGCGTTTGATGGACACGAGGGATTCGAGGGCAACCGCACGCTCATCGATCCAGCCGTTCGCGGCCGCCGCCATGATCATGGCGTACTCGCCGCTGACCTGGTAGACGAAGGTGGGCATCCCGAAGCGATCCTTCACCCGGCGAACGATGTCCAGGTAGGGCAAGCCCGGCTTGATCATGACCATGTCCGCACCCTCGGCGATGTCGAGGGCTACTTCGCGCAGCGCCTCGTCCGAATTGCCGGGGTCCATCTGGTAGGTGTGTTTGCTGCCGGTGCCGAGCTGTTGCGCCGAGCCAACGGCCTCGCGAAACGGGCCGTAGAAACTGGAGGCGTACTTTGCCGCATAGGCCAGAATGCGCGTATTGACCAGTCCTGCAGTCTCGAAGGCGCCGCGGATGGCGCCTATGCGCCCGTCCATCATGTCGGAGGGGGCAACCACATCGGCACCGGCATCCGCATGCGACCGCGCCTGGCGCACCAGGGTTTCGACGGTCAGGTCATTCTCGACGTAGCCGCCGTCGTCAATCAAACCATCTTGTCCGTGCGTGGTGAATGGATCGAGCGCCACATCGGTAATGACGCCGAGGCCTGGAAACTCCTTCTTCACGGCCCGCACCGCCTGTTGCACGATCCCATTGGGATTCCAGGATTCGCGCGCATCCAAGGACTTTTTGTCGGTCGGAATGAGCGGAAAGAGCGTAATCGCCGGGATGCGCAACCGCACCAGGGACTTGCACTCGCGCAGCAGTTCGTCGATGGAAAGCCGCTCGATCCCGGGCATGGCGGCGACGGGCTGGCGCTGCTTTGCCCCCTCCACCACGAAGACCGGATAAATAAGCGCATCCACCGTAAGTTGCGTTTCCCGCATCAGCCGTCGCGAAAACTCATCGCGGCGCATGCGCCGCATCCGGGTGCTCGGAAATGAATCAGCTGGATTTCCGGTCATCTTCACTGTGACTCCTAACGACAGTTTCAGCCACGCGATTGAGGCCGGGTCCCTACCGGGCGCAATACTCCCTGCGCTCCCGGATTCCGTTCTTCATTTGCGGCGGCCTGATCGTATCGCGGTAATATCGCAAAGGAGATATGGTAAGCCGGTACATCGCAGGTCAAGTGCTGATTTATACATGAACGATCAGGTTGGCGGAAATCTGACGCGCGAACGCTTCCATGCGCTTTGCCAATCTTTGCGCCCCGACCTGCTGCGTTTCGCGTTTTGGCTGTCGCGCGACCTGGCCTTGGCCGAGGACGTGGTGCAGGAAGCCATGCTGCGCGCCTGGAAGGCGCAGGACTCGCTTTTGGATGCAGCGGCCGCCAAACCCTGGCTTTTGACCATCATTCGCCGCGAATTTGCCCGCACTTTCGAGCGCAAGCGCTTGGTGACGGTTGACATCGACGAGTTGGTTGCGCGCGAAGAGCCGACGCTCGCGGCCGCGCAGGGAGACGATCTGGCGGAGCTTCGCGCCGCCCTGTTCAAGCTGCCCGAGGAGTATCGCGAGCCGCTCGTGCTACAGGTGCTGATGGGCTACTCGACGGCCGAGATCGCCGCTGAACTCAACCTGTCGAATGCCGCCGTGCTGACGCGGTTATTCCGCGGCCGCAATCAGCTGCGTGCGTTGTGCGGCGAGGACACCCGTATGGACCCCGAAGAATGATGAATTGCACTCAATACCGCCGAGCGGTTCTGGCGGATCCGCGGGACGCGAACCCGGAGCTGCGTTTGCATCGGGACGGCTGCCGCGAGTGTCTTGAATACACGGAGCGGCTGTTGCGCTTCGAAGGCCGCCTCGAGCGCGCACTGCGCGTGAGCATTCCTGCCGCGGGGCCGGCGTCGGTCGTGCCCCTGCGGACGCCCGCCTTGCGCCGCGCCAGCCCCAGCCGCCGCGGCTGGCTGGCAATGGCCGCCAGCGTGCTGATCCTGGTTGCCGTCGCGGGCGGTTTGTGGCTCGCGGAACCGCACTCCAGTTTGGCCGCCGACGTGGTGGCCCACATGGCCGGGGAGCCGCAAGCCTGGGCGCACACGGACATTCCGGTGCCGACACCGGAATTGGCGCAGGCGCTTGCCGACGCACGCGTCCAATTGGACCCAAAGGTCGGAACGGTCAGCTATGCGAGAAGCTGTCTATTTCGCGCACACCACGTTCCGCACCTGGTGGTCCAGACGGAAATGGGACCCGTCACCGTGATGGTTCTCGCGCATGAATCCGTATCGAAACCCGAGCGGTTCGACGAGCAGGGCTACCACGGCGTCATACTTCCCGTAGCCGGCCACGGAAGCCTGGCGGTACTTGCCCGCGGGCAGAGTCCCGATCCCGACATGCTCAAGCAGATCGCGGCCCGCGTCCAGGACGCGCTCGTCTGGACAGGCTCCTAAAGCCCCGCTTTGCCGAGCAGATCGATGAGCCTTCGAGAGCTCGCCGCGAGCGTCGGATGATCCAGCTCGAATTGCACGGCGACCTTTTCCAGGCGCTCGGGCAGCGAGGCATTGCCCTGCGGCGCGCTCGCACGGTCTTGCTGCAGCAGCCGCTGGATGTCCTCGAGGACATCCTCCAGCAGTTGCTTGGATCGCGGATCCACCTGTCCCACGCCGCCGAGTTCTTCATGCAGTTTGCTGAGCTGATCACGCAAGATGTTCGGATCCATGATTCAAGTCCTCGAAAGTAGGTGCATCATTGTGCCATTCGTTCCCGCGTCAGGCGCGCGACTTCCACGTAGCCCGATCCGGGCGCTGCGATTCCTTCGTGAACGGCGCTATAGGCGCTCTGCAGGTACTCATCCGTGCCGTAGGGCGGGTTGACCATCATCAATCCGCTGCCCGCGAGACCGACGCCCGCATCATCGGGATGAATGGCCAAGTCCGCGTACAGCATCTTCGGAATTCCCAGTGCTTCAAAGCGCGCATGCACCGTGCTGCGCTGCGCGGCACTTCGGATCGGATACCACATCAAGAATATGCCGGTCGGCCAGCGGCGGTAGGCGTCGGCGAACGCCTGCAGCATGGCCTTCAGCTCGTCGATGCTTTCGTAGGGCGGGTCGATCAGCACGAGCCCGCGCCGCTCCTGCGGCGGCAAGAGCGCTTTCAGCGCGGCATAGCCGTCCTCGATTTGCACCCGAATCCGGCCGGTGGACTCCATCTCGCGTGCAGCTGCCCGGGCCTCCGCGGGCACAAGTTCGACGAATGTCGCGCGGTCTTGCGGCCGCAGACTGCCGGCGATCAGTGCCGGCGAGCCCGGGTAGCGCGCCAAGCGCTTGCCGCGACGGGCGTGAATGGCGGAAAAATACGGGCCGAGAATCTTCTCATCGATGCGCGTTTGTATCAGGCGCTGGATGCCGCGCTCGGCTTCGCCGGATTTAGTGGCTGCGGCAGCCTGCAAGTCGTAAAAGCCACGACCGGCGTGGCTGTCCAACGCGAAAAACCCCGCTTCCTTGCGCTTCAGGGCAGCGAGGCAGTAGAGCAGGCCGACGTGTTTCGCGACATCCGCAAAATTTCCGGCATGGTAGATGTGCTTGTAGTTCATCGCGGCAGGCATTGTGCCTGTATCGACGGTAAACTAGGCGAATTTCGCATGCTCGCGGGCATCCGACGAGCGATCGGGAGAGGCCGCCGATGTACGACCTACACATTGCCAATAAGAATTATTCTTCGTGGTCATTGCGGCCGTGGGTGCTGATGCGCGAGCTCAAGATCGCGTTTGCGGAGCGCTTAATACCGTTTGGACGGACGGCCCAGTGGGAGGACTTCAGGAGGATTTCGCCGAGCGGCAAAGTGCCGTGTCTGGTCGATGGACCAACGGTCGTGTGGGACTCGCTCGCCATCGGCGAATATTTGGCCGAGCGGCATGCGGGTGTTTGGCCCGCCGATTCCAATGCCCGTGCCTGGGCCCGCAGCGCCACCGCCGAGATGCATTCGGGATTCGGCGAGTTGCGCAATTGCTGTTCGATGAGCTGCGGTGTGCGCATAAGACTCAACGATTATCCGGCGCCGCTCGAGCGGGATGTCGCTCGGCTTGGCGCACTGTGGAGCGACGGGCTGCGCCGCTTCGGCGGACCTTGCCTGGCGGGTGAGTCATTTACGGCCGTCGATGCGTTCTTCGCTCCGGTCGCCTTTAGAATTCAAACCTATGGCATCGCTCTCGACCCCGCGGCGGCCGGATACGCGCAACGATTGTTGGGTCTTCAGTCGATGCGAGATTGGTATGTAGACGCCCTCAAGGAAACATTCCGGGACCAGCCGCACGAGGACGAAATAGCGCACATGGGGACCATAATCGAGGATTTGCGGGCGCACTAGCTCTAGCGGGATGGTGGATTCGCCTCGTTCAACTTCCCATATCCGATCCGAGCGTCCGCGTTGAATTTCTTAAGGCGGGTTTCGGATATGCTGCCCGCCCCCGCATTCCGTCGCGCTTGACAGCAGACAACTTTGCACTACAAAGTAGATCCAACTTTGAGACTCACACAGCAACTGATGATGAAGCCCCGATGGCCGCACCGGACATATGCCTCGTTTGGCTGCAAATGCCTGCAACGGATTCCCGTGCGAACGAATAAGGGGCCTATAGCGATAATGAGATGCATTCTCGTACTGCTTGGCTTCCTGGTATTCACGCCAATTCGGGCCGCGGCGCCGCTCGATCTCACCAGCCTTAGGGGGCAGGTCGTGTATTTGGACTTTTGGGCGTCGTGGTGCGGTCCTTGCCGGCAATCGTTTCCCTGGATGCAGACTATGACTAAGGCCTACGAAGGGCAGGGCCTCGCGATAGTCGCCGTCAATTTGGATACAGATCGCGTCGATGCGGATAAATTTTTGGATCAGTTCAAACCGACCTTTGACGTGCGCTTCGATCCGAAAGGAGAGTCTGCCGAGTTCTATAAAATCAAAGGCATGCCGGTAAGTATGCTGATCGATCGCCACGGCGTAACGCGCTTCACTCATGTCGGATTTAGACCGGTGGATGCTGCGGTGTACGAAACGCAGCTGCGTGAATTGTTGGCGGAAAAATAGGGTATTTGCCCGCAAGGAGAGGCAGTGAAACTTGGCGGTTTTAGTATTGTATGTCTGATCGCCGGCGCGCTTGCCGTATCGGCATGCAGCTCCGTGGGAGTCAAACCCTGGCAGCGCGATGTGCTCGCGCGCGAGGAAATGCAATTGGACGCCGATCCTCTCGATGCTGCGATCGACGATCACATGTACTTCAGTAAGGAGGCATCCTCCGGCGGCCGTTCCTTCGCGGGTGGTGGCTGCGGATGCAATTGAAGCCGAAGGCGCAGATTCCCAACCCGCAAAATGCGCGGCGGCGCTTGATGGCCGCGAGCTGTGCGCTGTTGAGCGCCGGCGCCGCGCGCAGCCAGCAAGCGAACGTTGCGCCCGCCGGCAGCGGGCTGCTGGAAGACTGGTCGGTCGATTCCGCGCTGGCGTATTACCACGAGGACGGCCGCATTCATGCCATTGAGCCGGTTGTCGACCTTTCCAAAGTCTATGCCAACGGCCAGGCGCTCAACTTCAATGTGACCTTCGATTCCCTCGCGGGCGCCAGCCCGAACGGGGCATTGACGAGTCACGCCCCTCAAACCTTCGCATCACCGTCGGGAACGAGCCTAACCGGCTCGCACACCTACACGACCGCCCCCGGGCAATTGCCGGTCGATCCCAATTATCACGACGATCGGCTCGCGGTCGGCGGAAGTTGGACAGTCCCCCTCACGCGAGTGACGCAGATGAGCGTCGGCGGCAAGCTGTCCGATGAGCACGATTTCTTTTCCGCCACGGTAAACGCATCGATCGCTCATGACTTCAACGAAAAGAACACGACGATCTCTCTGGGCGTCAATAACGAATACGACTCCCTGCACCCGATCGGCGGCGCGCCGGTACCGGGAAGCGACTACGCGCTGTTCGAAAAGACCGGCGGCAAAACCAAAAACGGGGTTGGGGCATTACTCGGCGTCACGCAAGTGATAACTCGAAATTGGCTATCCGAGTTGAACATCTCGGTCGATCGATTCACCGGATACTTGAACGATCCGTATAAAATCACATCCGTCATCGACAGCACCGGCAATATCACCGGCTACGAATACGAAAGCCGTCCGGACGAGCGTACGCGCAAGAGCGCATATTGGGAAAATCGTGTGGCCTGGACGTCGCAAGTATCGACGACCGTTTCGTTTCGCTACTTTACGGATGACTGGGGAGTGCGCTCGGACACCGCACAGCTGCACCTGCGCTGGTGGATGGCCAATCGCGACCACTACGTCGAGCCGAGCTTTCGCTGGTATCGCCAAACGGCGGCCGACTTCTACACCCCCTTCATCCTGAACACCGCAGCGCCGAGCACCGCCAACGAGTCCGCGGACTCCCGGCTCGGCCCATTTCACGCGTTGACCTTCGGGCTGAAATTCGCGGAACAACTGGCCGACCAAGGCAACCATATGGGATCGGAATTCAGCGCGCGAGTCGAGTATTACCAACAGATATTCGACCAGGGGGCGCCGGTACCCGCGGGGTTGCGCGGGCTCGATTTGTATCCGGACCTGAAGGCGATTCTGGTTCAAATCGGCTGGCGGTTTTAGGATTCCGCGCTCATTGAAGGATCCAATATCGGACGCCCTGCTCCTTCAAAAACTCCTGTGCCCGCGAACCGTGCAACAACGCAAGAGTGGAAAGCAACCCGGCTTCGGTGCAACTGCTGGCCGCAACCGTCACCGACCGCGGAGCTCCGGGTACCGGCCATCCGGTCCGGGGATCTAGAATATGGCCATACCGTATCCCGTCCTTTAAGAGAAAGCGGCGCGAGTCGCCGCTCGTCGCAAGCGCACCATGCTCCAGATCCAGCAGCAGCGTGGACTCTCGGTCGGTATCCGGGCGCTCGATTCCCACTTGCCACCGCCCGTGCGAAGGCGGGCGATTGGCGCGCAAATCGCCGCCGAAATTGATGAGGAAGGGTGTCGAGTCGCGGGCCGCAAGCAATTCGTAAGCTCGATCAACGGCATATTCCTTGCCAATCCCACCGAAGTCCAATTCCATTCCGGCAGGCAGCAAGAGACGCGGCGACGACCACCGCAACTTGTCGAAACCCACCAGAGGCAGCAAGCAGTCCACTGCCGCGGGATCGGGAACACGGTCCGATCCGTCAAATTTCCATGCTCGGCGCAGTACGCCTGAGGTGATGTCGAACAGACCATCGCTCAATTCATGGCATTGACTTGCAAAGTCGAGCAGCGATGCCGTTTCCTCGTCCACATCGATCGCTGAGCCTCGATGTTCATGAATCCAGGCGGTAACGCTGTCGTCTCGATAGCGGCTGAATTTCTTCTCGATTCGCAGCGCCTCTTGCACTGCAACGGTGCCGATCGCCAACGCCGCATGGTGCCCCATCGAAGGCAGAAGCACTTCGCATGGACTCGCCATCGCAACGAATTTGACGGCGAGGAGATTCCCGCCTCGGGGCTCGACAACTAACTCCGCACTCGGCGCATTGCTGGCTTGCGCTGGCACGTTATCACGCTGATTTAGCTTGGGTATTCAACACCGCCGCCCGGTTTCCCGAGTGCCGCACATGATGGTGTCCGGCGCGCCCTCCCCGCATGTAGGCCCGGTTCATCGATCGGGGTTCATCGATGGGATTGCAAAAGCCGTCGAAGACTGAAAAGATGATTGCTCCATGCGGCAGCCGTATTGACTTTGCTCTGTAAAGCGCAAGGGTGTCAAGAGTGATCAACCTCGATAAAGCTCTGGCCGAAATCAGTGCGATCCGTAGCCAGATCGCGAGCGGCACCGAGTTTCGCGGCTACGGACCGGCGTCGGTCGCGACCTCCGGTGTATTGGCGCTTCTGGTGGCGACAATTCAGGCTTATTGGCCGATGAGGCTGAACCACGACTTTCTCAGCTACTCGACGGTCTGGATCGCCACCGCTGCGATCTCCTTGACCTTGACGGGCAGCGAGACGGTGCTTCGCGCCAGGCGCGTCCATACCAGCTTCGCAAACGAAATGATTTACCACGCGGCCGAGCAGTTTTTACCCGCCTTGACGGCGGGAATGCTGTTGACGGTCGTGATGATGCGATTCGCGCCTCACAGTGTCGGGATGCTGCCGGGCCTATGGCAGGTGATATTCAGCCTTGGGGTATTCGCCTCGTGCCGGTTCCTGCCCCGCCAGATGTTTCTCGTCGGTATGTGGTACCTCGCCGCGGGTGTGATTTGTGTGGCAGTCGGCGCCGGCGAAGGGAGCCTATCGCCTTGGGTGATGGGCGTTCCCTTTGGGGTTGGACAGTTACTGGTTGCCGCAGTATTGCAATTCGGGTATCGGGAATCACATAAGCATGCGTAGCGTAAACTCCCGCGGCAGGCATCGGTTCGCCTACGACGGATTGAATCGAATCATTCATGAGCGCGCCCGCTTGAGCGTGCTCACCTCGCTGGTCACTCATCCCAGAGGTCTGTCCTTCGTGGATCTGAAGCGGCTATGCGCGCTTACGGACGGCAATTTGAGCCGGCACTTGCAGGTTCTTGAGCAAGCCGAGCTGGTCACGATCGTAAAAGACTCGGGGCAGGGTCGAACACAGACGTTTTGCCGCATAACGGCGGCGGGCCGCAAGCGCTACGTCGACTACCTTGCGGTCTTGGAGCAAGTGGTGCTTGACGCCGCAATCGGCCTCAAAGAGTCGGCGGGGATGCGGTTGCGCGGTGTGACGGAAACATAGAGATGATTGATCGGGAGCCCAAGCCGTAGACACGATTGCGCCGCCGGGCATTCCGCTAAGACGATCCGATCCGACAGCGTCCCAGCCAATCGTGCGATCCATCGTTCCCATGGCCGCAAGCCATAACATTCGGTAAGACCGAGCCGCTCGCGCAGCCAATATGGGATTATCTCGACGGCGGCACGCACCAGCATTCCCTGCATCCAAAAAAGCGGCTGCGGTAGCACCGGCGTTTCGCGCATGATCTGAAGAAACTCGAATATGACGCCGGATGGCTCCAACCGGTCTCGCATAAAGTCGAATAGCGCGGTCAATTCAGCAGCAGAGGTCGGGGCGTCGAGCGCGCCGTAAAGCCGCGCCGCGGACGCTCCTTCCCGGTACAAGCAATTGAATTCGACCGGGCTAAGGGGATCGACGTAGCGGCTGTAGGCTTCCGCAAAGCCGAATACGGCGGTAGCATGTACCCAGCTCAATAACTTTGGGTCCGTTGCCGAATACGCCGCGCCCGCCGGCGTACGTCCGGCGACTTTTGCATGCATTCGCACGACTCCCGCGATCATGGGTTCCGCGACGCTGCGCGCGCCATAGACTGTCACCATCGCCGCCATTGCGGTGCGCTGCAGTCGGCCCATTGGGTTCTTACGGAATGAGGAGTGTTCCCATACACCCGCACGTACTGAGGGTTCCGCCAATTCAAGAACGACGGCGGCCAATCCGCCGACGAAGAGCGCGATCGGGTTCTTGAAGATGCGCCACGACACCGAATCCGCAGGGGTCAAAGCCTCTTCTCCGGGCGGGAGTGCGAAATCGAGCTTCCGGTCTCTAGTCGGGTATAAAAACGCCATGGCGGCAGCGTCGAGTCTGCGTTGCAATAGCCGCGGCAGCCGAAGGATTGAACCGCTGGGACGCTCGCCGTTTAGCACAATTCGCCTTTGAAGTCGGAGTCCATGATCATTTGACCTACGGTGAAAACCGCCGATCGTACCGGCAGTGAGCGCCAAGCGTCGAATACGGCGTGCACCGAAATCTCATCGACGTGACACATCTCAGGGGGTCCGCCCAGCGCCACTACCGGGGCGCCGCACTCATTTCGCGGCAACCACTGACGCGGTGAACTTTCGCCGAATAGAACGATGAGGGGCGCGCCCATCGCCGCCGCGATATGCGCGGGGCCGGTGTCCACCGAAATCATGCAGCGCGCAACCTCACACAGCGCGAGCAGCCGACGCAGGGGCAAGTATAGGCCAACCACTTCGTCGAGCCCGGCCGCAAGGCGAATACTGTGCAGCAACGGCAGCTCCTGTCTGGATCCGCAGAGCACAATTTGGGCTTGTGGCAGGTTTTGCTGCACGCACCGGAGCAATGCGGACCACTTCGAGAGCGGCCATGCTTTGTCGTCGGTCGGGCCTCGTCGCAATCGGCGTCGCCGCATGCTTCGCCGGTTGCCCGGCTGCACCAGGATAATCGGCCGCTCCGACCAGCCCTGGCTTCTGACCCAGGCTGCGCATTCGAGCCGCTCTTCATCCGACACCCTCAAGCGCGGCGCACAGGCGATATCGACCCACGGGTAGTCCTCCATTTGAAGAGCCGACGGGGTCTGTTTGCCGAAACGCAGCAGCCCATCGACGCGATGCTCGTCGGCCGGGGCTTCATCCTCTCGCAAAAATACGCAGCGCTCCGGCTCGACGCGGGCCAGCTTCAAGAGAGCATTGATTCTCTTCAATGCACGGGATGAGGAAGTCTCGCACACATAAATCGGCGATTTGCCGCTGCGGCGCAGCGCCCAGAATGCGCGCCACCAAGTCGGACCGAGCAAAAATGGCGTGTGTCTGCCGAACAACGACCAAATCCGCGCCACATCTTCATGCCCCCGATATAGCTGTGCGGACCACGGGCCTGAGCCGATCAACCAGCACGGGTTGCGGTATCGGCGATGCAGGAGATTTAAAAGAGGACTAAGTAATACCATGTCGCCGAGGCGACCAAATCGGATCACTATCGGGATCAAGGCGGGGGCAGAGCCCGCGGCAATGGCGCGCGAATTATGCATGGCGCGAATTATCCAATATTTGCTTCGATCGCAACGCTTCGCGCCACATAGATTTGATTCCGCGTCGGCTAATTCGAATCGTTTGAACGCTTAGGACCGCTTCCAATCCAGGGTGGCCGTGCCGGCACTCCGCGCGGCCGGTCGCCATCTTGCTTTGCAATGCAAAGTACCCTCATGGGCCGGTCATAAGCAAGTACTTTTTACCGGACGAGAATTGTCCGTTCCTCAAGCGCCCGAAAGGGGATGAGCACGTGTCGGCGATGCCTGAGCGCCGCCGCTCACGCAGCGGCCCCTCCGCCTCCGCGTTCCCAATCCGCATACCAAGACCTGGAACCTGTTCACCTCGACCGACCGCGAATGTATTCATCGTCGAAACCGGCGCAATAGGCAAGGACGGTGCACGAAGCCATGCGCAAGTACTACGTGTTCGCGCTCGGGCACTGATCGGCGAGCTCCGCGAGATAATCTCGCGGACGCAAAAACTCGTACAACCGCGCCTCCGGGGATCCGACTTCCGGGTGCCAGTCGTAGTCCCATCGAGCAAGCGGCGGCATCGACATCAGGATGGACTCGGTCCGGCCGCGCGACTGCAAACCGAACAAAGTACCTCGATCGTAGAGCAGATTGAACTCCACGTAGCGACCGCGCCGATACAGTTGGAAGTTGCGTTCACGGTCGCCCCAGGACTGATTCCGGCGGCGTTCCACGATCGGCATGAAGGCGGGCAGGAAATGATCGCCCACGCTCCGCAATAGCGCGAAGCAGTGCGCGAATCCCCCGTCGTTGAGGTCGTCGAAGAACAAGCCGCCGACGCCGCGCGTCTCGTTTCGATGCGGCAGGAAAAAATAGCGATCGCACCATTGCTTGTATTTCTCATATACGCCCGCGCCGAAAGGTTGGCAGGCGGCGAGTGCGGTTCGGTGCCAGTGCAGCACGTCCTGGTCGAAGGGATAAAAGGGCGTGAGATCGAACCCGCCACCGAACCACCAATGGGCGGGACCGCTCTTCGGTGTCGCTATCAGGAAACCGGACATTGCAATGAGTGGTCGGCGCGTAGGGATTTCGCGGGTGAAAAACCAGAGATATTCCCATGGCTTCGAATTCGGCTCCGGCGATTTCCGGACGCTGATTCGACGCAGACTGCGGCATCTTTTCCCCGGTAGATATCCGAAAGGATACGCCGGCTCTCTCGAATACCTCGCCGCCGCTCAACACGCGGCTCTCGCCGCCGCCGCCTTCCGCACGTTGCCACGAATCGCGCCGGAATTTCGCGGTGTCGAGCGCCTGCCACTTTCTCGGTGATGCGATCGTGCAGCCCCTTCAGGTAGCTCCCGACCGCGGCCGTATCCGCTGGGGAGGAGACCGGCGCTACGAACCTTGCGGCCT
>CAWCBJ010000015.1:0-280747 GCA_963793685.1 uncultured Gammaproteobacteria bacterium | reverse complement strand
TTCGCCTTCGTACATGAGCATGCCCATTTTCGGGTTGTACATCACGCGGGCGGAGCCGGCCGGCATGCCGGGCTGCTGAGCGAGCGGGACGGTAACGGTATCGCGCGATTCGACCAAGGAGGCGACGTCCTGTGCCTCCTGCGCCAGCGATTTCTGAATCTTCATTTGAAGGTGAAGATAGGCGATGTCGTTATCGAGCTTGCGGTCTTGGCTCCACAGCCAAATGGTCGCGATGGCGAGAAGCGCGAATGCCGGGACGAGAATCGCAGCGCGCCAGCGGTCAAAGAATCCGGGGGCGTGTTCGCGGGATTGCGGCGCGCGGGAGCCTGCGGGCACGACGCTCGCGCTGGTTCGCGCTTCCGCCTCGGCCCTGACTTGGGCCATCAGGCGCTGCTTCACGGCGGCGGACGGCGCCACCAGCGGCGCGGCGAGCGAGAGCATCGCGATGCGGCCGCGCGCCTCGGCGAGTTTGCGCGCGCAATCCGCGCACGACGACGTGCGAATCAGAGCGACCTGCTCGTCGCCTTCGAGCGCGCCGAGAGCGTAGAGATCGAAATCTTCTTCGCGAGTTGGATGGCCGTTCATGTCGTTGCATGCCGCCGCGCGTGCAGCGTGCGTTTCAGCGTCTCGACCGCCGAGCGCAGCCGCGTCTTCACGGTGCCGAGCGGGTCGCCCGTGCGCGCGGCGATCTCGCTGTGCGTGAGCCCCTCGAAATACGCGAGCTCGACGGCGGCGCGCTGCTCGGCCGGCAGTTTTTCGAGCGCGCCTTTCACGCGGTCCAGCAATTGCTTCTGCGCGACCGCGCTTTCGAAATTGAACGGCAGCACGACCGAATGTTTCGCCGAGCTCGTCGCCCGCCGCGGGATTGTGGCGCCGCAATCGCGAAATCGCGCGATTGCGCGCGATCACCATGCAGCCAGCCGGGCAGCGAGCCGCGCGACGGCGTCGAATCGCGCGGGCGTCGCGCCAGAGCTGAAAGAAAATATCCTGCAAGATTTCCTCGGCGGCCTGGGTGTCGCGCAGAATCCGATTGAGGACGGACGAAAGCATCGCGGCGTAGCGGTCGTAGAGTGCGGCGAGCGCCGCTTCGTCCCGCTGCACGATTCGTCTCGATGAGCGCCGCGTCCGAGGCCTCTCAGCTCCGCTCCCGATCTGCGAACTCACCAGGTTGTGACGGCTCCCTTCTCGTAAGGTACGCGGCGGGCGAAGCCGTTGCGGATTGCGCCAGCCAGGCATTCGGATGCCGATCGCAGCATGCGAAGCGGCCTGAGCACACTAACCTGCGACTGCGGCGCGAGGTCAACCGTGCGATGTTCGGGCCACCTGAGGGTCGGGCCCGATGCAAGCGTTGTGCCGAAGGCTGTGCTCCGGCCTGCACGCAAGTATCGCTAAGACTACGCTATTTCAATAGCTTAGAGTGGAACCGCCGCCTGCAGACGGCTCTTATGTTGCGTTGCCTCAATGCGCGGCTTGGGGCATCGTTTCCGTTGACATCTTTTGGCGCTTGGCTAAACTTCGATTCTCGATAGACTTACAAGCGATCGTATCGAAAAACAGGCCATTTATAAAGTTACGAAGCGGTCGAGGATAGCGCAAGCTCCCCACCCCAGGAGGAAGGCAAGATGGCCACCGTTGCCAAAGCGGCTCCCCAGCCGATACCGCGGATTGCTCCGCGCGAGGACCTCAATCCCTACGCATCGCGCAGATTCAGTTCGACATCGCCGCCGAATACCTGAAGCTCGACGCGGGCCTTCGCCAAATCCTCCGCACGCCGAAGCGCGTGCTCGAAGTGTCGATCCCCACGAAGATGGACAACGGCCAGGTGAAGGTTTTCACCGGCTATCGCGTGCAGCACAACGTGGCGCGCGGCCCGGCCAAGGGCGGCATCCGGTATCACCCCAACGTCACGGTCGACGAAGTGAAGGCGCTCGCCACCTGGATGACGTGGAAGACGCGCCACGGTCAACATCCCGTTTGGCGGCGGCAAGGGTGGCGTGATCTGCGATCCCAAGCGCATGAGCAAGGCCGAGCTCGAACGCATGACGCGGCGCTACACCTCCGAAATCCTGCCGCTGATCGGGCCGGAGCAGGATATTCCGGCGCCCGACGTCTACACCGACGCGCAGACCATGGCGTGGATCATGGACACCTATTCCATGACCAAGGGATACTCGACGCTCGGCGTCGTGACGGGCAAGCCGGTTTCGATCGGCGGCTCCGAAGGACGCAAGGAAGCGACGGCGCGCGGCGTGCCTGGTGGTGGTCGAAGAAGCGTGCAAGGTGAAGAAGATGTCGCTGCGCGGCGCGGCCGTCGCGATTCAGGGATTCGGCAACGCCGGCTCGATGGTGGCGAAGCTTTTCGCCGAGAAAAAGGCGCGCATCGTCGCGATCAGCGATTCGCGCGGCGGCGTCTTCAATTCGCGCGGCATCGATCCGCTGAAAGCGATGCGCTACAAGGAACGCTCCGGCACCGTGGTCGGCATGCCGGGCACGTCGCGCATCTCCAACGACGATTTGCTCACAATGAAGTGCGACATCCTGATTCCCGCGGCGCTCGAAAACGTGATCACGCTGAATAACGTCGATCAGATCAAGGCGAAAATCGTCGCCGAAGCCGCCAACGGCCCGACCACTCCGCACGCGGACGAAGCGCTCGCGCGCAAAGGCATCATGCTGCTGCCCGATATTCTCGCGAATGCCGGCGGCGTCACCGTCAGCTATTTCGAATGGGTGCAGGATCTGCAGAGCTTCTTCTGGCCGGCCGCCGAAGTGAACTTGAAGCTCGAAGCGCTGATGCGCCGCGCCTTCCTCGAAGTCTACGAATCGATGCGCAAGCACCGCACACACATGCGCACCGGCGCCTACGTGCTCGCGGTCGGACGCGTAGCCGACGCAACGCTAGTCCGCGGCCTTTTCCCCTGATTTTTCCGGCCGTTCGGTCGATCCCGAAGACCTTCTAGAGCCAAGCCCCATCATTGATACCCGCTTTTCGTGAGGCTGAAGCCACGCCTTCACCAAAAAGCAAAACCCGGACTGCTCGCGTTCGCGGGTGCGGCGTTGAAATGAAGAGAATAACGAAGAAACGCGGAACAACTGATCACACCGGATGGAGCGTCGCGGACATGACGGCCCTCGGTCGCGTCGGCCATCCCGATGACATCAGGCCCGATGATCGCCTCACTGCTTTCCGACGATAATCGCTGGATTAACGCCCAACGCATCGAGGTCTCCGGCGGCATGGCACTCTAGGCGTCGCCATCTACCCCACTACCATCGCAAATTGGAAAACAATCACCGAAGCGACCGTAGCGGCGACAGCAAGAAGCGCTTGCGCGGACCGCGCAATGAGCTGGATTTGGTTTGTCATGTGCATTCTCCGTTGACTGAATTGATCGAACAGTGCACAGCCTGCGCTGCCCGAGAACACACAACAAACGGAAGACCTGATGACCCGTTAAGCAGAACTTAACGCCCTTCTCCGTATGGCCGGGCCATTCGCACGTCCTTGTGCTCGCCCGGCACCGGCGAGTCAGGCGCGCGAGCCCGACTCGCCTTACGCACTCTTGGCCAAAGCGCCTTCGAGTTCGTTGTCACATCCCTGTGACAAATTGGCCTTGCAAGCGTGTTCCGCACGAGCTTCCCATGACCGCCACGCCCACACAAGGTAATCCCGCACATTCAGGCCGGGGCGTGAAACGCAGGACGCGTTTCCCGCAGCATTGCGCTGTGCTGTCCGTGCTCCGCGCAAGCCCAGGGTGACCATCCTTGGTCACCCGTCGAACGCATGCGTTCGACCCATGGATGGCTTCACGGCGGCCCGGCCTGACTGCACGGGACCGCCCTTCTATTCTGGCAAATTCATCTTCTTGAGGAACGCCTTGAAGTGCGGATCACCCTCTAGATTCTTAAGCAGGGGATCGCCCTTGATGGTCCAAAGGAAATAGTCCTTCTGTGCATAGGCCCTGTCCAGCCAGCTGAATGCCTGGTCCTTCTGCCCACGAAACGCATGCGCCTCAGCAATCCACATTGCCATGTCTGCGGAGTGCTCTGCCTCAAGTTGTGTTAGTTCCGCGTCCGCCTCTTGTTTGCGGTGAAGTGCGTGGTAAACGAGTACCAATCCTGCGGTTCGCCCGCCCAGCGGGGTTTCCTTCTGAATTTCTCCAAGCGCTTCTTCTGGTTTTCCCTCCATCAGTAGGGCCACACCCAGATCATGGTGGGCCCCACCGTATGTCGGGCTAATCTCCAAGGCACGCCGCATCGCGCGCTCTGCTTCCGCATATCGACCCAAGTACATGTACGCCCAGCCAATGTTTTGGTAAACGGTCGCAAGCAGCGGGTCGGTCGAAAGCGCGGCGTCGCAAAGAGTCACTGCCTCGGCCCACAGGCCGATAGCCATGCGTTGGTCCGCTGCTGTAACGAGAACAAACGGGTCATTTGGGTTTAGTGCCATGGCGGTTTTCATTTCTTGCGCCGCGGCCGGCCAGTCCCAGTCGTACCAGATATGCACGCAGCCAAGAACGGCATGAGCGATCGCCGACTTGGGATCCAGCTTGAGCGCCGCGTCAGCCGCGACTCGCGCCTGTTCATATCCGGTGCTGGGCGGCACGAAGCCCCAGGAGGGCTGGTCGCACAAAGTCCGTGCTAGCTGCTCGGCAGCAGGAACGAAAAGCGGATCGAGTGTCAGGGCGTGTCTGAAATGAGCTACGGCCTCGTCCATGCCCGACTGATCGAATCGGTTAAACGCATGCAAGCCGCGCAGGTAGGTGTCATAGGCTTCGCCGTTTCTCGGCACCGCTCGTCCTTCTGAAGCGGGAGCTGGCGACCTCCAGTTGCAAAGCACGCACCAAGCTCGCCGCAATCTCATCCTGAACTTTTAGTGTGTCGCTCGCCTCACGGTCATATGTGTCGGACCAGCGGTGCGCACCGTCGCGAGTGTCGATCAGCTGGGCGGTGACGCGAATATGGTTCCCGGAGCGCCGAACACTGCCTTCTACGACATAGGCTGCGCCAAGCGCGGTTCCAACCTTCCGTAGGTCGTCCGTTTTCCCCTTGAACTGGAACGACGATGTGCGGCCGATGACCTTGAGATCCGGGATCTTCACGAGCAGGTTCAGAATCTCCTCGGCCATGCCGTCGCCGAAGTATTCCTGGTCGTGCTTCTCGCTCATATCCACAAACGGCAGCACCGCGATCGACCTGTCTGTGATCACCATTGACGTCGGCGCTTTCGGGCCGTTACGGCTCGATGACCAGAAATAGACCCCCGAGCCGCCTGCGACGACCAGCGCGAGCAGCCCAGCAATGACTGCAACTCGGCCCTTCTTCTTCCCAGGTATGACCGGGACGATTGGCCCCGACGTGCTCGTGGCCGCCGCACCCACCGCCTCCGCTAGCTTCGCCAACGCCGCCGGCATCCCCAGGGCCGCAACGTCGATCCACTGCGAGTTCGACAGGAAATACTCGAGCGCCCGACTTAAAGGCGCGGCATCGATCCGAAAGGCAATGATCTGCTTGTGCTTGGACGCGGCGCGCTCGACTTCCCGGCCCACATGCGATGAGGCCACCGCACTCCCGGAGAGCAGCAGTACCACGGCCTTTGCCTCGTTGATCGCTCCGACGATCGCATCCGCGTACTCCGTCCCGGGCCGCACATCGCGCGGCGCCAGCCAGCATGACACCCCATGACTCTCTAGAAACTGGCAAACAGAGTTGGCGGTACCCGCATCGTGCGACGCATAGCTCAGAAATGCCGACCGCGAGACGCCTTCAGGCGCGGTAGTGCCGGGCGGACTAGACTCCGCTTCCGAGGACTCCCCCACCCCCTCGTCCTCCGCCATAACCTGATACCTGTTTAGTTATGCCGCGACCGATCGTTTGACAGGTCGACGTGATCCCGTCACGAGTTGTACGGTAATCCCCACCCGCGCCAGCATCTTGAGTAGATACTCGATCGACAACCGCGACAAGTCGCCGCGCACGATCTTGCTAATGGTCGGTTGTGGCACCCCAAAGGCCGCCGCTGCTTTAGCTTGTGTGAGTCTATTTTTTTCGATGTAACGCTCGATTTCCACGGCGAGACCCACTCGTGCCTGCAACGCGGCCGCCTCCGCCTTGGAAAACCCCAGATCCGAAAAGACATTCTTACCCATGACTCTCTCCGATCAACATCCGATACCGACGCCGTGCCAATTCAATATCCGTTTTCGCCGTTTCAATGCCATGCTTGGATTTCTTGTGAAACGCGTGCAACACGTAGACCCGTGTTCCGATCGACGCCACATAGATCACGCGATAAGCCTCCTTATTGTCGGCCACCCGGATTTCCTGCACGCCGCGTCCTATCTGGGGCAGTGTCTTGCCATGTTTAGGATTGGCACCGAACTGCACTCGGGATAGCTCCTCGCCGATCTTCCGACGCGCGCCCTTTGGATAAGGCGTGAACGACGGCCCGCGAATCGCCCAGCCAGCGAACTTCTTTCACCCGGTTATTATAGTATTTATACTATATTCTCGCAAGCACCCGGCAGGTAATTTCAGGCGAGTGCCGCGTACTCACCCGGGCTCGTGAACTTGGCTCTTGATGTCCCAGGGGTTCGGAATGCCTATACATTGGAAGGGGCGTGCAAAACAGGAAGTTTTGCCCGCAGCCTCCAAGGAAGGATTTACGGCGGCCCGCCAATGTATAGGCATCCCGAGCCTCTTTCAGCGAATTGCCGTCGTTCACTCACACTCCTTATATATACGTCTGGCCTTTTCCCTTGTCCGTAATACCTAAGCTTCGGTTCGGACTATTATCGGCCGCGCACGCCTCCCGCAATGCGCTTTCGCGGCATAAACCGCCGTCGATCGATCCGCCCGCTTAACTTTCGTTCCAAACATTGCCTGCGCTGCAGTCGGTGCGCAGGGACGCGAGCGTCATACGTTGCCCCCCGCCTGGGCGTATCTAGATCAACGGACTATTTATTCCACGACACATGTGCGCTCGGCGCTTTTACGCTGCCTGACTTCCGCTCCATCGCTTCGGATTTCCGGAGCGATAAAAGTCCAAACACTTAATCAAGGAGTACTTCGATGAACAATCGCAATCAACAACAAGAACCCGCATACCGGCCTCGCCGCCGGCAGCGCCACCCGCCGCGACATACCTCAACGTCTTCACCGTCGAGGAATACGAGAGCAACCGCAAAACCCAAAAGAAATGGACCCGGATCGGTGCGGCGTTCCCGCATAAGGAGGGTCCGGGCTTTTCCATCGAGCTCAAGGCGTTCCCGGTCGATGGACGCCTCGTAGTGCTGCCGCCAGACAACGACGACCGCAACAACAAATAGGCCACCGCGCCAACTCTTCGGGGCCCGCGAGGGCCCCTCTTTTCGATGCGTCGACGGCAACCACAAGGTCCATCTTGACGTCTTCACCGCGGTGGATCGAATCTTGTTTTCCGGACCGTGCAAAGCACGGGTGAGACGCATGCGTAGCGCCCCGCGGGCGTTCGCGCCGTTTCACGGCGCAGTGCGAGAGCGCAGAACGTTTTCCCCGCAGCCACCTCGAGCACGTAACGCAGCGTCGTGACGAACGTGTAGATTCGGCAGCTAACGTCCCGCAGATCAACGAGCAGAACGTCAAAGGTATCCATCATCTCGGGCGTCGGGCGTCGGCTTAAATTTCGCCGCCGCCAGCGTAGCATCAGGCACTCTCCAACTCGCGCGCGCTCAGTGGCGAGCAGCAGACATAACGCGTGCGATTTCCTCACGTACCGGGACGACGTGACAGTGCCGGACGTGTTCATCTTGACATAAATCAAGTTTGTCGCGGCGAGGAGACGCCGATCACGGCTTAACCAGGCCTGCTTAGACACAATCGTCACAACACGCCAACCGTTGGTGGAAAAGACATTCATGGCTGCGCCGATAAAGTCGCCAATGACTGGAGAAATTTGGCATCTGACCATTGATGACTTATTGGTGCCTTTGCCGGAAGCCGTTCGTCTCGGCGGTCCGGGACCTTTCGTGATTAATCTCAGCACCTCGACCGCACCAATTGCCATGCCGGTAAAAGGCTTTGCTGATTGTGGACACGCGCATGTGTATCAAGTGCAGCGGACTGAGGATCGACGCATGCGTTATCGCCTGCGTATCGGTCCATTCGACAATGAGGACGACGCGGATGCGGTTCTCAATAAGGTGCGAGACGTTTATCCCGGCGCCTTGACGGCAACAGCGGACGCTGACGACTCGCGTGCGTTGGCACCCATCCAGGCAACAATTGATGCGAAGGCGAAGGCCGACGCAAAGGCCAAGGCGCGAAGCGCAGGCCCGAGCGGAAGCACAGGCCAAGGCAGAAGCGCAGGCTCGGGCGGAAGCACAGGCCAAGGCCGAAGCGCAGCCCGAGCGGAAGCACAGGCCAAGGCCGAAGCGCAGGCCCGGGCGGAAGCACAGGCCAAAGCTGAAGCGCAGGCTCGGGCGGAAGCACAGGCCAAGGCCGAAGCGCAGGCCCGAGCGGAAGCACAGGCCAAAGCTGAAGCACAAGCCCAGGCCGAAGCACAGGCCAAAGCTGAAGCGCAGGCTCGGGCGGAAGCACAGGCCAAGGCAGAAGCGCAAGCCCGAGCGGAAGCACAAGCCAAGGCAGAAGCGCAGGCTCGGGCGGAAGCACAAGCCAAGGCCGTTGCGCAGGCCAAAGCTGAAGCACAGGCCAAAACTGAAGCACGGGCCCGAGCGAAAGCACAAGCCAAGGCCGAAGCGCAAGCTCGGGCGGAAGCACAGCCAAGGCCGAAGCGCAAGCTCGGGTGGAAGCACGAGCCAAGGCCGTTGCGCAGGCCAAAGCTGAAGCACAGGCCAAAACTGAAGCACGGGCCCGAGCGAAAGCACAGGCCAGGGCGGACGCAAAAGCCAAGGCTGATCCGCGGCAATCGTCTTCGGAAAGGCGGACCAAGAATTCTGCTGTTTTCCCAGCGCCGTCCGCTGTAACTCCATCGATCCCGTTGCTGTCAACAGTGGCCACCATGTCGCGACGACTCATGGCCGCAAGATCGGGCGCCCCTGCCGTACCCACCGCACTTTCACTGCCTGCGCCTGCGGCGGCAGTCACGCCGAGCGCTCCCGTCGCGCGTCCGGTTGAGGAACTCAGTACGCCATTGCGCGATCTCGAGAGCACGCAAACAGTCCGCGCGTTGACGTCGTTCGAGCTGGAAGATGACCACGCTTTGCGCTGGTTCGTGATTCAACTGTCGCAGGCGGAAGACGCCTTTGACCCAGACACGGTGCCCAACCTCGATATTTTCAGCGAGTACCGGTTGTACTCGGTTGCGGGGATCGAGCAAGGCCGCATCGTGCATTCACTGCGCCTGGGTTTCTTCAGCGAGGAAATGGCCGCCGGCGCCGTCGCGAGCTACCTAACTGACTACTTTGAAAAGCCCACAATCAGCCGGGTGAGCGCCGCCGAGCGTCAGCGATTTGCCGACCAGCCCCTCGAGCCACGCAAAGACGTGGGCGCGACGGGCACGCACGCCGTTATAGAGATTACCGATGAGCGATTCGTACGCGGAAGGCGAAGTACCGCGCGGCCTGTGGCTAAGTGAAATCACGCTCAGTGCTGGTTAGACTGCGTCTGCAGTTCAGGCTTACTTGCTAAGACAGCGATTGAAGCGTTGATCGACGCGATGGGCGCCACTCATTAGTCAGGCCGATGCGCGTCACGTTCTCCCCTGGCTTTTGGCAGCCCGCGCCATCGTGCCGTGCGAAGCCAACACTTTTTCGCCATATCTCATCGGCATGCGCGTGTCTTTCCACCTTCCAGCTTGCATCACCGACGCCATACTATTCTCCGTCTGGCCGGGCCGTTCGTGCGTCCTGCACTCGCCCGGCGACGGCGGCCCAGAGGCGCGACTCCGACTCGCCTTCCGGACACGATGCGCCCGTTGCTGCATCCTGTAGCAATCTCACCTACCTCAACGTCTTCACCGTCGAGGAATACGAGAGCAACGGGAAAACGCAAAAGAAATGGACCAAGATCGGCGCCGCCTTTCCTCACAAGGAAGGTCCGGGCTTTTCCATCGAACTCAAGGCGTTCCCGGTCGATGGACGATTGGTCGTCCTGCCTCCCGATCCGGAAGGCAGCAACAAATGAACTCAATTTCCTAATTTCGGGGCCCGTAAGGGCCCCTCTTCTTTTATGCTCGTCGCATCTACTTCTTTAAGGTCGCAATTTGGGCCCTCAAAGAAGTGTCGTGGTATCGATACGCCGGTTGTGGCGCGTCGCTTGAACCCGATGTTCTCAAACCTACTCGAGGCCGACCCGTTAGACTGTGATCCTTAAGGGGGCGTTCAGATGGACAGGCGCAGCTTTCTTTTGACATCGACCGCATCGATGCTGGCAGCAGCGGGGAATACGCACGCCGCAAAGCCGATCATCCAAGGGGATAGGCCCCTCGATCTAGCGGGGATCGCGGCAGCGATGGCCGACGGACACTTGACGTCGCGGGCATTAACGCAAAGATATCTCGATCGCATCGAAACGTTGAGTCGTCGCGGCCCATCGCTCGGTGCGGTAATCGAGGTCAATCCGCAAGCGCTCGACACCGCATTCTCGCTGGACCAAGAACGCCGGGCACACGGGCCACGAGGCTCCCTGCACGGCGTTCCCATTTTGATCAAGGACAACATTGAGACCGCGGACCGCATGATGACGACCGCAGGTTCGTTGGCGCTCGAAGGGTGGTACGCGCCGCAGGATGCGCCACTGGTTGCGCGCCTGCGGTCCGCCGGCGCCCTGATTCTTGGCAAGGCCAATTTGAGCGAGTGGGCGAACTTCCGTTCGACACATTCGTGCAGCGGCTGGAGTGCGCGCGGCGGCCAGACGCGCAACCCTTATGCGTTGAACCGAAATCCATCGGGTTCGAGCTCCGGATCGGCCGTCGCAGTCGCCGTAGACCTGTGCACGGCGGCGATTGGATCCGAAACCGACGGCTCCATCGTCAGCCCGGCCTCCGTGAACGGTATCGTCGGCCTGAAGCCAACAGTTGGACTCGTCAGTCGCCGCGGTATCGTGCCGATTTCTCACAGCCAGGACACCGCGGGTCCCCTGGCGCGCTCGGTACGCGATGCGGCGATTCTGCTCGGATGTATATCGGGATTCGATCCCGCGGATCCGGCGAGCGCAACGGTCGGTGACCGATTCGTGACGGATTATCAGCAATATTTGAACCCGGACGGACTGCGCGGCGCAAGGCTTGGCATTGCTCGGAAATTCTTTGTGGATAACGCGCCGATGAACGCGTTCCTCGATCGCTGTATCGCGACGCTTAGGAACGCCGGCGCGAGTATCGTCGATCCTGCGGACCTGCCGATGCACGGCGCCTGGGTTGCGCCGGAGCTCGAGGTGCTTCTGTACGAATTCAAGACTAATTTGAACGCCTACCTAGCCCCGTTGCCCGCAAATTTGCCCGTGCACACGCTCACCGAGCTTATTCGCTTCAATGAGGCGCAAGATCGGCGTGAAATGCCGTTTTTCGACCAGGAACTTCTGCGCCAATCGGACGCGAAAGGTGAACTCGACACTGCGGACTACCGAAAGGCCCGGGAAACTTGCCTCATCTCAACGCGCAGCAACGGGATCGATTCAGTGCTCGCCGAGCACCGTCTCGATGCCATCGTAACGCTGACTTCCGGTCCGGCGTGGCTGATCGATGCAGTGAACGGCGATTTGGACACCGGTGGCTGTTCTTCCCCTGCCGCGATCGCGGGTTATCCGCACATCACCGTACCGGCGGGTCTACACCGGGGATTGCCGATTGGATTGTCGTTTTTCGGTGCCGCGTTCAGTGAGCCTATGCTGCTACGGCTGGCCTCAGGGTTCGAGCACGTCGCCTCGCCGCGTCCTCTACCAAAGTTTCTGCCTAGCGTTTAGTGGCCCGGCAAATTCCGCGAACTGCTCGGCTCGAACAGGGAACTCGCGAACGTCGACGCGCTTGTCGATAGCGCGGACCCCCCAATCATATGAGGGACCGTGAAATACAGGGCTCGTCGCACCGCTTTGATCTTGTTGGGGTGCAGCGTACTGGAGCGGCTGGGCATCAGTTGCCCTTCTCCACTGGCAACGGTGACCGCCCACTCCGACGGTCTCCCGGCGGCTTGTAGACTCCCGCCGCTCGAGCCACTAGGAGATATTTCTTGAAGTTGCGGTTCGTTTCCTCTTCATGTTCGCTGACGGTGGAACGATCCACAGGATCAAAGAAGCAGGTAGGATCTTCGCCCATGTAATCCCCGGTATGAAAGTACGCCATGGCCCGACACCCGCCGCAGGTGTATTGGTAGCGGCACCGGCCACAGCGGCCCTTGAGCAGGGAGCGGTCGGTGATGTCGGCGAAGAGCGAGCTGGACTCAATCAGCTCATCGAGCCGCTGTTCTCGCACGTTACCCGCATTGAGCACATCGAGCAGTACCGGGCATACAGAGACATCCCCCTCCGCGTTGACGGCGAGCCACGAACCGGCCCAGCAACCGATTGCGGGATTTTCTGGGATCGTATTGTTGCGAATTCCTCCGGACGCCTGGTCGTGCAACTCGGGTGAGAGGAAGAAGGGCGTATAACTCACGTAGCCGTGAGGATTGCGGCGAAGCGCCGGATGGAAGTACTTCTCGAGATCGTTCCTGTCGAATCCCATCTGCTCAAAGCACTGCGATCCCGACCCACGCGCGACCAGCGGCGAGCGATTGTAAGAGATGCTGTTCTTGACGATGTAGTCAACGGTCTTCTCGAAGCTCTCCGTATTGTATTTGCCGATCGTGACCACCACGTGCCGGCCGAGACCCAGTTCGGCGCAATCCTCGAGCACCTGGATCGAGCGGTCCGAGTCGTTATCCCGGCTCCAGCGGTTGCCCTCATCGAGGGCGTTCACACCGACGATGATCTTCGCCCGGCCTCGCGTTACGTCTTGGATCTTCTCGAGACGCTGGCGCGTGAGCGCCTTGCAATTGCTCAACACCGAACATTCAAGCTCCAGCTCGACGGTCAGGCGCAGCAAGTCCAATGCATCCTTGCGCAGCAGGAACTCGCCCCCGCTCCACCCGACCGTATGGACCCCGAGACGGCGGGCGGGAATGAGGATCCGCTCGCGAATCTCCTCCAGAGTCAATTCACTTCGAACAAGCCGACGCACCTTTCGCGGTTCATTGCTACCGGTCATGCAGGACGGGCAGCGCAGATTGCAGCGTCGCGTGGCTTCAAAGTAGACAATCTGGAACTGATTCCGCAGCATAAAGTGCTTCGATTCCTGTGCGCACGGCGTTTATGAATTTGAGCCGGTGTTCTTTATATTCCCGGAAGACATAGCCGTCAATCCACGGGCATGACCAAAAACTGCAACGCCCATTGAGGGCGTAAACTCCCCGATCTCCGACTCAGGCAAATGGCGGGCGCACTCGGTAGGTGCGAGGGCTGTGTCAAGAATCCACGGTTCACCGCGACCCGCGATGCACTTGAGAACGTGTGTGATTTCGCTTTGATTTGGAAAGAGAGCTTCGGGTGCGCTCGAGATTCGGAGACTCAAAGGTCTTACCAATTTGTAAAAACCGGCTACAGCGCGCCTATTCCTCTGCAGAGACTGATTCGTCGCGGCCGGTGGCGCCCGCCGCTCTCGCCATCCCGGATCTCGCCGCATTGATCTGCTCGGCATATTGCAACGGCATCCGCGGCGACTTCCATCCACCCGCCTGAGTGATCGCCGCCATACTATTCTCCGTCTGGCCGGGCTGTTCGTGCCGCGACGCTGCGCTATCCTGCTCCGCTGCGGTCCAGCCGCCACATCCCTGTGGCGTCGTTCGCCGGCATGCGGCTCACCCTTGCACTCGCCCGGCACGGCGAGTCAGAGGCGCGACTCCGACTCGCCTTCCGGACGCGATGCGTCCGTTGCTACTTCCTGTAGCAATTCGCTTACGTTCCTCAACGTCTTCACCGTCGAGGAATACGAAAGCAACGGCAAAACCCAAAAGAAATGGACCCGGATTGGCGCCGCCTTCCCCCACAAAGAAGGCATCGGCTTCAGCATCGAACTGAAAGCCTTTCCCGTCGACGGCCGCCTCGTCGTGTTACCTCCCGATTCAGGCGACGAACGAGCCAAGTAGCCAAATCGCTACTATCCTCGGGGGCCCACGTCGGGCCTCCGCCTTTTTCTTACCTTGGCCGCATCGCACACGAGCGTCACTGCCGCTTCACGGTCAACCCTGCGGTCTTCGCGAATGGTGAATCGCGACTTGTTTTGTAGTCAGTCAGCGACAGCTCTCGCTTCGCTTTGTCGGCCGCAGGCGACTATTAGCGCCAAAAGACAATCTGCGCGACGATGACGCCTCCATGATGTACCAAGCCCAAACCATCACGTTGGAATTTTGTCGTTCTCTGTGTGTCGGCTTGCAAAGATTGCAAATCTTGCGAGCTTAGTTTCACAAACTTGGCACTTATGGTGCCTGTAGGAGAATCCAATGAATCGAGTATTGATTGCAATCGCCATGACCGGCTTGCTCATTATCGCGCAAGCGCTCGCCGACGACTCCACAGGTCAGCCGACTATGAGCAAGCGCCAGCTGATCGCACAATTGGTCGGATGCATGAAGAAGCAAATGTCCGCCAACAATGCGATCTCATACAACGAAGCGCTGAAAACATGCAAAACGCAAATGAACACGCAGAGGGACAACTCGACGTCGCGCACTCTAGTTGCCTCCGAAAGTCAAACGAAGCCGTGAAAATCCTGTCCGACATGGTTCTAGGCCTAATTGCAGGCCGAGAGCGGGAGCGCTCACGACCTGCGGTGGCACTAGCAATGCACCTTTAGGGCTTTTTCTTTGCGTCCTGTTCGGGCGCAGGCTGATAGTCCTTCAGTCCGGCTTGCCACAGCGCGAAAGCGAACTGGTTGGCAAAGTTGCGATACGTCACGGACTTCTCCTCGGTGAAATGCCCGTTGTCGTAGTTCACCAGCATGAACGCCGGACGACCGGACGTAGACGCCTGCTGCATGGCCGCGACGAACTTGCCCGGCTCCCAGGGCACCACGCGCGGGTCGTTCCATCCGCCAACGCCGAGAATGGCCGGGTAGCGGACCCCGGGCATTACATGCTGAAGGCCGTCCATCTCATAGAGTGCCTGCGCTTCAGTGGGGTCCTTTACCGTTCCGAACTCGGGCGTGTTGATCGGTCCGTTAGCTGAGAACTCGGCCCGCATCGCGTTGGCAAGCCCGACATTGACGACGGCGGCCGCGAACAAATCCGGCCGCTCGGTCACGGCGCGACTGATGAGAATACCGCCGGCGCTCGTGCCGCGGCCTGTCATGCGTTCGGGACTCGTGTAGCCCTTGGCGATCAGGTATTCGGCAGCCGAGATGAAATCTTTCCAGGTATTCGGTTTCGTGATCTTATAGCCGGCGCGATACCAGGCCTCGCCCTTCTCACTGCCACCGCGCACGTGGGCGAACGCTACAACCACTCCGCGGTTGGCGACCGAATAACGCGACGTAAACTCAGCGTTCCAGCTAATGCCGTAGGCACCATAGCCCTCCAGAATGCAGGGACTGGAGCCGTCGAGCTTGATGTCCTTTCTGTGGATGATCGAGAGGGGAATCATGGTGCCGTCGTGGCCCGGCACTTCGACTTCTTCGGCCACGACATCTGCCAGCTCCGGGTAGCGGACGTCGTTAGTGAACACGCTCTTACGAACCTCGCCGGTCGCGGCATCAATCTCGTACACCACCGGTGGCTGCAGCCAGCTGCTGATTACGACGAGGCAGCGATTGCCATGGACGTCCGGGCATGTCGCCGCGACAGTACCCTTGAGCGGCAAGGTCACCTCCGTGGTAGTTCCCGTGGCCAGAGCGTGGCGGACCAGCCGGCCATTCACGCCGTCGGTATAGGCCACGAGGATGTAGTCCATGCTTTGCGTCATAGAATCGATCGAATCGGCCGCCTCCGGAATCACGGTCTCTGCATGCTTCCAGTCCGGGGAGTCGAGTCGCGCACGCACGACCTTGTAATGCGGTGCATCGGCGGAAGTGATCGCATAGAGCCACTCGGGCGTGATCGCAGTGCCGCGCACAAGTTTGTCGGCCCGCTGCGCAAGCGGCTTCCAGTGGATCTGGCCCTTTTCCACATCAGACACTGAGGCGATGAGCAATCGGGATTCCGGCTGCACCGTATCCAGGGAGCCGATGAGGCGGTCAGGCGCGGATTCCGGGATAAACGCCTGTGGCATTTCCTTGGCCTCTATGCCGAGGTCGGGAGTCGAGGCCGTGCTGAGCACGTCCCGATCCTGACCGACCGGCGTTCCCAGCGCGTGAAGCCGGGCTTTGCGGTTCGTCTCGAGGTCCATACTCTTGATGTCGGTAACGTCGCTGCCGTTGTAGAAGAACGCCCGACTGTTGGGCAGCCAGTTCGCGCCCCACCAGGCAGCCGGGTAGATCGAATCCGGCAGCAGCTGCCCATCCTCGACCTTGAGAACGCGAAGTTCCGACCACTCCCCGCCTTTCACCGCGAGTCCGAGCACAACGTATTGGCCATCGAAAGAAGGTACGAACACCGATACGGTGGTGCCGGCGTCCTTTTTGTAGGCTGTGGGATCGAACAGCAATCGCTCGCTTCCTGCCCAGCCCTCGCGCACGTACAATTTGCCGACGTTTTCCCCGCCAAGCGTCTTGCGGTAGAAGAGCCGGCCACCTTCGAACTGGAACTCCTGATAGCGAGGCGGCGTACGACTATCCATCGACAGCCACTCGCGCACCAACGCATCGCGCCCCGGAATCTTTGCGATTGTGCTGTCGGTGAGCTGCGCCTCGGCCTTGAACCAGGCGGCGACCTTCGGGTCATTCAGATTCTCGAGCGGCCGATAAGGATCCTCATAGCGCTTGCCGTACCACACATCCGAGGCGCTAGAGGTCGGCGGCGTCGGGTAGTGCCACTGTCCCAGAGCACTCGCCGAGAACAACGCCAAACCCACGGTGATACCGAAGCTTGCAATCCTCATTGAAGCTGCCTCCACGCTGAGCCGGTGAATTGACGGGTGAGTCTACTGCCATGCGTAGGCTAAGCCACCGCTCAAACGCGTCCGCCAATCCGCGTGAAGCCGAGCGATTTTAATCCAGATTGTTAAAGAGCGCATCAGCACACGTAGGCGAAATTGAAGGCCCTAAAGTCATCCGGCGTTGTCAGCGTGACCGACCAGTTGCGCGCGTTGCTGAGGACGTGGGTCAGTTACGTCAACTGGTTGAGCTTATTGGCAAAAAAGTACTGATGTGCAATGCTGTACGCCCCGTGGTCCGCATGTGATTGATGCGCGTCTACAAGTCTCTTGCCGTTTCGTCGCGGCCGGTGGCGGCCGCTGCTCTCGCCATCCCCGACCTCGCCGCATCGATCTTCTCGGCATAATGCAGCGGCATTCGCGTCGACTTCCACCCGCCGGCCTGCGTGATCGCCGCTAAGTCGATGTCGAGCTCTGCGAGATCCTGTGCGGCGCCTACCCGGGTGGAGTGCCCACTCGTCACTACTGCCGATATCTGCCATTGATTGATTGTCGCCACAGCACTTCCTTCACTGCGTGCGATCGACCTTTGCGCAATATCACGGACGCGCGCTCTCGCGTGGGCTGAATGTTCTGGAGAAGATTTGGCAGATTGATTGACCGCCATATTTCCTGCCCCGTCTTTCTGATTTCCACTGGCCGCAGATCTTTGAAGTGATGAAAATAGGAGGTGGGCCGTTGGAATACTGTTCTCTGGAGTACCGAGAACCGCGCGACGTACCATTGCTCCACATCATTTTCATCCGCATCGAGGTAGACGCTAAAGTCAAAGTAGTCTGCGGCCACGGCCCCGCTATCCCGCGACGACCCCTGCAAGACATTGAGCCCCTCGAGAATCAGGACTTGGGGCTGGTTTATGGTCTGAAATTGTCCTGGCACAATATCGTACAACTCATGGGAGTAGACAGGCACCCGAAGCTCCGACTTCCCTTCTTTTAGTTCCGCCAGAAACACCAGCATTCTTTCGAGATCATAGCTTTCTGGAAAGCCCTTTCGATGCATTAGGTTTCGTTTTTCAAGAATTGCGGTTGGCCACAAGAAGCCGTCTGTCGCGACCAATTCTACCGTTCGGCCTGCCTGAGCCAGCAAGGCGCGGAGAACCCTGGCGAAGGTGCTCTTTCCAACGGCTACGCTACCGGCCACTGCAAGCACGAAGGGACGAACGTCATTGGCCTCCATTTGAATATCAAGGAGTCGGCAAAGAGGTCCAATGACCTCCCCCACCTCCGATACATGCATTGGCTCATTGACGCCCTTGAGCAAAGTCAGCGCGGCCGGGGCGAGCCGGTAGCTTCCCGCATCGAATCGCGCCCACTGTTGTCGAGTGAATGAATCGTAGAAGTATTGCGACATGTCACGTCTCATTGGATCAGACTCCGCAAAATGAGCGCTGCGTCATTTATACATTTGGTCCGCATCGTCGCGGCCGGTGGCGGCCGCCGCTCTCGCCATTCCCGACCTCGCCGCATTGATCTTCTCGGCATATTGCAACGGCATCCGCGTCGACTTCCATCCGCCGGCCTGCGTGATCGCCGCCAAGTCAATGTCGAGCTCCGCGAGATCCTGCGCGGCGCCCACCCGCGTGGAGTGCCCACTCACCTCGGCCACGAACCTCGCCGGCATGCCGATCCACTGCGCCACGCGCTTGAAGATCGGCGCGATGCTGCCGGGATGCAGCGCATCGCCAATTTCATCTCGACCAATCAACCGGCGAAATATCGGCCCTTCGGCGATCCCGGCATGCTCGAGCCAGATCTTGAGCCATTTCACCGTCTCGCGCGAGAGATAAGCAACCCTCCCCTGCCCTTCCGCGTCCGTCTTACCCCGCCGGATCAGCGCCTGCCCGGTGCCGTTCGGCCAGAACTCAATGTCGCGCAGCTCAAGCGCCACGAGCTCGCCGCGGCGCGCCAGAACATGCACGACCGGTACGCCAGCGTGCCGTTCAGGCCCCTGCTCGTGGACGTCTACCGAGATTACTTTCGCGTCCTGTCCGAGCTGAGCGCCCCCACGCTCGTGAACTGCACGGCCGGCAAGGACCGCACCGGGATTCTCGTCGCGCTGCTGCAATTCGCACTCGGCGTACATCCTGACGACATCCTCGAGGATTACTTGCTGACGAATTCCGCTGGCGACAACGAGGCGCGCGTCAGTGCGCTCAAGGCGGACTTGGAGCGGCGCTTTGGCGCGGCGATGTCAGACGATGCGGTTCGCGTCGTGACGTCGGTGGAGCCAGCCTTCCTCGAGAGCGCGTTCGAGGCAATCAAGCAGCGACACGGCAGCACTGAAGCGTACCTCGCGGACGTGCTCGACGTCACGCCCGATGTTCGAGAAGCCCTCGCCGAGGGGCTTGTCGTCTCTTTCGCGGCACCGATCACAACCACGCGTTAACGACGCCGCGGCGTGGGCCACGTCCCAGCACGCGCTTTTCCCCGCACCTTGCAACTGGAGTACCGGATGACGTTCCTGACTGCCGAGCCACCGAACATGAGTACCCCAAAGTTAATGACGCATGGAAAATCTCGCACCTGAAGCCAGATTATTTCTGGCCGCAGCGCGAGTTCAGCCAGGTCATGCATCCCTGGTTAATACCAGTCGGCTCGATGTGGAGCATTTCCTATGTCAGGAAAACGGACGCCAATTCGTTACCCCCACGATGTACCCAAGTACCAGGTGTCATAGCAACTCGCGCTTGGCGGCTAAACTCGGGGGTAATTGGCAGCCTACTTCTCATCTTGATATATGAATCAACTAGATGTGGATTGGTTCGAGTCCTCTCCTGGGCACCATTATAATCAACGAATTGCAAGGTATATCTAAGTTTTCAGATTAATATTTTTTGGGCCCCTGCACCGGCGGATGTGCTTGATCATCGCCCAGCGCCTCGGCCCCGGTCACCACGTCCAGCAGCTCGGTGGTAATTTCCGATTGCCGCACCCGGCGCGCCACTTCGCGCAGCTCATTGAGCTTTCGCCCGATATTCTCGTGAGCCGCTTCCATGGTGGAAAAGCGCGCGGCATTCTCGCTCGCCAGGGATTCGATGGCGAATGCGGTCAGCAACGCGAACACGTATTCGGCGGTCAGCTGCTCGAGCAACACCTGCGGCTCGAGGTTTCGAAGCGGCGCCGTGCCGTTCATGGAGTGAGCTGCATAGGATTCCAGATCGAGCGGCACCACCGTGTTATGCCCGATCGACGGCGCGCAGCCAGGCTGGTAACGAGCGTGTATGGTCTCGATCCGTGCGATCTGCCCCGAAGCGAGCCGACGGTACAGCTCGGTTGATAGTCGCTGGATCGTGTCGGGTGCATTTTCCGCTCGCGTCGCCATCGGTTCGATCCATACGGCGCGCGCTCCACGCTCGGCCGCCGTCGCAGCGCCGCGAGCGCCCAGAATGAACAGCTCATCCTCGGCCGACAGCGTCTTCTCGACGGTCTCGATCAGACGTTCATTGAAACTGCCGACGAAACCGTGCTCGGCTGCAAACAGCACGAGGATTCTCCCGCTCTTGCCTCGGGGCCGCGCGCAGGGTGCCTCGGGAACCATGCGGACCGCCGCGGCGATCGCGGCTGACAAATCATCGGCGTACTGGCGCGCGGCCTTCAACGAGCGCTGGGCCTGCTGCAAGCGCATCCCCGCCAGTGACCGCATGGCTCCGACGACATCCAGCAGTCCCGACATGCTTGCGACGTGAGCCTGGACTTCTGCGAATCGTGGCAAGCGATTCCCCCGTTCGCTCAGCCAGCGGCCGGTTGGACCGACTGCGCCAGATCCTTGAGCGCAGCGATCAGGCGCTCACGCTGATCATCGGTGAGCGTCGCTGCGCGGGCATCGAGCTGCAGCAGTTCGGGACACCGCTCGGCAAGCCACGGTTGCAAGCGTGCGCGGTATTCCCCAAGCAGCTCCAGCGCCATTCCATCCAATAGCCGCTCGCTCACCGCGAGCAGGAGCGCCACCTCCTCACCCAATGACAGCGGCGCGAATTGCCCCTGGCCGAGCACCGCCCGGATGCGTCGGCCATGCTCAATCGTCTTGCGTGTGCGCTCATCGACCATCGTGCCAAAGCGAGTGAACAGTTCAAGTTCCAGAAATTGCGCATATTCGAGGCGCAGGGCCTCGGACAACAATTTGAGTACCGGCGCCTGCGTCTTGCCGCCCACCCGCGATACGCTCTTGCCCACATCGACGGCCGGCTTCTGATCCTCGTCAAAGAGGCGCGAGTCGAGGTACACCTGCCCGTCGGTAATCGAGATCAAATTGGTCGGAATATACGCGCTGATGTTGCCCGCCTGTGTCTCGGCGATCGGTAGCGCGGTCAAGGAACCTCCACCGCGCTCGGGTGACAGCTTGGCCGCCCGTTCAAGCAGCCTCGAGTGAATATAAAAAATATCCCCCGGATAGGCTTCTCGGCCCGGCGGCCGGCGCAAGAGCAGCGACAGCTGCCGGTACACCGCGGCGTGCTTCGTCAGATCGTCGATGACCAACAGCACGTCGCGGCCGCGCTCCATGAAGTATTCGCCGATGGTACAGGCCGCGTAGGGCGTCAACCATTGAAGGCCGGGCGCGGCGCTCGCTTCACCGATCACAAAGATGCACCGCTCAGGTGCCCCGAACCGGGTGACCGCTTCGATCACCCGCGCGGATGAAGAGGTCGTCTGACCAACGGACGCGTACACGCAAATGACGTCGCTCGAACGCTGATTGATCATCGTGTCGAGCGCGAGCGCGGTCTTGCCGGTGCGCCGATTGCCGATGATCAGCTCCCGCTGACCTCGCCCGATCGGAATCATCGCATCCACGGCCAGCACCCCGGTGCACAGCGGTTGCGTGACCAGCGCACGATCCACAATGGAGGGCGGCGGCCGCTCCATGGGACTCTGCGCCTCGGCCCGAATGGGGCCGCGCTCATCAAGCGGCTCGCCGAGCGCGTTGACCACGCGGCCGAGCATCGCCTCCCCTACGGGGACACTCGCCACCGCATCGGTGCCGAGCACCACGCTGCCGGCGCCGATCGCCGCCTCGCCGAGAAGCACGCAGCCGATGGTGTCCTCGCCGAGCTCGACTGCCATTCCGCGCAGCCCTCCTTCGAACTGCAGCAGCTCATCGAGGCGCGTATCAGGCAGGCCGGCGACCGTGGCGATACCATCGCCCACTCGCAGCACCCGGCCAATGTGCTCGAACCTCGGCGCCAGCGGCAGCGCGCCAATGTGCGCGCTCGCACGTCGCTGCCAGATGCGAAGCTCCTCAGTGAGCGGCGCCATTCGCATCGAGCTCCGAACGTATCGCCGCCAACGTCGAGTGCCAGGAAAAGCGCAGGATCCCGCTAGGGAAGTGCAATTCAACCCCCGCGATGAGGCCCGGATCCGTGGCAAATTCGGCGGCAATGGTGGTACCCATGACGTGCTCCAAACGGCTGCGCCAGGAACAGGTCGAGTCATCCGGCAGCGGCGAAGCGCTCACTATTTTCAGCGGAACGCCCGCCGCGAGCTCATGCGCGAGCCGCTCACGCTCCTGCGGCGCCAGCGAGAGCAAATGCTGTTCCACGCGCTCGAGCCAAGCCTCGGCTCGAAGCTTTATCGGCATTTCGCTAAGCAAGCGACGCGCAATGTCGCAACCCAGATCCGCGGCCAAGGTACGCGCTTCGGTCAGAACGACACCACGTTCCGCCGCTATGCTCTTGCGCGCACTCTCCAGCAACTCGGCGGCTTCGGCTGCGGCGCGCTGGCGCTGTGCGGCCGCGCTTGCATCGGCCTGTACGACGGCCTCCTTGAGGACGCGATCGTGCTCAGCCGCTATCCCTGCCCGCTCCGCTCGAACGCTCGCCAACGTGGCCTCGGCCTGCGCATCCGCCGCGCGGGCCTGCTCGATTTGCTTCTCGATCTCGACGCGCCGTGCCGCTGTCAATCTCTTCACCGGCTGAAAGAGGAATCGATGCAGCAGCCACACCAGAACGGCGAAGTTCACCGCTTGAAGCGCAAATGTCCACCAGTCGAAGCGCATTATCAGCCGGAGTAGGGGTTGGCGAACAACAGCAGCAAAGCCACCACCAGACAATAAATGGCCATGGTCTCGATCATGGCCAGACCGACGAATAGCGTGCGCGACAGCGTTCCGGCTGCTTCGGGTTGCCTGGCGATCGCGTCCATGGCTGCAGCCACCGAGCGGCCTTCGGCAAGCGCCGGCCCGATCGATCCTATCGAGACGGTTACCGCCGCGGAAATAATGCTTATCACCTTTACGTCCATCGAACCTCCTACACCGTTTCGCCGCCCACGGCGGCTCCAATAAAGACCGTGGCGAGCACTGTAAAAATGTACGCCTGTATGAGACCCACGAGGATCTCCAACACCATGAACGGGATTGGCACGAGCAGCCCAGCCAGGGTCACGACCAGCGCCAGCACGAACTCGCCGCTCATGACGTTGCCGAACAACCGCACCATCAAGGAAAAGGTGCGCGTGATCTCCGACACCACGTTAAGCGGCAGCATGATGAGTTTTGGTTTGGCGAAGCTCGCCAGATAGCGCCGCACACCCTGGGAGCGCACGCCGAAATAATGCACCGAGAGAAACACGATCATGGCGAGCGCAGCGGGCGTTTCAATCCGGCCCGTCGGTGCCTGAACCCCGGGCAGGACGCCCGACAGATTGCTGGCCGCGAGGAATACGAACAGCGTCCCGAGAAGAGACAAGAAAGGTCCCGGATCGCGGCGGACTATGGCTTTAATTTCCCCCGCCAGTGTCGAGATCAGGGTCTCGACGGCGGCCTGGCGCAGCCCCGGATGCAGCGCCAGCCGCCGCGTCGCGAATCGGGAACCGACCACGAGCGCCAGCATGATCGCCCAGGTGGTCGCCACCGAGCGGGCAATCGGCATCGGGCCCAGGTGAAAGAGCACAGCGCTCGAAAGGGGTGAACCCTGCATCAGGGGATCCTCCACTTTCGGCGCAACGCAAATGTTCTGGCAATCAGAAAACTACCGAACGCGGCGAGCAGCGCGCCCGCGCCAAAGCGGGCCGCAATGGCGAACACCATCAGGGCTCCGATCAGTCGCGCGCAGGTAAGCGCCACCGGGGCGCGCCACCCGGTGCGTGCCAGGCAGGCCTGAACCGTAAGGCGCAGACACGCGAAATAGCCCATCCCGAGAGCAAGTCCGATCAGCGCGGCGCACACGACGATTGGCATTGCGAATTCGAGTGATACCAGCCTCATGCCCTTTGCATCCGTTTCCAGGCCAACACGCATCCGAGCGCCAGCCCAAAGACGAGCAAGCCCAGCGTCCAAAAGATGCCCGTATGAAAGCGCCGGTCGAGCCAGCGGCCGACAAGTACGCCGAGCAGCGAAGGCACCACGACCGTCCAACCCAGTGCGCCAATCAGCGCCAGATTCTGGCCAATCGAGCGCTCACCCTCCCGTTTCCAGCGTGCGTCGCGTTCGCGGCGCGCTTTGACGGCCTCCACCAGGCCGGTGGTGGATTTCTCCAGGCGCTTCATGGACCGAACGTGCCCTGGCTTTCGTCGCCGAGGGACCCGCCGAGGCCTGGCCGGCCGTCCGGCCGCAAATAACGGATGATCTGCCCAACAGCGGCGAGATAAAGCCTGCGCTCATCGGCGCGCGCCACCTGTTCCTCGGCCACGCGGCGCTTGAAGACGACCAGCACATCCGACTCCAACTGCTGAAGATCATCGCCCAGGACCGCTTCGCGCGTGTCGATGGCGACGCTCCTGCCCCGCTGCACCTTGAGTACGCCGCCGCGCACGGCAATATGATGATCATTCCCCCGCTGGTCCCGCCAACTGACCACCGAGGTCGCAAGCACCGTGACGAAGTCCGCGTGACCGGGCAATATGCCGAAGGCCCCGCTCGCATCCTCGGCGCGCACGTGCGCGACACCCTCTGTCTCGAGCACGATCGCAAGCGGCGTCGCAACCGTGAGCCTCACGCGGGTACTCCGGTCTTGACGCCGGCTTCCCGTTGTCGCCCCTCTTGCAAGTCGCCCACCATATAGAGCGAGGATTCAGCCCAGCGGTCCGTTTCACCCTCGAGAATGGCCCGGCACCCGTGCAGCGTGGCATCGAGCGCGACCGCCCTTCCGTGCTTGCCGGTAAATGCAACGGTCACCATGAACGGCTGCGTCAGAAAACGCATGAGGCGCCGCGCGCGCGTGACCACCAACCGATCATGGGCGCTCAGCTCCTCAACGCCGAGCAAAGCGATGATCTCCTGCAGTTCGCGGTAATGCGCGATGGTTTTGCGTACGTCCTGGGCCGTCCGGTAGTGCGCATCTCCCACGAGCCGCGGATCCAATAGGCTCGAGGTCGAAGCCAGCGGATCCACGGCGGGATACATTCCTTCACTTGCCATTTCGCGCGACAGCACGATGGAAGAGTCCATATGGCTGAAAATTTCGGCAACCGCCGGATCCGTGAAGTCGTCGGCCGGCACGTACACCGCTTGGATCGAGGTGATGGCGGACCCGCCGACGGAGGCAATGCGTCCCTCCAGTTCGGCAATCTCAGTGGCGAGCGTGGGCTGATAGCCGACGCGCGAAGGCAGCCTGCCCAGCAGGCCGGACACTTCGCTGCCCGCCTGAACCAAACGATAGACGTTATCGATCAACAGCAATACGTTTTGGTGCGCCGAACTGCGGAAATGCTCGGCGATTGCCATTGCGGTCAACCCGACCCGCCAGCGGGCGCCGGGCGCCTCATTCATTTGTCCGAATACGAGCACGGTACGCTTTAAAACATCCGACTGCGTCAATTCAAGCAACAACTCGTGGCCTTCGCGTGACCGCTCGCCGATACCGGCAAAGACCGATGTGCCGGAACCGCTTTCCACCGTCGTGCGAATAAGCTCCATGATGAGCACGGTCTTGCCGACGCCGGCTCCACCGAACATGGCTGCCTTGCCGCCCCTGACCAGCGGCGCCAGCAAATCAATGACCTTGATGCCGGTGTGGAACATCTCGATTGCCGCCGACTGTCGGCCGATCGCGGGCGCACTCGCATGAATGGGCCGGCGCTGCACATCCGCGGGTAGCGCCGGACCGCGGTCCACAGGCGTCCCAACGACGTTGAGCAGCCTGCCAAGCACCGCATCCCCCACAGGTACGCTGACGGGCCCTGAAAGCGGTCGAGCGGCGGTACCTCGCCGTAAGCCCGATGTGCCGCTCAGAGCCACCGCACGAACAGTGTGCCGATCGAGATGCTGGTGGACTTCGGCAATAAGCGGGCGCCCGAGGTCCCAATCAATGGCAACGGCATCCAGAATCGAGGGCAACGAGCCCGCGCTGAACCGAATATCTATCACGGAGCCGTGTACAGCCGAGACCCGCCCTTGTGCGCCGGCGGGATCGGCGATCGTTGCATCCATAGTCGGTCGTCGCGCCGAATCCGGCGCCCTCATTACCCACCCTTAGGTGCCCTCGATCGCGCAAATTACGGAGTCGGCCCGATACGGTCAATACGGGGAACTGCGGTATCCCACGCGCAGCGGCGCCGTTCAGACGGGTTGCCGCAGCGCCCGCCGCGAGCCGGTGCTGGAAATCATGTAGTCGTCGCTGGCCACGCGCACGAGATCCCTCCCTTCGCGCTTCGCCACATAAAGCGCCGCGTCGGCACGGGCCACGAGTTCATCGAGCGATCTCGTATCCGCATCGCTGGTCGCGAGCCCGGCACTCAAGCTCACGCGCAGGCCGCTGCCCGACGACGGCAGCCGAATCGCGAACACGAGGGCTCGCAGCCGCTCCAGACTCGAAAGCGCATATTCCAACGGCGTATCCGGCATCACCAGCAAGAATTCTTCGCCGCCCCATCGCCCCAGAACGTCCGATTCGCGAAGCGTCTCGCGCCCGGCACGCGCGAACTCCTTCAAGACGTGATCCCCGGTGGCATGTCCCCAGCGATCGTTGATGGCCTTGAAGTGATCCATGTCGATGAGTGCGATCGTCACCGGTATTCTCGTGACACTAGCAGCCTGCAGTGCCGCCTCGGCGAGCTCCACGGTGCGCCGTCGATTCGGCAATCCGGTCAGGGAATCAAGGCTCGCGAGCTTCACCAGCTGCTGACGGTAGCGACGATTGGCGTTGAGAAAATAAATGAGCAACGCAATGACGCAAATACCCGCCGTCACCACCACGGCATTCCAGCGCAGCCGCTGTGCCTGGCGGTTGGACTGCTCCTGGGACGTCTGAAGGTCGCGCTTCAACAGGTCGTTGCGTTCGATCTCGCGATCCGTCTCGAAGCGCGCGCGCAATGCCCCGGCCTGCTGAATACGCTCCGCATCGTTCGCCGCCGAGTAACGCTTCGCGTATTCCTGCAGGTCGTTGTAGGCGTCCCGATATTCATGAACCGCGGCGTTGGCCCGTGCGCGCCATTGGTATATCAAACCCACGTCGCGCGGTGGCATATCGCGGCCGTCTTGATCCAGCACCGCGTCCAAGGACGCCAGCGCGCGCTCGGGGTGCCCGGACCCCAAGTCGATGCGCGCCAGCAGCACCTGTGTTTCCTTCACCGAGTCGGCCGCGTCCGCGGCTCCGAATAGGCGCAGGGCGTTGGCGCACTCGCGCTTGGCGGACGCGAGCTGCCCTTGTTCGATGTGCGATTCGCAGATCCGCTGATCGGCGAACGCGATCCCTTGCTGGTCGGCGAGCGAGACGCTGAGCGTCCGGGCTTTGGTGAATTCGCCGATCGCGGCGTCGTAGTTGCCCATCATTTTCAATATCTGGCCCCGCATGAACTGCGAAACGGACAGGGCCATGGTGGCGCCGTGCGAGGCGTCCCAATCGATCTTCTCCTGATTAAGCGCCAGCGCTTGCGTGTAATCGCCCATGCTGCGCATGACGATCGAGAGATAATCCGCCGACATGATGTGCGGCTCGGTCACCACCGGGGCGCTGCTGGCGCGATAAGCCTGAGTCAGGGTTACGATGGCCAGGTCCTCCCGGTTCTGCCGATGTTCCAGCAGGCCGCGGTTGAGGAGCAGGCAGGTGTCGGCCGGCGAACCGTGCGGCTGTAATCTTCGCGCCGCCTCGATCGCTTGAATGCCGGCGGCAATGCCGGCGCTGTCGTAGACGCTGTCCGCGAACGACAGCAGCAATTCCACGTGAACCGGATCGCTTTCGCTCGGCACGAGCGCAAGCCCCTTGGCGGCACTCGCACGCGCATCCGCGTCCAATTCGAGAATACCGTAGGCCTGCGCCTCAATCGCGTACAACGCGGCGGTTCGCGCCGTGTTGCGGGCCCCGTCCGGCAGCGGTTCGCGCTTCAGGGCGTTCATCAGGGCCTGCGCCTGATTGAGCGCCTTGGAGGCGTCTTGGGGGATCAATTGTTGCAATTGATGAATATCCGGGTCGAGGCTGTCGAGACAGCTCGCCCGCGCCGTCGGCGCGATGCACACCCAGCCGAGCAGCAAAACCACGAGCAGCACCGGCAACCGCGGGCCGAATTTTGCCGATTTCGCAGAATGTGATCCCACACGTTTGAATCTATCCATGATCAAATCTACCGTACGACGTTCGCAACCGCCAATCGACCCCGAATGTCACGCTTTTTGAAGGTTCGCCTTGAGCGTTCGCCGCGCAACCCGGCAAGACGTAATCCAAATACGCCGGCGCATGGCCGGAATGTGACGCGCTTCGCAGTGGCAAGTTGCCCGCCTCTCGGGCATAGTCGGTATCGATCGGCGGCAAACGATAATCGGGGATTCCCAATGCCCGCATCCTTTTTGGATCGAGAAAGCACCATCGCGCCCCCGGGCTACAACCGCTTCCTGGTGCCGCCCGCGGCCCTTGCGGTGCATCTGTCGATCGGCCAGGTCTATGCGTTCTCGACCTTCAATTTACCGCTGACCAAGCTCATCGGTTTGAGCCATTCGGCACCCGGCGATTGGAAGCTGACCGAGGTGGGCTGGACGTTTTCCATCGCCATCGCCGCTCTCGGGCTGTCGGCCGCCCTGTTCGGACGCTGGGTCGAGCGGGCGGGTCCGCGCAGATCGATGTTGACGGCCGCCTTGTGCTTCGGCGGCGGATTCATCGTATCCGCTTTCGGCATCCGCTTTCATCAGCTCTGGCTGCTCTACCTGGGGTACGGCGCGCTCGGCGGCTGCGGACTCGGCATCGGCTACATCTCGCCGGTGTCCACGCTGATCAAATGGTTTCCCGACCGGCCGGGCATGGCGACCGGCATGGCCATCATGGGCTTTGGCGGCGGCGCGCTCATCGCAGCGCCCCTCTCGCTGCTGCTGATGGAACATTTCAAGACCGCGACGTCCAACGGGGTGCTCGAGACTTTTGTCACCATGGGCGTCATCTATTTCATGTTCATGCTGATCGGCGTGTACTCGGTGCGGGTGCCCGCCGTCCATTGGAAGCCGGCCGGTTGGATCGCACCCACGAAACCGCGGTCGTTGGTGACCGAAGCGCATGTGGCGGTCGATGTGGCATGGCGCACCCCGCAATTCTGGCTCTTGTGGGGCGTCTTGTGCATGAACGTGACCGCCGGCATCGGAGTATTGGGCCAGGCTTCGCCGATGATTCAGGAGATCTTCAGCGGACGGGTCACCCCCGCGGCGGCCGCGGGTTTTGTCGGCTTGCTCAGCTTGTTCAACATGGGCGGCCGGTTCGTTTGGGCCTCGATATCCGACTATATCGGCCGGCGCTATACCTACTTCGTGTTCTTCGCGCTCGGCATTGTGCTTTACTCGACCGTTCCGACGCTCGGGCATCTCGGCTCGATCACGCTGTTCGTCGCCGCATTCGCCGTCATTCTGTCCATGTACGGCGGCGGATTCGCGACCATCCCGGCGTACTTGCGCGACATTTTCGGCACCATGCATGTCGGCGCCATTCACGGCAGGCTCTTGACCGCGTGGTCCGTGGCGGGAGTGTTGGGTCCGGTGCTGGTGAATTACATTCGCCAGTACCAGATCGACGGCGGCGTGCCGAAAGCGCAAGCCTACTCGGTCACCATGTACATCATGTGCTCGCTGCTGCTCGTCGGTCTGATTTGCAATCTCGCACTGCGCGCGGTTCACGAAAAACACCATTTTCGCGCGCCCTCACCCGCCCCCACGAGTCCGGCATCCCCGAGGTCGGCATCATGAAAGCCCGATTGATTCTGCTGTGGTTCGCGGTTGGACTGCCGCTGCTGTGGGGCGTCCTGAAAACCCTGGAGAACGCTCTGAAGCTATTCCGCTGATCCTAGGCTACGCGCGGACCGCGCCGGCCGGTAGTGCGCCGGCCGGTGGCGCCTGCGGCGGCTCCCGCCTGGCGATCCATTTCGCCGCGCAATTGCGCCGTCGCGCCGCTCGAAATGGCGCCCAATTTCGCTTCGATGGTCGCCAGATCCGGCACGGGCCCGCGCACATGGGCTTCGAGCGCGCGGCGCATGACGCGCAAGTGATCGGGCGTGGTGCCGCAGCAGCCGCCGATGATCCGCGCACCGGCATCCAAGGCAAGGCAGGCGTATTGCGCCATCAATTCGGGCGTTCCGTTGAATTGGATGGCACCGTTCACGAATTGCGGAATGCCGCAGTTCGCCTTGGCCACCAGAATCGCCGAACGGTCCGATGCGGAGGCGAGATTGACGATGGATGCGACGAGTTCCGAGGGACCGACGCCGCAATTGCTGCCGCATGCGGCGAGGTGATTTCGGCGATGCAGCGCGGCAAGATCGAAGGGCGTGATGCCCATCATCGTCCGACCGTTGGTATCGAAGCTCAACGTCGCCACTATGGGTAGGCCGGTGGCGCGGGCGCCGGCAATCGCCGCTTCGGTCTCCTCCACGGACGACATGGTTTCGATCCACAGAACGTCGGCGCCGCCGCGCTCGAGTGCGGCCGCCTGCTCGGCAAAGGCATCGCGGGCGGCCGCGAGGCTGAGCGGCCCCAGCGGTTCCAGAATCTCCCCGGTTGGCCCCACGCTCCCGCCGACCAGCACCACGCGTCCGGCGCGATCGGTTTCGTTGCGGGCAATGCGCGCCGCCCCCTCGTTCAACTCCCCGACCCGCGACTCGGCCTTGTGGAGCTTCAACCGGTGGCGAGTCCCACCGAATGTATTGGTCAGGATAATGTCCGCCCCGGCATCGATGAAGGCGCGCTCCAATTCGGCGACGCGCTGCGGGTGATCGGAATTCCACAGTTCAGGCGAATCCCCTGATTGCAGGCCGCGTTCGAACAGATTGCTGCCCGTGGCGCCGTCGGCGAGGAGCCACGGCCGCTCAGCCAACAGGGGCGTTAGTCGATCAGGCATGGCGTGGATTTTAGCATGGCTGTAACCGAGCTCCGCCGGCTAGCTGAACGGGTGCTTAAGGACGATGGTCTGATCGCGATCAGGACCGGTGGAGATGATGTGGATCGGTACTCCGACCAAGGCTTGCAGCCGCTCGAGATAACTGCGGGCGTTGGCCGGCAAGTCACCGTACCGAGTGACACCGACGCTGCTTTCTTTCCATCCGGGCAGATCCTCGTACACGGCTTCACAATCGCCGAAATGCTCGGACAGCAGCGGCGGCGTAAGCCTGACTTCACCGCCAATCTTGTAGCCCACGCATACACGAATGGCATCCAGGCCGTCCAGGACATCGAGCTTGGTGACGCACAACGAGGAGCAGCTGCTGTGCACGACCGAGCGCCGCAGCGCCACCGCGTCGAACCAGCCGCAACGGCGCTGTCGCCCGGTGACGGAGCCGAATTCATGGCCCACCCGCGACAAATGCTCGCCGAATTCGTCGAACAGCTCCGTGGGGAACGGCCCGGCGCCGACTCGCGTGGTGTAGGCCTTGACGATGCCGAGAACCTCGTGCAATCGCCGCGGTCCCAATCCGGTTCCGGCTGCCGCGCCGCCGGCACTCGTGGTCGAGGAGGTGACAAAGGGATACGTGCCCAAATCGACGTCCAACATCGCCCCCTGTGCGCCCTCGAACAGCACGTTGCGGCCCTCGAGGCTCAATTGCTCGAGGATGCCCGTGACGTCCGCCACCAACGGCTTGAGGCGCTCGCCGAGCGCGAGATTGGATTCGAGCACCTGCTGGAAATCGATCGGCGGCGAATTGAAATAGCGCTGCAAAATGAAGTTGTGGTAGTCAAGGATCTCGCCCAATTTGGCGGCGAAGCGTTCGCGATGAAACAGATCGGCAACCCGCAGCGCACGCCGCGCCACTTTATCCTCGTACGCGGGGCCGATGCCGCGCCCAGTGGTGCCGATGGCGTTGGCCCCTTGCGCCTTCTCGCGCGCGCGGTCGAGCGCCACGTGCGAGGACAATATCAGCGGACACGAGGGACTCACCCGCAGGCGCTCGAAAACCGGCACGCCCTGCCCGATCAACATTTCCGCCTCTTTGAACAGCGCCTCCAAGGACAGCACCACGCCGTTGCCGATCAGACACTGCACATGAGCATGCAGAATCCCCGACGGTATCAGGGACAGGACCGTCTTCTTGCCGCCGATAACCAAGGTGTGGCCGGCGTTATGGCCGCCCTGAAACCGCACCACGGCTTGCGCCTGATCGGTGAGCAAGTCGACCACCTTGCCCTTGCCTTCGTCGCCCCACTGCAAGCCGATTACGACCAGATTCTTACCCATTGCGCGCCATCCATAGCAAAGCGAGCCCCACCACCATGCTGATCAGTCCACCCCAGCGCAATTGATGCGCCTCGGTCTGCGCCAGTCTCGCCATGAGACGCTTGGTGCCGGCGGGATTCAGGAACGGAAATACGCCCTCGAGCACCAGGTACAGGGCAAAGGCACCGCCCAAATAACGCCCCAATTCGCCCCAGCCAATCTCCATCGCCGTACCGGGCTGCTAGCGCTGCGGTAGCGGTTGCGGCTTGTTGAAATACTTGAAGTAGGCGTTTTCCGGCGGAATCACCAGCAGATCCCCCGCGGTGCCTACCGCAACACGATACGATTGCATGCTGCGGTAGAAGCTATAGAACTCCGCATTCTTCGAGTACGACTTCGCGTACACCTCGCTGGCCGAGGCATCGCCTTGACCGCGGGTCTCGCTCGCCCGCCGCGATGCGTCGGCCAAGATCTCCGTTTGCTCCTTGTTCGCTTCCGCCCGGATGCGGTCCGAGGCCTCAACGCCTTCCGCGCGCAGCTTCGCAGCCTGCGCCTTGAACGTCGCGCGCATGCGCTCGAACACCGAATCCTGGACCTGCTGCGGCAAATCGATCTTGGTGATGCGCACGTCGACCAATTCGACGCCGAGCTGCTGCGCGAAGGGGCGAGCGGTCTTCATCATCGCATCGGTGAATTCGGCTCGTTCGGCGGTAACCACTTGCTGCAGGGTGCGCTGCGTCACCACCGTCTTGATGCTGTCCCTGATGGTCTCGCCGAGGCGCGCATTGGCGACATCTTCGGTGCCGCCGGTCGATTCGTAATAGCGGCGTAGATTATTGATGCGCCACTTCACATAGAAATCCACGTTGAGCTGCTCTTGTTCGCGCGTCAAAAAATGCTCCGACAGGTACATCTGGGTCAAAATGCGCCCGTCGAAGCGAGTCACTTCGTTGACCAGCGGAATGCGAAAATGCAGGCCGGGCGAAATTTTCCAATCGACGATTTCGCCGCCGATCGATTTGATTGCGAGCTGGCCTTCACTGACGGTGAATACGCTGGCGCGCACCAGCAAGATGGCCGCGACCAACGCCAGCAACATATACAGGACCTTGGATTGCATCAGCGTACCCCCCGCGCACGTGCCGGATCCTCGGGGGGCACCGCTTGTGCTTCAGGCGCGCGCGCGGGCACCGTGAGAGTGTCGTTAGGCATGTTGATCGATTGCGGTCCCGCTGATATCAATTTATCGATCGGCAAATACAGCATGTTGCCGCCGTTCTTGGTATCGACGATGATCTTGCGCGAGTTCTTGTACACGTTTTCCATGGTCTCGAGATACATGCGCTCGCGCGTCACGGCCGGCGCATGTTCATATTGCGCGAGCACTTGATCGAAGCGTGAGGTCTCGCCGCGGGCCAGCGCCAGTACTTGCAGCCGATAGGCCTCCGCATCCAATATCTCCTTCGCCGCCGCGCCGCGCGCTCGCGGCACTACGTCGTTGCGGTAGGTCTCCGCGTCCTGCTGGAATCGCTGCCGGTCCTTATCGGCCTTGATGGCATCGCGCTGCGCATCCTGCACCGGTTCGGGGACGATCACTTCCCCCAGCGTCACGCTGACGATGTGAATTCCGATATCGTAGTTGTCGAGCGTTCGCTGCAACAGCACTCTGGCCCGATCGGTAATCGAAGGATCGAATGCCAGCGCCCGGTCGAGCGACGCCCGCCCCACCGCCTCGCGCATGGCGCTCTCGCTGACTTGCGTCAAGGTTTCCTCCACGCCCTTGACCTTGAACAAATATTTGAGCGGATCCGGTTGCGTATATTGAACCGCGGACGTGACCTCGACCAGGTTGGTGTCGGCGGTCAACATGCGCGCATCGTCCCGCACGCTGTACTGCTGCGACACATTGACGATGATTCTGCGCTCGATCGGCCAAGGCAGATGCCAATTGTAGCCGGGGCCCATGGTTTGAACGTACTTACCGAATCGCAGAATGACGGCGCGCTCCTGGGCATCCACGCGGTAGACGCCGCTCGCGATCCACGCGGCGCCGATCAGCGCAAGGACGGTGCCCAAGCCTTTGCCGAAATTGGGCGAACCCTGACCGGCGCCGCCGCCCGAGCCGCCGCCGCGCCCGAACAGAGCGGCGAGGCGCCGCTGCAGATTGCGCAGCACATCGTCCAGGTCGTTTTGCGACTGTTGGGGGCGATTCCAAGGATTGCGTTTCTCGCCGCCGGGTTCGTTCCAAGCCATGCGTATGCCTAAGTTAAGTTACCAGAGGAACCGGCTATTCTAGCAGTCGTTCCCGATCTATCGCATGCCAAGGCTATGCCACGCGCTGTTCGCGCCGTGCGCCGCCGACATTCACGAGACCCACTCCTTCCGCACCCAGCAATTTGGCGATCTCGGTCGTATCGAGTTCGACCTCGATTTCCCAGCTTCCGTCGTCCAATTGCCGCTCGGCGCGCACGGCATTGCGCCGGTACAGATCGGACCTGACCGCCGCTGCCGGCATCGTTAGATGCAGCGTGCGCCTGACTTGATTCGGCCGCACCGCCTGCGCGATCGCCTGGCGTAAAGCGTCGAGCCCCGCGCCCGTCACCGCCGAGACCCACGCCCGCGCAGCTATGCCATCGGCGCCGGCCGCGACCCGCGCAGTCTCCGCGCCTGCCGCCCCCTCGAACAAATCGATTTTATTGAACACCAGAAGTTCGCGGATGTCCGCTGCGCCGATGCCGCGCAGCACCTCACGCACCTGCAGGGTGCGCTCGTCCCGCAACGGATCGCTCGCATCGACCACGTGCAGCAACAATTCCGCGTCGCGCGCCTCCTGCAGCGTCGAGCGAAAGGCCGCGATGAGCTCATGAGGCAGCGATCTGACGAAGCCTACGGTATCTGCCAGCACCACCTCGCCGACTCCCGCCAATTTGATTTGCCGTACCGTGGGATCCAATGTGGCGAACAGCTGGTTGGCCACGAAGGTCGAAGAGCCCGTTAAGGCATTGAACAGCGTCGACTTGCCGGCATTGGTGTAGCCGACCAGCGCCACCGTGGGAATCGGAACCTCACGCCTGACGTGCCGCCCCGTCTCCCGCTGCAGTGCCAGCTTTTCCAGCCGGGTGCGCAGAGTTCGAATTCGTTTGGCAATCAACCGCCGGTCCGTTTCCAGCTGCGTCTCTCCCGGGCCTCGCAGGCCGATGCCGCCCTTTTGGCGCTCGAGATGCGTCCAGCCCCGCACCAGACGCGTCGAGAGATGCGACAGCTGCGCCAGCTCGACCTGAAGCTTGCCTTCGAAACTTCTCGCTCGCTGTGAAAAAATATCTAAAATCAAACCATTACGATCTAAAACTCGACGGTTCGTGAGTTTTTCGAGGTTGCGCTCTTGGCTGGGACTCAAGGTTTGATCGATTAGCACGAGGTCCGCATCTTGCTGATCGGCGCAGGCGCGGATTTCCTCCGCCTTGCCGGAACCCACGAAATACTTCGGGTCGGGACGCGCCCGGGACGCCAAAATCAGCCCAACGGTCGACGCACCCGCGGAGGCCGCCAAAGCCTCGAATTCCGCCGTGTCGTGCGGATCCACCGCGTGCCCGATGCCGACGCTGACCACGATGGCCCGTGCGCCACCCCGGGGGCGTTCAAACAATGGGGGAGCCCCTACCACTCACTCGACCGTCGCTCACTCGGCAATGGCTCACTCGACAATGGCCGGTTCCGTCACTTCGCCGTCCTCGCCCGTCGGCAAACGCACATTGCGGGCCGGCACGACGGTGGAAATGGCATGTTTATAGACCATCTGACTGACGCTGTTCCTCAGCAAGACGACGAACTGATCGAACGAATCGATCTGTCCTTGGAGTTTGATGCCGTTGACAAGATAAATTGAGACCGGCACACGTTCCTTGCGAAGGGCATTCAAGAATGGGTCTTGAAGAGACTGGCCACGGGCCATGGGAGAGCTCCTTGTTTTTTGTGTCATTGACGCTGCTTTTCACTTCCTTGCGTCAGGCAAATACCGGTTGAATGCTAGCACAGCAGCGCCCGGCGGCGCTAAATGGTTCGTTACTCGGCAAATCCGCTCCTCGACAGTGCGCTCATGACATTTGCCGCAACATCAGGATGCATGGAATCGAACCATTGCAGCTTTTCGCGCCGCCTCAGCCACGTCAACTGACGTTTCGCCAGTTGTCGCGTTGCCGCAATCGCTTGTTGCTTGGCCTCCTCCAAACCGCACTGCCCTGCCAAATAGCTCCATGTCTGCCGATATCCGACCGCGCGCATCGACGGATGTTCCGCGCTCAGGTCGCCTCTCGCGCGCAGCGCGCTCACCTCCTCCAACAGGCCCGCGGCCAACATCGCCAAAAACCGCGATTCGATCCTGCGGTGGAGGACGGCTCGCTCGAGCGGCGCCACTGCGAACTCGACGACGTCGACCCCGGCAAAAGCCGATGCCCGGCTTTGCTGCAAACGTGTGATCGGTTCGCCGGTCACTCGATAGACCTCGAGCGCGCGCTGGATGCGCTGCGGATCATTGACATGAATGCGCGCCGCCGCCGCCGGGTCCACCCGTGCGAGTTCCGCATGCACCGCCGCCCACCCCGCCGCCGCCGCCTGCGCATCGATTTGCGCGCGCACGCGCGGGTCCGCCTCCGGTAACTCCGCCAGCCCGAGGGTGAGCGCATGGAAGTACAGCATGGTGCCGCCGATCAGCAACGGCTGCCGGCCGCGCCGCCAAATATCCTGCATGGCTTGGGTCGCATCGCGCACGAACTCGCCCGCGGAATAGCCCAACGCCGGGTCGCGAATATCGATCAAGTGGTGCGCAATGGCTCTGCGCGTGTCGGGATCGGGTTTGGCGGTGCCGATATCCATGCCCCGGTACACCTGAGCCGAGTCGACGCTGACGATTTCGAACGGCAAACTGCTCGCCAGCCGAATCGCCAGATCCGATTTGCCGGCCCCGGTCGGGCCCATCAACAAGAGCGCACGACGCCGTTTCGGCGGCCGCTGTGTCGACGCGTGGCCCATCAGCGCCCGCGCAAGAAGAGTCGGTCGAGATCCGCGAGCGACAGGCGCACCCAGGTCGGGCGGCCGTGATTGCATTGATCGGCGCGTTCGGTGCGCTCCATTTGCCGCAACAATGCATTCATTTCCGCGACGTTCAAATTGCGCTGCGCCCGCACCGCCGCGTGGCAGGCCGCGGTGCCGAGCAAATGATTGATGGACTCCTCGACGCGCCGGGAATGTCCCGTCTCCAAAAGATCCGAAAGCACGTCGCGCACCACCCCGGCCGGGTCCCGTCCCGCCAATAGGCTCGGAATCGCCCGCAACGCCAGTTGGTCCGGCGCCCACCGGGTTATGATGAAGCCGAGCGCCGCGAATTCCGCCGTGTGCGCCTCGGCGGCATCGGCCTGCGCCGCTGTGACGTTAAGGATCTCGGGCACCAGCAGCTGCTGTTGCGCGGTGTGGCCGCCCAGCAGCTTTTTCATATCCTCGTACATCACGCGTTCGTGCGCCGCGTGCATGTCCACCAGGACCATGCCGTCAGCGGTTTGGGACAATATGAAGGCCCCGTGCAGCTGCGCCACCGCAAAGCCGAGCGGCGCCTCGCGCAGTGTCGCCTGCGCATCCTCCGCGCCGCCGATGCCGCCCGCCGGCGGCTGCGATTGCGCCTCGCCGACGAAGCCGCGATACGCATCCGCGGCTCGGCTCGCGTGCGCTTCCGGCAGCATGAAGCGCGCCTGATTCGGCGCGTTGCCCGCATGCCGGGAGCTTCCCGTCAGCCAATCGAGCGGCGCGCTGCCGGTGGACTCCGCGGTCGGGTGAGTGCCGGCGAGCGCACGCTCCAATGTGCGAAACACGAACTCGTGCACGCGGCGCGAATCGCGAAATCGCACCTCGAGCTTTTGCGGATGCGCATTGACATCGACCTGCGTCGGGTCCAATTCCAAGTACAACACATAGGCAGGAAAGCGGCCGCCGAACAGCACATCCTGGTAGGCGAGGCGCGCGGCGCCGGCAATGAGCTTATCGCGCACGTAGCGTCCGTTGAGGAAGGCGAATTGCAGATCGGCCTGGCTACGGGAGAAAGTCGGCAACGCCAACCAACCCGACAAACGCAGGCTCTCCGTGTCGTGTCGCAGCTCGAGCACATGCGAGGCGAACTCCTCGCCGCACAGTCTCGATACTCTCGCCAAACGCTGGGCATGCGCGCCAGCCGGCGGCAGGCTCCACACGGTCTTGCCATTGTGCACCAGAGTGAAGCCGACTTCGAAGCGCGACAGCGCCAAACGCTCCAGCATCCGCAAGACATGTTGATACTCGGTCGCCTCGCTGCGCAGGAACTTGCGGCGCGCCGGTACATTGAAGAACAAATCGCGCACCTCGACGCTGGTGCCCGGAGAATGCGAGGCCGGCGTGGGCGAGCCGAGTTCGCCGTCGCGTGCCTCCACGGTCCAAGCGTGATCGGCGTGTCTCGAGCGCGATATCAACGATAGGCGCGACACCGAGGCGATGCTCGGCAGCGCCTCGCCGCGAAATCCGAGCGTGGCCACGCGCTCGAGATCCTGCAGCGAGGAGATCTTGCTGGTTGCGTGTCGCGCGAGTGCAAGACCCATCTCCTCAGGTTCGATCCCGATGCCGTCGTCGCGCACCCGGATCATGGCGCACCCGCCCCGTTCGAGCTCCACCTCGACGCGCAGCGCGCCTGCATCGAGGGCGTTTTCCACCAGCTCCTTGACCACGGACGCCGGCCGCTCGACCACCTCGCCGGCCGCGATTTGATTGATCAGCTCATCGGGAAGGATCTGTATGGGCAAGGGTCACCTCGCGAATTGCGCATTTTCGCACAGCGCGTCCGAGGGTAGCGAGGTGCGGGTCTTAGCGCATCAGCCGCCGGCGTCGCCCGCCGCGGTCGCCAGTACCGGACGCGTCCCTGCGGCGAGTTGCGCAATGCGCGTGCCTGCGGGCGGGTCGGCATAGAAATACGCGCGCAACCCTTGATGGATGGCGCCGGCGAGCATGGCCTGATGGGCGAGACCGCGCAGGCGTTGCTCCTCCGCCGGATTCGAGATATAGGCCGTCTCGACCAGCATCGAGGGAATATCGGGAGACTTCAACACGACGAAACGCGCCTGCTGAACCATTGGTTTACGGATCTCCCCGACTAGATTCAGCTGGTGCAGCACATGTTCGGCGGCCGCTTGACTCGCGCTCAACGAAGCCGACTGCGACAAATCCAATAACACCGAAGCAAGCACGTCCCCCTTGTCCTCCAACGAAACGCCGCCGATCAGATCCGATGCGTTCTCGCGCTCCGCGAGCCAGCGCGCGGCCTCGTCGGTGGCGCCGCGCTGCGACAGGATGTACACCGATGAGCCATCGATGCTGCGATCGCGGATCGAATCGGCATGGATCGACACGAACAGATCGGCCTGCTGCGCGCGGGCGCGCCGCATTCGGTCGCGAAGCGGCACGAAGTAGTCTCCGTTGCGAGTCAGGTAGGCTTTCATACCCGGCTCCGCATCGACGCGCTGCGCCAGCGCGCGCGCGATGGCGAGCACCACGTCCTTCTCGCGCGTGCCGTTCTTGCCGATGGCGCCGGGATCCTCGCCCCCGTGGCCGGCATCGATGGCGATGATGAGGTCGCGGGCATCCGGGCGGGCGTGCGGCGCCTTGACCGGTGTATCGGCGCTCGCCGCGCCGCCCAAGTCGATGACCAATCGATAACCGTATTGATGGTTGGGCGGCGTCACAAAACTCTTCGCGTGCGTCGATCGCGACAGATCGAAGACGATGCGCAAATCACCGGATGGGCGGCGCCCCATGCGAACCTGCTTGACCACACCGGCAGCCGGCGGCGCGCGCGTACCGCCCGCGAGGCGGGCTCCGGTCAGGTCGAGGACGATCCGATCCGGATTTGTAAGCACCAACAGGCTGTGCTGGGCGTTACCCGATAGGTCCAGAACGATCCGGGTGCTTTCCGGTTCCGCCCAAAGGCGAACCGCGCGAACCTCAACCGCGCGTGCGGTGGTCCCGATCGCAGTCCCGAGCAGCAACAAGATCGTGAGGACGGTCGGCGAGGATCTCATGCGACATAAGTTAACCCGTAACTGCAATATTTTTCAAGTTAAATTAGATACATAGGAAATTATCCTAGTGTTCTGCCGGAGGAGATCGAGCCATTCGATTCCGAGCGCCGTGCGGGCGCGGAGCGCAGCCCGCCTCCCGGCGTGTGCATACTCGAGCGTCAATTCCAGGTCGGCGGCGGGCACTGCCTCCCCGCCCTTCTCCGGCCACTCGATCAGCATCAGGCAGCCCGGATTCAGGTGGTCACGCAAGCCGAGCTCATCCACTTCGACGGGCGATTGCAGCCGATAGAGGTCGACATGGATGCAGGTCACTGCTCCCGGCCGGTACGATTCGAGCAGAGTAAAGGTCGGACTGCGGATCAAGCCCCCGACCCCAAGGGCGCGCAATAAGCTGCGCGCGCAGGTGGTTTTCCCCGCACCGAGCTCGCCGCGCAGGTACAGAACCGCGCAGCCGCGCACGGCGCCCGGAAAGGCGCGCGCGAGCGCCTCGCCTAAAGTTTCGGTCGCCTCGGCATCCGCCAGGTTGAGTTCGATTTCGGGTGCCGACATGCCGTGGTCCACTGGCGCACGGAATGGCCGTGATTGGCCATTATACCGGCGCCGCGCGTAGCCTTGTCGCATGAGCACAGACCGCGGTCCAGACCACCCCGCCGCAGGCCCCCCCGGCGCACTCGACCCTGCGTCCTTGGCTGCCGAGATCAAACGCTGGGGGCGGCAGTTGGGATTCGCGCGGATCGGAGTCGCCAATATCGATTTGGCGGGGGACGAGGCGCATTTTCTCGATTGGCTGCGCGCCGGCTTCGACGGCGAAATGCGCTACATGTCGCGCCACGGCCGCAAACGATCGCGGCCTGCGGAACTGTTGCCCGGAACAGTCAGCTGCATCAGCGCGCGTTTGAACTATTGGCCGGCGGATGCACGCGACGCGCTAGCGACTCTCGCCGATGGCGCCAGTGCCTATGTGTCCCGCTATGCGCTTGGCCGCGACTACCACAAACTCATGCGGCAGCGCCTGCAGAGGCTCTGCGATCGCATCGGCGAGCGGGTCGGGCCGTTTGGCTACCGCGCTTTTGCCGATAGCGCGCCGGTACTGGAGAAAGCTCTGGCACGCAATGCCGGACTGGGGTGGATCGGCAAACACACGAATCTGATCGACCGCGACTCCGGCTCCTATTTCTTTCTCGGCGAGATCTATTTGAATATCGCGCTTGCCCACCGATGAGTCGAGCAGCGCGCATTGCGGGTCCTGCAGCGCCTGTCTGCCGGCCTGCCCCACCGGTGCGATTGTCGCCCCCTACCGCTTGGATGCACGCCGCTGCATTTCATATTTGACGATCGAGTTGGCCGGTCCGATTCCGCTCGAGTGGCGGCGGGCCATCGGCAATCGGATCTACGGGTGCGATGACTGCCAGCTGGTGTGTCCGTGGAACAAGTTTGCGCGGCCTACGGCGGAACCCGACTTCAGGGTGCGCCACGGCCTCGACCGCGAGCAGCTGGTCGCGCTGTTTGATTGGAGCGAAGTGGAATTCTTGGAAAAGACGCGCGGCAGCGCCATCCGGCGAATCGGCTGGGAGCGCTGGCTGCGCAATGTGGCCGTCGCACTCGGCAACGCGCCGCGCTCGCCGGCGGTGCTCGCCGCCCTGCGCCGGCGCGAGCACGACGCCGTCCCCCTTGGTCCGCGAGCACGTGCGGTGGGCGCTCGCGCAGCACGCGTCCGATGCGCCCATTATCCACGACAGGGCAAATCCTCCCGTTAATTGCTCGGCAGCAGGGTGCGGCCCGCGGGATTGAAGAAATGCCGGCCGCGCCGCGTTTGGCAGATTTCGGAGAACAGCAACTGATAGTCGGCGTCGTTGCTCACCGGATCGATAGCCGCGGAATTGACGATCAGCAGCGGCGAGGCGTCATAGCTGTGGAAAAATCGAGCGTAGACCTGAGCGAGCTTCTCAAGATAGCCGCGCTCGATGTGCTGTTCATAGCGAACCCCGCGCTTGGCGATGCGATCCATCAACGCATCGGCGGGCGCCTGCAAATACACCACCAGATCCGGCTTAGGCGCGTCCACCACCACGCGCTCGTACACGCGCTCATACAAGGCATATTCCGCATCATCGAGCGTCACCCGCGCGAACAGGCGGTCCTTCTCGAGAAGGTAGTCCGCCACCCGCACCGCGCCGAACAGATCCTCCTGACGGACCTCTTCGAGTTGGCGCGCCCGCTGGAACAAAAAGAACAATTGCGTCTGAAACGCGGCCGCGCGCGGATTCTTGTAGAAGCGCTCCAAAAAAGGATTTTGATCCGCTTGCTCCAGCACCGCCTGCCCGGCGAGGGATTCCGCGAGGCGCCGCGCGAGGCTGGTCTTGCCCACGCCGATCGGCCCTTCGACGACGATGAATCGATGCGGCGTTGCGCTCACGTGCTCAGCTCTCTAGGCTCCAAAACACAAATTCCATCGGCACCCGAACGCCGCTTGAGATCCATGACGCGGCCGAGTCCTGGAATATCGAGCGTTGGGGCAATATCATTCAAAGGATACAGGACGAAGTTGCGCATCGACACTCCGGCATGCGGCAGAGTCGGCCCCGATTCCTCGCTCGGCGCATCGACCATCCACACAAGGTCCAAATCAATCAGGCGCGGCCCCCAGCGCTCGTGCCGCTCGCGCCCCATTCCTCGCTCGATGTCGAGCAGCGCGTCGAGCAACGGGCGCGCGGTAAATTGAGTCATCAGACCGACGGCGGCATTGACGAAGTCCGGCTGATCCTGCGGTCCCATCGGGCGGGTACGATATAGGCGCGATCGCAATTCGAGCCGTGTCTCGGGAAGCGCCCGGATTCGTTCGCACGCCTCTTGCACCCGCTCGCGCGGTTGATTCAAATTACTGCCGATCGCGACATAGGCGGGCCGCCATATCGCGTTCATCAGCTTCGCGACACTCCGCCTCGCCGACGGCGCCGACGGCGCCGACCCGGCGCCGCCAAGCCGCCTTCCGCAGCCGGCTCCGCCGGACGCGCCTGCACCAAGGCGACACGCTCTTCTTGCGGCAGCAATTGGATGTCGGTCCACCAAGCCGCCAATTCGGAATCCGCCACGCCGACTTGCGCGCGCAAAAGCAAGAAATCATAAGCGGCACGGAATCGCGGATGCTGCAGCAGGCTCAACGATTTGATGCCGCTGCGGCGATTGAAGCGAGGCTGCAGCATCAACAGCTCGCGCATGGGCACGGCGAAGCGCCGCGGAATCGCGACGCGCGACTGCTGCGCTCTCAACACTGCATCGCAGGCCTGCATGAGTTGCGCCAGATCCGGCGCGGGCCCCGCCTGCCGCTCGTTGAGTTCGCGCAACACCGCACTCCAAAGCAGCACGGCGAACAGGAACGTGGGAGTCACGGGTTTATCGGCGAGAATGCGCGCGTCGGTGTTGGCAAGGCCCAATTCGAGCATTTCCCGCGCATACGCGTAGGGCGGCAGGGCGAAGGCCGCGGCCGACATCGGAAACAAATGTTCGAAAAGTCCGTATCGTTGCAGCAGGTCAAACGACTTGGCGCCGAAACCGGACAAGAACAATTTCAAAACTTCGTCGAACAATCGCGCCGGCGGCACTCCATCGAGCAAGTAAGCAAGCTCGCGAATCGGCCGCTCGGTGCCGGGTTCGATCGAGAAATCGAGTTTGGCCGCGAAGCGCACCGCCCGCAGCATACGCACGGGATCCTCGCGATAGCGGGTTTCCGGATCACCGATCAGCTTCAAGCGTCTCGCGCGGATATCATCGGCGCCGCCGACGAAATCCCAAATAGAATAATCCTCGATGTTGTAATACAGGCCATTGGCGGTGAAATCCCGCCGCCACACATCTTCTTCGATCGTGCCGTAGATGTTGTCGCGCAAAATGCGTCCCGTGTTGTCGAACGCGCGATGCTTCGAGGCATCGATCGGGCCGGTCTCGGCATCAACTTCGGATTCCTCCGCATCCTCGCGCTCCGGTGCGGCCGCGGCGCGGAAAGTCGCCACTTCGATAATCTCACTGCCGAAATGCACGTGGGCCAGGCGAAAACGCCGGCCGATGAGCCGGCAATTTCGAAACAGCCGGCGCACGTCATCCGGCAATGCATTGGTGGCCACGTCGAAATCCTTCGGCGTGATTCCCAACAGCAAATCGCGCACCGCGCCGCCCACCAGGAACGCTTCGTAGCCCGCCTCCTTGAGGCGATACAGCACCTTCAAGGCGTTCGGCGAAATCGTGGCACGCGAAATCGAATGCCCGGCGCGAGGAATCACTACATGAGGAAATTGCGTCGAAGGTAGGTTCAAAAAAGGGAGTTCCGCTTGAGTCCAAAAAATTGGCCCGTATACTACCAGCCCTCTTGGGTTCAGGCGGCCTTCAGATCCAATACGACGCTCCCTTCGTCTAGAGGCCTAGGACACGGCCCTCTCAAGGCTGTAACACGGGTTCGAATCCCGTAGGGAGCGCCAATAATCAATAACTTACAAAAAGAGGATGCCTCCATGTCCACTTTTTGTCCACTATTTTGACGGTCTCGCGACGTCATTAAGGCCGCGACGGTCTCCGTGACCGAGTCTTTTTCTTGACCGGAAGCAATCGCGCGTCGAACGTGTAGGCGTCCGGACCGCTCACGATCCATTTCATTGAGAACTGCGGATGCAGTGGATTGATGAGCACATTCCATTCGCCCGGCGTGATCACCGTGGGCACGCGCATTGCCGGCGAGTTCTTGGCTTTAAGCCACGCATCGCCAAATGCCCGACTGACCGTGATCCGGCTCTTCCATCGCACCGGCAAAGACTCGGGTGTAAGAATCAGAAGGTCCGGGACTTCCACCGAATAGGCAAAAAACGGTTGAATGTCATTGGTCTGTTTGAGGCGGACCAAAATCTCCAAGGCGGCGAGCGAGAGAGATTGCGCGGTGTAAACGATCGGGTGGCCGGCCGTGTGCCAGCGCGCCGAAGCGTACACGCCGCCGTTACCGCTGAAGGCTTCTTTCCGCGACCGTGTAAAGACCGCCGCCCCGATGCGGAAAACCCTCATGCAGGTTAGACGAAGTGGCCGTAAGCGAACGCGCGAAGCAGATTTTCGACTTCACGGGCGCCAAGTCGGTATCCAACAAGTCGAAGGGCGCCATATTACCTAAGCTCGCTCGGGCTTCGACAACCATCCGATACCGCTTCGTCGGTCGTAAACAGCGCGCGGCCGAGATTGCGCACCCGCGCAGCTCGCAAAAGCTTCTCGGAAATTTCAGTGGACAGCGGCGCACCGTTGCCGCGTTTGCGAGTCACGGTGCGCCGCGCAATGCCCAATTTCGCGGCCAGCGTGCTGGCAGAGAGTACCCAACGTCGAGGCGACCTGTTCAAACATGGCGGCCGGCAATCCATTCCGGACCTGGGTGAGGATCTCCAGAGGGGGCTTTTCAGCCAGAACAAATGCAGACTCCATAAAATCACCTTGGGCCAAATGGCTCATTGTCGTGAGCCATAATACCCGCTTAACGGGGTGACGCGCAATGGACCGCGTCCTAGCGCCGGCACGCCTGGCTGACTACCGGGCCAGCTCATAATCCTTGGGGACGCGCCCAGGCGCATCCCGCTGGGTTTCACGCTGCTTTTTGACAAATCCTACCAATTGCACCGCCAATTTCTGACGATCAGTGAGGACGGGCGGAAGATGCTTCGCGAAGTAGCGGACGTCGCCGGCGAGAACGATTTCCCCCTGGGCGTCCAACACGTCTGCGGCCTTCATCCAGGTTGATACCAGAGACTCGCGGGTCTTAAGCAACCTTTCGCGCGCAGGATCCACGATGGTTCGGCTACGTGATAGCTCTTGCGCAATGCCGTTCACCCGAGCAAGCAGCGCAGTGGACTTCCCGTATCGCTGCGCTTTGAACATCCACTCATGCGATTTTTTCTTGTTTTCGCCTCGAATGGCCCGCGGCGTCGCATTGGCTGCAATACCCTGCTCTCGCATCAATCGCGCGAAGTCCTCGCGCCAATCGCGCAGGCGTTGCTTGTCGATGTGCAACCGCCGGCCGAGCTCGTCCTCGGCCTTCACGACCAGATGGACGTGCGGATGTTTCTGGTCGGTGTGCAAGACCAGGGCGTAGCGGTGATGCGAGAATTTCTCGCGGGCGAACTTGCGCGAGGCGGCCAACACTTTGTCTGCGGGCGTCGGCGCCGGCATGGAAAGCACGATGTTGTGCACGAGTTTGATCGGCCGTTTCGCCGGACGGCCTTCCTTCTGCTTCCGGTATTGTCCAGCGGTGAGTTCCAAGTGCCACCCATCGAGCAGCTGCCTTTGCTGTTCGGGGAATCCGATGAACTCACCCTCGTCGGTCTCAATCTCCAAGGCGCCTCGACGGCTGATGTATCCAAAGTGAGCTCCAACCGCGCCCCTCCCCGTTCCTCCGCCGGTCACTTTGACCATGACTTCCGGAGTGCGACTCACGGTGCGCGAAATGTGCGCAATCTGCGTGACGCTGAATCGACCTGGCATATCCGGACCACCGCGGCCATGACTCACAATGTCAAATAATCCCGGGCCATTCGACGGCACGCGAAACACTCGTCTAGTCAACGCGACTCTCCCAGGTAACCAGCGCGGCTTGGGCGAACTGATGCATACGCCGCTCCACTTCCGATACCAGCGCTCGGCAGCGGCTGATCTCCTGCTGCAGATCCCTCGTCATGACCCCCGTCTGCACGGCCTCGCGGGCGGTGCGCTTCATGAGCCGCCCGAATCTCGCCAAGATCGAGACAGCTGTCTTGAACGCCACGAGCTCGTGGGTTGTGAGTGGCGGATTGGCGGCCACGTGACCCCGCACCAGGGCGGCGATATAAGCGGAGTCCTTGATGCGCCGCTCAGCCGCGCGCTGCCGGATGGCAAGTCGATCTCCCGGCCGCAGACGGATCGTGATCCGATCCAGGGCCGGACCGCTGCCCGAAGGAAGGGATAGCAACTCGGGCGATTGCGCATCGAGCCATGCACGAATGGCGATCAGGGCCAGCGTCGATTCCGATATGTGCCGCTGGGCGGCGAGCTGGGCGAACACTCGTTTCTCTTGCGGCGTCGGACGCGCCGTGATCGTTGGCGCGGCCGATTTGAACACGCCGTCGTTCACTGCGCACCAACCCATGTTGCTGCAGAACGCGGACACTTCGCTATCCTGCCATCAGTCCAATACCACCCCAATATGACCGCCCCTCGATATAAGGGACAACAGCGCCGCAGTTGTCCCCATGAGTACATCCGCGGATCCATAGCTCTACTCGGCCAGGGATTTTCGAGAGGGACTGCTGAGGCGTGAACAAGGGGTCGGTCTGCGGGAGTCAACGGCCGCCGTGACCGCACCGCGTCCTGCGATGGGCTTATGGTGGTGGTGGCTTGATTGATAAGTGCCGCGATCGCCTCCGCCGACACAAAGCGACGACACCCAATCACCACGCTCGGAAGGTCGCCGGCCCGCAACATGGCATAAAGGCTGCTGCGAGAAATGCCACCGAGACGAACTCGGGTCTCTTCGATCGAATACAACGCGCGATCCATATCGTGTCCTTCGATTCAGCCACGGAGATGACTTTGAGCGGCCTGCGATCGAATGGGGGCCCGCGATTCGAACGGGCTCATGCCAGAACGCAGTCGATAGTGCCGCCTGGTAGGAATTATCCCCGAGATGTGCAAGACATCCGGTGAGGGTTTCGGGCTTTATTCAGCGAAACTCAAGCAAAGGACGCCAGTTTGTGGCCCCCGACGATCTAAGAGCGGGTACTTCGGATCCGAACGGCCGCTGTTGCGACGACCGCCAGACGCCTCCCGGCCAAAACCCGACTGTCGCGGCCCCTTACAGATCGGAAAATAGCTGCCGTTCATTTGTGAGGCGTTCGACACATCTTCTCGAAGTGTCGCTGTAAAATGGCTCGGCTGTCACGTCACTCCACGTCGCAAGGGATTAGTAATGGGGCAACAAGACAAACTCCACTCAGTGCGCGCCGACCCTTCAAAATGGTCTGAAAAAAGTCAGCAGACCGTAAGTTTTCACTTCATCAAAGAATATAAGGACATTCCCTATAACTGCTGGCGCTGCAAGAAGTCGACCGTTTTCAGCGCCGGGGATCAACAGTACACATACGAAGTAAAAAAGGCCCCAATTGACCAGCGCCGGATTCTCTGCACCGAATGCTGGAGAGAATTGCTTGAAATTGACCGCGATATCAAGCTGTGCGAGCAGCAGTGGGCTGAATCAAAGAAATCGCTGCGGTCGAATGCGGACTTCCTGGCGAAGTGGCTGAATCTGCTCACTTCGCGCGAAAGGTATGTCCCGTATCACCCCAATACTGCGGCGAAGAACATGTTGCGCAAGCTACTCGATCAGCACCCGTGAGGAACGGCGCTGTTCGTTCGTGTTCGCCAATCTCTCACGTCAATCTATGCGCCGATTGAACTGCATTGCTCTTCTCTTGACGCTGACCCATTTGACAGCTTGTGGTCTTTTTGACTCTGGCGTTCCCTGGAAGAGCGGACCTTTCCAGCTCTTGTGGATCGATCTCCCGGACCAGGTTACTTTGTCCTATGACGTCGGTAATGGCGCATCGATCGGCCTTGTTGACTACACTGTATATGCTGTCGGCTCCAATGCTCATCATATAGTTGTCAAGCAACATCCTAGCGGCGAAAAGTCGATCACGAACTTCTACATAGTTGATCTGAACAGTAGTGCGCTACCTTTGCATCCGGAGCTGGCGGTGACTGGACCGCTGACCCGAGATCAATTCGACGAGAGAGCAAAACTGAACGCCCTTCCGAGATTTACGACTGTCCTGGAGACGCTTCAGTGAATCTCTGCGGCGGCGTTGGCGCGACTGCCGCAAAGCCGACGGTGGCCAAGGCCCGCTTCACGCCCTGAGGTAGTCGGTCAAGCGTTTTGTGGGATTCGGGACCAGGTTATTCAGCAGCGAGGACTGGCGTCTTTTCAATGCATTGAGGTATTTGGTTTCATCGTAGGGAGTCCGGGTCTTCCAGCAGCGGTAAAGGATCCGGATCCACTTGAAGGCCAGTGCCCGCACAGCGGCTTGGTAGGTACTGCCCTTGGCGCGTTGCTGGTAGTAGTAGGCGCCGGCCCAGAACGATTTATTGATCGTTTGGCCGGCCCATTCGACGAAGGTCTGACGCAGGAACGTCGGACACTGCCAGCGCCAATGTACCCAGCTCTTCTTGCCGCTGCGTTCGCGTAACGGGGGCGATCCCGGCGTATTTTTGTAGCTCCTCGGCCCGCTGGAAGCGCTGGCGATCTTCCCCGAAGGCGACCAGCAGCCGAGGCGCCAGGTGCGGCCCAGCTCCGGGTAATCCTGCAAACAGGCGGTAGTCCGGCAGCGTAGGGGCGAGCTCGGCAATGTGCCGATCAAACTGCTCGATGGCTTGTAAGGCGACTCGCAATTGCTCGATCAGCACCATGGCGTGCAGCCTGCAGGGAACGATGACGCCCGGATCTTGCGTGAGCGGCACCGCGGCTTTGATGGCGGCCAGGCGCCCGGCGATGAGCTTTGGACGGTGTGCGTTGTGGGCATGGAAGAACGCCTTGAGGCTCGCCTGGTGAGCGCGCTTCGCCTGCAGCAGCGTCGGCCAACGGGTCAGGAAGTCGCAGAACAGCACGGTGTCGTGTTGGTCGAACCATTCCAGCGCCTGAGGATAGTATTGCTTGAGCGTGTTGGTCAGACGGTTGGTCAGGCGGGTCTTGTCGTTGACCAATTCGCGTCGGCGCTCCGTCAGGCTAATCAGCGTACGCATGGCGACGCTTTGCGGCTTGAGCGGCGCAAATCGCTCTGGGTGACGCACCAGAAGATCCAGAGCCAGTTCGGCATCGGAGGGATCGTCCTTGGCCCGGCTGGGCTTGAAAGCCTCGCGATACTTGGCAAGCGTCAACGGGTTGATCGGAAAGAGTACGAGGAAGTCATATTTCTGAAGTGCATAGACGATCGGCCCCTTAGCTAACTCCAGAGCAATCGCAATAGGCCCACCAAAGCGCTGATGCAAGGACTTGGCCCATTCATCGATGCACTCCACCTGATGCGCAATGCATCCGAACTCGCGCCGATCACTGCCGCTCGCTTGCAGGCAGATGTCGTGCTTGGTATCGGCCCAATCGATGCCGACATAGGCGGTAAATGTCTGCGTGTTTGGAGACTTCACGTCGGATCTCCCAAAGGAGTAAATTATCGATGAGGGACGTGCACGCTTGCGTTCTGCGAAGGCAATATAGTGAGCCGGTGGCACGGCGAACCCTGAGTATTCGTTGTCGAACGCAAGCACACCCGCGGACTCGAACCTAAAGCCGAAATCGTCAAACGTTTGGGTCGAGATATTCGTAGTCCGCGGGTGCACGTCCCGCCCCGCTGGCGATGTCCTGCCAGCTGAATCAAGTATCACGAAAAGTGCAGCGGACTACCTATATCGGGTCGAGACCGGGAGTTGAGTCGCGACCGGCAACAGTCGGCCAGGCCGACGGTCGTCCCCTCGAATTTGTCGCATCAAAGCGGACGGTCAATACTTGGACTTGGCAAGTAGCTTGGCAAGTAGCCTGGCAATCCGTCGCCTGCTAGGTTATCTGTCATGGCTCCGACAGAAAAATCACGTTACGCGCGGCCTCGAAGGCTTTACGTCACTGCGAATCGGGCGGGTCGAGTTATCCGCACCGGAGTTAGGATTCGAGGCGCAAAGGTGTCAACCGGCGTCCAACATTGACCAGCGGGGGGTGCGGACAAGAACTTGGACTACCTGGAGGTAGTTCATGTACTCGTACGAAGACAAGATCCGCGCGGTCGAGCTCTACATCGAGCTGGGCAAGCGCGTGAAGGCGACCATTCGGCAATTGGGTTATCCGACCAAGAACGCGTTGAAAGGCTGGTACCGGGAACACGAGCGGCGAGGCGACTGTGCGAAGGGATATCACCGTGAACCGAAGTACTCGATGGCGCAGCAGCAGGCTGCTGTAGATCATTTTCTCCACCATGGACGCTGCATCGATTTCACCCGCAAAGCGCTCGGCTATCCATGCCGGTCCTTGTTGCGGAGCTGGATTTACGAGCAGCATCCAGAACTCTGTCGGCCCAGTGTCGGGCGCAGTCGCACAGTGCCGAGGCCCCTGGAGGTAAAGCAAGAAGCCGTGATTGCCCTCTGTACGCGGCAGGGGAAGGCACGGGCCATCGCGCAGGATCTAGGCGTCTCGAGGGAAACCTTGTACAACTGGAAGGATCAGCTACTCGGTCAAGAGGCGCCTGCATCGATGAAACGCCAAAGCAAACCGCCGGCCGAACCGGACAAGGCCCAAGTGGAGCAACAACTGGAAGCACTGAAAGGCGAACTCCGACGACTTCAGCTCGAACACGACTTGCTGAAAAAGGCCAACGAAATCTTAAAAAAAGACCTGGGCGTCAACCTGCAGCTCCTGACCAATCGGGAGAAGACGATGCTGATTGACGCCCTGAGACCGGCGCATGCCGTCAAGGAACTGCTGGCGGCGCTGCGCCTGGCGCGCAGCTCCTATTTCTACCACCGTGGCCAAATTCGGCTCGGGGACCGGTACGTCGAGGTGCGTCGCACCCTCTGCGAGATCTTCGAGAGGAATCGGCGCTGCTACGGCTACCGCAGGATGCACGCGTCGTTGCGTCGGATGTGCATCTGCCTCTCGGAGAAGGTTGTGCGGCGCCTGATGAGGCAGGAGAACTTAATCGCTGCCACTCCAAAGCGGCGCCGCTACGGCTCGTACCTGGGCGAGATCAGTCCTGCGCCGGGAAACCTGATCAATCGCGACTTCCGCTCGGCCGCGCCAAATCAGAAGTGGCTCACCGACATGACGGAGTTCCAGATCCCAGCCGGCAAGGTGTACTTGTCACCGATCATCGACTGCTTCGACGGTCTGGTCGTCAGCTGGTCGCTGGGTACAACTCCAGACGCTGAACTCGTGAACACCATGCTCGACACGGCCATCAAGACGGTTGCCAACGGCCCTGACCGACCCATCGTGCACTCCGATCGCGGTGCCCACTATCGATGGCCAGGCTGGCTATCGCGAATTGATGGTGCACGCCTGATTCGCTCGATGTCCCGCAAGGCCTGCTCACCAGACAATGCAGCTTGTGAGGGCTTCTTCGGGCGTTTGAAGAATGAGCTGTTCTACCCAGGGAGCTGGCAAACCACGACCATCGAGCACTTCATCGCCGAGGTCGACTCGTACATTCACTGGTACAACCAACAGCGGATCAAAATCTCACTGGGTTCACGCAGTCCCATGGAGTACCGCGCGAACCTCGGATATGCAACCTAAACCAGTCCAAGGTTCTGTCCGCACCCCCAAGTGATCAAAATTGCGCGCCGGTTTACACTCCGCCTCTTATTCAAGGTTGCCGAAAGACAATACAGCGACTCCGCGACATGCGAATTCTAATCATTGAACATACTTGGAGGCGTAAACCTTTCGGCGTATTCGTTGGGGATATTCCACCAATATTTATTCGATTTGGATTGTCCGCAGATATTCGGTCAGGCGCGCAATGATATCATCGGTGCTGCGCTGCGCGTCTGCACCACCTGCATTCTGATTTTCCCGATAGAACTCGAAACCCCATACGGGCATCTCCCTCGATCCATGGGGCGGCAGAGTCTTGCGGCCGTCGATGATCTTATGGATCTGCTCCGCCGGAAAAACGCCGCCATGACGGTGCGCAATGCGCGTGAGGTCGGGCACCTCAATCTTGAAAGTCTTCGACACCGGTCCATCGCCGCGCGCTTGGTCGCCATGGCAGCTGGAGCAAAAGCGCTTGTACAGCTGAACACCGGTGGAACTGGAGAAATCCTGCGCATACGCTGAGACGGATGCCAGGACGAGCAGGATCAAGGCAACGATAATCGCCAAGGACGTATGTCGATCATGAGCATTCATTTGAGCCCCCAATGATCCGCCTAGCATCCTCGATGGGTTGCTCAGGTCAATCCGTACTCCTACGCAGTCCAACGCGGGCCTCCTTGGCGTCCGCGGCAGCTATGGGGTCGAGTCGGACGACTTATCGCGTCCAGTCCATGCTCCAAGTCAGCGAAATAACAGAAATGGTAGCCAGGCCGCCGCGACCGTCAAGGTGATACCCAATACGACCCGAGCACCATACGCACGTCCACCACCGATAAACGCTGCGATTCCCTTCATGAGTGCATTGGTTGAGAAAGCAACGAGCACCGGTAGCGGGACGTCCTTCGACTGCAAGCTTGCCGTCCGCAGCAAGCGAGAGCGTGGAGGTCGCCGCCGCGTGTACATCGAATGCGCCGGCAAGAGCAGTCGCGGTTGCGGCGGCGCTGCCACCCCAGCGTGTGTTTACAAGCGAGACGACTGCGGTTACTCCCGCGAGGATGACTGCGAACCCCATCGCATAGAGAAGGTTGAACGCATGTCCCGACGGCGGCGACGGCGGCTCGGTACCCCGTTGACGCCAAAGAGCCACTGCGGCCGCGGCTGCGGCGGTTACCAGCGCGCATAGCAGCGACGGCCACAGAACCGACAAGGCAGACGGGTAAACCGTGAGCACCACGACCCCCAGTAGCACGACCGTGGCCACTGTTGAAAACAACGCCCCCGCCACGCAGGATGTTCGAAGTTCCGGCTTCTCTCGTGCCCTCGCGCCGAGCGCCGCGATCGTTCCGGTGCTCGATACGAACCCCGTCGCGAGTCCCGAGAGCGCGAGACCCAGCCGCGGGCCAGCGGCACGCGATGCGACGTAGCCGGCCGCCTGCAGCGCCATGAATAAGACGACGAGCCCCCAGAGTCGCCGTGGGTTGATGTCGAGCGTCCAGGGCAAGGGTTGATTTGGCAGCAGTGGCAACAGAATCAGGGCTGCTGCCGCAAATACGAGACCATCACGCAATTCCGTCGCCGTGAGAACATCGACCGAGAATTTGTGCAGGGTACTGCGGCTCGCGAGCAGCAGCGCAACGACGACCGACCCGCCAGCGGCAACCGCCGGATGTTCCATTGCCATGACTCCGATCAGATAGGTGACGAGAAGCGCCAGTTCGGTCGTGACACCAGGGTCTCGGGTACGATTGCGCCAATACGCGATAGACGCGAGGACTGCGATGAACAGGGCGCCGGCCGCGATTAGGATCGGCTGCGTGAGCGCTTGGGCTCCCGCGCCGGCGAGCGCCGCGAGAGTGAACGTGCGCACGCCGGCCGGAGCCCGGTGCGGTCCGGTCACCTTTGCGCCGTTCCCGCTCGATACCGATCAGGAGTCCGCCTCCCAGCGCCGCAGCGAATCCCACCAACATGCTCCCGCTAGTGATCATGATGCCTTTGGCAGGACTCGCAGCGCTCGCGAGCATGTTGGTCTGGTGGGTCATGCGTCATAGAATCCCTCGACAGGTCTTTCACGGTATCCGCTTGCTACGGGATACAGCGAGCCGCACCCCGTCTCTGACGGCATCGCTTGGATAGAGAACGACTCGGTCGCCGGCCTTGAATTCGTCCGGGTGCGCTCAGCGCTATTTTGCGCGGAGTCGGGGACTCGGTTTGAGTAAATATATATGTATTTCCCCTCACCCCAGAGACACGGATCCTTCGGTTAGTATGCTTATCATGCAAATGGATGGTCGTCGGCTCAGTGCGCATATTTGTCTTCAGGTGCTACTGTCATTTGCGCTGACAGTCGCGCATGCAGGATCGCCAACGACCGATGGCAAGCACCTGTACGCACCATGCGTAGTTTGCCATCAGCCCAATGCCTGGGGATCGCCCGACGGGAGGATCCCGAACCTTGCTGGTCAAGGAGAAGGCTATTTGGCCAACCAGATTGCGGCGTTTCGCTCAGGAGCCCGGACCGGCACGGCGATGCATGTGGTCTCTGCCCATTCCAGATTCGGCGATCCGAGCGATGTGACGGCGCTCGCTGAATATCTATCAGCTTTGGATATGAACCCGAAACCAGTCGTGGGATCTGGCGAGAACCTCCGGCTGGGTCAGGAGATCTACACGTACATCTGCGCTAACTGCCATGGATCTTACGGAGACGGTGGCGCGAAGGGTAACATACCGCGTATCGCCAAACAGCACTACCCCTATTTGCGGCGGCAAATCAGCGATTTAGCGCGACTCCACCGAAAAATCTCAAACGCGGGAGAAGACTTGGTGCTAGGCAGATTGAGTGCCGTGGGGAAGGACGCAGTCGCGGACTATATTTCGCGTCTGAGCAAATCGGAAGCAGCGCCTGATATGAAATGGAACGATACGGCGAGCAAGCACGACGCCTCGCCATAATGATCGATGTCCCTAGTTGTGAACGGGAGACTCTAGTCAGAAGGTAACTGCCGCATCGCGGCGTGCTCTCATGCGCGGATGTGCGCAGCCAAGGCATAACCTCAATTGGCGTCGAGGCGGCCGGTTAGATGCTCACCGCACAGTTCTGCCGCCGTGACGCGACCCGCTCCACCTAGAGGCAACGCCATGATGATCAGCGAAGCGACCGGGCCCTCTGGCTTGTCGGACCAGGAAGCGGCCGCGCGCCTTGCGGCGGGGGGCGCGAACGAACTTCCGCGACACGGACGCCGAACCATCCCTCGCATTGCAGTGGAGGTCTTCCGCGAACCGATGTTCCAACTGCTGATCATCGCCGGCCTGATCTATCTGGCAATCGGCGATCGCAGCGAGGCCCTCATGCTGCTGGCGTTTGCCGTGGTCAACGTGCTGATCGCAGTGTACCAAGAGAGCAAAACTGAACGGGTCCTCGAAGCTCTCAGGGACCTCACGAGTCCTCGCGCCCTCGTTATTCGCGGGGGTGAGCGTCGCCGAATTCCGGGGCGAGAGCTTGTGCTCGGCGACGTCATCGTTTTGAACGAGGGCGACCGAGTACCAGCCGACGCCGTCGTCTTGGCCGGTGCCGGCCTCGAGGCAGACGAGTCTCTTCTGACGGGTGAAGCTGTTCCCGTACGCAAGGCGGTTTGGAATGGTGCACCGATCCACGCCCGGCCCGGGCGGCGACGACCTTCCTCTCATCTATTCTGGGACGATGCTCGTGAAGGGCCACGGTATCGCAGAGGTGCGATCCACCGGGATGGCCACCGAAATAGGCAGGATCGGCAAGGCACTTGGTGAGTTGCCGAACGAGCCAACGCTCCTGCACATTCAGATCAGGCGCTTGGTCAAAGTTGTCGCCGTGATCGCCGTCGTGCTGAGTGCAGCCGTTCTCGGTCTCTACGTCGCTTATCGGGGACCATGGCTAAATGGCGTTCTGGCGGCCATCACCTTGGCGATGGCGCTGCTACCACAAGAATTCCCGCTCGTGCTGACGGTGTTTTTGGTGATGGGAGCTTGGCGGATCGCCCAGAGACGCGTACTCACGAGACGTACATCGGCAATCGAGGCGCTTGGCGCCGCGACCGTCCTGTGCACCGACAAGACCGGGACTCTTACTTTGAATCGCATGACGGTGGCGGCGCTGCTGGTGGAAGGCGAATTGCATGAAATCGACTACGAGCGCGAGCCGGAGCTTCCGGAGAAATTTCACGCGTTGGTCGAATACTCGATTCTCGCCAGTGACCGCTCTCCGTTCGATCCCATGGAGAGAGCGTTCCTTGAACTTGGCGAGCACTACCTGGCGCAGACCGAGCATATTCATAACGACTGGGCGCTCGCCCACGAGTACGCCCTTGGTCAGGATATGTTGGCGATGTCGCATGCCTGGAAGGCGACCGATCGAGACGAGTACGTCGTGGCGGCCAAAGGCGCGCCCGAGGCCGTTGCGGATCTTTGCCATCTCGATGAGATCCGCCACGAGTCTCTGCGCCAATCGGTTGCGCAGATGGCCGCGCAAGGTTTGCGAGTGCTCGCCGTGGCCAAGTCTTCTTTTGGCAGTCCAGAATGGCCCTCGACGCAGCATGATTTTGTGTTCGAGTTCGTCGGATTGATCGGCCTCGTCGACCCGTTGCGGCCAGGCGTGCAGAACGCGATTGCAGAAGCGGCGGCGGCCGGCATCACGGTTGCGATGATCACGGGCGACCATCCCGTGACGGCGCGTGCGATCGCGCAACAATCAGGGCTGACAACTGACGGTTCCGTCATTACGGGAGATGAACTCGCGACCCTGACGGAAGCCGAGCTCCGCGAGCGACTGAAGACCGTGCGCATTTTCGCTCGCATCATGCCGGAGCAAAAGCTGCGCTTGGTCCAGGCGTTCAAGGCGAACGGCGAAATCGTCGCCATGACGGGGGATGGCGTGAACGACGCACCGGCGCTCAAAGCAGCCAACATCGGCATTGCCATGGGAGGCCGCGGTACCGACGTGGCGAGAGAGGCCGCCGCCCTGGTGTTGCTCGATGACGATTTCGCTTCGATTATCGAGGCCATTCGCTTAGGACGGAGAATCTACGACAATCTCCGCAAGGCGATGGCCTACATTCTGGCGGTACACGTACCGATCGCTGGTCTCTCTCTGATTCCACTGGCGTTTGGCTGGCCACTCGTCTTTACGCCGGTCCACATCGTCTTCCTTGAAATGGTGATCGACCCGGTTTCGTCGATCGTCTTCGAGGCGGAATCGATCCGAGGGCCGCGTGATGCTGCGTCCGCCGCGAGATTCCAGAAGCCCACTCCTGTCATCTTGGCTCATTGCAGCCACGCTGCTGCAGGGGGGCATCGTCTTGCTCGGAACTGTGGCGGTCTACCTCATAGCATTGGGCCGCAGCATGCCCGAGCCAGAGGCACGAGCACTCGTCTTCGTCACGCTGGTGGTAACGAATTTCGCTTTGATCTTCACGAATCGAGCGACAGGCTTCGCGATTCTTGACCTGGTGCGGCGACCGAATTTGATACTCTGGGGCGTAGTCGCTGTCACGTTCGTGCATCCTGCTGATCGTCCTGTTCACTCCCGCACTCAGATCAATCTTTTCCTTCGGTCCGCTGCATGGCGATGATTTGGCCCTATGCGCTGCAGGCGGTGTCATCGTTTTTACGGTGCTCGAGTTCGTGAAATGGGTTGGCGGCAAGCTCGGAAATCAGGTTAAGTAGTGTGCAAAGAAAACCGCTGATTGGGTCCTTTTCTGAACTCCACTACGTCTTCGATGTGCCACTCGCGGCTGGCAGTGCCTCGCGGGCTCGGGTGAATGATCGCAACACTGATTGCCTGTAGCTTCGCGTATTCGGGATGGGACGCCAGGACCAGCTCGGCGACTCCGACCAGTGCCGTCGCGCAAGACAATGGGCCACCGTGTTGACTCCACAGACGCTGCCGAAGAGTTCAATAGTGCCTGCCAATATTGGACTGAATCATCAGGGTTTGTACGCATGCGACGGACAATTAAATCGCAGCCCTCAAGGAACGACGGTGACCGGTACCCGCGCCAGATGAATCACTTTTGTTGTGATGGACCCGAGCAGCAATCCTTTCAATTTTCCCAGCCCGCGCGTGCCCATCACGATCTCCTCGCAATGTCTCCGTGATGCGAATTTGACGATGGTATCCGCGGTCTGGCCGATTCGAACAACGATCTCTGCGTGCATATGATTCTTCGCCAATATCCCACGGATCTTGCCAAGGCCTCTTTGCTCTTCGAATCGTGATATTCCGCGATCATTGTTTGCGTCACGAACAAGCTGCGGGGAAGTGGCGGTTGCACATTGAGCAGGCACATTCTCAGCCGCCTGTCCTTCTTCACGCGCTTGATCACAAATGCAAGGGCACGCAGCGAGTTGGCGGATCCATCGATGGGTACGAGTAACTTCTTTCCAGCCGACATGAGGTATTCACTCTCGGATGTCTAGTCTTTTAATAGTGCTATCGCATCGCGTGGAGACAATGAGTGAGGGCTTATACGTATGTAGACCGCACTTGCCAGTCTACGTATTTCGCTTGACAAGACTCAAAATAATTAGCAATCGCATATCATGCGGGGAATATTGTTCATGTCGAATCTCGATGCGTTGGGCCCTAACTGGAGGTTTGACCTCAGGCAAGTCGCCCTCGTTATGCTGGTCCTCTTCATCGGATGCGCTTGTCTTGCCATTCTGCGCCCCTTTCTGGCATCGATCACATGGGCTGCGATCCTCGCGTATGGCAGTTGGCCGCTGTATCGGGTGGTCCATGGGCCGTTCGGCCGCTTGCAAAACTCAGCCGCGTTTTGCATGACGGTCTTGCTCACGTGCGCGGTAATTCTACCGATTCTCTGGCTCTCGGTTCTGGTCTCGAGCGAACTGATCTACGCATATCGATCATTAGCGGCATACCTCGCCGAGAAACCCATGGTGTTGCCGGAATTCATCCGTGGCATTCCTTGGCTCGGCGAGCAGGCGCAACAACTGATCGACCAATTGTCCGGCGGACCCGCCGCCCTTAGCCGACAAATAGCAACGTGGATCCAATCATGGGCGAGTGAGATCACTGGATTGGTGGGCGGCTTGGGCCGGGGCATCGGCAAGCTGCTGATCGTGATGTTCACGCTCTTCTTCTTTTACCGGGATGGCGAGTATATTCGCCGCCAATGCCGACCGGTCGTGACGAGGCTGTTCGGCGATCGTCTCGATAGGTACATAGTCACGGTCGGTTCAATGACGCGCGCCGTGCTCTATGGGTTTCTGATCACCGCCTTCGCTCAAGGTCTCATCGCGGGCGTCGGATACGCAATTCTTGGACTTCACGGATCGGTGCTTTTAGGCGCAGTGACGGGCGTAGTGTCCGTCGTTCCGGTCCTGGGTACCGCACTCGTTTGGGGTCCCCTCGGCGCCTACTTGCTGATCACCGGGCATATCTGGAAGGGCATCATTCTTCTCATGTGGGGCTTGTTGCTCGTACATCCAACCGACAACGTGTTGCGCCCGCTACTCATCAGCAACGCCACGCATGTTCCATTCATCATTGTCATGTTCGGTGTCATTGGCGGTGTCGCAGCCTCGGGACTCGTCGGCGTTTTCGTCGGGCCGATCGTGTTGGCGCTTGGACTTGCGATTTGGCGCAGTTGGGCGTCAGGAGACGAAACCATAAACGCGCTTGCGGTTGAGGGGAGAGGAGAATGACCATCAGTTCCGACGCGGTACCGAGCGCTACGTTTGCCGCTCGCTGCTTCAAAGTCAGTCGAGTCATTCACTGGATTACGGTCGCGCTGGTGTTCGGGCTGCTGGTGACGGCGTTGTTTGCAGGCATCGATCCGCATGGAGCCGGTAATACCGCCTTTCTGTGGCATAGCTCGATGGGGATCGCCCTCTATCTGCTATCGATATCGAGGGTCCTTTTATGGGTCATTTATCGACCGAAGGCACCAGCGGTCGATGCGGCGTTGAAAGACGAAAAAGCACTGCGCGGACTGCAAATCGCATTTTATGCATTGTTGATCGCACTGCCGATATCAGGCTGGTTTCTCGCCTCCGAAGAAGGCACCTCCGCACACCTGCTCGGAATACCCGCGCTGCCGCAATGGTATTTTCAGGAGGCGGCTCAGCAATCGATCGCCATTCGAGCCGCCAGCCCGAGCGAAACGACCCCGAGTGACACGTCCGTCGTCGTTAATTTGATCCGAATTCATGCGGCGCTGGCCGCAGCATTATTCCTGGTAGCCGCCTTGCATATTTTCACAGTGATTCGAGTGCGCGCCCGACGCGATTCCCATGCGTCTGACGTATAAGAATTTGCGACAGGATGAGGATAGCGCGGTGCATGGATTAATACGTAACTCATTTTGCAACCGCCACCAACGGAGATTCGCGATGATCTACGTTAGAATGTTTGCATGGGGCCTAGCGAGTGTTGCCATCAGCCTCGTTGGGTGCGGCGGCGGCGGTTCGGGCAGTGCCCCTCCGCCACCAATACCAATTACAACTCAGATATTGAGCGACGCGGGATTCGACGGAGACATCGAACAGACCTCGCCAACCACGTTCACCATCACCCAAGGCATGTCGCCAAGTGTTCAAAGCGTATTTGCCGGCATCAACCCTGGAACACTCACGGAGTACAGGGCGTTCCTCGACTTCCCACTTACGGGCCCCGGAGGTGTTCCAGGTAGTGCCATGATTGAGTCGGCATTCCTGGATATACACATCGACAATTTAATACCGACGACGGGCACGATTCCCATCCTCATTGAACTCGTTTCCTTTCAGCCGCCGACGCTGATCGAGACCGACTTCGACCGCACGATCCAACCGCCGCTGGCTTTCGTGGTCGTTTCACCGCCGTTTTCTCCAGCGGATATCGGCACCAATGTGTCGATAGACGTGACTGATTTAATGGTACAAGCGCAGCAGTTGCAGCTTCCCGATTTTCAGGTTCGCATCATGGAGGATCTGGGACCCGCCATCCCCGTGCTGCTCGAGATCGACGACATCACAGGAGCGAATCGAGCGTCACTCGCGCCCCTGTTAACGGTTACATACTTCTAACTTCGATTGACTCCAAAACGCCGACCTTCGCGCTGGTTGGCCTGGCCGGCGCCCTGCTGAGTCCCCGATTCATGCTGCCGCCTTACGCGAGCAGCGAGCCGTAGCTCCGTCTCAAGTCGTAGAACACCGCGGGCGACAACTTAGCCGCAGTGACAGCCGCGCGCATAGCCCTCGCGATCTGCATCGGCGTTCAGGCCGCAGCCGCCTCGAGCCGCGTACCCTTGAACTGAAGTACGGCGTGTCGCGCGCGGCGAGCTTCTTCCTCTGCTCGCGACTGATTAGACTTACCCGAGATTTACCCGGAGGACCGTTTGTTTTATTTCACGGATGTAACCGGGGTTCGACGACGCCGCGCAGCGGCGGCGATCGGCCGCAGGGCGACCCCGCAGGGGCGAGGCGCGTAGCGCCGAGTAATCCCCGTGGGGACGCCACATTGACGAACATGGCCGAAGAGCCATTGAAGCGTGCCGAGTGAACCGACCCGCGTGGCGCGCCGAAGTCGCGGGGCAATAACGCCACAAGGCGACCGGGATGAAGGGGCGGGGATGACCCGCTAGCGGTGCGCGGTGACACGGTCAACAGCGTACGGGCGATGTTGTACAGCTGGTTGTTCGAGTCGACGCTGCTCACGCTGCAAAAGCGCTGCCTAAGCGTGGCGTACAGCAGGTCCTTGGTCGTCGTTTTGCCGGCGCTGCCCGTCACGCCGATGAAATGCGGATGCGCTAGCCGGCCGCGCCACCAACGCGCAATCTCAATCAAGGGCGGGTGGTACAGCTTCTTGACCGCGCCCTTGAGGTCTCGGTGAATGAAGTCCATAACCGCGTCCGGGGTCGAAATCATGCGGGTGCTCCGCGCAGGGACTGGTCGAGATTCAGATAAAGCCGGCAGCACGGCGCCCGTTAACTTTTCGGCATAAGTAGCGCCCGAAGAAAACGCAAATCGTGCGGTCGTACGGCGCCGAGTACGAACATTCCTGCAGTCAGCACCAGAATGAGCATGATGAGACGCGTCGGCGGCTGCAGATGCTCGATTGCCACGCTGACCGCCGCCGTAAGTGCAACCGCACTACCTGGAGCAAGAACGGCCTTTGTCAAAGGCGGATCGGCGTGTTCCTTGCGAAGCAGCGACCAATACAGGGTGAACTGCAACGTGTCGCACAGCAATACCGCCCAGGCCGCTCCGACATAGTCTAATGACAGGATTAAAACCGGCGCGAGCACGGAAAAAGCGCATAGTCCCAGAGCGCGCGAGCGGGCTAGACCGGCTTGTTGATCCATCGCCGTAAGTAGCGAAGCCAAAAGTCCTTGCGCACCTCGAATGGGCAGAGACCAAACGAGCACTTGCAGTGCCTTTGCCGCACCTAAGTATGATGAACCGAAACACAGGTTAACGATGTTATCGGCATAAATTGTTACCAGAATCGCAATTGGAAAACTGAAAACCAATAGAATCCTCACGCATCGTGCAGTGAGTGCCGTCGCGTCGCGAATCGAACCAAGGGATACGCGGACCACCGTTGGATACGCGGCCGAATTGAACGTGGTGGAAGCCAGAGCAGCCGCTACCATAAATCGATCCGCCGCCGCATACAGCCCCACGGAGCGGCTCACCACCAGGGCGCTCAACACAATCAATGGACCGCGTGCGTAGATGATCGACAGGGCATTCACGCCAAAGAATGGCGTAGCCCTGCGAAACAAAGTCAGCGCCTGCGCCGGAGCGTAGAGCAGGGTCGGCCGGCCAAAGCGGCGCGAAGCTTGTGCCCAGGCGAATACGATCAGGCATAGCGCCCCCACAATCTGCGACAAGCCGACGCCGGCCGCGCCGCCACCGAAACGAATCACCGCCAATCCAATCAGGAGAATGAGCAAACGATGCGCTAAATTGGCGCCGGCGGACCAATGCATGAGCTCCTTGGCTTGCAGTGGAACGAGCAGCAGCGACGCCAGGCAAAGCAGGATCTGGTAGCCGCAGACCGCCATGACCAGCGCGGTCTCAGCGGTGTCACCGATGAGGGCGTCAGTGGCGATGCAGGCGAGGAGCCATGCGATGACCGCCAGTAGCGTCTGCATCGGAATCAACACGCCGAGCGTTGCCGGCGCACAGGTGGAATCGCGACCGAATTCTCGAATCAGCATACCTTGCGTCCCGAAACTAACGAACACGGCCGCGACCGCCCCTACCGCCATGCCGACCGAGTACTGTCCGAGAGTTTTGGCACCGAAGGTTCGTGCGAAGGCGATCATCAGCACAAAATTAGCAAGCTGACTCGCCGCTTCAGATGCGCTCAATACGGCCGTATTGACCAGGATGCGGCGCTCGTTATTCATATTTATACATGGGAACAAAGACCGATCGTTTGCCGCTCGGGGCTCTTTCCAGCCGATCCACTTCGCACACATCGATTGTGAGGTCCCCGCCAAGGACGACTTCGAGTTGCTTGCACACTCGCTCGCGCCAATGCAACGAGTCGCCCGGCGACTTCACAATGACATCAATGCGAAAGACGCGCAATTCCGTTTGGTTGATTCGATATTGCAGTATGGAGTCTACGGATTCAATCACGGTCGTCAAAAGGTACGGCGAGACGCGTCGACCCGCGGGCAATGCAATCATCTCGCCCTCTCGGCCCGAGAACTCGATCAGATGGAGCGAGGCGCGGCCGCAGGAACACGAATCCGAACCGAACACGGCACGATCGCCAATGTCATAGCGCAGCAATGGCATGGCACGGTTGCAAAGCGAGGAGAGCACGACCGCTCCACAGGATCCAGGTTCCTGCGATTCGATGTACACATTCTCAAAATTGAGGTGATAAGGACCAGCGCGGCATTGCCAGGCGACCTCTTTGAACTCCGTACTACCGTAAATGTCGTAAATGCGTCCGCCAAATGTCCGTTCAATGCGGGCGCGTGCAGCAGGCGTCAGGACTTCCGAGCTCGTGTACAGGGTCGCGACGCGCGGCACTGCGGCGCCTAGGCGATCGGCGACTGTAATGAGTTCGATGAGGTATGAAGGAAAGGCGTAAATGATGTTTGGCTGATACTTGTGAAGGAACTGCAGATGGTCCTCGACCGGCGTATGAATCGAAAGATGCCGCTGCCGAAAGAATATTCCGAGGCCTGAAGGGGCGGCATCGGCGATGGCTCCGAGCTCTCCTGGTGCTTGCTCACTGACAACCAAGATCCGCTGTCCGAGGGGGAGGCCGCCTGTTGCGGCCAGTCGACGCATCTTCAGAGCATATTTGCTGAGCAGCCACGCGTGTCGATCAAAATACGTTGTCGTCGGTTGGCCGGAGCTTCCCGATGTTCGCGAGGCGTACAAGCTGCTGCGCGGAAATCCGTGTGCTATGAACGAGTCCGGGCGCCGCTGAATGTCTCGCTTGGTGATTATTGGAAATCGCGCGAGATCTGCCGCACTCGTAATGGTCTCCGGACGCAGGTTCAATTCTTGGTAAAAAGGGACGTCGACGGCGGCGTATCGCATCATCTCAATAAGCGCGCGATCCTGGTACCGTCGGATTCTTTTGGCCGACCACCACTGGGAGCGCAATGCGCTTAGTAACTTTCCGGCGACTTGCAGTTGATCCAAGGGTTTCATGGATTAGTGTGGCCCCGCCGGAGAATGCTGGGGTCCGATTTGGCCGGAGAGTCTGGGACTCCGGGATGTCCACCCCCAACGGGCGGGAACTCGTAATTCACGAACAGCAGTCGCATGGGTCACACCGTTCAGTTTGAATTGCCTGCACCCAGATTAACTTAAGGGTTCGGCATTCGGCATTGCGTAAACACGCCCGCGACAGCCATGCCGAGTAACAGCAGAACCAAAAGCCCACCATATATCACGACCCAATAGGTCCTGATGTTCCTCCTTCCGTGAACCGTCGCGCCGATTGGCGACGCAGCCGAATCACTGGGATCTGAAGCGCAGAGGGGTATCGGGGCGGCCGCATTGTGCGTTTTGGTCATAGCGCTTTCCGCAGTCAACGTATTCTAGGCAAAGCAATAAATCAATCTCGGTCAGCTCCACAAAGATCGTTATGTCCAATTAGCGGACTGGCTGATGCAAGGCACTTTCCCCTATTGGCGGGACAGGATCAGAGTCGGGCAACGCTCGCCCATTTCGTAGGTCGGCACTAGGCAGTCCAGCTCCCCAAGATCGCCGCGCATCAGTTCACGAAATTGAGCAAGGCGCGGAAAGTAGTACCGACCGGAGACATCTTTATAGGCGTCAATGGTATTGATGCTCTCCAAGGGCCAACCTAGCTCACGCGCCACCGCCGCGCGATCCGGTATCGCGTCACAAACACTCTGGTACACCGAATTCAATAAGACGCCTTCGGTGGGGGAGTTGTGCAGTGCCATCAGCAAGCGGAATTTGAATACATGAAAGCTCCCATATTTTCCGCGACGCATTGCATCAATCACCTCGCCGGGTGTCGGTTCGGTTTCCTGTCGAATAAACAGGCGAGTGACAATGCGACCGCCCGGACAAAGTACCGCTGCTAGTTCGCGCAACACCTCAGTGAGTCCGCGAACGTTGGGCAACGCGCTCAAGCTGCCATCGGCAAGGACGAGGTCCAAAGAGTTCCGCGTCACCGGCAGTTGATCCCACAGACCTTGTAATGCCGCGGACTTGATTCCGGCCGGCGCTCGCCAGCGTTGGATTAACATCGCGCGCGACGAGTCGACCGCCATGAGTGAGCAATTCGTGGGCCAGCTGATCCCCGTGAGCTCGACTGTCACGCCCAACAACAGCGCCTCGACCCGATTGCGCGCACGAGCGATGTCATTTACTTGCGTCTGCACAAATTGCAGATCTTGCGGGCATGGACGCAATGGAGGACCGATATGATTCCACTGCGCCGCGTGTTTCTCCCATGGCGAAGCGACCGCGTCATCGTTCAGAGCCGGGCTAAGAGGTTTCATAACCGATTACCGTATTTCCATTGAATGTGCCGCTGGTGATGGCTGATGATCAAGTGCGAATTGCGTGACAAACGCACGCTGCTTGCCGGATCGATCGGTCGGAATCGCGTTAACCAATCGCACATCGAGCTTTGCGTCCCCGAGCGCGGCTTCCATGATGGTCACAATTGATTCTCGGGCCGCGTTCGAAAATCGACCACTAGGCACTATCAGCAGCTCGAAGCGTCCAATTTCAATCTGTCGCAATTGATATTGCACGATGGCGTCGACGAAACCCATCAAATGCGCCAGGATCCCTGCGGGACTGCTGCGTCGGCCGTCTGCAAGCACGATAAGATCGTTGGCACGGCCCTCGATCACGGCAAGTAGCGGAAAGGGCAGGCCACAGCGGCAGCGGTGCGGCGACAGTCGGCCGATGTCTTTGAGGTTGTAACGAATGAACGGCATCGTTCGGTTGCCCAGTACCGTCACAACGATCTCGCCTGCCTCGCCGATCGGCACCGGCCTGCCGTCGCGGACGATCTCGAGCACGACGCTATCGGTCGTGATGTGATAACCATCGTGAGCCGCACACTGGTACGCAATGTTTTCGGTCTCAAACGTACCGAAGATGTCGATGACCGGCGTGTTGAATGCCTGCTCCACCACCGCCCGCGTGTCGGGCGTCAGCAGTGCCGAGTCGGCAAATACCAGCCGCGGCGAGGGTACTAACGGCTTGCCGGTATCCAGACAGTGATGTGCCAGCGCGCGCAGGCTTGCTGGGTAGCCCTGCAGTACCTGAGGAGCCAGCTGCCGCCATATCTCGACGACGCGAGCAGGATCGCTGGCACAGTCAAACTGCCATTCGCGCAATAGTCCAAGCCGTGCATACCATGGGGTTCGCTGCCTCGGATGAGCGGCGAGCCGCAGTACCTTGTCCCTCAGGCGCTGCCCGCTGCTCAGGTACGGGCGCAGGTATTGCGCCTTGCGCCATTGGTCGTAGCGATGGTCGATTTGGAATTCGAGCGGCTCACCGGTCGAGCCGGACGTCCTAATGGTCACCCGTTCCGCGGGCGCATCACGCGAGAGCGCGGAGGCACCGGCCGCGCGCAGCATTTGCTTGCCTACCGTCGGAAGCGATTGCAGATCATGCAATGTCTTGAATGAGGCGGCCTCTATCCCGTGCGCCGCATACAGATCACGATAGAACGGCACCTGCGATGCTGCGTGACGCACCAGAGCGCACAGTTGTCTTGATTGACGCGCCGCAAGCGCCGCGGGCGTGCGCGACTCGTTGCGCAGCATCTGCGCCAGATAGGCGGCACGTCTAAGCACGCCGCATGCCACCCACGGCTGCTCTGCCTGAATTTAGTTGCATGGCTAAGGCCCTCTTAGCTCGATGAGCCAAAGGAATGATGCTCGAACGATGTTCTTGCGATCTTCGATTCGTGGCAACGGGCCACTGCAATATTATGCCGTCTGTCGCACGCCTGAAAATGTTATGTCACAGCAACCCGCTCATCAATAGCGGTTTAACTTGGCTGCACCTCGAGCAGCGCCTGCGAAGGGTCCCATTATGTGCCCGGCGGATTAATCTGTACTAACCTATGTGCCCGAATGCACACAAGCTTGTACTAGCCACCGAATCCCACGGCGATCTCATGCAGCCCCGCGCAATCTCAGCCAATCCGGCGATACTTTCGACAACAATCGCCAGTCTCTTTCCCAGCGGGGTTGTGGCGGCTGAACTGCGCGCGCCGGGCGACGCGTCGCTGCTGCTGCCCGAGGAGGCCGAGGGCATGTCCAACGCGGTGCCCAAGCGGATTCAAGAGTTCGCCGCCGGGCGCCTGTGCGCCAGGCGCGCACTGGCCAAGTTTGGCGTCGCTGATTTCCCGATTCGAGTTGCCCGCGACCGGCAGCCGGTGTGGCCGGAGTTTCTGGTCGGAAGCATCACCCACACGGCGGGCCTGTGCGCGGCGGCGTTGGCCGAACGAGCGCGCATGTTCGCCTTGGGGCTGGATAGCGAGGTGGTTGGGGCCGTGAAAGCGGATTTGTGGCCCAGCATTTGCGCGGCCGAGGAGCTGGCGTGGGTCGATACCCTGCATCCCGAGGAGCGGGCGAAGGCTGTGGCCATGATCTTCTCGGCGAAGGAGGCGTTCTATAAGTGCCAATATCCGTTGGTTGGCGAAAGGCTGAATTTTCACGATGTTTGCGTCAGGCCGCTCGAGTGGAGCGCGGTGCAGGGAGCGTTTGCCGTCGCACCCGCGCGGCCGATGGCGTTTTTCAACCGACTCGCCGCGCCCTTGCGCGCACTCTCGTCCGTGCTGGGGCCGATGATGGGGTCTTACCGCTTCCACGAAAGATTCGTGTCCACCGGTGTATTCCTGCCGGCGCCGCACCATGCGGGGGCTTTGTCCCAATAGCCGATGCGCCTAATAGGCTTTTTCGTCGCGAAATATTATTACCAGCGTTAGAAGAATAATCTTGATATCGAGCATCGGCGACCAGTTCCGCAGGTAATCAAGGTCAAAATTCACGCGTGCTTGCATTTCATGGAGCTGCGAGGTTTCCCCGCGACAGCCGTTGACCTGTGCCAGTCCGGTAATGCCCGGCAGGACTTTGTGGCGGACCATGTAGCCCTTAATGAGTTTGCGGTATTCCTCGTTGTGCGCGACCGCATGCGGGCGCGGACCCACCAGGCTCATGCGACCCTGCAGCACGTTGATGAGCTGCGGCAATTCGTCCAGCGAAGAGCGCCGCAGAATGGCGCCAATGGGGGTAATCCTATCGTCGACTCTGGACGCCTGGCGAATATGCGCTCCATCTTCGGTCACTTTCATGGTGCGGAATTTGTACACCACGATTTCCTGGCCATCCAGGCCGTAACGGCGCTGTTTGAAGATGACCGGTCCGGGAGATGTCCATTTGACCAGGACCGCGATGAGTGCCAGGAGCGGCAGAAGAAGCAACAGGATTACGGCCGAAAGCACGATGTCGGACAGGCGCTTGGCGACACCGCGGTAGCCGTAGAACGGTGTCTCGCACATGGCCACCACCGGAATGCCGTGAACCTCGCCGGAGCGCGCTTGAATCAGGTCGAACACGAAGATGTCGGGCACGTAATAAATGGACGCGGTGGTATCGCGAAGATCGTCCAGTAAATTCATCACGCGCATCAAATGTCGAATGGGCAGCGCAATGAAGATGACGTCGGTGCGATGTTCCCGCGCGTACTGGCCAAGGTCGCCCAGTGCGCCGATGAGCCGCGAGTCGGGTTCCACGCCGAGGCGGTCGCTGCTGCGGTCGTCGAAAAAACCGCTGACCTCCAGGCCCATGGCCGTATTCTTGTTCAAGCGCCGCGCGAGTTCCAGACTGGTGCTGTTGTAACCCGCGATGATGGCGCTGCGAACGTCGTACGCGTTCATCACAAAACGCCGCATGAGTTCCTGCATGCCGAGCGTCGTGATGATGAGCGCAACCGGGGTCAGCGCGGCCCAGGTCAGAAAAATACGGCGGGGGTAGGTTTGCAACTGCGATTTGGTGACGTAGGCGATGGCGAGCAGCAGCGCCAATACAAAGAACCATCTCAAGATCACATCGACAACGGCGGAAATCGCGCGGCGATGTGAATTGCGTGTTCATTTCGCGCGGCGGCTGGATCAGAACCAAACACGCGACGGTCACGATGACGATGGTGGAGGCGGAGGGGTCGAAGTCGGTGCCGGATAAGATGATCGTCGCGTACAGCGCCGCGACGGCAACGATGGTGGGCATCACCGTTTGCAGCGTCGCCAATGTCATAAACAGAAAGCTTTGTTTGTACAAGGCCGGTTGGGTCATCTGCTATCCAGAGAGTCGCGATCGACAATCACGATATTCTAGTTGAGTTGCTGAATTGCGACATAGATATTAAACATATCCATCAAATCCGTTGCCGTCTGCCCGATATGGTTCGTTCTCTGATATTGCGGCGCAAATGCTATTCTTGATATATGACGCACGTTCCACTACTCGATCTCAAGGCGCAGTACGCGCAAATTCGCGACGAAGTCATGCCAATCATCGACAGCGTGTGCACAAGCCAGCACTTCATCCTTGGGCGAGCACGTGCGCGGTCTTGAGGCGGAAATTGCACGATACTGTGGCGCACCGGTCGGAATAGGGGTGTCATCGGGCACGGATGCGCTGCTTCTGGCTCTGATGGCGCTCGAGATCGGTGCCGGTGATGAAGTCATTACCTCGCCGTATACCTTTTTCGCAACAGCGGGGACCATTGCGCGGGTCGGGCGCGCGACCGGTGTTTTGCGATATCGATCCGCAGACGTTTAACATAATGCCAGCTGAAGTGCAGGCATTCATCGACGAGGAGTGCGTGCCGGATGGCGCGGGGCTCGTGAGGCGCGCCACCGGAGGCCGGATCAAGGCGCTCATGCCCGTGCACCTGTATGGGCAGGCCGCCGACATGGACCCATTGATGGATATCGCACGGCGCTATCGTTTGCGCGTCATCGAAGATGCGGCGCAGGCGATCGGCACGGAATATAAAGACGGCGTCCGGGTGGGATCGATCGGCGATGTCGGCTGCTTTTCATTCTTTCCAAGCAAGAATCTCGGCGCATTTGGCGATGCCGGATTGTGCACCGCGCAATGATTCCGATCTCGCCGAACGTATGCGCGTGCTGCGCGTGCACGGCGGCAAGCCGAAGTATTTTCATGCGCTCATCGGCGGCAACTTTCGCATCGATGAATTGCAGGCGGCGGTTTTGCGCGTCAAATTGAAATACTTGGACGGCTGGACGCAGGCGCGGCAGCGTAACGCCGCCTACTACAACGAGGCGTTTGCACGGGCCGGATTGGGTTCGCGAGTGGTCACGCCGCGAGCCGCCCCCGGCGGCCGGCACATCTTCAATCAATACGTCGTACGCGTGCAACGCCGCGATGCGCTGAAGGCATTCTTGGGCGAGCGCGGCATCGGCACCGAGATCTACTATCCGGTGCCGCTGCATCTGCAGCAGTGTTTTGCCTATCTGGGCTACCGAAGCGGCGATTTTCCGCATTCCGAACGGGCTGCGGCAGAAACTCTGGCGTTGCCGGTCTACCCGGAGCTCAGCCAAGAGCAGTTGGCGGCGGTGGTCGCCTGCGTTGCGGAATTCTTCGCCTGATCGAGCACAGGCAGCGACTGGCTCAGGTCTTTTTGAAATCGTCGGGCAGCAATTGGTGCCGCGACAGCAGCTTGTAGAAATCGGTTCGATTGCGCTTCGCCAGCCTTGCCGCTTGGCTCACGTTGCCGGCGGTGATTTGCAAAATCTGCGACAAGTAATTGCGCGTGAACTCATCGCGCGCCTCGTCGAAGGAGGGCAGGCGGGTCGGATTGCCGCCGAGGGATTGCTGCACCAATTCCGCGGTGATGATCGCGCCATGCGAGAGCGCGACGTTTTGCCTCACGACGTTGTATAACTGACGCACGTTGCCCGGCCACTCGGCGGTCGCCAACAGCTCCACCGCCTCCGGTGCGTAAATCCTTCTCTGGCCGCTCTCCTTGGCGATCTGCTCGAGAAAATGCGCGACCAGCAGCGGAATGTCTTCGCGCCGGCGCCCGAGCGGGGGCACCTCGATGTGTACGACATTCAGCCGATAATACAAGTCCTCGCGGAATTGTCCGCCGACCATCAGTTGCTGCAGGTCGTGATGGGTGGCTGAAATGACGCGCACGTTGATCGATACCGCCTCCGGGCTGCCGACGGGGCGGATCTGATTCTCCTGCAGCACCCGCAGCAGCTTGACTTGCAAGCGCATCGGCAGGTCGCCGATCTCATCGAGCAGCAGGGTGCCGCCGTCCGTGGTCTCGAACAGGCCCTTGTGCGCGCGAACGGCGCCGGGCAAGGCGTCTTTTTCATGACCGAAGAGCTCGGATTCCAAGAGATTTTCCGCCATCGAGCTGCAATTGATGGATGCGAACGGCTTGTTGCGCCGGGGGCTTGCCTCGTGAATCGCGCGGGCGAGCAATTCCTTGCCGGTTCCGCTCTCGCCGGTCAGCAGCACGCGGGCGTCCGTGCCGGCCACCATATTCGCCTGCGCCAATTTATCTTCCATCAGCTGATTACGCGTGATGATGTTGGCGCGCCAATCTTCGTCCACATGTGCGAAGCCCGAGACTTTCAGCGCCTTCTGCACATGGTCGAGCAGCTCTTGCTTGTCGACCGGTTTGGTCAGAAACCCGAACGCGCCGCTCTGGGTCGCGTAAACCGCGTCCGGAATCGTGCCGTGCGCGGTGAGAATGATCACCCGCAAGCCGGGCCAGCGGCTTTGCAGCTCCTTCAGCAGGCCGATTCCGTCCATTTGATCCATGCGCAGATCGGTGATCACCAGATCAGGCCGGAATCGAGTGCAGGCAGCCAATGCCGCTGCGGCGCTCTCGACCGCTTCGACTTCGTAATTCTCGGCGCGCAGCCTGATGGTCAGCAGCCGCAGCAGCCCGGGGTCGTCGTCGACCACTAAGATCCGCGCCTTGCGCTTTTGCGCGGTGGAGCCGTCGCGCGAGCCGGGTTGCAGGCCGAACGACAGGGGGGTGGTGGCGGCGATCGAATAGGCGTTCAAGGCGGTCTCTCCGGTGAATTACGCTAAGGCGTGTGCGATTCCGCGGTGCCGCGGTTGTTGATGGAACCCTCGATGTGCGTGATCGCGTCGAGTTTGGCGCGCGCCTCGTCCAACGCCTTGCGCAACTTCGCGTTCTCGTCGGACTCGGCCTGCAGGCGGCGGTTGACGGCAAGCAGCTTGTCACGCGAATCATGCGACTCATCGTCACGCAGCTGCTTGTTCTCGGCCTGCAGAACCAGCATCTGATCGACCTCTTGCAACTCCACCAGGGCCAATAATCGTTCCACCGTCAACAGAGTTTCAGGCCTCGCCAGCAATTCCGACAACTGTCGCTGCGCTGCGACGGGATCGGAGCCGCCATGGCCGGGTGTGGCGAGGGCGAGGGCATACTTGAGGCGATTGCTGGTGGTGGGCGAGAGCGCCGCCGCATCCTTGGCGGACTGGAACAATTCGGCCTGCCGCGCCGGATCCCCCGTCGGCAGCTCGCTCATCAGCTCGAGCAGGGGCTCTATCGATGCCATATCGGTCGCCGGAGTTTGCCGGCACCGTCGGAGAGGCAGGCTTAGGATTTGACATAATGCAGCCCGAAATCCCCCAACCGCACATGCCACAGAGTGCGCATAGGCATGCTGCAAAGCACAACGACCTAGGCTGCATGGGCCTTTTCACGCGCTTCGGGCACCGACTGGCGCAGGGGCAGACGAACGCGGAAGTGAGCGCCGCCGGTGGGCGATTCGAGGATTTCGATGCTGCCGCCGTGTGCGTTGACGAATTCGGTCACCACCGAGAGCCCAATGCCGGTCCCCCTCACGTGGCCTCCCTGCGGCGTCTTGCCCTGGTAAAAGGCTTCGAAAATCCGGTTTCGTTCATCTTCGGGAATCCCGGGACCGCTGTCCATGACATCCAACACCAGTTGCTCGCGATCGGCGCGGGCATGCATCGAAATGGTGCCTCCGCGCGGCGTGAATTTGACCGCATTCGAGAGCAGATTATCGAGGATCAAACGAACCTTGCCGCGATCCGCGAGCGGAGTCAGGTCTTCAATCTGCACGTCGAGGCGCACGCGCTGCGCGATCAGGGTCAGTTGTTGATTTTCCAACACGGACTTGATCAACGGCCGCAGTTTGAATTCCGACACTTCCAAACCGACGCTCTTGGCCTGCCAGGCGCTGAAGGATAATAGATTTTCGATGAGCCGCTGCAGTTTCATGCTGTTCTCGCGCAGGATCGCCGTGACTTCTCGTTGCGCGCTTTGCAGTTCGCCGACTGCGCCGTCCATGAGAAGCTCGGTTCCCTCGCGAATATTCGCCAGCGGGGTCTTCAGTTCATGCGACATGTGTCTCAGGAATCGATTCTTTTCCTGGGCCAGATCCAATAGGCGCACCCGCAGCCACTCCAATTGCGCGGCCAAACGCTCCAAATCCGCCGGCCCGCGGATGGAGATGGGTCGCGAGAAGGTGCCGCGCCCAAGCTCGCTGATCGCCCGGTCGATGGCGCGTATGGGCCGGCCAAAGAGATACGTGAAAACCGCCACTACCGCGAGGGTCATCGGCACCAGCAGCAGCGTTTGCCAAAAAAGATTCTGCTGTGCGAGCTGCGCCGCGCTGCGCAACGATCCGAGCTCGCGGTCAATTTGCGCGCTGACGCGATTCGATATGGTGGATGCCAGTTCCGACATTTGCGGGTAGGAATTGATCAAGTCCGCCAGGCGCGGCGAATTCGGCTCGGCGGATTTCAGGTCGACCCAGAGACGGTCCGCGTCCGAGCGCAGGGCGCTCGCATCCAGTTGCGATTGCCGATCGAGCGGCAAGGTGAGCAGTTCCTCGATCGTGTTCACCAGCCGCTGCTGGTTGCGGGCGTAGACCTCGAGCAGCTCGGCGCTCGGAATGATCTGGTAGAGCCGGGCGGTTCGTTCAAGGGCTCCGATCTCCTCGAACAGGCGTTGGTTGTTGCGGGTGCCCTGCATTCCGTGCACCACCAACTGCTCGCTGCGGTTCGACAGTCGATTCATCTGCACTGCCGCGTTCACGATGGCAAAAAGCAGCGGTGCCGCCACGATCGTGAAGCCGATCAGCATCAGGCCGCTCAATGACTTAGGTCGGGGTAATCGCATGGCAGGCATTCTAGCTTAAGGTATGTGGCAGGGGCGTGGCGACATCGTACCTGTAGAATTCCATCGATGAACGCGCAAGCGCCTTTTTCCGAGCTTTCTCCAGAAGCGGTATTGGACGCGCTGGAGGTCCTGGATTACCACTGCGATGGGCGCCTATTGGCTCTCAACAGCTATGAGAATCGGGTCTACCAGATCGGAATCGAGGACGGCGATCCGATGGTCGCCAAATTCTATCGGCCCGGCCGATGGCGGGACGCAGCCATTGCCGAGGAACACGCCTTTGCGGCGGAGTTGGCGGCGCATGAGATTCCGGTGGTCGCGCCATTGGTGCGAGACGGCGCCACTCTGCACCTTCATCGGGGGTTTCGCTTTGCCGTTTTTCCGCGCCGCGGCGGGCGTTGGCCCGAGCTTGCGACGGCCGACGACCGGGAGTGGGTCGGGCGCTTTCTCGGCCGTATTCACGCGGTCGGCCGCGCCGCTGCGTTTCGCGAACGCGCCCGCCTCAGCATCGAGGAGTTGGGCCACAGGGCACGCGATTTCGTGCTCGACTCAGGCTTTCTGCCGGACTATCTCGCCGCGAAATATGCGGACCTCACGCACACACTGCTTCAGGAAATCGAGGTGCAAGCGAACAATTGGGGCGGCGCGCGCATGGCGCGCATCTTGGGCGACTGCCACCGCGGCAACATCCTTTGGACCGATCTTGGCCCGCATTTCGTCGACCTCGACGATTGCGTGACCGGCCCGGCGATACAGGATTTATGGATGCTGCTTGCGGGAACGCAGCAGGAGATGCGCAAGGACCTCACCGATATTTTGAGGGGTTATGAGCAGTTTCTGGCCTTCGATCGGCGCGAATTGGCGCTGATCGAACCGTTGCGCGCCTTGCGCATGATCCACTATTCGGCGTGGTTGGCACGGCGCTGGGACGACCCGGCATTTCCGAAGGCCTTTCCTTGGTTCGCCGAGCCCCGTTATTGGGAGGAACACTACCGCGCCCTCGACGATCAGCTCGCGGCAGTGCTCGGGCCGACGCTCGAGTTGTGATCGGACCGGTATTTCGCGATCATAGGTCAATGATGAAGGCGAGAGTGCTGGTGCTTTGCGCGGCGGCGATCGCCGGTTGCCATGGCGATAAGAGCCAGGCTCCTGCGGCCAATCCCGCTCCCCAAGGGCCCGCGGCGCCGGCGGCGGCCGCGCGCAAGCCGAAACCTCAAGAATCGACCGCGGGCATGGTCGAAGCGGCCAGCCAAGGCAAATCGCAAGCGCCGGTGATGCTCAAGTTCGACCTATTGCAGCGGCCGGTTGTCGGCCAGCCGCTCGAGATCGCGATTGCCCTTCTGCCCCAAATCCCGGCCAGCCCGGCGGCCGTCGATGTCAGCGCTTCGGTGGGCCTGCAGTTGGCGGCCGGCGACGCACGGATCGAATTTCCCTCGGTCGAGCCGGCGCAAGTGTACCGCCGCAGCATCGTGGTGACCCCGGCCGCGGAAGGCGTGCTGTTCGTGACCTTGAGCGTCAGCTTGATACACGACGAAATGACCGAGTCGCGGGTCTTTTCCGTGCCGATCATCGTGGGCGAGATCGTGGCCGCGGACCAGGCGAGCGCTGCCAAACCAAAGAAGTGAAACATACGGACACGGATCCCTAATAACAGCTATAATAGGCGGTTTCCTTTAGGGCTCATTGTGACGCAGAAACTTCGCAACATCGCCATCATCGCGCACGTCGATCATGGCAAGACCACGCTCGTGGATCAGCTGCTACGCCAGTCCGGCACGCTCGATGCGCGCAAGGATGTGCAGGAGCGCGTCATGGACTCCAATGTGCTCGAGCGCGAGCGCGGCATCACGATTCTCGCCAAGAACACCGCAATCACCTGGGGCGACTATCGCATCAACATCGTCGACACGCCGGGCCATGCCGATTTCGGCGGAGAAGTCGAGCGGGTGCTCGCCATGGTGGACTGCGTCCTGCTTCTGGTGGACGCGGTGGACGGGCCGATGCCGCAGACCCGGTTCGTGACGCAAAAGGCGTTCAAACATGGATTGCGGCCCATCGTCGTCATCAACAAGATCGACCGCGACGAGGCGCGTCCGGGGTGGGTACTCGACCAGACCTTCGATTTGTTCGATCGCCTCGGTGCAACCGACGAGCAGCTTGATTTCCCGGTGGTCTATGCGTCGGCGTTGCGCGGCTTCGCGGGACTCGATTCGACGGTGCGGGACGGCGACATGCAGCCGCTGTTCAAAACGATTGTCGAACATTGCCCGCCGCCCGACGTGGACGTCGACGGCGCCTTGCAGCTGCAGGTCACGTTGCTCGACTACTCGAGCTATGTGGGCGCGATCGGCATCGGCCGCATCAAGCGCGGCACGCTGCGCAAGGGCATGGCAGTGACCGTGGTCGGTCGGGACGGCGGCCAGCGCTCCGAAAGAATTACGCAGATATTGGGGTTTCACGGCTTGACCCGCGTCGAGATCGAGTCGGCGGGCGCAGGCGACATCGTCGCATTTGCCGGGATCGCCGAGCCCAAGGTTTCCGACACGCTGTGCGATCCGGCCACGGTCGAACCATTGCCGAGTCTGATTGTCGATGAGCCGACCATCAGCATGACCTTCGAGGTCAATACCTCGCCGTTCTTGGGGCGTGAAGGGAAATTCGTCACCAGCCGGCAGATTCGCGAGCGTCTGGAGCGCGAATCGATACACAACGTGGCGCTGCGCGTCGAGCCGACCGCCGACCCGGATAAGTTCGTGGTCTTCGGCCGCGGCGAGTTGCATCTCGGCGTGCTGTTGGAAAACATGCGCCGCGAGGGTTATGAAATGGCGGTGTCGAGGCCGCGCGTCGTCATCAAATACGTCGATGGCGTCGCCCATGAGCCCTACGAGCAGGTCACGGTCGATGCGGACAGCGACGCGCAGGGCGACATCATGTCGGCACTCGGAAGCCGCGGCGCCGAACTCAAAGACATGCAGGCCGATGGCCGGGGCCGGGTGCGCCTGGATTATATGATTCCCTCACGCGGACTCATCGGCTTTCAGACCGAATTTCGCACGATGACCCGCGGCACGGGCCTCTTGCACCATGTTTTTGATCACTATGGGCCGGTGGTGCCGCGCGAACTGGGCCAGCGTCCGCAGGGAGTGTTGATCTCGAACGGGCAGGGCGTCGCGTTGGCCTATTCTTTGTTCAGTCTGCAGGAGCGCGGCCGGCTGTGCATCGGACCGGGTGAAGAGGTTTACGAAGGCATGATCATCGGGCTCAACAACCGCGACAACGATCTCGTCGTCAATCCGCTCAAGGGCAAAAAGCTCACCAACATGCGTGCGGCCGGCAAGGACGAAAATGTCGTGTTGACTCCGCCCATTCGATTCACCCTGGAGCAGGCGATGGAGTTCATCGACGACGACGAGTTGATCGAGGTGACCCCGACTTCCGTGCGCCTGCGAAAGCGCAATTTGCGCGCGCATGAGCGCAAGCGGTCGGAACGCGAAACAGCGGATCAGGGCTCTTAGCCGATAATTTAACCGATTATTGGGCGAACCGAGACGCCCGTCACGCCGGGATTGCGGGATCTCCCTAATTATTCACTTAATCCGGGCTGCCCAGGTCCGGTGATTGAGTGCGGGAGATCCGAGGAGTGTCACGCGACAACGCGGCCGCTATTTTAAGCGAGCCACCGCCAGCGCAGGAGAGCTTCAATCGCCTGCTCGAGCGTCAGGTGGCCGACGCGCGCGGGCACGGCAGCGAGATCGATTTGCCGACGCTGCTCAAAGCCGTGAGCGCGCACTATGACCGAATCGACTCCGAGCGCCGCGGCATCGTACGTTCCATGCAGATCATGTCGGATGAAGCGCAGGCGCTCACCCGGGAGATCCGCGAACAGTCCGCATCGCATTTGCAAGCGATCCTGGACAACGTCAAGGATGCCATCATCACGGTCGACGATGCCGGCCATATCGAGACCTTCAATCCCACGGGCGAGCGGATATTCGGCTACTCTCAGGCCGAGATCCTGGGTCGCACGCTCGATTTCCTGCTGCCCGATATCGATTCGCGCGGTACGCCGGATTTTCTGGAACGCTGCGCCGCGAAGATCGACGACACTCACGTCGATCTGGCCGCTCATCAGGCGTGGGGATCGACCAAGAGTCGCGCGCGGGTCGCGGTGGAAATTGCCGTCAGCAAGGCGCGGCTCAATCATCGCGACGGCTACATCGTATGTATTCGCGACGTCACCGAACGGCAGCTCGCGGAGCGATCGATGCGCGAGAGCGAGGCACGCTATCGGACTTTGGTGGAGCATGCGCCGGAAGTGATCGTGGTATTCGATGTCGATCGGGGAAAGTTCGTCGACGTCAACGACAACGCCTGCCGCTTCTTCAACTTGGACCGCTCCACTTTGCTGCAGAGCGGCCCGGAGAAGATCAGCCCGACGCATCAGCCGGACGGCAGTCCGTCGTTCGGCGTACCGCGCGGCTATATCGACGGAGCGCTGGCGGGCGGGGCTCCGGTGTTCGAATGGGTTCACTGCGATTCGCTTGGCCAGAGCATGCCCTGCGAGGTGCGCTTCGTGCGCCTGCCGAGCTCCAATCGGCGTCTGATCCGCGCCAGCATCATCGACATCACCGAGCGCAAGCGCAGCGACGCCATCGCGGCGGGCGAACGCCGTGTATTCGAGAAGATCGCGGCAAATGCGCCGCTTTCGTCGGTGCTCGAAGCGATTTGCGAAGTGATCGAACGCGTCATGACCGGCGGATATTCCGCGATCAATCTGTTCGACGAAGAACATCAGTGTTTGAGCTTTGGCGTCGCGCCGAGTTTGCCGCGCGAATTTGTCGTCGCCATGGATCGGGCGCCGATCGGGATCCGCTACGGCTCGTGTTCCGCGGCCGTCTATTTGTCCCGACAGGTGTGGGTGGCCGACATCGACACGGACGCGCTGTGGGATTTTAGGCGCGAGGCGGCGCAGTATGCGGCCTTGCGAGCCGCCTGGTCGGCGCCGATCGTTGCCTCGGACGACAAGATCGTCGGTACCTTCACCGTTTATCAGCGGCAGCCCGGGGTGCCGGCAGCGCGCGATCGCGAGCTGATGTCGCGCATGACGCAGATTGCGGGGATCGCCATCGAGCGGCGCAGCGCCGAGGATGCGCTGCGCGACAGCGAAGCGAAATTCCGCGGCCTGTTCGAGAGCGTCATGGAAGGCGTGTATCGCAGCACGCGTGACGGCCGATTATTGGTGGTGAACCCGGCATTCGTTCAAATGCTCGGTTACTCGACCGCCGAAGAGCTGTATCGGGTCTCCGCCAGTTCGCTGTACTGGAATCCGAACGATCGCGACACCTACGTGCGCCGCATGGAGAGCGAAGGCGAGGTGCGCGACGTCGAATCCCAATTGCGCCGCAAGAACGGCACCATGCTTCTTGTCGTCGAGAACGGCCGGGTGGTGCGCGACAAGCGCGACCGGGTCATCGGCTATGAGGGCACGATCGCCGATATTACGGAGCGCAAGAAGGCGGAAACCGCGGTGTTTCAGGCCAAGGAGCGCGCCCAGATCACGCTGCAGTCGATCGGCGACGCGGTCATCACCACCGATTCCGCAGGGCGCATCGACTACATGAATCCGGTGGCCGAGAGCTTGACCGGATGGGAGAACCGCGAGGCGCAAGGGCAACTCATCGGCAGCGTGCTCACGGTCGTCGATGAGACCACGCGCGAGGCGAGCGAAAGTCCGATCGCGCGCTGCCTGCGCGAAGGACAAATGCTCGGCCTTACCGAACACACGGTGCTGGTGAACCGCCGCGGACAGGAGATTGCGATCCAGGATTCGGCAGCGCCGATCCGCGATCGGGCCGGCAACCTGATCGGCGCGGTCATGGTCTTCCACGACGTCAGCAAGGAGCGCCGGCTGCACCGCGCCCTGCATTATCAGGCCAGCCACGATGCCCTCACCGGGCTCATCAACCGCCGCGAGTTCGAGAATCGCCTCACCGTCGCCGTCGAATCGGTGCGGCAAGACGCAAATTGCCGGTATGCCTTGCTTTACCTCGACTTGGATCAATTCAAGCTCGTCAACGATACCTGCGGTCACCCTGCGGGCGACCAGTTGCTCAAGCAAATCACCGGCGTTCTTCAGTCGCGGGTGCGCATCGGCGACACCCTGGCGCGGCTCGGTGGCGACGAATTCGGCATATTGTTGCAGGGTTGCGCGCTCGATCAGGCGCTGCGGGTGGCCGAAACGCTGCGCCAGGCGATTCGCGATTATCGATTCATATGGCAGGACGGCGCGATGGCGGTGGGCGCGAGCGTCGGCATCGTGGAGATCACCAAAGACACGCCGACGGTCGCGAGCGTGATGAGCGCCGCCGATGTCGCCTGCTATTCCGCCAAAGACCAGGGACGCAATCGCGTGCAACTCTACAAGCCCGACAACGTGCCGGAGAGGCACCGCGAGATGCACTGGGTGTCGAAACTCACGCGCGCCTGCGAGGAGAGCCGGTTCGAGTTGTACTATCAGCCCATCGTGCCGATCGGGGCGACGACCCACAAGCGCGAACACTTCGAATTGGTGCTGCGGCTGCGCGATGAGTCCGGTTCGGTCGTGCTGCCGGCTGAATTCATCCCGGCGGCAGAGCGCTATAACGTCATGCCCGCCATCGATCGCTGGGTGGTGCGCCAGGCGCTCGATCGCGTGGTGCATCGGCCCGAATCCGGCGTGAAGCCGTATACCATTACCGTCAATTTGTCGGGCACTTCGCTCAATGACGAGCGCTTTCTCGAGTACCTGATCGCCGAGCTGAGCGCCCATGAACTCGCGCCGGGAGCCATGTGTTTCGAGATCACCGAAACCGCCGCGATCGCGAATCTCGGCAATGTGGTTTATTTCATGCGCGAACTGAAGGCGCGCGGCTGCCACTTCGCGCTCGATGACTTCGGCAGCGGCCTATCCTCGTTCATGTACTTGAAGACCCTGCCGGTCGATTATTTGAAAATCGACGGCCAGTTCATCGAGAACGTGACGCGCGATCCGGTGGATCGCAGCATGGTCGAGGCGATCAGCCAAGTCGGCAGAGCGATGGGTATTCACACGATTGCCGAGCGGGTGGAGTCCGCGGAAGTGTTGGCCGAATTGGGCCGGCTGGGGATCGGCTTCGCACAAGGTTTTTATATCGCGGAGCCGCGTTCGACCCTGACCTTTCCGTACGTTCGGGACAAGCGCGTGCCGCAATGAGGCCTCTCAAGGGTCGGCGCCGCCGATTTCGATGCGCCGCGCCGCAACGTACCCATCGAGTGCTTCGCGAATCGCTGGATCCAATGCGGGCTCTTGGTACTCGATGAGCGCCTGTTTCCAAAGATCGGTCGCCCGCTGCGTCGCGTCCTTACCGCCGCCGATTTGCCAGCTCTCATAGTTCTGCCAATTCGATACCAGCGGTCGGTAGAACGCGTGCTCGTAGCGCTCCATGGTGTGCGGCTCACCGAAGAAATGTCCGCCGGTCGCGACCCCTTTGATCGCATCGAACCCGAGTTCGCGCTCATCGACCACGATTGGTTTCAAGAACTCGATCATGAGCTGCAGCATCTCGACATCGAGAATGAATTTCTCGAACGACGCGGTGAGGCCGCCCTCCTGCCAGCCGGCGGCGTGATAGACGAGATTGCCGTGTCCCAAAACGGCGCCCCACAGTGACATTTCGGTCTCGTACGCGCCTTGGGCGTCGGCGGCGTTCGATGCGCTGGCGTTTGAGGTCCGGTACGGCAGCCGGTAGCGGCGCGCCAGCTGGCCGCTCGCGATGTTGGCCTTGGCGTTTTCCGGTGTACCGAATGCAGGTGCACCGGAACGCATATCCACATTGGAAGTAAACGCTCCGTACACCACCGGTGTGCCCGGGCGCACCAGCTGCGCCAGCACGATGCCGAACAGCGCTTCCGCGTTCTGTTGGGCGAGTGCCGCGGCGAGCGAGGCCGGGGCCATGGCGCCCATCAGCGTAAAGGGCGTGATCACCACCGCCTGACCGTATTCGGCCATGGTGATCAGGCCGTCCAACATGGCCTCATCGAATCGGCGCGGACTGTTCACCGAAATAATCGTGATGACCCCCGGGCTTTCGGCAATTTGCGAAAGGGTCAGGCCGCGCGAGATCGCCATCATCCGAATCCCGTCGAGCGCTCGGCCGGCGCCGATGGCCGTGCAGTGGTAGACCTTATCCGAATACTCGAGGTTTGCCCGATAGGTGTCGAGATGCCGCGTGTTCGCCGGCAGTTCGGTCGGAGCACACACCTGATTGCCGATCAAATGCATGACGTTGAAATACTGAGCGAGGCGGATGAAGTCGCAGTAGTCGCGGAAATTTCCGGGACGGCGGCCGCGCTCGCAATCGTGGACGTTGGGCGGACCCGCCACCAGCCCGAAATTGAGGTGATTGGCGCCCAGGGTGACTCGATTGGCTTCGTTTCTCGGGGTAAGGACAAACGAGGCGGGTGCGCTGCGTAAGGCTCTTTCGACGAGTGCGCGGTCGAGACGCACGTTGTGGGTCGACGGGTCGACCTGCGCGCCCGCCGCCTTGAACACGCCGAGTGCGCGCGCCGACATCACTTCCATTCCGAGCTCCTCGATAATGCGCAGCGACGTCGAGTGAATGGCTTCGAGCTGATCGGCCGACAGCACCTCCATGGGCGGATACGGATTCAAGACCTCCAGCCGCGGCAGCTGATGAATGTGGTTGCCGCCGACGCGCCTCGCTCGGCCGCCTTGACGTCGGCGGTTGTGATCCATGCTCAACGTATATGTCAGCTGATGATGGGTATCAAGAGCGGCATTGCATATAGGAAATCATGCGGATAAGCCTGAACCCATGCGATATACAGTAATGCATTGCCATCAACACTGGATTTACGCCGGTTGCACCGACGCGTAGAGTTCGCCGATGGCACGCAGGTTCGTCGGTCATCAAGCCTTCAAGGGAAGAGGGGCGGCGTCGAATCCCGCCGGGCGGTTCGACGCCTTGTCGATCGAGCCCGCGGACGACGGCTGGTATCGGGATGAGGGGCCGGAAAGCCTCAATGAGACCGTGATGCCCGACCAGGCGCGCGGCATCATCACGACCAACGACTCGCCCGACGTCGGATTCGACAGCTCGATCAATCCCTATCGCGGATGCAGTCATGGATGCGTGTATTGTTTTGCGCGCCCCAGCCACGCGTATCTCGGGCTCTCGCCGGGATTGGATTTTGAAACGAAGCTCTTCTACAAGGCCGAGGCGGCAAGCCTTCTGGAAGCCGAACTCGGCAAGCCCACATACCGCTGCAAACCCATTGCGCTCGGCATCAACACCGACGGCTACCAACCGGTGGAAAAGCGCCTGGGGATCACCCGCAGCATCCTTGCGGTCCTGGCGCGCTGCCGCCACCCGGTGCACATCGTCACCAAGAGCGCGCTCATCATTCGAGACATCGATTTGCTCGCTGACCTCGCGCAAGACCGGCTGACCTCGGTCACGCTCAGCATCACGTCGCTGACCGATGAGATCAAGCGCACGCTCGAACCGCGGGCCGCATCGCCGGAGGCGCGGCTGCGCGTCATCAGGCAATTGGCGCAGGCGGGAATACCGGTGGGAGTGCTGGTCGCGCCGGTGATCCCTGCGGTGACGGACCATGAGCTCGAGGAGATTCTGGCGGCCGCGAGCGAAGCGGGCGCGAGCTCGGCCGGCTATATATTGCTGCGCCTTCCTTATGAAGTGAAAACCCTGTTTCGCGAGTGGCTGGATATGCACTACCCGGATCGAGCGAGGCACGTGATGTCGCTGATCAATCAAGCACGCGGCGGCAAGGATAACGACGCGCGCTTCGGGCATCGCATGGTCGGCACCGGCCCGTATGCGGAGCTTCTGCGCACTCGATTCGAGCTTGCCGCGCGCAGGCTGGGATTGTCTCCCGCGAGCGATCGGCACGTCCTCGATACCTCGAAATTTCGCGCTCCCGGACCCGCGGCAGCGCAGTTGGCGCTCGAATTTTAAGATCGACCCACGGCCCGCTCACATGCTCGCTTTGCGTGCCCGGCGCGGACTTGGTATTTAGTTCAATAATGACGTACGCTTGAGGTCACCGGTGCCTTAAGAGCGTGAATTCGACCTCGTGCAACTCACCCGCTCTGCGGCATCGATTCTCGCCTCGGAAGGAATTTGAGCCTTGGATGCGCGCCTACCTGTGGATGCCGTTGCCTGTCCGGATTGCGATGTGCTGCAGCGAATTCCGGCGCTAGCGCCCGGCGGCAAAGCGGTCTGCACGCGCTGCGGCCGCTTGTTGGCCAAGCGGCCGTCCGGATCGAGCGACCTGCCGCTCGCGCTCACCGTCACTGCGGCGATCATGCTCATCGTCTCCAACACCCTGCCGTTGATGGAGCTGCACGTGGTCGGGCGTTTTGCCAGCACCACGATAGCCGGCGGCGCATACGAAATGTGGTTGCAGGGTCAGCGAGTCACCAGCGTTCTGGTGGCGTTTTGCGCTCTCATCGCCCCGGTGGGGTATGTATCGTTCATGTTGACGCTGTTGATCGCCGTCCGGTTCCCCTCCGTCCCCCCGTGGGCTGGTGAGATGCTGCGCTGGTTGGGGCACCTCCAAGTGTGGTCGATGCTCGAGGTGGTGATGCTCGGCATCCTGGTGGCATTGGTCAAGATCGCCGAACTCGCGACCGTGGATCCGCGGATCGGTATGTATGCATTCGGCGCGGTGATCCTGTTGATGCCGGCCATCGCGGTCAATGTTGATCGCCGCGAGCTTTGGCGCCGGATCGCATGGGTGGGGGCACCGCGATGAAGGGCCCGGCGCTGACCGCTGCTCGCGCCGGTCTCGTGTCCTGCGAGGCCTGCCACCTGGTGTCCCGGCCGGCCGGCGCCGGCGAGCCCGGCTTCTGCAGTCGCTGTGGCGAGAAGCTCGAAATCCGCCGTCACGGCTCGATCGAGACCACCTGGGCGCTGCTCATCTCCGCGGCCATCTGTTACATACCGGCCAATATGTTGCCGGTGCTCGACACGACCACGCCCTCGGGCTCCGAGGGCGACACCATCTTGGGCGGTGTGGCATTTCTCTACACCTCAGGATCCTGGCCGCTAGCGCTCCTGGTGCTGATCGCGAGCGTCATGATTCCCTTGGGCAAGCTGGTCTCGCTCGCCTATCTGCTGATCAGCGTACAGCGCGGCTCGGTCAAGAGCAGCCGCGAGCGCACGCGGCTCTATCGGATAGTCCTGATCATCGGCCGATGGTCAATGCTCGATGTGTTCGTCGATACCTTCACCGTGGCCTTGGTGCAACTGCAGCCTCTGATGTCGGTGGCACCGGGCCAGGGCGTGCTGTTCTTCGCCGCCGTGGTGGTGCTGACCATGCTCGCGGCCGAATCCTTTGATCCGCGTTTGATCTGGGATAGCGTGGATTCCAGCGAGCCGGTCCATGGCTGAGCCAGGCGGTCTCGACGATCTGCCGCAGGCGAGCGTCGCGCCCACCAAGCGCTTTCGCTTGTCCGTCGTATGGATCATCCCCATCCTCGCCGCGGTGGTGGCCATCGGTATCGCGATACAGCGCGTGAGCAGCGAGGGACCCACCATTACCATCATTTTCAAGGCGGCCGCAGGCATCGAGGCCGGCAAGACATTCATCAAGTACAAGGACGTGACCATCGGGCATGTGACAACGGTCGAGCTCACCAAAGATTACTCGCAAGTGCGGGTGACGGCGCAGATAGAGAAGCACGCGGCCGGTCTCATCGTCGAAGACGCGAAATTCTGGGTGGTGCAGCCAACCGTCACGCTGAGCGGAGTCACCGGACTCAACACCCTGCTGTCCGGACAGTACATAGGATTCCAGGCCGGAAAATCGACCATCAGGTCGCGCAACTACACCGCGCTCGACGTGCCCCCGGTGATCACCGATCAGCCGGGCCGGCGATTCACGCTGAGGTCAAGCACGCTGGGATCGTTGGGAGTCGGCGCACCGCTGTACTATCGCAGCGTGCCCGTCGGCGAGGTGGCGGCCTACCGTCTCGCCGCCGACGGCAACTCGATCGAGGCCACGGTGTTCATCGATGCGCCCTACGACAAGTATGTCACCTCGGAAACGCGCTTTTGGAATGCCAGCGGCATCGACGTCTCGGTGGGTGCGAACGGTGTCGACATCCACACCGAGTCGATTATTTCGGTGCTGGTGGGCGGCATCGGATTCGACGTGCCCGATTTTGCGCCACCGGGCGAGCCGGTGGCCGCAAATGCCGAATTTCCTCTTTACCCAACCCGCGCCTTGGCGATGACGCTGCCGATTACGGTAGAACGACGCTTCGTGCTTTATTTCAACGAGTCACTCCGCGGCTTGTCGGTCGGAGCGCCCGTGACCTTATTCGGATTGCCGGTCGGCCGTGTGGCCGAAGTCGGCCTCGGCTATGATGCGACGACGCATGATCTTCGCCCGCGGGTACTGGTGACGTTCAATCCCGAGCGCCTCGCCTCCCGGGTGTCCGAAAAAGATCGACTATCCGCGACAAAAGCTTTGGTGGAGGCGTCCGAAGCGGCCCGTGTCCCGATCCTCCGTCACCTCGTGGAGGATCGGGGTCTACGCGCGCGGCTGCAGACCGGGAACCTGCTCACGGGGGAATTGTATGTCGCGTTCGAGTACGTGCCGAACGCGCCGAAAGCGAGAGTCGACTGGAGCCGCGACCCGCTCGAGCTGCCGGTGGATTCGGCCGGGTTTGCGAGCATCGTGGCGAAACTCGACAGCATCTTGACCAAGATTGACAACATGCCGCTCGAGGCGACCGGCGTCGGTGTTAAGAACGCGATCGCGACGCTCAATGAGACACTGAAGCAGACGGACGCCCTTCTGGGACGCGTCGATGCGGAGTGGGTGCCCGAGGGAACCAAGACCATGGAGGCCCTGCATCAAGCGATTGCCGACGCCGATCGATCTCTGCTCAACAAAGATGCGCCGGCTTCTCAGGATCTTCACGACATGATGCAGGAGCTGACGAGTACCGCACGCTCCGTGCGCGTGTTCGTCGATTATTTGCAACGGCACCCGTCGACGTTGATCCGGGGCAAGAAAGAGGACCAGCCATGATACGCCGCATTGCTGCAATGATTGCCGCCATGGCCGGTGCCTGCGCCCTGGCGGCGGTACCCGCAGGCTGCGCAAGTTCGCCTTCGCACTTTTACATCTTGAATGCCGGCGCAGCGCCCGCCGTGACCGCTGACGCGGCCTCATCCGGCCTCAGCGTGATCGTCGGGCCGGTGTCGATACCCGCCGTGGTCGACCTTCCGCAGATCGTGGTGCGCACGGGGCCCAATCAGGTGTCGGTGGACGAGTTCAATCGCTGGGCTTCGCCCTTGCAGAGCAATATCTCGCACGTGGTGGCGGATAATCTGGTCGTGATGCTCGGCACGCCGCGGGTCATGCTGTACCAGCAGGCGCAGAACACGGACGGGGATTACCGGGTGTCGATCGACGTGCAGACCTTTGAATCGGCGCCCGGCGATGCCGCGACTTTGAGTGCGCTGTGGTTGGTGCGCCGGGTGAAGGACGGCAAGACGCAGATCGGGCGTACGGCGGATCGCGAAGCCACTTCCGAAAAGAGCTACCAGGCTCTTGCCGCCGCGCACAGTCGGGCGCTCAGTCGCTTGAGCGAGGACATCGCAAACGCGATTAGAATGCTCGATCGTGGCATCCAATAACCGATTCTGCTGCTTCTCCCCGCAGCGCGAATCCTTGATTTCTTAGCAAGGATTCGTCGTGACGGTAGGCGGAAAAATGAGCAGACACGTGCAGCTGCTGGGGGCTCTGGTGGTGACGGAGCTGGTGAATCCGCTGATGGCGGATGTGAACCCGGTGGCGCGGATGTTTTCCGCGGTGCTGTTCGGCATATTGGGCGTCGCGGTGTTCCGCGCCATTTTTGATACCAAATCCCGACGCCGGATTGGAGCGACGCTCGCGTGCATGGCGGTTGGATTCAACGCCGTGAGGCTCACGGTCCCGGCGGAAATGAAGCTGCCGGCGGAGCTGGCTTTGAACATTTCCACCGTCGCCTTTTTTGTGTTCTGCCTTTATGTCATCGTGAATCACGTGTTTGGCGCACGCACTCTTCGCGCAGACGATGTGGTCGGCGCTTTTTCCGGCTACATCATCATTGCGCTCATCTGGGGCCGGCTGTATGCGCTCGCCTGGATGACCGTGTCCGGCTCCTTCAGCATCAGCCCCGACATCCAATGGCAACTCGCCAATTGGCACACGTTCCAAGCGCTGTTCGATTATTACAGCTTCACCACGATCTCGAGCATCGGGTATGGGAACATCACGACGACGAGCCCGGTATCGAATACGCTGGTCTGGCTCGAAGTGATGTGCGGACAGTTCTACCTCGCGGTGGTGGTCGCGACCATCGTCGGGATCAAGGTGGCGCAGGCGCTTACTGCGTCGCGCGACAGCGGCTAGCTGTGCGTATGGTGCACGGCCACTCTGTGGGGATCGCATCGTTTCGGCACACGCTCATCGTGGCCGCCGCATTATTGACCCTGGGCGGCTGCTCGACCATCCGCCAGGTGTTTCACATGGACGATAAGTCGAACGAGAAAGCGGAGCAGCTGCAGATCCAGCAGCACCGAGTCATGCGCTTCGCGGATGAGTACGTCGGCGCCATTGCCGTGCCGATCAGGAAGCTGCAGGCATCCACCGACAATGCCGAGGATCGGCTCGAGGCCCAGAACTGGCTGCTGTCCCAGGCCACCGCGTCCTACATCATCGCGAGCGGCCCAAGCCCGGTCGTCAACACCGTCGACATGATCGTGCTCGTGACCTTGAGCCGCTTAGTTGTCGACGAGGCGTGGGTCAATAAGCGCTTCGGCGAACCGGCGGTGCCGGTGCGCGATGCGTACGGCCGCCTGGAACCACTTGCGCTGACGCTCGCCCAAGGCGTGCTGACGCCTGCGCAACTCGCCGAGCTGCAGAGGGTCGTCATCGAGTGGCACGCGGAGAATCCGCAGATCACCGCGATAGCGTACGTGCGCTTCAGTCACATTGAGAGCACGCTGACGCAATCCACGCCCGGCGCGCGCAGTACTCCCACCGGCCTTTTCGGGATTTTGGGTCTCGATCCGTTCAGCGGCATCGACCCTGCGGTACGCGAGATCGCGCAGACGCGGGAATTGGGCGAGCGCACGGTCTACTATGCGCAGCGCTTGCCAAACCTGCTCGACATGCAGGTGGAGCGCCTGACCTATGAATTTGCCACCATGCCGGAGACCAAGCGCCTGCTCGCCAACGCCGGTGATGTCGCCGCCGCGGCCAAGTCGACCGGCAGCGTCGTCGGCGAGTTGCCGGGATTGATCGATCGCGAGCGCGAGGCAGCGATCCGCCAATTCATGGAGGCCTTGACCGTCGAGAGCGCCCGAACGCGCGATCTCGTCGTGCAATTGCGCGGTGCGCTCGAGGCGGGCACCGCCACCTCCAATTCGCTCAATACCACCATCAAATCTTTCGACCAGCTGGTGGCGGGGTTCGAGAAGCCGAAGCCAGGAGGACCTTCGCAAACGCCCGGACGGCCGTTCGACATTACCGAATACACGGCCGCAGCCGCTCAAATCACGCGTGCCGCCAATGAGCTGCAAGGGCTCATCGCGGGCATCGAGCGCGGCACCCCGGCGCTCGAGGCGGCTGCGGGCCGCGCAACCACGAGCTTGCAAAGCGTCGTCGACGATGCCTACCGGCGCTTGGCCGAGCTGATTGCGCTGCTGCTGCTCGGAGGTCTCGGCGCCGCGCTCGCGTATCGCGGCATCGTACGGCGCTGGTTGGCGTGAGCGGTGCCGCCGAAGTGGGCGGTTAGACCAATTGCCAATATTCGGCGCTCATGAATTCGACTAGCCTCCTACCGAGCCGGCCGACACTCTGCGCAACTTGTTGCGAGGAACCCCCGCGAGCGGCGGACCTGCGGCCATTCATCAATTTGTTCCCGTCAATATTTATCGATGTCAAGGAGTCGCTCATGAGCAAGAAGATTTATCTCCTCGCGGTCGCCGCGCTGGCCGCAGCGGGCGTTGCCGACGCGCAATATCCGGTCATGAACATGGTGGCCAACAAAGTCATCCAGAAATACCAGAGCGCCACCTGCGAGCAGCTGTGGCAGAATCGGGGCAAAGCGCCGTCGCCCGAGGAGCAGCAGGTCATTGGATTTTTGAAGAGCGATCCGCAGATGCGCCAGATGTTCTTCAACCAGATCGCGGGTCCGGTAATGAACAAGATGTTCGACTGTGGGATGATTCCCTGACATTTGAGGTAAGCCATGGACAAGCGACACAAGATCTTTGGAAGAGCGTTGCTGATCACCGTCGCCGCACTGCTGGTGGCGGGCGCCGCAAATGCGCAAACCACCATGCCGCCCCCGAAGAAGGCTACCCCGCACGTGAAACAAGGGCCGGTCGTGCTCATCCCGGCGCTCGAGCCCAAGGCGATTGAGCTCTTGAAGGCGACCAGCGCGCGGTTGGCGGCGGCGCATACCCTGTCCTTCACCGCCGTGGAAATCTTTGAACAGCCGAGCCGCCATGGGCATCCTCTCGCTTATGCCACGAAGTCCGACGTTACGCTGCAGCGCCCCGACAAGCTGCGCGTGATCATTGCCGGGGACGGTCCGGCCTCGGAGTTCTACTACGACGGCAAAGCGATGATGGCTTATGCGCCGGCCGAGAACCTTCTGGCCGTTGCCGACGCGCCGCCGACGATCGACGCCACGTTGGATGCCGCCTATCGGTTGGCCGGGATCTACTTTCCCTTCACCGACTTGATTGTTGCGGATCCCTATAAGGATATGGCCGGCGGGTTGAAGCTCGCCTATTACGTGGGCCAATCGCATGTCATCGGCGGCACGACGACCGACATCGTGGCCTACATCGACAACGGCGTCTTTCTGCAGGTGTGGATCGGTGCCGAGGACAAGCTGCCGCGAATGGTGCATGCGACCTTCCTCGACGATCCGGAGCGCATGCGGCACCATTTGGAGCTATCCAACTGGCAGCTCGATGGGCCCGTGGCGCTTAATTCCTTTGCTCCCTCGAGTGCTGGCACCGCAAAGCGCATGCCGTTCGCTCACCCTCACCCGGAGTCGGCCGCAAAGTCCAAACCCGCAACGAAGAGTACCCCTGCGCAGTAATGAAGGCCACGATGCAAGGAGAGCAAGTTATGAACATACCCAACTTGAGCTTGGCGACTCTGATCAGCGCGTTGTTGCTGTCGGGGACCGCCGCGGCTTATTCGCACTCGAACACCTACGGCGGCAGTACCCAGCACAGCTACGGGTCCACCAGCCACGAGAGCGCCTATGGCACCAGTTCCTCGCACACCTACGGCGAGGGCTCCGAGCACACCAACGAATACGGCGGCAGCACCGAGCACTCGGCGTACGGCGGCACCGAGCACACCAATGCCTATGGTGGTACGACCTCCGGAGAGGCCGGTTACGGCGCGGAGCACACCAACACCTACGGACAGACCAGCTACGCCTCGGCCTATCATCCGCCCACGGCCGCGTACGGGTATGGGTATCATCCGCCCACCGCGTACTATGGCTACCATCCGCCGACCACGGTGAATTATTACGGTTCCGGCTGCTACAACTGCAGCAGCGGCAGCAGCGCGGGAGCCGCCGCAGCGGGTCTCATCGTGGGTGCGGCGGTCGGCGCCACGGTCGCTTCGGCGAACACAGCGGCGGCCACCTCGAACGCCTATGCCGCCGGCGTCGCCACCGGCAGCGCGAACACCGCCGCGGCCACCTCGAATGCGTACAACGCGGGCGTCGCGGCTGGGGTCGGCGCTGCGGCCGTTCCAATGGTGGTCTATCCCATGGGGGCCATGTATGCGGCTCCGCCCGCCGGATCCATGACCACGGTCATTCAAGGTCAGACCTATTATCTTAACGGCAATACCTGGTTTCAGCCGGCCTATGGGGCGAATGGGGTCTATTACCGCGTGGTACCCGCGCCATGAAGCACATCGCCGCTCGGTCGATGATGATTGGCATGGCCGCGCTCATGGCCGCGCTTCCGGTATTTGCGCAGGATAACGCCGTTCAAGAAAGGCTGGCCGCCGTCAAGCTGGCGATGGCGCTGAATGCACAAGCACTTCATCAGTACCAATGGATCGAGACGACGCAGGTCACCCTGAATGGGGACCAGAAACCGCCCACGCAAGCCAGCTGCCAGTATGGGCCGGACGGCAAGGTTCAGAAGACGCCGATCGGGTCTCCGCCGCCGCCGGGCGGCGGCCCGCTCATGAGAAGAATGATTGAGAAGAAAGAAGCGGAGCTGAAGCAGTACATGGCAGACGTGAAGGCCGTATTGGCGCTGTACCTGCCCCCTGATCCTCAGAAAATGGAACAGGCCAAACAGGCGGGCAATCTCTCGGTGAATCCTGTGCCACCCGGCGCCGTGAATTTGATTTTCAGTAACTATGCCCAACCGGGCGATCAGATGACGCTCACCTTCAACACCGCCGCTAAAAAGGTCGCCTCGCTGAGTATCAATACCACCATGGGCGCGTCGCAGGACCCGGTGACCTTGCAGGTGCAGATGGCCAGCTTGCCGGACGGCACTAACTACGCGCAGCAGACGATTTTGAACGCGGTCGCCAAAGGGCTCGTCGTGACCACAACCAATTCCAATTATCAGAAGCTCGGGAGTTACTGAAGTAAGCGAATGCCGGTTTAAAATCGGACCGTGTATTTTTTCGCTTCCAAGCAGGCCGAGAATGCCTTCTTGAAGGCATCCATTTGATGGGCGGACATCTTGGCGTTCGCCTGTTGAGTCTGCTGAGACTGCTGCGTCGCTTGATTGGCTTTGGAGGTCGCCCGCGCGCGATTGCCGATGGCGCCGACTCCGGCGCCGATGGCGGCGCCCTTGCCCGCGTTGCCGGCGATGGCACCGATGACGGCTCCTCCGGCCGCTCCCGCGACGGCGCCCTTCGCAGCGGAACCTGATTTGGACTGTTCAGCTTGCTGCTGCTGTTGGGCTGCCTGCTGCTCCTGCTGCGCCGCCTGTTGGGCGATATGAAAGGGGTCGTTGCCCGTTTCATTGACCGCCCAGTTATAGCACTCGGTCTCATCCTGTGCCTGTTGCGCCGCAGTCTGGCCGGCGCCCGGAAATGCGTAGACGTTCAAGGTGGCCGCCAGCGACTTCGTGCCTGTGGGCGCGCTGATGGTGGTTTGTGCCTGCGCGGCACCCGAGAGGGCCAGCGAGGTCAGGCAGGCCAGGAGCGGCATGCGTACGGCGGTCAGCATGGATCGCATAGCGGATATCCCCGTTAATTTCGACTCGTGAAATAGACGGGCCGCCTCGAAGGCGGCCCGTATCCGTATCAACTCCAATCCGTACCTTACTTGAGCAAGCGGGTACTTTTTAGTGGAAGCCGTAGTGGACGCCCACTCGGAACATATTCATGGTGAAGCTGTTATGAATATTGGAGAGATCAAAATTGGCATAATTGGCGCAAAGCGTCGACCCTTTAAGCGCCCCCGTGCTGGTGCAATTGACATCCGAGTTGCTGCCCTTGCTGAGCTTCACGTAGTTGTATTCCGCGACCACCGACCACGGTCCCTGTACGCCGTAGTCGACGCCGAGCCCGACATTGAAGCCGTGGCTTTGGGAATTCTTGCTGCCGGTGAAGCTTGCAGCCGGCACAGTTGAAGTCCGCCGTCGGAGTGTAAGTGAGCTGTGCATCTTTGGATGAGCTGGCAAAGGCCCCGCCAACCCGCACCCACGGCAGCCATTCATCGATCGCGTAGCCGACCCGCGGGCCTATGAGGGCGATACCGTTCGGGCTGATCTTGCCGGAGGCGGTATAGACGCCGGGCGGAATGGCAGGTGAGCCAGCAAAAGTATATGAACGGGTCTTGTTGGAGCTGCCGACGGCCTCATAATCGGCCTTGAAGCCCCACACCCATTGATCAATCTGAAAGTTGTAGCCGCCATCGATGCCGCCGATGAAATTGCCATTGTTGGGGCAATTGCGATTGTAGAAGGCATTGGCGAGGGCCGGAGTATTCCTGATGGTGGGGCCAGGCTCCCAGCTGCTGCACGTGTGATTCCACGCGCCGCCGATGTTCGCGCCAACGAACCAGCCTTCCCAGGGATTTTGGACGGTTGCTATGACGTCCTGTGCGGAAGCCGCACCAGCAACTGCGGTTAACGCAAGAAGCGCTGCCGCACGGCATGTAAATTTCATCAGCTGTATCTCCTAAACTACGATGGTTGAAACTTGATTCTTGACAATTGCCGCGATTATCCACGAAGCGAGCAATAGATTGAATTGGACGAAATACCTACATTTCGACGACTTTCCCCTAGGGCTTTTCGTAATTCTATCGGTAATCCATCCGCCGAAGTGCAATCCTAACAAACAATTCTGTTACAAATAAACAACAAAACGCCAAATGAAGCAGACGTAATGATAAAGGGCAGGGAGTCTGCACCCCGGACGACACCCTGCCCTTAAGTCTTCAGGTCCCGATCAAATTACATGGGCGGATACAAAGCCCACTTGTTCGCGGTCGAACCCGGCAGCTCCATCGCATCCGTGCGCTTCTCGGATATCCAAAAAGTCAATGTTTCCCCGACCTGCATGTCGTGGAACTTCTCGAAGCTTGCCATTGACGTGCACGCCTTGATTCGGGCCCGGCTTCATGCTGGCGGTGGTCACCGTATTGCCGGCGCTGTCCAGAATGTTGAACGTCATGAACTCCGGAGAAGAGATGTACACCTTCACCACAAATTTTGCGTAAGTGACACCCTTGTACACTCGCGCGTCTTGGCACGCGACGGGCGCCTTCGGCCACTTAGCCAGGAACGCGGCGCTGAACTTGACGTCGCTGCAGGGTACCTGGGGCAGCTTGTCGGGATTGACCGCGGCATTCGCGGCGGGAATCGACAGCGGCAGCGCCATCGCGGTGAGAAGCAGCCATGTGGCACGTTTCATAACTGGAAACCTCCTAAAATTTTTATGGAATGCGCCCGTCCCATTCGTCGCGAGCACAATGATTAAGCACGAGCCTGTTACCTTGCGGTGCAGCACCCAAGCTTGGTGAACCCCGATGTGTCGTCGACGATCACAACCCGCAAGGGTAGTCACGGCGTTTACGCGTAGCTATGTGACCAAAGGCCTATACCAATGGGCATAAAATCAACTTCGGTTCAAACCGCTCGTTGACCATAGCACACATTCGCCCGCCTTCACGGAGCTCCCCGCAACGCAATAGTGTATAGCCCTTATGTAATACTGTAAAAGTACTATCGTAGAATTAAGAAAATGCCTTAACCGGCTGAGCAAAAAGCCGTGAGAGCTCAGGAAGACATGATATTCGCCAACGAACCGTTCGATTCTGGGATTGTATTGGTGGCTAGTGCGCCACTGCCGGGCTTCGCCTAGTGGAAAACCTGCTACCTCATTCCGTTGCAGGCGCAGCCGCAATCACGGCGGCGTCTTTGGCTTTTCTATCGGTGCTAGCCCTCTTGTGGACACAGCGACGCCGGCGCGCGCGGGCCGAAGATCTGCTCGCCGAGGCCGAGGAGCGGCTGGCCATCATTTCAAGGATGCAGGGCTTCGGCTTTTGGAATTGGGATGCGGCGACGGATCGTATCTGGGCCAGCGCGCATGTACGCGGCATGATGGGGCTGGGGGAGGGGGCTGCGCTGTCTCGCGATACTCTGGTGGCCGCGATTCACCCGGCGGATCGCGCCGGCGTCTTGCAGGCGATCGCCGCCGCGGCCCCGCGTTCCGAACGCTCGATGGCGATGGAGTTTCGGGTGGTTGGGCGGGATCGTGAGGTCCGCTGGATCAGCATCAAGGCACAGATATTCCGCGATGCAGATGGCGCGATAAAAAGAGTGTCGGGCTGTGTCATGGAGGATTGCCAACACAATCGAGCCACGGAGGAATTGAAGAAGCTGCAGCAAAAGCTGACGCATCTGACGCGCGTGGCTCTGCTGGGAGAGCTCTCCGGTGCGCTTGCGCACGAGTTGCAGCAGCCGCTGACCGCCATATTGTGCAATGCGCAGGCTGCGCAACTGATGACCGCACGGGTACCTTTCGACCTGGAGGAACTGCGCGAGATACTTCGGGAGATCGTCAGCGACGATCAGCGTGCCGGGCAGGTCATACAGAGTTTGCGCGCGCTGCTGTTGCGCGGAGAGACCAAATTTCAGCGAGTCGATGTCGGCAAGGTGGTGGCCGACGTGATGACGCTTGCGCGCGGGGCACTCATGGAGCGCAACGTTCAAGTGAATTTACGCATCGATGAAGACGTTCCGGCCGTGCACGGCGACCCCATCGAGCTGCAACAAGTATTATTGAACTTGGTGCTGAACGCCTGTGATTCGCTGGCCGACAATCCCGCCCGCGACCGTCGCGTGGAGGTTGTCGCCGGTCGGGATGATGAGCCGGGAGCCGTACGCATCTCGGTTCTCGATTGTGGTAGGGGCATCGATACTGATCGCCTCGAGCGCGTCTTCGACCCATTCTTTACGACCAAAGAAAGCGGTTTGGGTCTCGGACTGGCGATTTGTCACTCGATCAGCGTCGCGCACGGGGGACGGCTGTGGGCCACCAACAGAGCCGACCGCGGAGCGGCGTTTCACTTCACATTACCAGCAGCAACCAGGGAGGATAGCAATGAGTGGCGCAGCGCCTACCGTGTACATAGTGGATGACGCCAGAGAGGTTCGCATGGCACTATCGCGCTTGTTGGGCGCATCCGGCTATCAGGTGAACGCGTTCGAGTCAGCGGAGCGTTTCCTCGAAGAGCAGGACGCTGAGGCTCCCGGGTGCTTGCTGCTCGATGTGTGCATGCCCGGGCTCAGTGGGATCGAGTTGCAGCGGACGCTCGCCGGGTTGCCATGCGCGCGCCCCATCGTCTTTTTGAGCGGCAAGGATGACGTACAAATCGGTGTTCATGCCATGAAGGAAGGGGCGGTCGATTTTCTGACCAAACCGATCGACCACGCGCAACTGGTGGCGGCGGTCGAACAAGCGCTGAAACGCGACGCGGAGCAGCGGCGCGAGCGGGACGTTCGCCGCATGATTCAAGAGCGGGTCGAGACGCTGACGCCGCGCGAGCGCCAGGTGATGGTGCAGGTCATTCGTGGGCGGCTCAACAAGCAGATCGCCGTAGGCTTGGGCACCGGCGAAAAAACCGTGAAAGTGCACCGGGCGCGGGTTATGTCAAAGATGGGCGCGCATTCGGTCGCGGAGCTGGTGCAGCTCGCAGCGCGCGTCGGAGTGGCGATCGAACCGGCGATAAGTGCCGACACGGCTACCCTGAACTGGAAGCAGGCCTAACGTCCAACATCGAATCGGTTCGAATGAGCGTAAAAGGGATGCTCTCTGGATGGGAGAGCGGCCCGTGATAGCGGTAGTCGATGACGAGGATTCAGTTCGAAAGGCGGTGCTGCGCGTGCTGCGTGCTGCAGGGTTCTGCGCGCGCGGTTTCGCCTCGGGCACCGAATTCTTGAACTCCTGGCACTTTGATCGACCGGATTGCTGGTGCTCGATCTGCAGATGCCCGGCCTTTCCGGCATAGAGGTGCAGAAATCGCTCATTTCGGCGGGCGCGCACTTTCCCATCGTCATCATCACGGCCCATGACGCGCCGAGTGTGCGCGAGGAGTGTATTCGCCAGGGTGCCGCCGCGTATCTGTGTAAGCCGCTGGATATCGGTGCCTTGTTGCAAGCGGTCTCGCGGATCTCCAGTTCGCCGGATGGTGTTTCGGGCTTGCCGCATTGACGGATCACTCCGCCCACATGATTGGACCTTGGTCCAATGGCTCGAGACGGGTGGATTTTGGACAGTTATCCATCAAAAACGCGCCACTCCGGTTCTCGCCGGTGGACCGCGGCATATGATTTTCAAACCGTTCCCCGGGCGGCGGCGGCGCCAGGGGACTTTGGTCGCATAGACGTTTGCGAGGGATCCTCGCTAAGTTCGAGCGCAGCAATCACAATTGCGGATAAACCTGTGGAAGTGCACAATGAAAACACACCTACTCAAGATATTTCCGATGGCAGCGCTGGCATTCGTCGCCGGCTGCAATACCACTCCGCTCAACGTCTCCAAGTCGGACGAGGCGGTCAATACCGCGCTTACCCGGGCGCGATTCGAGATGAATTGCCCGGCAGCGACCGGCTCGGTGCTGACGAGCGAAGTGATGCAGGGGCCAACCACCTTTGGTCCCATGGTTCAGACGGTGCAGCGCGCTCAATTCACGGTCGGCGTCACGGGCTGCGGCCAGCGCGCGACCTACGTGGTGATCTGCGCCGAAGGCGGAAACGGCTGCGTCGCGGGCACCGCCCAGTAGCGTTCACTTAGCGAGCGCGCTCGGCGGATGCGATCGCGGCCACGTTCCGTACGGCTGCCAGGAGAGTCATGAGCGCGAACCAGGAACCGGGCGGACGTTTCGAGGTGCGGGTCACCTCGGATAGTCATTTTGGTTGGCTGCGCACCCGCATGGCCGCCGAACGCACGCTCATGGCGTGGTCTGCGCACCGCGGTCGCGCTCATCGGCTTCGGCTTCACGATCGTGCAATTCTTCCAACGGCTGAACAATATGGAAGGCGTGGCGCCGGCTGCCCGGCCACAAGCGCCGCGGTCATCTGGGCTTGGCGCTGATCGGTGCCGGCGTGTCGGCTCTGATCTTCAGCGCAGCAGTATCGGCGGACTGATTCGTTACCTTTGGAGCGATCCATACAGGCCGATCGCCGGCCTGGACGAAAAGCCCATGGATCCGATCATCATGCAGTCGCCGCTGCTGGCGGTGGTGATTGCCATGATCCTGATCGGCTTATTTGCCTTCGTGTCGGTGCTGCTGCGTATGGTCTAGCGTGGCGCTATTCGACTCGCGTCCAACCCGAAGCAGGATCATAGCGGGTGATGGCGGCTGCGACGGTCGCGGTTTTCGGGCCAAGATCCTGCTCGTAGACCGGGCCATCCTTGCTCACGATGAAGCTCATGATGCCGCTCACGCCGTAAACGGCGGGATAGGCAATCAGCGCGAAGCCATTTCGCATCTGGCCGTTGACGATGTAGCTGCGGGAATCGTCTTTGGAGCCTTCGGCGGCGAGTATGCGGAAGAGGTAGCCGTGAAATGGGGTGAGCTTTCCCGCGTTACGGCTATACCCTTCGGCAGCGGCTTTCGCGGCGAATTCGCCGAGCGGGCTGAGATTTTCGAAACCATCCGACGGCCAATACAGGCCGTCGTGCTTGCCCGCAGAGCTGACGATTCGCTGCGCATAGACGCCGCTCGCCTGAAATTCATGGGGAGCAGCCGCATATTCCTGCTGCGCTGTCGACGTAAACCTGGCAGACCTCAATGGTCGAGAGTTCGTTGCGCCCAATGCGCCGCACTAGGATCTCCTGTGCGCCGGCGGCGGTGTCGAAACGCCATGTTTGACCGTCCTTCACCAGCGGAATGGGGAACGGCCAGTCTTCGTTGCCGATGTAAAGAATCCGCCGTGTCGGGCCGTCTTCCATCAGGGAGGCCCGCTCGCCGTAGGCCACCAGAAAGACCTCGCGGCTCCGCTGATCCATCACCGGATCGCCCGAACGGATGAGTTTGTCACCGTCGGGTCCGAGAATGGCGCGAAGCTCGCTGGTATTGGATGCCGCCGTGGCGTCCACCAATGCGACCACGGCGTCTTCGGGAGCGGCGAAGGTTTTCTGCGGCACATGCTGTGCAAGGGCAGGCTGCCACGCGCACACCAACGCGGCCGCCGCGCAATACTTCATGATCGATGAGATGTTCATGTTCGTTGGTTCCCTAGCGCTTCGAGGCTGGATTGCCGCCCCTCGAGCCGGTTGCGCTTCCCTGTCCGCGGGACACGCTGCCTTGCCCGCGCTGGCTTGCGGCGCGCTCCGCGCTTCCACTCTGGTAGCCCGAGAACGCATTGGAGCTGGTCTGAGCTCGCTCGGATGATTTGATGTTCGTCGGGGCGCTGTAGCCGCGAGAGCCGTAGTCCGCCGGTCGCGTATTGGATGGCGCGGGGCGTTGCGCTGGAGCCGCCGGTTGTGCGGGACGCTGACCCTGCGCCGTACCCGCGCCCGATGGATTCGTCGTCTGACGCGGCGGAACCGTGCCGGGCGGGCGGGCGCCGGCGGCTGGCAGCGTGCTGGCGGGCGGTCGCCCAGCACCTGCGGGCGGCGCGGCCGGCGGCCGGGCCACCGGCTGGTACGGTGTGGGGCGGGGCGTCACACCACCTGGGTAACCGGGGTAGCCCGATCGGTTTACCGTGGTTCGGTTCACGTTGATCGTGGTCGGCGCGTAGACATAGGGCCGCGGGCGATAGCCGCCGTAGGGCACCGGAACGGGACGCACATAAGGATAGCGCGCATACGGCGGCGGCACCCAGGGCCGGCCCACGCACACCACGGTATGGCTATGCCAGCCCATACCCCACGCGCCCCAACCATAGGGAGCGTAGTAGCTGTTGTTGCTGATCATGGCGCCGATCGCGATGCCAAGACCAAATGAGAACAGAACCGCTCCGGGGGGAGGCGGCCAATACACGAGCTTGGGGATTGTACACGGGCACATACACCACCTGCGGGTTGGCGGGCTGAATCACGATGATGGGCTGCCCGTTCTGAGTCTGCGTGTTGACCACCTGCTGCGGCGTGCTCTTCAGATTGCCGGCGGCCTGCGCCTGCGCGCGCAGTCTCTGCACCGCACCCATCACGCCTTGCGGATCGCTTAAAAAAGCCGTGCCGAGTTCGGTGGTCCAGTCGATCTGCGAGGCGAGCTGATTGAGCACATCCGGAAAAAGGGCGAGCGCCACGAAGCTGGCATCGTAGCCCCGCTGTTGCGCGGCGTCCTGCAGCGCTGTGCCATGCAGCGTCGGGTTCTGCTGCACCCAGGTATTCATATCCGTGACTTGCCCGGGACTCGCGGCGCAGGTCAACACCTGCGCGAGCAACGCATCGGGGTACAGAGCGACCGGTGCGACCAATTGATCGAGCGGCGGAAGCGGCGGATTCGGTGCCGGCGTCTGCGCCGAAGCCGTTGCGAACACCGCACAACACGTCAATAGCCCGCCGATCCAAGCGTGCTTCATCATAAATCTTCACTCCGTGGTCTGGCGTCATCGTGCGTGAGGCATCGAAGGCGATCTGCGGATGCCAACGCGATTATAGAACGAGTAGGGCTGCCCGCGAATTGATTCAGGTGCATGGTCCTGATCCGGGGCTCGAGCGGTCAAAGGGCCGCCGCGACCGCCCTCGAGGCATCGAACACGATCTGGTCGTACTGCCAGAGTCGTTCGAAAAACTGCAGGGCGCTCTCTCGCTGATTCGCCTCGGCGCCTGATACGATCTCACCGAGGGTTCGCACGCCATCAATTTGTCCCAAGAGCCGGTCCTCCGCCGAATTGATGGGCAATATCAGGTCGCGATGCTGATGCACCGGGTTCAATAACACCGCCGAGCTGCCCGCAGGCAGCCGTTCTCGAATGCACAGCGCCCACGGCAAGCGGATGGGAACATAGGCGTGCCATCGTTCGCCCGTGAAGCTTATCGCTTGTTCGTCGCGAGCCCGGCCACTGCCGTAGGCGATCACGCGATGTTGGGTCATCGTGCCGCGAAACAGTTCCGCCGCCGCGTGCTGGGCGGGCGGCGGCAGCGCCTGGAGCCGTTCGCCGTGGCCGCTGTGGGCCAACACACCGCACTGTGGGAGATAGGGTGCCTGTTCCAGCCAGCGGCCGAAAGATACGCCGCACCGCTCGAGCCATGCGTACAGTTCAGGCACGGTGTAGGCGCGATCGCGCGGATGAAGCAGGGCGTCGGCGATCGCCGCGGGCTCGCGGAAGTCCTTCGCTCGGCCGAGCAACTGGGCCAAAGGATGGTCCTTCGGCAGCGCCTCGAGCAGGCTGCCGAGATCCCGCAAGTCCATCGCCGTGGTGCCGATGCCGAGCAGGCGACAATACTCCTGCAGCATGTAGATTCCGGCCCGGCCGTAGGCGGCGTACACCATGAGATGCATGGCGCCCTGCGGATTCAACACATCGCGCAGGGCGCACAAACCGACATTCGGGTCGGGCAAATGGTGCAGTACACCGGTGCAAACGATCAGATCAAAGGAGCGTCCCAGTTGCCGCACACTCTCGAGGGCGAGCGGATGCAGCTCGAGATTCTCGAGCGAGTATTGTCGTTTCAGATCGGCCGTGTGTCGCAGGCTGGTCTCGCTGATATCGATCGCAGTCACGCGGGCATCGGGCTCGCGCATTGCGTAGCGGGCGGCCTGCGATGTACCGCAGCCGGCAATCAGAATCTCCTGGCGGCCGCCCGGTCTTCCGCGCGGCCATATGCGATGCAATAGCGCCCGGCGGCGGTGCGGATTTTTGTACAATTCGCGGTCGTCAAGGTGGGTGACCGCTGGGGGATAGGGCAACTTCTCGTAGAAGTCGCGCACTTCATCGGAAACCGCCGGGACGGGTGCATCAGGTTTCCCTGTGATGCTCACCTCGAATGCTCCAAGGCGGCCGCCGCTGCGATTAGCGCCGCGCGGTTCGCCTGCGGCACATGTTCGGGGTTCGATACCCCATGATCCCATGGTTGTACGCGCTGATGTTGAACCAGCCGATGTCGTCGCCCCAGATGATGAGTATGTTGGGTTTCTTTGCCGCCATGTTTCAGTACTTCAGTGGTTGGTTACATCAAGTTCACTGGTGCGATCGGCGTCGATCGGCACGGGTGCGCTCCGTTCTTTGGGCGCCGCGCGATTGCCGTGGCAGAAGCGAAACTTCTCGCCGCTGCCGCAGGGGCAGGGTTGATAAGGTCCGCGCTGGGAGTCGGCGGCTGCGATCGCCGCCATGATTTCCGCGGGCGCGTGGCCCCGCTGGATCAGTTTGGCCATTGTGCTAAACGTCGGGCCCGTATGCATGAAAAACAGCTCCAGGCCCGCGCACAGGTAGTTCTGGCCCGGCTCGCCGTCGCGCGAGAGCGCGAAGCGGTCCTTCGGGCAGCCGCCGTTGCACCAATTCCTGACCTTGCAATTGCGGCATTGTGCGGTGAGCGACTCGCGCTTGTCCTCGCCGAACTTGCGTTGCTCCGGTGAGGCCACGAGCGTGAGCATGTGTGTTTTATGGATATTGCCGAGCTTGAAACGCGGCTCGACGAAATGATCGCAGGAGTAAAGATCGCCGTTGTACTCGAGCGCCGGGCCGTAGCCGCAGGTGGGCGCATGAATGCACAACAGGTGGCGGCCGAAAAAGGCCTCCAGCGTCACATCGAAGAGCTGGACGTACACCTCGCCCACGTCGTGGCGCACCCACTCCTCGAAGACGTCGATGAGAAATTGGCCATATTGCCGCGCGCCCACCGTTCGCTCGGTGACCAAGTTGCCGGTCTGCGTATACAGCAGACGCTTGCCGCCGCTGGAGGGCTCGCTCCAGCCCTGGTTGGCGATGGCGAGGGTCTCTTGCGTGGCTCGCTCGACGATCGGGATGAACTGCACCCACTTGGCGCCCAACTCGTCGCGGAAGAAGCGGTACACGTCACGTCCGTGTTTCTCGTTGGCGGCGTTGACGGTGCATAAAATATTGAATTCGACTTCGTGCTTGCGCAGTTGCCGCCAACCCTGCATGACGCGATCGAAGGTGCCGCGCTTGCGGCGGTCAAGGCGGTAGGTGTCGTGCAGTTCGCGCGGCCCATCGACGCTCAAGCCCACCAGAAAGTCGTGTTCCTTGAAGAACGTGCACCATTCGTCATCCAGCAGGATGCCGTTGGTCTGGAAGGTGTGCTTCACGACTTGACCCGGTCGCCGGTATTTCTCCACGAGCTCGACCGAGTGCCTGAAGAACTCGGGCTTCATCAGCGTCGGCTCTCCGCCCTGCCACGCCACGGTGACCTCCGGCGCGCGGTGCGATTCCAGCAGCTGACGGATATAGGCCTCGAGGGTGGCCGCCGACATCCGGTGTTTTTCGTTGGGGTACAGCGCGTCCTTCGACAGGAAAAAGCAATAGGTGCAATCGATATTGCAGGTCGAGCCGCTCGGTTTCGCCAGCAGGTGAAAGCCCGGAGGGGCATCGGCCGGCAGGGCATCGACGATTTCGGGTTCCGGAACGGGCATAGTAAAAACCTTGGGCGGACGGCGGCTAGGCCACGAACGCAGCTATTGCCCACCAGGATATTAATCGCGACACGCAGTATACATTGGACCTAGGTCCACCTCTGCGATTACGTTCGGGACGGCCGCTCCGATCAAAACGGTCTTCCGAGAAAGAAATAGAAGCTTCCCAACCCGGTGGCCGCGCGGCCGTAGGCTAAGTACATGGGCCCGATGGGCGTATCGACGGCAACGAACAGGCTGCCAGACCACAGGTCGCCGTCCGGATTGCCCGCGATCAAAGGCTCGTCGACCTTCCCTGCTTCCAGCGAAAAGCCGCCGTAGGCCCCCTCGAATAGCGTCCCTTGCAGTATTCGTTGGTAGTACATGGCGCGCGCGTACCACATGTTTTGTCCCAGCAACTGGCCGGTGGCGTAGCCGGATTGCTGCACGAACCCGCCCCACTGGAACATGTCGTAGTAGGGCAGCGGGTCGGTGCCCACCTTGCCGCCGACCTTGAAGGCAAAGTTGAGCGTGTGCTCGCCGAAGGAATAGGCGGCTATGCCTTTGGTGTCCCACTTGATGTAGCTGTGGTCGGCGCCGAGTTCGCCGGTCGAGTCGAAGATGTTGACTGTGGCGCTCCAGCCGGAGCGAGGGAAGCGCACGCTGTCCATCTGATCGAGTGTCAGCCGTGCCGTAAGTCCGCCCTGCGCGATGCGCGATACCAACGGTGCGTAGATTGTCGAGCCGATGTCAAGCTCCGGTCTGACTTGGCCGCGCAGGACGCCGACCCGGAATTCACCATATTGGGCAAATTGGGTGCCGACGTCGAAGCCAACCGCGGCGGTATTGAGGTCGTACACGGCAATGCGATTGTTGCCCTGATAAAACACCTCCGAGCGCCGCCCCACGGATGCGTCCGGATCGACGAAGTACGTGCCTCTCGCGTTGAGAGGCTGATAGAACTCGGTCGACAGGCTGGAGGTGCGGCCGACCTGGGCGTCGGTGCGCCATTCCGCCCCGAGCGAATTGAGCCAGGTCTTGCGGTAACTCGCGAGCGCATTGAAAAACGCATCGCCGCTGAAATCGCTGGAGAGTCCCAGGCCCATGCGCAGGTAATCGGGGCCCCAGCCTTTTTCGACCGCGTCCACCGCCAGCACTCGTCTGCCCGGTTCTTCGAGGAACCGGTAACCTACCCGTTCGAAATCACCGGTCCCGTACAGGCGGCGCATGTCGGCGTCGAGGACTTGTTGATCGATCGGCTGACCGGTCTTCGTCTCCATGACGGCCTGGGCAGCCTGCGGATTGACGCGCTGCAATTCCACGAAGCGGATTTCGTCGACCGCTCGTACGTCCGGTGTCGGCGTGACGCTCTGCTTTGCCCGCAGCGCCGCGAACTCGGCCGGCGGAAGCGCCAGCGGCTTGAGCCGTTCGGCCACCTGTCGCGTCGCCTCTTCCCCTCGCGGCTCGATCTGCGGCAAATGGTCGAAGTCCCCGGTCGAGAAGCCTCCCAGCTCCGGGGAGATCAGAATATCGGTGGGCTTCATCGAAGCGATCGAGGCCTCGACATTCTGCTCGGTCAAGATGCTGAGCATCTGACTGGTCACCCCGAGGATGCCCGTCAACTGATCGCGCGTGAGCAGCGGCGTGCCGACATTCACCGCGATGATGATATCGGCGCCCATGGCGCGCGCGACCTGCACCGGTAGATTGCTGGTGAGCATTCCATCGACCAGCATCTTGCCGCCGTACTCGGCCGGAGCGACCGCGCCCGGTACCGACATGCTGGCGCGCATCACGCTCGCCAGTTCGCCCTCGCTGAATACCACGGCCTTGCCGGTCACCAGGTCGGTCGCTACGGCGCGAAAGGGGATGGGCAGGTCATCGAAGTTGTGGAAGCCTTGCACCTTGGACAGCCCGCGCAGGACCGCCTCGAGCTGCACGCCGGTCACGACGCCCTTGGGCAGCCTGAGCTTGCCCTCCTTGACGCCGAACTCGGGGCCGAAGAATTTATTGTAGTCATCTTGCTTTTCCCGCATGGACTGCTCTGCGCGCGGAGGTTTGTCGTTGAACAGCGCCTCGGTCGAGATGCTGGCGACAAACTTCTCCATTTCCGCGACGCTCATGCCGGAGGCGTAGGCGGCCCCGACCAGGGCGCCCATGCTGGTGCCCGCGATGCAGTCGATCGGGATTCGGTATTCCTCCAGTACCTTGATCACACCCACATGCGCCGCTCCGCGCGCGCCGCCTCCGGACAATACCAGACAGATCTTGGCGCGCTTGGCTGCGGGAGGTGTCGGGGGCTCATCGGCCGAGGCCGGCAGCGCCGCGGCGGCAAGCACAAGCGCGACTGACGTCCATAAAACCAATCGGTCGGACCTCGTGCGCATATCGCATATTCACGGGCCCCCGGCGATCAACGGCAATCCGGAGGTGTTGCTCGCGGCGGCCAGGAGTCGGTTCATGGCGATGTCGAGGTCCTCGATCGAGTGCTGCCGATTCTTGCACGACAATACACCAGCCGATAGCCGGAATCCGATCGCACGGTCATCCGGCCGAGCAATTCAATCCACGCCGCTGTCTCGGACTCGCCATCTCCGTGCAGGTTGCCGAGCGACTTCACCGTCCTCGCTCACCCCAACGGCAGCAGAATCAATCCATAGCCGAGCCCGCCGTACAGGAACGGCAGGAATCGACCCTTGCTTTCGGAGGGCAGTTCGGTGATCGAACTGTTCATGATGACGGCCCCCGAGATGAACGCAATCATCAGCGCGAGGACGGAGCGCGGCAGGGTGACCAGCATGCCCACTCCCCAGCCGAATAGGGACATCGCCGCCAACACGAGTCGGCCAATCCGTTCATACACCGCCCCGTACTCTTCGTGCAAGGTGTGATCGACGCCCAGGAAATGCACGGCAATGGCCAAGGCGAACAGCGCGACCGACCTCGGGGTGTCCTCGAGGTTATGCACCAACAGATAGGCCATCAGCCCGACGTAGGCGGCGAAGCCCGAGATGCTGATGATGAACGCCCTTTCCACGCGCTCCTTTGCCGAGGTCTCGTGCAGACGCTTGCGCATGTGATCCAAGCCGTAGAACAACAGGAATCCCATGAGCGACACATAGAAGATCGACATTCCCTCGTAGCGCAACGGCAGCGAAGTCGATTCCGAGAAGGCGCGGCGCGCGCTGTTCAGTTCCGGCATGACGTGCACGAACACATAGGCGGTCGCCATCCCGGCGCCGAAAGAGACCGCGGAACGTTCTTCACGGAGCAGCCGTCGAAATGGCCGCAGTTTGCCGACCAGCAGGAAGACCGCGCAAAACAGCAGCGCAGCGGCGGCGGACTCGAAATTCAGCTCGGTCTGCATCGGGAGCTTCAGAACAACTCGAGTCATGATGCTGAAGAATAGAAACACTCCCATCACGGACATGGATTTTAGCGCTCCCCGATGCTCACATGAGACTAAAGGATGGTAACCGTGAAGGATAGGGCCCATCTCGGGCTGCTCTAATTAGTCCGGCAATGTCCTGGCCGACTCCTCAATACCGATAACATTGGACCAAGGTCCACCCCAACGTTTGGCATGCAGGCGAGCTATGATTCACGCACCGTTGGGGTGCTGAGCTTTCGAATGACAATAATTCCGTAGGAGCCTATCTGAATCACGGTCGTTGGAACCCGCTGGCCGCGGACCGCTGTGCGCGGTCGCGAACGGCATCGTCAATCGGTGCTTCGTTGCGCAGCTCTGGCGGCGATGGCGCTGTGCGCGTCGCCCGCGCCCGCGCTCGAATCGCCGACACCCGATCCGGCCGTAGCCGCGGCGCAGGCCGGTGCCGCTGGCGCAAATGCGGCGCCGTCCGCCGACAGCGACGAGGCCGAGACGCCGGATTCGACGGAGCAGGGTCAAACCCAGATCACGGACAGTTTCGACCATAGACCGCTCGCGGCCTTGCTCCACGAATCCAAGCTCGTCGGCTTGCGCGATACCACGTTCAATGTGCAGCTGCGCACCGAGTTTCTCAATCGCGACAATTTCGACGAGTCCGCAAGCGAGACCTGGGCCCTGGGCGGTTCGGCGGGAGTCAAGACCGGCTATTTCGGCGACTTCGCCGCGCTCGGCGCCACCGGCTACACCTCGCAGCGCCTCTATGGTCCGCTCGACAAGGATGGCGCGAAGCTGCTGCAGCCCGAGCAGGAGCAATACACGGTGATGGGAGAGCTCTACGGCCAGTTCAAGCTGACCGACGAGATCGTGGCGATTGGTGGGCCGCCGGGCGTTCAACACGCCGTTCATCAACACCCAAGACTCTCTCATGACGCCGAACACCTTTATGATGTACGCCGTACAGGGGTTGCTCCACAACACGGACGACACGAGTGCGTTGCGCTTCGGCGCGGGCTATGTCGACAAGATGAAGCCCCGCAATGCCCAGGATTTCGAATCCATGGCCACCGCCGCCGGTGCGCCGGGCGGGGTGGAGCGCGGCGTCTACGTCGCAGGCGCGAACTACACGGCCGGCGGGTTGACCTTCGGCGCGATCGACTATTACAGCGCCGACATCATCAACATCGCCTACTCCGAAATCAAGTACGCCGTTCCGCTGGCCAGGCGGGTGACCCTTCGCGTCGGCGCCCAATTCGCCGACCAGCACAGCACCGGCGATGACCTGCTCACGGGCAAGCCGTTCGCGACCGAGCAATACGGCCTCAAGGCCGAGATTGGACTCGGCGGCGCGCTGCTGACGGCGGCACGGACCCACACGGCCATCGGTGACGTCAGCTCCAACGGCAGCGGCACCGACATGCGCAATCCCTGGGGCGGTTATCCCGGCTACACCGCCGTTCAGATCGAAAACTTCTACCGCGCCGGCGAAAATGCGACCCTGCTGCGCGCCGCGTACAATTTTCCAAAAAGGACGAACCTGAGTGTCTACGCACTGTGGGTGCATGGTTCGACCCCGGACGTTGTAAAGCAGTACGCACAAAGCGAGTACGACTTCAACGTGCAATGGAATGCGCCGAAGGGTACCTTCGAGGGACTGCAACTGAGGGTGCGTTACGCACACGTCACGCAGGCGGGCTCGAGCGATGAGCACGAAGATGAGTTGCGGCTGTTGGTTTACTACGATCTGCGCTAAGTGGACGCTCGATAGCCACCCAGGTTGGCGCTTGCCGTGCCCATGACAAACCCGCTGTCGGGATATCAAAAGGACTGGTTCCGATTCGACGCCGTGGCGGGCCTGACGACCGCGGCGGTCGTCATCCCAAAGTCCATGGCCTACGCCAGCATCGCCGGCTTGCCCGTGCAAGCGGGTCTGTATGTGGCGCTCGTACCGATGTTCGTCTACGCGTTGCTCGGAACCTCGCGTCCTTTGAGCGTGAGCACCACCAGCACCATCGCGATATTGACGGCAGCCGAGTTGGAGATCGCCGTGCCCGGCGGAGATTCCGCTCACCTGATGGCTGCGGCCTCGACGCTCGCCCTGCTGGTTGGCGCCTTCCTGGTCGTGGCCGGACTGCTGCGGCTCGGGTTCCTTGCCAATTTCATCTCCGACCCGATCCTCACCGGCTTCAAAGCGGGCGTCGGCGTGGTCATCATCGTCGGTCAGGTGCCTAAACTCCTGGGCGTGCACATCGAATCGAGCTGATTTCTTCCACGATGTTCTTTCCACGCTGCAGCACGTACCCGACACGAGCGCCGTGACGCTGATCCTGTCCGCGGCCACTCTTGCGATCCTTCTCGGGCTGGAGCGTTTGCGCCCGCAGACGCCTGCTCCCCTCGTGGCCGTGGTCGTGGGTATCGCGGCCGCGGGATTCCTCGGACTGAAGCAGGGCGGCGTCGCGCTGACCGGTCCCATTCGGGCAGGGATTCCAGGTCCGGCGCTTCCGGATCTGGCATTGCTCAAGGTGCTGTGGCCCGGTGCGTTGGGCATCGCGCTGATGTCCTTCACCGAGTCGATCGCTGCCGGCCGTGCCTTTGCCAGACACGACGATCCGCCGCCCGTCCTCAACCGGGAGTTGATCGCGCTCGGGGCCGCCAATCTGGCCGGGAGTTTCTTCCAAAGCCTGCCCGCGGGCGGAGGGACCTCCCAGACGGCCGTGAACTCTCGCGCTGGAGCCCGCACCCAAGTTGCCGAGCTGGTGACGGTGGCCATCGTGGTGGCGACGCTGCTCTTTCTGTCGCCGCTCATCAGCCTGCTGCCGAAGGCGACACTGGCCGCGGTCGTCGTGGTCACCAGCGCCCCGTTGCTCAGCACGGCAGATTTTCGCTCTATTCTGACTGTAAGGCGCACGGAATTTTTGTGGGCGCTCACGGCTTTCGCCGGCGTGGTGCTGCTTGGAACCCTGCAGGGGATTCTGGTCGCGATCGCAATCTCGGTGCTGACGCTGTTCTACGAGGCCAACCATCCCCTCGTATACAGCCTGGGACGCAAGCCGGGCACCGATGTGTTCCGTCCACGGTCTCCGGATCACCCCGAGGACGAGACCATTCCGGGACTGTTGATCGTGCGGACCGAAGGCCGTATGACCTTTGCCAGCGCACCCCAGGCCCGCGAGCGTCTCGCGGCTCTGGTCGATGAGGCGCATCCGCAGGTGGTGATACTGGAATGCAGCGCCATCCCCGACTTCGAATATACGGCGCTGCAAGCCCTGACCAAGGCGGAGGAAAGACTGCGCGAGCGCGGGATCGCTTTATGGCTGACCGCATTGAATCCGGAGGCTTACAAGGTGGTCAAGCGCTCACCGCTCGGTCGGGCTCTGGGGCCTGAGCGCATGTTCTTCAAGCTTGACGATGCCGTGGCAGCTTTTCGAGAAACGTGGGCGAACGGCATGAATGCACGACTATTGTTCCTCTCCCTCGAATCATTCGGACCGGCCCGCGGATTGCAAAGTCGATCAATGTATTAGCGGAATTTGAGCCGCCAAAGCCAAATCAACGGTGGCATCGAGCTTCTGATCGATCTGGAAGAATCGAGCCACCGTGCGCGCCGACAGCACTTTCGACATCTTCGCCACGTACGATTCCTTGATCGCGATCTTCTCTTTCTCGATCGCAAGGAATTCCTTGGTCAGCCGCTGCGCTTCATCCTGGCTCATCGCGTCGATGCCGGCCGCGAAGTCCGTGATCAGCCGCACTTTGCGGTCACCCAGTTTGTTGCGCTCGGCCCGATATTGATCGTAGAGCGGCCAGAATATCGTGCCCTCGGATTTGGTTAAGAGCATGTTGGCCTTGACGATTTCGCGGCGATCCTGACCGGTTTCCTGACGCAGTTCCGCGATCGCTGGGGCGAGGTCGGCAAACTTCTCGTTGACGACCGGCTCGGCGTCAGCGCCCAAGGCGACACCGGTACCGATGAGCGAGGCAATGCTCGTCATGCCGAGGAGAGCAGCCCGAAGAAATGGCGTCCGCCATGCGTTTGGACGGAGACTGTCGGCATTAGTCATGAGAAGAGCTCCTTAGGCGCATTTCTACAAATTTCCGCGGGGTCACGCTTGTGGCCAAGCCTAGCCGAAGTCGTTGACGACCACCACCCTGCAAGACGACGTCTATGCCTTCATCTTCGATCAGAAGGGCCTGATGGCGGGTCTCGGCATCCAAGGCTCCAAGATCACCCGGTTGGAGAAGTAGGCAATCGCGCTTTGTCCCGGCCTGTTTAGAGTCAATGCGGAAATAGAAATTGCACTAGCAGCTCCAGCGTCCAGTGGGCGGAGCCGGGCGGCGCGACAACGTTGTAGTAGGTAGTTGCCTGCAGATTGATGGACTGGTGGCCGAACTTGAAGAGCTGGCCCAGACCCAGAGAAATCGGCACCGTCCAGCGCTCATCCCCGCTCGCATACCAGTTCGCTGTGATGGTCGGCGAAAAGCTCAGATAGCGATTCGGATTGTCGCGAAAGGTGTAATTGACCGCCGGCTGCAACTGCATTTGATTGACGGCAGGCCGGTTGGCGTCGCCGGCAAACGACCAGATGTTGAGAATCAAGGCGCCAAACGTCCATTGAGTGCCGGTCCACTGTACACCGGCGGCCGGTCCGGCCCCCCACTTGCCCTGACCCAACGCATCGTTGGTGGCGCTCGGAAGCTGCAACACCGGCCCGATGCCCCACACCAAACTTCCCGTCCGGGCGGGCGAAAGAAATGCCGCAAACTGGGTATCACCCGGCCCACGGATCCACCCCTCCCCGGGAGCAGTTCCTGGTTGATCGATGAGCGGCAAGATCGTGCGCGTGACAAGGGTCCAATCGGCGTTCAAGTTAAAAGGAATCAGCGGCTGAATGGTCAGTACTTGCTGCGTCTCGTTGCCCGGGCGCTACCCGCAAGTTGGCATCGTAAAAGAACTGAAGATTAATGAGGTCCGCGAACGGATTCTTCGCTTCCCTTGCGAGCGACTGCGTGTCCTGTGCAAACGCGGGCACCGCAAGGACGGTAAAAAGTGCCGCTGGCGCGAAGCGGTTAATCAAAGTGGCGGGTCGCGCTGAGAGTGGCAGTGTGGGGTTGATCATGAACAGCTCTCACCCGGTCGCGCTTGCAGATCGCGAGTTCGGTCGCAGCGTATCAGCGATACCGGGGAATGTATCGGCCATGTGCGCGCAGCGCCGCACTTCACCCAGCGCAGATCAGTGCTAAATTACGCATCCATTCAACGGATTACTGAGCCGCGTGGCCACAAAAATCGCCAATACTGTGCAGATCTTAGACCGCCGCATCTGCGTCGCGCCGATGATGGAGTGGACCGACCGGCACTGCCGCTACCTGCATCGTCTGTACGCGCCGCATGCGCTGCTGTACACCGAGATGATCGTATCGGCGGCGATCGTGCGCGGCAAAGCGCAGCGGCTGCTCGCGCACGATCCCGAAGAGCATCCCGTGGCGCTGCAGCTGGGCGGCTGCGATCCCTATGAGCTTGCGACTGCGGCACGCATCGGTGCGGCAGCGGGCTTCGCCGAGATCAACCTGAATGTGGGCTGTCCCAGCGATCGGGTGAAAAGCGGATCCTTCGGCGCCTGTCTCATGTTGAAGCCGGCGCTGGTCGCCGAGTGCGTGCGGCGCATGCGCGATGTGACGTCCCTGCCGGTCACGGTCAAGTGCCGCATCGGGGTCGACGATCGCGACGACTATGATTCCTTGTTGGGCTTTATCGATGCGGTGGCGGCCGCGGGGGCGGCCGCCCTCATCGTGCACGCGCGTGCCGCGATACTCGGCGGCTTGACGCCCAAGGAGAATCGCGAGATTCCGCCGCTGAAATACGATTATGTGCACCGGCTGAAGCTCGAGCGGCCGCGGCTCGTCATTGTGCTCAATGGCGGCGTGGCCGACAGCGCCGCCGCCCTAGAGGCTTTGGCGGCGGGCCTCGACGGCGTGATGCTCGGCCGCGCGGCCTATCACCGTCCCGCCTTGCTGGCCGAGCTCGAACAGGCGGTGGTTGATCCCGCCTGGCGCATTCCGCAGCCGTGGCAGATCATCGAACGCATCATGCCCTATGCGCATGCGCAGGTCCGGCAGGGCGTTCCCCTGCATTCGATCACCCGCCACATGCACGGCCTGATGGCCGGGCGCCCGGGCGCGCGCGCCTGGCGCCGGTTTCTATCCGAAGTCGCCGCGCGACCGGGTACGCCGCCGGAGGCGCTTTTTTCGGCGCTCCCGCTCTTGAATCAGGGGCTAGCCGCCTAAACGAGGGGTGGGTGGCCTAAACGGCCGAAGCGTCGCGGACCTGATTAAGTATAATTTGCCGGTAGCATGGGTAACGATATCGAACTCGCAATCGTCTTTGCCGACGTGGTCGGCAGCACCAAGCTGTATGAATTGCTGGGGGACGCGCGCGCGCGCGACATGGTGGGCATTTGTATCGACGTGATGCGCGCCGCCACCGAGGAGCATCACGGCACGGTGATCAAGACCATGGGCGATGAAGTCATGTCGACGTTCCCGACCGCGGACGATGCCTTGAACGCGGCCGCGCAAATGCAGAAGCAGATCACCCTGCATCCCGCGCTCAAGGTCGACGAGCATTCGGTGGCGATCCGGATCGGCTGCAACTTCGGCCCGGTGGTGCTGGAGAACCGGGATGTGTTCGGTTCGACCGTACATACCGCGAACCGCATGACCAGCCAGGCGAAGGCCGGCCAAATCATCACCACCGCCACCATGGTCGAACAGCTCTCGAGCGAATGGCGTGCCTCGGTGCGTCAGATCGACGTGGCGACGCTCAAGGGACGCTCGAGCGAGGTGGCGCTGTTCGAGGTGCTGTGGCAGACCGACGACGTCACCAGCATGGTGCCGGCCATTGCGACCACCTCACGCGACAAGGTAAACAAGCCGCAGCGTCTGCGTTTGCGCTATCAAGGCCAGGAGGTGCTGGTGCAGGACGGCTGCGCGAACATCACCATGGGCCGCGCCGAGGAGAATGACCTGGTGGTGAAGGGTAATTTGATCTCGCGCTTGCACGCCCGCGTGGAATTCAACCGCAACAAGTTCATGCTCATCGACCAGAGCACCAACGGCACCTTCGTGATCGGCAAGGACGGCGAGGAGGCCTTCGTGCGTCGCGATTCCATGCAAATTCGCGGCGAGGGCCTGATCGGTCTCGGCAAGGCGCCGGACAGCAACTCCTCGCAGGTGATTCGCTACACCTGCGAAGAGTGAGCGTGCCCCCGTAAGATCGACGAGGCGGGGGCTGCTACGCTCCTATTGCCCGGTGGCGGCGCCTGCAGTCACTTTGGCCAGCGCATACTCGAGTTCGCTCTTGAGCGCCTGCGGCACCCGGTCGCCGAACTCCGCGAGATAGGCGCCGACTCCCTCGAGCTCCGTGCGCCACGAGCGGGCAGAGACGGCGAGCAATTCCTCGAGCGCCGCGGGCGCCACGTCCAATCCTTTGGTGTCCAAGTCGGCCGCGCGCGGCAGCTGTCCGATGACCGTGTCATGAGCCGCTGCCACGCCCTTGCACCGATCGATGATCCAGCGTAGCACGCGCAGATTCTCGCCGAAGCCCGGCCACAGAAACTTGCCCCTCGCATCCTGGCGAAACCAATTGACGTGGAAGATCTTCGGCGGCGATTTGAGCTTGGCGCCGACGCTGATCCAATGCGCCCAATAATCTCCGAAGTTGTAGCCGGCGAAAGGCCTCATCGCCATCGGGTCGCGGCGCACGACGCCGACCGCGCCGGTGGCCGCGGCGGTCGTTTCGGAAGCGACTCCGGCGCCCACCAGAACCCCGTGCAGCCAGTTTCGAGCTTGATACACCAGGGGCGCGAGCGAGCGGCGGCGGCCGCCGAATACGATGGCGGTAATCGGTACGCCGCCGGGGGCATCCGCGAGTTTCGAATAGGCGGGATTTTGCTGCGCGGCCACGGTAAAGCGCGAGTTCGGGTGTGCGGCGGGTCCGTTCGCCGGATCGTACGGACGCCCCTGCCAATCAAACGCCGGCTTGCCCTCGTTCAGGCCTTCCCACCACGGTTTGTCGTCGGCCGTGACCGCCACATTGGTGAATAAGGTGTTGCGGCGAATCGTCTCGTACGCGTTGCGATTGGTCTTCGCATTGGTGCCCGGAACCACGCCGAAGTAGCCGGATTCCGGATTGATCGCGTACAGCCTGCCGTCCGCGCCCGGGTGCAGCCAGGCGATGTCCTCGCCGATCGTCCACACCTTCCAACCGCTGTAACTCGCGGGCGGGATCAACATCGCGAGGTTGGTCTTGCCGCAGGCGGAGGGAAACGCGCACGCCAGATAATGAACTTCACCCTGCGGATTTTCGATGCCGACGATCAACATGTGCTCGGCGAGCCAGCCCTCGGTGCGTGCCTGCCAGCTCGCGATGCGCAGCGCGTGGCATTTCTTGCCGAGTAGCGCATTGCCGCCGTAGCCCGATCCGAAACTCTTGATCGACAGCTCCTCGGGAAAATGCATGATGAAACGGCGATCGGGGTTCAAGTCCCCGGTCGAATGCAGGCCCTTGACGAAATTGCCGTCCCGAGTGATGCGCTCGAGTGCCGGGCGGCCCATCCGCGTCATGAGCTTCATGTTGAGCACCACGTAGGCGCTGTCGGTAATTTCGACACCGCAACGGGAGAACGGCGAATCGATCGGCCCCATGCAGTACGGAACCACGTACAGAGTGCGCCCTTGCATGCAGCCGGCAAACAAGGCATCCATTTTGGCGTGCGCTTGATCGGGAGGCAGCCAGGGGTTGTTCGGTCCGGCATCGTCGCGGATTTTGGTGCACACGTACGTCAGATGCTCGACGCGCGCCACATCCGACGGGTGCGATCGGTACAAATAGCATCCGGGAAAGCTCTGCTGATTGAGGGTCAGCAATTCCTTCCGCGCCACCAGTTCGCGCTCGAGTGATTGATACTCGGCATCGCTGCCGTCGCACCAGTAGACCCTATCGGGCCGGGTGAGCCGTTCGACCTCACCGACCCAGGCTGCGACATCACGGTTTAGCGAGGCGAGAGACGTGACATGCAAGGCTGCAGTGGCCATAGAGGTCCCCGACGATGGGCTTAAGGAGAGACTGCAGGATGACAGATGGCCGCGTACCCGCCAACTCCTCCGAGGGGGCCGCCGGCGGCGGCACGCACGTTAGCCGGGAAGTTCCTACAGATTATGCAAATAGTCGGTAACTCATTGATAATGATCTGGAAGTGTTAAACTTAAGTTTATGGTCAAACAGATTGGATTTAATCTAGTTGGTGCAACTTTCGTGATTCTCGCCATCGCGTCGATTGCGAGCGATCAGAGCCGGGCCGCGGCCGCCGAAGCCAAGGGCGACACCCTGTCGGTCAAAGCGAGCGCCGAGGTCGAGACCAAGGTTTCGCTGAACGGCCGCGATACGATCAAACTGCTGCCCGCCGATCACGTGGTACCGGGCGATGAAGTGATCTATACCCTGGAAATCCGCAACACCGGCGCGACGCCGGTGCTGGCCCCCAGCGTGCGCTTTGCGATTCCACACCATATGCGCTACCTCGCGGACTCCGCGGCCGGCCCCGGCGCCGATGTGAGTTTTTCGGTCGACGGCGGCCGTATTTTCGATGTACCCGAGAATCTTTGGGTGGCGGGGCCGGGCGGACAGCTGCGTCCGGCCACGGCGGCCGATTACACCCACATCCGCTGGCAATTGAAGCACCGGCTCAAGGTCAATTCAGTCGCGTTCGCGCGGTTTCGCGCAGTAGTGAAATAGCGGCGGCAAAAACGTCGTAGGCTAGGCGCAAGGCTCCGCGTTGCGCGGCCAGCGAGTGACATCACATCAAAACCGATTATCAAGACGTTTTCGGTACCGGGGGGCCGCTCGCACGCACCCTGCCGGGCTACGCCTATCGGCCCGAGCAATCCGCGATGGCCAAGGCGGTGGGTCTCGCGCTCGCGCGCTCGGAGCCGCTCATCGTCGAGGCGGGGACCGGCACCGGCAAGACTTTTGCCTACCTGGTGCCGGCGCTCCTGTCGGGACGCGGCGTGATCATTTCGACCGGTACTCGAACGCTGCAGGACCAATTGTTTCGGCGCGACCTGCCCTTGCTCGCCAAGGCTTTGGGATTACCGGTGACCGTGGCGTTACTCAAGGGACGCGGCAACTATTTGTGCCGGCATCGCTTGGATTTGGCTGATAAACAGCGGACGCTTTTTCCCGGCGAGCGGGGAGCGGCGCGAGCGCTGGCGCGAGTGTCGAGGTGGGCCGCAACGACAAAATCCGGCGATCTCGCGGAGCTCACCGACTTGCCGGAGCAGTCGCCCGTTTGGCCGATGATTACCTCGACGCGGGAGAATTGTCTCGGCCAGGAGTGTCCCCAGTTCTCGCGCTGTCACGTGTTCGAGGCGCGGCGCGCGGCTCAAGCCGCCGAGATCGTGGTGGTGAACCATCACTTGCTGTTGGCCGATCTGGCGCTGAAGGACGAAGGCTTCGGTGATTTACTGCCGGGGGCGGAGGCGGTCATCCTGGACGAGGCGCATCAGGTGCCGGACATCGCGGCGCAGTTCTTCGGACAAACCTGGTCGATGCGCCAGGTGCAGATGTGGCTGCGCGATGCGACGGCCGAGATGAGCGCCGCAGCCGTGCGAGCCCCCGCCATTCTCGGCGCGATGGCCGCGGTTGAATCCCTCCTTGCGCAATTGCGCGCAAGCTTGCCGGCGGGCGCCTCCCGCCACGAGTGGGGGAATCTGCCGGAGTCGTTTTTGGACTCCTTGCCGAAGCTCGAAGCGGCCATCGGCGACACCGCGGTGCAACTCGAGGGCTTGGGCGCCGGAGCGGGAACCGCCCAGTGTGCGCGCCGCGCCGCCGCGCTTGCGCAACGTCTGGCGGCGTTGAACGCATTGTCCGATGAGTTGGGCCTGCGCTGGGTCGAGGCCGACGCCGGCGCATTGTCGCTGGAATTCACGCCTTTCGAGATCGCCGATCGATTGCGCGAATATGTGGAGGCGCGAGAATGCGCCTGGGTATTCACCTCCGCGACTTTGGCGGTCGGCGAAGACTTTGGGCACTTCGCCGCGCGCATCGGGCTCACCGATGCGCGCACGCTCAAAATCGTCAGCCCGTTCGACTATCCGGCTCAGGCGCGCATTTATCTGCCGCGCGGCATGCCCGAGCCGCAGCAGCCCGGTTTCGCCGAGAAATTCATCGATGCCTGCGCGCCGCTGATCGAGGCGAGCGGCGGTCGCGCCTTCCTGCTCTACACCAGCTATCGCGGATTGGCGGAGGGCGTGCGCGCCTTCACCGCGCGATTTCCCGCACCGCCGTTTCCGGTTCTGATTCAGGGGCAAGCGCCGCGAGAAGCGCTGCTCAATCGATTTCGCGAATTCGGCAATGCGGTGCTGCTCGCCACGGGCAGCTTTTGGGAAGGCGTGGACGTCAAGGGTGAGGCGCTCTCCATCGTTGCCATCGATAAGCTGCCATTTGCCTCTCCGGACGACCCGCTGCTCAAAGCCCGCCTCGAGGGAATCAGGCGCCGCGGCGGCAATCCGTTCTTCGAGTATCAGTTGCCGCAGGCGGTGCTGGCGTTGAAGCAGGGGGTGGGGCGCTTGATTCGCGATTTCGACGATTTCGGGGTGATTGTTCTCGGTGATCCGCGCATCAAGACCAAACCCTATGGCCGGGTGTTCATGGAGGCTCTGCCCCCGAGTCCCGTGATTACCGATGGCGCCGTGGGGGCGCAGTTTCTCACCGAGCGGTTGAGTCGCAAGATCGCGGCGCCGGCCGCCTCGCGGCTCAGGCGCACTACTTAAGGCAGGCTCCTGATGCGCGTACTCGCGTTGGACACGGCGACCGAAGCTTGCTCGGTGGCTTTGCTCACCGACGATGGCTTGCTCGGGCAGTTCGCCGAGGTGGGAAGAGGGCATGCGGAGCAGATCCTCGGCATGGTCGATGCGGTGTTGGCCGAAGCGGGTATATCGCTGGCGAAGCTCGACGGCATTGCCGCCAGCATCGGTCCGGGCGCGTTCACGGGCGTTCGGATCAGCGTGGCCGTGGCCCAGGGCCTGTGCTTCGGCGCGAACCTGCCGGTTGTGCCGGTCACCACGCTCGAGGCCTTGGCCCTGCAAGCGATGCAGAGCGGGGCGAGCCATGCGCTTGCCTGTCTCGATGCGCGCATGGGCGAGGTGTACTGGGGCTGCTTCGCAAGCGACGCGGCGCGCATGCTTATTGCCTGCTGCGCCCCCCGGGCGGGGCCCGCCGCGCATGTGAAATTACCGGATGCCGGGCGCTACCGCGGCATCGGCCGCGGCTTTGCCGCCTACCCCGAACTCGCGGCGCTCCCGGGACTCGAGGATGTGCAGGCGCATGCCTTGCCCGATGCGCGCGAGATGGCTCGAATCGGCACTCTTCGGCTATTGGCAGGAGCCGCTATGGACCCGGCCGACTTAAGGCCTCAATATTTGCGCGACAAAGTGGCGCTGACCGCCGAGGAGCGCGCCGCCCTCGATCGCACCCCGCGCTGAGCACCGCTTCGTTGCGAGTCACGCAACTGTCACATGGCGCGACTGTAATAATGGGCTTTAATAATCAGGGGACTATCAGACTCACATGACCGCCAAACGCATCCTCGTGATCGAAGACGAAAAGGCCATCCGTGACATGATCGCCTTCGGTTTGCGGCGCGCCGGGTACGAGGTCGGGGAGGCGGAGGATTGCCGCGAAGCGCGCGCACGGATTGTCGACAGCCGGCCGGATTTGATGTTGGTCGACTGGATGCTGCCGGATATGAGCGGACTGGAGCTCACGCGTTCGCTGAAGCGCGCCAAGGATACCAAGGAGATCCCGGTCATCATGCTCACCGCGAGAGCCGAGGAGCAAGACAAGGTCGGCGGCCTCGAAGGGGGTGCGGACGACTACATCACCAAACCATTTTCGCCGCGCGAGCTGCTCGCGCGCATCCAGGCGGTGCTGCGCCGCGCCGCGCCGGCGGGCGCCGCCGATGTCATGGAGGTACAGGGTCTGAAACTCGACGACACCAGCCACCGGGTCAGCGCCGGCGAGCGGGAGATCGCCTTGGGGCCCACGGAGTACCGACTGCTGCATTTCTTCATGACCCATCCGGAGCGGGTGTTCAGCCGCGGCCAATTGCTCGACCGGGTCTGGGGGGGTAATACTTACGTGGAAGAGCGTACAGTGGACGTGCACATACGGCGGCTCCGGAAGGCGCTCGAGCCCTTCCTGCTGGAGCGGTTCGTGCAGACTGTGCGCGGTGCGGGCTATCGGTTCTCTGTGCGGGACGCATAGGGCGAGACTCAACAAGGCGAGACGACTCTCCAGATCATGGCAGCGATGTGGACTTTCGCGCTCGCGCGGCTCGCGGGCATTTTGCTCTTGGGCTTAGGTGTAGGCCTGTTTTTCCCGCCTATTTGGCCATGGCTTCTGTCCGCGGCCTGGCTTTACCTGGCTTGGCAGCTCCTTAATCTGTATCGCCTCGACCGCTGGTTGCGGCTGCGCTCGCGGCTCGATCCGCCCAACATCGGCGGCGTCTGGGGCGATGTCATCGGGCAGGTCGTGCGCCTGCATCGACGCAAACAATTTCACAAACAACGGCTGGTGCAGCTGTTTCGCGAATTGCGGCGCTCGACCGCGGCGCTGCCCGACGGTGTCATCATTTTGAGCAGCCAAAAAGAGATCGTTTGGTTCAACCGCCAAGCCGCGCGCTTGCTGGGCTTGAAGCGCCCGCTCGATATCGGCCTGCGCATCGACAACCTGATTCGCGCGCCGGAATTCGTGTACTACTTGCACGGCGATGACTTTACGATGCCGTTGGTCATCCGCCCGCCGGTGCAGGTGGATCTGCATTTGGCGCTGCAGGTGGTTCCCTATGGATCCGGGCAATCGCTGCTGCTGGTGCGCGACGTCACCCGCCAAATGCGCCTCGAAGCCATGCGCAAGGATTTCGTCGCAAATGCCTCGCATGAATTGCGCACCCCGTTGACGGTGATTTCCGGTTACCTCGACACCTTGGCCGATGACCCGTCCGTCGACCCCGAATGGGCCGGACCGATCTGGGACATGCGCACCCAGGCGCAGCGCATGAACGTGATCATTGCGGCGCTGATCGAGTTGTCGCGCCTGGAGTCGGCCGACGGCGAAGCGCCGCGCGATCCGGTCGATGTGCCGCGGATGCTGGAGCGTTTGAATCGCGATGCCCTGGCGAAGGCCGATCGGCCGCGGCACCTGTCGCTCGATGTGGAGACCACCGACGGCCTGTTCGGTGCGGCCCACGAGATTGAGTCCGCATTCACCAATTTGCTGGTGAACGGCCTGAAATACACGCTTGCGGACGGCACGGTGCGCATGCGCTGGTGGAGCGACGAGGAGGGCGCGCATTTCTCGGTGATCGACAACGGCATCGGCATTCCGCCGGAGCACATTCCGCGACTCACCGAGCGCTTTTATCGAGTGGATGCGGGGCGCTCGCGCGACCAAGGCGGTTCAGGGTTAGGTCTCGCCATCGTGAAACATGCCCTGCAGCGCCACGGCGGCCGCCTCGAGGTGCAGAGCACCGAAGGCAAGGGCAGTACTTTCACCTGTCATTTTCCGCCGCAGCGGATCTGGCACTTGAGCGTGCCGGCCGCGGCGAGCGCGTGAGCCCGCGGACCGCGTGACGTCACAATTATTCTCTCAGCTGTTGACGTACGGCGTGATCGGATGTAAACGCACGCTTGTGTTTGCAGGTGTCGATATATTGCTGACTTCAAGGTAACCATCATGGAAACGGCCGATCTTACCCACCACATTTCCCGCCGCTTCAACGAAGATCTGGAAAAGGTGCGCAACCAGGTGCTGCAAATGGGCGGCTTCGTGGAACAGCAGCTTCACAAGGCGATCCTCGCCTTGGTCGAGGGCGACAGCCGCTTGGGCGAGTCCGTTGCCACCGAGGATTACAAGGTCAACGGCATGGAAGTGTCGATCGACGAGGAGTGCAGCCGGATCCTGGCGCTTCGCGCCCCTGCGGCGGGCGACTTGCGGGTCATCGTCGCCATCATCAAGACCATCACCGATCTGGAACGAATCGGCGATGAAGGGGAGAAAATCGGCTATATCGCGTCGCGGCTCGCCACCATGGAGCGGCCGGCGGACAAGTACCGCGAAGTGAAGCATTTGGGCAGGCAGGTGGCGCAGATGGTGCGTGACGCGCTCGACGCCTTCGCGCGCATGGATTCGCAGGCGGCGTTGAAGACCGCCCAGGAAGACAAGATGGTGGACGAGGAATACGAGTCGATTCAGCGCCAGTGCATCACCTTTATGATGGAAGATCCGCGCACCATTCGACGGGCTCTTGAAATCATGTGGATCGTTCGCGCCCTGGAGCGCATCGGCGATCATGCCAAGAACATTTGCGAATATGTGATCTACATGGTGCATGGCAAGGATATTCGCCACACCTCGCTCGAGGATGTCGCCAAGCAGATCGACGCTGCGCAGGCTGCTGCGCGTAGCTGATGAGCGCGCGCAGCGCGAACCTTGTGGGGGCATTGGCCTGCGGGGCGCTGTTGGCGTATGCCTATTACGCGCAGTTCGTCATGCATTTGGAGCCCTGTCCTTTGTGCATCTTTCAGCGTATCGGCATGCTCGCGATCGCGCTTGTTTTTGCGATCGCGGCAGCGCACGATCCGGCCGGTTGGCCGCGCCGGCTGTACGCCGGGCTGCTCGCGCTGGCGGCGCTCGCAACCGTCGGGGTCGCGCTGCGCCAGCTGTACATTCAGAGCCTGCCGCCGGACAGCGTCCCAGCTTGTGGAGCATCGCTCGAGTTCATGCTCAAGGTGTTTCCGCTCACCGATGTGCTCGTCAAGGTGTTCACCGGCTCCGGTGAATGCGCCAAGGTGGATTGGCGGTTTTTGGGACTGGCGATGCCGGCCTGGGTGCTCATTGCCGCGCTTTGCTTGGGAGCTTGGGGACTGTGGGCCAATCTGCGCCGGCGGCGGCCGGTTCTGCGATTCTGATGTCGAAAACCCTGGCGTTGACCTGCGACTTGGTGTCGCGTGCCTCGGTGAGCCCCATCGACGGTGGTTGCCAGGCGCTGATGGGCGAGCGGTTGGCCGCGATCGGCTTCGGTGTGGAGCACATGCGATTCGGACCGGTCGACAATCTATGGGCCAGGCGTGGCCGGCAAGGTCCGTTGTTCTGCTTCGCCGGCCACACCGATGTGGTGCCGCCCGGACCGATCGAGGAGTGGCACAGCGCCCCGTTTTCGCCCGAAATCCGCGACGGCGTGTTGTACGGTCGCGGTGCCGCGGACATGAAAAGCGGCCTCGCCGCGATGTTGACCGCCTGCGAGGAATTCGTGGCTCGCCACTGCGGGCACCGCGGCAGCATCGCCTTCTTGATCACCAGCGACGAGGAAGGCCCTTCGGTCGACGGCACTCGGCGGGTGGTCGAAGTGCTGCGTGCGCGAGGGGAGAGCATCGATTGGTGCCTGGTGGGAGAGCCTTCGAGCGAGAGCTTGCTCGGGGACACCATCAAGATCGGCCGGCGCGGCAGCTTGAGCGGTCGGCTGACGGTGCACGGCGTGCAGGGGCACATCGCCTATCCGCAATCTGCCGACAATCCCATTCACGCCCTGGCGCCGGCACTTGCCGAACTGACCTCACGAACCTGGGACCACGGCAACCGGCACTTCCAGCCCACCACGTTTCAAGTCTCGAATATCTCGGCCGGAACGGGAGCGCCGAATGTGATTCCGGGCGAATTGAAGATGCGCTTCAATTTGCGGTTCTCGACCGAACAGACGGTCGATTCGCTCAAGGCGACCGTCGAAGGCATCTTGCGCCAGCACGGCCTTAACTATTCGCTGACATGGTTCGTTTCCGGTCACCCGTTTCTCACCAGCCCCGGGATGCTGTCGGAGACGGTTACTCGCGCCGTGCAAGAGCAGCTTGGGATCAGCCCAAAGCTATCGACCGGAGGTGGAACATCCGACGGGCGGTTCATTGCGCCGATGGGCGCCCAGGTGGTCGAACTCGGCGTGATCAACGCAAGCATTCACAAGGCGAACGAATGCGTACGCGTCAGCGATATCGATGCATTGCATGGCGTCTACCGCCGCACCCTGGAGTTGCTGCTCACCGAATAGCTGCTCGGCCGAGAGTGCGGCTATTGCACGCTATAGCCGCGGCCCTCTAGACAGGCCGCTTGGGCGCGCATGTAATCATTGCCTTTATTCGCCGCACCGGCCGTCGCCGCACCGCTCGTAGGGTCAAAACCGGTCTGGCCCACGGCCCATTGGTGACACTCGAACTTGTCCTTTGCTTGCTGCTCGGGCGTCTGTCCGTTCTTCGGGTAGGCCATGAGATCGGTGCTCGAGCCGGGCGATCTGCCAGCCGGCGTTTGCCCAGTCTGCGATTGCAATCCGGCCGGAGGAGCTACGGTGACGTATTGCTGCACGTTCGGGTCATACGTGTAATAGACATCGTTGGCGTAATAGTAGGGAACGCCCCCCCAATAATAAGTGTTGTAATAAAGAGGCAGCGTCGCGAAGTACACGCCAAGGCCGATGCCGCCCCAGCCCCAGCCCCAGCCGCAGCAGCCCCACCCACCCCAGCCGCCTCGGTAGTAGCCACCGGGATAGTAACCATAGCCTCGGTAGCCACCGCCGTAATAGCCGTATCCACCCCGGTAGCCACCGCCGTAATAGCCACCTCGATAGCCATAGCCTCCGGATCCACCATGGTAGCCGGAGCCCCCCGAGAAGCCTCCATGCGCGCCGCCGCCCCCTCCAGAACCATGGCCGCCGCCGCCGCCCCCTCCAGAACCATGGCCACCGCCGCCGCCGTGTGATTGCGCCAGCGCGCCGCCGCTCAACGCGAGCGCGGCAAGACAGCCGCCCAGCAGGATCGAGAATTTATGGACCAAGGTTGGACTTTTCATAACGTCACCCTTGTGAGCGAATCTATTATAAGAACTATACCGGCGCGTGGACTCTTGTCACCGTTTTCGACCACATATTGTCCCATCGGTTCAATTGGGATCGGTTCAACTCGCCGGTGTCCTGCGCCTCAGGGAGGCTGGATGAATAGCCTCGCTGGAGCGGGTGGACAGGGCTCGCCGGCGCGGCGGCGGCATGCTTCGCCCGATGAGGTCAAATATAGCGCAGCTGGGCCGGTCAGGCTGCGGTTAAAGCGTTTCCGGGGTCATGCGCAGGGACAGCCGCAGTATCGTGCCCTTGCCGGGCGTGCTTTGTATTTCGAGGTCGGCGCCGATCAACTGCGCCAGCTCGCGAAGTCCCACCAGCCCGAAGTGGCCCGAATGGTTGGCTCTCACGTCGAATCCGGCACCGTCGTCCGCAATTCGCAATTCCAGGTGGGTCCCACCGACGGTGCGCAGCGTGACGGTGACGCGGCTCGCCATGGCGTGCCGCTCGATGTTTCGCAGTCCCTCTTCGGCCATGCGGAAAATGCTCTCCGCGCGTTCATCACCGAAACGAGCGGCTTCCGTGTCGGCATTGAAGATCACCTCGATGGCCGTGCGGTCGGCGAAGCGTTCGATCGCCTTCGACAACGCGGCGCCCAGCCCGGTATCGCGAACCGCATTGACGCGCATTTGGGCGATGGCGTTGCGCGCTTCGTTCAGTCCGTCGTGCGCAACTTGTTCGGCGCGCGCCAGTTCCCCGGGCACCGCGGCCGGATCGTGCGCCTGAAGTTTGCGCAGCAGCCTAATCTCGCTGAGCATCGCCATCATGGAATGAGCCAACGTGTCGTGCAGATCGCGGGCGATGTTCAAGCGCTCGCGCACGATGGCGGCGTAGCGCGACTCCTCGGCAAGCCGCTCAACTTCGTGGGTTCGCAGCGCGACGCGCCGCTCGAGTTCGCTGCTCAGAGCACGCAGATCGCTGCGTTCGCGCCGCAGATCGTCCAGAGTCTTGGCGAAGGCCGCCGCCAGCTGTGCCACTTCGTCCAAGCCTTTCGGCACTTCGATTCGTGCCGATTCGTTGCGGCCGACGGCGACCGCGGATTGCGTCAGTCGCTTCAGCCGCTCGGTCAATCGGCGCGCCCCCAAGGCGCCGATGAGGGCGGTGGCGGCTCCCAAACAAATCGAGATCCAAACGATTCTCACGCCCAAGGCATTGGCGCGCCGATAAACCTGCTCGTTGGGCTCGTTGAGCTGGACTTGCCAGCCCAACGCCGGCAATCCGTTCGCAATGGCCACCGGCGCGCGGGCGATGAGCCCGGTCCATCCATTCGGCAGCCGTTCGAATCGTGGCACAGAGGTCATCGTCTCTCCGGGAGCCGCTGCCGAGAGGATCACCCCCGGCCATTTGCGATTGCGCAGCCCCCCCGGCCCGACCAAAACGACATCGCGTTCATCCAGCACCAGGGCCCGCGCGATATCGCCAGGGTCGGGCGTTTCACCCGCTTGCGGCATGCGGTACGCGCCATCCGCCCATCGCCATCTCAGGTGTGCGGCGATTACGCCGACGGGCCTGCCGCTCAAGTCGCGTATCGGCAGGGCGAGATCGCCGAAGCTGCGCGGGTCGAGCGCAGGCGCGCCGCGTGCCGCGTCCGGCCTCGCGCCGCGGAAATCGGCCGGCGCATCGATGATACCGATCCAGGGGCTCTGCAAGCCTTGTGAGAACCAAGCTTGTCCGGCAACACGGTCTCCATCGTGAAGGTCGCCGCTTGCGGCAACCAAAAAACCGGCCGAATCCGCCAAGCCGATCCAATCGAGATCGGGATACGAGGATCGCAGCCGCTCGAACATCTCGCGCAATGCGCGCCGTTCATCGACAGAGTAGCCGGTGCGTAAGTCATCCTGGGCCGCACGTACCGCATCGAGCCGCGCCGCAACCGCCTGACTCAGATCGGAGGCGCGCTGGTCGGTCTCGAGCGACAGTCGACGGACATGCTGCTGAAATACGTTCTGCCGAGCGACGCTGCCGACCCACAGAGAGGCGGCGATCGAGAATGTCGCGGTCAGCGCGATCACCAGCCAGACGATGCCGGCCATGAGGCTGCGCCTGGGATCCATGGCCGCCAGCAGGGAACTCGGGCGCTCGGAAAGGAAGGCGAGGCTCATTCGGCTAAGTTAGCAGGTGACGAAGGTCACTACAAAACGCCGCCCGTTGGATCGTAATGAGGCAAAAAGCATGCTGCGTGCGGCTAACGCGCATCCAAACCGATGACCAACGTCACTTACATATGAGCACTTCGAGGGGCATGATCCCAATGCACAGGCGTGCATGTGGGGAGTCGGTTACGGATCACGAGTGTGACGGACGTCATTGAGTGAGCGCGGAAGCGAGAATTCGTATTGTCATCGCCGAGGATCAAGCGCTCGTACGGCGAGGTACGGCGCTGCTGCTTTCTCTGGAACCGGACATGGAGGTGGTGGGGCTTGCAAGCGACGGAGTCGAAGCGGTCGCGCTCGCCCAATCGCTGCATCCGGACGTCATTTTGATGGATCTGCACATGCCGCGAAAGGGAGGTGTGGCGGCGACACGCGAAATCTCGCTGATGGTGCCCGGCACGCAGGTGCTTGTGCTGACCACGCTGAACGACGATGAAACGGTTTTCGAAGCGGTGCGGGCGGGCGCCCACGGATATCTGCTCAAGGATGCCACCGAAGAGGAACTGCTCGAAACCATCCGGGCGCTGCGACGCGGCGAATCGCGCCTGACGCCCCAAATCGCGCGAAAAGTGATGGATCAGTTTCGTCGCCTCGCTCTGTCGTCGGACTACTCGAATCTTGCACAAGGCGTGTCGGCCGACGCATTGCCCAATGCCCCGGCGTCGCGGAGCCCGACATCCGTCCTAGAGGCGTTGACCGAGAAGGAGGAAAAGATTCTAAACCTCATCACCGAAGGCAGAAGCAACCGACAGATTGCCACCGCGCTTTTCCTGGCGGAGGGAACCGTGAAGAACTACGTCAGCCGCATCATGGAGAAGCTGCACGCCAGCACCCGGACCGAGCTTGCGGTCATGTCGGCCAAGCAGCGGCGCCAAGAATAACTCGGTCATGACATAGATGTCCGTCGTAGAAATAGCGCTGAAGCGCCCCTACACCGTGTTCGCGGCGCTCATTTTGATCGCCCTGATGGGCATTGGCGCCGGTTTGCGCATGCCGGTCGATATCTTTCCGGAAATCAACATCCCCGTGGTGGCCGTGGTGTGGACTTACAACGGCATGAGTGCCAAGGACATTCAGAACCGCATATTGACCCTGCATGAGCGGCAGCTCGCATCGCTGGTCGATGACATTTCGCGCATCGAGGCCGAGAGCTACCAGGGAGTCGGTGTGGAGAGGATCTATCTTCACGACGGCGCGGACGTCACGCGCGCAATCGCCCAACTCGCAAGCAGCGCCTTGGTGGTGCTCAAGTACATGCCGCCCAACATCACGCCGCCCCTGGTGCTGCGATTCGGCGCCACGGACGTCCCGATCATACAGCTCAGTCTTTCGAGCAAGTCTTTGCCGGACACCAAGCTCAATGATCTGGGCCAGAACATCATCCGGCCGGCGCTCGCGGTGGTTCATGGCGCCGAAGTGCCCTATCCGTACGGGGGCAAGCCGCGTGTGATCATGGCCGATCTGGATACGCGGGCACTGCAGGCCCGCGGACTTTCGCCGTCGGACGTGAGCACGGCATTGCAGCGCCAGAACGTGATTCTCCCTGCGGGCGACGTCAAGATCGGCGACAAGGATTATACCCTGGCGATGAACAATACCCCGGACGTCATCGAGGCCATCAATTCATTTCCCATCAAGCAAGTCGACGGGCGCATGACATTCATGCGCGACGTGGCCCACGTTCACGACGGCTTCCAGGTGCAGACCAATTCGGTCTCGGTCAACGGCACTCCCGGCGCGCTGATGGTGATCCGCAAGACGGGCGGGGTTTCCACGCTGGCCGTGATCGACGGGGTGCAGGCGGCGATGCGGGACATCGAAAACGTGTTGCCCAAGGGCGTTGCGGTGAGGGCTCTTTTCGATCAGTCGGTATTCGTCAAAGCGGCGCTGCACAGCGTGCTGTTGAGCGCCGGCATGGCAGCCGGCCTGACCGCTCTTGTCATCATTTTGTTTCTCGGCAACGTTCGCCTGTCATTGATCATTCTGGCGGCAATACCCTTGTCAATCGTCGCCGCGGTGCTGGTCATCAACGCGGCCGGTCAGACCTTGAACATCATGACTCTCGGCGGTTTTGCGCTCGCCATCGGGATATTGGTCGACAACGGCACGGTGGTAATCGAAAACATCGAGCGCCATGTCGCCATGGGCGAGCCGCTGCACCATTCGATTGTGCGCGGCGCGAACGAGGTCGCGATTCCGACGTTCCTGTCGACGCTGTGCATTTGCATCGTGTTCATTCCGGTGTTTCTGCTTCAGGGAACTTCAAAGTACCTGTTCGCGCCGCTGTCGCTTTCGGTCATCGCATCGCTGTTGGCGAGCCTGGTATTGGCGTTCACGCTGGTGCCGGTATTGTTCAACAATCTGATGGCCGAATCGGTGCGTCTTTTCGACGAGGAACCGAGGCACAGACGGATTGGCGAGCATCGGTCGACCAGGAATCCGTTCGTTCGAGCGCAGCTGGCGTTCGAGAGCGGGTTCGAGTCATTTCGCGAACGGTACCGTAATGTCCTTGCATGGACACTCTCGCAGCCGGTGATGACCGTGGTGGCGTTCGTCGTCTTGATGCTGCTCTCGGGTCTGTTGTTTCCCCAGCTTGGGCGGGATTTCTTTCCGCAGGTGGACGCCGGGCAAATGCGCCTGCACGTACGTGCGCCGCCGGGAACGAGAATCGAGAAGACGCAACAATATTTTACCGAGGTGGAATCGCAGATTCGCGGTCTCATCGGCGATGATCAGATCAGCATCATGCTCGACAACATCGGGCTTCCCTACAGCGGCATCAATATCGCACTGAGCGATTCGGCAACCGTCGGCCCGATGGACGGCGAGATCTTGATTTCGTTGAACAAGCAGCACAGTCCCACGGCGAAACTCATCGCCATGCTGCGGCGCGAACTGCCGGCGCGATTTCCCGAGCTGCAGTTTTTCTTCCAGCCCGCGGATATCGTCGATCAGGTGCTGAACTTCGGTCAGCCGGCGCCGATCGACGTCAGGGTATCCGGACCGGATCAGAATGCCGCATTCGGTTTGGCCTCGCAGATCGCCCGCGCCCTGGTGAGCGTGCCCGGTGTGGTCGATTCACACGTCTTTCAGGTCCCCAATGCTCCGGCTCTGACGGTTGAGGTGGATCGCGCGCTGTCGACCCTGACGGGAATCACCCAGCAGGAGGCGGCGAACAACGTGCTCGTGGCCACCAATTCGAGCGCGCAGTCCGCGCCGAACTTCTGGGTGGACCCCCGCAACAGCGTGAGCTACCCGCTGGTGGTGCAGATTCCCACGTACCACATCAATTCGTCCCAAGATCTGCAAACCATGCCGGTGACATCGGGTGCCTCCGCGGGCGAGAGCCAACTGCTCGCGAACCTGGCGGCGTTTGGCCGCAACACGGTTCCGATGATCGCCTCTCAGCTCAATATACGGCCGGTGTTCGACGTGCACGCCGACGTCCAGGGGCGCGACCTCTATTCGACGGCAAGCGATATCGACAAGGTCCTGGCGGCTCATCGGCCGGAGGCATCGAGGGCGCTGTCGGTTGAATTGAGCGGCCAGGTCGAGACGATGCGGGAAAGCTACGCGGGGCTGTTTACCGGAATCGCGCTGGCGATCGTCCTTGTGTATCTGTTCATGGTGATGAATTTCCAGAGCTGGATGGATCCGCTGATCGTCTTGATGGCGGTTCCCTTTGCTCTCGGCGGCGTGTTGTGGATGTTGTTTCTTTCGCAGACGCCGATGAGCGTGCCGGCGCTCATGGGTACCTTGATGTGTATCGGCTTGACCACGGCCAACAGCATCCTCGTCGTCACCTTCGCCAATCAGCGCGTGGCTGCGGGCGATGATCCGCTGCGGGCGGCGGCCTCCGCCGGGTACACACGCCTCAGGCCGGTATTGATGACCGCCGGTGCGATGATCGTCGGGATGGTGCCGATGGCGTTGGGCATCGGCGAAGGCGGCGAACAAAATGCGCCGTTGGGACGGGCGGTGATCGGCGGCTTGCTGTTTGCGACTTTCGCGACGCTGATTTTCGTGCCGACGATGTACCGCTTGCTGCATGCTCGATCAACCGCAGCCGCTGAATCCGCCATAGGTAACGCCAATGCAACCGTCTGACGCTCAACGCCCCCTCACGCCAGTCCATTCGACCGAGGGCCCGGCACCGGAAAGCCTGCCTGATGATGTTTCCAGAACGGAACAAGGCACGGTCTCCACGGACTTCGAGCCCGGCACCGGCCGGCGCATCAAGAAGGCTGTGATCGTCGCAGCTGCGGTGTTGCTGCTCGGTTTCGTGGTGGTCCGCGTGGTTCGCTTCATCGATGAGCGCAGCGTGGCAGGAGCCGCGAAGAGCGCTTACGCGGCGGCACCTGCGGTCGATGTGGTGATCGCGCAGTCGGTGACCGAGGGGGAGGACCTGGTGCTCCCCGGACAGACGGCGGCATGGTTTGAAAGCACCATTTACGCACGGGTCAACGGTTATGTTGCAAAGTGGCTGGTCGACATAGGCGATCACGTGAAAAATGGCCAATTGCTGGCGACGATCGAGACGCCGGAGCTCGATGCCGAACTGGCCGCCGCCCAATCGCAGTTGCAGGTGTCGGAGGCTCAAGTTTCCGCGCGCGAAGCCGAGACGGAATTCGCCAAGACCACCAATGAGCGCTGGCGCGATTCGCCCAAAGGCGTCGTTTCCGAGCAGGAAAGAGAGGAAAAAAAAGCGGACTACAACAGCGCGGGGGCTCGCTTGTACGCGGCCAAGGCGCAGGTTGCGCTGGATAAATCGCGTGTCGAGCAATACAGCGCGCTGACGCAATTCAAGAGAGTCACCGCGCCGTTCGACGGGACCATCACCGAACGCAAGATCGATGTCGGGAATCTGGTGACGGCCGGCAGCACCTCGACCACGACTCCCCTTTACCGGATGACGCTGAACGACCCGCTGCGGGTATTCGTCGAAGTGCCGCAAAACGTCGCGGAGGACTTGATGAAGCAGGGGGTGCCGGCGCAGATCCGCACATCGGGCTCCGCGGCCGCTGTCTTCCTCGGAAAGACCGCCCGGTCCGCGCAGGCGATCAATCCACAGGCGCGCACCATGCGCGTGGAGGTCGACTTGCCGAATGCGAACAACGCCCTTGTCCCGGGAATGTACGTGACCGCGGCGTTCCGGCTCCAACCCAAGGGGATGGTGCAGGTGCCCGCAGCAGCCTTGATTTTTCGTGAGGGCGGACCGCGGGTTGCTCGGGTGAACAGCAGCGGAAAAGTGGAATTTGTCGACGTCAGCATTGCACGCGACAACGGCAGCGTGGTGGAGCTTGGTTCCGGCGTCAGGGCGGGCGACCGGCTGGTGTTGAACATCAGCAGCCAGATCGCTCCCGGCCAATTGGTTTCCGTACAGCCCGCGTCGGCGCAAAAAGCCTTGACCGGCAGGCGCTGAAAAGGATCTCACGGTGAATACGCTTCGAGTAATTGCCCTGGGAATGATCGGCGGCTTGACCGCTTGCGCGGTAGGCCCCGCCTATCGCGCTCCGCGGCCCGACGTGCCGGCGAAGTTTGCCGCGACGGCTGACGCAATGCAATCGGCCTCGGCCGCGACTTCGGCAACGCCGAAGGTGGATTTGGCGGGCTGGTGGCGCGCCCTCGACGATGAGGAATTGAACTCCCTGGTGGAGCGCGCAATCAAGTCCAACCTTGATTTGGCAATCGCGCTGACCCGGCTTCAGCAAGCGCGAACCTATGAAACCGTTGTCGCGGGTCACGCCTTACCGCAAGTGGACGCAAGCGCCGCGGCGGCGCACGGAACCGGATCGGATCTCACGCGCGGGCGCGCAGCGCCATCGATCCGGTCTGCCGATGATGCCGGCGGGCTGCAGCAAGTCACGAGGATCGCCGGCTTCGACGCGGTCTGGGAGATCGACATCTTCGGCAAATACCGCAAAGAAATTCAGGCTGCCCGCTTCGACACGCAGGCCGCGGCCGAAGCCCGCTACAGCGTGATCACTTCGCTGATCGCCGACGTCGTTCGCGCTTACCTGGATCTACGCGGGCTGCAGGTGCAGGTGGGTATTGTGCGGCGGGCCGCCGATGTGCTGCGCGAGTCGTTGCGCATCGTGACTATTCGCTATCAGCGCGGCATCACCAATGAGCTGGACGTGGCTCTTGCGACGCGGGAACTTGACACGCTGGACGCGCAAATTGCTCCGGCAGAGGCGCAAGTGAGCGCCGCCGAGTATGCCCTTGCGGTGCTGTTGGGTGAGTATCCCGAAAGCATCGTTCAGGAGCTCCAAACCCCGGATCTGATTCCATCGATGCCGGGTCCGGCGGAGCCCGGGATACCGGTGGATCTCTTGAAGCGCCGCCCCGACATTCAGCAGGCGGAGCGCGAACTCGCCGCGGCCACCGCGCGCATTGGGGTGGCGACCGCGGACCTGTTTCCCCAAGTGGCGCTCGTCGGCTCGATCGGCAGTCAACAAGGACCGTCATCGCAAACCGCTCGCACCGTCGGAAAGCACATCTGGTCGTTCGGGCCGGGGGCAATTTGGCCGCTATTGGATTTCGGTGCGCTCGACGCGCAGGTCGATATCGCGGATCTGGAGGCGCAGGCCAGCCTCATAAATTATCGCAAGACCATCTTGAATGCCGTGCAAGAAGTGGATACCGCGCTTGACGCGTATGCGGCGCAGCAGGCGCGCCTGCGGGATCTCGGATTGGCAATGCTTGCCGGTCAGCGTGCGGTCGATTTGGCGACCGAACGCTACAACCGGGGGCTGACGGATTTCCTCAACGTCGTCGACGCCGAGCGTCAGTTCTACGACATCGAGGAACAATACGCATCGGCCCAGATCGCGGAGGGAGAGCAGTTCGTTCAGCTGTACAAGAGCCTTGGGGGTGGTTGGCAAAATTACCAGCAAGTCCCGGCCATCCGGCAGCCTCAACCCGCGATCGTCGCGGCTTTTCGCCGCCTGTTGAGCCGCTCGGCGCCCTAGAACCGTTCGCTGTATTTCGGACTGGCGGGCCCCCAACTGCCCCAAACCTTCGGTGGACCGGAATATCTTGGCGCCGCGACCAGTGTTCACTTATCGCTGTTGACGGCGATCATGTTCACGACCCGCGCCACCCCCGGAGTTTTGAGGGCGATCGATTCGGCCGTTTCCCGCTGAAAAGGCGTATCGACCAAACCATTCAGATACACCGCGTGATCCAAAGTCTGCACGTGGATCGAATTGGCGCCCTCCAACTCCGGATGTTGATTGAGCGCCGTGCTTACTTCAGCGGTGATTTTGGCATCGCCCGGGCAACCATCGAATCCGCATTTTCTGTAGCTGGTGCAGCCCGTAAGCGCGACCGTCAGAATCAGCCCGGCGGCAAAAGCGTAAGCTGAGTTGAATCTGCCCATATGTTTTGAGAGACTCCTGATGAATCGACAAGGAGATTCTAATTAGGGCGCGATTGGATGCGGATAGTTCCGATCGCGGGCTCGTGGTGCGTGCCCGGTTGGGCGATCGCGGCGCATTCAATCTCCTGATGGGCAAATACCGGCATCGCGTGATGAAGCTTTCGCTGCGCTACACGCGAAATCGCGCCGACGCCGAGGATGTGGTTCAGGAAACGTTCATCAGGGCCTATGGGGCATTGAGTTGTTTTCGCGGTGAGGCGGCCTTTTATTCATGGCTGCATCGAATCGCGATCAACTCGGCGAAAACAGCACTGGCGTTGCGCGCGCGGCAGTCGGGTGTCATGGTTGCCAACGGCAATGCTGCCCTGGCGGACGAAGGCCCGGAAGCTCTGGTCGATTTGGATACTCCGGAGGATCTTGCGCTGACGGAGGAACTTTGCGACGCGGTAAATGCGGCGATCGAGGCGCTCTGCGACGAGCAGCGCACGGCGATCGCGCTACGTGAGTTTCAGGGCTTCAGCTATTCACGAGTTGCCGCGGAAATGTCTTGTCCGGTCGGCACCATACGCTCGCGAATCTTCCGAGCGCGAGAGGCAATAAATCACCGTTTGCGGCACATTCTTGATGACCAGCGAGGAGTCGCGAATCGCCGGATCGGATGCAGCCCCCGGGAGCGAACCTTGAAGGTGATGCAATGAGCGGAATGCCTCGGGCAAACACAACGCCACCGTTTCCGCCGTTGCCATAGAGGCCTGACCCGCCCCCTTTTCCGGCGCCCATACACTTTTCGGGCGCCATGTCATAGAGATGAAACATTGATTGTGGACCATAGGCACCCTTATATTAAGCGTCCATCTTCGTGGCGCGCGCGCCACGAATTCCGACGACTGGGTCAATACTTATGTGCAACCATCACCGACGGGCGCCAACACCGATGGACGGCAACACAGCTTGATGCGGGCTTTCGGGCAATTCGGCCATAGCCTTCGTTTGTTGCGAAAAAGATACATTAAAAATTCACTTGCTGTAAGAATATCGGGAATCTTGTAAGCTCATTGCAACAATCAATAATCATCCACGGAGTAAAGCTTGTGCGTAACCTAGATCTGAAAATTGCCCCACTACGCGGGGCATCGATGGATCGTGACCGCCGCGGTATCGTTCTGCGCGGATTTTTGCCGACGATTTTCTTGGCCCTGGCCGCGGCGGGCGTCGCGCAGGCGCAGTCGATGGGTACTGCGGGGCCAGCCGCCACGGATGACAGCCTGACCTGGCACGGCATCACGCTGTACGGCATCGTCGACATCGGCTTGCAATACGACAGCCACAGCGCTCCAATCAGCGATTATTTCCCTGCGGGCAGCGGGGATGTCGTGCAGAAGAACGCCAACAGCTCAATAACCGGAATCACGCCGAACAACTTGAGCCAGTCACGGGTCGGCCTGCAAGGCAAAGAGGCGCTGCCCTTCATGGATTGGTCGGGGGTATTCAAGCTCGAGACGTTTTTCAATCCGCAGTCGGGTGAAATCAGCGACGCGCTGAAGTCTTTGACCCAGAACAATAACAAGCCGCTGGCCTCGCAGAACACCAATATTGACTCGAGCGTTGCGGGTCAGGCGTTTCAGCAAGCCTTCGCGGGCTTCAGCTCGCCCACCTTCGGCACCTTCACCTTCGGCCGCCAAAACACGCTCCTGGCGGATGGCATCTCCAAGTATGACCCGATGGGCGCCTCGCAGGCGTTCTCGGTGATTGGATTGTCCGGAACCACGGCGGGCGGCGGAGATACGCAGGATCGCAGGCTCGATGACTCGCTCAAGTACACGGTGAATTACAAGGGGATACACGGCGGCTTGATGTACAAGTTCAGCAACGGCAATGCCCAGGCCTTCCGACAGGGCGGCGGCAGCGGCGAGGCCTATACCGCCTTTCAGGTGCAGCTCGGCTTCAATTACGCGGGCGCCTCGGTCGACGGCTACTACAGCAAGGTTGAAGATGCCGTCTCGGCGTCCGCGATCAGCACCAAGCAGTGCTTGACCGTTGCCGCGGCCCCTTCCGCGTGCCCGGGTCTTCCCGCGGGATTCTCGCTCGATAATTCCTTGTCCGGCACCATCGCGAACACGGAGACGTACGACATCTTGGCGTTGTACGATTTCGGCGGTCCTAAGGTGTATGGCGGCTACGAGCACATCAATTTCGGTAATCCGTCGGTTCCGCTGCCGGTCGGCTACAACGACATCGGCGGCTACGTCCTCGCGTTCGTCAACAACACGGCTTACAAGTTTTCCAGCAAGATTCTGCAGGTTTACTGGACGGGCGTGAAATACCCGATCAGCCATAATTTCGATATCACGGCCGCCTTCTACGGCTACAAGCAGAACAGCTACGCCATCGGCAAGGAGGCCGGCTGCAGCAACAATATCAACGCAGCTTGCAGCGGAAATCTGTGGGCCTATTCCCTGGCGGCGGTCTATCGCTTCACCAAGCACTTCGATGCGTATGGGGGCGCCATGTACTCCGGGGTGAAGAACGGCCTCTCGAACGGCTACCTCAATACGTCCAACGTCGACCCGACGATCGGCGTCCGATATTCCTTCTAAAACATCGGCGGCAGGCGGATCTCATGGCTCGCCGGCCATGAGATCCGCCTGCCGCGGATGGAGCAGGTGGTACCTGATCTTCCGTCGAGAGCGGCGTCATTTCTTTGGCCGCCTCTCTATAGTCGGATTGACCCCACTTGGATCGGCATGCCGTTTTTCTATTGGCTTTCGCTACTATCCCCGCGCCACTATCCCTATAATATTTCACGTTTTATGGACTCGAACGGGGCTGACCCTTCGATTTGTCTTGGTGCGAGCCGTTCAGATCGCGGCGCCCATGAATGTGTATTTCGTGAATGCGTGTTTCATGAAAGAGACACATGCGGAACCGATAATCAGCGGTTGATCTGTGAATTGAGGTTTAGTGCGCGGTCGGCCGCAATCGATCACGCTGACAGATAATTCAATCGGGGGAGTCATATGTCATTGAATACACGCAAAAGTTTCGCCATCGCAGCGGCCGTGGCGACTCTCGGTCTCGCGGCTGTGGTCGCCTCGGCGGCGGATATCTCGGGCGCCGGCGCCACCTTCCCTTACCCCATCTATGCCAAATGGGCGGACGCGTATAAGCAGCTCACCGGGATCGGTCTCAATTATCAATCGATCGGCTCCGGCGGCGGCATCAAACAAATCAAGGCAAAGACCGTGACCTTTGGCGCCTCCGACATGCCCCTGAAGCCTGACGATTTGAAGGCTGCGGGGCTGCTGCAATTCCCGATGATCATTGGCGGGGTAGTCCCCGTGGTCAACATCAAGGGCGTCGGACCCGGTCAACTGCATTTGGACGGAGCCACGGTGGCCAGCATCTATTTGGGCGACATCACCAAGTGGGACGACCCGCAGATCAAGCGCTTGAATCCGAAGTTGGCGCTGCCGGGCACCGCGATAGCCCCCGTGTACCGCTCCGACGGCTCGGGCACCAATTTCCTATTCTCCGATTATCTTTCCAAGGAGAGTCCTAAGTTCAAATCGACCATCGGCGCCAACACCTCGGTGCAATGGCCGATCGGCATTGGTGCGAAGGGTAACGAAGGAGTGGCCAATATGACCACGCAAACCGACGGTGCCATCGGCTATGTCGAATATGCCTATGCCAAGCAGAATAAGATGGCATTCACGCTGCTCACCAACCAGGCTGGCGCTGCCGTAGCCCCGAGTGCCGAGTCGTTTCAAGCGGCGGCCGGCAATGCCGATTGGGCCGGCGCCGATTCGTATTATGTGATTTTGACCGACCAAGCGGGCGCCAAGAGCTGGCCGATCACGGGGGCCAGCTTTATTCTTGTGTACAAGGAACCGGCCGATCCGGCGCCGGTCAACGAGGCATTGAAATTCTTTGCCTGGGCGTACAAGGACGGCGCTTCCATGGCGTCCGAACTGGACTACGTGCCGCTGCCGGCGGCGTTGATCCAGCAGGTGAAGAAGACCTGGGCCACGTCGATCACCTCGGGCGGTCATCCGGTGTGGACCGGCAAATGACCCGCCGGGGCTGATCCGGGCGTGTCTGATACAGATCGAAAGCAGGGGCGATTACATTGCGCCGACCGCGGCGGCGGCCGAACCGTTGCTGATGCGCGTTTAGCGGAGCGAAACTGACACCGTGGCGATCATCGATCCGAGGCACGCCGCAAAACAGTTGCTCTACGAAAGAATCTTCCGCGCAGCGACGCTGACGGCGGCGGCTCTGGTGTTGGTGATTCTCGGCGGTGTGGGAGTCTCCCTGGTGCGCGGGTCCTGGCCGGCGCTCAGCCATTTCGGATTTTCGTTCGTGACTCGCGAGATTTGGAATCCCGTCACCGACGAATTCGGAGCGCTGGCTGCGATATACGGCACGGTGGTCACCTCGATAATCGCCATGGCGATCGCGGTGCCGGCGGGATTCGGCATTGCGCTGTTCTTGACCGAAATGTGCCCTCCCTTGCTGAAAAGACCGATCGGGATCGCGGTGGAACTGCTTGCCGCCGTTCCCAGCATCATCTTCGGCATTTGGGGCTTGTTCGTGCTCGCGCCGTTGCTGCAGCGTCACGTGCAGCCTTGGTTGATCGAACATATGAGCGCAATGCCCGGCATCGGCAAACTATTCATGGGCCCGCCCTACGGGATCGGCATGCTCACCGCCGGCTTCGTGCTCGCCATCATGGTATTGCCGTTCATCGCGGCAACCATGCGCGACGTGTTCGATACGGTTCCGTCCATGCTCAAGGAATCGGGTTATGGGTTGGGGGCGACGACCTGGGAAGTGATCTGGCATGTGGTCGTGCCGCATTCGCGGGTCGGAATCGTCGGCGGCGTCATGCTGGGATTGGGGCGTGCGCTCGGCGAAACGATGGCCGTGACTTTCGTGATTGGCAATGCGCACCGCATCAGCTCATCGCTGCTCGCGCCCGGCACCACGATTTCATCATCGATCGCCAACGAGTTCACCGAAGCGGTCGGCGATCTTTATACCTCTTCGCTGATTGCCTTGGGATTATTGCTGTTTGTGATCACATTTTCGGTCATCGCCGCCGCCCAGGCGATGCTGCGCAGGATCGAGCGGCGAGCGTCGCTTGCCCTATGAGCCGGCGCAGCTTCCGCAAGTTTAAGAACGGCGTCTTCCTGACTCTGTCCCTGATTGCGACCCTTGCGGGGCTTGCTTGCCTGGCGGCAATCCTATGGACTTTGATTTCCCGCGGCCTCGCCGGCATGTCCTGGCATCTGTTCACGCAAATGACGCCGCCTCCCGGCAGCCGAGGCGGATTGCTCAATGCGCTGTACGGCAGCGCCGCCATGACGCTGCTCGGAATATTGATCGGCTCGCCGATCGGCGTGCTCGCGGGCACGTATCTCGCGGAATACGGCCACAGCTCGCGCCTGAGCGTAGTGGTGCGCTTCATCAACGATGTGCTGTTGAGCGCGCCGTCGATCATCGTGGGTCTCTTTATTTATGAAATCATCGTGGTTCGCATGGGGCATTTCTCGGCGATTGCCGGAGCCCTTTCGCTCGCGGTGCTCGCCATCCCGGTGACCTTGAGAACCACGGAGGACATGCTCAATCTGGTGCCGATCGGGATGAAGGACTCTTCGGCGGCACTCGGCGCCTATCCCTGGCGAACCATCATCAGCGTATTATACCCGGCGGCGCGCAGCGGCATCGTCACCGGCTTGTTGCTGGCGATTGCGCGCATCAGCGGCGAGACCGCGCCGCTGCTGTTTACGGCGCTCAACAATCAATTTTGGAGCACCAATCTCAATGCGCCGATGGCGAATCTACCCGTGGTCATCTTCCAATTCGCCCTGAGCCCTTACAAGGACTGGCAGGATTTGGCCTGGGCCGGCGCCTTGATCATTACGGCGACCATATTGATATTGAGCATTTCCGCCCGGTCATTGTTGGCTCTGCTGCAATCGAAAGGCGGGTCCGCAAGATGATGATACCTTCGCCGAAGCTGCCGAAACACCTGAAGACCCGCGGGCCGCGGCCGGCCGTGGCGGTGCAAGAGCCGGTCGATGCGCGGCCCCCGAAGATCGAAATTCGCAAACTCAATTTCTTCTACGGGGCGTTGCGGGCGCTCATCGACATCAACATGAGCTTGGCCGATCGCTCGATCACCGCGTTCATCGGCCCCTCGGGCTGCGGAAAATCGACGCTGCTGCGCGTGTTGAACCGAATGTACGCGCTCTACCCGAACCAGCGAGCGGAAGGCGAGGTGCTGATCGGCGGCCGGGATATTCTGGGCCCGGCGGTCGATGTGGCGGAGCTGCGCTACCGGGTTGGCATGGTATTTCAAAAGGCCACGCCGTTTCCGATGTCGGTCTTCGAGAACGTGGCCTTCGGTCTGCGGCTCGCAGGCGGAATGAGCGGCGCGGATCTGCGATTGCGTGTGGAGTCCGCGCTCACGGACGCGGCGATATGGGATGAGGTCAAGGACAAATTGCAAGCCGACGGGCGAAGTTTGTCGGGCGGCCAGCAACAGCGGCTGTGCGTCGCGCGAACGATTGCCGTGCAGCCGGAAGTGCTGCTGCTCGACGAGCCCACGGCCGCGCTCGATCCGATCTCGACGCTGAAGGTGGAGGAAACCTTGCAGGCGCTGCGGGAAAAGTATTGCATCGTGGTCGTGACGCACAATTTGCAACAGGCGGCGCGCGTGTCCAATGTCACCGGTTTCATGTACTTGGGCGAGCTGGTGGAAATCGGACCGTCCAGCGAGATCTTCACCTCTCCGAAGGATCGCAGGACGGACGATTACATCACCGGACGCTTCGGATAGGAGAGCCGGGAAATCGTGACAGACGAGGAACAGCGCCTGCCGGTCGATCCCGCCGCGCCGCCGCCGGGCGAGCGTGATGCGGCCGCGCGCGATTCGGTCCATGACCCGGTCATGAAGGCACGGCGCGTCAATGTGCATTACGGCGACAAGCACGCGGTGAGAAATGTCAGCCTCGACATCGGACGAAATCAGGTGCTTGCCATGATCGGCCCTTCAGGATGCGGGAAATCGACGTTTCTGCGCTGTCTCAATCGTATGAACGACACGATTGCCGGCGCACGCGTGGATGGAACGATTACCTTGGACGGTCAGGACATCTATGATCCCACTCAGGATGTCGCGCAGTTGCGGGCGCGGATCGGAATCGTATTTCAAAAGCCCACGCCTTTTCCGCACTCGATCTACGCGAATGTCGCCTATGGGCCGCGCATCCACGGTTTGACGAAACATCGCAGCGACTTGGACGAACTCGTCCACGTCAGTTTGCAACGTGCCGGGCTGTGGGACGAGGTCAAGGATCGCTTGTCGCAGCCGGGCACGAGCCTGTCCGGCGGCCAGCAGCAGCGTCTGTGCATCGCGCGCACCATTGCGATAAATCCCGAAGTGATCCTAATGGATGAGCCGACTTCCGCACTCGATCCGATCGCGGTCGCGAAAATCGAGGACCTGCTCGACGAGCTGCGGACGAATTATGCGATTGTGATCGTGACCCACAACATGCAGCAGGCGGCGCGCGTATCGCAGCGTACGGCGTACTTTCACTTGGGCGATTTGATCGAAGTCGGACCGACCGATCTCGTGTTCACCAATCCGCAGCAGAAGCTCACCGAGGACTACATTACAGGCCGCTTCGGTTGAGCCGCGGTTCGGCGCCGCGCTCTTTCGATCAGCCCCGGGGATCGTCAATCATCGATGTTGCGCAACAGGTCGTTCAGCGCGGTTTTGGCTCGAGTCTGCGAGTCCACCCGCTTCACGATGACCGCGCATGCGAGACCATACTTGCCGTTGGCGGACGGCAGGGTGCCCGGCACCACGACGGCGCCGGCCGGAACCCGTCCGTAGAGGATCTGGTCGCGTTCGCGATCGTAGATACGCGTGCTCTGCCCGATGAATACGCCCATCGAGACCACCGCGCCGGCTTCGACGATGACGCCTTCGACGATTTCCGAGCGGGCGCCGATGAAGCAATCGTCCTCGATGATGGTCGGGCTCGACTGCAGCGGCTCGAGCACGCCACCGATGCCGACCCCGCCCGACAAATGCACGTTCTTGCCGATCTGCGCGCAGGATCCCACCGTGGCCCAAGTGTCGACCATGGTGCCTGAATCGACATAGGCGCCGATGTTGACGTAACTTGGCATCAACACCACATTGGGCGCGACGAACGCGCCGCGGCGCACCGTCGCAGGCGGCACCACGCGCACTCCCGCCGCCGCGAATTGCGCCTCCGTCCACCCGCTGTATTTCAGGGGCACCTTGTCGTAGAAGCTTAAGGCCGCGGAACTCATCGGCGCGTTTCGGGTGATGCGAAACGACAGCAACACGGCCTTCTTCAGCCACTCGTTGACCCGCCATCCGCCGCCGTTTCTCTCCGCCACCCGCAAGATGCCCGCATCGAGCAGCCCGAGAGTGGTCTCGACCGCCGTGCGGGTTGCCGCGGAGGCGCTTTCGGGCGTGATCTCGGCACGCGATTCGTAGGCGCTCTCAATGAGGTTGCGCAGTTCTTGCACGTTCGCCGTCACAACCGTGCCGCCGCGTCGCGCCGATCGAGGGCGCGCACCAAGCAATCGTGCACCTTCTTGCACGCCTCCTCTTGCAGCAGGCCGCCGTCCAAGTCGGTGATATAGAAAACGTCCTCGGCGCGTTCGCCGACGGTCATGATCTTCGCGTCGTTGATCGCAACGCCTCCGGTCTTGAATACCTTGCCCACTTCGGAGAGCAATCCGGGGCGGTCCGCGGCTATCAATTCGAGAATGGTGCGATTATTGCGGCTGTCCAAAGCTGAAATTGACCTGAGTCGGCGTCGAGAACATGCGCACTTGGCGCGGCGCGCGGCGCGTCACGTGCAACGGCGAATCCTCCGGTTGCTGCAGATTGCGCCACAGTTCGCGCTCGATTTCGCTGATGCGCGCCGGATCGGCGATCACCGCGCCGTTGTCTTCGAGAACCACGTAGGTTTCCAGGCTGAATCCGTTGGCACTGGTGATCAAACGCGCATCCACGACATTGAGCCCCATCTGATCGAGGACCGCGGTCGTGCGCGCGAAGCTGTGCAGACGATGCGGTGTATAGGTGAGCACCGCGGTGCCTCCGCGGTCGGTCAATTGCCGTACGGCGACCAGGGGGGCATCCTCGCCGGGGTGGCGGCTCGCCAACACGCCGGTCTGCCAGGCGATCTCTTCCGGCGTGTAGCGCAGGAAGTACGCCTCGGTCCATTGCGACCACACTTGCGCGACCTGCTCCTGCGGGATCGAGGGCATTTTCGCCCGCGCCTGCTCTTGAGTTTCCCGGATCAGTTCCTCCTGATCGACCGGAGTTTCCAAGCCGCGGCGCAGCGCGCGCTTGGTGCGCTCGTAGAACTCCTCGAACAAGCGGGATTTCCAGGCATTCCACAGTTTCGGATTGGTGCCGCGGACATCCGCGACGGTCAACACGTACAAATAGTCCAAGTGCGCTTGATCGCCGACGCGGCGCGCGAATTCATGAATGATGTCGGGATCGCTGATATCTTTCTTCTGGGACGTGATCGACAAAATCAAATGATTGCGGACCAGCCAAGCGACAAGGCGCGCCTCGTAGCGCCCGAGCCCCTGCTCCAAGCAAAACGCTTCCGCGTCGACGGCACCGAGTTCGGAGTGGTCGCCGCCGCGGCCTTTGGCGATGTCGTGGAAGAGCGCCGCCAGGTAGGCGAGCTCCTGACGCGGCAGGGATTGCATGATTTGGCTCAAGGCCGGCAATTCGTCGTTGAATTTTGGAATCGCCAATCGCCGCAAATTGCTCACCACGAACAGCGTGTGCGCATCCACCGTGTAGGCATGGAACAGGTCGTATTGCATGCGCCCGACGACCCGGCCGAAGGAGGGAATATAGCGGCCGAGCACTCCGTATAAATTCATGCGGCGCAGCTCGTGCGTCACCCCGACGGGGGCGCACAGAATATCCATGAAAAGCCGGTGGTGGCGCGGGTTTTGCCGAAATTCCTCGTCGATCAGCCACACATGGGCGCCGATCAAACGGATGGTCTCGGCGCGCACGCCGCGCAGCGTCGGGTTCTGCTGCAACAGCACGAACAGCTCCAACAGCGCCGAAGGATAGCGGGCGAAGACCTCCGGATTGGTCACTTCCAGGTAATCGTTGCGGATTTGGAAGCGCGGATTGATCGGTACCGGTGGCTCGCTTTGCGTGAGGATCGCCTCGCGAAACAGCTGCAGCAACATTTCGTTGAGCAAGCTGATATCCATGACCGTGCGGTAGTACTTCTGCATGAGTTGTTCGACCGCGAGGGTGAAGCTCGCGTCCTCGTAGCCGAACAGCTTCGCGAGTTTGATCTGATAATCGAACAACAAGCGGTCCTCGCGCCTGCCCGTGAGCACGTGCAGGCCGAATCGCACTTTCCACAGGAAAGATTGACCGGCCTTGAGATTTCGCAACTCGTCGCGCGTCAAAAAGTCGTGCGCCACCAGTTCGTCGAGGGTGTCAGTTCCAAAGTGGCGCTTTGCCACCCAGCCGATGGTCTGAATGTCGCGCAGCCCGCCGGGACTCGATTTGACGTTCGGTTCGAGGTTGTACGCCGTATCGAAATAGCGGTGATGGCGCTCGGTTTGCTCCTTCACCTTGGCTTCGAAGAAATCCTGCGACGACCAAAGCCGATCGGGCGCGAGCGCACGGCGCATGCCGGCGAACAGCGCCTCGGGCCCGGCCAGCAGACGCGCCTCGAACAGCGTGGATGCGACGCTGATGTCCGCGAGGCTCTCGCGCTGGCAGTCATCGATGGAGCGAACGCTGTGACCGACCTCGAGGCCGATGTCCCAGAGAAACGTCAGGAATAGCTCGATGTCGGTTTGCCAGTCGGCCGAATCGCTCTTCGGCAGCAGCACCATGATGTCGATATCGGAACTCGGGTGAAGTTCGCCGCGCCCATAGCCGCCCACCGCCACCAAGGCCAAGTCCTGTGCGAATTTGCCGGTGTGGCGTGCCCACGCGGTGCGCAACGCGATATCGACCAGACGCGCTCGGTCGCGCACCAGATCCTCGATCGCGTCGTCGGCGAGGAAGCGCTCCCGCAGCAAATCGGCGCCGTGATCCAGCACCTGGCGAAACGCGGCGGGAGAGTATTGGCCGCCTTGCAGCGCCTCGGGCACCGTCCCCAAGTAGGCCCAGTCGGCCGCGGACTCGAGATATTTAGCCCCAGCGTTCAAGAGGCCGCCGCGGCGGCGGGCATCGCCGCGGCCGCGCCAAGGGTGAGCACTTCATACCCGTCCTCGGTGACCAAAATCGTATGTTCCCACTGCGCCGAGAGCGACTGGTCCTTGGTCACTACCGTCCAACCGTCGGGCAGCAGCCGCACATCGCGGCGTCCGGCATTGATCATGGGTTCGATGGTAAAGGTCATGCCGGGCAGGAGTTCGAGGCCGGTTCCCGGTTTGCCGTAGTGCAGCACTTGCGGATCCTCGTGATAGACCCGGCCGATGCCGTGTCCGCAGTACTCCCGTACCACCGAAAAACTGTTGCTTTCGGCGAAGGTCTGGATCGCATGGCCGATGTCGCCCAGGTGCGCACCGGGCTTTACCGCGCGAATGCCGAGCCACATGGATTCGATAGCAAGCGGTCGTCAGGCGGCGGGCCAGCACGGGGGCGGTGCCGGCGAAGTACATGCGGCTGGTGTCGCCGTGGAATCCGTCGCGGATCACGGTAACGTCGATATTGATGATGTCGCCGTTCTTCAAGCGCTTGTCCCCCGGGATTCCATGGCAGACGACATGGTTGACGGAGGTGCAAATGGTCTTCGGGAAGCCTCGATAATTGAGATTGGCCGGAATCGATTTCAGCTCATCGACGATGAAATCATGGCAGCGCTGGTCGAGCTCCTGGGTGGTGACCCCGGGTTGAACGAACGGTTCGATCATATCGAGCACGCTTGCCGCCAGGCGCCCGGCCGCCCGCATCTTGTCCTGTTCGGCGGGGGTCTTGATGGTCACGTTCATATAAGGCTTAGGCTTTGTTTCTGATAAGGGTTCATGGTATAAAGCGCGGCTATTTTTAACAACCCCGCACGCGTGTCGTCACAATCGGCCGGGTGCCCGGCGCGGCTTGTAGGAATTTGCAGGCTCAGCCTGCGATTTCAAGGCTTCCCGGGTTGCCGATTGGGATTCGCGGAGGCTCAACCCGACAGGAGATTTACATATGACCAGCGTGTCAATGCGACAAATGCTGGAAGCGGGCGTCCATTTTGGGCATCAAACCCGCTTCTGGAACCCGAAGATGGCGCCGTTCATTTTTGGCGAGCGCAACAAGATTCACATCATCAACCTCGAGAAGACTCAGCCCCTGTATGCGCGGGCGGCTGCATTCATCAAGGGTGTGGCGGCCGAGGGCGGCAAGGTGCTGTTCGTCGGCACCAAGCGTTCGGCCCGCGATGCGGTCGAGAAGGAAGCCACGCGCTGCAATATGCCCTATGTCAACCAGCGCTGGTTGGGCGGGATGTTGACCAATTTCAAGACCATTCGTCAGTCGATCAAGCGTCTCAATGAGCTTGATGAAATGGCGCAAAACGGCTCGCTCGATCGCCGCGGCAAGAAAGAGGCGCAGATGCTGCGCCGGGAAATGGACAAGCTGCTGCGCAGCCTCGGCGGCATTCGCGACATGACCGCGCTGCCCGATGCGCTGTTCGTGATCGACGTCGGCCACGAGGAAATCGCCATCAACGAGGCGCGTAAGCTCGGAATCCCGGTGGTCGCGGTGGTCGACACCAATTGCTCGCCCGACGGCATCGACTATGTCATTCCGGGCAATGACGACGCCATGCGGGCGATATTGCTTTACGCCGGCGGTGTCGCGGATTCAGTGCTGGAAGGCAAGGCTTCGCTCCCGCAGGTGCCGGTCGGCGAAGACGAATTCGTGGAGCTCGACGAAGAGGGCAATCCGAAGAAGCGGACGGCGGCGGGGCGCCGGACGCCGCCATCCACCGGACGCGGCAAGAAGCCGGCACCGCGCCGCAAGGTCCCGGTGACGGTCATTCCGGGAGCCGCCGCGGTCGCCGCCCAGCTCGACGAGGTCGAAGTCGAAGTGGACGAGGTCGACGCATCGGACACTGCGCCGGCCGAAACGCGACCCGCGAGCGCGCCGCGGCGCCGACCCGTGGCGCGTCGTACACCGGCGCGTGGCGCTTGAAGATCCGCCCTTTCCATTAATTGTCCAAATGATACTGAAAGGAAAACTGCCCAACGGCGGATTTGAAGGATCATGAATATTACGGCAGATACGGTCAAACAGCTGCGTGAACGCACCGGCGCCGGCATGATGGAGTGTAAAAAGGCCTTGGTCGAGACCAAGGGCGATTTGGACGCGGCAGCCGAGCTCATGCGCAAGAGCGGCCTGGCGAAGGCCGATAAGAAGGCCGCGCGGATCGCGGCCGAAGGCGCCGTCGTGGCGGAGCGCGCCGGCAACAGTGCGGTTCTAATCGAAGTCAACTGCGAAACGGATTTCGTGGCGCGCAGCCCCGAATTCCAGCAGTTCGCGCGCGACCTGGCGAAGGCGGCGTTGGCGCATGCGCCCGCCGACGTGGCGGGACTGCTGCAGCTTAAGCAGGGCTCGGGCGCTTTGGAAGACAGGCGCCGTGCATTGATAGCGAAAATCGGCGAGAACATTGCCGTGCGCCGGTTCGTGCGTATAACCGCGCCCAAGGCGCTCGGTTCCTACGTCCACGGCTTGCGGATAGGCAGTTTGGTTGCACTCGAGGGCGGAGATGAAGCGCTCGCGCGCGACCTGGCCATGCACGTGGCGGCGGCAAATCCTGCCTACGTGGATGCGCCCGAAGTGCCGGCCGCCGTGCTCGAGAAGGAGCGCGAGATCCTGACCGATCAGACCAAGGGCGAGAAAAAGCCGCCGGATATCATCGCCAAAATGGTGGAAGGGCGGCTGCGCAAGTTCTTGGCGGAGATTACCCTGCTCGGTCAACCGTTCGTCAAGGACCCGGAAACCACGGTCGAGAAACTGGTCAAGAAGTCGGGAGCCAGGGTGGTGCAATTCGTGCGCTACGAAGTCGGCGCCGGCATCGAAAAGAAGCAGGACGATTTCGTCGGCGAGGTGATGGCGCAGGTGAAGGCGCAGGACAAGGCCGCGCAGGGCGGCGGCGACGGGTTCAAGAAACACTAGCCCCCCGTTGCCAAGGACCCGATAAATTTGACATAGGAGCTCCTAGGGACCCCGCGCCGGCGGGGTCCTTTATAGTAGGGTACGGAATCATGACGGACACAACGCCGACGGCACGCTACCGCAGAATCTTGGTCAAATTGTCCGGCGAAGCATTATTGGGCAGTGAGGATTATGGTATTGACCCAAAGATCCTCAAGCGCATTGCGGGGGAAATCAGGGATCTGACTCAAATGGGCGTGCAGGTCGCCGTGGTGCTCGGCGGCGGCAACATTTTTCGCGGCGCCGGGCTCGCGCGTGCCGGCATGGATCGAGTCACCGCCGATCATATGGGCATGTTGGCCACCGTGATCAATGCGCTCGCGATGCAGGACGCGCTCGAAAGTCTCGGCACTTATGCCCGTGTCATGTCCGCGCTGCGCATCAACGAGGTGTGCGAAGACTACATTCGCCGCCGTGCGGTGCGCCACCTCGAGAAGGGGCGCGTGGTCATATTCGGGGCCGGCACCGGCAATCCTTTCTTCACCACAGATACCGCGGCGAGTCTTCGTGCCATCGAAATCAATGCGGATATCTTACTGAAGGCGACCAAGGTAAACGGTATTTACGATACCGATCCGCTGCAGAATCCCGCCGCCAAGCGCTATAGGCGTTTGACCTTCGATCAGGTCCTGAACGAGCGTCTCGACGTGATGGACGCCACCGCGATCGTGATGTGCCGGGAAAACAACTTGCCGCTTCAGGTTTTTAACCTGTTCCATGCGGGCGATCTGGTGCGAATTGTGCAAGGCGAAGACGTGGGCACCGTCGTCTGCGCCGGGCCTTAAAAGGGGGTAGCAATGCTGGAAGAAATCAAGAAGGATGCGGCGCAGCGCATGCAGAAATGCGTGTCGACATTCAAAGATCAACTGAAGAAGCTGCGCACCGGCCGGGCGCACACCAGCCTTATCGAACACATCAAGGTCGATTACTACGGTTCGGAGATGCCGTTGAACCAGGTGGCGAACATCGCGGCAGAAGATGCGCGCACGCTCACCGTGACGCCGTGGGAGAAGGCGATGGTGCCGATCATCGAGAAGGCGATATTCAAATCGGACCTCGGGCTAACGCCGAATACCGCCGGGCAGCTGATCCGAATATCGATGCCTGCCTTGACCGAAGAGCGGCGCCGCGACATTACCAAAGTGGTGCGATCCGAAGCCGAGAGTGCCCGCGTGTCGGTGCGCAACGTGCGGCGCGAGGTTATGAATCAGTTGAAGGAAATGCTCAAGGAGAAGCAGATCGCACAGGATGAGGATCGGCGCGCCCAGGACGACATCCAAAAGCTGACCGACAAGTACGTCGCGGAGATCGATCACGCGATGGCCGACAAGGAAAAGGAATTGATGCAGGTCTGACCTCGGCGAGACCCGCATAACCCCTTAGCACAATGGCCGACGCGCCTCAGCATGTCGCGATCATCATGGACGGCAACGGTCGATGGGCCCGTTTGCGCGGCTTGCCGCGGCCGGTCGGTCACCGCGCCAGCGTCACGGTGGTTCGCCGGGTGGTCGAGGAGTGCGCACGCCGCAAGGTTCGCTACCTGACGTTGTTCGCCTTCAGCAGCGAGAATTGGCGCAGGCCGCCGGAGGAGGTCGGCATGCTCATGAGTCTGTTCCTCGAGGCGCTGTCGCGCGAGGCGGCGAATCTGCATCGCAATCAGGTACGCATACGCTTCATCGGCGACCGGGAACTATTGGCGGGTGAGCTCAAGCGTCGCATGGTGGATGCGGAGTCGTTGACTGAAGGCAATTCGGGGCTTGGGTTGACGGTGGCGATGGCTTACGGCGGCCGTTGGGACATTGCGCAGGCCTGCCGCTCGCTCGCTCGCGACGTCAGCGCCGGAATTCTGTCGCCGTCGGAAATCGACGAAGCCCAGGTCGCGGCGCGCCTCGCGCTCGGCGGCATAGCGGATCCCGATCTTTTGATCCGCACCGGCGGCGAGCAGCGCATCAGTAATTTTCTGCTGTGGAACCTCGCCTACACCGAGCTGTACTTTACCGATGTGTTGTGGCCGGAGTTCTCGGTGGCGCATCTCGATGCCGCCTTCGCGTTCTTCGCCCAACGCGAACGCCGCTTCGGCAAGACGTCCGCGCAGCTCGTGGTGAAAGCGGATGCTTAAGGTGCGCATCTTGTCGGCGGTGGCCATGAGCGGCTTGCTGCTGCTGGGGCTGTTCGTGCTGGCGCCGCAGCGGACGGTATTGGTGTTCGCCGCGTTGGGGATCATAGGAGCGTGGGAATGGGCCGGTTTCGGGGGCTTGCATAGCGGGGCGGGACGATTGGCGTATGCGGGCGCAATCGCGCTCTTGTTGCTGCTGAGTTGGCTGTGGACGAGTGATCCGAAGCATCTGTTGATTCTACTGAGCGGCGCCTGTGTGTGGTGGGCAATCGCCTTCCTGTGGCTGGTGCTGGCGCCCGAGCGGCATCAGCCACGCCTAGCGCTGCTGTGCGGCGTGCCGGTCCTGGTGCCCGCCTTCGTGGCGCTCTCGAGGCTTACGATCGCCGGCAACGGATTTGCGCGTGGCCCGCAAATCGTTTTGTGGCTGCTGCTGTTGGTGATCGGCGCGGACATCGGCGCGTTTTTCGCCGGCCGCAATTTCGGCCGGCGAAAACTCGCGCCGCGCGTGAGTCCCGGCAAGACCTGGGAAGGCGTGATCGGCGGACTATGCGCCGTGGCGCTGGTCGCCTGGAGCGGGGCGCTGTATTTTCATTTGCCGGCGCTGCCCTGCGTCGCATTCGGTTGCGCCGTGGGTATTTTTTCCGTGGTGGGGGATTTGACCGAGAGCATGTTCAAACGGTCGGCCGGCCTCAAGGACAGCGGTGCGCTGTTGCCGGGGCACGGCGGCATTCTGGATCGTATCGACAGTGTGACGGCCGCGGCGCCCTTGTATGCATTGGGATTGTTCGGCTCCGGTGTCATCGCGTGAGTGCGCCGTGCGGCATTGCGATTTTGGGTTCCACCGGCAGCATCGGCCGCAGTACCCTCCGAGTAATTGAGCTGCATCCGCAGCGATTTCGGGTGGCCGTGCTGGGGGCCTACGGAAGCTGGCAAACGCTGGTCGAGCAGGCGCTCAAGTTTCGGCCCGATGCCGTGGTCATGGTCGATGCCGAGGCCGCAGCACAGGCTCGGGAGGCATTGAAGGCTTCCCGGTCGTCGACCCAGGTGGAAAGCGGGGTCGATGCGCTTGCGGCGTCGGTGACCGGCGGCAACGTACAGGTGGTGATGGCGGCGATCGTCGGCGCCGCCGGATTGCTGCCGACCCTCGCGGCGGTGCGCGCCGGCAAGCGCGTGTTGTTGGCCAACAAGGAAGCCCTGGTGATGGCGGGGCGATTGCTGATGGACGAGGTGCGCCGGTCGAGAACCGAGCTGATCCCGATCGACAGCGAGCACAATGCGATTTTTCAATGCATGCCGGCTGGCTACCTGCCCGGAGAAGCCGCGCGCGGAGTGGTGCGCGTGATCTTGACCGCGTCGGGCGGCCCGTTTCGCTTGACGGAGCTCGCGCGGCTCGGCAGTGTGACGCCCGCGGAAGCTTGCGATCACCCGAAGTGGAAAATGGGCCGAAAGATATCGGTAGATTCGGCCACTCTCATGAACAAGGGTCTCGAGGTCATCGAAGCGACACTGCTGTTCGGCTTGCCCGAGTCGCGGGTCGAGGTGGTGGTTCACCCGCAAAGCCTGGTGCATTCGCTGGTCGATTACGCCGACGGCTCGATGCTGGCGCAACTCGGCGCACCCGATATGCGCACCCCGATCGCTCAAGCGCTCGCCTGGCCGGAGCGAGTGGATTCCGGTGTACAATCCCTCGACCTAGGTCAGATCGGCCGGCTGGATTTCGAACCGCCGGATCACGCTCGTTTCCCCAGTCTCGGACTTGCCAGGGCGGCGGCGCGCGCCGGCGGTACGGCGCCGGCGGTATTGAACGCGGCCAATGAGATAGCGGTTCAGGCGTTTCTTGACCGGCGCTTGAACTTTACCGGCATTGCCGCGGTCATTGACAGTGTGTTACAGCGCCTCGATTCGCGTCCGGTGAGTGTATTGGGCGATGTATTGGACGCCGACGCCGAAGCGCGACGCTTGGCGCTCGCGTTGATCGAGCCTGCGAATGGAGCCCTCGCATGAAGATGCTGATTTTTGTCGCCGCCTTCTTGGTTGCGATCGGGATATTGGTTGCGGTTCACGAGTTCGGACATTATTGGGTCGCGAAGAAACTCGGCTTCAAGGTCTTACGCTTCAGCATCGGGTTCGGGAAACCCCTGCTGATGCGGGTCGGCCATGACGCCGATCGAACCGAATATTGCCTGGCCGCCATACCATTGGGCGGATACGTAAAGCTGCTCGATGAGCGCGAGGGCGAGGTTCTGCCCGAGGAACTGCCGCGCTCTTTCACGCGTAAACCCATCCTGCATCGCATCGCGGTGTTGCTGGCCGGGCCGGCCATGAATCTCGTTTTTGCTTCGCTGCTCTATGCGATCTTGGCGATGGTCGGCACCGAGGTCGTCAAGCCGGTGATCGGGCAGGTACGGCTCGATAGTCCCGCCGCCGATGCCGGCTTGCGGCGCGGCGATCAAGTCGTGCGTATCGGCGATCGCGACGTCGAGGACACCGAGCAGCTGCAGATGGATTTGCTTCGTCAGGTCGCGGACGACGGTGTGATACCCATGCGCGTGCGTCGTGACGGCAGCGAACTCGCGCTCACTCTGCGCGTCACGTCGGATAGGCGTCCGTTGACGGAGCCGGGCAAATTATTGCAGGGTCTGGGCTTCGATTTGGCGACCTGGAAGGCCGAATCGGTGGTGCAGGCCGCGCCCCAGGGCAGCGCGGGAGCGCGCGCGGGCTTGCGCGCCGGCGATCGGCTGTTGGCGGTCGACGGCCAGCCGATCGGCAACAGTTCGGATTTCATTTCGGTGGTGACCGGTTCGGCGGGACGCGAGATTTCGATCGACGTCGAGCGCGCCGGCGCGCCCGTGCGCATCGTTACCGTGGTGCCGCGGGTCACCGAGCAGGGCAGAACTGTCGGCCGGCTCGGAATCACGCTCGCCGAGGGCCCCAGGGCATGGCCGCCGGGATTGGTCGAGATGCGCCGATCCGGACCGCTCGCCGCTCTCGCCGTCGGCGTGCGCAAGACGTGGGAAATGTCATCCATCACGGTGCAAATGCTCTCGCGCATCGTGATGGGGCAGGTCTCCGCGAAGAACATCTCGGGTCCGATCAGCATTGCCGAGTTCGCGGGCATCAGCGCTTATTTGGGAGCGACGGCGTTCATCGGTTTTTTGGCCATCATCAGCGTGAGCTTGGGAGTGCTCAATTTGCTGCCGGTGCCGCTGCTCGACGGCGGTCAAGTGGTGTATCAGTTGGTGGAAGCCGCGAAGGGCAGCCCGCTGTCCGAGCGCGCCCAGAATCTCGGGCAGCAAGTGGGGATAGCCTTGCTGGTCGTGTTGATGAGCCTTGCATTCTATAACGATATATCCAGACATTTTAATTAATGGGGAATCATGATCTACCTCAGGTTTGAGCCGCCGGAGCGGCGCTGCGTCGCGCGCGCCGCCCATCGAGATTGCATGCGGTCGACGTCGCGTGCGGCTTGAATTTCGGTTGATTTGCTTGATGGCGCTTGCCATTCAGCCGTTCGGGATGTATCTGCATGCGCAGGCGGTGCAGGATTCCTCGTTCATCGTCGGAGATATTCGTATCGAAGGATTGCAGCGCATATCCGAGGGCACGGTATTCAATTATTTGCCGGTCAACATCGGCGATCACCTCGATCAGCAGCGCATCGGCGAGGCCATGCGCGCGCTTTACGCCACGGGTTTTTTCCGCGACGTCGAGTTGCGGCGCGACGGCAACATTCTGCTGGTGGTGGTGATCGAGCGGCCGTCGATCGCAAAATTCGAGATCAAGGGAAACAAGGATATTAAAACAGAGGATTTGCAGAAGAGTCTGCGCAACGTCGGCCTAGCGCAAGGCAAGACATTCGACCGGTCGGTGCTCGATGAAGTCAAGCAATATCTCACCGACCAATATTTCAGCCGCGGCAAGTACGCGGTGCGCGTGGATACCAAGGTGACCGATTTGCCGGGCAACAAGGTGGACGTGCTGGTCGATATCAAGGAGGGCAAGCGCGCCAAGATCGAGATGATCAACCTGGTCGGCAATACCAAGTTCAAGGACAAGGACGTACTCGAGACGTTCGAGTTGCATACGCCGAATTGGCTGTCCTGGTACAAGCAAGACGACCGCTACTCGCGTGAATCGCTCACCGGCGATCTGGAAAAACTCCGTTCGTATTTCATGGACCGCGGCTACGCCAACTTCCAGATCGAATCGACGCAGGTCACCATAGCTCCCGAAAAAGACGACATGTACATCGCCATCAACGTCAATCCGGGAGACGTTTACAGGGTGTCGGAGATCAAGCTCGCCGGCACCATGGTGGTCCCCGAGGCGCAGTTGCGCGCGCTGCTGCTGTTCAAGCCGGGCGATATCTATTCGCGCAAGCAGGTCACCAGTTCGCAGGAACTGATGAGCTATCGCCTCGGTGCGGACGGCTACGCTTTCTCCAAGATAGATCCGGTGCCGACAACCGACAACGAGAAGAAGACCGTATCGCTGACTTTCTTCATCGAGCCGGGTAACAGGGTCTACGTGAGGCACATCAATTTCAACAATACCACCGCCATCAACGACGAAACGCTGCGTCGTGAAATGCGCCAGCTCGAAGGCGGCTGGCTGTCGAATTCGGCGGTGGAGCGCTCGAAGGAGCGTCTGCAGCGCCTGCCGTACATTGAAAAGGTCGAATTCGAGACCAAACCGGTTGCCGGTAGCGCGGACTTGGTGGACGTGGACTTCAACATCAAGGAAGGCCTGCCGGGACAGTTCGGCGGCGGCATCGGCTACTCGCAGGCTCAGGGAGTGAGTCTCAACGCCAATTTCGTCCACAGCAACTTCATGGGCACCGGCGATCGCATCGCGGTCGAGGTCAACGCCGGCAAGTACAGCAAGACCTACACCATGGCGCGCACCGATCCGTATACAACGATCGACGGGGTGGCCCGGACCGTTTCCGTAACCTACCGCGACATCATCCAATTCGTCGCGGCGGCATCGAAGTTCTCGACCAAGCAATTGACCGGGGCGGTGAACTGGTCCTACCCCATCACCGAGTATCAATACGTGCAGGTCGGCGCCGCCGCGAACAAGAACGAGTTGGTGGTTTCGCAGGGCTACAGTTCGCTGCAATCCATCAATTGGGTGAAGAGTAACGGCAATACGTTTACGAGCTATCTCGACGACACCAACGGCGACGGACAGATCAACTCGCTGGACAATCCCTACACGGTCTACGGCACGGATTTCTATACTTACGAACTCAGCGCCGGGTGGAACCTCGACACGCGGAACCGTGCCTTGTTCGCCGACCGCGGCATGCACCTGGCGGTATCGGGCCGATACGCACTGCCGTTGAGCGAAGTTCGCTACTACGCCCTCAATACGCAGTACCTCCAGTACATCCCGGTCTGGCACAAATGGCTGCTGGCGTACAACGCGAGCGTCGATTATGCCGCGTCTGTGGGAAACACCACGTTCTTGCCGCCTTACTTGAATTATTTCGCGGGCGGCCCGGACAGCGTCCGCGGCTTTCGCGAGAGCACTTTGGGGCCCCGGGACAATATCGGCGGCGGCAATCCTTTCGGCGGCAACTTGCGGGTGGTGAGCCGGCTGGAACTGTTGTTTCCGGTGCCGGACAAGTGGAAAAGCGCCGCTCGGATCAGCTGGTTCTACGACATGGGAAGTGTCTTTTATACCGGGAACAAGGTTCAGTTCCTGGGAGTTGACGACATTACGCCGGTCAACTATCACTTCAGTTATGCTAATCTAAAGGAATCCACGGGCCTTGCGGTTCAGTGGCTCGCGCCGTTGGGGCTGTTCCGCTTCTCATACGCCATACCGTTGAACGCGTATCAAGGCAACACGGTGACTTTCGGCGACCAAACGGAGCGGTTTCAGTTTTCTATCGGTCAAGCGTTTTGACCCATTATTTTTCGAGGTCTTAAAATCAACATGTCGACTTTCAATCGCAGTATTCCATTCCTGGGTCTCGGCCTGTGCGGCCTCATGATGGCCGGCACGGCGAACGCGGAAATCAAAATGGGCGTGGTCAATTTCCAGAAGCTCTTGGAAGAGGCGCCGCAGACCAAGACCGCCATGCAGGCCCTCGAGAATGAATTTGCGCCGCGCCGCCGCGAATTGTTGACGATGCAGAACGACCTGAAGGCCAAGGACGAGAAATTGCAGAAAGAGGGCGCAGTCATGGCGGAGGCCGATCGCGCCAAGGCCGAAAAGACCCTGCGCGATCAGCAGCGCGAGTTCTCGCGCAAGGCCGGAGAATTCCAAGACGACGCCTCGACGCGCCGCAACGAGGAGATCGGCAAGGTTCAGCGCTACCTCGTGCAGGAGATCCAAGGCTATGCGAACGCGCAGGGCTTTGATCTGGTGCTGGGCGACGGTGTGTTTTTCGCGAAGGGGCCGCTCGACATCACGGCGAACGTGTTGGCGGTGCTCAATACCAAGCCGGCAACCTTGCCCCCTACGCCTCCGGGGAGCGCGCCGCCGGCCAAACCCGCCGGCAGCACTAAATAGCGTCTCGAGGCTTTCGCACGAGGATGTGCGCAAGTGCAAGAGGAATTCAGCCTGGGCGAATTGGCGGTACGCTTTGGCTTGACACTGCGCGGGTCGCCCGACCTTAGGGTTTCGCACGTTGCAACGCTCTCGCAGGCGACGCCGGGGAGCGTGAGCTTTCTCGCGAATTCGCGATACCGCAAGGGTCTGAAGGACACGCGCGCGAGTGCAGTGGTGGTCACGGCGGTCGAGGCCGAAGGCTGCCCGGTTGATGCGCTCATCACACCGAATCCCTACCTGGCTTATGCGCGCATTGCATCGCTGTTGCACCCCGAATTTCACGCGTCGCCCGGAATCCACCCGAGTGCCGTCATCGCCAAGACCGCACATATTGATTCATCGGCGGCCGTGGGGCCGCTGGCGGTGATCGAGGAGGAGGTCGAGCTCGGAGAACGCGTCGAGGTCGGCCCGGGCTGCATCGTGCAGCGCGGCGTCCGCGTCGGCGCGGACACTCGACTGATCGCGCGGGTCAATCTGTACGCCGGCGTGAATGTCGGGCGCCGCTGCATCGTGCATGCCGGCGCGGTGATCGGAGCCGACGGCTTCGGCTTCGCGTCCGATCGGGGCACCTGGGTGAAGGTGCCGCAGGTCGGCAGCGTGCGTATCGGCGACGATGTCGAGATCGGTGCGAACACCACCATCGATCGCGGAGCCATCGCGGATACCGTGATCGAACAGGGCGTCAAGCTGGACAATCTGATCCAGATCGGACACAACGTGACCATCGGTGCGCACACCGCCATCGCCGGCTGCAGCGGAATCTCGGGCAGCACCACGGTGGGCCAGCGCTGCATGATCGGCGGCATGGTGGGCATAGCGGGCCATTTGACGATTGCGGACGATGTGATGGTCACCGGCCTCAGCCTGATCAGCGCCTCGATCAAGGAGGCGGGCAGCTACTCGAGCGGCATGCCCGCCGTGCCCACCCGCGCGTGGCGGCGTATGGTGGCGCACCTGCGGAAGTTTGGTAAAAAGGAGCGATAATGTCGGAACCACTCAAGATGGATATTGAAGCGATCATGCGGCAATTGCCGCACCGGTATCCGTTCTTGCTGGTCGATCGGGTGCTCGCCTGCGAGGCGGGGCGGTACATTCACGCGCTGAAGAACGTCACGGTCAACGAGCCGTTCTTCCCGGGGCATTTCCCCCACCGGCCGGTAATGCCGGGCGTCATGATCATCGAGGCGCTGGCTCAAACTTCGGGCATCCTCGCATTCAAGACCGCCGGTGTAGTGCCTGACTCGGAAACGCGCTTTTATTTTGTCGCGATCGACAACGCGAGATTTCGCAAGCCCGTGGAACCCGGCGATCAGCTCATGCTCAAAGTGTGGCTGAAGCGCGCCTTTAAGGGAATTTGGAAATTTCACGGCGTGGCGGAGGTCGACGGGGCGGAGGTAGCCTCGGCGGAAATCATGGTCGCCCCGGAGACCAAGGCAGCGACAGCGAAGCCGCGCAGCCCCAAGGGAGCGAGCGGATGATCGATGCGGTGATCGACCCGCGCGCCGTGATCGCACCGCAAGCGCAGATCGCGGCCGATGTCGCGATCGGGCCCTATAGCATCATCGGTCGGGACGTGACGATAGGTCCCGGTACCTGGATTGGACCGCATGTCGTGATCAACGGCCCGACGAGCATCGGCGCCAACAACAAGATTTATCAATTCGCTTCGCTGGGCGATGCGCCGCAGGACAAGAAATACCGGGGCGAGCCGACGCGGCTCGAGGTCGGCGACCGCAACGTGTTTCGCGAATCCGTCACCGTGAACCGCGGCACGACCCATGGGGTGGGCGTGACGCGCATCGGCAACGACAATCTACTCATGGCCTACTCACACGTCGCGCACGACTGCCAACTGGGCGACCAGATCGTGATGGCGAACTGCGCAACGCTCGGCGGCCACGTGGAGCTCGGCAATTGGGTCATCATGGGCGGTCTGTCGGCCGTTCATCAATTCACCAAGGTCGGCGCGCATTGTTTCCTTGCGCACAACGCCGCCGTCACTCGCGATGTGCCGCCATACCTCATGGTGGTCGGAAGGCCGGCCGTACCGCATAGCGTCAATTCGGAAGGCTTGAAGCGCCGCGGCTTCACGGCCGAACAGATCCTTAACATCCGGCGTGCCTACCGGGTGCTGTATCGATCCGGCCTAAAGTTACACTCGGCTATTGAGGAGCTGGAGCGGGCGGCCGAAAGCCAAGCAGAGATCCGGCCGTTCGTCGAATTCATCAAGCACAGCTCGCGCAGCATCGTTCGGTAGGAGCTTAGTCTGAGTATCCCGGCCGCCGCGGCTCACGCGCAATGCTCAGATAGGCTCCCAGTCATGAAGGCGCCGCTGCGGGTCGGCTTGGTGGCAGGCGAAGCGTCCGGCGATACACTCGGTGCCGCCTTGATCAAGGCGTTGCGACGGCTCGCGCCGGATGCGCAGTTCTTCGGCGTGGCCGGGCCGCAAATGCTGGCTGCGGGTTGCGAATGCTGGGAGCCGGCCGAGTCGCTGGCGGTCATGGGTCTCGTTGAAATTTTGCGCGATCTGCCTCGTTTGCTGCGCCTGCGCGCGCGCATCAGGCGACAATTCCTGCGCGCCAGACCGGACGTTTTCGTCGGTATCGACGCCCCGGAATTCAATTTGGGCCTGGCCCGCGAATTGCGGGCGGCCGCCATACCCACGGTGCAATACGTCAGTCCACAAGTATGGGCGTGGCGGCAAAGCCGCGTGGACAGCATTCATCGATCGGTCGATTTGGTGCTGTGCCTATTGCCGTTTGAAAAGCGATTTTACGAAAACCGGGGGGTGGCGGCCGAATTCGTCGGTCATCCGCTGGCGGATGCGATTCCACTCACCGTAGACCGTGCGCGCGCGCGCGCGCTACTCGGCCTGCCGGCCGATGCCGATGTGGTCGCGCTGCTGCCCGGCAGCCGGCTCGGCGAGGTAGGGCGTTTGGCTCAAGATTTCGCCGCAACGGTCGCCTGGCTCGCGGCAAGGCGTCCTCGATTGCGGTTTGTCGCGCCCATGGCAAGTGCCGCAACCCGCGAGATTTTTCAGCGAGTGCTGCGGCGCGTCGCCGCGCAGGTTCCGGTGCAGCTGATCGACGGCCAGGCGCAAACCGCACTGATCGCCTCGAACGCCGCGCTGGTCGCCTCGGGGACAGCGAGTCTGGAGGCGGCATTGTGCAAGCGACCCATGGTCGTGGTGTACCGTTTGGGCGCGATCAGCGCCTGGATCATAAGGCGTCTGAATCTGGTGAAATCCAAGTTCTTTTCGCAGCCAAATCTGCTTGCGGATCGGCGCGTGGTCGGCGAGTATTTTCAGGAACAAATCGTTCCGGAGTCGATCGGAGCGGAGCTATTGATGTGGTTGGACGATAGCGAACGACGGGCTATGTTGGAGCATGAGTTCGAGCGGTTACACGTCGAACTCAAGCGGGATGCGAGCGCGCGCGCCGCGCAGGCGATCATGTCGCTGCTGCATCGAGGGCGCTCGCCGGCGGCGGAGTCGCCGTGAGGCCAGGGATCGCGGGCGTCGATGAGGCGGGACGCGGGCCTTTGGCGGGACCGGTGGTTGCTGCCGCCGTGATTCTGCGCCCGGGCCGCGCCATCACCGGCATCGCGGATTCAAAGGAGCTGAGCGCTGCGGCGCGGGAGCGGATTGGTGCGGCGATTCGCCGCCGCGCGCTGTGTTTCGGAGTAGGGTGGGCGGATCCGGCCGAAATCGACGTCCTCAATATCCTACATGCCACGTTTTTGGCGATGCGCCGTGCGGTGCTGTCGATGTCCCGTGTTCCGCATCGATTGCTCGTCGACGGCGACCGGCTGCCCAGCCTCGACGGCTTGGGATTCGGGATGACCGCGCGCGCGATCGTCGGCGGGGACGCCACCGAGCCGGCCATCAGCGCCGCGTCGATCCTGGCCAAAACCGCGCGCGATCACTATATGGATCGGATGGCGGCGCTCTATCCGCAGTACGCTTTCGCCAATCACAAGGGGTACGGTACCGAAGAGCATTGCCGGCTGCTTGCGCTGCATGGCCCTTGCCCCTTGCACCGGCGCAGCTTCGCTCCGGTCAAGGCTCTCCTGCTCGAGCGCAGCGCGGAGCCGTGAGCAGCGTGGCTCAATTCGTGCACTTGCGGTTGCACACCGAGTACTCGCTGCTCGATGGAATCGTGCGCGTGCCGGAGCTGATGGCCGCGGTCGCGGGCGCGGGGATGCCTGCGGTCGCGCTCACGGACCAAAGCAATCTGTTCGCGATGGTCAAGTTCTATAAGGAGGCGCAGTCAGCGGGCATCAAGCCCTTGATCGGCGTGGATGTGTGGGTGCGCGAGGGCGGCGAACGCACGCCGCCCTCGCGTCTGGCCTTCCTCTGTCAAAACCTCGTCGGCTACCGGCACCTCACCCAACTGGTGACCCGTTCTTTTCTCGAAGGGCAACAGCGCGGCGTGCCGATGCTGGAACGCGATTGGCTCGAGCCGGCGGTGATGCGGGGTCTGATCGTCCTGTCCGGCGGGCAAGCGGGCGATATCGGCCAGGCGCTGGCGCGCGGAAGGGCGGACGAGGCCAGCCGCTGCCTTGCGCGCTGGCTGGGTCTGTGCGGCGAGCGCTTTTATCTCGAAGTGCAGCGCACCGGGCGCGGCGGCGAACAGGCTTACGGCGAGGCGGTGCTGGATCTGGCTCGCGAACACGGTGTGCCGGCCGTTGCGACCAACGACGTGCGCTTTTTGACGCGCGCGGAGTTCGAAGCGCACGAGGCGCGAGTGTGCATTCACGACGGTGCATTGATCGCCGATCCGAGCCGTCCGCGCCGGTATTCGGAGGAGCAGTATCTGAAGACCCCGGCCGAGATGGCCGAGCTGTTTGCCGATGTTCCGGAACTGCTGGTCAACACGATCCAGATCGCCAGGCGCTGTTCGCTGGAAATCAATTTGGGCACCTCAATGCTGCCGGCGTACCCGGTGCCGCCCGGCGCCACCACCGAGGAATTTTTACGTCAGGAAGCGCATCGCGGCCTCGCCTCGAGGCTCGAGGAGGCGAAGTCTCTGCGGGGCGTGGTGCGAGACGCCGAGGCCTACGCGGCGCGTCTCGATCTCGAATTGGGGGTCATATGCAGCATGGGCTTTGCCGGGTATTTTTTGATCGTGGCGGATTTCATCCGCTGGGCCCGCGGCAACGGTATCCCGGTCGGACCCGGCCGCGGCTCCGGCGCAGGATCGCTGGTTGCTTTCGTCCTCGGAATTACCGACTTGGATCCGATCGAACATGACTTGCTGTTCGAGCGATTCTTGAATCCGGAACGCGTCTCGATGCCGGACATCGACGTCGATTTCTGCATGGAAGGCCGAGACAGGGTCATCGACTACGTGGCCAATAAGTATGGCCGCGAGCGGGTGTCGCAGATCATCACCTATGGCACCCTGGCGGCAAAGGCGGTGGTGCGCGACGTCGGGCGGGTGCTCGGCCACAACTACGGATATGTCGACAAGATCGCGAAGCTGATTCCCTTCGAAATCGGCATCACGCTCGACAAGGCGCTCGAACAAGAAGACGAATTGCGGCGTTTGTACGACGCCGATACGGAGGTGCGCGAATTAATCGACTTGGCGCGCAAACTCGAGGGTCTGGCGCGTAACGCCGGTACTCATGCCGGCGGCGTCGTCATCGCACCGTCAGTGCTCACCGATTTTACTCCCTTGTATTGCGAGGAGGGCGGCACCACGCCGGTTACGCAATTCGACAAGGACGATGTCGAGGCGGCCGGACTCGTCAAATTCGACTTCCTGGGTCTGCGCACGCTCACCATCATTGATTGGGCGGTGCGCGACATCAATCGGGATCGTGCGAGCGCTGGAGAAGCGCCTTTGGTGATGAGCGCGCTGCCCATGGACGACGCCGCAACCTATAGGCTATTGAAGAGCTGCAAGACGACGGCGGTTTTCCAGCTCGAGTCGCGCGGCATGAAAGATCTGATCCGCCGCCTGCAACCGGATCGTTTCGGCGACATCGTGGCCTTGGTCGCATTGTTCCGGCCCGGTCCGCTGCAGTCGGGAATGGTCGATGATTTCATTGCGCGCAAGCACGATACCAGCGGTGCGACCATCGACTACCTGCATCCGGACCTGAAGGGGGTGCTGGAAGCCACGTATGGCGTGATCCTGTATCAAGAGCAAGTCATGCAAATCGCGCAAATATTGGCCGGCTACACCTTGGGCGGCGCCGATCTTTTGCGCCGTGCCATGGGCAAGAAAAAAGCCGAGGAAATGGCGAAGCAGCGCTCGGTGTTCGTGAGCGGAGCCGTGGCGCGGGGCGTGCGCGAAGGGCAGGCCACTCACATTTTCGATCTGATGGAGAAATTTGCCGGTTATGGTTTCAATAAATCGCACTCGGCCGCTTATGCGCTTTTGTCCTATCAGACGGCCTGGCTCAAGGCGCACCATCCGGCGGCGTTCATGGCGGCGGTGCTGTCCTCCGACATGGACAAGACCGACAAGGTCGTGACGCTGATCGATGAATGCGCAAGCATGGGTCTTCGCGTGCAACCGCCGGATGTGAATGAGTCGGTGTACGCGTTTCGGGTCGCCGGCCCCGCCAGCATTCGTTATGGCTTGGGGGCCATCAAAGGCGTGGGGGAATCCGCGGTGCAGGCGATCATCGAGGAACGCGCGGCCAACGCACGCTATCTCAGCTTGCCTGATCTGTGTCGCCGGATCGATCTACAGCGCGTCAATCGGCGCGTCTTCGAGGCCCTGATCCGATCGGGAAGTCTCGATGGTATTGGTCCGAATCGAGCGACGCTCACCGCGGAGCTCGATCGCGCCATGCACTTGGGCGAGCAGAACTCGCGTGCGATGAGCGTCGGACAAGTGGATTTGTTCGGATTGAATGCCGCGGAAGACTGCGTGGTCGCCGAGTGGAGCGACGCTCAGCGACTGGCCGGTGAGCGCGAAACGTTGGGGCTGTTCTTGAGCGGCCATCCGATTACCCCGTATGAGCCGGATCTGAAATTCTTGACGAGCGCGCGGCTGGTCGACGTCGGCGGACCGAAACCGGCGGCATCGGGCGGCGAACGCGGGTGGACGCAAGGCAAACCGGTCACCGTCGCCGGTCTGGTGCTGGAAATTCGCCGCCGGCCGAATCGAGTCACGCTGATCTTGGACGATCGCACCGCCCGTCTCGAGGTGAGCCTTTACGAGGAGACATTCCAGCAATATCGCGACATCATCGTCAAAGACGCCATACTCATCGTGGACGGGATCCTGCGGTTCGATGATTTTATCGAAGCCTGGCGTCTGCAGGCCAAGACGCTGATGGACATCGATCGCGCGCGCGAGCGCTTCGCGCGGCGGCTTTGGTTGCGCTGGCCGGAGCGATTTGACGGCCCGCAGGGCATGAACCGCTTCGAAGAAATCCTCAAGCCGTATCTGAAGGGTCCTTGCGGGGTGAGCGTGGTGGTGAGCCGGGAGAAATATTCGGGGCGGCTGAATTTGGCCGACGCCTGGTCGATTCGTGCGTCGCGCGAACTTCTGGATAAACTATCGGAGCTTGTCGGCCGCGACGGCTGGTATTTAGTGTATGGTCCCCGAAATGATATCCGAGACGAGGAAACTTCTTCATGGCGATGAATTTTCTGGAATTCGAGCAGCCGATCGCCGAGCTGGAGGCGAAGATCGAGGAATTGAAATTTTTAAGCTCCGATTCCAGCGTCAACATCTCCGAGGAGGTCAAACGGCTGCAGCAAAAGAGCCGTGCCCTGACCACCAGCATATTTTCGAACCTATCGCCTTGGCAGATCACGCAGCTGGCTCGTCACCCGCAGCGACCCTATACGCTCGACTACCTGTCGATGATTTTCACCGATTGGCAGGAGTTGCATGGCGATCGTATGTACGGCGACGATTTGGCCATAGTGGGCGGCCTGGCGCGTCTCGACGGGCTGCCGGTGACGGTGATTGGTCACCAAAAAGGACGTGACACCAAGGAGCGGGTGCGGCGCAACTACGGCATGCCGAAACCCGAAGGCTACCGCAAGGCGCTGCGCCTGATGCGCATGGCCGAACGCTTCCGAATTCCGCTCATCACGCTGATCGACACACCCGGCGCCTACCCGGGCATCGGTTCCGAAGAGCGCGGACAGAGCGAGGCCATTGCGAGGAATCTGTTCGAGATGTCGAATTTGGCGGCTCCGATACTTTCCGTGGTCATCGGCGAGGGCGGGTCGGGCGGCGCGCTCGCCATCGGTGTGTGCGACCGACTGCTCATGCTGCAGTTCAGCGTGTATTCCGTGATCTCTCCGGAAAGCTGCGCGTCGATATTGTGGAAGAGCACCGACAAGAAAGAGGTTTCCGCCGATGCCATGGGCGGGACGGCGGAGCGGCTCTTTAAATTGGGCTTGGTCGATGAAGTGCTGAAGGAACCGCATGGCGCTGCGCATCGCGACCCGCAAGCCATGGCGGAGACATTAAAACAGAGCATGATCAAGAATTTGGCGGAACTTTGTAATCAGCCGGTAACGAAGTTGCTGGATGCACGCCAGGCCCGCTTGCGCGGATTCGGTGTATTCCGCGACGGCTGAACTCCGATGAGCTTCACTGCGGCGTTGCTGCAAGCCGTGCTGGACGAGCACGTGCCCGCGGCCGCCACGGGACTGGTTGTGGCGGTGAGCGGCGGCGCCGATTCCGCGTGCTTGTTGGCCGCGATGGCGCAATTGGCCGCACCGCCCCACGGCGATGGGCCGCACACCGAGAGCGGCTTGCCGATTCGCGCGGTGCACGTCGATCATGGATTGCAGCCGGCCGCGGCCGCTCTGCGCGAGGCCAGCGCCACGCTTTGCGCGCGACTCGGCATCCCGCTCTGCGTCGTTCCGGTCGCCGTTGACACCGGTGGCGGCGTGTCGATCGAGGCAGCGGCGCGCGACGCGCGTTACTTGGGCCTCGCAAGCAACCTGCGACCGGGCGAGTGCCTGTTGAGCGCGCATCATGCGCAAGATCAGGCGGAGACGCTGCTGTTGCAACTGCTGCGCGGCGCCGGACTTCCCGGCCTGTCGGCCATGCCGATGCGTCGAACCTTCGGCAACGGTTGGCATTTGCGTCCTCTGCTTGGCGTAGCGCAGCGGGATCTGCGCGAGTTTGGTGAAGCTTACGCGATGGCGGCCGCCGATGACCCCATGAACCGCGATCCGCGATTCGACCGCGCTTATTTGCGTTCGCAACTTTGGCCGCTGCTCGAGAGACGCTGGCCCGGTGCGGCCACCGTGCTGTCGCGAACCGCGCGACACCTCGCGCAAGCACGCCAATTGTTGGATCAAGCCGCGGCCGTGCAGGCAGGCAGGCTGCGGGACGGCGACGCGCTGTCCGTCGCGGGCTTGCGCGCGCTGCCCCCGCTCGAGCAGATCAATACGGTGCGCCAATGGCTTTGCGCCGCCGAGGTCACGCCGCCGCCGACGCCGCGCCTGACCGAAGCCTTGAGGCAGGTGTTTGCGGCCGGTCCCGATCGCTTGCCGGCGATCGCGTGGGGTCAGTACGCCCTGCGCCGCTATCGCGGGCGCCTGTTCGTCACCAAGGGTCCGGTGCCCTCGCTCGGCCCGCGCCGAGAATGGCCCGTCGTCGCCGGATCGCGGCTGGACTTGGGTCCCGGGCTCGGCGTGCTGCATTGGGCGCCGCAGATCGGCGGCTTGGATGCGAGCAAGGTGCCGCGGACTTTGAGCGTGCGGCAGCGCCGAGGCGGAGAGGTCTTGAAACTCGAACCCTGCGCGAAGACCCAAAGCGTGCAGCACCTTTGTCAATCCGCGGGCGTGCTGCCGTGGATGCGTGGCGCGCTGCCCTTCATCTATGCGGGCGAGGCGCTGATCGCCGTCGGCGATCTGTGGCAGGACGCGCGTTGGCGTGTGGCCGAGGGCGCGCCTGGATTCGCATGCCGCTGGGAGGGAGCGCCGGTCATGGCCTAATCCGATTGTGGCAAGCGGCGCGATCTGGTAACCTGAACTCCCGTCGAATTCCAACAATTCCCTTTTGGTTGCGATTGCAGGCGCTTAAGTTTCGGTGCGGCCTGCGACGTGAGCGGCGGTGACCCATCATGACTCGATTCGTTTTCGTCACCGGCGGCGTTGTTTCCTCGCTTGGCAAGGGCATCGCATCCGCTTCTTTGGGGGCCATCCTCGAGGCGCGCGGCCTGAAGATCAGCATGGTGAAACTGGATCCCTACATCAACGTGGATCCCGGCACCATGAGTCCGTTTCAGCACGGGGAGGTGTTCGTCACGGCGGACGGCACCGAAGCGGATCTCGATCTCGGACATTACGAGAGGTTCGTGCGTACCACCACGGGCCGCAACAGCAATTTCACCACCGGCCGGATCTACGAAAGAGTCATCGCCAAGGAGCGGCGCGGCGACTATCTCGGTGCGACGGTGCAGGTGATTCCGCACATCACCGATGAAATCAAGTACCGAATACGCATGGGTGCGGGCAACGCGGATGTCTGCATGGTCGAAATCGGCGGCACGGTGGGCGACATTGAATCCCTGCCGTTCCTCGAAGCCATTCGCCAAATGGGAGTCGAACTGGGGCGTAACCATGTTTTATACATGCATCTGACTTTGGTGCCGATCGTCGGCGGCTCGGGCGAGATCAAAACCAAGCCGACGCAGCATTCGGTCAAGGAGCTTCGCGGCATCGGAATTCAGCCGGATATCCTGTTGTGCCGATGCCTGCATTCCTTGCCCGACGAGCAGCGGCGCAAAATTGCGTTGTTCACCAACGTCGAAGAGCGCGCTGTGATATCGGCGGTCGACTCCGACGATATTTACAAAATTCCCATGCTGCTGCACGAACAAGACCTGGACGACATCGTGATCGACAAGTTGCGTTTGGAGGCGCCGCCGACGGATTTGTCCGAGTGGCGCTCGGTGGTCGCTGCCAAGCAGAATCCAGAAGCCGTGGTCGACATCGGCATGGTCGGCAAGTACGTGCAGATTCGAGATTCGTACATCTCGTTGAATGAGGCGCTCATGCACGGCGGCATCGCGACCCGCACGCGCGTCAACATTCATTATTTCGAATCGCAGGACATCGAGCGCAGCGGTCCGACGGAGCTCTCGAAGATGGACGCCATACTGGTGCCCGGCGGGTTCGGCGACCGGGGCATCGAAGGCAAGATCCAGGCCATTCGCTTTGCGCGCGAGAGCCGCATTCCGTTTCTCGGTATATGCCTCGGGATGCAACTCGCCATCGTTGAATATGCGCGTAATGTCTTGGGGCTGAAAGGCGCCAACAGCACCGAATTCGACCGCGCTACGAATCATCCGGTGATCGCCTTGATCACGGAGTGGCAAGACTTGGCGCGCGGCCAACAAGTGAGGGACGAGAAGTCCGACTTGGGCGGCAGCATGCGCTTGGGTGCGCAAGAGGCTCGTTTGGTTCCGGGTTCCCTCGTGCAGACGCTTTACGGCAAGGACACAATTTATGAGAGGCACCGCCACCGTTATGAATTCAACAATCATTATCTCGATGAATTGGCGGCTGGCGGATTGATCTTCTCGGGATTTTCGGCCGACGGCTTGGTCGAAATCATTGAATTGAACGCTCATCCGTGGTTCGTGGCGAGCCAGTTCCATCCGGAGTTCACCTCGACGCCGCGCGACGGGCACCCGTTGTTTGCCGGGTTCATTCGCGCCGCGCGCGAATATCGTGCGGCGTTGCAGCCGGGGCGCGCGACTGCATGAAGCTGGCTTCTTTCGTGGTCGGGCCGGACCGTCCGTTCTTCTTGATTGCCGGACCCTGTGTCATCGAGAGCGAGTCCTTGGTCATCGAGGTGGCCGGCCGGCTGCGCGACATCACCGCGGCGCTCGGTATTCCGTTCATCTTCAAGGCGTCTTTCGACAAGGCCAACCGTTCTTCGGCTGCGAGCTTTCGCGGCCCCGGCATCGAGGCGGGTCTGAAGGCGCTCGCGCTCGTGCGCCGACAAATCGGCGTTCCGGTGCTTACCGATGTGCATGAAGACACACCGCTCGGCGAGGTGGCCGAGGTCGTGGACGTATTGCAGACCCCGGCGTTTCTTTGCCGCCAGACCAACTTCATCATCGGGGTGGCGTCCCAGCATAAGCCCGTGAACATCAAGAAAGGGCAGTTCTTGAGCCCGTGGGAGATGCAAAACGTGGTCGACAAGGCTCGCTCCACCGGCAATTCGCGGATCATGGTGTGCGAGCGCGGCTTTTCCTTTGGCTACAACAATCTGATCTCCGATATGCGCTCTTTGGCGGTGATGCGCGCCACCGGCTGTCCGGTGGTGTTCGATGCCACGCACTCGGCGCAGCTGCCGGGCGGCAGGGGTGATGCGTCGGGCGGACAGCGCGAATTCGTGCCGGTGCTTGCGCGTGCGGCGGTGGCCGCGGGCGTCTCCGGCATATTCATGGAAACTCATCCTGACCCGGCCAAGGCTTTGTCGGACGGACCCAATGCGTGGCCGCTCGACCGCATGAGTTCGCTGCTGGCCACCCTGGTGGATTTGGATCAGGCCGTAAAGAAGAAACCCTTTGAGGAATCCCTGCTATGAGCCGTATCGCCGATATTCGAGGCCGCGAAATCATCGATTCACGCGGTAATCCCACTGTCGAGGCCGATGTGGTGCTCGACTCCGGCGTCGTGGGGCGCGCGGCGGTGCCGTCGGGCGCGTCCACCGGCTCGCGAGAGGCCGTCGAACTGCGCGACGGCGACCCAAAGCGCTACCTGGGCAAGGGGGTGCGCAAGGCCGTCGGGCACATCAATGAGGAGATTCGCCGGGTGGTCTTGGGTCTGGATGCGCAGGATCAGCGCGGACTGGATCAAAAGCTGATCGCGGCGGACGGCACCGACAACAAATCGAAACTCGGCGCCAACGCCATATTGGCCGTGTCGCTCGCCGCCGCGCATGCGGCTGCGCGCGACCGTACGCTGCCGCTGTACCGCCACTTGGGCGGCGACGGCGATATGACCATGCCGGTGCCGCAGATGAATATCATCAATGGCGGCGCGCACGCCGACAATAGCATCGACATTCAGGAATTCATGATCCTGCCCCTGGGCGCACCCTCGCTGTCCGAAGCGCTGCGCTACGGCTCGGAGGTTTTTCACACGCTGAAGAAGGTGTTGCATGCCAAAGGTCTCAACACCGCGGTCGGCGATGAGGGCGGGTTCGCCCCGGATCTGCCGTCGAACGAAGCCGCGTTGATCACCATCTTGGAAGCCATCGACAAGGCGGGATATCGCGCCGGGAAGGACATCTACCTCGGGCTGGATGTGGCGAGCAACGAGCTCTACAAGGACGGGTTGTACGAGCTCAAGTCGGAGGGGCGCACATTCAAGGCGAGTGAATTCGCCGATTATTTGGCGGGATTGGTTGCAAAGTACCCCATTGTCACGGTCGAAGACGGCATGAGCGAGAGTGACTGGGACGGTTGGGCCGAGCTGACGCGCAAGCTCGGACACAAAGTGCAGCTCGTGGGGGACGATATTTTCGTGACCAACACCAAGATATTCGCCGAGGGAATTTCTCGAAAAATCGCCAATGCGATTCTCATCAAGCCAAACCAGATCGGCACCTTGACCGAGACCGTGGCGGCCATCGACATGGCGGCCGAGGCCCGCTATGCGGCGATCGTGTCGCACCGATCCGGGGAGACCGAGGATGCCACGATCGCCGATATCGCGGTGGCGACCGCGGCCACTCAAATCAAAACCGGGTCGATGTCGCGCTCGGATCGCATTGCCAAATACAATCAGCTGCTGCGAATCGAAGCGCAGTTGGGCGCCCGCGCCAAATTCGCGGGGATCAGCGCATTGGCGGTTCCAGTTTCTTAAGAATTCGTGCTAAGCTCCTGTCCTTATGAGAGTTTTCGCTTTCGTACTGGTGTTTTTCTTGGCCTTGTTGGAATACCGGGTATGGGTCTCCGACAGAGGGCTGCGCGAGGTCTGGCGCTTGAACGCCGCGATCGATGCGCAGCGCGGCGCCAACGCTGAGCAGCGTGAGCGCAACCGGCAATTGCTCGCGGAAGTGACTGATTTGAAAGTGGGCCTCACCGCACTGGAGGAACGCGCGCGCAGCGAACTCGGCATGGTGGGCAACAGCGAGACCTTCTACCAAATCGTGACTCCGGCGACACCCGCGCCCGCCGCGCCAGCGACCGAGATCACCGCGCGCGCGCAGTGACCGAGAGCGTCGCAGCGCGTCGCGTGTTCGCCGTCGTGCCGGCCGCCGGCCGAGGCGAGCGTTTCGAGGCGGCATCGGCGGGCATTGCGGCGGCAGGCAGGGCGCTACCGAAGCAATACGCATCGCTCATGGGCGCGACCGTGCTCGAGTGGTCGCTGCGCTCCTTGTTGGGCGAACCGCGCATCCTGGGTATCGTGGTCGTGCTCGGTCCCGGCGACACGCATGGGGCCGGTCTGATCGCGTCGCTCAACGATCCGCGCTTACGCACCGCGATCGGCGGCGCCAGCCGTCAAGAATCGGTAATGAACGGTCTGGAAGCGCTTGGCAATCAGGCGGCGGCGGACGATTGGATCCTGGTGCACGACGCCGCGCGCCCGTGCGTGAGTCCGGGCGATTTGCGGGCGTTGATCGACGCCTTGAACAGCGGCAGCTGTGGTTGCGGGGCGGTGCTCGCGGCGCCGATCTTCGATACCGTCAAGCGCGAGCGCGGCGGTGTGGTCGGCGAAACGCTGGATCGCATCGGGCTTTGGCGCGCCTTGACGCCGCAGGCGTTCGGCTACGCGCAGCTGAAAGCTGCGCTGGGCGACGCCATCCGGTCAGGGCTCACGGTGACCGACGAGGCGCAAGCCATGGAGCGCATGGGGAACCGGCCATTGCTGGTCAAGGGATCCCCGTTCAACATCAAGGTGACCCATGCCGAGGATTTGGCCGCAGCCGCGGGGATACTACAATTTGGGGAGGCCGATGTGATGCCCCGCAAGATCAGGATCGGCCAAGGATTCGATGTGCATGCCTTCGGCGACGGAGAATACGTGGTCCTCGGTGGCGTGCGAATTATCTACCACCGAGGTGTGGTGGCGCACTCCGACGGCGATGTGGTGATCCACGCCTTGTGCGACGCGGTACTGGGTGCGCTCGGCGAGGGAGACATCGGCCGGCATTTTCCCGATAGCGACCCGCGCTACCGGGGTGCCGATAGCCGGTTATTCTTGCGGGAGGTGGCCGCGATCATGCGCGCCGCCGGCTTGCGAGTCGCCAATGCCGACGTCACGGTATTGGCCGAGGCGCCGCGTATTGCCGCGCATCGGGCCGCAATGGCTGCGAATCTCGCCGCCGATCTCGGGACTGCGGCGGGATGCATCAACATCAAGGCTACCACCACGGAGCACCTGGGATTCGTGGGTCGGGGCGAGGGTCTTGCCGCGTTCGCCGCCGTCCTGCTCGAGGCGAAGGCTTGAGCGACCGCGCACTTCCTCGCGAGAGATAGCGCGAGAAATTCGCAGCGTCGCCGCAGCTCGCGGCTGCGGGGCTCTCGCAGGAACGGCGGGCGCTGCGCCGTGCCTCAAGCGCGCAGCAACACGTACAGCGCTCCGGTGCCGCCGTCGATCGCCCGCGCCGAAGTGAATGCCATCACGTCGCCATGGCGCCGCAGCCAAGAATCGACCGCGATCTTCAGTATCGGGCCGCGCGCACCCGACCGGTAGCCCTTGCCGTGAATGATTCTGACGCATCGATGACCCGCTTCGCAATTGAGCGCGATGAACTCGGCGAGTTGATCGCGGGCGCCGGATTGGCTGAGGCCGTGCAAATCCAGCTCATCTTCGACGGGAAAAAGACCGCGCCGCAAGCGGCGCAGCACTTGCGTGCGCACGCCGGGCCGCCGAAACACGAGGGCATCGGCGCCGCTGATGGAGTCTTGCGCCGGCGAGCGGGCATCGCCGACCGGCGCGGCGGCGACCAGCGGCATGGTTTCCTCGAGCTCGTTGTGCGATTGAGCGCGGATCGCGCCGCGCCGCGCTACGCGAGCGCGCGGCCTTTCGAGTCCCGCGGGCTTGGCGGTTTGCGCCAACGGTTTCACGTCGCGCACCGCCTCGCGAAACGTCATCGCATCGTCAGTGGCATCGACGTCGGCGGCGGGGTCAGTAGAGCGTTTTTTTTCCATGGTGTGAGGTGTCGATCGGCTATCCGGGTATCCGGCGTTACAGTATAGTCCGCAAGGCGCAGTCCGCCATCATCGGGCACGCCGGTCTTATGTCAGGCGATAAATCTTGTGAAAATCCTCCTTTCGAACGACGACGGTTACCGCGCTCAGGGTTTGGAGGCGCTCAGGCGGACACTGAGTCCGCTCGGCGCCGTCACTGTCGTCGCTCCCGATCGCAACCGCAGCGGCGCGAGCAACTCGCTCACGCTCGACGTGCCGGTGAGCATCGCGCGCTATGACACCGATTGTTACTACGTCAACGGCACGCCGACCGATTGCGTGCACCTCGCGATCTCCGGTTTATTCGAGTTCGAGCACGACATCGTCGTGTCGGGGATCAACGACGGCGCCAACCTCGGCGACGATACGCTGTATTCAGGCACGGTTGCCGCCGCCATCGAGGGACGCTTTCTAGGGCTGCCCGCCATTGCGGTGTCGTTGTGCGTCGATCCCACAAGTCCGCGCAACTTTGCAAGCGCCGCAAGGGTCGCCGCCCAGCTTGATCGAACGCATGTCGATCGAGCCGCTGCAGGGACCGGTCATGCTCAACGTGAATGTTCCGGATCTGCCGGACGGTGAATTGCGCGGCGTCAAAGTCACGCGCCTGGGCAGCAGGCATCGCAGCAAACCGATTGTGCCCGCCAAGGACCCGCGCGGCCGCGACGTGTACTGGGTGGGATCCTCGGGTGCCGGTCAGGACGCGGGTCCGGGCACGGATTTTCACGCCATTGCCGAGGGGTTCGCGTCCATCACTCCGTTGCAAATCGATTTGACGCGCCACGCGGCTCTGCCCGAACTCGAGCGCTGGCTCAAGCTTGAGTAGTTTCACGGAAGGGCCGCGCCTCAGCGGCATCGGCATGACGTCGGCCCGGACCCGGGAGCGGCTGGTGCAGCGGCTGCAGGAACAGGGCATCGTCGATCAACGCGTGCTCGATCGAATACGCAACGTGCCGCGGCATCTGTTCGTGGACGAAGCGCTCGCTACCCGCGCGTACGAGGACACGGCGTTGCCGATCGGCTTTGGACAGACCATTTCGCAACCCTATGTGGTGGCGCGGATGACGGAGGCGTTGCTCGCGGCGGGACCGGCGCCCAAGGTACTCGAGATCGGCACGGGGTGCGGCTATCAAACCGCCGTGCTGTCGCCCTTGGTGAGCGAGATTTACACCATCGAGCGCATCGCCGGCCTGGTGGCGCGGGCACGGCGCTCCCTGCGCGAGCTCAAGATCCGCAATGTGCATTTTCGTCATGATGACGGCAATGTCGGGTGGGCGGCGCGCGCGCCTTTCGACGGAATTCTGTTGACGGCCGCACCGCACGCGGTACCCGCGGCGCTGTTCGAGCAACTCAAGGTCGGCGGCCGCTTGATCGCGCCGGTGGGGCCCGATGGGCGTCAGGAACTCGTTCGGTACACCAAGAGCGAAGCGCGCGTGCAGCGCGAATCCTTGGGTGCGGTGAGCTTCGTCCCGCTGCTCTCAGGGTTGCAGCGCTAGGTGCGCATCGCGCAGGTGATCGGCGTCATCGGAGTGAGCTGCATGTTGGGCGCGGGCTGCGCATCGAGTGGCCTATCCGAGCCCAATACCTATGTGGTGCGGCCGAAAGACACCCTGTACAGCGTCGCCTGGCGTCACGACCTCGATTATCACGACTTGGCGCGATGGAACCACATTGGTCCCGACTACCGCATTTCGGTCGGTCAGGTCCTGGTGTTGAAGCCGGGTGGTCGCGGTGCGCCCGCGGCTCGCTCGCCGCCGAGCACGGCATCGCCTGCGCAAGAGGCGTCATCGACCAGCGGACCGGCGCCGTCGAGTACCAGCAAATTGGCCGTCATGCCGGGTGCGTCGCTGCGCTGGTTCTGGCCGACCGAGCGTTCGACGCCGCCTCGGCCGGTGCCGGGCGGAGGCATATTGCTGTTGGGTCAACTAGGGCAGGTGGTGCGCGCCGCTTGTGCGGGCCGGGTGGTGTACGTCGGCAACGGTCTTCGTGGTTACGGCAACTTGGCCATCATCAAGCACGGCGATAATTTGCTTTCCGCGTATGCGCACAACAGCGAACTCATCGTGCATGAGGGCCAAGATGTCACCGGCGGAGAACCCATCGGGCGCATGGGGACCGCACCCCATCAGATTGTGGCACTGTATTTCGAAATTCGCTTCAACGGCAAACCGGTGGATCCTTTGCCGTATCTAATTGATGTGAAGTGATTTATTCATATATTCTGTAAGTTATTATTTTATTTACATTAAATAGAAAACGTGATCGCGATTTATGAGGCTTGCGGGCTCCACGAGCGTATGTTTTACTGTGCATCCTCTGGGGAAACTCCATTCGCGGGGCGCTGTGGCACGATACGGTCAGAGAAAAAAGATAATAAGATCAATAAGAAATAGAATAATTCTCATACCAAATTAACTCTTGTCGCCAGCGCCTCGCCATTTTCTTCGCGATTCGAACCAAGCGGCTGCCGGGACAGCTCGGTAGGCCAACTTCGGTAGGCTAGGGAAACAGGAGTGCCACTACTCGCCGGTGTTCGGCCACGAGCACGTTGAATGTCCGGCACGCCGCTCCGGTGTCCATGACTTCAAGACCTATCCCCATCGCTAAGAACTGAACGCCGAAATTTGCCGCCGGAAACGATTGCCGAGCACCCGTTCCGAGCAACACGAGTTCGGGTTCGAGCGCGAGGACCGGGGCGGCGTGCGCTTCGGCAAGCTCACCCACACTGCCGATCGCGGGCCCGGGAACGATCACCGATACGCTCACGATCACCGGAGCGCGATAAACCTCCTGATTGACCTTGATCTCGCCCCCGCCATAGGCGCGGATGACATTGATGCCCGAACTTGATTCCTCAGTGAAGCGCACCCGTTAAGATAAGCACAATCTGCATGGGATGTCTTTTGTCCACCGTATATATTCGTTTCGCTGCGCGCCCGCCGCTCACCCTGGTGCGCGCGCCCTTGCTCGAGCGCTTGCTCGCGCGTGCGGATGCGGAGGCATGCGAAGAGGATTGGCGCGCACGGGCGTTTCGCATCATTGCTCCGCAGGCGCCGATGCCGGCGATAGCGACGGCTGCTTTACGGGGTCATTCGCAAGGTCGGATAGGTGCGTGGGCGCTGGTGGCATCGCCGGTTCACCTCGTTGCCGGCATGAGCAGCGTGAGCATGGCGGTGGACGGCATCCTCGATCTCGAGCCCGCGGAAGCCGACCTGCTGGTTGCCGATTTCAATCGCGTTTTCGACGGCGCTGGCGTGCGATTGGTTCGAGGCGGGACGGCTCCGCTGCTGTGCCTGTTCGATGCACCGCTATGCGCGACCACAATTGATCCGGAGGAAGTACTTGGCCAAGACATCGGCGAGTTTCTGCCGCACGGCGCTGATTCGGCACGCCTGCGGCGGCTCATGAGCGAAATCGAGATGTGGCTGTTTCGGCACGCCGTGAATGAACGTCGCAGCGCGAGCGCAGTGCCGGCCATCAGCGGATTGTGGCTCTGGGGCGGGGGCGCGAGCGATTCTCCGCTGCCCGCCGTGCAAGGATGGGCGGTTGGCGGCGATCCGCTGTTCGCGGCGTTCGCGGGGCCGGCGCATTTCACCGGCACCTGCGGGTCCGGGGTGGCGGTGATTACGGACTGGCCGGGCTCGGCGGGTTGGCGCCACGCGGAGCAGAATTGGCTTGCGCCGGCAGCCGGCGAGCTGCGGTCGGGACGGCTGAAGCGGCTCGATTTGTCGGCGGGACGGCATTGCTTCAGCGTGGGCGCACGCGGTGTGCTGCGGTTTTGGCGGCGGCCGCGGCCGTGGTGGGAGTCGTTTGGCATGCGCGCCGATGGGGGCGGGTGAATGGTCGCGCCTGAGATTCGCCGGCGTCCGCAAGCTGCACCGGCCGATTTTGGCTCCGATCTGCATCCGATTTTGCGCCGGGTGTATGCGGCGCGCGGCCTTTCGCGTCGCGAGGAGCTCGATCTTTCGCTGGATCGGCTGCTGCCGGTGAGCTCGCTCGAGGGCGTCGAGGCGGCGGCAAATCTGCTCGCTTCGCACCAGCACTCCGGCCGTGTGCTCGTGATCGGCGATTTCGACGCCGATGGCGCGACGGGAAGCGCACTCATCGTGCGCGCTCTGCGCGCTCTTGGGTTCGCACAGGTTGATTTCCTGGTTCCCAATCGATTTCGCTTCGGCTACGGATTGACGCCCGAAATAGTCGCACTGGCCGCGACTCGCCGCCCCTCCTTGATCGTCACCGTGGACAACGGCGTGTCGAGCGTCGAGGGCGTCGAGGCTGCGCGGGCTCTCGAGATTGCGGTGCTGATAACGGATCATCATTTGCCGGGCACCGTGCTGCCGCGGGCGCAGGCCATCGTCAACCCTAACCTCGCGGGCTCGACGTTCGCGAGCCCCGCACTGGCCGGCGTCGGGGTCGCCTTTTATGTCGTTGCCGCGCTAGCGAGAGCGCTCGGCCGGTCCGATTTTCGCGCCTCGGATCTGCTGGACCTGGTGGCGCTCGGGACCGTCGCCGACGTGGTGCCTCTCGATCGCAATAACCGGGTGTTGGTGGAGCAGGGGTTGCGGCGCATTCGCGCCGGCCGTTGCGTGCCCGGAATCCGCGCGCTGATCGAATCGACCGGTCGCCGGCTCGCCGAGCTCACGGCCGCCGATTTGGGTTTCGCGGTCGCGCCTCGATTGAACGCCGCCGGCCGCCTGACCGACATGAGCGTCGGCATCGCATGTCTGCTCGCCGATGAGGTGGGCCAGGCGACAGTGCTCGCGGCGCAGCTCGCGAAACTCAATGAGGAGAGGCGCGAAATCGAGCAGCGTATGCAGCTCGAAGCGATCGATATCGCCGCCGCGGTGCGTTTCGGCACTGCAGGCAGCGAGACGCTCGGTCTGTGCCTGTTCGATGACGGCTGGCACCAAGGGGTGGTGGGCTTGGTCGCGGGTAGAATCAAGGACCGCCTGCATCGGCCGGTCATCGCGTTTGCGCGCTCCGAGGACGGTTCGCTGCGCGGTTCGGCGCGCTCGGTCTCCGGGATCAACATTCGCGATGTGCTCGACGGCATTGCCACCCGCCACCCCGGATTGATCGACAAGTTCGGCGGTCATGCCATGGCCGCGGGTATGACCTTGCACGAATCGAACCTGGAGAGGTTTCGCGAGGCCTTTGCAGAAGAGATTGCGGCGCGCGCCGACGTGGAGTCATTGACCGGGATCATCCACAGCGACGGAGAACTGACGGCCGAGGAGTTGTCGGTGGAGACGGCCCGCATGTTGCGCGGCGCGGGTCCCTGGGGCCAGGGATTCCCAGAGCCGATATTTGACGGCGCGTTCAGGATCACCGACGCACGGATCGTCGGCGGGCGGCACCTGAAACTGCAGCTTCGCGAGAGCTCCGCGACCGGTCGCGCGTCGCGCTCTGCGCCGCTCGACGCCATTGCCTTCGGCTACGTCGGCGGCGCCATGGAGGATCCGGCGCTTCGGACCGGCAACGAGGTGAGCCTCGCATACCGCTTGGAGGTGAACGAGTGGAACGGTGTGGAGCGGGTTCAGCTCAATTGTCAGCACATGAAGATCCGCTAGGCATGTGTGCTAAAGTTGCGCGCCATGGAGCTCAATCAACTGAAGCGATTCATCAAAGATCTCGAGGAGCGTACCGACTCTTTGAGGAGGTATCTTTGATTACGACAACAATAGCGAGCGCCTGCAGGAAGTAACCCGCGAACTCGAGCAGCCCGGAATCTGGGACAACGCCGAACGCGCGCAGGAATTGGGCAGGGAGCGCGCGAAACTCGAGCAAGTCGTCGCCGGATTGGACCGGCTGACGCGCGGCTTGCGCGACGCCGGCGAGATTTTGGAGTTGGCCGCGGAGGAAGGCGACGAAGCGCGTGCTTAAGCAGATCGAGGCGGACGCAACCGCGTTGGCCGGCGAGGTCGAACGGCTCGAGTTCCAGCGCATGTTTCCCGGCAAGATGGACTCGCACAACGCGTTTCTCGATATTCAGGCGGGCGCCGGCGGCACCGAAGCTCAGGATTGGGCCGCCATGCTGCTGCGAATGTATCTGAAATGGGCCGACCGGCATGGCATTGCGACCGAGATCATCGATCAAAGCGACGGCGAGGTGGCCGGCATCAAGGGCGCGACCGTCAGCATGACCGGGGATTACGCCTATGGGTGGCTGCGCACCGAAACCGGAGTTCACCGCTTGGTTCGCAAATCACCCTTCGACTCCGGAAATCGGCGCCACACGTCTTTCGCATCCGTGTTCGTTTCGCCGGAAGTCGACGACGACATCGATATCGAGATCAATCCGGCGGATTTGCGCACCGATGTCTATCGATCGAGCGGCGCCGGCGGCCAACACGTGAACAAGACCGAATCGGCGGTGCGCATCACGCACATACCGAGCGGCATCGTGGTCGCCTGCCAGAGCGAGCGCAGTCAGCACAAGAACCGCTCCACCGCGATGAAAATGCTGAAGGCGAAACTCTACGAATTGGAGTTCAACAAACGCAATGCGGCGGCGAAGGTGCTCGAGGATTCGAAGTCGGACGTGAGTTGGGGCAATCAGATTCGCAGTTACGTGTTGGATCAGTCACGCATCAAGGATCTGCGCACCGGCATGGAAATAGGCAATACCACCGCGGTTCTCGACGGCGCGCTCGATGAATTCATGCAAGCCAGCCTGAAGCAAGGATTATGACGGACCCCGATGAGAACCATTTGATCGCCGAGCGCCGCGCCAAGCTCGCCAAATTGCGCGAGCGCGGCATCGCCTTTCCGAACGACTTTCGCCGCAGTGCCCTGGCGGGCCGGTTGCTCAGCGCAAACGCGGACAAGAGCGCCGAAATGCTCGAGGCGGAGTCGAACCGGGTCAGTGTCGCGGGCCGAATGCGCGCCAAGCGCGTCATGGGCAAGGCGAGTTTCGCCAAGCTAGAGGATTCGAGCGGCGCGATCCAGGTGTTCCTGCAGCAACAAACGCTCGGCGCCCACTACGAGGACTTCAAGAGCTGGGATGTGGGCGATGTGATCGGCGCCGAGGGGATCTTGTTTCGAACCAAGACCGGCGAGTTGTCGGTCCGGGTCGAGCGCCTGGTGCTGCTCACCAAGTCGCTGCGGCCGCTGCCGGACAAGTGGCACGGCATCGCCGATACGGAGTTGCGATACCGGCGCCGCTATGTCGATCTGATCATGAACGAAGATAGTCGCCGGGTGTTCGAGATACGCTCGGCGATCGTGCGCTACCTGCGCTCGTTTCTCGATGCGCGGGAATTCCTCGAAGTCGAAACGCCGATGCTGCACCCGATACCGGGCGGTGCCGCGGCGCGGCCGTTCAAAACCCACCACAATGCGCTCGATCTGGACATGTTTCTGCGAATCGCGCCGGAGCTGTACCTGAAGCGCCTGACCGTCGGCGGATTCGAGCGGGTGTACGAGATCAACCGGAACTTCCGCAACGAAGGGGTCTCGACGCAGCACAACCCCGAGTTCACGATGCTCGAGTTGTATCAGGCGTATGCCGATTTCAACGATCTCATGGAGATGATCGAAGCGATGTTTCAGGGTCTTGCCGACACGCTGCTCGGATCGCGCATGTTGCGCTATCAGGGCAGCGAATTCGATTTATCCGGCAGATTCGCCCGCCTGAGCATCGAGGAGATCATCGTGGCGAACAATCCGCAATTGGATCCGATGTCGCTGCGCGATTTGCCCTACCTGCGGCGGGTGTGCGACGCCATGAAGATTCCCCACAAGACCGGCGACGGCCCCGGGAAACTGCAGATAGAGATATTCGAGAAGACCGCGGAGCACAGGCTCCAGCAGCCCACCTTCGCGTATGCCTACCCGGCCGAGGTCTCGCCTCTGTCGCGATGCAACGACCTCGATCCGTTCGTCACGGATCGCTGGGAGTTTTTCATCGGCGGCCGTGAGCTCGCCAACGGATTCTCGGAGCTGAACGACCCGGAGGAGCAGGCGCGGCGCTTCAAGGAGCAGGTCGAGCGCAAGGCCGCGGGTGACGAGGAAGCGATGTACTACGACGCCGACTATGTGCGTGCGCTCGAGTACGGTATGCCGCCCGCCGCGGGTCTCGGATTGGGGGTCGACCGCTTGGTGATGCTGTTCACTAATTCGCCGTCGATACGCGACGTGCTGCTGTTTCCCCATATGCGGCCAGAAACCTGATTGCCGCGTCGCAGGCCCATCGGAGTGTTCGATTCCGGGGTCGGCGGTCTGACCGTGCTGCGCGCTGCGTGAGGCGCTGCCCGCCGACCAAATTGAAATCATTGATCTTTGACGCCGCCGACCGACACGCTACTATGAGGCAAGATTGGATTTGCGGCTGATGGGCGCGATTCGCGCGGATGCGCCGGTTGGCGCCGCGCGATTGCCTTGCGGGGGTGGAAGCATGAAGCGATTGCCGATTGCCGTGGCGCTGCTCGCCGTCGCCGGCGCGGCGGCGTACCTGATCGGGTCTCGTGCGAACCTGACCCCTGGCGCCGCGCCCGAACTCGCCGGAGCGCCCGCAATGGCCGCTGTGTTGGCGCGCGGCGAGTATCTGACGAAGGCGGCCGACTGCGTCGCCTGCCATACCGTCCCGGGTTCGCAGAAGCCCTTTGCGGGCGGCGTTGGGTTTCCTTTGACGTTCGGCACCCTCTACTCGACCAACATCACGGCCGACCGCGAAACCGGTATCGGCGCTTGGGGCGACGATGAGTTCGTGAGAGCGCTGCGGGAAGGCGTGCGCAAGGATGGACGGCACCTATACCCGGTGTTTCCCTATACCTCGTATACCGCGCTCAGCCGCAGCGACGTGCTTGCCATCAAGACCTACCTGTTCAGCCTGCCCGCCATACGCCAGGCGAATCGCGCCAACGAGCTGCGCTTCCCGTTCAATCAGCGGTGGGCCGTGGGCTTCTGGAAAGCTGCGTTTTTCAGGAGTCAGCGCTTCGCCGTGGATACCTCGAAGTCATCGCAATGGAACAGCGGCGCCTACCTCGCCACGGCGCTCGGCCACTGCGGCGAATGTCATACGCCGCGCAATTTCGCGTTCGGCCTCGAGCACAGCCGGGAATTTGCGGGCGAGCAGATGCTGGGCTGGCGCGCGTACAACATCACCTCGGATCCCGAGCATGGCATCGGTTCCTGGAGCAACGACGACATCGCGAGGTATCTGACGCATGGGCCACGCCGACGGGCGCGGGTCGGCCTCCGGCCCCATGGGCGAGGCGGTTGCGCACAGCCTGCAATACCTCAACCCGTCGGATACCGCTGCGCTGGTCGCCTATCTGCGCGAGGTGCCGGCGAGAAAGGGCGATCACCCGACGGATATCGACCTGCGGCCGGCGCCCGCCATGGCATCCACCGGCCTCGCACCCGAGCCCGAGGCGGTGGCCACGAATTCGCGGGGCCGGCAATTGTTCGAGGGTGCGTGCGCAAGCTGCCACCTGTGGAACGGCACCGGGTTGGAGTCGAGATATGCCGCGCTGCTCGGTACCAGAGCAGTCAACGATTTGAGCGGCGTCAATGTCACTGAGGCCATTCTGCACGGCGCCGATTTCAAAATCGGCGACCGCGAGGTGTTCATGCCGGCTTTCGGCGCCGGCTACTCGAATACCGAGGTCGCGGCGTTGACCAATTACGTGATCGCGCACTTTGGCAATAAGCACAGCAAGGTGGGGCCGGAGGACGTGGCGCAGCTGCGAACGCTCTAGACGAATTCCCGATAGCCGTCGACGAACACGACGACCGCGAAGTAGCAGAACAATATCGCCGATGCGAGCGACAGGCCGCGAATGAATCGGGTGCTGAGGCGGCGGTGCGCGTAACCGGTGAGCGTTGCAATCAGAAGCGTCCAGCATACGCCGGCGAAGAAAAAGCCGAATAAGAACGCCACCAGCGCTGCGCCCGCGTTGGCGTGCGCAGCGATGACACTGCCACCGACCGCGGCGAACCAAAGAATCGCCGAAGGCGAACTCAGCGCCAGCGTCATCCCACGCGCGAATTCATGCCCCGGCCGCAACGCGCCGGCATCCTCGGAGGTCGTGATCGCCAACTGCTTCGGATGCCAAGTTTCGCGCAGCATCTTCGCGGCGAGCCACATCAGCACCGCGCTGCCGCCGATCCACAAAGCGATGCGCACGCCGCGATTAGCGAGCAACACGGTGACCAAAGACAACGAACTGACGGCGTAAATCATGTCTCCGACACAGGATCCGAACCCCAGCAGCAACGCGGTCGGCATGCCGCGCGTCAATCCGGCCCGCACCAGCGCGATGTTGACCACTCCAAGATCCATGCACAAGGACAGGGACAGCAGGTAGCCCGCCGCGAACAATTGCGCAATCGCCGTCATCGAGCGGAGACGGCGGACGCGAGCGGCGAGTAGGGGAGAGGCAATTCACGGGCCGCCACCGCCTCGCTCGGTGAGGCTTCGCCATCGGCCGCACCGGGCTCGATGTTGAGCACCGCGAGCGCCTCGAATTCCTCGTCAACGGGCGCGAGTTCCGCCAAGCGTCCCGTGCGGCCGTCTCCGAGGTGCAGCCCCTGGCCGATCGCCCAATTGCCGGGCGGCAACCGCAGGCGAAACATCCGCCGTTTGATGCGTCCCCGATGTTGGGTGCGTGCGACGATTTCCTGGCCCGTGTAACAGCCCTTGGTGAAACTGATGCCGTCGATCAGATCGAGATTCAACATCTGCGGGACAAACAGCTCGCGCGACGACGCATACACCTGAGGCAAGCCGGCGCGAATGTCCGCCAGGCGCCAGGCTCGCTCGACCGTGAGCGCATCGCGGCCGCCGGCGAATCCGTGCTCCGCCAGCGATGCCGACGGACCGATCAGCCAATATCGGCCGGATCCTGCGCGTACGCGCCCGACGCCCAATCCGCCCTGCTCGATATAGCCCTTGGCGGCGTCGGGAATCGGCAAGCCGGCGGCTCGCAGCGCCTCTGCATCGTGCTGGCCGATCACGCCGAATTGCTCGCTCAGGTCCGCAATTTCGACTTTGGCGCGCAACACGAACTTGCGCAGTCCCTGCATCGTCGGCAACAGGACGTCACGCGGCAGCAGGGCGATGATTCCGCTCGAGTGCGGCAGTAAATGCAGCAGCGAAATGACGCGACCCTGGGCGGTGCAATAGGCGGCCAACAGCGGCTCATGCGCACTGAGCCGCCGGGTATCGTTCGATACCTGACCTTGCAGGAAGGCGGCGGCATCCGGGCCGGAAAAGCGCAGCAGACCGATATGGTGCAGCTGACCGGACGCCAATCGAGGGGCGGCATTTGCATCGGGGACGGTGTGCATGTCGCTATGAGAGAGGTTCTCGGGCGACCCTGTCAACCCCGGCGGCGTGCGGGAAATCGGCGAATTCAGCGATTTGGGCGCTTATCCGTCCATGACATAGTTACGCACCCCTGTTTTCTGGCAAACTTTGACCTGTGATGCCGAATAGCAATGATCAGCCCGACGTTCTCCTGCCGCTGCCGGAGGCGTCGCCGGAACCGTCTCGGGCTTTGCGGACAGGGATGGCGGCCGCGAACACCGTGCGCGAGCTGGGCGGCCCTTCAGGGCCGGAGCCGACGCGCTACGGCGACTGGGAATTGCGCGGCCGCTGTATTGATTTTTGATTGCAGCTCCGCCTCTCGTTATTGTGAGTCGCCAGGAAGTAATTATGCCCGCACGCAACCGGCCGCTGTCGCCGCATCTGCAGATTTATCGTTGGCAGATCGGCAACAGCCTGTCGATACTGCATCGATTGACGGGGATTGCTCTGGCGCTCGGCCTGGCCGCTTTGAGCTTTTGGCTGATTTCATTGGCAGGCGGTGAAGAGAGCTACCGGGCGGCAGCGCGTGTGTTTGCCTCTCCCGTGGGAGTATTGCTGCTCATCGGTTGGACCTTCGCATTTTTCTACCACCTTCTGAATGGTGTGCGGCATCTGTGCTGGGATTTGGGTGTCGGGTACGAGCGTACCCAGCGACACCTCAGCGGATGGTTCGCCGTGCTCGCTGCGCTCGGCTTGACACTGTGGGTTTGGCTCGCGCTGTGGCATTTCGGGCGCATATGAGTTTGCGCAGTCCCCTGGGAAGGGTTCTCGGCCACGGGTCTGCCGGACACGGCAGCGGGCAGTGGTGGGCTCAAAGGGTCAGTGCGGTTGCGCTGATTCCGCTCGCTTTGTGGTTCTTTTACTCGTTGCTGGCCCTGCCGGCGCTGGACTTCGGCGCCGCACATACCTGGCTCGCGCTGCCGCGAAACGGTTTTCTCGCCGCGCTTCTGGTCGCCGCGCTCACCTACCACTCCTATCTCGGCACCATCGAGGTCGTCGAAGACTGGGTGCACGGCACCGCCATGAAGCTCGGTTTATTGTTGTCGCTGCGATTCATGTACGTTTTGATCGGCGGCGCGAGCCTATACGCGATCCTGCGAGTTGCGTTCGGAAATCAAGCGTCATGAGCGAATACAAGCTCATCGACCATACTTACGACGTGGTGGTCGTCGGAGCCGGCGGCGCGGGATTGCGCGCCACGTTCGGATTGGCCGAGGCCGGCCTCGCCACGGCATGTCTGACCAAGGTGTTCCCGACGCGCAGTCACACCGTCGCGGCACAGGGCGGCATTTCCGCCGCGCTCGGCAACATGGGCGACGATGATTGGCGTTGGCACATGTATGACACGGTGAAAGGATCGGATTGGTTGGGCGACCAGGACGCGATCGAGTTCATGTGCAAGGAAGCGCCGGCCGCGGTCATCGAGCTCGAGCATTACGGCGTGCCGTTTTCGCGCACCGACGACGGGCGCATTTACCAGCGTCCGTTCGGCGGAATGACCACGCATTTCGGCAAGGGCATCGCGCAGCGCACTTGCGCGGCCGCCGACCGCACCGGGCATGCCATGTTGCATACCTTGTATCAGCAATCGCTCAAGCACGATGCGAGCTTCTTCATCGAGTTCTTCGCGCTCGACCTCATTATGGAAAACGGCGAGTGCCGCGGGGTCATCGCGCTCGACATGTCCGATGGCACGCTGCACCGGTTCCGCGCCCACCAAGTCATTTTGGCGACCGGCGGCTACGGCCGCGCCTGGTTTTCATGCACTTCGGCCCACACCTGCACCGGGGACGGTGGAGGCATGGTGTTGCGGGCCGGCTTACCGCTGCAGGACATGGAATTCGTGCAATTTCATCCAACCGGCATTTACGGGGCGGGCTGTCTGATCACCGAGGGTTCGCGCGGCGAAGGCGGCTACCTGACGAACGCCACGGGCGAGCGCTTCATGGAGCGCTATGCCCCGAATGCGAAGGACTTGGCGTCGCGCGACGTGGTCAGCCGCTCGATGACCATCGAAATTCGCGAGGGCCGGGGGGTCGGTAAAAATAAGGATCATATCGATCTGCACTTGGAGCACTTGGGTGCGGCGGTCATCAAGGAGCGGTTGCCCGGAATCGCCGAGACCGCGAGAATTTTTGCCGACGTGGATGTCAACCGGGAGCCCATTCCGGTACTGCCGACGGTCCACTACAACATGGGCGGGATTCCCTGCAGCGTGCACGGCGAGGTGATATCGCGGCGCATTGGCGCCGATGTCGTGGTGCCGGGGCTCATGGCCGTCGGCGAAGCGGCTTGCGTGTCGGTTCACGGCGCGAATCGATTGGGCTCGAATTCGCTGCTGGACCTGGTTGTTTTCGGCCGCGAAGCGGCCCGGCATTGCGCGCGTGAGGTTAAGCAGGGTGCACCCCACCGCCCCTTCAAGGCGGATTGCGCCGAGGCCGCGCTCGCTCGGCTGGACAAGTTGCGCCACGCGCGAGGCTCGCGCCGCACCGCCGACATCCGATTGGACATGCAGCGCATCATGCAGAGCGACGCCGCGGTATTCCGCACCGCCGAGACGCTGAATGACGGCAAGCGCAGACTCGCGCAGGTATTCGCCTCGTTCGACGACGTCAAGGTATCGGATCGGTCGCTGATCTGGAATACGGACCTCATCGAGACCCTGGAACTGGACAATTTATTGCGGCAGGCGGTGGCCACCATGCATTCGGCAGAGAATCGCCGGGAAAGCCGCGGCGCGCAGGCGCGCGAGGATTTTCCCAATCGCGACGACCAGAATTGGCTGAAGCACACGTTATGCTGGGTGGATGCGAACGGGGCCACCACTTTCGACTATCGGCCGGTGCATCTGAAGACCTTGACCGATGAGGTCGATTCGGTTCCGCCGAAGGCCCGGACCTATTGAGGCGATCCGCCACGGATCCTAAGGAGCGCGATCAATGTCGAAGTTTTCGCTGCCCGCCAACTCCAAGGTGAGCAAAAACGGGCAAGTTTTCAAGGCGCCGGCCGGCGCCAAGAACGTCCGTGTGTTCAAGATTTACCGCTTTGACCCCGATTCCGCGCAGAATCCGCGCCTCGACAGCTACGAGATCGACATGGACGATTGCGGGCCGATGGTTCTCGATGCCCTGATCAAGATCAAGAACGAAATCGATACCGGATTGAGTTTTCGCCGCTCCTGCCGAGAAGGCATCTGCGGATCCTGCGCGATGAATATCGACGGTAAGAACGCTTTGGCCTGCATCAGCGCCTGCGCCGACGTCAAGGGCGAGGTCAAAGTCTATCCGCTGCCGCATCTGCCGGTAATCAAGGATCTGGTGCCCGACCTCACCAATTTTTATGCCCAGTACGCCGCGATCAAGCCCTGGTTGCAGACCCATACGCCCGCGCCGCCGGACCGTGAGCGATTGCAATCCAAGGAGGATCAGGAAAAGGTCGATCGGCCTTCGGCGTGCATATTGTGCGCCTGTTGCTCGACCAGTTGCCCCAGCTACTGGTGGAACAGCGATCGGTACCTCGGTCCGGCGGCGCTGCTGGCGGCCTACCGGTGGATTGTCGACAGCCGCGACGAGGCGGGCGGCGAGCGTCTCGATCAGCTGGAGGATCCGTTTCGGCTGTATCGGTGCCACACCATCATGAACTGCACCGAGGCTTGCCCGAAGGACCTGAATCCAGCCAAGGCGATCGGCGAGATCAAGCAGATTTTGGCGCTTCGCGGGCTTTGATCGGGCGCTTGGCCTATGGCCCGGATCGAACCGCAGGAGCTCGGGAAGCTGCTTTGGCGCTGCCGCCGCGGCATGAAAGAACTCGACGTGCTGCTGACCCGGTATGTCGAGGAGCAGTATTGCGGTGCCCCGGCGGCGCACCAAGAGGCTTTCCGGACGCTGCTGGAGGCCCCCGATATGGTGATCTACGGGTACCTTCTTCGGCAGCACCGGCCGCCGAGCGCCTTGCTGTCCTCACTGATCGAGCGAATCACCGGTAGGGCATTCGACCACGGATATTACCCCTGAATGCGGCTGCTAGAATCGGGCTTGTGCGCAACTTCACACAGGCAGTCGATGCAGTTCGGGAATTGTCGAACTTTTTACTAAGCGCAAGGTCTATCGCGACGGCTGAGCGGTTATCTTGCCGGGTTGGGTTCGCTCATGACGGTTGAGGAGAGTGACCTCAAACTGGTCGAGCGGGTTCAGCGCGGCGAGCGAGCGGCGTTCGATTTATTGGTCCTGCGATACCAGCACAAGGTGCTGAAGCTGATCATGCGTTACGTGCACGATGCAACCGAGGCCGAGGATATTGCACAGGAGGCGTTTGTCAAAGCTTACCGCGCCCTGCAGTCATTCCGCGGCGATAGTGCGTTCTATACCTGGCTGTATAGAATCGCCATCAACACCGCGAAGAACGCGCTGGTTGCAAGCAAACGGCGGCCCATGGATTACGACCTCGATCTGCAAGACCCCGAACAATACGACCTGCAACCGCGCCTCTCCGAATCGGCAACGCCGGAGGCATTGCTTCTCACCGACGAGATCCGCGACACCGTCAACCGCGCCATCGAGAATTTGCCGGAGGATTTGCGCACCGCAATCGTCCTGCGTGAGCTCGAGGGCCTGAGTTACGAGGATATCGCGCAGACGATGGATTGCCCGGTGGGCACGGTTCGCTCGCGAATCTTTCGCGCGCGCGAGGCGATTGACAAGAAGTTAAGACCGATATTTGAAGGCGGCCTGGGCCGGCCCGAGGATACATGAGCGAACAAATACGTGAGCAAGTCTCGGCATTTCTCGACGGGGAATTGCCCAGCTCGGAAACCGAACTGCTGTTGAAGCGCCTGACTCGGGATGCGGAGTTGCGCGAAAGCTTCGGACGCTATGCCTTGATCGGCGAATCCTTGCGAGGCTCGAGCCGCGTGCCACTGACCCGGGGCTTTGCCGGCCGCGTGAATCGCGCCATCGACGGCGAACCAGCGTCGGCTACGCTTGCGGCGATGCACGGCAGCCGACCGCGTTGGTGGCGCCCGATCGCCGGAGCGGCCGTAGCCGCCAGCGTCGCCGCCGTTGCGGTCCTTGCTTTGCAGCAGCGGGCCGATCAGCCGACGATGCGTGCGGCATTGCCGGCCACGGCGCGCAATCTCACGGCGGCGCCCAAGGAGCCGATTTCCTACACCGTTCCAGCCGCGTTGCCGGACGCGCCGGCGGTGATGCCGTCGGCCCGGCTGACCAATTACGTATTTGCGCATAGCCGGTACTCCTCGCTGCTGGGAGAACGCAATGTGTTGTCGGGGCTCCTGGCCGATGCCGATGAACAGCAGGTCGCCGGCAACGGCCGGGCGGTGAATGGCGCCGCGGTGAACGCTATTCGGGTGCCGCCGCCGCCCACGGATCCACACGCCGATCCATGAGCAAGCCATTGCGCGTTGCTCATTGGCTGATGCCGTGCGCCGTGGCGGGCGTCATGGCTTTTGCGCTTGCCCAGCGATCGCACGGCGCCGATGATGCGCGCGCATGGCTGGAAAAAATGAATCACGCGCTGGCAAAGCGAAATTATGACGGCACGTTCTTCCATTTGAGCGACGGCCGCGTCGAAACCATGCGAATCGTGCATCGGGTCAAGGCGGGGCGGGTTACCGAACGGCTGCAGTCGCTCGATGGTTCGGGCCGCGAGTTCATCCGCAATAACGACGAACTGACCTGTTACCTGCCCGATCAACACACCATCCTGGTCGAGCCGCGCCAGGATCACGGCCCGTTCTTGGGCTCGCTTGCGCATTTTGGCGCCGACGTAGGCGAATTCTACAGCTTGGAGCTGTTACCCACGGCGCGCGTGCTGGGCCGCGCGGCAAAGGTCGTGGTGGTCAATCCCAAGGACCAATACCGATTCGGCTACCGCCTGTGGCTCGATGAGAACACGGCGATGCCGCTCAAGTCTCAGTTGTGCGACTCACGCGGACAAGTGATAGAGCAGATTGTATTCGCACATCTCGTGATGCCCGACAATATTCCCGACAGCGAGTTGACGCCTGCGGTGCCCACTCAGGGAATGCGCTGGGTCCGTCAGGGACTCTCGAGCGAGACGGCGCCGCCCGCACTCTTGGCGTTTCGCGCCAGCGAGCTGCCGCCCGGATTTCATTTGACCGTGGCGGGCGCACAAACGCTCGGTGCGGCCACCGTCCCCGCCGCGCACCTGGTCTACTCGGACGGGCTGGCCACCGTATCGGTGTTTGTCGAGGCCCAGCCCGAACGTAATTCCGGCGCCGAGGGGCGAACGGACGCCGCTCCCGAAGTGCCCATGCAGGGATTGGCGCGGGTGGGATCGGGGTTCGCATTCTCCACCGTGGTGCAAGGCCACCAAGTGACGGCCGTCGGCGAGGTTCCGGCGCGGACCGTCGAGTTCATTGCGCATTCGGTCAGGTCGGGCGGGGATCTGCCGCGCCCCTAAAAATCCGCTATGGACACAAGATTCCGGTGCTGTTGTTCGCCGGGGATTTGGTGTGCCATGGGTGCTTGGACGTCGAAGAAGTGCATAAGGCGCTCGCATACCACCGTTGACCGGTATAATCGTCAGTTTGCCCAAGCCCAAGCCCTTGATGAAGAATATCCGCAACTTTTCAATCATTGCTCACGTTGATCACGGCAAGTCGACTTTGGCCGATCGCTTCATTCAGGAGTGCGGCGGTCTCGATGCCCGAGAAATGCAGGCGCAGGTCCTCGACACGATGGACCTCGAACGTGAGCGGGGCATTACCATCAAGGCGCAGAGCGTAACCTTAAGCTTCAAGTCGCAAAGCGGCGAGACCTATCAGCTCAATTTCATCGATACGCCCGGGCACGTGGATTTTTCATACGAAGTTTCGCGCTCGTTGGCGGCGTGCGAGGGAGCGCTCTTGGTGGTCGATGCCGCCCAGGGCGTCGAAGCGCAAAGCGTCGCCAACTGCTATACGGCGCTCGAGCAGGGCTTGGAGGTGCTGCCGGTCATCAACAAGATCGATTTGCCGTCGGCGGATCCGGCGAAAGTGATTCACGAAATCGAAGAAATCATCGGTATACCGGCCGATGACGCGGCACTGGTGAGCGCCAAGACGGGGCTCGGCGTCCCTGAGTTGCTGGAGCATCTGATCAAGCGCATTCCGCCTCCCACGGGCGATCCGGATGGCCCCTTGCAGGCGTTGATCATCGATTCCTGGTTCGACAATTATGTCGGGGTGGTCTCGTTGGTGCGGGTTATGAATGGTGCACTGCAGTCGGGCGCCAAGATCCGCGTCATGTCGACCGGGCGCAGTCACGTGGTCGACAAGCTGGGGCGGTTTGCGCCGAAGCCTGTGACCCGCGATGCCCTCAACACCGGCGAAGTCGGCTTCGTGGTGGCGGGCATCAAGGAGATCGACGGCGCGCCGGTGGGCGACACCATCACGCTCGAGGCCAATCCGGCCAAGGAACCGCTGGCGGGATTCAAACAGGTGCAGCCGCGGGTGTTCGCGGGGCTGTTTCCGGTGAGTTCGGACGACTATGAGCAGTTCCGGGACGCCCTTAAGAAGCTGAAGCTGAACGACTCCGCGCTGCATTTCGAACCCGAAGTGTCCACTGCGCTCGGCTTCGGGTTTCGCTGCGGATTTTTGGGATTGCTGCACATGGATATCGTGCAGGAGCGGCTCGAGCGCGAATACGATCTTGACTTGATCACCAGCGCTCCCACGGTCATCTACGAGGTCCTGTTGACCGACGGATCCGTGGTCAACGTCGATAACCCGACCAAGTTGCCGCCTCAGGATAGGATCGCGGAATTGCGCGAGCCGATCATCACCGCCAATATCCTGGTGCCTCCCGATCACGTCGGCGCGGTGCTCACCCTGTGCAGCGAAAAGCGCGGCGTGCAAAGAAAGATGCTGTTCCTGGGCACCCAAGTGTCGCTGCAATATGAATTGCCTCTTGCCGAGGTGGTGCTCGATTTCTTCGATCGACTCAAGTCGGCGAGCCGCGGTTACGCCTCCTTTGACTACGAATTCAGTCATTTCCAGGCGGCACCGCTGGTCAAGCTCGATGTCCTGATCAACGGCGACCCGGTCGATGCGCTATCGCTCATAGTGCATCGGGAAAATTCCTATAATCGCGGACGCGAATTGGTCGACAAGATGCAACAGCTGATCCCGCGCCAGATGTTCGAGGTTGCGGTCCAGGCCGCGATCGGCAGCCACATCATCGCGCGCGCCAGCGTCAAGGCGATGCGCAAGAACGTCCTCGCCAAATGCTACGGCGGCGACATCACGCGCAAGCGCAAGCTCCTCGAAAAGCAGAAGGCCGGCAAGAAACGCATGAAGCAGGTCGGCCAAGTCGAGATACCACAAGAGGCTTTTCTGGCAGTGCTGCAAGTCGGCAAGAAGGCCACTTGACTCATGCCGCCCGAACCGCAGGAATTGCAAACATTGGGGGTCCTTCGTGACTGACGGCGATAGCCTATTCATAGGCCTTATGTGCGCAAGCCTAGCCTGCGTGCTGGTTATTTTGATCGACGGCTGGTTTATGCGGCCGCGGCGCGACCCGGGCTCGACCGGCGAGAACGAGCCACCGTTGCCGCGCCTTGCGGGCTACGCCCTGGTGGTCCTCGCGGTGGCGATGCTGTGGCGCCTGTTTCGCTACGAAGCGGTCGACTTCAGTTTCATGCTGGTCATGGTGGGTGCCCTTTCCGGGACCGTTTGGGGCTTGGACCGGGCATTCTTTGCCGGCCGCCGGCAACGAGCCGCCGCTGCGGTCGGGACGCCGGCCGAGCGGGTGCGCGAACCGATCGCGGTGGAATATGCGCGCTCCTTCTTCCCGGTCATTCTCTTGGTTTTGGTGATTCGCTCGTTTCTCTTCGAGCCGTTTCGCATCCCTTCGGATTCGATGATGCCAACCCTGTTCGACGGGGATTTTATCTTCGTCAGCAAGTACTCCTACGGGCTACGCCTGCCGGTGCTCAATACCCTGCTGGTTCCGACCGGTACGCCGCAACGCGGCGATGTAATCGTATTTCGCCTGCCGCCGAATCCGAAAATAAATTACATCAAACGCCTGGTCGGCTTGCCGGGCGACCGGATTAGAGTGGACGAAAACAACCAGCTGTACGTGAACGGGACACCCATGCCGCAAGAACCGGGCCCGATGTACACCGGACCGAAGCAGAACATGTGGAACTATGCCGGGGTAGCCACCGACTACGAGCAGCTCGGAGCCGTGCGGCACCAGATCATGTTTGCGAAGGGCGGGGTCACGGCCGGCGAATGGGTGGTGCCCGCCGGCCATTATTTCTTCATGGGAGACAATCGGAATAACAGCAAGGACAGCCGCTGGCAGGACGATCCGGATGCACCGGGCTTCGTACCGGTGCAGAATTTGGTCGGTAAGGCGGTCCGAATTTGGCTTAATCTTGATACTCGTGACGGACCTCTCTGGAAACGGATCGGCAATGCGATTCAATAGGGCGGCCAATCGGGAGGAATCTATGCGGCGGAATCAACAGGGCATGACATTCATCGGGCTACTCTGCATCCTGGCGCTGTCCGGCGTGATCGCATATGCAGTCATCCGGCTGGTCCCGGCGTACCTGACGTACATGCAGGTGGTGAAGGCCATGAATGCCGCGGCGGGGGAAGGCAAAAACGACAACCCGGATCCGGCCGCCATGCGCCGCTCCCTTGAGCGGCATTGGGAGATTGAAGATATCAGCGCCGTGGACTACAAGGACATCGAAATCGTCAAGGGCGATGACGGCATTCAGTTGCACGTCGACTACAATGAGTTGGTGCCCTACATCGCCAATGTGTCGCTCTCGGTGCACTTCGAGAAGACCGTGAAGGTGCAGTGAATCATACGGACAAGTCGGACGAGCTTTTGAGTTGGGTCGAGCGCCAGTTTGGTCATGCCTTCAGCCAACCCGCCCTGTGCCAAGCGGCCCTAACCCACCGCAGCGCCGGCAATGAACACAATGAACGGCTGGAATTTCTGGGCGATTCCATTCTCAATTGCAGCGTGGCGCGCTTGCTATACGATGCGCATCCGCAAGCCGACGAGGGCGCCTTGTCGCGGTTGCGGGCCACTTTGGTGAGCGGTGATACGCTGGCGCAGATTGCCGTCGAGCTGGGCGTGGGCGAGCACCTGCGGCTTGGGCCGGGTGAATTGAAATCGGGCGGATTTCGTCGAGCCTCGACCTTGGCGGATGCATTGGAGGCGGTATTGGGTGCGATTTTCTTGGATGCCGGATTCGACGCTGCCGCGGCGGTCGTCAAACGCATCATCGGCGCTCGCATGTCGGATTTGCCGGAGGCCGAAAACCTGAAGGATGCGAAAACGCGCTTGCAGGAATCCCTGCAGGCGCGCGGACTCGCCTTGCCGGTCTATAGGCTAACCGCGGTGGCGGGCGAACCGCATGCACAATCGTTCAGCGTCACGTGTGAAGTGCCCTCGTTCGGTCTGGTCGCGGTGGGCGAGGCGGGCAGCCGGCGACGGGCCGAACAATTGGCCGCCCGCAAGCTGCTGGAGCTGTTGCCGTCGCAGAAGTACGGCTCCCGCAATGGCCCCGGACCGTGAACAGCTCAACATTTCGCGCGGGCATGGTGGCCATCGTCGGCCGGCCCAACGTCGGTAAGTCGACGCTGGTGAACGCGCTGGTCGGCCGCAAGGTGAGCATCGTCACCGCAAAGCCGCAAACCACCCGGCACCGAATCCTCGGTGTGGTCAATCGACCGGAAGCTCAGCTGGTGTTGGTCGATACGCCGGGGTTGCACGAGTCCGCGCGCCGAGTGATGAATCAATACATGAATCGTGTCGCGATTTCATCCTCCCAAGATGCCGATGTCATCTTATTCGTGGTCGAAGCCATGCGCTTCACCGACGAGGATGTCTGGGTGTGGGAGCGGGTGCGCGGCTTGAAGCAGCCGCTATTCCTGGTGGTGAACAAAATCGATCGGGTGCATCCGAAGGACCAAATACTGCCGTTTCTCGAGGACATGACACAGCGCATTCCGGCCTCCGGCATAGTGCCGATTTCCGCTTTGGACAGCGACAACCTGGACCGTTTGGTCAATTTGGTCGGATCTCGGCTGCCCGTGGCGCCGCCGCTTTTCGCCCCGGACGTGCTCACCGATCGCAACGAACCGTTTCACGCCGCGGAAATCGTCCGCGAGAAGCTCACCCTGAAACTGCGCGAAGAGCTGCCGTATGGAATCAACGTGCAAATCGAGCGCTTCGCGGAAGAGGAGGGCCGCATCGTGATTGACGCGATCATTTGGGTGGAGCGCGCCGGGCAAAAGGCCATCGTGATCGGCCAGGGCGGCGAGCGGCTCAAGGAAATCGGACGATTGGCCCGGATCGAGCTCAATGATTTGTGGCAGCGGCCGGTGCACCTGGAGCTGTGGGTCAAGGTCAAGGAAAACTGGGCGGACAGCGAAATGGCATTGCGCCAGTTCGGGTACGATACCCTGTGAGCAGCCCGAGCCGGTCATCGGGGCGGCGCGTCTGGCTGGCGCCGGCCTATGTCTTGCATCAATTCGCCTATCGCGACACCAGCCGCATCGTCGAGGTGTTCAGCAGCGATCACGGGCGGCTCACCTTGTTCGCACGCGGTGCAAATGGCCCGAAATCCGGCCTGCGGGGCGTATTGCGCCCGTTTCAACGGCTGTTGGTCTCTTGGGTCGGCAAAACCGAGGCATGTCAGCTGGTGTGGGCGGAGATCGACGGAGAACTCACTCGCTTGGATAGCGAGCGGTTGATGAGCGGCTTTTACCTCAATGAGCTGCTGCTCAAACTGACGGAGCGCTGCGATCCGCATCCGGAGATCTTCGACTCGTATGCGTCGTGCGTCGAGGCGTTGTGCGGCGGGGAGGGCGAGGAGCCCAGTCTGCGCCGCTTCGAGAAGCGATTGTTGGGCGATCTGGGATATGGTTTGGAGCTGTCGCGAACCGACGAAGGCCGGCCGGTCGAGACCGATCGATACTATCGATTTGCCGCGGAGCGCGGTCCACAGCCTTGCGTGGCAGAGGCGCCGGACGCGGTTTACGGCAGATCCTTGGCCGATTTGCAGGCGGAAAGCTTCAGCGATGAGCGCTCTTTGCGCGATGCCAAGCGCGTATTGCGCACGGCGCTCGATGCCTGCCTCGGCGGTCGCGAGCTGAAGTCGCGGCAGGTCATGCTGGCGATGCGGCGGCGCGAAACCGCGAGTGCGCGGGAGCGACCATGATCTCTCGGCCGCTGGCGTCCTCAGGCATCGCATTGGGCGTGAACATCGATCATGTGGCGACGCTGCGCCAAGCGCGGCGCGTTCAGCACCCGGATCCCATACATGCGGCGCTGCTCGCCGAGAAATCCGGCGCGGACAGCATCACGCTGCACCTGCGCGAGGATCGGCGCCACATCCAGGACCGTGACGTGCTGCTCATGCGCCAGGTTCTCGAGATCCGCATGAATCTGGAAATGGCGCTTACCGAGGAAATGATCCGGATCGCGCGTGAGGTGAAACCGCAAGATTGTTGTCTGGTGCCGGAATCGCGTCACGAAGTGACCACCGAAGGCGGCCTCGACGTCGCCGCGCAACTGTCGCGGGTCGGCGATGCCTGCCAAGCGCTCGACGCCTCGGGAATCCGCGTCTCCCTGTTCATTGATCCGGATGCGTTCCAGGTCGAGGCGGCGCAGCGCGCCGGCGCGCCGGTGGTCGAGCTGCATACCGGCGCGTACGCCGGGGCCGGCGGCGCTGCGCGGGCAATCGAACTCGAACGAGTCCGTTCAGCCGCACGGCATGCGGCCTCCCTGGGGCTCACGGTCAATGCGGGTCACGGCCTCAACTATCACAACGTGCAGCCCATCGCGGCGATTCGGGAAATCGTCGAATTGAATATCGGGCATTCGATCGTGGCGCGTGCCGTTTTCGACGGCCTGTCCAAGGCGGTGCGCGATATGAAAGAGTTGATGCTCGCGGCGCGATGATTTACGGCATCGGCATCGATGTGCTCAAGGTGGACCGCGTCGAGCGGGTGTTCATGAAGCACGGCGAACGGTTCGTTTCGCATCTGCTGATGCCCGAAGAGCGCGCGCAGCTCGAGCGCGCGGCGCGCCCCGTGCGCTTTCTCGCGATGCGGTTTGCCGCCAAGGAAGCCATCGTCAAAGGCATGGGCACCGGATTTTCGCACGGCGTGTGGATCCGCGACGTCGGCATCGTCCAGAACTCCTGGGGAAAGCCCGAAGTGGTGTATTCGGCGCGCGGCGCCAGGGTTCGCGACGGTCTCGGCATCGGCGAAGGTCATGTCACGCTGACCGATGAGGCGGGTTTGGTGGTGGCGGTTGCGGTGTTGATGCGCCGCACCGCTGGCGCTTCCCGGACCGGGGCGCCGTGAATACGCTGGTTTTCGACATTGAAACCGTGCCCGATGCCGAACTCGGGCGGCGTCTTTACGAATTGAAGAACCTGTCTGACGAACAGGTGGGACGCATCATGTTCGCCAAGCGCCGACAGGAAACCGGCAGTGAATTTTTATCGCACGAACAGCATCGTGTGGTCGCGATCTCGGTGCTCATGCGCTCGCGCGATTCATTGAGGGTATGGAGCCTCGGAGACGAGGGCGCCCCGGAAAAGGATTTGATCGAACGCTTCTTCGAAGGCGTGGAGAAATTTACGCCGGATTTGGTGTCGTGGAACGGTGCCGGCTTCGACCTGCCGGTGCTGCACTATCGCAGTCTCTTGCACCGAATCACGGCCGCGCGCTACTGGGAAACCGGCGACAGCGACACCAGTTTTCGCTACAGCAATTACCTGAGCCGATATCACTGGCGGCACATGGACCTCATGGATATTTTGTCGGGATTTCAAGGTCGCGGGCGGGCGAGTTTGCAGGATATCGCTTGCCTGCTCGGGTTGCCCGGCAAGCTCGGCATGCATGGCTCGCAGGTCTGGGACGTGTATCTGCAGGGTGGCCTCAAGCGCATCCGCGATTATTGCGAAACGGACGTCCTCAATACCTATCTGATTTATCTGCGGTTTGAGCTGTTGCGCGGACGGCTGAATGCAGCCGAGCATGCGCGCGAATGCGCCCGGGTCCGGCAATTGCTCGAGGATTCGCCCGCCGAGCACTTCAAGGAATTCCTGGCTGCATGGCCCGCGAATTGAGGCGAGGAGAGATCCAGGAGGCGGATGTCGTGGATCTCTCCCATGATGGCCGCGGTGTCGCCCGTGCCGCGGGCAAGGCGGTATTCATCGAAGGCGCGTTGCCGGGCGAGCGCGTCCGCTACCGTGTATTCAAGCGCCGCAGCCAATGGGATGAGGCGGGGTTGGTCGAGGTGCTGTCGGCATCGCCCGATCGAGTGGTCCCGCGGTGCGCGCATTTCGGTGTCTGCGGCGGCTGTTCCTTGCAACATCTGGCACCCGCGGCGCAGTTGGCGGCCAAGCAGCGGCAATTGCTCGAGAATCTCGAGCGCATCGGCGGCGTGCGGCCGCAGCGCGTGTTCGAGCCGCTGCGCGGCTTGGATTATGCGTATCGGCGTCGCGCCAGGCTCGGGGTCAAATACGTTCACAAGAAGGGCCGGGTGCTGTGCGGCTTTCGCGAACGGGATAAACCCTATCTGGCGGACCTTCGCCGCTGCGAAATACTTGTCGATCGATTTGCGACGCTTCCCGAGGAACTGGCGGCCCTGGTCGAAACGCTGTCCCTGCGGGAAAAGCTGCCGCAAGTCGAGGTAGCGGCCGGCGATGATGCCGCGGCGCTCATATTCCGGGTGATGGCGCCGCCGAGCGGCGACGACGTGCTCAAACTAGAGCAATTCGGTCTGCGCCACGCGGTGCAGATTTACCTGCAAAGCGGCGGCCTCGAGACGGTTCGACCCTTGTCGCAGAGCGCCCCGCCCCTCGCCTATCGAGTCGATGGCGGCCGGATTACGCTCGAGTTCGGGCCGGCCGACTTCATCCAAATCAATCGAGAGATCAATATCGCCATGGTATCGGCGGCGCTTCAGTTGCTGCAGCCCAAATTCAGCGACACGGTATTGGACTTGTTTTGCGGTTTGGGCAATTTCACCCTGCCCTTGAGCCGGCGCGCTGCGCGCGTGGTGGGCGTCGAAGCGGATCCCGCGCTCATCGCCAAGGCGCAGGCCAACGCCGGGCGCAACGGCATCGCAAACGCGGATTTCGTCGTGGATAATCTGTTCGAGCCGCAACATTGCGGGCCGTGGAGCGCAGCCACCTACGATCTGGTGCTCCTCGATCCGCCGCGGGCGGGCGCTCTTGCAATCTTGGAACGCATGGCACACTGGCGGCCGCGCCGAGTCGTGTATATTTCCTGCCATCCGGCGAGCTTGGCGCGCGACGCCGGCATATTGACCAGGGCCCACGAGTTTCAGCTGATCGGCGCGGGGGTAATGGATATGTTTGCGCACACGACGCACGTCGAATCGCTCGCGGTATTCGAGAGACCCGCATGAGCCTGGGGCCGCTGATGATCGATCTGGCGGCAGCGGAGTTGAGCGCCGATGACGCCGATGTGCTGCGCCATCCCTTGATCGGCAGCGTCCTATTGTTCAGCCGCAATTACCGCAATCCGCAGCAGCTCGCTGCGCTTACCGCCGCTATTCGGGCGCTGCGCACGCCGCACTTGCTGATCGCCGTCGATCACGAGGGAGGCCGCGTGCAGCGCTTCCGCGAGGGTTTCACGCGGCTGCCAGCCTCGCGCCTGCTCGGCCGGCGTTTCGACGAGAACCGAAGCGACGCGTTGCGCCTGACCCACTCCATCGGATGGCTCATGGCCAGCGAATTGCGCGCTGCCGGCGTCGATTTCAGCTTCGCGCCGTGCGTCGACCTGGATTACGGGGTGAGCGAGGTCATCGGCGACCGCGCCTTTCACCGCGATCCGGAGGCCGTTGCGGCGCTTGCGGCGGCGTACCTTTCCGGCATGCGCGAGGCCGGCATGGCGGCGGTCGCCAAGCACTTTCCCGGCCACGGTGCCGTGGTGGCCGATTCGCACGTCGCCAACCCGGTGGACCGGCGCGAGCTCGTCGATCTTGAGCCGGATTTGCGACCCTATCGATTACTCGTCGAGAACCAGCTGCCGGGCGTCATGGCGGCCCATGTCGTGTATCCGGCCATCGATGCGTTGCCGGCAAGTCTTTCGCGCCGCTGGATCACCGATATCCTGCGCGGAACATTGGCTTTTCACGGATGCGTATTTGCAGACGATTTGTCCATGGCCGGCGCCGCCGCCTTCGGCGACGCGTTGAAGCGCGTGCAACTCGCCCTCGCGGCGGGCTGCGATGTGCTGCCAATTTGCAACGACCGGCAAGCGGTGAGGACGGTATTGCGGGCCCTTGAAGCGGATGTCGCGACTGCGGCTTCGCAGGCGCGGCTGGTGCGCATGAGGGCGCGCGGCGAGCCGCCCGCAGCGCTTGCGGGCAGCGCGCAGTGGCGCGACACGGTGTCGAGGATCGCGGATTTGGGGGCTGCGCCTCCGCTGGTTTTGACCGAGGGCGGATGATGACGACCCTGGATGCCGATTTCTATCGCCGACTGCTCCAGACATCTCCGGAGGGGGTGGTTCTGGTCGATGCGCGGCACCCGGAGCAGCCGGCCATCTACGTCAATCCCGCCTTCGAAGCCTTGACCGGCTATGCCGCCGCCGATCTGCTCGGTCGCAACCTGCGCCTGCTGCAGGCCGAGGACCGCGAACAGGATGCCCGCCACCGGCTGCGCGAAGCGTTGCGGTTGGGCGAGTCCTGCCGGGTGCTGCTGCGAAATTACCGCAAGGACGGGACATTGTTTTGGAACGAGATGACGGTACTGCCTTTGCTCGATGCCGACGGCCATGTGACGCACTATGCGGGGCACCATCGGGACGCGGGCGAACGATTGCGCATCGATCCGCGTCTGTCGCGCGATTCGCTGAGCGGGGCGCATCAGCCGACCGGGGTCGCCATTCGCGACGACCGGTTGACCGGATTGTTCACGCTGCCGTACCTGCAAGAGCTGCTGAAGCGGGACTGGGCCATCGCGCAGCGGGAGCATCGCAGCATCGCGATGTTCGCCATCGATATCGATGCGCTCGATCTGTACAACGCGACCTTCGGCCGGGCGGCGGGCGACTCGGCGATTCGCCGGGTCGCACACTGCGTTTCGGGCTGTTTGCGCCGCTCGAGCGATGTCACGGCGCGCATCGACGGCGGAAACCTGATGGCGTTTGCGCCGGGATTGACGATAGAACAGGCGCTTAAGCTCGGAGAACTCATGGCGGAGAGAGTGCGCGAGCTGCGCATTCATCACCCGCGCTCCGCGGTATTGCGCTACATCAGCGTCAGCGTCGGCGTCAGCGCCACCGTGCCCGGCGCCAAGGACGAACCGTCGGCGCTGCTCGACAATTCACAGCAACAATTGAAGCTTGCGAAGAAGTCCGGGCGTAACCGCGCGGCTTGAGCGGCGCCACTGTCGGGCGCCGCCGCCGCCCATGCTTTTTCTCTTGATACCAGCCCGTATCGGACCGTGTGCTGATGAGGCGCTATTTCGGCGGTATTTGACCGCTGATCGCGTTTTCCTGACCGTTTAGAGCCTTCTGTTCCGTCTTCGTGATGTGGCCGCCGTTCTGGCTCGCCATGTCGCGCTCTTCCTGCCGCACTTGATGATCCTCATGATGCAGAGTGGCCGCCTGACTCTTGGTCAAGGTGCCGTTCTTGACGTCGTTGTCGATGCGCTTGTTTTGATTGGACAGACGTTGATTCACCTGCGTGCGGCGCGGATGATTCTTCTGCCAGGTGTCCTCCGCCGATGCGGTGCCGACGAGTGCGGCGCAGGCGACGATCGCCGCCGCGAAGCTCAAGGTCTTGCGAGATGAAATTGACATAAGCGTTTCTCCATGGTCGTTTGCGTTTGCCGGTGCGTATTGCCGGTTTCGAGAAATCGACTCCCGATGAGCCGGCTCTCGATCAATGACAACGCGGCAGCCGGCCCACGAGCTAGGGGTATTAAGCTGAATTAATGCGGATCGTGCCAGCGGCCGAACGTGAACGGCTTCGCATTCGTTCGGCGCATTGTGTGACGGCGTTCAATACCCGCCAAATTACCCGTCCGGACGTGTTTTGAAATATGACCCGGATACAGCGCTTTCACGCGGAATCTGGTACCAAGGCGACTATGAATATCCGCACGAAAATGGTTTCGCTGCTCGCTCTGCTGTTCGTGGCCTTGATCGTGCTCGACGTTGTCGTGCAAAACCGGATTCTGCTGCCGAGTTTCGCCGAACTCGAGCGCGACGACGCCAAGATTTCGATGAAGCGCATCGGATATGCGCTCGATCAAACTCTCGATGGGCTGCAGTTGAGCGCCACCGATTGGGGCGATTGGCAGGACGTGTATGGCTACGTGCAGTCGCCGAATTCCGATTTCCTCAGCGCCAACATTACGCCCAACGCCATCAAGCAACTGCAAGTCAACGCCTTGTTGATCGTCGATTTGGGGGGCAAGGTGGTTGCCTCCAAATCCCAAGAGTTGTCGGGAGCGGATTTGGACCTCGACGTAGCGCGCTGGAGTTCCCTGCCGGAGAACTTTCCTTGGCGGCGGAATCTCGCGGCAGGGGCACCCGCGAAGGGTTTGATTCAAACCAATCAGGGCGTCATGATGATTGCCGCGGCGCCTGTCCTCAATGGCAGCGGCAGCGGCAAGGCGCTCGGCATGGTGATCATGGGGCGGCTGCTGACTCCCCTGCAAATTAGCCTGCTCGGCGCGCAGGCTCAAGCGGCGCTGTCGATGGTGCCGGGTGTCGGTTCCGTCGGCGCCGATCAGATCGTCGATAGCGATGCGCTGACCGAGGTATATCGAACCTTCCAGGACATCTACGGCAGAGCAGCGCTGACGCTTCGGGTTGACGTGCCGCGCAGGATCACGGCGCGCGGCCGGGATGCGGTCACCTACGCCTCGGCGTATCTCATCGGCGCGGGAATTGCGGCGTTGATCTTGCTGGTGATCGTGCTCAATCGGACGGTACTAAGTCCGTTGGCGCGGGTCACGCGCCATGCGGTGGCGATAGGCAAGGGAACGGACCTGTCGGCGCGCTTGAATATCAAGGGTCACGACGAAATTGGACGGCTGGCACGCGAGTTCGACGGCATGGTGGCGCGTGTGGCGGACACCGGCAGAGAGTTGGTCGATCAATCCTTTAAGGCGGGATTCGCGGAACTCGCCAAAGGCGTGCTGCACAATTTGGGAAACGCCATGACCCCGTTGGGCGTGCGAGTGACCAAATTGGGCGAACGCTTGCGCAATGCGCCGGTAGGCGACTTGCAGCGCGCGAGCGTGGAACTCGCTGCCGGAGAGGCCGGGCCCGCGCGCAGCGCCGATCTGAGGGAATTCTTGCGATTAGGCTGCCACGAAATGGCCCACACCCTAGCGGAGGCCAAGGCGGACATCGCAGTCATTGAGCGGCAGAGCGTGTTCGTGCAAACGGCGCTGACCGAACTGATGAAATCCACGCGCAACGCGGCGGTGATCGAGTCGGTCTGCTTGCCCGATCTGGTGACGCAGACATTGGAAATCGTGCCGGATGCCTGCCGGCACCGGCTGGCGGTGGAGAGCGACGAATCGCTGCGTAAGGTGGGCGTGGTGCGGGTGGCCCGTACGGTGCTGCGCCTGGTGCTGCAGAATCTGATCATCAATGCCGCCGATGCGGTGCGCGAGGCGGGTCGCGATAGAGGCGTGCTGCGGGTGGCGGCGGAAATAGTTCGCGATGCCGATCGGGAACAATTGCATTTGCAATGCAAGGATAACGGCGTCGGCATACCCAAAGACATTCTGGAGCGAATGTTCGAGAAGGGCTTTTCGACGAAATCCCGCGAGACGAATTACGGGATCGGGCTGCACTGGTGCGCAAACGCGATTGCGGCGCTCGGCGGTCGGATTTGGGCGGCAAGCGATGGCCCGGGCTTGGGCGCGTCGATGCATTTGCTGTTGCCGTTGACGATTCGCGAAGCATAAATGAACAGATGAAAACCATTGAGGTAGGCCACTGTGACGGACATTAAGCGAATAGCGATTCGAGTCCTCATCGCCGACGATGAGAGCGAGGTGCGCGAATCGTATCGGCAGATCCTGGTCGACGCCGATATGAACGGTGAAACGGCGGTGTTCCGCAATTTGCGCGAACGGCTCTTCACCAAGCCCACGGCGGATCAATCGATCAAGAAACTAACTTCGGGCAACACCGTCTTCGCGCCGGTGTTTTGCGAGGGGGCGGAAGCGGCGGTCGCAGCGGTGCGCGAGGCGATCGCGACGGACGCGCCGTTCGCGGTGGCGTTCCTGGACATGCGAATGCCGCCCGGACCGGACGGTGTGTGGGCGGCGGCGCGCATCCGCGAGCTCGACCCGGCCATTGAAATCGTCTTGTGCACGGCCTATTCGGACGTCGACCCGGCGGAAATGGGCACGCTGGTGCCGCCCGAAGAGAAGCTCTCGTACCTGCAAAAGCCCTTTCATCCGCACGAAATTCGCCAGATGACGATTTCGCTCGCCAGTAAATGGCGCGCCGAGCATCGCATCGTCAAACTCGCTTATTTCGACGCGCTCACCGGATTGCCCAACCGCGAACAGGCGCGCAGCCGCTTATCGAGCGCCTTGGCGGCGGCCGAGCAGCATAAGCGCATGCTCGCCGTGCTGTACCTCGATCTCGACAATTTCAAGCGAGTCAACGACACGCTCGGGCACGCGGTGGGGGATGAATTGTTGTGCCTGGTGGCGACGCGGATGCGTCAGACCTTGCGGGCGGACGAGGGCGCCGCCGCGGATGCGCAGCCGAGTCCGCGGTCGAATCACATCGCGCGACTGGGCGGCGATGAATTCATCGTCATCCTGCCGGGGATCGGATCGGCGGAGGACGCAGCGACCGTGGCCGAACGGCTCATCGCCGAGTTGCAGCAGCCCATGCATTTGGCGCAGCACACCCTGGTGATCACGCCGAGTATTGGTCTCGCATTGTATCCGTCGGACGGGCTGGACGTCGATACGTTGCTGCGCAACGCGGACCTGGCCATGTATTTCGCCAAGCGCAAGGGCCCGGGAATGCACGCCCTGTTCAACGGGGCAATGAACGATGCGGCGCTGCATCGATTCACGCTGGAGGCGAAACTGCGGGGCGCTTTGGAGCGGGAGGAATTTTCGCTGCATTACCAGCCGCAATTCGATGTCAGCACGGGATCGATATCCGGGATGGAGGCGCTGCTGCGTTGGAATAACGACGATCTGGGATCGGTGACTCCCGCCGAGTTCATTCCCGTGGCCGAGGAAACCGGTCTGATCCTGCCGATCGGCGAGTGGGTATTGCGCACCGCCTGCCTTCAGGCCAAGAGCTGGAGCGATGAAGGCCTGCCGGTGGGTCGGATGGCGGTGAATGTGTCCGGGCAGCAGTTCGTGCTCAAGGAGTTTCCGCTCCTAGTGGCCGGGATCATCAAGGAAACCGGGATACCGGCCGCGATGTTGGAGCTGGAAATCACCGAGTCGGTGGTGATGAAGGACGAGGAATGGGCGGAGCAGGCGCTCGCGCAGCTCAAGGAACTGGGTGTCCAGCTGGCAATCGATGACTTCGGCACCGGCTATTCGAGCTTTGGTCGATTGCGGCACTTTGCCGTGGATCGGCTGAAGATCGACCGCTCGTTCATGACCAGTCTCATCGATTGCAGCGACGACCGCGCGATCGCGGCCGCGATCATCGAAATGTCGCGACAGCTGCGGATCAATGTGACCGCCGAAGGCGTGGAGAATTTCCCGCAACTGTTGTTCTTGCAGGAGCACGAGTGTCAAGAGGCGCAGGGTTTCTTGTTCAGCCGCGCCTTGCCCGCCGCCGATGCCCAGAGCTTGCTGCGTCGAGCCGCCGACAACACGGCCGGCACGCGCACGCAGCGGTTAAGATCATTGATCGGCTAAGACGGATCGTCCGAGGCGCAACCGCTAAGGCTGTTTGCCCGGCTTCCAGCGCTCGAGGAACTGCGTAACCGCGCTCGATTCCATGTGGCGCATGGCCTCGAATTGCCCGGTTCTTTGGCTGTAAATCAACTTACCGTGCATGTCCAGAACGGCGAGCGCCGGGACGCCCTTGGCGAGCGGTACATGAAAGCGCGCGGCGATATCCCGATTTTGATCGAGGTGCCCGACGTTGACGTGCACCAGGAGAAAGTTTGCATCGAGGATCGGTTGATTTGCGGCATCGTGAAAGTACCTGTCGAGGGCTTGGCAGTCGGTACACCAATCCCCGCCGAAATCCACGATCACGCGTCGGTGCTCGAGCGCCGAGGTCTTGAGTGCGGCGGCGATATCGGCCGGGGCCTGTTCCGGCGGCGGGTAGATCTGATGTTCGAGCGCATGGCACGGCACCGTGAGCGCGAGCGCCAGCATCGCGCCAAGCGCTCGGCTCAAAACCTTGCCGGCACCCATGGGTACAATTCGGCTCACGAGGGCTCCTTGGCAAATATCAGTAATCGATTGTACACCGGCAAATCGTAGTCCTCAGCGGGATCTTTCGCTACAGTGTCGGCTCTGCGGGCCCATTCCATCGAGGAGTACTCAACATGTCGATGTCTCTATACGATTTCTCAATTCCCGTCCTGTGCCGTGGCTTGAACAACCTATCCGCGCTGCTCGACAAGGCCGCCGCGCATGCCGAAGCGAAGAAATTCGATTCGATCGTGCTGCTGCAGTCGCGCTTGTACCCGGACATGTTCCCGCTCTCGCGTCAGGTTCAAATCGCCTGCGATACCGCCAAGGGAGCGGCCGCGCGCCTCGCCGCCATCGAAATTCCCAAGCACGAGGACACCGAGGTCAGCCTGGCGGACCTCAAGCAACGCGTGGCGAAAACCTTGGAATTCGTCAAATCCGTCACGGCCGATCAACTGCGGGCCTCGGAAAATCGCGCCATCGAGCTCAAGTTTCCAAACCGCACGTTGAACTTCACGGGGCGCGGCTACCTCACGGATTTCGTGCTGCCCAACTTTTATTTCCATGTGTGCATGGTGTACGCGCTGCTTCGCAACAGCGGCGTGGAGATCGGCAAGGCGGATTTCCTGGGGGCGATCCAGTAGCGGCTCACGGGGAATGCTCGGACAGGCTCCTAAGCCAGCAGCTCGACCAACATTTCGATACGCGTGAACAGGTTCTCCTCGGTGCGCGCATCGTGAGTGAAGCGCAGCTTGAGGGGGCCGTCGAGCCGATAGTCCTTTGGGCGACTGTGAATCAGCTTCAGCACCCGCTGCGCGTCGATCTTGTTGTGCTCGTCGAAGACGATGTAGCCGCCGCCGGCTCCCGCGTCGATCTTGCGAATACCGAGTTCGGCGGCGCGCAGCTTGATTTGAGTGGCGCGAAACAACGATCGCGCATACGGCGGCAACGGCCCGAAACGATCGATCAGCTCGACTTTTAGTTCATCGAGCTCCTCGCGCGAGCCGGTACCGGCGATTCGCTTGTACAGCACTAGGCGCAAGTGCACGTCGGGAACGTAGTCTTCGGGAATCAGCGCCGGCAAATGCAACTCGACCTCGGGTCCGGCGTCGAGCGGCTTGTCGAGATCCGCCTGTTTTCCGGACTTCAGGGCGGCGACCGCCCGTTCCAATAGCTCCATGTAAAGGTTGTAGCCGATCTCCTGGATTTGACCGCTCTGCTCGTCGCCCAACAGCTCGCCGGCGCCGCGAATTTCCAAATCGTGAGTCGCCAACGTGAATCCGGCGCCGAGCTCTTCCAGGGATTCCAACGCCTCGAGCCGCTTGACCGCGTCGGCCGTCATTGCCTTGTGCGGCGGGGTAATCAAATACGCGTAGGCGCGGTGATGCGAGCGGCCGACGCGCCCGCGCAACTGGTGGATTTGCGCCAAACCGAATCGATCGGCGCGGTCAATGATGATCGTATTTGCGGTCGGCACGTCGATTCCGCTCTCGATGATCGTCGTGCATACGAGAACATTGAAACGACGGTGGTAAAAGTCGAGCATCAGTTGCTCGAGCTCGCGCTCTCGCATCTGACCATGCCCGACAGTGACACTGGCCTCCGGCACGAGTTCGCGAAGCGCTTTGGCGGTCTTTTCGATGGTCTCGATGGTGTTGTGGACGAAGTAAACCTGCCCGCCGCGGCGAATCTCGCGCGCCAGGGCTTCGCGCACGACGGTTTCGTTCCACTCCAGCACGAAGGTCTTCACGGCCAAACGCTCGGCCGGAGGCGTCGCAATCAGCGACAAATCCCGCAAGCCGCCCATGGCCATGTTGAGCGTGCGCGGAATCGGCGTCGCCGTCAGCGTCAGGACATCGACTTCGGCGCGAAGCGCCTTGAGCTTTTCCTTGTCGCGCACGCCGAAGCGGTGTTCTTCGTCGATCACCACCAGACCCAGATCCTTGAATCGAACCTTGCCCTGCAACAGCCGATGCGTGGCGATGACGATGTCGACCGAGCCGGATGCGATTCCATCGACGACCGCGGCGGCCTCCTTGTTGGTGCGGAAGCGCGACAGGCTTTCGATGCGCACCGGCCAATCGGCGAATCGGTCGCTGAACGTCGTGTAGTGCTGCTGGGCAAGCAGTGTGGTCGGCACCAATATGGCCACCTGCTTGCCCGCCTGTACGGCGACGAATGCGGCGCGCAGCGCCACTTCGGTCTTACCGAAGCCCACGTCGCCGCAAATGACGCGATCCATCGGTTTGAGCGACTTCAAGTCGAACAGCACCTGCTCGATGGCGGCGGCCTGGTCGGCGGTTTCTTCGAAGCGAAATCCCGCCTGAAAGGCCCGATATTCGCCATCTCCCGCCTGCATGGGTGTGCCTTGCCGAGCGGCCCGGCGCGAGTAAAGATCCAGCAGCTCGGCCGCGACGTCGCGTATGCGTTGCGCCGCCTTGCGGCGCGCCTTCTGCCATTGCTCGCCGCCGAGCTTGTGCAGCGGCGCGGTTTCGGCCGGTGCGCCCGTGTAGCGCGAAACGAGGTGCAGCGCTTGCACCGGCACGTAGAGCTTGTCCCCGTCGGCATATTCGAGCTCCAGAAACTCACCCGTGTAGCCGGCGACGTCCATGGTCTTGAGGCCTTGATAGCGTCCGACCCCGTAAGTTTCGTGCACCACCGGAGCGCCGCTGCGCAGGTCGGATAGTTCCTTGAGTATTTTCGCCGGATCGCGCTCGGTGCGCCGCCGCCGGCGTTCCTGGCGGGCGCGATCACCGAACAATTGCGACTCGGTGAGAATCTCAAGCGCGGGGGATTCCAACCGCAGTCCCGATACGGCCGCCGAGACGGTGACGCCGAGTTTCAAATCGCTCGACACGAAGCTCGCGAGATCTTTGAAGATCTGCGGATGAATGTCCCGGCCGCGCAGCAGATCGAGCAGCAGTTCGCGGCGGCCCGCCGATTCCGCCGCGAGCAGCACGCGGGCATCGCTCGCCGCCAGGTGCGCGGCGAGCTCGGCCGCCGGCTGTTCGGCACGGGGGTCGATGCGCACCGTGGCCGGCGCAACGCTCGCAAAGTTCTGTACGGGGCCCGGCGTTGCGGGCGGCCACTCGAAGGAGCGCAGCTCGACCTTCGATCGGGAGGTGAACTCGCTGCGGAATTCGGCCGGCGTCAAGTAAAGCTCCGCCGGGTCGAGAATTGGCCGACGCCGATCGTGGCGCAGCTGCTCGTGCCTCTCCACGATGCCATGCCATAGATCGTCGACCAAGGAACCGGCCTCGTGCATATCGATCAATACGCTGGTCGGCGGCAGGTACTCGAACAGATGCGAGGTACGGTCGAAGAAAAGAGGCAGAAAATATTCGAGTCCGCCCGGAGCGTGGCCCAAGCTCACCTCGCGGTACACCGCATGCTCGGCGAGGTCGCCGGGAAATCGCAGGCGATAGCGGCGGCGGAATTCGCGCACGGCATCGCTGTGGAGCGGTGTCTCGCGCGCCGGCAGCAGCTGAATGCGATCCAGCTTGTCGGCGGAACGTTGGGTATCTGGATCGAATCGCCGGATGCTGTCGACTTCGCGGTCCAGCATGTCGATGCGATAGGGCATTTCGGAGCCCATTGGGAATACATCGAGCAAGGAGCCGCGAACCGCAAACTCGCCATGGGCGACCACCTGGGTCACCGCCGCGTAGCCGGCCATCGCCAATTGAGCGCGCAAGCGCGTTGAGGTCCAACGTCTCACCGACATGCAGCTTCAACGAATACGCTTCGACATAGCTGCGCGGCGCCAGGCGCTGCAACAGGGTGTCGATCGCGACCAGCCATACGCCTCTTGCGGCGCGCGGCAGCTCGGCGAGGGTTGCAAGCCGGGCTGAGGTGATGTCCGGATGTGCGGAAAAACCATCGTAGGGCAGAGTCTCCAGGTCCGGAAAGACGCGTGCGCATGCCCCGTTGCCGGCAAAAAACGCGATCTCCTCGCTGAGCGCCTCGGCGTCGCGGGAATTGCGGGTAATGACGATGATTGGCCCTGCGGCTTTGACGGCCGCTTCGGCGATGGCGAGTGCGGCGGCGGCGCCGTAGAGCTTTCCCCATTTGACGACGGGCAAATCGGCGGATGGCAAGGCAGGGTCGAGTAGCGGCATCATCGTTTGGCAAATACAGCAAAAGACGCCCGCCGCGAACCTGTCGCGGTGGGCATCGAGTTAAGGAATTGAGATGTTACGCGACTTTAAGGTGCCGAAGTCGCAGGAGCAGCAGAAGTCGTGACCACGCTGTGAATCACGTGATCCAGCTCGAAATAAACCACGAAGCCGGGGTATTCCCAGCGGGCTATCGGCGGTTTGCCAACGGCCGGGACTTTGGTCACCGGCGCTCCGAACTTGCTCTCCACTTGGTTCATCGTCATGCCGCGCGTCGGGGTAGCGACGTCGGATTGCTTGACCGCAATGCCGCCGTCCGTTGCAACCGTCTCGGCGCGACCCGACTGCGCGAGACCCGCGAGGCCGCAGGCGAGGGCAGCGGCAACCACCAGGGTTCGATAGTCCATGGAAGACCTCAAGCGTTACCCAAAGGATGCACTTTTGTACCAGCAATTATACCATTACCTCGAAGCGGCAATACTTGATCTATTTAACAATATGATTATATTGGGTTTTGGGATTTAACTTTTTGGACCCCTTTGAGATGCGTACCGGCCGCGGACGGCCTATGGTTTAATCGCCGCGAATGTTCCAGCCCGTTCCAGTCTACGTGGGCCTGCGTTATTCGCTGGCGCGCGAGCACAGTTTTTTTGTGTCTTTCATTACCTGGGTATCGCTGCTCGGCGTTGCGTTGGGCGTGCTCGCGCTGATCACGGTGCTTTCGGTCATGAATGGCTTTGGGACCGAACTGCGCAGCCGCTTGCTCAGCCTTTCCGCGCATGCAACCTTGACGGCGGGCGGTGCAGCGATCGCCGACTGGCGCGCGCGAATTCTTGCGCTGCAGGGCGCTCCGGGACTGGTGGGCGCCGCGCCATTCGTCGATACCGATGCAATGCTGAGCCGTGCACCCTCGATGAGCGGCGCGATCGTGCGCGGCATCGATCCAAAGCTCGAAGCCCAGGTCTCCACGCTTGCCGGCGCCATGCGTGAGGGCAAACTCAGCGACTTGAAGCCGGGAATGAATCGCATCATTCTCGGCCGCATGCTCGCTTATCAATTGCAGGCGGGTGTCGGCGATGCCATCACCGTCATGGCGCCGGGCGGCACCGCTGCCGGGGGCGGCATCGTGCCCCGATTGCAGCAATTCGATGTGGTCGGCATTTTCGAGGTGGGATTGCAGGAGCACGATAGCGTGCTGGCGCTCATCAATTTGCAGGATGCGGAGGCGTTTCGCGGGCTATCGGGCCCTACCGGCATTCGGCTCAAGTTCAGCGATGTGCTCAAGGCGCCCGAGTTGGCGCGAAACGCCGTATCGCGGTTCCCGCCTGGACTTGCGCTGCGCGACTGGACGCAGGAGAACGAAGCGTATTTCCGTGCGGTTCGCATCGAAAAAACCATGATGGGGCTGATCCTGATGCTGATCGTGGCGGTTGCCGTGTTCAACATCGTGGCCACCTTGGTGATGGTCGTGAGCGATAAGCGCACCGACATCGCCATCCTGCGCACGCTCGGCATGAGCCCGCGCGGCGTACTCGCGGTATTCATCACCCAAGGGTTGCTGATCGGATGGATCGGGACGGCCATTGGCGTGGTTTCGGGCCTCGAGCTCGCCTTGCACGTGGATGTGGTCGTGCCGTTTCTCGAACACACCCTGGGCTTTCATATCATGGACGACCCGGACGTGTATTACATCTCCGGGCTGCCGAGCGAACCGCATGCCGCAGACGTCATCCGAATTGCATTGGCCGCCATGTTCTTGACGTTCGTCGCCACGATCTATCCGGCCTGGCAAGCGGCGAAAACCCAACCCGCCGAAGCGCTGCGATACGAATAATGCGCTATTGGTACGAAGGATTTTTGGGTCTCCGTTACCTGCGTGCCTCACCCAAACGCGGTTTCGTGTCCCTGATCGCCGGCATCGCGATCCTCGGGCTCGCTCTGGGCGTCGCAGTGCTCATCGTCGTGCTCTCGGTCATGAACGGCTTCGAAGAGGAGCTGCGGACGCGAATATTGAGCATTACGGCGCACGCGACCATCACGGGTCTCGAGGGCCGTATCGCCGACTGGCGCCCTCAGCTGACCGCCGTCGCACATTTTCCCGGCGTGCTCGCCGCGGCGCCCTATATCGAAGAGCAGGCCATGATGACCCACGGCGAGCGGTCCAGCGGGGTGTTGATGCGCGGGGTGTTGCCGGATGAGGAGAGGCGCGTCGCGGACCTCGGCCGGCACCTGCTCGCTGGTCAATTGAGCGACCTGAGTCCCGGTGCCTATCGGGTTATCTTGGGCAAGGCGTTGGCGGATGAACTGGGCGCCGGCGTCGGCGACCGGGTGGTGATCATGGTCGCGCAGGGCGATGTCACCCCGGTCGGCGTGCTGCCGCGCATGCGGGCTTTCCAAGTAGCCGGCATTTTGTCCGTCGGCATGTACGAGTACGATCGGCGCATCGCGCTCATCGCCATGCAAGACGCGGCAAAGCTGCTGCGCATGGGCGATGAGATCACCGGCATGCGGTTGAACCTTGCGGATTTATATGCTGCGCCACGCGTCGTGCGCGCCGCTGCGGTCGCGCTCGGCGGCGACTACGCGGTGGACGACTGGACCAATCAGCACGTGAATTTCTTCCGCTCCATCGAGATCACAAAGGGCATGCTATTCGTCATTCTGTCGCTGGTGGTGGCGGTCGCGGCATTCAACATCGTTTCGACCATGGTGATGGTGGTTAAGGACAAGCGCCGAGATATCGCCATCTTAAGGACATTCGGTTCCTCGCCGAGAAGCATATTGACGGTATTCATCGTGCAGGGCAGCTTGATCGGCGGCCTCGGCATCGCCGGCGGCCTGGCCTTGGGCGTCCTCATCTCGGTCAACCTGCAGGAGCTGGTGCACGGATTGGAAAGCATCGTCGGATTCAAATTCCTGGATGCGCGCGTGTATTTCATGAGCGACTTGCCGGCGCACGTGCGGCTCTCGGACGTGGTGCGGATTTGCGGGATCGCCTTTGTTCTGGCTTGCGCCTCGACTCTCTATCCCGCCTGGCGAGCTGCGCGCTTGCTGCCGGCGGAATCGCTGCGAAACGACTAGGAGCCTGCCGTTGATCATGCCGAATTCCAACAATGTCGTGCTCGAGGGCGTCGATCTCGCGAAGGATTTCATCCAGGGAGGAGTGCGGCTGCAGGTGCTGCGAGGGGCTTCGATCACCGTGCGCGCCGGCGAGCGGATCGCGATTGTCGGCGCATCCGGCTCGGGCAAGACGACGTTGCTGCAGCTGTTGGGGGGACTGGATTTGCCGACCAGGGGTACGGTGGGAATCGCCGGCTCGGCCATGAATCAATTGGACGACGCGGAACGCGGCCGTTTGCGCAACTATGCAGTGGGGTTCGTCTATCAATTTCATCATTTGCTGCCCGAATTCACCGCCCTCGAGAATGTGGCGATGCCCCTGTTGGTGAGGCGCATGATTCCAAAGACCGCAAAACAACAGGCGGCGGCGATATTATCGAGGGTGGGATTGGCCGAGCGGTTGAATCACCGTCCCTCGCAGCTTTCCGGCGGCGAACGGCAGCGCGCGGCCGTCGCCCGCGCGCTGGTGACGCGACCCAAATTGGTGCTGGCAGACGAACCGACGGGCAACCTTGACGGTGTGAATGCCGCGCATGTGTTCGAACTGATGCTGGAGCTGAATCGCGAGCTCGGCACGAGCCTCGTCATCGTGACGCACGATGAGCGGCTGGCGGCGCGCCTCGACCGGGTGCTGACCTTAACCGATGGCGTGCTGATCGAGCGCGGCGCGGCGCCGGTTTGAGGGGGCGAGCGGCGAGGACGCGCGAAAATGTGACGCAGACCTCAAGTCGATGACGGTATCTTAAACCGGTGGCGCTCAAGTATCATGCCGGTAGCTTCAAGAATCACGCAATGAGGACACAATGTGGGAGATCATCCGCGCGGGCGGCGGCTTCATGTGGCCGATCATCTTATGCTCGATCGCATCGGTGGCCATCATATTGGAGCGCCTGTGGACGCTGCAAAGCAATCGCGTCATTCCACAGGATCTGTCGCAGAAGGTGTGGAACTGGATAGAAGCGGATCAGCTCAGCGAGAAACTGGTTGTCGCCCTGGAACAGAACTCGCCGCTCGGCAAGCTGCTGGCGATCGGACTGGCGAATCGCAATAGGCCCCGCGCTCTGATGGTGGAGCGGCTGGAGGACGGCGGGCGGCACGTGGTGCACGAGCTGGAGCGGTTTCTAAACACGCTAGGCACCATCGCCGCGATTGCACCCTTGCTCGGGCTGCTCGGAACCGTAGCGGGGATCATCCATGCGTTCAACGCGATCACCGCCAACGGTCTCGGCGACCCGCGGGTTCTGTCGGGCGGCATCGGCGAGGCGTTGATCACCACGGCGGCGGGACTCACGGTGGCGATTCCCTCCCTGATCGCCTATCGCTACTTGCGCGGCAAGGTCGAGCGCCTGGTCATTCGCATGGAAAAGGAAGCCATGAAATTGGTCGATGCGCTGGATGCGCGCGGCGATCTCGCCGCGGAGAATTGACAATGAACCTGCGTCCGCGCAATCGGGAAGACCCCGAGATCAACCTGATCAACTTCATCGACGTCTTGCTCGTGCTGCTGATTTTTTTCATGGTTACCACCACTTTCCAGCAAGAAGGGCGCGTCAAGGTGCAGTTGCCGCAGGCGAGCGAGATTCCGCTGCCGCGCGGCACCCGCGAACCGCTGGTGATTACCGTGACCGCGGACGGCGGTTACCGGGTCAATGAACGCACGCTGATTAACGCAAGTCCCGAAACCCTGCGGGCGGCGATTCTAAAGGAGGCGGGTGCCGACCGCGGACCGATCACGATTCGTGCCGATGCGCGCACCACGCATCAGGCCGTGGTGACGGCGATGGATGTCGCCGGACGGCTCGGCTTTTCACAGCTCAATATTGCGACGGTGCATCAGGAACCGCCGCCTTGAACGCGAATTCGGCGGCGAGCGCCGGTCGTCCCAAGCAAAACAACACGGCGTGGGCGATTTATCGGCGCTTGCTGCGCTACGCGCGGCCATATACCGGGGTATTCCTGATCGGCGTACTCGGAATGATATTGTTCGCAGCGACGAACTCGGCGCTTGCCTACTTGGTCAAGGAATTCCTGAACGGCGCCTTCGTCAAAAAGAACCCCGAAGTGCTTTGGAAGGTACCGATCGCGGTCGTGGTGCTGTTTACGCTGCGCGGCATCGGCGATTTCGTGTCCAATTATTACCCGAGCTGGGTGGGCCGGCAGGTCATCAAGGGCCTGCGGCGCGATGTGTTTTCGCATTATCTTCGATTGCCCACGCCGTATCTTGACCGGGCGCAGTCCGGTCATTTGCTTTCCAAATTGACCAACAACATCGAACTGGTGGCTTCCGCGGCGACCAGCGCGGCGATTTCGCTGATCGGCGACAGTCTGACGATCATCGGATTGCTGATAACGCTGTTCTACATGAACTGGCGGCTCGCCGCGTTCTGCATTGCCGTGGCGCCGGTGATCGCGTGGCTGATGCAGATCGCCAACCGCAGCTTCCGCCGCTACAGCGAGCGAATTCAGAATTCGATGGGTGACATCACGCGCGTCGCCAAGGAAGCGATCGATGCCCATCGCCTCATCAAGATCTTCAATGCCGAGGATCATCAGATCGAGAGATTCGAACAAGTCAATGAACTAAATCGTGCGTCCAACATGAAGCTCGCGCGCGCGAAATCGATCAGCAATCCGGTGGTGCAGTGCATTGCATCGATCGCGCTTGCGAGCGTGCTCTACGTCGCGATACGGCAGGTGTTTTCCCATAATATGCAAGTGGATGAGTTCTTGGGGTTCTTGACCGCCTTGATGCTCATTCCGTCGCCGTTGCGCAGCTTGGTCAACATGAGCGGGCCGCTGCAGCAGGGGATTGCGGCCGGGCAGAGCGTATTCGAGATCATGGATGAACCGACCGAGGGCGGCGGCGGCGTGCGCCCCATCGTGCGTGCCAGGGGCGAGATCGAGTTTCGCAAGGTCTCGTTTAACTACGGCGCCGATAAGGGCGACGTGCTGCATGATGTGAGCTTTCGGGTTCAGCCGGGTGAAACGGTGGCCATCGTCGGCAGGTCGGGCAGCGGAAAGACGACGCTCGTCGGCCTGGTGCCGCGCTTCTACGACGTACAGCAGGGATCGGTACTGCTCGACGGCGTCGACGTGCGCGAGTACCGGCTGACCGATTTACGCTCGCAGGTGAGCTTGGTCAGCCAGGACGTCGTGCTGTTCAACGATACCATCCGCAACAATATCGCCTTCAACGCGATCGGCAAGACGGATGAGCAAATCGCCGCCGCGGCGCGCGCCGCCAATGTCATGGAATTCGTCGCACAGCAACCGATCGGATTCGACACCGTGCTGTCCGATCGCGGGCAAAATCTGTCCGGCGGTCAGCGGCAGCGCATCTCCATTGCGCGGGCCTTGCTCAAGGATGCGCCGGTGCTGATGCTCGACGAAGCCACTGCGGCCCTCGATAATGAGTCCGAGCGGCGTGTGCAGCAGGAACTGGCCGTGCTGATGCGGGGACGCACGACCCTGGTGATTGCGCACCGCCTGTCCACGGTCGAGGGCGCCGACCGCATCATCGTGCTGGATCATGGGCGCATCGCCGAAATGGGGAATCATCGAGAATTACTGGCGCGCGGCGGCCTGTACGCGGCACTGCACGGCATGCAGTTCAACGATTAGCGCACTCGCCATGTCGGTTCAATCCTGGCTCAATCGTATCTGGTACGAGCGCGCTGCTCCGCCCTGGTGGTTGCTGCCGCTGTCGCTCGCGTACGGCGCGGTCTCGGGAGCGCGACGCTATGCCTACGCCAGGCGCTGGCGCGGGCCGACGCGCCTGTCGCGACCCGTGGTCATCGTCGGGAATCTGAGCGTCGGCGGAACCGGCAAGACACCGCTCGTGTGTTGGTTGGTGGAGCGCCTGGGTGAGCGCGGGCGCAAGCCCGGGGTCGTCACGCGCGGCTATGGTGGCTCGTCGAGCCGAGTGCGGATGGTCGAAGCCGCCGACGATCCGCTCGTGGTCGGAGATGAGCCGATTCTGTTGGCGCGTCGCACCGGCGTGCCGGTTGCCATCGGCCGCGATCGACCGGCTGCGGCGCAGCTTTTGGTGGGCGCCGGCTGCGACGTGATTGTGAGCGACGACGGACTGCAGCATTACGCGCTGGCGCGTGACTGCGAAGTAGTCGTTATCGACGGGGACCGCCGATTCGGCAACGGCTGGTTGTTGCCGGCGGGGCCGCTGCGGGAAACGCGCTCGCGTCTGGCGCAGGCCGATGTCGTCGTGGTCAACGGGGGTCGGGCACTGCTCGAGGGTGCGCTCAGTATGCGGCTCGAGGCCACCGGGGCCGTGGCAGTGGACGGCCACGGTGCAGTCCCGTTGCAGGACTTCGCGGGCAAGATCGTGCATGCCATCGCCGGCATCGGTAATCCGGAACGGTTTTTCAACATGCTGCGCGCCTACGGAATCGAGGTCCTCGGCAGCCCCTTGCCCGATCATGCCCGCATCAGATCCGAGGACATCATGTTCGCCGACGAAAGGCCGGTGCTCATGACCGAGAAAGATGCCGTAAAATGCGCCGGCTTGACCGATCGGCGGCATTGGTACGTGCCCGTAAACGCGCAGTTCGACGGCGTCGAATCGACTACACTGCTCGGCATCGTGATGGAGCGCCTGGCAAAGCGCGAAGCCTGTTCGCGAGGAATCATCGATGGATAGACGGCTACTGGAACTGTTGGTGTGCCCGGTCTGCAAGGGCCCACTGCGCACCGCGGGGAGCGGAACCACGCTCGAGCTCATCTGCCGAACCGATCGGCTGGCCTACGCCGTTCGCGACGGAATTCCGTTGATGCTGCCGGAAGATGCACGCGTGTTGGGCGCGGATGACCCGCTGCTGAATCGCTAGAGCGGTCTCCGCACCGTGTTCCATGTGGTTATTCCGACGCGCTATTCGGCAACCCGTTTGCCTGGAAAACCGCTGCTCGATATCGGCGGCCGGCCGTTGATTCGTTGGGTGTGGGATTGCGCGCGCGCGAGCGGCGCGGCCTCGGTCATCGTGGCAACCGACGATGACCGCGTTCGAGGCGTGGCCGCGGGTTTCGGCGCCGACGTTGCGCTCACCGAACCGAGCCATACCTCGGGCACGGATCGGATCGCCGAGGTCGTCCGCGCGCGGCGTCTGCTTCCCGGGGACATCATCGTCAATGTGCAGGGGGATGAACCCCTGATGCCGCCCGCCGTAATACGCGATGTCGCCGCCGCCCTGCGCGAGCGTCGGGGCACCGACATGGCGACGGCGGTCGCCCCGATTCAAAGCTTGGCAGAATTTCTCGATCCCGGCTGCGTCAAGGCGCTGCGCGGGCGGGAGGGCCAGGCACTATATTTCAGTCGTGCGCCGGTGCCCTGGCCGCGCGACAGCGTCGCGGCCGGAAGGCCGACGCGGTTCGCCGGTGCGTGGCGCCATATCGGCATCTACGCCTATCGAGTCGAGAGCCTTCTGCAATTCGCTGCCCGGCCGCCGACGCCGCTCGAGACAACCGAGAAGCTGGAACAATTGCGCGCTTTGGAATACGGAATGCGCATTTACTTGATGACGCTGGCCGAATCCCCACCGGGTGGCGTCGATACGCCGGAGGATCTCGAGCGGGTGCGGGCAATCGTGGGCCGGCGACCGTGACCGTGTCCTCGTGGGAACGAGTCAAGGAATTACGGATTCGCCTTGTACCCGGTTCCCGGCGTCCTTTGGGTACGGGCAGGCGGTCACGCGCCGCAGGCACGCGCTTCAATCGCCTCCGTTTATGGGTAAAGGCTAGCGATCGTCCGGGCCGCTGCGTGGCACATCGCTCGGGGCGGATGACCACACCACGTACTTGTTGTCGCTGGCGCTCGGTTGAGATGACTCGGGCGGCCGCGGTGCGGGTGGATCAACGAACGGCGGAGCAGAGACGGGCGGCGCAGCAGCCGGTGCCGCCGAGGCTGGCGTGAATCCAGCGGTGCTCGCGGCTGGGGGCGAATCGGTCGCCGGGGCAGGCGGGCTGATTACACCGGGTTGCCCGTTTCCGGCGCCCTCACCAGCGTCGCGTCGGCCACGGCCGCGTCGCCGCCGGCTGCGCCCGCTGCGTTCCGCTCGCTCGCTCCCCCCGTCTCGATCGGCACGAATTGGCTGATCGCCGCCTCGGTTTGGCTGTTCATTGCGCGGCGCCTGCTCGCTGCGCGGCGACTGCTCGGCGCGAGGCGACTGCTCGGCGCGAGGCGCCTCGGTACGTGGCCCTTGGTCGGGACGCGCCGCGTCGCCGCGTGCGCCGCCTTCGGTGCGGCGCGGGCCTGCATCGGGGCGGCCTTCACCGCGCGGACGGCCGTCGCGCCGCGGGTCGCGCGGTCCGTCGCGACGCACATCGCGATTTCGATCGCGGTTGCGGTCCCGATCGCCGCTGCTGCGGTAGCGATCGTGACGTGCATCGCGATGCTGCGGCCGGTCGCGTGGCGGGGGTGTCGCCGCGGGGGCGGCGGCAACGTTGCCCGATGAGCCGCTGCCGAACAGCCAGCGCCAAAAGCGCACCAATGCCCCTCGTTGCGGAGCCGTGGCGGCCGCCGGCGCTGCCACCGGCTCAGCGGAAGGTACCGGCACGATGGGCGAGGCGGAGGCGGGCAAGATGCTCGGCACCACCGGCGCCTCGCCTGGCGGTCTCTTGTCGCGATTGCCGATGTTCGAATCATCGAGGATCGGTTGATCCGCGATTTGATAGCTGACCGTGGTGTTCTCCGGTAATTCCTTCTCGTCGTCGCGAATTCGCCGCAGACTGTAGGCGGGAGTCTGAAGATGCGGATTCGGGACGATTATCAGGGATACTTTGTCGCGTGACTCGATCTGATTGAGCCAGTCGCGCTTCTCATTGATGAGGTACGTCGCCACGTCCACCGGCACTTGCGCGATCACCCTCCCGGTACGCTCCTTGCGGGCCTCTTCTCCGATCAAGCGCAGCAGCGCGAGAGACATCGATTCCACCCCGCGGATCGTGCCCATGCCGCTGCAGCGCGGACAGCCGATGTGCGTGGTCTCGGAGAGGGCGGGCCGCAGGCGCTGGCGCGATAGCTCGAGCAGCCCAAAGCGGGACAGCCGTCCCAACTGGATGCGCGCGCGATCCATCTTGACGGCATCGCGCAGCATGTCCTCTACGGCGCGCTGATTGGCCTGCGACTCCATGTCGATGAAATCGATTACGATCAGTCCGCCGATATCGCGGAGCCGCAACTGGCGGGCGATTTCCTCGGCAGCTTCCAGGTTGGTGTTGCGGGCAGTTGCCTCGATATCGCCGCCGCGCGTGCTGCGCGCCGAATTGATATCTATCGAAACCAGCGCTTCGGTATGATCGATGACCAAGCTGCCGCCGGACGGCAGCGTCACTTTGTGCGAATAAGCCGACTCGATTTGGCTTTCTATCTGGTAGCGCGTGAACAGCGGGACCGGGTCTTGGTACAGCTTCAGTTTTCGCTGCGCATCGGCCGGCATGAACCGCTGCATGTATTCCTGCGCCTTTTGGAAGGCTTCAGGCTGATCGATCAAACATTCGCCGACGTCGTCGGAGAAGTAGTCGCGCAGGCCGCGAGTCACCGCGTCGCTTTCCTGGAATATCAAAAACGGTGCGGGCCGGCTGTCATTCGCCTGGACGATCGCATCCCAGGCTGTTTTGAGGTTGTTCAAATCCCATTGTAATTCCTCGGTCGAGCGGCCGACTCCGGCGGTACGCACGATGGCGCCCATGCCCTCGGGAATCTGTAGCCCACTCATCGCTTCGCGCATCTGATCGCGATCTTCGCCTTCGATGCGCCGCGATACGCCGCCGGCGCGCGGGTTGTTCGGCATGAGGACCAAAAAGCGGCCGGCGAGACTGATGAACGTGGTGAGCGCGGCGCCCTTGTTGCCGCGCTCCTCCTTTTCCACCTGCACGATCAGCTCTTGAGCCTCCTGCAGGAGATCTTTGATATTGAGGCGACCTCCGTTCGCGGCCTGCGAGCGGAAGTATTCCTTGGAAACTTCCTTCAATGGCAAGAAGCCGTGCCGCTGGGCACCGTATTCGACGAACGCCGCTTCGAGGCTCGGCTCGACGCGAGTGATGCGGCCTTTATAGATGTTGGATTTTTTCTGTTCCCGGGATGGGATCTCAATCGATAAGTCGTAGAGTTTCTGGCCGTCGACGAGCGCGACCCGCAGTTCTTCTTCTTGAACTGCGTTGATGAGCATTCTTTTCATTTGCCCCAACTAAGGTGGTAGGGGCCGAGGAGAGCTTGAGAATAGAATCCGGAGCCGCGACGCATGTCGCGCCAAGAATTGAGGAAACACCGAGCGCGAGCCACGCGATCGGCATCAATTCAACCCAATTCTGCCAATATGTATACGGCAAGCCCGGGGCCTTGTTCTCGGTTAACCGCTTGTCAAACGCCAAGACGGAGCGAAGGCTCTCTTGCGTTTGTCTCATCGGCCGAGCGATGGTCTGCAAATCCAGATCCAACTAATATGCGGCGTCCCCGCAGCACGGGCGCGCCACCGAAACCGGTGCCAAATTGTCCTACCCAACTAAAGAGCCAATAAAGTCTTCGGCCCTACGAAACGAGGTCCGGTAGGTGACACGGCTCTGTAATATTAGCACAGCGGGCAGACAGGGTCAATGTAATCAATACCTTAGATGATCGCTTAACGTTTGACATCCTCGCCGCCCTAAAGGGCGGGGATTCCCTCAGCAGGCGTTCGATGTCCCGAACGGAAGAGGATATTTCGAGCAGAGTTGATATCACGATCATGCGACATTCCACACTCAGAGCATATCCAACTTCTTATTCCGAGTTCTGCGACACCTTTCGGCCCCGTCTCGCATCGGCAAGACGAACAGACTCGGGTAGAGAACGATTCATTGACTTCCTCGTACCAAGCCCCGTGCGCAAGCGCTTTGTAGCGGAGCATGTTTCTGAAGGAAGACCAGCCTGCATCGAGGACCGATTTCGCCATGTGGGTCTTGGCGAGTCCGGCGGCGTTCACGTTGCCGACCGCGATGTGATCGAACTCTCGAACGATGCGGGTCGAGAGCTTGTGCTGAAAGTCACGGCGCGCCTGGCCGATGCGTGCGTGGATGTTGGCCGCCTGACGGCTTTTTCGGGCCCGCTGAGCGCTCGAGAGTCTGGCGGCCAGCTGGCGCAGGTAGCGCGGGTTTTCGATCTTCTCCCCGTTGGACAAGGCGGCGAAGTCCTTGAGCCCCAAGTCGATGCCAATACCGCTGCGCACCGGCCGCGCATCCGATTGAGCGACTTGCACGGCAATGTTCAGATACCAATGGCCCCGCGAATCGCAGGAGAAGCTGGATCCGTCCTTGATCTGGCCCTCCGGCAGCGGCCGCGAGTTGAACACCCGGAAGGTGTTTCCAGCAAAGCGAAAGGCGTTGCCCTGGCGCTTGAGGTCACGGCCCTTGAAGGGCACCCAGCCCAGAGATTTCCTGCCGCGCCAACGCAGGAACGGGAGTTGCTTTTGACTACGCGATTTGGCGTATTGCTCGCACACCGCGTTGATCGTGCCCGAGTGCAGGGCGAGTTCCTTGCTGCTGCCAGCGCTCAAGCGATTCAGATCGAAACCGCTCGGCCAGCGCTTATTCCATTTCAGCGCGTGCTTTTGGGTGTCGTTGCAGAAATTCCAGACGAAATTACAGGCGCGCGCCTGCGCGTTCAGCAGACCCGTGAGCGATTTGACGCGATATCGATAGACCAGCACCATTGGCCCAAACTAATTCGTTTCTTAGGCGCAGGCAAGAGCTCAAAATTGCGCGAAACGTTGAATTTCAGGTGCCTTCCGCTAGCGTTTTTGCCTCGCGTTAGCACCTCACCATATTCGACGCCGCACTCATTAATCGGCAACCCCCAAGATCAACCCCCAAGATAAGGAGCGGCACTTCCTCCCCGGCCTGAACGCCGGGGTGTCCATGCCGGAGAACTGATGAAATCGAATATGAAAGCGGAACTTGCAGATCCAATTCGGCGCCCCGGCACCAAGAGCCCGGTCAGCCTGCGGACCATTACCACCGACGAAGCCGGCCAGAGAATCGACAATTTTCTCATGCGGCATTTCAAAGCCGTGCCCCGCAGCCGCGTTTACCGCTTGTTGCGCAAGGGCGAGGTGCGTGTCAACCGCAAACGGGTGGATGCGGAGTATCGCATTGCGGCCGGCGACGAAGTACGCCTGCCGCCGGTGCGAATCGAGCGCGGCGATGAGCCTGGCCGGCCCTCGAGCAGCCTGACGGAATTGATCGAAAGGGCGGTGATCTATCAGGACAAGCACTTGCTGGTGCTCGATAAGCCTGCGGGAGTTGCGGTGCACGGGGGCAGCGGCATGAGCTACGGAGTCATCGAGGCGCTGCGGGCATCGCGGCCGCGCGAGACTCTGGAACTCGTTCATCGACTCGACCGCGATACCAGCGGTTGTTTGGCCATCGCGCGCGACCGGGCTACGTTGACGGCCCTGCACGCGCTGATCCGGCAATCCGGCATGCACAAAACCTATTTGGCTCTGGTGTCGGGCAGCTGGCAGCTCGGCACCAAACGCATTGACGCGCCGCTGGCGACGGACAATCGCCAGCACGGCGAGCGGCATGTCCGGGTGGCCGCGGCCGGTAAGGATTCGGTCAGCGTATTCAAGCCGGTGCAGTTCTTCGGAAGCTTTGCCACATTGATGGAGGTGGATATTCCGACCGGGCGCACGCATCAGATACGCGTACACGCCGCATTCGCGGGGCACCCGCTATTGGGCGACGACAAGTACGGTGATCGCGAGCGCAATGCCGAGCTCAAGCGCTCACGGCCTTAAGCGCACATTCCTGCACGCTCAATCCATTGCGTTCGACTGGCCGGGCTCCGGCGTCCCATTCCATGTGAGCGCGCCGCTACCGGCCGAGCTCGCGGCGGTGCTCGATGCAATCACGCCCGTGAAGCGCAAGACGGCCAAACGGACGCGCGCCGTGCGGGAAAATTAAGGCCAAGAAATCAAGGAATCTGAAATCCAACCCGGCGCAGCACCGCGCACAGTCTGATCAATGGCAGCCCGATGAGCGCGCTCGGATCCTCGCTGTCGATGGATTCGCACAGGCTGATTCCCAGGCCCTCGCTCTTGAAGGCGCCGGCGCAGTCGATCGGTGCCTCGCGCGCGACATAACGCTCGATCGTGGCCTCATCGAGCATTCGGAACGTGACGCGCGTGGTATCCACGAATTCGATTGCGCTACCGTCGCAATCGCGCACGACGGCTACCGCGGTGAGAAAGGCCAGGGTGCGACCCGAGCAACTGCGCAGCTGTTCGATGCAACGCGCCGCCGTACCCGGTTTGCCGAGGATGGTTTCTCCGCCGGCGCCATCGGGCAGGGTGGCGGCTTGATCGGAGCCGATGACGAACGCTTCGGGGTGTCGCGCAGCGACCGCCCGAGCCTTGGCCAGGGCCAATCTGCCGACCAGGGCGATTCCTCCCTCCTCACCGAGGCGCGTTTCATCGATTTCCGGAGCAGCACATTGAAAGGCGTTGTGCACTCGCGCCAAAAGCTCACGCCGGTAGCTCGAGGTGGATGCTAAAAAGAGCGCAGGCGGAGACTTCAAAAACAACGACTTGCACCCGATTCATTTTTGACAGAGGTGGTAACGGGCCCTATTATACGCGGCCCATGGCAGCCGACTTGCCAGACCTCGTCGATTGCGCTCGCTTGGGCGAGGAGGCCGCGGAGTTCGAACGAGTCTGCCAACTCGCCGAATTGCCCCGGTTGCAGGATTTATTGAAGAAAACTTGATAGGACACAGCATTCATGGCAGTTCAGAAGAGCAGAAAAACACCGTCCAAGCGCGGCATGCATCGATCCCATTCCGCGCTCGCGACACCTGCGGTCTCGATCGACGCAAAGAGCGGCGAAACTCATTCGCGTCATCGCATTTCGCGAGATGGGTACTACCGCGGCCGCAAGGTACTCGAGACCAAGGCGGACGCGGCAGCGACCGAAGAATAAGCCACGGCAATCCGCGACGATGCGCTCGTCGCTCGAGACATCCAGAAGCACCCCGTGTCGGCGCCGCTCCATATCGCCATCGACGCCATGAGCGGCGATTGCGGGCCGTCGGTTTGCGTACCGGCGGCGCTCGAGGCTGCGCGCGCCTTCCCCGATGTGCGATTTACCTTGATCGGCAAAGAAGAGGATCTGCAGCGTCAGTTGAAGGCGCGACGCGGGACAGGGGCGGCCGCTGCGAATCCCGCCAACGTCGGTTGTCTGTTCGCCACCCAAATCGTGCAAATGACCGATCACCCGCGCGAGGCCTTGCGCCGCAAAAAAGACTCATCGATGCGGCGCGCGCTCGATCTGGTCAAGGCCGGCAACGCCAACGCCTGCGTGAGCGCAGGCAACACCGGGGCTCTGATGGCGATGGCCCATTTCGTACTGAAGATGCTGCCCGGGGTGGAGCGGCCGGCAATAGTTTCCATGATCCCTTCGCGCGGCGGTCACACCTACATGCTCGATCTGGGCGCGAATGCGTCGTGCACGCCGGTCCAGCTGTGCCAGTTTGCGGTGATGGGATCGGTTTTGGCCGCCGATCTCGAGGGTGCTCACGAGAAGCCGCGGGTTGGGTTGCTCAACATCGGCGAAGAGGACATCAAGGGCAATGAAATTGTGCAGACCGCGCACAATATGCTGGCGGCCAGCGACATCAACTACGTCGGCTTCGTCGAAGGGCACGATATCTTCTCCGATAAAGTGGACGTGGTCGTCACCGACGGCTTCACCGGCAATGTCGCGCTGAAGACCATGGAGGGGGCGGCGCGCTTGATTTCGGAGGTCCTGCGTGAGGAATTCACGCGCACTGCGCTGCGCAAACTCGGAGCGCTCGCGGCACGCCCCAGCCTGCGCGCGCTGCGAACTCGCATGGATCCGAGGCGCTACAATGGCGCCACCATGGTCGGATTGAACGGCATCGTGATCAAGAGTCATGGCGATGCCGACCTGTTCGCTTTTCGGCGCGCGATCGAAGTCGCGGTCATGGAGGCGCGCAACGGCGTGCCGGAGAGAATCGCGCAGCGTTTGGGCCCGCATCGTTAACGAAGGATCGCAATGTACTCACGCATCGCCGGGACCGGCAGTTTTCTACCGGAAAAAATATTGACCAACGGCGATCTGGAGAAATTGGTCGATACCAGCGATGAGTGGATCCGCTCACGCACCGGTATCGAGCGCCGCCACGTGGCGAGCGACGGGGAGACCACGACCGATCTTGCGGAACACGCGGCGCGGCGCGCCATGGCGGCTGCGCAAGTCAGCGCCGCGGACATCGATCTCATCTGCGTGGGTACGACCACGCCCGATCTCGTGTTTCCAAATGTCGGCACGTTGCTGCAGGCGCGATTAGGCATTCACAACGGCTGCCCGGCCTTCAGTTTGGAGGCTGCCTGTACCGGGTTCATGTATGCCTTGAGCGTGGCGGACAAGTTTGTCCGGGTGGGGGAATCGAAGTGCGCGCTGGTGGTCGGCGCGGAAACACTGACGCGAATCGTGGATTGGAAGGACCGCGGCACGTGCGTCCTGTTTGCAGACGGTGCGGGCGCCGTGGTGCTCACGCCCTCGGCCGAACCGGGAATCATCAGCACCCGGCTGCATTCGGACGGCCGCTACAAGGACCTATTGATGTACCCGGACGGCGTCTCCAAAGGATTCAAATTGGCGCGCGAGGGCAAGGCCGCGGTGCAGATGAAGGGCAACGAGGTTTACAAGGTGGCGGTCAATACTTTGGGCCAACTTGTTACCGAGACGCTTAACGCCAATAATATAGCCAAGGATCAGTTGGACTGGCTGATTCCGCATCAGGCCAATATCCGTATTATCGAGGCGATTGCCAAACGGCTGAACTTGCCGATGGAGCGCGTCATTGTGACGATCGCCGATCAGGGCAATACCTCGGCCGCGTCGGTGCCGTTGGCGCTCGATACGGGCATTCGGGACGGCCGCGTGCGGCGCGGGCAACTGCTCCTGCTGGAGGCCTTCGGGGGCGGATTTACCTGGGGATCGGCGCTTATTCGCTATTGATGGACGGTGCCTCGAATCAGATGCGAACTACCAAGTGGTTTTGGATCATAGGGATGCTGGCCTCGGCGGCGCGGGCCGAGATATTTCCGTTGGCCCCCGAGCAGGATTCGATCGGCGAGCTGGGGCAGACCGAGGCCGAGCAGCAAGATACGCTGCCCGATGTGGCGCGCCAGTATCACCTGGGGTTCGATGAAATCATCGCGGCCAATCCCGGTGTCGATACCTGGCTCCCGGGCCAAGGTACCGTGATTCGGCTGCCGATGCAGCACCTGCTGCCCGCCGTTGCGCGTACCGGCATCGTGATTAATCTGCCTGACGGGAGGCTGTACTACTTCCGTGCCGATCAACACGGCAATCGCGTGGTGGAGACCGATCCCATCAGTGTCGGCAAGATGGACTGGAAGACGCCATTGGGGGTCACCACCATCGTCAAGAAGGAAAAGAGGCCCACGTGGTATCCACCGAAATCGGTGCGCGAAACCCATTTAAAGGAGGACGGCGACATACTGCCGGCGGCCATTCCTCCGGGCCCTGACAATCCTTTGGGCGAGTACGCGATGCGCCTGGGGATTCCCGGCGGGTCCTACCTGATTCACGGTACCAACAAGCCGGTGGGTGTGGGAATGCAGATCACGCACGGCTGCATCCGCCTATATCCGGAGGATATCGCGTATCTGTTCGGAGAAGTTCCGCTCGGCATGTCGGTGCGTATCGTCAACCAGCGCATCAAGACCGGCTGGATCGATGGCGCACTGTATCTCGAGGTGCATCATCCCTTGGACGGCGTGAATCTGAAGGATGTCGAGGATTTGACCTCTCTCACCCGCAGCATCGTGGCCGCGACATCAGAGCGGCGGGTCATTATCGATTGGGATGCCGCCGAGCGTGTATTTCAAGAGGCCAATGGTATTCCCACCCGCATCTCGATCGACCGCTGGATTGCGCGGGGTACCGCCTCGTTGCGCAGACAAACGCCGTAACGAAAACGCGCCGTAAAGAAAACGCCGCGGCATTCACCGCGGCGTTCATGCGCGCATCAATTGCTTGATTTACTTCGAAACCGACTTCTTGAACATGCGATCGATCTTTTCATTGATCGCTTCAATCGCCGTCGAATTCTGCTGCGACATCGACAACGCCTGGTTGGCGGTGCTCTGCGCTCCGGAAGCCGCTGATTGGGCGCTCTGAGCAGCGCTCATCGCAGCCGCTGCTGCGCTCGCGTTCTTCGCCACGTCGCCCTGCAGTTTGTTGACCTGAGATTTCAGATCATCGATCTGAGATTGGATCGGCTTCAGGTCCGTGCATCCTGCGAAAGCAATAACGCAGGCCGCCGCGAGAGAGGCCTTAAGTGTCGTGGAAAATTTCATAGATAGTCCCCTGGGGTTGTTAATTCATTCGTCTCGAAACGTCCGCAGTGTTGTCGCACTTGGGCCCAGTCGTCGTGTCGGGCTCAAGTGCGTCGCGGCACAGCGGTACATAAAGCCAAATTCGCGCGTCGATTGCAACTTAAAATCGGGTTATGTCGGTTGTCGCCAGCAATTCTACCAAGATTCGTCATGCAAATTAAATCGCCGTTAGAATTCAAGAGTCATTTTATATGCTGCCGGCGGCCGGGGTTATTGGACGAAATACCAAGAGCGATAGGTACCTGCGCGATGTGGTGCGGCCCAATTGCGCACCGCCGGTCGCATGCGGCTCGGTTGGTCGGGGATGTTGCGCCGAAAGGGTTTCAAACGAGATCTCGAGCAATTCGGCGCTCTCGACCTTGCAGGGGGTTCATCCAGCGGCGCCGTACTTGGGTTAGCGTCAATGTTCGCGTGCGGATCCAAGACCAAGCGGCTGTGAGCTGGCGGATGCATATGCGGTGGAAATGGGGTCCTTCGAACGCCGGTTCGTTGCGCTGCGACATGGGTATCGGCCCATGGGGTCCGGAATAGGCCGTGCAGCGGCTCGTTTTGGGCGATTGGCAATGCCGGGCACAGGGCAGGGTCACTTGTCACTGTCCGTAGACTGTATATAATATCAGCTACTGGCTACATATACAGGTGATGCATGTCCGACCTTACACCTCGTCAAACTCAGATTCTCCGGCTCATTCAAGACGCCATTGCTGAAAACGGCATGCCGCCCACTCGTGCGGAAATCGCCCGCACGTTTGGCTTCAAGTCGCCGAATGCGGCCGAGGAACACTTGCGTGCCCTGCAACGCAAGGGCGTCATCGATCTGATTCCCGGTGCTTCGCGCGGCATCCAGCTCAAAGATATTCTGCGAGAACAATTGGGTCTGCCGCTCATTGGCCGAGTCGCCGCCGGCCGTCCGATCTTGGCCGAAGAGCACATCGAAACGCGTTATCAAATCGATCCGCAATTATTCCAACCGCAGCCGCACTACCTGCTGAAAGTGCAGGGCATGAGCATGAAGAACGCCGGGATCTTGCATAACGATCTGGTCGCCGTGCATCGCACTCCCGAAGTGCGCAATCGTCAAATCGTGGTCGCTCGTCTGGAAAACGAAGTCACCGTCAAACGCTATCGGCAAGAAGGCACGATCGTGTGGCTGTTGCCCGAAAATGCCGATTTCGAACCCATTCGAGTCGATCTCAAGGAACAGCCCATGATTATCGAAGGGGTGGTGGTCGGGGTGCTTCGTCGCGGTAAAGACGTGGATGCCGCGTGAGGCATCATCGCTTGCGGATATCTTGGCCGATGCTCGTGTCTGGAAGTTAAAAGACGCCTCGGCCGCTGCCACTCGTCCGGTTTGGTCCACCGGTCGAAGCTCGCTCGATGCGCGCTTGCCGGGCGGCGGTTGGCCGACGGCGTCGCTCGTCGAGGTGCTGCTGGACGAAGCCGGTCTCGGCGAAGTCCAGCTATTTTTGCCGGCTCTGGTGGAATGCTCAGCGCAGCAACCGACGGTGAAGCTCCCTGGCTGGTCTGGATTGCACCGCCTCATGAACCCTATGCGCCTGCCTTGGCGCAGCAGGGAATCGAACTGGGCCGCTTATTGGTGGTGCGGCCTGCCACCGCCACCGAGGCCTTGTGGGCTGCTGAGCAGGCTTTGAGTTCGGGTGTCTGCGCCGCGGTGTTGCTGTGGTTGAAAGGCACCGATGATCGCTGGCTGCGGCGTTTGAAGCTGGCAGCCGAGGCGGGCGGTGCCCTCGGTGTGCTGTTTCGTCCCGAGCGGCATCGCTTCGAATCCTCGCCCGCCACCTTGCGCTTGTTGCTGACAAAAGGTGAGCACGAGCCGCATCTCGATCTGCTCAAAGTGCAAGGCGGCCGGCCCGGGCCTGTCGAGCACGTTGGTGATGCCGTCGTGAAATCGCGTACTGCGAAATCAGCGGACGGCGGACTTATTTGCCGCAGCCGACTGCGCGACGCGCGCGCACGCCTGCACCCGCGCCCGCAGCCCGACCGCGCCGTGCCGCACGCCAACGCCGGTGTCGCCGCCGCGCTCGTGAGACCGTAAGCCGACCGCGTCTCAAAGCACTTGTGGTATGCGGTGGTATTTCCGGAGCTGACCGAGGCAGAACGCCGGCCGCTGCGTTGCAGCGCCTCTGCATGCACGCGCAACACGTTCACCTCGTTGGTCAGCATCGAACTGCCCAACGCTTTGTTGCTGGAGATCAAAGGCAGCGTGAAGCTGTTCGGTTCGCTCGAGATGTTGCATGCCGGCATCGATGCCGCTTGGAGCCGACTGAAGCTGCGGGCCCGCAGCGCGACGGCGCCATCGACTCTGGCGGCGCTGTGGTTCGCCCGCGCCGGTAAGCGGGCTCGCATCGAAGATCCCGGCTTTCTGGCGGGTGCGCTGGCGGAGTTGCCCATTGCATGTACGTCCTGGGATGCCGAGCGGCTGCAGACCTTGCGCGCCATGGGCGTGACCCGGGTAGGTGAATTGCTGCGCTTGCCGCGCGCCGGTCTGGCGCGACGCTTCGGTCCTGCCGCGGTGTTGGACCTAGATATCGCGCTGGCGCGGCAAGACGCGCCGCGCAGGGCGTTCGTGCCGCGCGAGCGTTTTCGCGAGCGCTGCGATTTCGAGACGGAGATCGAGACCGTCGCGTATCTGCAGAAGGCGCTCGAGCCACTGATCGAGCGCTGCGCGCAATTTTTACGCGAACGTCAGGCCGGTGTGCAGGCTTTGGAATTGAGGCTGCGGCACCGCGTGCGGCCTGCCACACGAGTGCGCCTGGGGCTGGCGAGCATCACGAGCGAGCATCGCCGCTTGACGGACGTGCTGGTCCAAAAACTCATCGCGGCTCGAGCTCGCGGCGCCGGTCCGAGGTATGGAACTGATCTCGGGTACCCTGCAGCCGCTCTCGGCCGGTTCGCTCGATGTCTTCGCGGCGCTGGGCGCCGCCGGCGGCCGCGATACGGCGCCGCAATTGGTGGAGCGTTTGCGTGCGCGGCTCGGCGAAGCAGGCGGTTTATGGGATCTGTTCGATCCCGGAGCATCGGCCCGAGGCGGCTTGGCGGCGGGTCCATGAACTACGTTTGGAGGCGCTGCGTCCGATGCGCCACGCCCAGACTTCGCCGCGCGCGGCGAGGCCGGATGATCGATCTGAGGACTGATGAGGGCATGCCGCGGCCGGTGTGGTTGCTGGACGAGCCCGTCATGCTCTTGGCCTCGAAGTGCAGCAGCTGCATCAGGGAGGGAGATTCTCGAGCAGGGCCCCGAACGGATCGAAAGCGGTTGGTGGGACGGCAAGGATGTAGCCCGCGATTACTACATCGTGCGCCAAACGGGCGGCATACGGCTGCTGGGTTTTTCAGGAGCGCCGGTCCAAGTGCTGGTATTTGCACGGCGTATTCGCTTGAGGCACTCGATGTACGCCGAATTGCACGCCTTGAGCAATTTCTCGTTTTTGCGCGGCGCTTCGCAGCCCGAGGAATTGGTCGCTCAGGCCAAGCGCTTGGGCTATCGCGCGCTCGCACTCACCGATGAATGCTCGCTCGCGGGCGTGGTGCGTGCGCATGTCGCCGCCAAGCGGCATGAGCTGCCGCTGATCGTCGGCACGGAGCTCAATTGCACCGATGAACTCAAGCTCGTGGCGCTGGCAACCGATCGGGCAAGCTATGGTGCGATGAGCCGCTTGATCAGCCGCGCACGGCGCGCCGGCGCCAAAGGCAGCTACACGCTCGAGCGCGCGGATCTCGAGAATGCTCTCGACGGATGTTTGCTCATTTGGCTGCCGCGGGCGGGCAGGGCGCCGCTGCCGCAGCAGAGCGAAGACGGCCGGTGGCTGCGCGAGCGTTTCGCGGGGCGCTTATGGATAGGCGTCGAACTCCTGACCGGCGGCTTCGATGCGCGCCGCCTGGGACTCCTCGAAGCGCTGGGTGAGAGCGCTCGAATTGCCGCGGGTCGCCGCCGGCGACGTGCACATGCATCGACGCAGCCGCCGCGCCTTGCAGGACGTGCTCACGGCGATTCGCTTGAACATCCCGCTCGAGCGCGCGGGGTTTGCGTTGTTTCCGAATGGCGAGCGGCATTTGCGGCCCTTGCCGCGTTTGCGGCGAGATCTATCCCGCGCCGCTGCTCGCGCAAACGCTCGCCATCGCCGAGCGCTGCACATTCACGCTCGATGAGCTGCGCTACGAATATCCCGAGGAGATCGTGCCCGCGGGCGAAACGCCGGCGAGCCACCTGCGTGCTCTGACGGAGCGAGGCTGCGCCAGGCGCTGGCCGGGCGGGGCGCCTCGCGCCGTGCGCGAAGCGATCGAGCACGAATTGCGCCTGATCGCCGAACTGAAGTTCGAGCCGTTCTTTCTCACCGTGCACGATGTCGTGGAGTACGCCCGTTCGCAGAAAATTCTCTGCCAGGGCAGGGGCTCCGCGGCCAACTCCGTGGTCTGCTACTGCCTGCAGATCACCGAAGTGGATCCCTCGCGCATGGCGATGCTGTTCGAGCGCTTCATTTCCAAGGAGCGCAACGAGCCGCCCGACATCGACGTCGATTTCGAGCACGAGCGGCGTGAAGAGGTGATCCAATATATTTATCGAAAATACGGCCGGGAGCGCGCGGCACTCGCGGCCACCGTCATCTGTTATCGCCCCCGCAGCGCCCTGCGCGATGTCGGCAAGGCATTGGGGTACGATCTTGGCGCAGGTGGATCGGCTCGCGCGCGGCGTGCAATGGTGGGACGGGCAGCGCATCGATCCCGAGCGCATCCGCGACTGCGGCCTCGATCCGCGACGATCCGAAAACGCGGCGTCTCATGGCGCTGCGCGGCGCGAAATCCTGGGATTTCCGCGCCATCTTTCGCAGCACGTGGGCGGCTTCGTGATCGCGCGCGGCCGCTTGGATGAGCTGGTGCCCATCGAGAATGCCGCGATGCCGGAACGCACGGTCATCGAGTGGGACAAGGACGATCTGGATGCGTTGGGTTTGCTCAAAGTGGATGTGCTCGGGCTGGGGATGCTGAGCGCGATACGCCGGGCGTTTCGCCTGATCAACGACTTCGGCGGCTCATCCGCGGTGGCGGGGGAGCTCGATCTCGCGACCGTGCCGGGCGAGGACAAGTCGGTGTACGACATGATTTGCCGCGCCGATACGGTCGGCGTATTCCAGATCGAGTCGCGGGCTCAGATGGCCATGCTGCCGCGTTTGCGGCCGCGCAATTTCTACGACCTGGTGATCGAAGTGGCGATCGTGCGGCCGGGCCCGATTCAGGGCGAGATGGTGCATCCGTACTTGCGCCGCCGCAATCATGAGGAGGCGGTGAGCTATCCGAGCGAAGCGGTCGAGGCGGTGCTCAAGCGCACCTTGGGTGTGCCCATCTTCCAAGAGCAGGTCATGCAGCTCGCGGTCGTTGCGGCCGGATTCTCCCCGGGCGAGGCGGATCGGCTGCGCCGCGCCATGGCGGCGTGGAAGCGCCAGGGGGGCCTGGAGCCCTTCGAGCGCCGATTGATCGAGGGCATGCGCGAGCGCGGCTATCCCGAAAGTTTTGCGCGTCAAATATTCAATCAGATATTGGGATTCGGCGAATACGGATTTCCGGAATCCCACGCGCGAGCTTCGCGCTGCTGGTCTACACATCGGCCTGGCTCAAAGCTTACGAACCTGCGGCATTTTGCGCGGCGCTCATCAACAGCCAGCCGATGGGCTTTTATGCGCCCGCGCAATTGGTGCGCGATGCGCGTGCGCACGGTGTCGAGGTTCGCCCGGTCGCGGTGGCGGCGAGCGACTGGGATTGCACGCTCGAGCGGCGCGAGGATGGCCGCCCGGCGCTGCGCTTGGGTTTGCGGCTGGTGAGGCATTTGTCGCGCGAGGGCGCGAACCGCTTGCTCGCCGCGCGCGCGGCGGGCGCGTTTACCGATATCGCCGATCTTGCCGAGCGGGCGGCGCTCGACCGGCGCGATCTCGAAGCGCTGGGCGCAAGCGATGCGCTCGCGGATCTTGCCGGACACCGGCATCGCGCGGTGTGGCAGGTGAGCGGGGTCGAGCGTGCGCTGCCCTTGCTGCCCGCGCAAACGGCGGTCCAGGAGGGGATTCCCGCTGTTGCGCGCGCCGCGCGAAGGCGAGGATATCGTCGCCGATTATCGCAGCCTCGGGCTTGTCGCTGCGGCGTCATCCGCTCGCGCTGCTGCGCGGCAAGCTCAATGAGCGCGGCGTGATTCCGACCCAGGAACTCTGGGGCCGGCCCAATGGCCAGATGGTCACGACCGCGGGACTGGTCATCACGCGGCAGCGGCCGGGCAGCGCCGGCGGCGTGACCTTCGTCACCCTGGAAGATGAGGTGAGCCACGTGAATCTGATCGTTTGGGAGCGCGTGGCGAGCGCGCAGCGCGCGGCGTTGCTCGAATCGCGCCTGCTCGAGGTGCGCGGCAAACTGCAGCGCGAGGGCGATGTGCTGCATGTGATCGCGCAGCGCCTGACGAATCTATCGGCGCTGCTCGGGGATCTCGTGGTCGAATCGCGGGATTTTCATTGAACGATACGAAACAGCGTTGCAAGACCTTGATTCACTGGAATAAACTCGACAATGGACCATGGTCCACTACAATGGGGCCGCAGCGCTGGTGCAATGTGCCGGCGGATGGGCGGATGACCCCAATTGGGGTAAGTATTGGCGCTGGCTGTTCGTCGAGCGCGATCGCCAACGACAACAGAAGTGTTGAGTCACGAAAACACAGAAGGCCATTTCATGCAGCACGTTAGATCACTGAAACTCGCCGTCGCAGCATTCATCGCCGGTATGGGTGCACTCTCGGCAGGCAGCGCCGCGGCCGACGATGTGAACATGTGGGACGGCCAGTGGCACTACGAGATAACGCCGTACGCGTGGGTGCCGTGGATGTATGTGACGACGCAGCTGCCGCCGATCGCGGGCGGCGGCAATCCGACCACCGAGATCCAGCCGAGCCAGTACCTCAAGTATGTCAAGGCGGGCGCGTTGTTCGATGCCAGCGTACGCAAGGGCGATTGGGGGCTGTGGACGGATCTGGTTTATCTCAACCTAGAAAACAGCGCCACCCACCAGCGGGTGATTAACTTACCCGGCTTATTGCCCGGCGCACCCCCCGCGCTGCCGCTGATACGCACCACCGAAACCGGACTCCGCGCAGCGATATGGACTCTCGCTCCCACGTACACGGTGATGAACAACGACGTCGGCACCCTCGATGTCATGGTCGGACTGCGCTACACGAGCGTGAGGGTCTCGTTTTCCTACAATTTCACGGCCCCGCCGACCCAGTTGGAGCGCGGCGGCGGGTTCTGGCCGACCGCCGATTCGACGGAAGGCATCATCGGCGTCAAGGGCGCGCTGCGGCTCTCGAGCGACGGCAAGTGGTTTCTGCCCTATGAAGCGGACGTTGGCGACGGCAACAAGAATTGGAGTTACGATGCCCTTGTCGGCGCCGGCTATCACTTTCACTGGGGCGATCTCACGCTCGGCGTCCGCAATCTGACGTATCAACTATCCGACAGGCCGATCCTGGAGAAGGCGCGGCTGACCGGCCCCGTGCTCGGAGCCTCGTTCCGCTGGTGATGCACAGCGGCGTGCGCGCAGCGCCAGACACTGTTCAGCGGGCCTTCCTTTTCTTACGTCCGGTTTTTTCCGCCGGATTCGGCGCGCCTTCCTCCGCATCGCCGATCTTGTAATCGTCGAAATCGCTCAGGAGCTCGGCGGTGCGCCGCTCCTCCATCACCCGCTCGAGACGCCGCCACGCGGGCTCGGCGCCCTTGGGCGCCCGCCGCCGCTGCGACTCGACGTCGCGCATAATGTGATCTACGTCAACATCCTCAACCGGCGCGGTCTCTTCCGCGTCCTCTTCCTCGAACTCGTCCGATTCGGGTTTTTCGCTCATGCTACCGCTTGCGCTTCACCTTTGAACCAGCCACGCGCGGTTTATAAACGGAAAGATGCCTCGCGCGCAATACCCTGGCGCACACTGCGCTATTTGACCAGATCGTTGAGCTGAAATATCGGCAGCAGCAGCGCGATGACGATGAACATGACAATGGCGCCCATGAACACCACCATGAAAGGCCCGAGGAGGTTGGTCATGGTCGACAGCAGGCTGTCCATTTCCCGCTCCTGATTGGTCGCTGCGCGCTCCAGCATCTTCTCCAGTTCGCCGCTGCTCTCGCCGCTGCTGATGAGGTGAATCATCATGGGAGGAAAGAGCTTGCGCGCCGCGAGGGACTTGCCGATGGGAGCCCCCTCGCGCACCCGAAGCGCCGCCTCCTCGACCGCGTTTCTCATGGGAAGGTTATTGACCACCTCGGCCGAAATGCGCAGCGCTTCGAGCACCGGCACCGCGCTCGCGGTCAGGATGCTGAAGGTGCGGGAAAATCTCGCGGTATTCAGTCCGCGAATGAGCTTGCCCGCGAGCGGCAGGCGCAGCAGCAGCCGATCGAAGCGCAGGCGCGCCTCCGGCGCCTTGAGCCAGCGCAAAAAAAGCCAGGTAGCCCCCGCCAAGACGATCAGCGCATAGAACCAGTAGTGCCGGATGAGATCGCTGGTACCGATCAGTATGCGGGTGGCGATGGGCAGTTCCTGATGGCCGGACTCGAAAACCGCCACCACCTGCGGCACCACGTACGCCAACAGAAAGGATACGATGGCAAACGACAGGACCATAAGCACGATCGGGTAGACCAAGGCGTTGCTCACCTGCTGGCCCATGACTTGACGCGATTCGGTGTAATCCGAGAGCCGTTCGAGCACCTGATCGAGTTTGCCGGATTGTTCGCCGGCCGAGACCGTCGCCCGATAGATTTCCGGGAACGCCTGCGGGAAATCGCGCAAGCCCTCGGCCAACGGGTGTCCTTCGACCACCTTGCCGCGCACGCCGAGCACGATTCTTTGTACGCGCGGCTTTTCGGTCTGCTCGGCGACCGCCTGCAGCGATTCCTCGAGCGGCAATCCCGAGCGCAGCAGCGTCGCGAGCTGGCGGGTCAATAGCGCCAAATCGAGCGTCGAGAGGCCGCGCCGCATGAAGCGGCGGGCGCGGCCGCGCTTCAGTTCACGCTGTGCGGACTCTTGCACATCCACCGGCAGCAGCTGCTTGTCGCGCAGCAGCTGCCTGACGTGCTTCGGGGTATCCCCTTCGATCAGGCCCTTGCGCTCTCGTCCTTGGGTGTCGAGGGCCGTGTATTCGAAGGCTCCCATCAGGCTCCTTGGCTCCTCAGTCCTCGCGGGTGACGCGCAAGACTTCTTCCAGGGTGGTATCGCCCGCCATGACCTTTCTTCGCCCGTCGTCGCGAATGCCGGGGCTGGCGGTGCGGGCATAGCGCTCCAATTCCTGTTCGGAGGCGCCATCGTGGATCATGGTGCGCATGTGATCGTCGACCGCGATCAGCTCGTAGATACCGGTGCGCCCTCGATAGCCGTTGCCGGGCTCGGCACTCGGCCGGTACAGCTGCACCGGACTGCCGCGCGGGTCGAGATTGAGCAAGCGGCGTTCGTATTCGCCGGCCAAGAAGCGCTCTCGGGTGGCCGGATTCAACACGCGCACCAGGCGCTGCGCCAGCACCCCGATCAGACTCGAGGAAAGCAGGAACGGTTCGATGCCCATGTCGCGCAGACGTGTGACCGCGCCGACGGCGGTATTGGTGTGCAAAGTGGACAGCACGAGGTGCCCGGTCAAGCTCGCCTGGACGGCGATTTGCGCGGTTTCCAGATCGCGGATTTCACCCACCATGACCACATCCGGGTCTTGCCGCAGGATGGCCCGCAGACCGCGTGCGAAGGTCATTTCGACCTTGGTGTTCACCTGGGTTTGGCCGATGCCGTCGATGTAGTACTCGATCGGATCCTCGACCGTCATGATGTTGCGGGTATTGTCGTTGATGCGCTCGAGCGAGGCATAGAGGGTCGTGGTCTTGCCGGAGCCCGTGGGACCCGTCACCAGGATGATGCCGTGAGGTTTGTGGATGATTTCATCCATCGTGTCCTGGGTGCGCCGATCCATGCCGAGCGAGGTCAGTTCGATGCGGCCGGCTTGTTTGTCGAGCAAGCGCAATACCACGCGCTCGCCGTGCCCGGAGGGCAAGGTCGAGACCCGTACATCGACGGCGCGGCCGGCGATGCGCAGCGAAATCCTGCCGTCCTGCGGCAGGCGCCGTTCCGAGATATCGAGTTTCGACATGACCTTGATGCGCGACACCACCAGCGGCGCCACCGCGCGCTTGGTCTGCAGCACCTCGCGCAGCACGCCATCGACGCGAAAGCGAATGACCAGGCGGTTCTCGTACGGCTCAATGTGGATGTCCGATGCGTTTTCCTTCACCGCCTGCGTCAGCAAGGCGTTGATCAAACGAATGATGGGCGCTTCATCGTCGCTCTCGAGCAGGTCCGAGGATTCGGGGATGTCCTCGGCCAGATGCGCAAGGTCGGTATTGTCGTCCAGGCCCTCCAGCATCTGCATGGCCGCCCCCGAGCCCGCTTCGTACGCGACGCGCAGCAGGGCGTCGAACCTTTCGACCGATACGCGCTCGAGCTTCAACGGCACGCCGACGAAGCGGCGCACCTCCGCCAGAGTCTGCGGGGTGACGCCCGGACGGCACACGGTGTCGGCGCAATCATCGGTAACGCTGCGCACCAGCACGCCGTGACGCTTCGCAAACGGAAACGACAGCTTGCGTTGCGACGGCGGCGCCTGCAGTTCGGCGCTCATCGCGAATTCAACGGCTGCGGGCCCATGGCCGGCTGCGGTGCCGGGGCGGGCTGAGTTGCCGCAGCCGGCTGCGCAATCGGCGGGGCGGGCTGCGGAGCAGGGGCCGGCTGCGCGAGCGGCGGCGCGATCTGCGTACCCGGTGCGATCTGCGGAGCCGGTGCGGGCTGCGCCGCGGGTGCGGGCTGCGGAGCCGGTGCGATGGTCGTTCCGCCACTGTTGGGCGTGATACGCGGGAACCGTGGGCTGTTTCTCGCCCGGCAGCAGCCAGATCTTGCCCTTGTGCAGATCGTGCTCCTCTTTGCGAATCTCGTTGTATTTCTCGGTGCTGACCGCTTCGGTCGCGGGCTGGTCGCGCAGGATCTTCGGGCGCAGGAAAACCAACAAGTTGCTCTTTTGGCGCGAGCCGCTGCGCGATTTGAACAAGTTGCCGAGCAGCGGTATCGCGCCGAGTACCGGTACTCGATCCTCGCTTTCGGTCACGGTGTCCTGCATCAAGCCGCCGAGCACGATGATGCCCCCGTCCTCAATCAGGATGGTCGTCTTGATGGAGCGCTTGTTGGTCGATATGTCGGCGGAATTCGCCAGCTTGGCGCCGGGCGAGGAGTCTTCCTGCTCGACCTTGAGCTGTATGGTGTTTCCTTCGCTGATGTGCGGCGTCACCTTGAGAATGGTGCCGACCTCTTCGCGTTGAATCGTTTGGAACGGACTCGTGGTGCCGTTCACGGCCGCAGTCGATTGGGAATATGACCCGGTGATCAGAGGAATCTCCTGGGTCACCTTGACCTCCGCCTCCTCGTTGTTCATGGTGATCACTCTCGGCGTCGAGATGATGTTGCTGGTGCCGTCGCTGCGCAATGCCTGAATGAGGGCGGCGAACCCCTTGCCCGTGCTCGAGTTGTAGGTGCCGATCGCGAAGGTGCCGCCGTTCGGGATCTGCGAGGCGACGCTCGTACCCGCGGTGAGGCTCGATGTGGCGCCGCTGGTGTTGGTTCCGGTGACCGTACTGCTGACATTGCCGCTCAAGACGTTCGCGGCGGCGGCGGCCAGATTGACGATGCTGGTTCCCTGCCCGGGCAGGTTCACCACGCCATAACCCAAACTGGTGCCGCCGTCGAGCAGCCACTGCACGCCGAGATTCGCGCTCTTGTTGACGGCGACTTCGACGATCAAGGCCTCGACCTCGACCTGTGCGCGGCGGATATCGAGTTTGTCGATCACCGCCATCAGGTTTTTCATGATCTTGGGCGGCGCCGTCATGATGAGCGCATTGGTGGGAATGTCGGCCCAAATCGTCACGCTGGAATCGACGTTGGAGCCCCCGCCGCCGGGCGCCGGCCCGGCGGGCGAGCCCGGGCCGGCTTGCGCCTTGGAGGTGGCCGAGGCCTGTCCCTTGAGTTTGTCGGCCAATTTTTCGGCATCCGCATACAGCAAGTAGCGCACCTCGGTATCGCCGCCGCCCGGCCGCGGCGTGTCCAGGCTCAGCACCAGCGCCTTGGCCTTGAGCTTGAGCGACTTCTCGCCGCTGATCAGCACGCTGTTGGTACGCTCGTCGGCGACGATTTTGATCGCGGCGCCGGCGTCGGCGCCGCCCGCACCCTGATTCAGTTGATTGATGGTGCGCACCATTTCGGTCGCGCTGGCATTGTGCAGTGGCACGACATCGATCGGTTCATCGCCGCTTTCGTCCATGCGTTCGATGATCTTCATGATGCGGCTGACGTTGCTGGCGCGATCCGAGATGATGAGCATATTGCCGCTCGGATAGGCCGCCAGATGCCCCTGCTGCGGAATCAAGGGCCGCAGCAGCGGCACCAGCTGCGCCGCACTGATGTTCTTCATGGTGATGATCTGCGTGACCATTTCGTCCGAGCTCGAGCTCACATCGCTCGGCAGATCGATGGACGGCAGTTGCCGGGCGTCGGTATTGGGGATGATCTTGATGACTTTGCCCGCGGGCACCGCCACATAGCCGTACACCTGCAGCACCGACAAGAACGCCTCGTAGAACGCCGCCGCCGACATCGGTGTCGCCGACAACATGGTGACCTTGGCGTTGACGCGCGGATCGATGATGAAATTCTTGCCGGTCACCTCGCTGACCGCCTGGATGATCTGGCTCAGGTCGGCATCCTTGTAGTTCGGCGTGATGGTCGCACCTTCCTGCGCCCGCTGGGGCTGCACCCGCTGCGGCGCCTGTGCCGGCAGCGAGACCGGCATCAGCAACACCGACAGCGCGCTGACCGCCGCCGTGCGCCATATGCGGTGCGGATTGAATGACTTCGACATCAGGGACTACCCATGGCTGGATCGTTTACGAATCGTGCCCGCCCTTCGACCAGCGCGCGCCTCATTCGTTTGGTCTCTGGTTGGGATCGTTTGGCGGCATCTGCGGCGCCGGACCAGGGAGCGGTCCGCGCGCTCCGGGCTCCGCGTCGCGTGATGCCTGCCCGGCGGCTCCGGCCGAGTCGGCCTCCAGATCCCGGGTGGCGTCTGCTGCCACCTGGGCAATGTTCAGGCTGATATCCTGTTTCTGGCCGCTCCGCTCTATGGTCACGGTGACGCGGTCCGATGTTTGTATCGTATTAAATACCTCTTGGCTATGCTGCGGATCGTCGAGGGCTTGGCCGTTGATTGCCGTGACCAAGTCTCCGGGCTTCAAACCCAGCTTGTTGAAAATGGCGCGATTTCGACCCGGGTAGGCGCGAAAGCCGCGCAATTTACCGGCTGCGTTGTCGTAGGATGCCACCGTTCGCATCACCTGATCCAGTATCCCGGGATCTTGCTGCACCATGCGGCGGATATTGTTGACGGCCGTCACGCGTGCGCGGGTCGGGGCCCATCCTGCGGGCGGAGGCGATGCTGCGGTCTCCCGGGAGCAGTCGCGGCAGCACCAAGGTCTCCAAACTGCCGTTGCGGTTGAGTACCACGTGGTCAAGATAGACCGAATACAGCGCTGCGCCGTTCACGTTGTCGCCGACCGAATAGACCTTCGAGGGGCCGCCGTCGCTGATGATGGCGATGCCATGCTTCGGATCCTGGGTGGCAATCGTGCCGGCCAGCACCAAATTGGCGCTGCTGAGCGGGGCATTGGCCGGATCCTGCGAAGCGGGGTCGGCGGCGCGAATGCCAAACGGGTGCGCCATAATCAGCGCTTGGATGTTCGCCGCCGGGGCCGGGCGCTGGTGCAGCTCCGGGCTGCTGGCAATGACCGGCTGCGGGGCCTTGACCGGCCCGCCGAGCAGCGACATGGCGACGCGAGCCAACTCCACCGCGATCAGCGCCGATAGCGCGAGCGACGCCCAATGGGGGCCGTTGCCACGCAGGCGGGTCAACCAGTCGTTAGTGCGCGTATCGAGCATGTGAGGATCGTTTGCGTATATCGCAATATATGTAGTGTAAGAGCGCGCTAGCGGCCTCAGCGCGCCCCATGGGTACCTTAACTTAGGTAATCATACGGGCTACCGGCTAGGCCGCTCAAGCATTTGTTTTTACTTGTTAAAGTAAACTGACACTGTTTGGCGACAGGGCTGCAGGTCGCGGGTTTTGCGTCCGGCGCTTGTAAAGCGCGAAAGTGCGCCCTATAAACTGATAATTCATGAGTGACATTGAACGCGGACGGGAAGGTACGGGCTTGGTCGTCGAGGAAGCGGCGCCGAAGCTCAAGCGCCCGCCTCAGTACCAGGTACTGCTGATCAATGACGACTACACGCCCATGGAATTCGTGGTTGACATTCTGCAGCGCTTCTTTTCCATGGACCGCATCAAGGCGACCCGGGTTATGCTGGAGGTCCATACTAAGGGCAAAGGAGTGTGCGGAGTCTTCACTTATGAAATCGCCGAAACCAAGGTGGCTCAAGTGATCGCATATGCGCGACAACATCAGCATCCGTTGATGGCAACGCTAGAAGAGGCGTAAAGTGCTAAGTCAAGAACTCGAGTTTTGCTTGAATGATGCCTTCGCAGGCGCGCGCGAGGCGCGCCACGAATTCATGACGGTGGAGCATTTACTGCTCGCCATCGTCGATACCCCGAAAGTCCGCGAGGTCTTGAAATCGTGCGGCGCCGATGCCGCGAAACTCAAGTCCGAACTGAAGCAATTCATCGATCAAACCACGCCGCGCCTGCCGACGGGCGAGGATCGCGATGTGCAGCCGACGCTCGGGTTCCAGCGGGTATTGCAGCGCGCGGTCTTCCACGTGCAATCGAGCGGCAAAAAGGAGGTCACGGTTGCCAACGTCTTGGTGGCGATCTTCAGCGAAAAACAGTCGCATGCCGCCTACCTTTTGAGCATGCAGGACGTGTCGCGGTTGGATGTCGTCAATTTCATTGCCCACGGTCTATCCAAGGCCGGCGGCGAGGAGCGCAGCGAGCGCGAGGAGGGCGGCGCATCCGGCGATGCCGAGCGTGACGGGGACAACGGCGGCAGCGCCCTCGAGAAATATGCGACCAATCTCAACGAGGCCGCTCGCAAGGGCAAGATCGACCCCCTGATCGGCCGCAAAATCGAGGTCGAACGCACCATCGAGATACTGTGCCGCCGGCGCAAGAACAATCCGCTGTATGTCGGCGAAGCGGGCGTGGGCAAGACCGCGATCGCCGAGGGCTTGGCGCGAATGATCGTCGAGAATCGGGTTCCCGACGTGTTGCTGGATGCCACCATATTCTCCTTGGATATGGGCTCTTTGGTCGCCGGCACGAAATACCGCGGCGATTTCGAAAAGCGCCTGAAGGCTGTGCTCGCCGAGGTCAAAAAGCTCCCCGGGGCCATTCTCTTCATCGATGAGATTCATACCGTGATCGGCGCCGGCGCGGCGTCCGGCGGCGTCATGGATGCCTCGAACCTCATCAAGCCGGCTCTCGCCAATGGCGAACTGAGATGCATCGGCTCGACCACGTACAATGAATATCGGGGGATTTTCGAGAAGGATCATGCGCTGGCGCGGCGCTTTCAGAAAATCGACATTACGGAGCCGTCGGTCCAGGACACGGTCGACATTTTGCGCGGACTGAAGTCGCGCTATGAAGATCATCACGGCATCAAGTACGAGGACGACGCCTTGAAGGCGGCGGCGGAGCTTGCGGCGCGTCATATCAACGACCGGCACATGCCCGACAAGGCCATCGATGTGGTGGATGAGGCGGGCGCCAACCTGCGCTTGCGGCCGGTCGCCGATCGCGAGCCGTCGGTAACCGTGACGCAGATCGAAAACGTCGTGGCGCGCATTGCGCGCATACCGCCCAAGAATGTGTCGATGTCCGACCGGGATGTGCTCAAGAACTTGGAGCGCAATCTCAAGCTGACCATTTTCGGCCAGGACAAGGCGATCGAAGCGCTCGCGGCCGCGATCAAGATGTCGCGCTCGGGGCTGGGCGATCAGCGCAAGCCCGTGGGTTCGTTCCTGTTCTCGGGGCCGACCGGGGTCGGCAAGACCGAGGTGACGCGGCAGCTCGCGATCGCCATGGGCGTGGAGTTCGTGCGCTTCGACATGTCGGAATATATGGAGCGGCACACCGTTTCGCGTCTCATCGGCGCGCCGCCGGGCTACGTCGGTTTCGATCAGGGCGGCTTGTTGACCGAAGCCATTGCCAAGCATCCGCACTGCGTGCTGCTGCTCGATGAGATCGAGAAGGCGCACCCGGATGTCTTCAATCTCCTGCTGCAGGTCATGGATCACGGCACCCTCACCGACAACAACGGCCGCAAGGCGGATTTCCGCCATGTGATCATCATCATGACGACCAATGCGGGAGCGTTCGAAATGAACCGCCCGAGCATCGGGTTTACTCAGTCGGACACGGCAACGGACGGCATGGAGGCGATTCGGCGCCTGTTCTCGCCGGAATTTCGCAATCGGCTGGATTCGGTCATTCAGTTCGGCAGCCTCGATCAGGACACGATCGAGCGCGTGGTCGATAAGCTGCTAATCGAAGCGGAGGCGCAGCTCGAACAAAAGCGCGTCTCGATTTCAGTCAATGATCAGGCGCGACGCTGGATCGCGAAGCGCGGCTATGATCCGAAAATGGGCGCGAGGCCGATGGCGAGGGTCATTCAAGAGTACATCAAGCGGCCGCTCGCCGAAGAGCTGCTGTTCGGCAAACTCGTCAAGGGCGGACACGTGGAAGTGACCGTGAGCGAGGACGGCGAAAAGCTCAAGCTCGATACGCGAGCCGCGGACGAGCCGGCGCTGTTGTCGCACGAAAGTTGAATAGGACTAACGGCCGCGGTAGATGATGCGGCCCTTGGTCAAGTCATAGGGGGTCATTTCCACGGTGACTTGATCGCCGGTTAGAATGCGAATGTAGTTTTTACGCATCTTGCCGGAGATGTGGGCGGTGACCACATGGCCGGTCTTCAGTTTGACGCGGAACGTGGTATTGGGCAGAGTTTCCACGACTTCGCCCTCGAACTGAATGGCCTCTTCTTTTGACATGCGTCCTTGTGGTGAGCGGGGTTGGGATAAGCCGGGCGCATTGTGCATAAAGCACCCTGGTAATGCAATTTTACGACAGCGGAGCGTTCCAGTTGCCGGACGGTGAGCGGCGGGCGTGGCGGCGCAGCAACGCCGAGAATTCATCGCGCGAGACCTCGCGCGCGCCCAAGCTGGCCAAATGGGAACTGGCGACCTGGCAGTCGATCAGGTGGATGCCGCGGGCGCGGCACTCCTCGACCAGGCGGGCCATCGCCACCTTCGATGCGTCGCGCTCCCGGCTGAACATCGATTCGCCGAAAAATACGCCGCCCAATTGGATGCCGTAAAGACCGCCGGCGAGGCGCTCGCCGAGATACGCTTCAACGCAGTGAGCAAAGCCGAGGCTGTGCAGCCGTTCGTAGGAATCGATCATGTCCTCATGCAGCCAGGTGTCAGGTCCCGATCGACGCGGCTGCGCGCAGGCCCGGATGGTGGCTGCGAAATCGCTGTCGATGCGCGTGGTAAAGGGTCGGTTTCGCAGTGTCTTTCGCAGACTGCGGGAGACCACGAATTCCTCGGGATATAGCACCATGCGCGGATCCGGCGACCACCACAGAATCGGTTGTTGCGCCGAATACCAGGGGAACACGCCGCGTTCGTAGGCCGCCAGCAGCCGCGCGGGCTTGAGGTCGCCGCCGGCGGCCAGCAATCCCGGCGGATCGCGCAGCGCCTGTTCCAGTGGCGGGAACCAGTTCGGATCGGCCTGCTCGCTCAGCCAAACGAGCCGGCTCAGAGCTGCAATCCCTCGTTGGGCGCCCGGTGATAGGGCACGTGCTCGTTTACCGCGGCCGCGTAGCTGGCGACCCCACGGGCTTCGCGTGCCGCAAAATCGCGAATTGCCGCGGCGAAGCGCTCATCCACGATGTCGTGCGCCGAACTGGTGAGCGTCGGCACGAAGCCGCGGGGGACTTTGTGCTCGCCCTGCGTCCCCGGTTCGAATCTTTGCAGCCCATTGGCGATGCAGTACTCGATGCCCTGGTGGTAGCACGCCTCGAAATGCAGGCTGTGATAATTGCCGCTCGCGCCCCAGTAACGTCCGAACAGCGCGTCCCCGCCGACGAAGAAGATGGCCGCCGCGATCGGCTCGCGCCCATGGCGGGCCACTTTGAGCATCATGCATTCGGGCATGCTGGCGGCGATCAGCTTGAAGAATTGCAAGTTCAGATACGGCAGCTGTCCATGCCGATGAAAGGTATCGGCGTAAAACCGATACACCACGCGCCATAGGGCGTCGTCCATATCCCCGCCCAAGCGGGTGTCGAATTCGATGCCTGCCTCGGCCACGCGGCGCCTTTCGCGCCTGGCCTTCTTGCGCTTCTCCGCGGTAAAGGTGGCGAGGAAGTCCTCGTAGGACTCATAGCCGCGGTTTTGCCAATGGAACTGGCAGTCGCGCCGCAGAATGAGCCCCGCTTGGCGCAGTGCCGCCAGATCTTCATCGATGGGGAACAAGATGTGCCACGAAGAGAGGCGTTCGGCTCGCGCGTAGTCGCGCGCCGCCCGGATCAAGGCGGCGGTGATGGTTCGCTCATCCGCCGCCGCGCTGACCAACAGACGCGGGCCGGTCACCGGCGTGAACGGTACGGCCGACACGAGTTTCGGGTAATAGCGCATACCGTGCTGGGCGTAGGCGTTTGCCCAGGAGAAGTCGAACACGAATTCGCCACGGGAATGTGCCTTTTGGTACAGGGGCATGGCGCCGAGCACGCGGCCGCGCGAATCCTCGACGAGCAGATGTTTGGGTGCCCAACCGGTGCGCGCGGTGACGCTGCCGGATTGCTCCAAAGCCGACAAGAATTCATGCCGCAAGAATGGATAGCCCGCTGCGCGCCGGGTCGCATGGGCTTTGGGCCGCCTCGGGCGGCGCTAATCCGACCAGCGCATTCCAAGCGGCCGCATCAACTTCGGCGATGCTGTCGATGAACCGCGCCCGATACTGCCTCACGCGCGGGCGGCGACTGGTTCTAGGCGCGGCTCCGCTTGGATTCGCTCGAGGTATTTGTCCGCATCGAGAGCGGCCATGCAGCCCGTGCCCGCCGACGTGACCGCTTGCCGATAGACGTGATCTGCCACATCGCCGGCGGCGAAAACGCCGGCAACGCTGGTGGCGGTGGCGTCCCCATCGCTGCCGCCCTTGACGATGATGTAGCCGCCACGCATATCGAGCTGCTGCTCGAATAGCTGGGTGTTCGGCTGATGGCCGACCGCGATGAACACCCCGTCGACGTCGAGGATGCGCATCGCGCCAGCGTGCACGCCGCGTACACGGACGCCGATGACCCCGGCCGCATCGCCCAGGATTTCGTCGACCGTATGATTCCAAAGTATCTTCACTTTACCCGAGGTCTCGAGCGCAAATAGCCGATCCTGAAGGATTTTCTCGGATCGCAATTTGTCGCGGCGGTGAACCAGAGTGACGTGCGAAGCAATATTGGCGAGATACAGCGCCTCCTCGACGGCGGTGTTGCCGCCGCCCACCACCGCAACCGCCTTGGCCCGATAGAAAAATCCGTCGCAGGTGGCGCACGCGGACACCCCCTTGCCGCGAAACGCTTCCTCCGAGGGCAGGCCGAGATACTTCGCCGATGCGCCGGTCGCGATGATCAAGGCGTCGCAGGTATATTCGCCATTGTCGCCGACCAGGCGAAACGGGCGCTGCCGCAAATCCACTCGATGGATGTGGTCGGCTACGATCTCGGTATAGAAGCGCTCCGCATGCCGGCGCATGCGCTCCATCAACTGCGGCCCCTGAAGATGCTCGACGTCGCCGGGCCAATTATCCACATCGGTGGTGGTCATCAACTGGCCACCTTGTTCGAGGCCGGTGATCAGCAGAGGCTTGCGATTGGCGCGAGCCGCGTACACTGCGGCGCTGTACCCGGCTGGACCTGAGCCCAGGATGACGAGTGGACGGTGGCTGACAACGCTCATGTATAATTTGCCTCACTTCAGATATGCCTCGCCGATGTTCAGCGCCGCTGCCTCATGGTAAGTAAATCCGGGGGCGCGGGCCAGTTCGAACGAGCCCGTGCGTCGTCAAACCGAGGGTGGTGGTGGGCAACCATTGACTCGGTTATTATTACATAATATTCAAATAGTTAAGAGATTTATATCATTAAGGATCGAGAATTGACCGAAGCCGCCGCCCAGAAGAATTCGAAACAGCACCTGAAGCTCTCCGCTGCCGTGGCGCGTTCCTTGCGCGAGGGCACCTTGTGGATATTGTGTGCGCTGGCGCTGCTGTTGCTGCTGGCGTTGCTGTCCTATCAACCGCACGACCCGGGCTTTGCGGACACCGGCGAACCCGGTCCGGTGAGCAATTGGATCGGACCGGTAGGCGCTTGGCTCGCCGGGTTTTTTCTCTTCTTGTTCGGGCGGCCGGCCTATCTTTTCCCGGTCATGCTGGTCTATGCCGGTTGGCTGGTGCACAGGGACCACTCGCTGCCGGAGGCCCGGTCGCGCCTCAACACGCTGTTGCGCGCGGTCGGGTTCGTGCTGACTTTGCTCACCAGCTGCGGCCTGACGACGCTGCATTGGGACGGATCGGCCCTGCCGAACAGCGCCGGCGGCGTGCTCGGCGAGCTGGTGGGCAGCGGCGCTGCGCGGGGTTTAAGTTTTCTGGGAGCGACGTTGCTGCTGCTGGGGCTCTGGCTCGCCGGCGTGGCGCTGTTCCTCGGTGTCTCCTGGTTCGACGTCATGGACAAGCTCGGCGCGTGGGTCTTGCAAGGCATCGACTGGGCTCGCGCCGAGATCGACCAGCGGCGAGAGCTCGCGTTCGGTCAGCAGCGCAAGCAGGCGCGTCAGGAGGTGGTGCGCGAGGAGCAGAAGAAAGTCGCCAATCGCCCTCCGCCGCGCATCGAGGCGGCGGCGCCGGTGCCGGAAAAGAGCGAACGCGTCGAGCGCGAACGGCAAGTGCCGTTGTTCGACGCCCCGAAGTCGAGGGAATTACCGGCATTGTCCTTGCTCGATGAGCCGCGGCCTCGCGAACAGTCCTATTCCGATGAGGCGTTGGAGGCCATGTCGCGATTGGTGGAACTGAAGCTGCGCGACTTCGGCGTGGAGGCCGAAGTGGTGGCGGTTCAGCCTGGTCCTGTGATCACGCGCTTCGAACTGCGGCCGGCGCCGGGCGTCAAGGTCAACCAGATCAGCAATCTCGCCAAGGATCTGGCGCGTGCGCTCTCGGCCATCAGCGTGCGCGTGGTGGAGATCATTCCCGGCAAGTCGGTCGTCGGTTTGGAAATACCCAACGAGAAGCGCGAGATCGTCACGCTCGGCGAGATCATCAAATCGAAGCCCTATGACGAGGTCGCCTCGCCGCTCGCGCTCGCGCTCGGCAAGGACATCGGCGGTGTACCGGTGGTTGCGGATCTGGCGCGCATGCCGCATCTGCTGATTGCCGGCACCACGGGTTCCGGAAAATCCGTCGGCATCAATGCCATGGTCTTGAGTCTGATCTACAAGGCGACTCCCGAACACGTGCGCATGATCATGATCGATCCGAAGATGCTGGAACTCTCGGTCTACGAAGGGATTCCGCATCTCTTGTCGCCGGTGGTGACCGACATGAAGCAGGCGGCCAATGCCCTGCGTTGGTGCGTGGCGGAGATGGAGCGGCGTTATCAGCTCATGTCCGCTCTGGGCGTGCGCAACATCGGCGGCTTCAATCGCAAGGTGAAAGAAGCCGCGGACGCCGGCAAGCCGATCAAGGATCCGATCCGCATGCAGAAGATCATGCAGGCGGATACCCGGAGTCGTGGCCGAGGACGTGCCGGAGTTGGGGACGCTGCCCTTCATCGTGGTGATCATCGACGAGCTGGCCGATCTGATGATGATCGTCGGCAAGAAAGTCGAGGAACTCATCGCGCGCCTCGCGCAAAAGGCGCGAGCATCGGGCATTCATTTAATATTGGCGACGCAGCGGCCGTCGGTGGATGTGATCACCGGGTTGATCAAGGCCAATATCCCGACGCGCATCGCTTTTCAAGTGTCGGCCAAGGTGGATTCGCGCACCATTCTCGATCAAAGCGGCGCGGAATCTTTGTTGGGCCACGGCGACATGCTGTATTTGCCGCCGGGCACCTCCATACCGACACGCGTCCATGGCGCCTTTGTCTCCGACCAAGAGGTTCACCGGGTGGTGGCCGGACTCAAGGCCGCATCGCCTCCGATCTACATCGAGGAGATTCTCGAGGGTCCGCGAACGCCGATCCCCGGATTTCCGGCCGACGACGAGGAGAGCGCGGAGGGCGATCTCATCGATGCCGAGGCGGATCCACTGTACGACGAGGCGGTGCGCGTCGTCACCGAGACGCGCAAGGCATCCATTTCGGGCGTGCAGCGCCGGCTCAAAATCGGCTACAACCGGGCGGCCCGCTTGGTCGAGGCGATGGAGGCGGCCGGATTGGTCGGTCCCTTGCAGTCGAACGGTGCGCGCGAAATCTTCGGCGCCGCGCCGCCGGAGGAATGAGTTCCATGGCGAGACGCCGACTTGCGGTTGCCGCGCTGGTGTGGTGGATGGGCGTCGCGAGCGCAGGCTTCGCCGGTGCATCGCCCACGACCGAGGTTGAAAAGTATCTGGCGGGCCTGAAGGCTTGGTCGGCCGATTTTGAGCAATCCATCGACGACGGGCACGGCAAAGTGCTGCGCAGCGCTTCGGGCAAGTTCTATCTGCTGCGTCCGGGCAAGTTTCGCTGGGATTACGAGCAGCCTTCCGAGCAATTGATTTTGGCCAACGGCAAGGAAATCTGGTTTTACGACAAGGATCTGGCTCAGGCCAATGTGCGCGACATGGACTCAACGCTCGCCAGCACGCCCGCGATGCTGTTGTCCGGCGGTTCGGTGGGCGATGAGTTCGACATCACGGAACTGCCGGCGAGCGGCGGCTTGCGGTGGTTTCAACTCATTCCAAAGCACCCGGAGACGGATTTCCAACTTGTGCGCATCGGCTTCGACGACCACGGCGAATTGGCGTCGATGTTCCTCGCGGACAAGCTCAATCAAGTGACGCAGCTTAAGTTTACTCACCCGATCCGCAATCCTCAGTTCGCTCCCGGCCTGTTCTCCTTCTCGCCGCCGCCGGGAGTCGATGTGATCGGGCGCGCCCCGTGACCGCGATCGGCGACGGCACCTACCGGCCGCTGGCCGATCGGCTGCGTCCGCGCGTGCTCGATGAATTCGTCGGACAGCCCCATTTGCTGGGCCCCGGTGCGCCGTTGCGCCGCGCACTGGAATCCGGCCGGCCGCACTCGATGATCCTGTGGGGGCCTCCGGGAACGGGCAAGACGACGCTGGCGCGTTTGGTGGCGTCCGGCGCTCAAGCGGAGTTCATTGCCTTGTCGGCGGTGCTTGCCGGCATCAAGGACATCCGCGCCGTGGTTGAACGGGCGCGCAGCCTGCGCGGCACGCGCGACACGGTGCTGTTCCTCGATGAGGTGCATCGCTTCAACAAATCCCAACAGGATACGTTTCTGCCCTACGTCGAGGACGGCACCCTGATCTTCATCGGTGCGACCACGGAGAATCCATCGTTTGAAGTGAACAACGCGCTGCTGTCGAGGGCACGGGTCTACGTGCTCAAGCCGCTCACCGCGGAGGATTTGGGCAAACTGCTCGATCGCGCCTTGGAGGACGCGGAACGCGGTCTCGGGACCTTGAAACTACAACTGGAGCCGGCTGCCCGGGAACTGTTGCTGGCGGCGGCCGACGGCGATGCGCGGCGCATGCTGAACCTTCTGGAAACTGCGGCGGACTTGAGTGTGCCGGACGGCGCCGGCCACCGGCTCGATGTGGGCACGATGCGCGCGGTCATCGGCAGCACTTACGTGCGCTTCGACAAGGGCGGCGAGAATTTTTACGATCAAATCTCCGCGCTGCACAAATCGGTTCGCGGCAGCGATCCGGATGCCGCGCTTTATTGGCTGTGCCGCATGCTGGCGGGAGGCTGCGATCCTCTCTACGTCGCACGGCGGGCATTGCGCATGGCGAGCGAGGACATCGGCAACGCCGATCCCCGCGCCCTCACCTTGAGTTTGGAGGCTTGCGCGGTCTACGAGCGTTTGGGCAGCCCGGAAGGCGAATTGGCCATCGCGCAAGCGATCGTATTCATGGCCTGCGCATCGAAGAGCAATGCCGTCTATAGCGCGTACCAAGCGGCCAAGGCCGATGCCGAGAGCCTGGGTTCCCTCGAGGTGCCGCTGCACTTGCGCAATGCCCCGACCCGGCTCATGAAGGAAATCGGCTATGGCAAGGGTTATCGCTATGCGCACGACGAGCCGGATGCGTATGCCGCCGGCGAGCGCTATTTCCCGAACGACATGCCGGACCGCCGCTACTACGTGCCTGCACCCCGCGGGCTGGAAATCAAGATCGGCGAAGCGCTGGCGGCGCGCCGTGCGCGCGACCAATAAGGAAACTCATCGTGCTCGATCCGAAGTTGTTACGCAGCGATTTGCCGGCAGTGGCCGCGGAGCTGGCACGGCGCGGTTTTGTCCTCGATGTCGAACGGCTTGCCGCCTTGGAGGAACAACGCAAGGCGGTGCAAATCGAGGCCGACCGCCTGCGCGCCGAACGCAATGCCAATGCGAAGGCCGTGGGCCAGGCCAAGTCCCAAGGGCAGGGCGCCGCTCCCTTGATCGCTCTGGGAGAGTCTTTGGGGCAGAAGCTGCAAGGAATCGATCAACAGCTCGAGGCGATTCAAGCCGACTTGGCTGCCATCCACTTGGGATTGCCGAATATTCTTCACTCGAGCGTTCCGGCGGGGCGGGACGAGACCGATAACGTCGAAGTGCGGCGCTGGGGTACGCCGCGGCAATTTGATTTCGAGCCGAAGGATCACGTGGCGATCGGCGAACGGCTCGGCATGGATTTCGAGTCGGCGGGACGCATCTCCGGAGCGCGGTTCGTGGTGATGACCGGGCGGCTGGCGAAGCTGCAGCGCGCTCTCATTCAGTTCATGCTCGACTTGCACGGCAGCCAGCATGGTTATCGTGAGGCCTACGTGCCGTATCTGGTGCACGCCGCGGCGCTCGTGGGCACGGGTCAGCTGCCCAAGTTCGAGCAGGATTTGTTCGCGGTGCCGGGCGACCCGGGATTCTTTTTGATTCCGACCGCCGAAGTGCCGGTCACGAATCTGGTGCGCGACCGGATTCTGGAGGCCGGCGCGCTGCCGCTCAAATACGTGGCGCACACGCCGTGTTTCCGCTCCGAAGCCGGCGCATCCGGCAAAGACACGCGCGGCATGATTCGCCAGCACCAGTTCGAGAAAGTGGAATTGGTGCACATCGTGCGCCCCGATGAGTCCTACGCGGCGCTCGAAGAGCTCACGAGTCATGCCGAAGCGGTACTCAAGGCGCTCGAGCTGCCCTACCGCGTGATGGCTCTGTGCGGCGGGGACGTGGGGTTCAGCAGCGCCAAGACCTATGATCTCGAGGTCTGGCTGCCCTCGCAGCAGCGCTATCGCGAGATCTCATCCTGCAGCAATTGCGAAGCGTTTCAAGCGCGGCGCCTGCAGGCCCGCTGGCGTAATCCCGCCACCGGCAAGCCGGAGCTGGTGCACACCCTCAACGGCTCGGGCGTGGCCGTGGGGCGCGCGTTGGTCGCAATTCTCGAGAATTGTCAGCAGGCGGACGGCAGCGTCGCGATACCGTCCGCGCTCGGCCCCTACATGGGCGGAGAGCTGCTGCTGACCTGAAGCGTCCGATTACCGGCGGTTGCCCATCAAAAACGTCAACACATACCAGAACATCAGCGCGATCGACGCGAACAGCTGCATCGCGGCCGACACATAGCGGTCTTCCGGGTAGTGCAGAATGATGTTCGAGGTGTCGTACAGAACCGCGGCTCCCGCGAATCCGATCATCAACACCGAGAACCAGGTGCCGAGCTGAAAGCCGAAGAACACGCCGCCGATGATCGCCACCAGCGCGAGCACGCCGCCCCACATCAGAATCGCCCGCAGGAAGGAGAAGTCCTTGCGCGTGCGGTGGGCGACGAACATCAATCCGCCGGCACCCAATGAGGTCACCAACGTGGCGCTGTCGATCGTGCCGGGCGCTTTCGCATCGGCGATGTAGAGCAGGGGCACGAATATGAGCGCCTCCGCCACCACATACACGGCGTAGGCAAAATATTGCATGCCGATCGAGCTGCTGGTTTGCGCGGTGCGCGAAGCCAGCCATCCGGTCAGCATGAAGGCGCCCAATATGAGCATCCAATTGAAGCCGAACATGAAGCGCGCGATCTGCGGCGCGAGGCCTGATTCGAACAGCCCCAGTTCCACCAGGATGAAGCCCAGAATGCCGGCCACCAAGTGGGTGTAGGTGCGCGTAATGAAAACACTGCGGCTGTCGAGCGCCGTTCCCGGGAAGGCCGCATTATTGCTCGGAAAATTAGCCATGAAATTTGATCCTCTGTGCGTGCACAAGCGTATTTTAGCACCCCGGCCCTCCGTGTGCCGGAGCACCCGATGCTATATAGGGATGCATCCCAAGATCTTCAATACACCTGCCGCCCAGGCGCATCAATTGCGCCAATGAAGGGCACCGCTGGGGGTGGCGTTCCTCTACGCACCCCCCAGGCCCCTTAAGGTAGTATTAAGAATCGCACCGGCGATTGACATTGACGTTCGGAGAGGTGGCAGAGCGGTTGAATGCACCGGTCTTGAAAACCGGCGTGCGTAGCGATACCACCGTGGGTTCGAATCCCACCCTCTCCGCCAAAACGAAGTCGTGCGTTCGACAAATGTGAATCCATCATTCCGCGTTCATGGGGGCAATTTGCTCTTCGACTCTGTAGCCGGACAGGCGTTAGCGGCAGCTGCGCGAGCAGACTGTGCTGCGTCACACAATTGTCATCTCACCGACCTAGGGTGAATTAGGTACGACACTATGGAGGCTGGAAGGCTTGTTCGGCGTGATCTGCATGGAGGAACCGCGCAGCTCGATCGACCAACTGCTCACACAGCAGGTATCGTTCTGTCCATTGGCCTGGCTTATCCGCCAAACCCAGGCGCTCGAGGCGCCGATCCAGCGCAGGATCAGGGTGATCGGGATGATCGAGCGGGGATGAATTCGTAGCGGCCATTTAATATACCTCCGGCACGAGCATGTCCGCGGGCACCGCCTGTCGAGAGTAGTGTTCGTGATGCTCGCGCTGCGGCAGCACGATCGGCGCCTTTGGCGTCTCTAGGTAGGGGAACTGCTTCAACAAATGATCGATGAAGTTAAGGCGTGCGCGCTTCTTGTCGACGGCTTGCACGACCCACCACCGCGCCTCAGGAATGTGCGATCGCTCGAGCATCACTTCTTTCGCCTTCGTGTAGTGCTCCCAGCGACGGCGTGATTCAAGATCCATCGGGCTCAGCTTCCATTGCTTCAGCGGGTCGTGAATGCGGCCGAGAAACCGCAGGTTTTGTTCCTCGTCCGTGATCGAAAACCAATATTTCAGCAACTTGATGCCTGACCGAACCAACATGCGCTCGAACTCCGGCACGGATCGAAAGAACTCCTCGTACTCTTCGGGTGTGCAGAAGCCCATCACCCGCTCAACGCCTGCACGGTTGTACCAACTGCGGTCGAACAGAATGATTTCGCCGGCCGCAGGAAAGTGCGACACATAGCGCTGGAAGTACCACTGCGTCCGTTCGCGATCATTGGGTACCGGTAGTGCAACGACCCGGCACACCCGCGGATTGAGTCTTTGAGTGACGCGCTTGATTGCACTGCCCTTGCCGGCAGCATCGCGCCCTTCGAACAGAATCAGAACCTTTTGCCCCGAAGCGACCACCCAATCCTGTAGCTTCACGAGCTCGGCTTGGAGCCGAAATAGCTGTTGGAAATAAACTCGCCGGTAGTCCTTTTCCGCCTCGGCTTCCGCGGGCGTTGACACGCCCGGGAGCGGATGGCGGTCTTCGAGCTCCATTTCCAATTCTTCGTCGAAGCCGTCAGCCAGATCGCGGCTGATGCGGCGCACGAGCTCATCGTGCTCTAACGGCGGTGGTGCGCTCACGGACCATTCTCCTTCCACAAGGTAATAAAGAATGGTCTCCTATCTATGTTTCAGTTTTGGAATATTCTTCTAGCGCGGTTGGAAGGGCCGGCTTAAATCCGAATGCTTAAAAATATCCTCGAATTCCGCGATATAGCGGGCAAGAGAGTTCGCCAAGTTCCTGATTTGGATGCTGTTCCGGCACAAATTTCGGTGAGGGCCACCCGTAGCCGCAAGACCCTGTAAAAACCCGGGGCTGCTAGTCGATGACATGACTCGCCACCGCCGAGTTAGCGCTCTGTACTTCGGCCGTAGAATAGGCAGTCATTGAGAAATACCAGGTGCCGGGCGACAAATTGGAAAGCACATAGGTGACGACGCCAGGATTGGCGATTTGCACGCTCTTCGTCATGGCATCTGCGCTGGTGCCGTAATAGATCCAATAGCCCGCGAGGTTGGTCAGGGGAGTGCCGTTGGTATTTTCCGTCGGCGCTGTCCAGGACAAGGTAACGCTGGCGTTGGCACTCTGCGTCACGGCGATCGGAAACGAAGGCAACGCCGCGGTCGTCTTGCCGTCGCTCACGCTGATGCTGATATTCGAGTACGTGCCCACGTCGGCCGCCGTGGGAGTGCCTGATAGTTCGCCGGTCGCAGTGCTGAAGGTGGCCCAGCTGGGTGCGTTTTTGATGCTGAATGTCAGCGTACCGCCGCCCGGATCCGTGGTGGTCGGAATAAAGCGATAGTCATTGCCGGCAACCACGGAAGTGGCGGGAGTTCCCGAAATCGTCGGACTCCCGGGCGGCGTCGCCTTCGATACGATGAGGCTGAACGCAGGCAGAGCGGCGCTCGACGTCCCGTTGCTCACGCGGATGCCGATGCTCGGATAGCTGCCGGTCTCGGCGCTGGTGGGGGTGCCGGACAAGAGTCCTGTCGCGGTATTGAAGCTCGCCCAGGTGGGACGATTGACGATGGAGAACGTCAAGGCCTTGCCCGCAGGGTCGCTCGCAGTCGGTTGAAAGCGATACATCTGACCCGCGACCGACGAAGTCGCCGGCGTGCCGCCGATCACGGGAGTGTCGTTGGCGGCCGGCGCCGTCACCGTGATCGTGAACGCCGGCAGCGAGCGTTCGACGTTCCATTGCTCGCGGTGATGACGATGTTCGAATAGGTGCCGGCCTGCGCGCCGGTCGGTGTGCCGGCCAGCTTGCCGGTCGTGGCGTTGAAGGTCGTCCAGCTCGGGGCATTAGCAATCGAGAACGTCAGCTGGCTTGGACTAGCGGATCGCTGGCGGTCGGCTGAAAACCGTATGCGTGACCGGCGATGACGGAAGTCGGCCGGCGTGCCGCCGATGACGGGCGTATCCGGTGCCGGTCGGGTCACGTCAATCGAAAAGGCCGGCAGTGCGACGCTGGTCATGCCATCACTCACGGTGATGACGATGTTCGTGTACCTGCCGATCTGCGCACCGGTCGGCGTGCCGGACAATGTCCCGCTCGCCGTGCTGAATCTCGCCCACTCGGACAGTTGGAGATTGCGTAAGCTCAGCGGGCTGCCGGCCGCATCACTCGCGCACGGGTCGAAACGTGTAGCTTTGTCCGGCACCCACCGTCGACGCCGGTGTGCCGCTGATGATCGGCGGTAGCCGTTGCTGGGCGGTTGCAGTTACGGGATTGACGCGGATGGTAAAGGGGCCCACCGACCCGGTATCGGTGCCGTTGGTGGCGGTGATGGTGATGTCCGCCGTGAGTCCGACATCGCTGGCGCTGGGCGTGCCGCTCAACATACCGGTGCTGGTGTCAAAACTGGCCCATGCCGGCAGTGCTTCGATCGCGAAGGTGACGACGCCGCTGCTCGAGGACACGGTTGGCTGGAACGAGTAGCGGCTTCCCACGTTCACGCTGCTGGGCGGGGTCCCCTGCAAGATGATCGGTGTGATAGTCGCTGTGGCGCTGGAGGAGGCCGTCGCCCCTGCCGTACCGCTCGCGGTAGGGGTATTGGAACCGGTTAAGCCGTTACCGCTACAAGCAGAGAGGATCGCCGCGACGAGCAATCCAGCAATAATACGGTGCGCCATTTTATGTTAAACCCCTTACGACCGGATGCGACGGACTGGCATCGCGAGCATCCGAGACAAGAGGGGTTTAACGATGGCGCGTGAGAAACGTGGCCACCGGCAACCCCGCTATCTAGGGTCCGAGAACCCTGGAGACCGGAGGCTTTGCGTCCCCGCCTTTCGACGGGTTTGCCAAATCAACGAAGCCAGTTAACAGCGGTTTAACTCATTCTTCAAGTGTCGCAAACGCGATACGCGTCACATTTCTGGAGTGTGAATTTGTGATCAACGCGCCTGGAATAATCCTCGACCCATGTGTGCGGATCGGACTCTTGATTCAATGGTGGCGAGTGATCTTGCCCACGAACCGTGGACACATCAATTAGGCGATTGTTGATGTTCAAAGGCCAGTGGGGCCGCGTAATGAATCGATGAATGTCGCTTCACGGCCATCGGGATTTCCCGGTTTGCGTGGCCCGCTCACGGCGTACACTCAGCGATCAAAACTCTAAGTCTTAACCCCTGCCGTTCCAAAATGCTCCCGCGCCTGGCGGCGAGCTCGGCACCACCCCCACCCGTGCTATTCGCGGCGCCCGGTGTTAATCTCCGCACGCTTTAACAGAAGAACACAAAGGAGCAATTCGAATGAAACCGCTATTCGTCGCTAGTCTCATTGTGGTCTCGGTGCTTGCCTTTTTCGGGCAAGCGCAAGCCGATACCGCGTCTGTTCAACAAACCTTGATGCAAATGGAACGTGACTGGGCGCAGGCAGCAACCAAGAACGATACGGCTGCCGTAGACAAGTTCGTGGCCGATGATTGGGTAGGTATTGATTTCGAGGGGAAGAGCATAACCAAGGCTGAAGGCCTAGCCGATATGAAGTCGGGATCGTCCGTGACTCAGTCCTATGAATTCGGCCCCATGAAAGTCAGGGTATTCGGGAACACCGCGGTCGTCACCGGCAGTGACACGGAGAAGAGCACATACAAAGGCAAGGACAGCAGCGGCAAATACGTTTGGACTGATGTCTGGGTAATGCGCGACGGCCGGTGGCAGGCTGTTGCATCACAATCTGTCAAAGTCGGCAAGTAATCCTCGTCACTTGCGGGAGCGAACCAGGGCGACGGCGGGGTCGCCCTGCTTCGCGCGTTCGCTCTCCTGACTGCGCTGTAAACCATTCACCATTTTCGGTGCGCGGCGGAGTCTCAGACTTGGAGTGGGAGGTCGATTGCCTTGGCTGCCGCAGCCTGCGAATGGGTGTCCGCTCTGGGGCGACCTGGCCAGCCGCTGGTCTGGGACTCGGGCAAAGCAGACTGCTGCAAGTCGCAATAGCCAGGTTTACCTACGAAACAACGGAACTGTACTCGCTAGGCCCGCTAGGCGCCTGGTATGGGCAGCACGGGCATAATCTCCACGGAATCGCCCGGGAAGATCGCAAAGTGCGGATGCTTCTCGAAGAGTTTGGCGGCGGCCTCGTGCGAGTCCGCGCGGACAACCGTAAAAGCGCCCATGTTATTGCTCGTATCGTCGATCCCGTGTTGCGTGACCTTCTTGGTTTTCCCTAGTGGTCCGCCCATGGCGACGATGGCGGCGTGATGTTTCTCGACCCACGCCTTCCAGGCCGCTATGCCTTCTCGTTCCTTCGCGCGGCGATCGCCTTCGGGAAGGGCGTCCCAGGCGGCGCGTCGGGGACTGCTTTTGCTGCCAAGGAACACAGCGAGATAGGTATTGTTCGTGCTCATGACGTCTCCTTTCTTATGCGTGTCGCGGGTTGGAACAACATCATCAATCGAAGTTGGTCTTCTCGCCGCCAATGTTGACCATTTTGACGGGCGCTTTCAATGGGGTGTCAGCGCCTGGCCGTAGGCATCTACCGCTGATTGCCCGTCGGGTACGGGTCCTGCAGAACGGTGGAGCCGGTCTCCAGCTGGATAATATCCTCTGAGTTCTTGCCGGGCGATGAGCCGCGGTTCAATATTCATTCTGCGATACCACTCATTGGGGAGACAAACGATGCGCTCTATACCGATTTCACCGGCGAAGCTCTGCACCCTCGTGGTCGGGTTTACGCTCTCTTGGGCTGCGCAGTCGGCTGCACCGGGGCCGTGCGATCAAATCAAGGCGAGCTGCAAGTCTGCAGGCTTCGTCGAGGGCGACTACAAACAAGGCTATGGATTATGGGTGGACTGCATTGACCCGATCATGCAGGGGAAGAAGCAACCTGCGAAGGCCGACAAGCCATTACCGTCGGTTTCTCCGTCAACTTTCGCGTCCTGCAAGAAGCAACACCCGAACTTCGGAGAGGGCAAAAAATAGCTCCGCCTGCTCCCGCCAAGGGAGATCAGGTGAGGGCATAGGCGGGCAACCGGTTCCGACCAGCGCACCGCGCAGGCGGTGCGCTGGTCGGCACCGCGCAGAGTTTTGACCCTCACGCAGTTGCCGCCGCCGGTCGAGGGGTACACCGAGCGTCTCGGGCCGCAGGAGCGGGCGATCCTCGTTCAGGTGCCCGTGCCTCCATACAACGCGAGTGACGCTAAGGCACGCTCAAGCTCAAGTCGAATTGAATAACTATAGAGTCCGGCCGGGTCGTGATGTTCACGATACGAAACTCGTCGAGGCGAGCCGATGCCCCGCCGGCCGCAATCACATCTTTTCTGACAAACGCAGACACATCGATGTTCGCGGTGCGAGGTATGAGTTGCGGGTTAACCTGGAGAGCAAGAGTGAGGGCATTACGGGCCGATTCATCGTCAATGCGATCGATCCGGATGTCGTCCAGAATCAGAAAATGTCCACTACCATGCAACTTTCCGGATAGGGTGACATTGGACGCAAAGTCGGCACCCATACAGCCGTTTCCTATCCGTTGACCGAGTCTCGACGACAAATGGGCACGCAGGACCAAACGGTCGAGTGCGAGGTGGATATGGGGCGATTCCAGATAGGTGTAACAGTCGCCGTCATCGATGAGATACCACCGGCCGGCTCGATCAAAAAGTTGCTCGAGGACCAAGGTCTGTACGCTGCGTGGACCCACTGAAAGTACCGACTGCGCCACAGCCGGAAGCGACAGCACGAATGCCGAAAGGATAGCCGCGACAATGCGAGCCGGCGCGGTGTGGGAAAACCTAGGGATCCTCATGATTGCGCCGCAGTTTACTCGCAATCAGCTTTAACACGACCGCGATTAGAATTCACCCTCGGATTGTTAAGCCGGCATCCCGCGCCCCACCGACACCCAATGTCCGAAGCTGAGACGCTAAACGGAGGAGGGCGGTCGCATATCCGTAGCTGCACCGCGAACTTCCGGAGGCGGCCCTCTCGCAATAAAACCCCAAGGCGCGTAGAGGGCGCGGAGACAACGTGCGGGTGCGCTAAGCGCTCTCACATGATTTATAAAATCGCTTCTTTCCAAGCATGATCGCAATAAATACATGCGGCGTTGTTTTCAGCGGCCGCTAAAATCGCACGCCCTGTCGCCACATCGCGACATCGTCGGCACGTCGCGACATTTGCGTGATGTGACGAGGGTCGCTTAAATCGCCGCTTGATCACTTGACTCCACGTTTGTACGAAATGCAGGCGAGACGCTCTTCTCGAGGCGATTAATGCCATACATCAAGATCGTAAGTGCTTCATTGATGACCGTCCTGTTATCGATGACCTATTTTACCGCTGCCGCTACGGTTTCCGGTGGAACGCCCGACGCGGTGAGCAGTACAACGATACCTCTGCCGGCGGGCAATTACACCACGCTGAACTTGTTGGGCGCCGCCGCCAACGGCGCCCAGACGAATCAGAGCTTCGTCGTGACCTACACGGATGGCACGACGACCACGATCACGCAAAGCTTGAGCGATTGGTGGGGGCCACCGAAAAACTACTCGGGCGAATCGCAAGTCTTGAAGATGCCGTACCTGGTCACCCCGACCGGAGCCACGATGAACGAAGTGGTGTACGTGTACGGCTACAGCTTTGCGATCAATAGTGCGAAGACCGTCAAGAGCCTCAAGTTGCCAAACAATCGTAATGTGATGGTGCTGGCCATTGATGTCAGCGCGAGCGGGGCGACGCCGGTCCAGGTTAATCTCGCGGGAGTCGATAACCTAGGCGGCATCGCCAACAACGGCACTGCGCCGATCGATGGAGGCTGGGATAACAGCGGTTATGCTTATTCGGCGAATTTGCTCGGGAGCTCGATCACCTATGGCGGGTCCACGTTCACGCTCGGTACGGCGGGCGCGGTGAGCAGTACGACCGGCGCGGCCGACGCGGTGAGCAGTACGACGATACCGCTGCCGGCGGGCAATTACACCACGCTGAACTTGTTGGGCGCCGCCGCCAACGGCGCCCAGACGAATCAGAGCTTCGTCGTGACCTACACGGATGGCACGACGACCACGATCACGCAAAGCCTGAGCGATTGGTGGGGGCCACCGAAAAACTACTCGGGCGAATCGCAAGTCTTGAAGATGCCGTACCTGGTCACCCCGACCGGAGCCACAATGAACGAGGCGGTGAACGTGTACGGTTACACCTTGGCGATCAACAGCGCGAAGACCGTCAAGAGCCTCAAGTTGCCGAACAATCGTAATGTGATGGTGCTGGCCATTGATGTCAGCGCGAGCGGGGCGACGCCGGTCCAGGTTAATCTCGCGGCAGTCGCTAACGTAGACGGTATCGCCAACAACGGCACTGCGCCGAGCAATGGAGGCTGGGATAACAGCGGTTACGCGTATTCGGCGAGTTTGCTCGGGACCTCGATCACCAGCGGGGGCTCTACGTTCACGCTGGGCGCACCAGGGTCAACGGCAGCGCTGGTTGCGCAGACGCTGCAGATTTCGGGCACGCCGGCGACAACGGCCGAGGTCGGACAATTTTACAGTTTCAGGCCAACCGTCGTGGCGTCGGCCGGTTCTTCACTAACCTACGCGGTGGCGAATAAGCCGGCTTGGGCGCAGTTCAGCGCGACGACGGGCACGCTATCCGGCACACCCTCCACGGGCAGCGCAGCAACCGATGCCAATGTCGTTCTCAGCGTATCGAACGGTGCGCAGAGCCGGGCCCTGCCGGCATTCAACATCACCGTCCAGCCTGCACTAGTTGCCCCAGCCGTCGCAGGCACCGCGTCCCTCAGTTGGTCCAAACCCACTGCGAATACCAATGGAACGCCGCTGACGAACTTAGCGGGCTATGTAATCCACTACGGAACAAGCAGCGCAGCCCTCAACAACAAGATTTCCGTCGCCTCCGCCAGTGCAACCGGTGTGGAGATTACGAATCTGTCGCCGGGTTATTGGCAATTTCAGGTAGCCGCCATCAACACGGCCAACGTGGAAGGTCAAGGCTCGCCAATCGTCGGCAAGACGGTCCAATGACGTTGGTAGTTGAGCTTCGCTCGGTCCGCGCGGCGACCCGGTTTCAATCCCGGTAAATGACTGCGGGGCAGCCGCTGTACGCCGGCCGCCCCGCAGATGATTGCGCCTAGGGTGGAATTCAGTTCATCGTCAGATCGACGTTGGTGGCGCTGCCGTTGCGCAGATCCACCACCACCGTGTTCTCGATCCGCCTGAGCGTCAGGAACGGGTGCGCGCTGTTCCAGACGAAGGCGTGCAGATAGTAAAGCCCCGGTGCAAAACTCTGGGTGCTCGAACCACCCGGAATATTCGGGATCGCGTATGAACCACCGGTTCCGCCGGCACCGAGCACCGGGCCCGAGCGGCAGTGTGGTCACGATATAGCCATCGTGGCTGACGATCAGGTAGCCCGAGTCGTACTTCCCGGCCGCACTCACGGTGATCACGCCGCTGATGCTGTCGGAGTTCGCCGGACTCGCGATGCTCAGCGCGCCGATCGTGAAGCTGGCGACACCGCTGGTCGGAATTGCCAGCGTGCCGGTGAGGGCTTGGGTGCGCGTGAAGTAGGGCGCATCGCCATAAGGCATGAAGGCGCCCGCGCCGCCCATCGGCGCTACGGGCCCGAGCGCCGGATTGCCGCCGGCGTAGCCGCCCACCTGTAGATTGCTCGCCGACAGCGGTTCGTCGTCGGTGAAGATGCCGGTGAAGGGATTCACGCCCCGGAACCGGACCTCGTAGGTCGGGCCCCCGGTCAAGGTTTGGTAGAATTTGACATCGGCGCCGGTCGGGACCACCGGCATATTCGCCGGCATGTTGGCGCTGTACTCGCTGCCCAGGGTCAGATTCAACGGCGTCGCGTTCAACTGGGTAGCGCCCGCAGTCGGCGTGGTGCCGACATTCACCGGAACGCCCTGCACGATCATCGTCTGCATGTTGCGGCCGCGGATCAACACGTCGTAGTTCGTGGTGCTGCTGCCTGGCGGAACGCGCACCGGGAACAGGGTGAAGGTGCACGAATTGCCGGCGATGTCGACCTTGAGCCCGGTCTCGCGATCAACCACATCATAGTTGCCCGTGGAACTCGGCATTTCCGCCTTGATCACCAGGTTATAGGCAAAGCCGCTGCCGCCGGCCGCCAACAGGTTCGCGCAGTTGACGCTCCCCGTGATTGCGCCCACATGCGACAGATCGAAGTAGGCGAGGCGAGGTTTGAGCACATAGTCCTGCTGGTTGCCGACGAAAAACGGCAGCACATCGCGATTGACATCAAAGTCGAGGGCCAGATTCAGTGTGCTGCCGCCGGCGACCGTGAAGGTTCCGTAGAGCGCGATTCCCTTGCTCGGATTGACGAGTTCGAGTGGCGAACTCTGCTCCGTGTCACTGGCATCTTGATAGTTCACTTGATCGTTGTACAAAAGCTTCGCGGTAGCGGCCGAAGCAGTCAGCGGCGCATCCGGCCCCACCAGGAAGACGCGGATCTGCTGATATGTCCCATTCGAGAGCGGGGCGTTGCCGAACATCTGCGACAAGTTGCCGTTTTGCAGCGTCAGCAAATCGACCGTCACCGGCGTGGCCAGCGGAAATTTGACCCAGTCCGGGTCGTCCGGTCCCGCGGTATTGCTCGCGTGAAACCACACCGCCGCCACCGTGACCCAGACATTGTCATAATCACCGGGTGCATCCGTCATGCTGACGTTGGCGAGGCCTTGAGTATTCATCATGGAGGAGCTGCTGATCCCGGAGGAGCCTCCGCCACAGCCTGCTGCGAGCACGCTCAAGGCTGCCGCGGCAATCGTCGTTCGAACCGTTTTGTGCCACATGTTCCTCACTCCCAAAGTCGACACTATGTTTAAAGGCCTCGCGGCACCGTTGTAAGGACGCCGGTCCTGGTTCGGGAAAACGGGGCGAGGTGAGTTCGGTTGACAGCGGGTTCATGTCGTCGAACCACGACAGGCCCGGCACGCCGGAGTGCGCGCGCATCCGCGGGTCTCAAGCCGTTGAGGTCGCAAGGCGCCGGGTCAGAGCGATGCGCGGATTTACAGGATCTGCCATCTACCGTAGGCTAATGATCCGTAACGCGGATCGCTGCAATGCCCGGCCCGCCATCGGTCAGGAAAAAATAATATGCGGCTAATGAAGTGTTTCCTGCTGGCTTCGGCACTCCTCAGCGGTGCGGCAATCGCGCAGCATGCCGCCACGGTGCATCAGCAGCTTACGCAGCTCGCCGAAGACATTGTCTACACCTCTGCCCGATTATTTCCCACTCAGGCCACGTTTCTTGGCATCACTCAGTACGATGCCGAACTCGAGATTCCCTCGGAGAAGAATCGAGCTGCTTACATTGCTCAGCTGCAGCAGTGGAAAACACGACTGCACGCGATCGCACCGGCTGCCGCGCCCGACCTATCGCTCGTGGATCGGGACGATGCGAAACTTCTCGAGGCGCAACTCTCCCAAAGTCTGAATGCGCTGCAGGTCTATCAGGTGGACCGCAAGGACTATTCGATCGGCGCCAACACCATCGTGTTTTGCGTATTTTCTTCAGCTGCAGTTTTTGCCGGTCGCCGGCCGCGATGGTGCGACGCCCGCGACAGTCGAGAAAGCGTGGGCGGATATCACGAGCCGCCTGAGCAAGGCGCCCGAGTACATCGCCGAGTCCCAGCGACTCGTCACGCACCCCGGTCATCTCTACGGCATCGTCGGCAGCGAGGAACTCGGCGGTGCGCCGAGTCTCTTCAATGGCGCCCTGACAGAGGCCGCGAAGGCTCATTACGGCGACGACAGCGAATCTTTGAACCGTTTCCTGCGCGCGCGGGATGCCGCGCGTGGCGACGATAGCGCAGACCAGGACCTACATCGATGCGCACGTTGCTCAATGGCCGGAGAATTTCGCCATGGGACGGCAGGCTTACGATCGACTGCTGCGGGAGGAGCAGCTTCTGCCCTTTGATTCCCGCGACATCGATCGCATGGGCAATGACGAGCTCGCGCACGGTTGGGCCGAGGAAGCGTGGCTGACCGCGACTGTCGCAACGCCAGAACCTGCCGTTTGGGCCGCCAAGCGGCGGCGGCCTGGCCCCCGCAGGTTCCGCACTGGTCGATTACTACCGCGAGAGAATCGCCGAGCTGGCCCGCTTCGTCACCGAACACGAGGTCATCACGCTGCCGACGTGGCTCGGGACGATTGCGGTCCAGGAGACTCCCGCATTCATGCAACCCGTAAGCCCGGGTGCCTCGATGATCCCGCCGCGTCTGTTCTCCCATGAAGTCAACGGCTATTACTTCATCACGCCGCCGACCTCACTCGAGGATGCCGCTGCAAGCCTCGACATGAATCAAGATTTTGATCGCGATCGGATTCTAAGTACTGCGGCACATGAGGCAATGCCCGGTCACTTTCTGCAACTATCAGTGGCCAGGCGGCATCCTGACTTCGTCCGCAAGATCCAAGCATAGCAGTGTTTTTGTGGAAGGTTGGGCTTTCTACGGCGAGGAAATGTTTGTGCGCCTTGGGCTCTACGGCAGCGATCTGGATGCGCGGCTCCACACCGCGCGCTGGGAAAGGGTGCGCGGCGCCCGCGCGATCGTGGACCCGAAACTGGCCGCCGGGGAATGGAGCTTCCGTCAGGCGGCGGACTTTTACGCCCGCGAGAGCGGCTTTACGCAGAAGGCCGCGGATGCCGCCGTCGCTGGGATCGCCACGAATCCGGGGTACGTGATCGCGTACACAGTCGGGCGCCTGCAGATCGAGCAATTGCTGGCGAATTATCAGCAGAAGACCGCCGGGCATGGGTCACTGCGTGACTTTCATGATCGGCTGCTCTCGTACGGCTCGGCGCCATTTGCGGTGGTCGGCCCGGAATTGCTCGCGGATCTGGATAAGCCTGCAAGTGCGGTACGGGCCGCCGCCAACTACTGAAAGCTCACCATTGGCTAGCGGCAAGCTCGGCGCTGGAGGCTCGCCAGATGCGGTCAGCCGCTGGCGCCCTCGATCGGGATGTAGTACATTGTAATACATGAGCACTTTGACACTGCGTGTACCGGATGAGCTGGATCAGGCCCTGGAGCGCCAGAGCACCGCTATGGGGATTTCCAAGAGCGACCTTGCGCGTGAGGCGCTGAAGCGTTACCTGCGGGTCTCGGAATTTCGAACGCTCCGGACCAAACTGGTTGCGCGCGCGCAGGCCGGCGGGATCAATACCGATGAGGATGTTTTCGAGACCCTTAAGAAGAAGTGAGAATCGCGCTCGATTCTTCGGTACTCATCGCGGCCCACATCAGCCGCGCCGGCGTGTGCGCGGAGCTGCTCGAGGACGTTCTGCTGCACCATGAGCTGGTGATTTCAGAATTCATCCTCGAGGAGCTAGACGAAAGCTCGGTGAGAAGTTCAATTTCCCCAAGCGTGAGGCTGATCAGGTCGCTGCCTTCCTTCGACGCGTGGGCATCGTTGTATTGCCTGCCGATCTGCCATCAGACCTGTGCCGAGATCCAACGGACCTGCAGGTGCTGGGTACGGCAGTGGCCGGCCAATGTGCGCTGCTGATCAGCGTCGACCGCGATCTTCTCGATATGCAGAGTGTTCATGAAATTCCGATTATTCGTCCGGGCGAGTATTGGCGACGCAACTGAAATCGATTGATATACTGGTCATGATCCCCTGCAGCAGGTGACGACTGAGTTCCGCGTGGCCTTTCTAATGCCGCGCGCGATCGAGCGGTGAGCCAGCTCAGGCAGGGGGTAGCGTTCGCTGCTCTCAAGGTTCGAAGAACCCAAATGCACCATAGCCCACCACCCGCTGTTTGTCGCCCGCCGTGTCGCCCGAATTTCGCAGGTCGAGTACTGCAGCACGCAGCCCATGAGCGCGCACTGCCAGGGTAAGTCCATTGACAAGCACGCAGCCGCAGGCCTGCTCGCCCAAGAGATCCGTGCGGCCCCCAACGATCGCCTGCGCGGTCGCGGCGTCGAGTACCCGGGCCGTGCGATAGGAATGATAGTGGCTGAGGTCCGAGCTAACGACGATCAGCGTTTCCGCTCCATCCCAGAGCTCCTCGATGACCGCCGCGACTTCAGCGGGAGAAGCATCGCCGGCGACAACCGGCACGATCTCGGCCGCAGGCGCAAGGTGCTGCAGGAAGGGTAGCTGTACCTCGAGGCTGTGCTCAAGCGCGTGCGCCGCATCCGACCTCACCACCGCGGGCAGCGCACACAGCCGGCTCACCGCGGCCGTATCAACCCGCACCGTGCCGAGCGGCGTCGCGAACGCCTGCACGGTCGGAACCGCGAGGCCGCGAAACCACTCCCGATGGCTCGGGCCCTAACAGCAGAACCCGCCGCAGCGCACGCGCTGCGGAACCGAGCGAGGCGTAGGCTTGCGCTGCGACGCTCCCGGAGTAGACATACCCCGCGTGCGGTACGATGAGCGCCTTTGGCGGCCGCGCCGGCACATGCTGTCCGGCGAGCAGAGCCGCCACCGTGGCGCCGAGCTCCTGCCGGATCCCGCGGGTAGAATGAACCCGCCACCGCCGCCGGACGGACGTCTGTTGGCGGGGCTTAGGGCTGCCCCGGCATTGAATTCAGGTCCCATGGGCACAATATCGACCTGCACCGGGAATTATTCAATGCTCCCCGGGATTGATGATTGAAGATTGAGACAACGGTGAGCCAGCCCGACAGACAGCATCAGGACACGGTGATCGACACGCGTTATTGGCACTCGCGGCCCGACGGCCGGCGTGCAGTGCGACGTGTGTCCGCGCGCCTGCCGGATGCATGAAGGGCAGCGCGGGTTGTGCTTCGTGCGCGGGGTCGAGGACGGGCGCGTGAAGCTCTTCACCTATGGCCGCTCCAGCGGCTTCTGCGTCGATCCGATCGAGAAGAAGCCACTCAACCATTTTCTGCCGGGCAGCGCGGTCCTGTCGTTCGGGACTGCGGGCTGTAACTTGGCCTGCAAGTTCTGCCAGAACTGGGACATGAGCAAGTCGCGCGAAATGGATACGCTCGCCGACCGTGCCAGTCCCAGCGAGCTCGCAGCCGCGGCCGAACGGCTCGGATGTGCCAGCATCGCCTATACCTACAACGATCCGACCGTTTTCATGGAGTACGCGATCGATGTCGCCAAGGCGGCCCGCACCCGCGGCGTGCGTAGCGTCGCGGTCACCGCCGGCTACATGTGCCCGGAACCGCGTGCGGAGTTCTTCAAGCACATGGACGCGGCCAACATCGACCTCAAGGGCTTTACCGCGGACTTCTACCGCAAGGTCTGCGGGGCCGAACTTGCGGCGGTTCTCGAGACACTCGAGTACGTGCATCACGAGACCCGCGTCTGGCTCGAGGTCACGACACTGCTGATTCCCGGACTCAATGACTCCGATGCCGAGCTGGAAGCGATGTGCACTTGGTTCGTCGAACACCTCGGCCCGGACGTGCCGCTGCACTTCACGGCGTTCCATCCGGACTGGAAGATGCGTGATGTGCCAGCGACACCGCTGGCCACCCTCAGACGCGCACGTCAGATTGCACTACGGCATGGTCTGCGTTACGTGTACACGGGCAACGTGCGCGACGTCGAAGGCGCCAGCACCTGGTGCCACGCGTGTGGGGCCCCGTTGATCGGACGCGACGGCTATGCGATCGGCCAATGGACTCTGTCGCCGGACGGGCGATGCAGGGAATGCGGCACCGCCTGCGCCGGCGTTTTCACGGCCAGGCCCGGCGACTGGGGACCGCATCGCGCACCGGTACGCCTGTCGGCCTGAGCGGGGACCCCAAGTTGTCCTGCGCGGATGCCGGTTCGTCGCCATGATTGCTCACAGTCGACTTCGGCGATGCAACGGGATCGGTCCGTCAGAGTATCGAAATTCCCAGCAACGCTTATCGAGAGTCAACAGCCACGCCGAGTTATCGTATTCGCCGACGCTCGTGAAGGTGCGCGCGGAGTATGACATCATGGGGCTGCCGTCATCAACGTCACGCACAGCCCGAACGAACCAATCAGCATCAGCAACCACGGTCCCGCATGACAGGACTCTTTACCTTGACTATTATTCCCGCGGCTTGCACCGATTATGTGAACTGTGCATGCACGCGTATCTGTCTCGCAGTTGCGACAGTTGAAGAATTAAATTGAGCGGTATTAACTCGTTTCGTTGATTTGGCAAACCCGTCAATAGGCGGGGACGCAAAGTCATCCGGTCTCCAGGGTTCTCGGACCATAGATAGCGGGGTTGCCGGTAGTCGCGTTCCGCACGCACTGTCGTTAGACCCCACTTTTGCCTCGGATGCTTGCGCCGCCACGTCCGTCGCATCCGGTGATAATGGGTGTTGACATAGAATGGCGCATCGTATCCTCGTTGGGTTGCTCGTCGCGCGATCCTTTCCGGCTGCCGTGACGGTGTCACCGGCTCGAACCCCTCCAGCGGCGCGACGACGGGCACATCCGCCGCCAGCACTACCGTCACCGCCTCGAACTCCTCCAGCGGCGCGACGACGGCCATCTCCGCCGGCAGTACCACGTCAGCGCAGCAGCGCGGGGGTTGCTTCCAACGTCATTGCAGTTTCGGTGTCGACGGAAGCCGCAACTCAATCGTGCGCAGCCGCCCCGACCTCTAAGTTGCTTGTCAATGTGAACAATCCTCCATACACGCGACGGGTGATGGCGTTACCGACGATACAGCCGCCATTCAGCGGCGATTGACGCGGTGTCCGGCACCGGCGAACCGTGCAGATTCCGAATGGTACCTACATGATCAATCCCGTCGCGAATCGAGCCCGTCCATGGACTTGAAATCGATGGCGCCATGACAGTGTCCTTGTCCCCGGCGCGACATTGCAGGCCATCGCTACTTCATCCGACACCTATGCAGTAATCATGGTTTATTCATCATCAGCGTCAGCAATCGCGAAATTCAGCGCCGCTTTGTCTCCATTCAGCATCGTCCTCTCGCCCTCTCCGGTTCCGTTGCCGGTCACCTGGCAGGAACGTCTTTACGCGAAAACCGCATATCTTCGCAATCGACTATATCCAGCCAAATCAGCTCGTCACCGGACAACGCGCTGAGCTCGTCTCTGCCAGGTACCCCCTTGTCATTACCGGAGAGGCGTACGCCGCACCAAACCCGATGACGACATATTTCGACAAGTTGCGCTCATTCAATGCCAACATCGTCCTAATCAGCTACCTAGATCCGCTTCGCGACTCAATTCCGGAATCGACGGGCCCAGGCCTACGACGCGATGCGGCATCTTGAGTCCATCGAATCGGCGTATCTGCACGACGCCAGCGGCAATCGCCTGTATTACACGCACGCATCTGGAACGTACGCATACTTTGATCCCTCCTCGAACGACGTGCGCAGCGCGGTGTTGGTCGCCATCCAGGCCATGCTGACGGCCTATCCTTTCGACGGAATCTTTCTCGACAACTACGATGTCCAGAATGCGATGCTGCTCGACCCGCAAGGGAACCAATACCTCGCCACGCCCGGACAAGTGTGCGACCCTGCCGATTACGCCAACGAAGCTCGCCGCCATGACCAGATCCTTGGCCACGATGATCCAGTACGCTCTGGAGCCCGATCGCATTTCTGATCGCGACCAGATCCGCGCTCGCACGGTCGTCAGTCAAGTCGCCGATGCGTGTAAGCCAGGATGAACCTTCCGTTCCGGAAGGACACAGCCAAATCTCGCGAGTGACCATGTGATGCATGACATCCTAGTCGATCTGAATGCCGGACGCGTGGGCAATCTGCTCGGCGATACCGTGAACGATAGCGCAGGGGTTGCGACGCTTCATTTCCAGTATTCGCGCCGATCGATTCTTTCTGCAGGGCCCTTTCGGCCCTAGCCGACGTCGGGCTTGAGGAGTAAATAGCAGTCGGTATTGCTGCTGAACCAGCGCGCGGTGAACGCGCAGCAGCGTCGCATGCCTGATCCCGATGGCAATCTTGGTGAGACGTTTGGGCGCGGTGAGAAAGGCACCGACTCCCGAAGAGCATCCGATCACCTGGGCGCGATGTCGGCGCCTTCTTGCGCGACTGGCTGACCACCAGCGCTGACGTTTCAGCAGGAGTGACTCGGCGATCAGCCACGCGCACCTCTCGCCAGCACGTCGCTTGCGCCAAGGTCGATACCAACATGGGCAATGACCCGCATACATCTACGTAAAGATGTGCGTGGAGATTACTCGGCTGATCCGAGGAGTTTGGCGAGCGCGCACTTGATCGACGCTGGCATAACAATTCGTCGCATCGGCAACCAACTGCGCTGCACTTCCTCCTAACTAAAGAGATTCGCAGGAGTGCTTAGCGCTTCAGCTCTTCCAGCGTCCTTTTCGCCTCGTCATTGCCGGCAAATGCCGCTCCGGATTTCAGGGCCTGATCGAGATTGGTGCGTGCCGAATCGCGCGCCCCTGATTTGAGCTGCGCCATCGCCAGGTGATACAAGAGCACCGGCGCATGCGGGGCCTTGTCGACGGCCTTTTGCAGGGCCGTCACCGCATCGGCGTATTCGCCGCGCTTGTAGAGCACCCAGCCCCAGGTGTCGATGAAGGCGGGATTTCTCGAGCTCGCGAATCGTTCGGTCAAGGAGCGCGCGCGATCGAGGCTGGGTTTGTCGCTGCGGTAGGTCACCAGCAGCATGGCGAGATTGTTCGCAGCGGCGGCTGAATCCGCATCAGCCTTGAGCAGATTTTCATACACAGCGATCGCCGCATCCGGTCGGCCGATTCTTTCGTAAAGCTCGGCCAGATCCGACATCAATTGCGGGGCGTCATTGGATGCCTTGATGCCATCCTGCAGCGCTTTGATGGCGTCCTCGTTGCGGCCGGCGGCCGACTCGGTGGCCGCCATGCTGCGGTAAGGTACGGCCCAACCCGGCGAAAGGGCGATCGCCTCGCGAAAGCTCGCGATCGCGAGATCGGTGCGCTTGAGGTTCGCGAGCGCCTCGCCCTTGAGGTTGCGCACCAGGGCGTTATTCGGAAATCGGGCGATGAGCTTATCCAGGCGCGCGATGGCTTGATCCGCATGCTGCTGCGTCAGATCCAGGCGCACCAGGGCGGTGATCGGTTCGATCGCCGTGGGGGAGATCGCGAGCGCGCGTTCGAAGGCCGCACGTGCCGCATCGGGTTTGCCATCGGCGAGTTCCGCCTGACCGAGCAGGAAATCGCCGTCGGCCTCACCGGGCTTTGACGGTCTGCACCCGTTGAGCGGTGTGGCGCGCCGCCGCGAAATCCTTGCGGGCCAACTGCACATCAAACAGCGCGTTCAGCGCGGCGAGATTGCCGGGTTGCCGCGTCGTGAACTTTTCGAGCAGCGACAAAGCCTGATCGCCGCGGCCGGTGCGCACCAGCAACTGGGCAAGATCCACCACGGGCTCGGCATCGTCCGGGCTGCTCTGCACGGCGGCTCGCAAGGTTTCCTCGGCCAAGGTCGGGTCATCGTTCTGCAGATAGGCGCGCGCCAAGGTGCGCTGCAGGGGGATGGAATTCGGCTGGTCGCGCTGCACCGCGCGCAGATCGGTGATGGCCGCATCGGCTTTGCCTTGCGTCAATGCCAGATTGGCGCGCGCGATCAGCGCATCGTTGTCACGCGGGTTTTGTTTGAGCACCTCAGCGAGCAAGGGGGCGGCGGCACTGGGCTGATTCGAGGCCAGCAGGGCATTGGCCAGTCGGGTACGGGCGGTCAGACCATTCGGACCCGTGCCATCGTCCTTGATGATCTGGCGATACACGGCCTCGGCTTCCGCGCTCTTGCCGTGGTCGGTGTAGAACTGCGCCAGCGCAAGACGCAGCTGATAGTCAGCGGGCGAGGCCGCGCTGAGGCGCGCGCAGCTCTGCGGCCGCTACGTCGTAGGATCGATACTGCGCCACGAAGTTGGCGAGCACGAGCTTGGCATCGGCACTGTCCGGCACCTGTGCGACGGCGGCGCGCAGCGCGGCCTCGGCCGCGTCGACGTTTTTATCCAGCAGCAGCACCTGGGCCAGCCGATAGCGATGCGCGAGATTGCCCGGCTCGGCCGCGATGACGCGCTGCAGTTCCTGCACAGCCTGTGGATGCTGATCGGCGCCGAGATACAGCTGCACCAGCACCAAGCGCAAATTGGGGCTCGCCCCTGGCGCCTGCAGGGCGTGTGCTCACCAGATCGATCGCCTGCTGGGATTCGCCGGCCTCGTTATAGATCAGCGCCAGCAGCGCCACGGCGTCTTCGTTGCCGGGAGCGATGCGCACCGCCTTTTCCGCGTCGGCGCGAGCACCCGGTTGATCGCCCTGCTTCAGGCGTGCCGAACCGCGCGCGGTCAGCAGATCGGCATCGTTCGGCGCGATCGCAAACCCGGGTTCGAGCGTTTCCATCGCTTTGTCGGGAGCGCCGGCATACACATAGATCTTGGCCAGTTGCGCGCGCGCGCCGAGATGTTTGGGATTCACTTGGATGGCGGTCTGGAACATCTGCGCCGCTTCGCGCAGATTACCCAAATGCTCGCTCGCCTCGCCGGCGAGAAAACTGGCCTCGGCATCGTTGGGATCCAGTTGCAGCGCATTGCGGAACTCCAGCCGCGCTTTCTCGAAATCATGTGCGGCCAGATATTCCTGGCCCTTGGCCAGATAGCCGGCTTTGCGCGCCGCGGCGCCGCCGCAGGCCACCAAGCAGCGTGGCTCATCACCAATGCCGCAAAAGTCCAAATCGCATGAAGGTCATCCCTCGGCCCTGGCGTAGGGCGGTAAGTAATATAGCGTGGCCGATGGGGTTCTGCCTGCCGCTCAAGACTCAGCTAAACGCACGTACGGCGATCAGCACATAGAACACCCCGGCCGCGCCGAGGAGTGCGACGCGCAAGCGCGAACCGACCACCGCGATCATTTCGACCGCGTAGCACAACACCACGAGCTTTGCCGCGCTGAGGCCGAAGTTACTTGAAGCGGCCGCAACGCCAGGCAGATTCGGCAGTGCGAGCGCGCCGAAGATCAGCAGCAGATCGAGTGGGGTGGCCTCAAAGCGCCGCTGCGCCGATAAGCGGATGGCCAGCACGACCGAGATGGCTAGGAGCGGCAGGAAAGCGAATTTGACCGCCTGCCATAGCGGAAGCGTGCGTGCTCGTGCCCTGATCCAGATAGACCGCCACCATCACGGCGACATACAGCGGGCTCCGCAGCAGCCAGGTGTCGCCAAAGGCCGACCGAGCCCAGCGCCCACTGAGCAGCAGCGATACCAGACATAATGCGCTCAACCAACCAAGATCCCGGGGTACGCGTTCGGCATAGAGCGCGACTCCGAGCAGATAGACCACGGCGCACAGCCCCACCACGCGTATCGACCATCGCGGGAAGCGCTCCGGTGCGCCTAGCCAGGCACGTAATCGCGCCAGGGGTGATGAACGATGGCTTGCCGTGCCCGCGACCCGCCAGCGCCATCCAGCGCGCTCCAGGCGCATCAAGACCGCCGGTGAACAGCACTGCAAATCCGACGAAGCTCGCGACGATCAGCAAATCATTCTCATAGCGCAGTTGCCAGGCCAGCAACAGCAACAGGCACTGTACTGAATAGATGACGGTCACCACCTCGTATTGATCAAAGCCCAGATCCAGCAAGCGATGATGAAAATGATTGCGATCGGCGGCGAAGGGCGAGCGTCCGGCATGCAACCGCAGCACCATGACGGTCAGCGTGTCGAGCACCGGCAGACCGATCAGCAGCAGCGGCAACGCGGTGCTCAACGGCGTGGCGGCTTGCTTGGTGAGCAGAATCGAGAGCACGCCCACGGAAAAACCCAGGAACTGGCTGCCCGCATCGCCCATGAAAATGCGCGCCGGGTGGGTATTGAAGCGCAGGAATCCCAGGATCGCGCCCATCAGCACGATGCCGACGGTTTCGACGAAGCGTACGTCCCAATTTGCTCCCAGCAGGGCCAATGCCGCGCAGCATAGGAGTGTCGTGCCACCGGCGAGCCCATCCAAGCCGTCGGAGAGATTGATGGCATTCGTGATGC